>CAKVOE010000004.1 GCA_934778215.1 uncultured Clostridia bacterium | reverse complement strand
GGTGGACCATTTCTTGCAGGACCGCCACCACCGGAATCACTCCATGGTGGACCATTTCTTGCAGGACCGCCACCACCAGAATCATTCCATGGTGGACCGTTTCTGCCATAGGTCAAGTCATTTGGTTGTCCCCGTCCAAGAGACTGTGCATAAGCACCCGAAGCATCTTGAATTACTGGGGGACCATTTGCCGTAATAGATGTTTTTAGTCTATCTCTATCATTATTTTTAATTTCGTGGTTTTGATATGGCGGATAAAATCTTCTATAAGTGTCCACATCAATATTGCCTGTGGCAAGAAGTTTTCGCCGTTCTCTTAGCATTTGCCGGTAGGCAGATCGGTTAATATAAGTACCGTTTTTAATTTGGTCGTGCTTAACCCTGCCCATCATATCAATAATTTCAATAAGTTCTAGGGTAGAAAGTATTAATTGCACACCGCTAGGCACTTCTACCATCCAAATAATACCAGTGTTGGTACTTGCAAACCCTAAGAAACTTCTAACAACTAAGCTAGTATTGGTGTACACACCGATAATATAATCTTCCTTTATCCAATATGCGTCATAACTTGGGTTGCCGTGACTATCTAGGTTAGATGTACCCCATGTTTTAAACCATCTAGAATTTTGGTACTCTACAATATCTACAACTTGGTGGAAGGTAATTTTTTTATTCGCTCTTACCGCTCTTTCGCTCGCTTCGGTTGCAGTGTATGTAAGGTTAGCAAAAATTTTGTTTAACTGCAATTTCCACGATGAAACGGTGCTTTTGTCTGGCGGAACTTTGCCACCGTCTTGCAAATAACTTGCTTCGGTTACTTCGGTTTTTTCCATTGCCTTAGCCGTTTGGGCAGCGGATTTTATATCCGTGTAACTCTCTATATATGTATAGTATGCGACAATATCGCCGACTTCAATTTCTGAAGTATTAATATCTTTAACAATTACCGTGTCGTCTTCATGAAAGCCCGAATTTTCCATACTACCGGAAAGAATGGTAACCAAAGAATAGCCAAACAAGTTTGGCACATTGTTACTCCTTTTGGCATTAATCATAACAATAGAACATATTACGCTTAACACCAAAATTGGAATAATGATAATATTAGTAACGGTATCCAGAATTTCTAACCATTTGGTAGAGTATTCCGACTCCCTGTTTCTCTTATTCCTTGGTTTACTCATAGTCTCCTAACCTATAAATCTATCACATTTCGGCTTATGTTTACGATTAATGATTAAGATTTTTAGACTGTATGGTATTTTTGGCTTAGTAAATTTTCGACTTTTCTTTTCGACTTTTCCTTGATTTTTAGGAAATCTCCCTTCATTAGTTTGATGCAAAACATAATTGCGTTTGCCGGTGGTCTACTATCACTATATTCCCAACCGGAACGAAGTATAATTTATGCAACTTTTAGGATATTAAAAAATCTAACTTACCTAAAAATATTTAAAATTGGCACCAACAACAAAGATTATACTGCATAATGCACTCAGCCATTTTCGCTCCTAACTAAGCACAATTAGTATCACAATCTCTGCAATTAAACATGCACAATTTTTAGATAAAAACTAGCGGTAACGCACTTTGTTACACTAATAGTTTGTACAAAACAAAACCAAAAATTACAAAAAATGGTAAATTTTGCCAAATTGTATAATGATTTTATTTTTACATTGTAATTGTACCATATTTCCTATTTTATTAACAAATGTATTAGGGGCGTTTTGAAAAATTTTTCATATTTTTTTGTTACAAAAAGTGAAGAATGTCGGCTGGATTTTCCCCAATCGACATTCTAAAATCAATATAAAATCTATGTTATTTAGATAACTTTAACGCTTCTATTAGTTGAAAAACATTGGAACAAGGATTCCACTCCCAAATCTCGTAATTACTGCTATCGCCGTAATGCTTTTTGTGTTCCAAAACCCTTTTTTGATAAACAATTTTTGAATTTTGTACCGCCGTAGACATCTTAGGAATAAAGTACTTTGCTAATAACTCCTTATTTGATTTGCTGTATTCAACTTTTGATCCCAACTCTCTTAATAACTCATTCATTTCAACCATTAATTTATTGTTGCTCATTTGTTTTTCGGTCTTTTTGTAGTGTGAGAGTAACCAAACCTCAAACGCAGTATTAGAGAAGGCAATATTAACCACCCTGCTATTGTTTGCGAGATTGATTGCAGGAATAAGACGCCCTTCTAAATGTGTATTATCAATATCAAAAACACACCATACCTGATTGGCATCTTTAATTTCTAACGCATGTTTAACCAGCTGTAAAGGGTCGTCATTCATATACTTTACAACAACCTTATATACACTTTTCTTTGCTTTTATTAATTCAAAATAATTACACTCTGTTTCTTTACCGTTTGTTATTATATAAAATGTATCTCTTATTTTAGTTGTCTTACGAATTCTACTCATAAACGCTTCTCCTACTTTTTAAATGTTGGAAGCTTTGAATAAAATCCAGCTAAATACTTTTTACTAAATAAGTCATTCTTCCTTACACCTTTGTAATCTATTAGCGAAACAAGCGTGCTTACACCTATTTCGTCCTTGCTGGTAAAGTAAATTTGATCTCTTCGCAAATCCTCATCCATAAGCATAACATTATGTGCTGTACAAATAAGTTGAGCATTCTTAGGGTTTTTATCTATAGAGTTGAACATCTTAATGAGATAATCAGTTACCAAAAAATGCAACTTTGAATCTATCTCGTCCATAAACAAAACCCTGCCATTATCTAACGCCGACAAAATGAAGCCTAGATAACATAATAGCCTAATAGTACCCTCAGAGTGAAATCCGTTGTCCTTATAAAGCAAAATATCTCTTGTTGATACTTTGTTGTTCTTGCTATCATAAACATCAAACTGCGTATCTAAGTCAATATTATACATGTTTTCATTTTCTTGTTTTAATTGTCCATATTTATTAGGGTTAGACTGCATCTGGGCATTAAATAATATTACATCATTTATGTTTTTAAGATTGGCTATTTTATCTTTTACAACTGCCATATCTTTAATTCCAATATCAGCCTGCTTTAATATTTCTATAGCTTGTTTTTTATATTTCTCATTTTGCACAGAATAAATATCCAGTGTGTTAATATGATTTTCAAAAACAATTAATAGGTTGTTAAACCAATTAATAACATCTCTTATATTGTTAGCAATAGTAAGATTATAATTTAAGCCTATGGATAAAAATAATGTGGAGTTTGGTACATTAATTAATGACTGAAAGTGTTCGTTTCCAGCAATAGAAACCCTATTTGCTTCCCTTTCAAAAACGATAGACTCTCTTTCTTTTCTCTTCTTTAACCATTCTTTTTTTATAACGCCTTCTAATATGGTAAAACCATAAATATATAAATAGTCACCTGCTATAATCTCTACTTCGTATAAAGACTCTTCACTTGGAGCTTGCTTATAAAACTCAAAATAATTATTAGCTTGCACAACATTGAACTGTGGAGATGCCGATAACTTTACAGCAGTAGCCATATAACTAATCGCCTTCAAAACATTAGATTTACCAGATGCATTACCTCCAAAAATAATTGCAGATTTTAGAAGTTCGTGTTTTTCGGTTTTATTAAAAAATGTTTTATTTACATCAAAAGTATTTGTTTCTTGCAATTCATCATTCTGAGCAGCTTGCAAACTCAATTGGTTTTCATTATAAAACGAACGACAATTTTTAAACCTAAAATTGACCAACATAAATAAATCCTCCTCTTAGCATATTCTACTATTATTATACCCAAAAGTCAATACTTAAAACACATATTTGCAAAATATTTACAAAATTATACTATTAGACCATAATAACATAGACCAGCAACCCGCCCCATTTACGGCGGGGGTTTAGGAAAAGTGTATTTTTTGACAATAAAAATTATAGGAAAAGTGTATTTTTGGGTTGCATTTTTTATAGGAAAAGTGTATGAACACATGTAGGGTGGGGAAACCTTCCCCGCCGTGACATAAAAAGTTCCGCCCACCTAAGCCGGATGGGCGGAAATGGTTTTCCGCATCTTTACCAATCTTTTGGGTTGCAACATTTCAAGCCAGAACACCGACAGGGTAACCTAGTCGGCAACCTGTCTTAAAAGTTCCATTCCCAAAATCTTAGCAAATCTGCTGGGTGTGGTATCCTTTTTGAGGTTTTTATTAAATAATTCGTAGATATGGTTGTACCAATTGGTTTAAGTGAGTGATTTATTCGCCACGACAGATAAGGTTACGGCGGGGATAATATCCCCGCCCTACAACGGACGGTGTCCGTTAATTTTATATATAAAACAATTTTTGTTGTAATTTAACCAAACCCATAATTAGTGGCACGCAACCAGCATATTTGATTAGATTTTATAGAAAAAACGCACAACACAGGTTGCCGACTAGGTTACCCTGTCGGCGTTCTGTTTTGGGGGTTTTTGCATAAAAGATAATAAAAGATGCGGACAGTTTGTGCCGTCCGTCCGGGTAGGCGGACGGAACTATACTATCCCCGCCCTACATAAGAAAAAAATTATCAGGGCGAACTGATAATTTTTTTAGGATTTGAATTAAATTTATATTTCGTATGTCTGAAAAAATATAAATTACTATTCTAAATTATAATTTAGAACAGGTTTGGAGTGAATATTAAGGAAATTTAATCTTGCCTTAATACTCACTTTCCCTGTTATTTTAAAATGTTTTTTTTGCTTAATTGTATAAAAAATATAACTAAGCAACTTTAACTCCATAAGGAGCCTGTGCAGATCTTCCACCTTGATATAGATCCTTTATCCAAGTAAAGCCAGCAGCCAAATCAGAGCCTTCTCCAGCGGCTACATAAATAAAGCCTGCTGGCAAGAATGACTTGTTTTTAGTTTCAGCATCAAGAGCAAATGTGTTTTTTAATCTTTCTTGATTATATGCACCAGTAACTTGTGCTTCAATATCTTTGGTGTTTGGATTATATGCAGCACCCTCTACTGTATATTTATTGTCGTTTGATAATGTTCCTTTGGTTGCAGCAAATACTCTTTCACTTCCGCCAGCAGCAGATACATAAGCAGCATCCGCTTCCTTCTCATCGCTAGTAACAAGTGTTAATGTGTGTTGTAATGAATCTTCAAGTAAAGATAAATCCAAGTTTGCATTGTTTCTTGCAAATGTGAATGTTAGTAATACATAATATGTACCACCATTATCATCGGTAGCATCCTTTGTAGAAGGTATTTCAAAATAAGCGTTGCCAGTTGTACCATCTAAAGGTAAAGACTTCCACGCTGTTGTTTTAGTACCACCATCTCCCGCTGCGGTAGCCAATTGTCCTATATATAAATTAGGTATAATTAGCGAGTTGTATTTATCACCTTTCTTAGTAGCGGTAATTTTAGTAATTGTAGCTTCTGTTAAAGCAGCATTAATTTTACCATAAATAGAGTTATCTGTACCATCTGCAGCCCATTGGTTGATTGTATACATATATGCAACTTGTGAAATATGTGTAGTACTATCTACGTTATACGAATTAACGAATGGAGTTGCTCCAGCATCGCGAATAGATGGATCAGTAACTGTTGTATTGCTGTTTGCTAATGTACCATTTTTGGTTGCTAAGAATACATTGTTTTTAGATTCATTAATGTATCTTCCATAGCCCCAAGTAGCATCATCATTTGCTTTATAATCAGTCGCACCCTTAAACGCACCTGTTTGACCATCGTTATAACCACCAATACCAATTGCATACAATAGGTAACCGTGGTCATAATCTTCACGGCTCTTGTACCCTGCAGCAACAGAATCAGTTGTAGCTGTAACTCTCTTTGCAAAGGTAGGAGTTGTATCCGCAGTTCCATCAGACCCAGAGAATTGAGTATATAACGCAAACTCACCATAAACGTCGGCGTTAACGTTAATAATCTTAACATCAACATCATTTTTTACAGTAACTGTAAAGTTTTGCGATGTAGAAGCCCAAACACCAACACCCATAACTGCGATTGCTGCACACATAGATACAATGGTCGCAATTAGTTTGCTTTTTAATTTCATGTTTTTTCTCCTTATATTTTTTTTGTTTTTTTGTAAATTTAATTTATGTAACGGAATGTTTCAATTTTCTTTTGTATTCCCTGTAACGTCTTCGCCTACGAACAGGTCTAATAAAAATATCACATTTGTTACCAAAAATAATGTGTTGCATAATGTGGTTGTAACTAAATTATAGCATCAGCCTTATGCGGAGAGAAATTCTTGCAAAGATTGGAGTTCGTTACCGAAATATAGCGTAAAAGACCAGCGTGTTGCTTGAAATTCTCGAGAACTGCCTTCTGGTCGCCAGCCTGCCGAACTACTATTAGTTTGACCAGCCGAACCGCTTTCTATACTTCTATTTTTTACATATAAACAAACTCTTATCCAAACGAACCTGTTTTCTTTATTAATTTCTATAAAGCGGGTATCGGTTTCGGTGTTTGAATTGTCTGTAAGCGTAAACTCATTAAGTTGCCGAGATGTAAAATCGTCCCAAACGTCTGGCTCGTCCTCATTAAAGGCAAATCGGTATGACACACTGTACATTTCTGACGGAATACCAAGGTCTACCCTTGTGATTGGGTTAATTTGATTTAGCGTTGTGTTTACCAGTGCTATATATGTGGTTTCTTCGGTAAGTTCTGATGTTAACTCATATTTAAAGAGGTATTCCATCTTGCGGGCATCACCCAAAGATTCTTGATAATCTGAAAAGGTGCTACTGCGTGTAAACTCTTTAAACAGTTCGGCATCTACCAACTCACTATCCTTATATAACAAACAAGGGTATTGCTTAGCATTTGTAGAACCAGCCGCACATATATCGCCTGTGCTTGTACCAAAACGCATTACATACAAATTGCCCGATGCTTGTTGCATTTTAATGGTTTCGTTATTTACAAACTGCAAGTTGTTTTGATATAATATAGCAATTACGCCGGTTGTCATAACACTAACACACCCGAGCATAGATAGAAAGCAAATGATTATTTTAGTTTGAAATCCCATGCTTCGATCATCTCCTTATGTATTAGTATGGACAACCCCCATTAACTATATTACGATAGTATTATATCAAGTAAAAAAATCTTCTCCAAACGAAAAACGCAATTTTTGAAATTTTTTTGAAAATTTTGGTTTCCCGCCCGTGGCGGGGGTTGCCCGCACCGTTGGGGCGGAGTGCCACCGCCGTGGGCGGATTTGTTCCGCACAATTTTAATGTTAAGTGCGTGCCAATATGTTTAAATAATTAATTTTTACATATCGACAAACAAGGTTACGGCGGGGATAATATCCCCGCCCTACATGTGTTGTTCCGCTCGACTTGAACGGGCGGAAGGACTGTTATTATTACTGTGCGGTTGTGCTTGTTGCTTTGTAAGCAAGGGCGGAAAGGGGGACTATTTCTATGCCGGCGGATTTGATGCGGTTTAAGTTGTTTTTTAGACACTCTGCCGTTATATCCCTTCCTACCGAACCAATATGCCCTATTGCTATGCACTTGCCCTTTTGCAAACAAATATTAATTGCATCGGTAATTCGGTCGGTGGTAATGGCGTAATTTGCCCGTTGCTCTTCTAAAAACACATCTCTTAAAACCACTGGGGCTTCTATTTCTTTGCCGACTTCTTCGCATACAGAACCCTCTGTGGTGCGACTGTCTAAAAATAGCATATTGCGTTCTTTGGTTGCCTTTATTATTTCACGCATTAGGCTTTTGTTTTTGCTAACTGCGGTACCCATGTGAATGTTTACGCCGTTGCAATAAGGAATATCGTTTATGCCTTGCACCATTTTGTTGTAGGCGGTTTCGGGAGTGTCTGAGTTTGCAATAAATAATGGTCCATACCACGAAAGTGGCAAGTTGCCAAAGGCTTCCATAGGCATGTGCAATATTACTTCGTGACCTAATTTGTGAGCGGTTTCGGCGTCTTGATGCGAAAATTGTAAGCATGGCATAACGGCAACCGTTAGCGTGCAATCTAGGTTTAGCATTTTTTCTACGCCTTTGCGGTCGTAACCAAAGTCGTCTATTACTATTGCCATTTGCGGTTTTTGACTTTTGTTCGCATGGTTTATGTCGGTTTGAGGGTTAGAGTTTTCGTTTTCGGAATTGGTTTTTGTTATGTTTATATAACAATCGGCAAAGGTGCGTGCAGATTTTGCAAAGGATCCTACCGTCATTGCACCAAATAAACCCATAAACACCAGAACCGTTAGTGTGATAATTAGATATTTTTTCATAAAACTTCCCTTTTTTATATTGATATATATTTATTATGAATAATCCTATTTAAAAATATTCTAATTGTTTTGGCACAAAAAAACCGCCAAAATTTGGCGGTTAAATTAATATTTGCGTTTTACTTGCTTAGGTGTAGGCTTGTTCTTTTTGTTTGAGGCGTTTTGCTGTTTGTTTTTGTTGCTGTATGCGTTCATTTCGTTATTAAACTTTTGCTTCATTGCCTTTTTTTGTGCTTTTTCTCTTTTAAGTTCGGCGTAATACTCGGGGTCTTCGTTATGCATCTTTCTTATTTTTAAATAAACACAGAACCCCAAAATTACCAAAAACACAGAAACACAAATGACTATTATTACCCACGAAGTGTCATATACCAAAGCCATAAAGCAACCGTCTTTTGCAAGGGTCATATCTACCACTACAAAGTTTTTGTCCTCTATTTGTACCCTATCCTTTAAAATGTTAGTATAAGAATCGGGCGAATAGCCATAGGCTATAAAATAGTTTGACTTGTTTAGCAAAAATGATGGCATAAATACCTTAACTTTTACATTTCTGGCACTTTGCAACTTGCTTTCTACCGCTTCATCGGTAGGGCAACTTACTTTAAAGTATACTATTTTGCCTATTTTTGATTGTGACCATTTGCTTTTAAACGCCTTATTAAACTTTGCATATAACTCTTCGTCTGCTTCTAGCGTGCGGTATTCAAAAACTATTTTTGCCGATGACGGTATGGTTTCGTCCATAATATACAATTCGGCATCTACCCCGCCACGGACGGTGTCGTTAGCCGAAAGCGTTATGTTTGCACCCAAATGCGAAAGGTTTGCACTTGCTGTGTTTTTTGCGTTTTTTTGTATGCCAAAAGACCCAAAAAGCAATGCAAAAGATAGTGCAAACAATATTAATAAATTGGTTTTTTTGAATATTTTCATCTCATTCTCCAACTGTAATATATCCTATATTATATACAAAGTCAAATTTTTTACCCGCATAGTTAAACAATTTTGAACTTTTGCCAAACTTTTGACCTTGTTATAAATCATTTTTGCATAAACTAAACGCTTTGTAAAAAATCTATTTTAAAATCGCAAACAATTGCTATTTTTATATCGTCTGAAATATGAACATAAAAACACGCCCTTGTGTCGGTATCCGATAAGTCGTTTAGCGGTGCAACCAGTGACAAGTTTTCTTTATTTAATTGTCTGCCATTAAAAGTTGCACGCAAAAATATATTGCAATCTACCAAAGTGCAGTCTTCTCCTATTGCAAAAGGGCTAGAAGTTGACCTTTTGCTTGCCAAAACAAAATTTTGAGTGTTTGAGGCAATGCCTGTATATTCTAAACTATCTACGCTTTTGTTTTGCTTGTTTTGCAAACTAAACATTAACCATTCTATCCTTGCGTTTTTGCAAAAGTTTTCGGCGTTATTACCTACCACCTTAATTGTTATTTTTGTAAGTTGTAAGGCTTTTACTCCGCTGGTGTCGGCTTCTGCTTTGTTAGGTTTAGAATTGTTTGGGGCGTTGCCTGCTTGTGTATCTGGCGTTGTGTTTACCGAATTTGTAGAGGTTGTTACTCTGCGAATTTCTGCCGTTTTTGTAGAACAACCAACAAAAACAATGGCAAAAATTATCAGCATTATTACGCCCATTAATTTTTTCATTAGTAATTTTGCTCCTTACATAAACGTAACTATTTTAATACCGCTTTTAGGGCTTCTCCCGTAAGGCTTTTTTTGACCTTTATTATTTCTTCGGGGGTGCCGGTTGCTACAATGCTTCCACCCCTATCGCCACCTTCGGGACCTAGGTCTATTATGTAGTCTGCCTGCTTTATAACATCTAAATTATGCTCTATAAGTACTACCGAATTACCGCCCGAAACCAGTCTGTTTAAAATTTCTAAAAGTTTTGCAACATCTGCGGTATGCAACCCCGTTGTTGGCTCATCTAAAATATAAATGGTTTTGCCAGTTGCCCGCTTAGAAAGTTCGGTTGCTAGTTTTACCCTTTGTGCTTCGCCACCACTTAATGTTGTTGCTGGCTGACCTAACTTTATGTAACTTAATCCCACATCGTATAGTGCTTGCAACTTGTTTTTTAGTTGTGGTAAATTTTCAAAAAATTTAAGTGCTTCTTCTACCGTCATATTTAGGACATCACTAATATTTTTGCCCTTGTACATTACTTCTAGCGTTTCGTGATTGTATCTTGCACCATTGCAATCTTCGCAAGTTACATAAACATCGGGCAAAAAGTGCATTTCTATTTTGTGCAATCCATCTCCACCGCACGCTTCACACCTGCCACCTTTTACATTAAAACTAAATCGACCGCTTGTGTAACCTCGGGCTTTTGCATCGAGTGTAGTTGCATATAGTTCACGAATGGCGGTAAATAGACCAGTGTATGTTGCGGGGTTGCTACGAGGCGTTCTGCCTATTGGTGCTTGGTCTATTACCACAACCTTATCTAACTGCTCTATGCCCAAAATATCTTCAAAATTGCCTTCTTTTAAGTGCGTTGTTGGGTTTAGCACATTAGCAAGGTGCGGATATAAAATTTCGTTAATTAAACTACTTTTTCCGCTTCCGCTAACGCCAGTTACTACCGTCATAACACCCAACGGCAAGGTAACATCTATGTTTTTGAGGTTGTTTTGCTTGCAACCCAATATGACTATTTCGCCCGTTGGCGATCTTCTCTTTTTGGGTACAAAAATATACTTTCTTCCGCTTAAATAGTCGCCCGTTATGCTATCTTTGTTGTTTGCTACTTCGGTTGGAGTGCCGGCAGCAACCACTCTTCCACCATGAACGCCCGCACCCGGCCCAATATCTATTAGGTAATCTGCTCGGCGCATAGTTTCTTCATCATGCTCTACCACCAAAACGGTATTACCTAAATCTCGTAAATGTTCTAGTGTTTTAATTAGTTTTTCGGTATCCCTTGGGTGCAAACCAATGCTTGGCTCATCTAAAATGTATGTTACTCCCACTAAGCCTGACCCTATTTGAGTTGCCAACCTTATTCTCTGCGCCTCGCCACCGCTTAAACTACCACTAGAACGCATTAGCGTTAAATAATCTAGCCCAACATCTATTAAAAACTTTAATCTTGCTTTGATTTCCTTTACTATTAATGCACTAATTTTTTGCTCGGTAGATGTTAAAACTAAATTATTTACCCACTCAAACTCCTTTTTGACGCTCATTTCGCAGACATCAAAAATGGTTTTTCCGCCAACTCTAACCGCTAGCGCCTTTTGGTTTAATCGCTTGCCCTTGCAACTAGGACAGGTGGTTTCTACCATAAACTTTTCTATTTCGCTTCGAGCAAAATCACTGGTTGTATCTTTGTGTCTGCGTAGAAGGTTAGGAATTATGCCTTCAAACTTACCCTTATATTCGCCCTTAAAATTTGCCGTTTGATAACTTAAATCTAACTTTTCGCTTGTGCCATACAGTAAAGCGTTATACGCCTCGCTCGAAAGCTCATTAATTGGAGTATCCAAACTAAAATTAAACTGTTTTGCAAGACCTTTGTAATACATGGTTGCCATACCCATATCGCCCCAGCCAAAGGTTTTTATGGCACCCTCATTTAAACTTAAATTTTTGTTAGGAATTAGTAAATTTTCGTCTATAATTGTTTGAAAACCCAACCCCGAACAACTTTCGCAGGCTCCAAATGGTGCGTTAAAACTAAAAAGTCTTGAATTTAGTTCGCCCAGCGTAAACCCGCAAGTAGAACAGCAATTTTTTGATGAGTACAATTTCTCATTGCTTTCGGTTTTTATTAAAACCAGACCATCGGCAAGTTTTAGAGCCGTTTCTACCGCTTCGGTTAGTCTTGTTGTTATGTTTTCTCGCATAATTAGGCGGTCAACAACTACATTTATTGTGTGTTTTTTATTCTTTTCAAGCGGAATTGATTCATCTAGCGTGTACTCTAAGCCGTCTACCTCTACCCGCATAAAACCCGCTTTTTTGTAACTTTCGAAAAGTTTAGCGTACTCGCCTTTTCGTTCTCTTACCGTTGGTGCAAGCACCCAAAACTTGGTGCCACTTTCTAATTGCAAAATTTGATTTACTATTTGCTCTGCCGTGCTTGAAACAATTTCTTTTTTGCAATTTGGGCAAAAAACATGCCCTATGCTAGAAAACAAAAGCCTATAATAATCATAAATTTCTGTTACCGTTCCAACGGTAGAGCGTGGATTTTTGCTGGTGGTTTTTTGGTCTATTGCAATTGCTGGCGACAACCCCTCTATGTGGTCAACATCGGGCTTTTGCATCATACCCAAAAACTGTCTAGCATAACTAGACAAACTTTCCATGTATCTGCGCTGACCTTCGGCAAAAATTGTGTCAAAAGCAAGCGAAGATTTTCCAGAGCCAGACAATCCAGTTAAAACAACAAATTTGTTTCGTGGAATATCTATGTTTATGTTCTTTAAATTGTTTTCTCTTGCCCCACGGACTTTAATATACTCGTCTTCCACTTCTATTTTCCCAATTCCTTTTCATATTCTTTTATTTTATCTCTTAATTCTATTGCTCTTTCAAAATCTAAATTTTTAACCGCCAAATTCATCTCTTTGTACATTGCCTTAATAAGCGCTGGCAACTCTTTTTTTGACGCCGTTTTTTCCTTTACCTTTTTGCTTATTAATAGGCTTGGCGCTATGTCTTTTATTATGGTTTTTGGCGTTATGTTGTGTTGCTTGTTGTATTCATTTTGAATTTCTCTACGCCTTGCCGTTTCGTCTATTGCACGCCTCATACTATCGGTTATTGTGTCGGCATACATTATTACCCGCCCCTCGGCGTTTCGTGCCGTACGACCTATGGTTTGAATAAGTGCCCCTTCGCTTCGCAAAAAGCCTTCTTTGTCGGCATCTAATATGGCAACCAACTTAACTTCAGGAAGGTCTAACCCCTCTCGCAACAGATTTATGCCTACAATTATATCCGTTTTGCCTTCTCTTAAACCGTTTATTATTTCCATTCGTTCTAGCGTTGTTATTTCACTATGCAAATAGGTTACCTTAAACTTATTTTCTTTTAAATATTCGCTCAATTTTTCTGCCATTTTTTTTGTAAGAGTGGTTACCAAAACCCTTCCGCCCGAACTTATAACCGTACGCATTTCTGCCATTAAATTTTCGATTTGGTTGGTTGTTTTTCGAACCTCTACCAATGGGTCTAAAAGTCCGGTTGGACGAATAATTTGCTCTACAACTTGGTCGCACCTTTCCATCTCGTATGGACCCGGGGTTGCCGAAACACAAATTAATTGAGATATTTTGCTTTCAAATTCATCAAATTTAAGAGGGCGGTTGTCGTAAGCAGATGGAAGCCTAAACCCGTAGCCTACAAGATTATCTTTTCGTGCTTTATCTCCATTATACATTCCCCTTATTTGCGGAATAGTTATGTGACTTTCGTCAATCATAAGTAAGTAATTGTCTGGCAAGTAATCAAAAAGCGTATAGGGAGCCTCTCCCGGCTTTCTGCCATCAAAATACCTTGAATAGTTTTCTATGCCCGAAGTGTAGCCCATTTCTCTAATCATTTCGATATCATAACTTACACGCTCTTTTATGCGTTGCGCCTCAATAAGTTTGCCCCTTTCTTCAAAATATTTAACCTGTTTTTGCATATCTTGCTCAATTTGGTTTAGTGCCTGCTCTTTTTTGTCATTGTTTACCGCATAGTGCGTTGCTGGAAAAATTGCGACATGCTCCAAACTTAACAACTTATTGCCTGTAACATAGTCTATTTCGTAAATTCCGTCAACTTCATCGCCAAAAAACTCCACCCTTATTGTTCGCTCGGCACTGTTACTCGGGAAAATTTCTACCACATCGCCACGGGATCTAAAACTTCCCCTCGAAAAATCAATGTCGTTTCGTGCATATTGAATGTCTATAAGTTGACGAATTAATTGTTCCCTATCTAGCGTCATACCCTTTCTTATTGAAATTGCCTGCTTTGCATACTCCTTAGGCTCGCCAAGTCCATATATGCAAGATACCGATGCCACTATTATTACATCATCTCTTTCAAACAAACTGCAAGTGGCACTGTGACGCATTCGGTCTATCTCGTCATTTATGCTTAATTCTTTTTCTATATAGGTATCCGAACTTACTATATATGCTTCGGGCTGGTAATAATCATAATAACTTACAAAATAATTTACCGAATTGTTTGGAAAAAGTTCTTTAAACTCGTTACAAAGTTGTGCTGCCAAAGTTTTGTTGTGTGCAATAACCAAAGTAGGACGCTGAACCCTTTCTATGATATTAGCCATAGTAAAGGTTTTGCCACTACCTGTTACGCCCAAACAAACTTGTGTAGTAAGCCCATCATTTAACCCTTTTACCAACTTTTCTATTGCTTGTGGTTGGTCGCCCGTTGGCTTAAACTTGCTAACCAGTTCAAACTTTTTGTGTTCCAACTTTTATCACCCTTTAACATTTTTTATTATTATACATTATTGACAACAATTTTACAATAAAATTAAATATTTTTCCACTTTTTTGACTTCTTTATTGTTTTTAACAAAAGACAAAAATCAACTGAACCATTGCTAAGTAAAGTGATTGCACAACCGCTATTGCGACATACTATGTGACACATAGCACCTTAAAAGCCTTTAAAATACACGATTATTGTGTGACATAGTACCACAACAAACTCTTAATACTTAAAATTTTTTAATCAAAAAAGGAGCGTTGCAAACTTTGACAATGCTCCTTAAAAATTTTTGATATTAAATTGTTGGCGCTAGTTAAAACACTCAAAACTTGCACAAAACCTATTGCTGTATTTCTTCTTCTACCCCTTGATACATATCTAAATGGGTAATTAGGTTAGAATAATCTCCCTTGGTTTCTCTTCTGCTTATTTCTTGATTGCCCGCTTGCATTTTTTCGATGTAGCAACGTTTATAGCCGTTATCGTTTTCGCCCGTTTTGTTGTTTTTTAGCCTTTGTAGTTCAACTTCTAGTTCTTCTGGGCTCAATCTTTGCACTCTCTTTTCCCACATTCTGTTTTGCAAAGACGCAAGTTCTCTTTGAATGCTTTCTGCTTCTTTTTCAAGTTGTGCCTTTTTTAATGAAATTTCATCTATTCCGCTCTTTTTTAGTTGGCTTTTTTTAACTAAAAGTTCCTTTTCAACACATTCTCGTTGTTCTTTTGTTAATGATTTATTTGAAAGCAAGCGTTCTAACTGACTTATTTCTAATGTTTTTATAATTTGGTTCCCTTCTGCCATATTTTTCTCCTTTTATAGTTTGTTTTTTTATGATAACACCTTTTAATTTAAAAAGTCAAACGGTCTTTTGTATAAACTGACCAAATGTGAAAATTTTTGGTCAAATATGCTCAAAATTAAGCAATTTAGCCCCGTTTTTTGGGACAACATAGATTTTTGTTAGCAAAAAACCAGCCTTTAATTTGGGCTGGTTTTTGAATTATTTTTTGTTCGATTTTTTCTTTTCTTTGCCAAAACTCATAGATTGCTCAATTACACCCTTTGCATCATGTATTTTTAATTCTGCCTTTTCTCTTTTTGCGTAGGCTTTTGCGACTTCTAATGCTTCATCTTTTAACTCTACAAAGGCGTAAGGACTGGCTGTTTTTGCTTTTTTGATAAAATATCCACCATTAGATGCACAAGTTACATGGTAGGTGTGGTGACCTTTACGCTTTACAACATCTTCCCATGTTGCTTGAGGAATAGTTTCTAGTGGAACAAAGATTTCTACCTTGCCATTAAACTTTGATAAATCTAATTTTACCTCTTCTTCTGGCAATACAATTGTATTTGTTGCGTTTGATATGGCTTCTCTTGCCTCTCCCGGAGTAATCTTCATTTCGGTAAGCGTGCTCATTATTCTGGCAAACAATCTATCTTCTAACGCCTTCATTTCGGCACTTCTTTCATTTAAGCTACTCTCATTGTCTACACTATTACCCGCCAACTCTTGCTCGTTTGTTAAAACAGGTTCACTTTCGGCTTTTACCTCTCCCACTTGTGGCAACTCGTTGTCTAACTGGTTGTCTTCATCGCTTTCTTCGGTATTTTTGTAGGTATATTCGCTATCTTCATACTCTGGTTCATCTTGCGCTGGCGACATATTAACACTGATATTTTTAAATACATATTCGGTATTTTCGTATTCTGGTTCTTGAGTTTCTTGACCTTCGTTTTTGTCGTTGTTTTTGAACACATACTCAGCATCTTTAAACTCTACTTCGTCATCTTTTGATGGCTTATTTTCGGTGTTTATATAGGTATACTCACTATCTTCGTATTCCGGCTCGCTCTGTTGCTCAGCAGAATAACCTTTTTGAGCATCTACTTGTATATATGCACCATTTGAACTGTTTTCTTCTTTTTCGGCTGTATCAACACCTAGTGGAATAATAACTCTTTGTACATCATTTCTTGCAGATTCGGTGTTGTTGCTAACGCTTGCAAAATACCTAACAGGCTCCTCATTTGTCGCTAAATTATTACCGTTCGCATTGGTGGTTTGCATCTCTACATAAGAATCGGCTGGTTGTGGTTGCAAAACGGGTTGAGCAACCGTTTGTTGCGTTGGTTCTACCGCTTGTGGTGTAATATATGTTTGTTGTGCCACTTGTGATGGTTGTTCTACCTGTTGTGGAACAGGTTGTTGAATAGGCCGTTGCATCTGTTGCGGTTGCTGTGCAACCTGTGGGGCTTCTGCATATTGAACAGGTTGAACTGGTACTTGTTGTATAACTTGTGGTTGTTGTTCTGCTTGTTGTACCGGTTGTTGTACAGGCTGTTGTGGCTGTTGTGCAACCTGTGAGGCTTCTGCATATTGAACAGGTTGAACTGGTACTTGCTGTACAACTTGTGGTTGTTGTTCTGCTTGTTGTACGGGTTGTTGTACTGGCTGTGGTTGTTGTGCAACCTGTGGAGTTTCTGCGTATTGAACAGGTTGAACTGGCACTTGCTGTACAACTTGTGGTTGTTGTTCTGCTTGTTGTCCCGATTGCTGTACAGGCTGTGGCATCTGTTGTGGTTGCTTATATTCTGCAACAACTTCCGCCTGTGTTTCTGTTTGAATAGGGTGTTGTTCTACCGATTCTTCCGACTGTGACTGTACATTTTGCACCGGCTCTTGTGTTTGAACTACACCTTGACCCAAGTCGGCAACTTGCTCTTGCTGTTGTTCACCTACTTTTGCAAGTTGTTCGCTTTCTTTGTCGCTTTCTTCAATCTCTTTATTTTCTTCGGCATCTTCTTGTTGCAAGGTTTCGTCTTCGCTCTCCACCTTTTCGGCATCTTCCGCTTCGGCAACGCCTTCGTCTGCGGTCTCGTCTGCATCGCTTTCTTCATCTACCGCAACATCACCTTCATCATCTGCTACAACATCGTCTTCTTCGTCTGCGGTTTCGTCATATTCGTCAGCATAATTGTCATCTTCTTCTAAATCTTCGTCAGCATATTCGTCATTTTCGAGGTCTTCATCGCTGTCATCATAGGTATCGTTATAATCATCGTATGCGGTTTCTTCGTCATCGTAATCATCGTAATCGTCTTTGTCTTTTGTGTTATAGTCATCGTAATTGTCTTCATCTTCGTCAAAGTCGTCTTCTATAATTACAGGCTCGTCCTCGTCTTCGTCTACGACCTCTTCTTCAACTTCTTCTTCTACTTCTTCATGATCGTCAGCCGAATGGTCACTTTGTGGTTCTTCTTCGTCATCGTCTTCTACATATTCGACAACATCGTCATCGTCTTCGTCCGCACCCAATAAATATTTTTCTATTTGGTCATTTTCTTCTTGGCTTAGGGTATATTTTTCGCCCTCTTTAATTACACTGGTAGTTTCGGGCTCGTCAAAGGACATATCAGAAAGCGTTTCAGATATTTCCTTAGTGTTTTCGTCTTCGCTTTTTGTTTCGTTAGATGGAGCATCAACCTTATCGCTTTCTAGAGATTTAAATTCGTCAATAAGTTCGTTTAAATCGTTGTTTTTATCTCTAACTCCACTAACTACACCACCGCCAGCACCCACCGTTGTTTGACTATTTGTAATATCGTTATTTGGTGTAAAATTCTGCGAATTTTCCATAATACCTTGACCTTCCTTTGGGTTTTGTCCCAAGTATTATACCAAATTGAAAAACAATTTGCACCTAAATTCAGCACTTTTTGTAAATTTTTTACAATAATTATTTGTCAAGGTAATATGTAGATGCCGTATAGTAGGCATACATACTGTAAATTGCACTATTTTTTTCCAGCATTGCATCTCTATTTTCTGACCAATAGGAAAACATTCCTATGCCCATTTGCTTGCAAAATTCTGCAACTTGTTTGGTTTCTTGCACGGTAAATACTGGGTTTTTTGCATTTTCATATCCTATATCCACCGTTGCACCCATCAACTTATAAGCCCACTCACTGCTCATTTCTATTCCAAACTCTTCAAACAATTGAACTAACTGATAGTTTGCATTTTGCAAAGCCCTAACAGAAGCATCGCCAAAACTTTCGTCACCAGCAACGGCGTCATAGCCATAGCACATTGTCATACTATTTATCATCTTTAACTCTACTCCAGCCCCAATGTATGCCCTAATAAGATTTAACTGCTTGGCGTCCCAACCATAAGGCATAATAGGTATGGTTAGCGACACCTCTACCCCTGTTTTTTCTTGTACTTTTCTTATTGCTTTGGCGTTTGCAAAGTTATTATCGTAGTCTTGATTACTCTCTTCTATATCTAAGTCTATTCGCTTTAAGTTGTAGGCATTTATAACTTCCAAATACATCTGTTCTAGTTTTTCTACATTTTGACTATCCGTCCAAGGACTGTTACCAAGTTGTCCGCCAAAAGACACAATTACCTCTCCGCCCCTATCTTTTATATCTAAAATTGCTTGCTTTATACCCTCATATTGATATCCATCATTGCCCCTTTCACTTAAATCATAATAACCGCCCCAACCCCATCTTATGGTGCCGTCTAATTCAACGGGCTTGTTGCTATCTGCTCTAATAAACCCTAAATTAAAATATTTACAGCCCGTTTCGTCCGAAATTTTGCCTAAATTTACCGTTCCGTTTAAACCATAACCTGGGTCATTTACCCACGCTACCATATCTACAAAAGGCGCAAGCAAAGTACTCGGAAAGTTTTCATTAAGTCTTTCTAAATTCTCTTCATTTTTTTGCTTTATCTTTTCTATGCTGGTATCATTTTTTAACTCGTTTTCGGGCATTGATGCACTATTTTTTGCATCTACACAAATAATTATCACCGAAACCAAAAACAGCACCCCTGTCAAAATATAACTTATCAAATTAATTAACTTTTGTCTTTCCATAATTTTTCCTTTTTATCTATTTTTGTTATAGGTTTAGTTTGAAAAGATTGTTATAAATTTATACAAAAACCCTCCCAAAAAATAAAGGAATTACACCATAAAAGATTAAAAGTGCTTGACAACGCTTGTTTATTTGATTAGAATACAATAGATTAATTTTATTAATAAAAGGTGGTAAAAGTATGAACAAAAAAAATGTAGTAATATGCGTATCTTGGCCTTATGCCAACAATAATTTACACTTAGGATATATTGCAAGTTCGCTTTCGGGCGATATCCTAGCACGTTACCACCGAATGCATGGGGATAATTGCCTTATGGTATCAGGCTCCGATAGTCACGGCACAAAACTAGAAATTAAAGCAAAACAGCAAGGTTGCTCCCCAAAAGATATAGTAGACCGCTACCACGCAAACTTTGTTGAGGCTCTACAAAAATTTGATTTTTCATTTAATATGTTTGGCACCACTTACGACCCTTATCACATGGAGCATTGTCAAGAAATTTTTAAAAAATTATACAAAAACGGCTATCTTTACGAAAAGAAAAATCTAAGACCTTTTTGCGATAATTGTAACAAGTTTATTGCCGATACCGAAATAGAAATAACTTGTCCAGAATGCGGAAGAAAAACAAAGGGCGACAACTGTGATTGTGGATATGTACCAAACGATCAAGACCTATCTCACGGAAAGTGTCTTATTTGTGGCAACGAAGCACACCTAAAAGAAAATAATGTATTAGTATTTAAACTTTCGGCATTTAAAGATTTTTTGACTGCAAATGTTGAAAAAAATCGTCCCTACTGGCGAGCAAACAGTATAAACGAAACCGAAAAATACCTAAAAGACCTACAAGACAGAGATTTTTCACGAGATTTAGAATGGGGCGTAAAAATTCCTATTAAGGGATTTGAAGATAAATGCGTTTGGGTTTGGTATGAAGCCCTTTTGGGATATTTAACCGAAACCATGCAACTGTGTGAAAAAAATGGTTTAGATTGGCAAGACTTTTGGAAAACCGACCACTGCCCACAAACCGAAAAACTAATTTATATGTGTCACGCAAAAGACAACATTCCTTTTCACTCACTATTCTTCCCTGCAATGCTAGAAGGCCTACACGAAAACTTTGTTACCCCAAACCGAATGGTCTCTGCCGAATATTTGCTAATGAACAACGAAAAAATTAGCAAGAGCAAATCGGGTAACACCTTTGAAGCACTTGCTTGGGCAAACGAATACAACACCGACACATTAAGATATTTCTTTACCGTAAACGGCCCCGAAAAGAAAGATTGCAATTTTTCGTTAGACCTATACAAAACAACGCATAATGAAGTTGTAAATAAATTTGGTAATTTGGTTAACCGAACACTAAAATACAAAGGTTTAACCGAAATTCCTGTCGGTACGGTAGATGAGAACATAAAAAATGCCATTACAAATTGTTATACGTCCATCGCACGAGCAATTGAAGACATAGAGTTTAAAAAGGCAGGAAATTTGGTAATGGATTTGATTGAATTAGGCAATAAATATTTTGACGAAAGAAAACCATGGGTTCAAGTAAAAGAAGATATAAATGGGTTTAACGATACCATTTATACCTGTGCCTACCTAATTGCAAACCTATCTAACTTAGTAGAGCCATTTATGCCTAAATCGGGCAAACTAATTAGAGAATATTTGGGACTTTCAAGCACTCCAAAGTGGGAAGAAATTACTTCTTTTAACACAAAGATTGATGTAGAAAAAATACAACCATTATTTACAAGGATTTAATTTTAGAAAAAATATGAACGATACACTTATAGCCGAAGAAATTTTAGATTTAATAATTGGATTTCAATATCTTATGGAATCTGAAAGCAAAGAAAAGTATGATATAAAGCACAAAATTTTGCATTTGGTTTCTAAAAGAGAGCAAACCAGCCCAAATTATTTGGTTGAAGTGCTAAATATTGCACGCTCTAATCTTGCAATTACCTGCAACCAACTTATTAAAGACGGCTTGCTAGAAAAGCACAAAGAGGCTGGAAGCAAAAAGGAAATTTATTATTGTGCAACCGAAAAGGGCAGAAAATTAATTGATGAAAAATTGGCTCGAACGGAAAAAACGCTATCAAAATTAAGAAACAAAAGCAAAATAAAAAAGACCGCTCAAGAATTGACAAAAATGTTTTAAAAAAGGAGAATTTATGTTAAAACTTTACGATTCTTTGGATAAAAAAGTCGAAGAATTTAAACCTGTTGGCGATGTTGCCACAATGTATTATTGCGGTCCAACAGTGTATTCTACCCAACACATTGGCAATATGCGTGCATTTTTTGTGATGGACTCACTTAGGCGTGCATTATTGTTTAACAATTTTAAGGTAGAAAGCACAATGAATATCACCGATGTTGGCCACATGACAAGTGACGAAGACGCCGGCGAAGACAAAATGCTTGTTGCAAGCAAAAAAGAACATAAAAGCCCTTATGAAATTGCCGAATATTATACCAAAATATGTTTGGACGACATGGCAAAACTAAACATTTTGCCCCCTACTCACATTCAAAAGGCAACGGGTGTTATTCCCGAAATAATTGAATTTGTAGCAGGGCTTATAAAAAACGGCTACGCCTACGAAACGCCAAAAGGCATATATTTTGACATTTCTAAATATGCCGACTATGGTAAACTTGGTGGTATGGATCAAGAAAAAAAGCGTGCGGGCGCCCGTATCGAAGTAGACGAGTACAAGAGAAATCCTGCCGATTTTGCTCTTTGGATAAAAGCCCCACAAGAACACATTATGCAATGGGATAGCCCTTGGGGAAAGGGTTACCCCGGTTGGCACATAGAATGCTCTACCATTTGCCGTAAATTTTTTGGAAATAATGTAGATATTCACGGCGGAGGAATTGAACACAAATATGTACATCACGAAAACGAAATCGCACAAAATTATGGCATTGCGGGCAAAAAAGTTGTTCAACACTGGATTCATCACGAGCATCTTATGGTAGATGGTGGCAAAATGAGCAAAAGCCTTGGCAATGTTTGGAACCTGTCTTCGCTTATACAAAAGGGGTTTAAGCCTCTTTCACTTAGATATTTTTTCTTAAACGCACACTACGCAAAACAGCAAAATTTTACACTAGAAGAGTTGAAATCTTGTAACACCGCCCTATCAAGGCTTTACAGAATGGTTTTGGAGCATAAAAACGGGTCAAATTCGGCAGATAGTAACTATCTTAATAATTTATACGCAAAATTTAAAGACGCCGTAAATGACAACTTAAATTTGCCTTTGGCACTATCTGTTATGTGGGATATGGCAAAAATTAAAGAGCGTTCTACCGCCGTTTATGATATGATGATAAATTGCGACCTTGCTCTGGGTCTAGACCTACAAAACGCCGAAAAGCACCTTGCCGAAGACGCCGAAGAAATTGATGCAAGCATAAAAGAACTTGCCGACCGCCGTTGGCTTGCCAAAAAGAATAAAGATTGGGCTACCGCCGACAGTTTGCGAAACCAACTAAAAGACTTGGGCTACGAAATAAAGGACCAACCCGAAGGTTACACCATAAACAAAATTTAGTTTTTAACAAGCGGTTTAAAAAGTGTTAAAAACTCTTTCTCAAAAAGTTTTTTGCAATATTAAAACACCTAAAAAACACCTCACTTTATGGCTTTTTGCCATAAAATGTGGTGTTTTTTTGTAATTAGTAATTTGTTGCTTTGTTATAAAAGGTTATCTATATTCCCCACGCTTCTTTTCGCACTTTGTCCAGCGCTTGTAGGTAAAGTTTGCAACCATTGTTTGTGGGGTAAATCTGGTAACAAACCACACAAATTTATTAAAGCCACCCGATACATGCTTGGCTTTGTTTTTTAGCAAACTATTTATAGCACCATGGGCAATTTTGTCTGTTGGTTGTAGTGATAGTCTTCCGCCCACTCCTTGCGATTTTATGCTTCTTTTCATGGCATCATTGGTAGCAATACTACCCGGACAAAGTGCTGTAACAAAGACATTTTTGTCCTTTAATTCTCGCCTTAAAGCCACACTAAAACTCGTTAAAAAACTTTTACTTGCTCCATACATTGCCATTTGTGGCATAGGATAAAAACTCGCAAGGCTAGACACAAACAAAACATAATTTCTTTCGTTTTCATCTCGTCTTTTTAAAAACTTGTAGGTAAAATCTACCGTTCCTACATTGTTTACTTCAATAACGCCCAAAACCTCGCTGTTTTCACAACCCAAAAAACTACCCTCCAAAATATAACCCGCACAATTAATTAGCGTGCTTGGGTGCAAGCCTTGTTGTGTTAGGTAATCAAAAAAGGCATTTCTTGATTCTTCGCTTGCTAAGTTGCACTCTTTAGCCCAAATTTTTACATCAGCGAACTCACTTTCTAGTTGTGTTTTAAATTTATCTACCCTATCTTGAGCCGTACCCGATATAATTATATCATAACCCCTTTTTAGTAAATCTCTGCAAAACTCTCCGCCCAATCCGCCAGTTGCACCAGTAACCACTGCTAACTTTTCCATATTAACTCCCCATTGTTTTATATTACTTAGCATACATTATTGCACAAATTATTAAACTTGTCTACCAAAAAGAGTTGAGATTTTGTTGATTTGGTTGTATAATACATTTAATTTATATGTTAAAAACTGAATAGGGGCTGTTGTTATGCAAAAGATTACAAAAACGAAACAAAATAACATACATGCGGAGCATCGCAAAAGAGTAAAGAAAAAATTTAAGGCTTCTGGCTTAGAGCATTTTGAGTGCCATGAAGTGTTAGAATTACTTTTATATTATGCCATTCCTCAAAAGGATACCAACCCTATTGCACACGCTTTAATTAACAAATTTCATAATTTTAATAACTGTTTAGATGCGTCCGTAGAAGAACTTATGGAGGTTGATGGCATAAAAGAGCATACCGCACTATTAATAAAGTTAGTGCCTGCCATTATGCGTAGATACCATATCGAAAAAAGCAAAGAAATAAAATATATCAAAGACCAACGCATGGCAAAAGACTATATTACCCAAAGGTATGACTGCACTGAGGTAGAAAGTTTCTTTATTATTTGTCTTAGGGCAGATAGTTCTATTTTGGATAGCACCGCCCTTTCTATTGGCACATGTAGCAGAGTAGAAGTTCAAATTAGAGAATTAACCGAATATGTTCTAAAAAATAAATGTAACAAAATTATCATTTCACACAACCACCCAAACGGCGATGTTACACCAAGTGACGAAGACATAGTTATGACACAGAAACTTGACCAAAGTTGTATTCTAAATGATATAGAAATTGTTGACCATGTAGTCATTTCTACCGAAGATGTTTACAGCTTCAAAAAGACAGGTCTAATGAACTCCATTCACGAAGCGGTGTTAAAACAATTAAAAATTGTACCCGGCTCTATTAAATATCAAAGGTTTATGGAGCCCGAAGGCTCTTATGTGCCTGTATAATAAAATTCTGCAAGTTGTAGCAAGTATAGCATAAATTTTAAAGTCCAAACTTGTTAGCCCCAAAGTAGCGTAACTTTGGGACTTTTTAAAAAATATTAAAATAAGCAAAAACCTTACGGCGGTCTATTGCACCATAAGGTTTTTGCTTATATTATACATTTATACTAATTAAATAGTAGATTTTGCAAAATCTAAATTTTTTAAATTACGCTTATGCAAGTTTTGTAAGGGTCCACTTAAATTCGCCTGCAAAACGAGCGTTATTTAGTTCGTTAGTTACACTAACCTTTACGTATACCGTTTTGGTAGTAGTTACATCTACACTCTTAATTGTAGCACTAAGGCCGGTAACTGCGGTATAATCAGTTCCATCTTCGGATACTTGTACATCTACATTTGTGGTAGGCGTTGCGTCATCTGTAAAACTAAGCGTTGCTTTGTAACCGCTTTGGCTTGCAGTGGTATCAGTTTCTGCAACAAATTCAAACTTGTATACAATATATTTGTTGTCTTTGGTTAGTGTTGTTTCAGCATTGCTTAAGGTGTTGGTAGCATTATTTGCTTCTGTTCCAGCGTATGTTATTTTTCCCCACTCTACTTCTTCCATTCCTTCCACTTGGTATTTTGCGGTAACCGTTCCTTTTATGGTGCCATCGGCTATGTATGTAACCGTGGTTTTACCGCCACCGCTTAGTGTGGTTGCACAATATACAATGGTTGCTGTTATTGCAGATATTGCAACCAACGCTAGTGCAAATATTGCAAGTGCAAATTTCTTTCCTTTCATCTACTTCCTCCTTTTTGTATTTATCACCCAAAAGAAATTTTAAGTTTAATAGACAAAACAAAATTTCTCTTCCTCATTCCACCCAACATTTTTTGGTAAAATGTTAAAAACCTATATTTATTTTTTATCACTTTAAAAATAATGTAATTAACCCACTAACGCAGACCGCAAGCCGACATTAAAAAGACAATTAGCCAGTGTATAACCCGCATTAACGCAGAAAGGACCCGCATTAACTCCATTATTTATGGCCCCGCCACGAAGCACGCCAAAAAAATACTGTGATGCTTGGTTACCGGTAGGATAGTAGTAATCACAAAGACCTTTTGTTCTACTGCCCACACCAGAATTTGCACTTGGTAGACCTATTAGAGCATCTTTTAGGTTTTCTTGTGTTGCTGCATCGGTTACCCCAAGCATTCGGCACACACCCTGTGCCGTTGGCAGGTTATAACTAAGTTTATGGTATCCCGCATTACTAAGTGCAGATATTTTGGCCTCGTAAGCATCTGCTCCTGTGCCAGAATAGTTATTCACTATCCAATTGTTTGTTTTATAATTATAATTTTCGGTTGTTGCGTATATATTTATT
>CAKVOE010000003.1 GCA_934778215.1 uncultured Clostridia bacterium | reverse complement strand
AAGCCGAAGAAAGAGAAAAGGCTGAAAAAGAAGCCGAAGAAAGAGAAAAGGCTGAAAAAGAAGCCGAAGAAAGAGAAAAGCCTAAAAAGGAAGCGGAAGAAAGAGAAGAGCCTGAAAGAGAAGCCGAAGAAAGAGAAGAGCCTGAAAAAGAAGCAGAAGAAAGAGAAGCAGAAGAAAGAGAAGTAGACGAGAAGGCTCAAAGAGAAAGAGAAAAGGAAAAAACCAGAATAAGTTTATTGAAGGCTGAAAGAATAGGTGCATTTATAAGAAAAGTTAAGGGTGTCAAAAGCTCTGGTTTGATATGGAATACCGAAAGTATAGAAGAAATCAAAGGTGCTATTGAAGAAATTGTAGACAAATATCAAACTAGTGGCGAAACGGTAGAGGCTGAGGCAATTAAATACATGATAGAAGAGGCAATGGGACCTTTTAAAGATGAAAGCGAAAAAATAGATGAACTAAAAGGCCTTTTAAGTAGATTACAGGAAATTGAAAAACAAAACGCAAAGAATAATTCGTCAGAGGCTGGTGACGATGAGCCACAAATGTAGTTACAACGTTTATTAAACTTAGTAAAAAATTTATAACTAACACAATTAATGAGTACACTAAGTTTGAATAATGTAATCAATTAATTACCTATAAAAATATATTATTTTTAAATATCTATTATTTTCATTAGGAAATTTGACAATTCTGGGCTAAAATAATTTCGGGGGAGAGAAATTAATTTTAGGAGAATAAGTGAATATGTATAGATTCGATTCTATTGAAGACCTTCAAACAATGAAAAATGTTTGTATGTTTATAAGAATCTATAATGACTTAGAAAAGAAAGGGAAGGGTGTCCAAGAAACCGCTATTTGCGATTATATCAAAAATAACTACGGAAAGGACATCTCCCTTTTCGATATTTTTGAATTAAAACGCAAGGCGTGTGAAATTGTAGGTAGAAACGAAAAGGTTCCTAGCATTTCGGAATTAGATGATATTATAGATGCTTACATTAAATATACCAAAAGCAATGCACAAACACTATACAATGAGTTTAAAGAAGCCGATGCAGAGTTTAAAACCAAAGAATACAAAACCTTCAATAATGATGGCTACACAGCAAGCGAAATGAAGGCTCTTGAACCAACGGTAAAATCTAAATATTTTACACTAAAACTTATGGTGTTTATTGCACCTATAATTTTTGGTATATGTATAGTAGCGGGTGCTTTTGGGGTTTTAAATTATATAAAGTCTGCAATATTGCAAAAGGGCGTATGGACGCAAATTAAGTCAATTTATTTGCCAGCGTTTTGCTGTGGCTGGTTATTAATGCTTTTAATTGTACAACTATCTATACGCAAGCCTTACAAAAGAATTTATCCCGTTTATGTATTAATTGATAGATATATTTGGACGGTTAATAGGCTAGATGCCCGATTGCAAGAAAAAAAGGCTGATTACGAAAGTTATATTTCTTCTATGCAATTTATAAATTTGGTAGACGGCAAGTTTGAGGGTGCAGACAAATTAAGTTATTATTTAAGAATAGACAATACCTTTGCAGAGCAATTAAAGGGTGACGAAAACTACCGCAACCGAAAGTTTGTAAGAAGGTTAGAAAGAACGGAAAGACAAGCCCGTATTTTAGATGTTAAGAAAAAGGGCACCGAAGCATTAAAAATAGACGGCTGGAGCCTAATGGAGTCTTCGGCAACAGAAAAGAAAAATTGCAATAAAGACCTAGTTAGCAGAATTAGTTTGCTTACAGAGTCTATGAAAAAATGCAAGGAAACAGATAGTCATGAGTATGATGCTCTTGTAGAATTGTATTGTGGCGAGTTGTCTTCGGAAGAAAGAGAAAACCATATTGTAAGAGAAAATGACCAACTAAGAATGTATGACTATTATTTGTCTATGATAGAAAAGTTGGCACCTTATGAGAAGTTTGTTAAAGATAATCTTGGGCTAGACTATGATAGCGAACGATATGCCGAACGCATTGCAACTGATGACGAAAAACAATTTATGCTTAATTACATTTGGTATATAATTGAAACAGAATTGAAAAGGGTTAATTACATAGAAAAGTTTAAGCAAAAAGTGTATGATATTTATACCAACATAAAAACCAATGAAATTGACAAGATTATTAATAGGGCAGATTTGTACAAACTATATTTTAATTTTTTAAATGACTTTGAACATCTAATTGTAAAATAAGGAAAAGAAATGAAGGATAATCAAAAAATTAACATTCCAAATTTGCAAGGTACTCCAAATAAACTTATTTGGTTTGATGAAGCGAAGGTTTCGGCAATTATTGATGCGGTAAAAAGCTTTATTGAACGCAAAAGCCGTTATTTGGTCGTTCGCCGTGCAATGACTAGTGCCGTTGCGGACTATTTAACTCGTGAGTATTGCAAAAAAATTGATTCATACAAAGATGTAATTAAGAGAAGTTACATTAAAAGCAACGGAGCGGTGTATGCAATATTGCGTTGTATAGGGTCTTGTGTTTCCGACTCTTTGGAGCATCAAGATAAAATTTTGCGTGTGGGCGAGGCTCTTGCAGTTTTTGATGCAAATATAGATGCAGTTTTAAGTGGCAGTGAACGAATTATGGATTATAGCCAAATTTCTGAAACCCGCCGAAAGGAAGAGCAGGTTAGTCAAAGCGTTAGTTCTAAAAAGACGGTTAACTTTGCAGAAGCCCTAGAAAGCGGTGATGTTTTGGATATAGAAAAGGCAATTGCAGAATCGGTAAAACAAAAAGAGTTGCTTGAAAAAACTCGTGAAGAAGCACAAAAAAATCAACAGGCACTGGATATTGCTCAAACAAACTTAGAAAATGCCCAAAACCAAACGCCGGAAGCATCACAAACTACACAGTCATACGCCGAACCAAATTATGCACAAAGTCAGCAGATGGCACAAAATTATAATCAAAATGCAACTAATGTACAAGAATATGTGACCCCACAAGTAGAGCCACAAGCGTATGCTGAGCAGGCAGGGGTTGCACCACAGCAACAAGCACAGCCACAAGAGTATGTGACCCCACAAGCAGAACCACAAGTGTACGCTGAGCAGGCAGGGGTTGCACCACAACAACAAGCACAACCACAAATACAACCACAAGAATATGTGACGCCACAAGCAGAACCACAGGTACAACCACAAGAATATGTGACGCCACAAGCAGAACCACAAGCGTATGCTGAGCCAGCAGGAGTTGCACCACAACAACAAGCACAACCACAAGTACAGCCACAAACATCGGTCGAACAGCCAATAACTAATGGCGAAACCGCACCACCAAGTGGCACAAATTAATAATTTTTTAAAAAGAGTTAAGGAACAGTGCAAAAGCTTTACACTGTTCCTTTTTTCTGTTTTATAAAAATTAATTATATTTTTATCAAATTCAAATTGTTTTGATTGCAATTGCAATAATTGTTGTTATAATAGACAAATGGGTAAAATTATGATAAAATTAATTATACAAAAATTATAGAAACTAATAAAACTAGTATTTTTTAGGGAATGGCTGTATGAATATATTTGATTTAAACAATAAGTATACCGAGTATAAAAAGCGGTTTGATATAATTAGTTCTAAGTTTGACGGTTTGTCTGCAAGAAATGGCGAGTTAGAGGCTTTGCAACAAAACCCAGACTTTTATGCAGATTCTTCGCTTTTTGCAAAAGTTAACAAAGAAAAAAGAAGTATAGAAAAAAAATTAGATAATTTAAAAAGATGCAAAACGGCATTAGAAGATTTTGGTGCGGGAATTGAACTTTTTTCTGCGGACACAACAAGTGTTAGTGAGCAAGAATTAGAGGAGTTAGAAAATAATTTAGAAAAGATTTTGAATACTCTTTGGATAGAAACATTGTTAAACAAAGAGTGTGACGATGGTCCAGCAATTATACAATTGCACCCAGGGGCTGGTGGCGAGGAGGCTCAAGATTGGGCAGAGATGCTTGCAAGAATGTATTTGCGATATGCCGAAATGTCGGGCTTTAAAACAAAGGTTTTAGACTATCAAGCGGGTGATGGGGCTGGTGTTAAAACAATGTCAATTTTGGTAGAAGGTGAGTACGCTTACGGGTATTTACGAACGGAAAGGGGCGTGCATAGGTTGGTAAGAATTTCGCCTTTTGATGCACAGTCTAGACGGCACACATCTTTTGCATCGGTAGAAGTTTCGCCTTTTGTAGAAGATTCGCAAGATATAGAAATATTAGATAAAGATTTAAAGTTTGATACATACAAAAGTTGCGGGGCGGGCGGTCAGCATGTAAACAAAACCGAAAGCGCCGTAAGAATTACGCATTTGCCAACAGGAATTGTTGTGCAGTGTCAAAATGAGCGTAGCCAAATTAAAAACAAAGAAATGGCTATGAAAATGTTGTATTCTAAATTGTTAGAAAGGGATATGGCAAAAAAAGAGCAAGAAAAACAAGCAAGACTTGGCGAAAACAAAAAGATTGAGTGGGGCAGTCAAATTAGGTCGTACATTTTGCAACCCTATAACCTTGTAAAAGACCATAGAACCAACCTAGAAGACAGCAACACAACGGCGGTTTTAGATGGTAACATTCAAGATTTTATAAACGCATTTTTAAAGGTGGATATATAAAGTGAAAAAGGATATTTTGATTTTAGGCATCGAAAGTTCGTGCGATGATACATCGGTTGCCGTTGTAAAAAATGGCAGAGAGGTATTGTCTAATGTAATTTCGTCACAAATTGACATTCATAAAATTTATGGTGGAGTTGTGCCAGAGATTGCTTCTAGAAACCATACAAAAAATATTAAATATTGTTTAGATGAAGCACTTAGCCGTGCGGGTGTAAAAATGGACGATATTTCTGCTATTGCGGTTACTTATGGAGCGGGGCTTTTGGGTGCGTTAATTGTAGGTGTTAGTTTTGCAAAGGCGCTTAGTTACACTACTGGTAAGCCACTTTTTGCAGTTAATCATATAGAGGGTCATATTAGTGCCAACTTTTTGGCACACAAAAATTTAGAACCACCATTTTTGTGTTTGGTTGTTAGCGGGGGGCATACGGCGTTATTTAAAATGGAGTCGCATACAAAAAAGACGCTTATTAAAACAACGGCAGATGATGCAATAGGCGAAGCGTTTGATAAAGTGGCGAGAGAGTGCGGGTTAACCTATCCGGGTGGGCCTAGCATTCAGCGTGAGGCACAAAAGGGTACGCCTTGCATAAAATTTACTAAAAACGATTATAAAAACACCGAAAATTTTTCGTATAGCGGTTTAAAAACGGCGGTTATTAATTATATTCATAACGCAAATCAACGAAAAGTAAATTATTCGGTTCCAGATATTTGTGCTTCTTTTCAAGAAGAGGCGGTTATGCAACTGGTTGAAAGTGTAGATGAAGAGATTAAAAAAACTGGACTAAAAAGAATTGTGCTTGCAGGTGGAGTTAGTGCAAACTTACATCTTCGAAAAAAATTAGAGGAGAGGCTAAACCCTATTGGGGTAGAAGTCATTTATCCGCCAATTATTCTTTGCACAGATAATGCCGCCATGATTGCAAGTCAGGGTTACTTTAATTTAATAGAAGGTGTAAAGCCCGCCGGCTTAGACCTTGCCCCAAAATCTACTATAAATTTATAAAGGAAAAATGTTATGTGGACTACCGAATACATAATTGCTCAATTGCTGGGTGCAATTGCTTTTATGTTTATAGGAATAACCTATTTAATAAAAAATAGAAATTGGATATTAATTTTTTCGACTGTTGGTTCAGCCTGCTTTTTGATACACTATGGTTTTCTTGGCGCGTGGGCTGGTGTTGCCGTTAATGTGGTTAATATTATTCGTGCCACAATTCTTTTTGTAGACGAAAAACGCAACAAAGCAAAAAATGTTTTGTCGCTATGCATAATTTTAATGCTGATGCTTTTTGCTGGAGCTATCAGTATAAAAAACTTGACGGGAATAATTGCGATTGTTGCAGGACTAATTTATTCGTATGCGCTTTGGCAAAAGGATATATTTGTATATAGGTCGTTATCTGCATTTGTGAATGTTTTGTGGCTAATATATGATTGCATTTTCCTTTCTATAATTGCCATTTGCTTTGATTGCTTTACAATAACGCTTTCTGTTGTTGGTAGCATAATTTGGCTTGTGACAAAAAAGAGAGCGAAGGACACAGCGCTTTCAACAAACAAAGAAGAAAAATAACCTAGCAAAACACAAGGTGGGGTGTGTAATATAAATTATAGGAAGTAAATTTTGAAACAAGTTCAAAATTTGTGCTAACGCACTCGCAAAGCAATGCTTTGTACTTCCAATTTGAATAACCATCAGTCTCGCTGGAGAGTAAACTCTCCGACTCAACTTCCGATAATATAATCTAATTCAAAAAATGCTACCAAATTTATTTTTAAAGAAAGGTAATTGCTTAATAAAATTTTTAAATTATAAAATTAGCAATTTTGCCACCAATCGGCAAAAATACAAATAACCCCAAAAACAGTTTAAGTCCCCACAGACAATTAAAACAAGCAAAAGTAAAATTATATCTTAATATATATTTTGCTAGTCATTTACAAAAACAGGGTATAAAGCACCCCCAAAAAAACAAGTATGAAGCAACTAGTCTTTGCTAGAAAGATAAATGCATTTTAGATACTTTCCTTGATAAAAAAAATGTTGTGGTGATGCAACAATTTTTTTATCAATTAAAAATTTGTTCAATAGTCCAAAATAAATGTGCCAAAGTTCATTGCAGAGTTCGTCAATATTTACACCATGTTTTACACAAGAAATTTTTGAATTTACAACAGCATCTCTAATTTCCGATAAAGATTTGGATAAAAAATCTCCAATTTTTTCAAAAACAAATTCGCTAAACTCTGAGCATTTTTCTATATAGTCGTCAAAAACAGGGACAATAATTTCGTCATTGTCATTAATATAATCAAAATTTTTTAAGGTCAAATAAAACTCATTTTTAGAAAGGGGTAAGGAGTGCTTTATTTGTTTTATGACTTCTAATGAGCCTAATGTAATTTTGAGGTTCGAATAATTTTTTAAATATTTGTCTATATTCCGAAATTTCCCGAAGAGACCATTTTTTTCTTTAAGTTTAAAATATCTAAAAAAGTCAAACCTGTTACCATGGGCATTGCCAAAACTTGATAGAGAGTTGCTTTCGCTCCTTGCATGATTAAAACTGCAAAATAGTTCTGAATTAAACTTGTTGCAATAATTACTATTTTCATATCCTATAATTATAAAATCTCTTCCATTATTTTTGGGATAAGATTGTTTTAAAAGGTTTCTTTTTTCTAGATAATTAAATATTGAGCCATCAAAAACTTTTCCGCACAAAATGTGATATAGAGATGTTTTTTCATCAATATTAGGATATAAACACCTAAGTTTTTGACTAAATAATTGTATAGTTGTGCACCAAAAGTTTTTAGATTCATCTAAACTTTTTATAACAATTTTTTTAATTAATTTACAATCGGTAGTCGTAAAAAATGGAAAGTTTAGGGCAAGACCAGAGTTGTCTTCTTTTATTGCTGATACATTTTTTAATAAATTTATTGCGTCTAAAATATCTTTTTCGGAGATTTGTAAATAGTCAGCAATTTTTTTTGCGGAAATAGAGTATTGTTCGTTGTCTGCCAAAATTTTTATTATATTTTTCACATACTTTTGTTCCATTACAAACCGTGGATTAAACTCATCAAATTTTCCCATTTCGTTATCAAAATAAAAAATATTTATGGTATTCATATAAATCTTTCCTTTTATTTAAATATATAGAAATATTTATATAAAGTCAAATATTTGATGATTTTGTAACAAAACGATTTATATAAAAATAGTTAAGCAAGAGCAAGTTCGTAATTATAATTTGTGCTTTAATATGCAAAAAGTTTAAAACATAAAGAAATTTTCACTTGGGTTGTTTTAAGTTAAAATTATTAAAACAAGTTGTACCAAATGTTTTTGCAGGGCAGAGGAAGCCTTGCTTTTTTAGATTGCCGAACTTCCAGCATTTAAAAAACTAACAACACCTTTATATATGCAATAGGCAACCTTTTCTTGATAACTATCTGTTGTCAAAAGTGTTTCATCGGTGGCGTTTGATAGGTATCCACATTCGCATAAAACTATTGGAATGTCGGTGCATTTTAAAATGAAGTAGTCGCCAATGGCTGTACCTTTGTTGCTTTCGGGGAGTTCTTTTGCAAAACATTCTTGAATATTTTTTGCTAAGATTTCGCTATTTTTGTTTAGGGTGTTATAAAAAACTTGTGCGCCACGGTTTGCAGAAGTTGTAAAACTGTTCATGTGTATAGAAATGGCAATAGAAGCCCCGGATTTTTCAATTATTTCTTGTCGGGCAAGCATATCCCTTTTTTTGTAGCCAGATGAATAGGTTCCATAAAGCCCGTCACTGGTGGTGCGAGTTAATATTACATTAAACTCTCCACATTTTAAAAGTTTCATTAGTTTATTACTAATTTTTAGGTTTAGTTCACTTTCGGTAACTTTGGTTTTTCTACCTACGCTTCCGGGGTCAACTCCGCCGTGGCCGGGGTCTATTACTATGGTTAAACCCACATTGGGGCTGGCTTTTACGGTAAAAAATGAGGAATTTTTGTATATACACATAGAAAAAATTAGTGCCACACTTACCAAAACAAGGGATACATATTTTAGTTCGGCTTTTAGTTTCATATTTAAAATTATGCAAAAAGTGGATTTGTTATGTATATATAATTTATAATTTTATCGCACTAAAAAGTGTCCGCACTAAAAAAGTGTCCTTAAATATGTTTTTAGATAGGGCTAAACAAATATTAATTCTTGATTTATCAAAAATAATTTGATATAATTTATGCTATGGAAGAAATAATTAAAAATTTGTTTTTGACAGAATATAAAACAAGTGAAATAAAAATGCTAAATCCGTTGGTTTTAGCGTTCGTGGGCGATACATTTTTTTCGTTTTATATAAAAACAAAAAGGTTAGACCTTTTTAAAAACAAGGTAAATGCACTAAATGCTAATTCTTGCAAGTTGGTTAACGCACGCTCGCAAAGAGATTTGTTGTTTAAAATTGCAGATACCCTAACCGAAGACGAAAAGGATATTGTAATGCGGGCAAGAAATACAAATATTCATAGCCGAGCAAAAAATTTTTCGATAGAGGAATATAGACACGCTACCGCATTTGAGGCTCTTATTGGTTATTTGTATTTAACCAACAATCTTACACGATTAAATGAAATTTTGAATAGTTGTTTTAGGGAGAATTAATATGAAATATGAAGGTAAAAACGCTTGCAGAGAGGCGTTAAAAACAGAAAAGACAATAGATAAACTTTTGGTTCAAAATGGTATAGAAGACCGAGAAATTGTAGACCTTGCAAAAAAGCGTGGGGTAAAAATTCAATTTTGTAATAAGCAGGTGCTAGATGAGCAGTCTACCACAAAAAAGCATCAAGGAATGATTTTGTTTACCTCAGATTTTGTTTATTCTACCGTAGAACAAATTGTAGATGAAGCAAGGTCAAAAAATAGCGAGTTACTTTTGCTAATTTTAGACGGGATTGAAGACCCGCATAACCTTGGAAGTATTTTAAGAGTTGCAGAGTGTGCTGGGGTTTCGGGCGTAATTATTCCAAAGCACAGAGCGGTTTCGGTAAACGAAACTGTTGCAAAGGTTAGTGCTGGAGCGGTTACAAGAGTTAAAGTTGCAAGGGTTACTAACATTAACGATGAAATTAAGCGTTTAAAAGAGATGGGAGTGTTTGTGTTTGTTGCCGATATGGACGGCGATAGTATGTACAAAACCAATTTAACTGGCGATATAGCGTTGGTTGTTGGCTCAGAGGGCTTTGGCGTATCTGAACTTACTCGAAAGTTGGCTGATGGCATTATTAGCATTCCTATGTTTGGTAAAATTAATTCGTTAAATGCTTCGGTTAGTGCGGGCATTGTAACCTATGAAGCGATAAGACAAAGAAAAGGATTTTAGTAATTGTGGAAATTCAGGTTGAAGAATTAGAAAAAATTATTGCAGATAAGTTGCCCGATATAAAAAGAATTGCTAATAAATATTTTATAACGGGCGGAAGTTTGGACGATTTGGTGCAAGAGGGAATGATTGGCTTAATTGACGGTATTCGTTCATACGACCCATCTCATGGCGAACTAGGCTCAAAAAACTTTGATAGTTTTATTTTGATGTGTGCTAAACGCCAAATTTTAGATGCAATAAAAAAAGATAACAGCCAGAAAAATAGAGTTTTAAACAACTCAATTTCGCTAAATGATGGCTTTGAAAAGGGGCAAGAAACGGGTAAAGAGGTAGTAAGAGTTGATACCCCCGAAGATATTGTTATAAACAGGCTGTCGCAAGAAGAAAGAGAAAACTCAATTTCTATAATGTTGTCCAAATTTGAAAAAACTGTACTAAACTTATATCTAGAAGGTTGCAAACAATCGGAAATTGCGTTACAATTAAATAAATCAATAAAAAGTGTAGACAATACGCTTCAACGCATAAAAAATAAAATAAAGGGGAAAGGTTAAAACAAATGGCTTATTTAGCGCTTTACAGAAAATATAGACCACAAAAGTTTGAAGATGTTATAGACCAAGAGCATATTACCGATACTCTTGCAAACCAAATAAAAACGGGCAAAGTTGGACACGCATATTTGTTTACTGGTAGCCGTGGAACGGGAAAAACCACAACGGCAAAAATTTTTGCCAAAAGCATAAATTGTTTAAATCCAGTTAATGGCTGTGCTTGCGGAAAGTGCGAAAACTGCCTAGGCAAAAATGAACAAAATTTAGACATTTTAGAAATTGATGCTGCAAGCAATAATGGTGTAGACGAGATTAGAGAGTTAAGAGAGTCGGTCAAATATCCACCAGTTAACGGCAAATATAAAGTTTTTATTATTGATGAAGTTCATATGCTTAGTAGCAGTGCGTTTAATGCGCTGTTAAAAACACTTGAAGAACCGCCTCAATATGTAGTATTTATTTTGGCAACCACAGAGGTTCATAAACTTCCTGCAACCATACTGTCTAGATGTATGCGTTTTGATTTTAAACTGGTATCGCTAGATAAGTTAACTAATCTTATATGCAAAATTTTAAACGACTCCAAAATTAAGTATGAAGAGAAGGCTGTGCAATTAATTGCAAGAGCGGGAGAAGGAAGCGTAAGAGATGCGTTGTCTATTGCTGATATGGTAATATCTTATGCAAACGGTAATTTAACTTATGGCAATGTGGTTAAAATTATTGGAGCCATAGAAAAAGACAAACTTTTTGAAATTGTTGAAAGTGTGTTAAATAACGACATTGGAAAGGTTCTTTACGAGTTAGATAAAATTTTGGACGAGGGCAAGCCTCCGCTGGTTTTGAGCAAAGATTTGATTTCTTATTTTAGAGATTTGCTTGTAATTTTAACCATTCCAGAAAAAGCCAATCAAATGGTTATAGTCCCAAAAGATGTTTTTGAAAAAATGCAAAAGCAGGCAACAAAAGAAAATTATGGGATAATTGTTAGGGCAATTGAACAACTTAGTACCGTAGAGCAAGAGCTTAGATATAGCGTACAACCAAAAGTTGTTTTAGAAACAACTATGGTAAAAACAATGTGTGCTATTAGCCTAGAAGAAAGAATTGAAATATTAGAGAAAAAACTTCAAGTTCCGCTTGAAGATAAAAAAAAAATAAGGCAAAATTATAATAGTGTTGCACCAGCAATGGCAATTAAAAATGCTATGTGGTATTATGGTGAACTGCTAAAAGAGTTAAGAATTAATTCAGAAATGATGATATACTCTGCACTTGCCGAAACCATAGAAGTAAAAATGGAAGATGGCAAACTTTTGATAACCGTACCCGAAGGTGCAATGACCGAATGCTTAAAAGATAATGCCGTTGTAACAAAGATAGAAAAAGTTGGCGAAAAAATTGGCATTAAGTTGGTTATAGAAATAAAAAAAAGCGACATAGATAGTATATCCAAAAAACTAAGAGAGCTTTTTGGGAATAAATTAATTATTAAATAGGAGATAAATTATGGGAAATTTTGGAAAATTTGGTGGTGGACAACCTAATATGCAAGCACTTTTGCGTCAAGCACAAAAGATGCAAGAAGAAGCATTAAAGGCTCAGCAAGAGGTTGAAGAAACCGAAGTTGAGGGCGTTGCTCAAAATGGCTTAATTAAGGTTAGTATGAATGGAGCAAATGAAGTAACAAGTATTTCTATAGACAAGCAAATTGTAGACCCAGATGATGTAGAATTGCTAGAAGATATGATTATTGTTGCTCTTAAAGACGCAAGTGACAAAATTAAAGATATTAAGCAAAATAAAATGGGTAAATTTGGGGGTTTAATGTAATTGTGGCATACACACTAGAACCTATTGGAAAACTTATTAATAGTTTTTCTAAGTTGCCGGGAGTGGGCAACAAAACGGCACAGCGTTACGCTTATTCGGTTATAGATATGAGTGAGGCTGATGCTCGGGAGTTTGCAGAGAGTATTTTAGATGTAAAATCTAAGGTTAAGTTTTGTGAAATATGTGGCGATTACGCCGATGAAGATATTTGCCCTCATTGCAAAAATACTACTAGCGATATTATTTGTGTGGTTGCAGAACCAAAAGATGTTGCAGTTATTTCTAAGGTAAAGGGATATTCTATTGGGTATCATGTTTTGCACGGCACCATTAGTCCGTTGTCGGGCAGAGGGCCAGATGATATAAGAATTAATGAGTTGCTAAAACGCATTAATGAAAATAATATTGCTGAGGTTATAATGGCTACCAATACCGATGTAGAGGGTGAAGCAACCGCCATGTATATAGCAAGGCTTTTAAAACCGTTGGGCATAAAGGTTACAAGGCTTGCACAGGGAATTTCTATTGGGTCAGATTTGGAGTATGCTGACGAGGTAACGCTATCTAAGGCATTAGATGACCGTAAAGATATGTAAAATAAGGAGTATAACACAAATTGTTATACTTTTTTTATGCAAACTATTTTTTTTGTAAAGGTTTTACACAAAAAATTATTAGAGGCAAAAACTACAAACATAAAAACTACCTAAACTCTATAATTTTGTAAACTTAATTAAATTACAATAGGCTTTAAAACCTCTGCAAATGTGATAAAAATTTAACAAAAGCTTTTTTACGCCACTTGACATTAAAATTATAAAATCATATAATGTATAAGTTGATAAAAAATTCTTTTGGAAGTGAAAAATGATTAAAAAATTGGCTAAAAATATAGGTCAGTATAAAAAGGAGACAATATTAACACCCATTACAGTTGCACTAGAAGTTGTGGTTGAATGTTTGATACCATTTATAATGAGTAAACTTATTAGTGTAATAGAGATGGGCGCAGATTTGGGTCAAATATTGCTATATGGCGGAATTTTGATTGGTATGGCAATGCTATCGCTATTTTTTGGAGTTTTGAGTGGCAAGTTTTGTGCTACGGCGTCTTGCGGATTTGCCAAAAATTTGAGAGAAAATTTGTATGCAAAGGTTCAAACATTTTCTTTTTCTAATATAGATAAATTTTCGTCTAGTAGTTTGGTAACAAGACTAACTACCGATGTAAACAATGTTCAGCAAGCCTTTATGATGATTATAAGAATTGCTGTTAGAGTGCCATTTATGTTTATATTTTCGATTGCAATGGTAATATTTATTAGTCCAAAAATTGCGTTGCTGTTTGCAATTGTTGTGCCTATTATGATGGTTGCTATGGCATTAATTATCTTTTTTGCTATGCCGATATTTAATAAGGTGTTCAAAAAATATGATAAGTTAAATGCCAGCATTCAAGAAAACGTTAAGGGTATAAGGTGTGTAAAGTCTTATGTTTGTGAAGACTACGAAATAGATAAGTTTAACAGCAAAACAGATGAACTAAAAAGTGATTTTACCAAAGCCGAAAAAATCGTTGCTCTTAACTGGCCGGTTATGGATTTTGCAATGTTTGGTGTAATGCTTGCTATTTGCTACTTGGGTGCAAAAATTATTGTTGAGAGCGGTGCCACAGCGTTAAATGTAGGGCAACTTTCTAGTTTGTTTGTTTATAGTGGGCAAATCCTTTCAAACCTTATGATGCTGTCTATGATATTTGTAATGGTTACAATGAGTATTGCCAGTGCAAAGAGAATTGTAGAAGTGCTAGATGAGGTTCCCGATATTGAAAATCCTAAAAATCCAATATACGAAGTAAAAAACGGCGATATAGAATTTAAAAATGTATCATTTAAGTATAAATCATCAGGCGAAAACAATGTGCTAAGTGATATAAATTTAAAAATTAACTCGGGCGAAACGGTAGGAATAATTGGCGAAACTGGTAGTAGCAAAACTACGCTAGTAAATTTAATTTCTAGGCTTTATGATGTGTCTTGCGGAGAACTTTTGGTTGGGGGCAACAATGTTAAAAATTATGACCTCGTTACCCTTAGAGATAATGTATCGGTTGTGCTTCAAAAAAACATACTTTTTAGCGGTACCATAAAAGAAAACTTGCGTTGGGGCAAAGGCGATGCTAGTGACGAAGAGATGAAGAGAGTTTGCAAAATTTCGCAGGCAGACGAATATATTTCAAAGTTTGAAAAGGGGTATGACACCTTTATTGAGCAGGGTGGAGCTAACCTTTCGGGCGGTCAAAAACAAAGGCTTTGCATAGCAAGAGCGTTGCTAAAAAATCCAAAAGTATTAATTTTTGATGACAGTACCAGTGCCGTAGATACAAAAACGGACGCACTAATTAGGGCGGGGCTAAAAACCGAAGCACCAGATGTAACAAAAATTATTATTGCACAAAGAATATCGTCCATTGAAGACGCTGATAAAATTGTGGTTTTAAATGGCGGTAAGATTGTTGGTGTGGGTACAAGCGAAGAATTAAAAAAGTCAAATGATATTTATCGTGAAATTTATAATATACAAAATAAAATAGGGGGTGACAACTAATGGCAGGAATGGGTCATCGCCGAAATTTTGGCGCAAAACCAAAAGTAAAAAAAGGGACTCTAAAAAGGCTTCTAAAAATGCTTTTTAGCGAATATAAGTGGCAGATGCTAGTAGTTGTGGTATGCTTAATAATTTCTGCAATAGCGGGGTCGGTGTCTAGTATCTTTTTAAGAAGGATTATAGATAATGTAATAACTCCCGCACTTACGGGCGGGCTAGATTCGGTTAAGGCTGAATTTATTAAAATTATTATAACGCTTGGCAGTATATATGCATTGGCTATTGTGTCAATGGCGATTTATACGCAATTGGGTGCAAAAATTACACAAGGCTTTTTGGCAAGTATTCGAAAAAAATGCTTTGACAAAATGGAAAAGTTGCCAATAAGTTATTTTGACACACACGCTCATGGCGACATTATGAGTTATTATACAAACGATGTAGATAATTTAAGGCAGGCAATTGGACAGTCGTTACCAAACCTAATAAGTTCTGCAATAACCATAGTTGTGCTGGTATCAATTATGTGTACATTTAGTTTGTGGCTTACCTTGGTAGTTTTTTTATCTGTAATTTTTATGCTTTTGATAGTCAAAAAAATTGGCGGAAACAGTGCAAAATATTTTGTAAAACAACAAAAGTCAATTGCAACATGTGAAGGCTTTATTGAAGAGATGATGAATGGTCAAAAGGTAGTAAAGGTGTTTAACCACGAAGATGAGGCAATTGAAGATTTTAATAAACTAAATCAACAACTTTTTGAAGATAGTAGAAGTGCTAATAAATTTGCCAATATTTTAATGCCGATTGTGGGAAACATTGGTAACATTGTATATGTTTTAATAGCCTTTATAGGTGGGGCGTTAATTGCTCTAAAAGTGCCAAATATAACAATTGTTGGGGTTACAGCGGTAATCTCTACGGGTACATTAGTTTCATTTTTAACTATGAGCAAAAATTTTACAATGAATGTTTCGCAGGTTTCACAGCAAATGAACAATGTTGTAATGGCTCTTGCGGGGGCAGATAGAATTTTTACTCTTTTAGATGAAGGAGAAGAAAAAGACGCTGGCTATGTAACTTTGGTAAATATTGAAAGGGACGAAGTAGGTAAAATTAGAGAAGTTGACTATAACTCCAACAAGTGGGCGTGGAAACATTTGCACAAAGATGGAAGGCTTACCTATACCGACTTAAATGGCAGAATTGAGCTAGAAAATGTAACCTTTGGATATACATCAAACAAGATGGTTCTAAAAAATATTAGCGTAATTGCAGAAGCGGGCGAAAAGGTTGCATTAGTTGGTGCAACAGGTGCCGGAAAAACGACAATCGCAAATTTGCTTAATAGGTTTTATGATATTCAAGGTGGAAAAATTAGATATGACGGCATTAATATCACAAAAATTAAAAAGGAAGATTTAAGAAAATCTCTTGGTATGGTTTTGCAAGACACCAACTTGTTTAGTGGTAGTATAATGGATAACATTAGATATGGTAATTTGTCTGCAACAGATGAAATGTGTATAGAAGCATCAAAACTTGCAAATGCACATGACTTTATTACAAAACTACCAAATGGATATAATACCCAATTGGTTAATGACGGAGCAAACCTTTCGCAAGGACAACGCCAACTTATTAGCATTGCAAGGGCTGCTGTTGCAAATGCCCCTGTTATGATTTTGGACGAAGCAACATCTAGTATTGATACTAGAACGGAAGCGATTGTGCAAGCGGGTATGGACGCATTAATGAAAGGACGAACGGTTTTTGTAATTGCACACAGACTTAGCACCATTCAAAACAGTGATAAAATTATTGTACTAGATAATGGAGAGATTTTGGAAATGGGTAGTCACGAAGAATTAATAAACAAAAAAGGTAGATATTACCAGTTGTATACCGGAGCATTTGAACTTGAATAATTTATAAAAACTCTGTTTTAAAGACAGAGTTTTTTGTTTAAAATAAAAATTTTTATAACCCCATCAGCGAGGCTGTTTTAACGGTCGAGCAATTTTTCGAGCAAGCCAAATGGTGTCAAAAAGGGTGTAATTTTTGCCTAATTTTGTCTTACAATATTATAAAAACTTAAAAATTTTTAAAAATTAATGTATTTTTTGAGTTTGTTTTGCTAAAAAAAATTCGCAATAATTTTAATTAATTTAACGCAAATTATATTTGACAGTTTTGCAAAATTTTACTATACTATAACTAGATAATTAGGAGTGAGAAAATGGAAATAAAAAACAATTTTGAAAAAAATTTAAACTCTGCAGAAATTAAAAGTGGCAACCAATTTAAGTTTGATGTTTGGTATGCTGAGGCGTGGAGCAGAAGGCAAGGGTATTTTTCTTTTAAGGTTGCCAACAATCTAAAAAAGAAGTTCTTTGATAATGGTGTCAAAATAGATAGCGTTTTAGATGTGTGCTCAGGTTCGGGTGAGTTTTTAAATGTTTGCAACACCTTTATTAAAGATTGCGTTGGCGTAGATAATGCAGAAGGGTATTTGGATTATGTTAGAGCAAAGTATCCAAAAATTACCTTCAAAAAGGTAAATAAGTTATATACCTTTGACCTAAAAAGAAAGTTTGATTTAATTACCTGCAACCACGATGTTATTAATATGTTTTTAAAATTTGAAGAATGGGTAGAATTTTTTAAGGTCTGCTTTAACCATTTAAACGAAGGCGGAAGATTGCTTTTTGACTTTTATAGCGAAAAGACTATGAACACTTGGGAAAAGGTTATCTTTGAGCAAGATTATACGCTAGACTATGTGCAGAAGGTTGCAAATGAAGACGGCGTATGTATAATGGACGAGGTTTATTACATTAGAGAGAATGAGTCGCTTTACCGAAAAACTGCCGACAAAATGATAGAAACGGGATTTCCTACCAGCGCAGTAAAAAAGGCATTAGAAGAGGTTGGCTTTTCTAAAATAGATTTTATAGACATAAATTTTGATAAGCGTAATGAAGATGATGATGTTGAAAGGGTTCATATTCTTTGCCAAAAATAAAAATAGTTTTAATAAAGTGATTGACAAAATAAATAAATTATTATATACTTAGTAAAGTGATATTAATCAAAGTCTTGGTAAGGTTTTGAGTTTGCATTAAGCAAATTAAATGTCATTATATTGTAGCACGAGTAATCGTGCGATATGCTGATGTGGCTCAGTCGGTAGAGCACCGCCTTGGTAAGGCGGAGGTCACGGGTCCGATTCCCGTCATCAGCTCCAGAATTGAAAGCACCAAAACAAAAGATTGGTGCTTTTGTTATTCCGCCTTCGCCAAGGCTCAGTCGGGAGAGTACCGCCAAGGTACAAGCGGGGTCACGGGTCTGATTTTCGTCTTTGAGCTCCAGAATTAAAAGCACTAGACTAAAGGGTTGGTGCTTTTATTGTTCCGCCTTCGCCAAGGCTCAGTCGGTAGATCACCGCCAAGGTACAAGCGGGGTCACGGGTCCGATTTTCGTCTTTGGGCTCCAAGCAAAAACATCATATAAGTGGTGTTTTTTTTACCGCCTTCGCCAAGGCTCAGTCGGTAAAGCGTTCGGCTTGGTACAAGCGGGGTCATGGGTCTGATTTTTGGCTTTTTGTTTCAAAAAGAGCGTCAAATATAGTTGACGCTCTTTGGCCATTATTATTTTGTTGAAGTTAAAAATATGCAAAACATAAAATGTTTGATGCGGGGTAAGGGTTTAGCCCTTCCATAAACTATGAAGGTTGCAGTAAGCAAAAACGGCTTCTACCTTTTCGTCTTTTTCTATGCAAAAGGTTAAAGTAGGTTCGGTATTAGGCAGTAGGCGCTTAAATTGATTTCCTTTGTTTGTTTGTAGTTTTACCCATTCTATTCTGTGTTCATTGGTCATAGGGTGTGGAATCTCTCCAATTTTTACGCTAACCTTGCCACATCTTACCGAATAAACTGGTACATGCTTTTCTTTTGCACCATCGTTTGTGTTTGGTGTAAGTATTTCCATAGGTTCTCCGCAACAAGTTACTTTTACTCCGCTGTCATTTACCTTTGCAATTATGTTTCCGCAATGTCGGCAATAATAAAAATTTTGTTCCATAATTTTTCTCCTTTAAAATTTTGGTTGCAAAAGTTAAATGTGGTTGGGGTTGGATTTGTTGCAACCTCGATAAAATTATATCATACAATAATTGTAGTGCAAATAAAAAAGACAAAACGCATAAAATTTTGTGCAGAAATTTTTGTGAAATGTGGTAAAGTGGGTGACTGGTGTCATAAATTAATTGTATAATGTGTAAAACGCAAAAAAATAAGGTTTAAAAAATATAAAGGGATGTGGATATGGAAGATGAGTTAAAGTTTAGTCAGAAAAAATTGGATCAGGCAACGCTTGCAGAACTTGATGAAAGATTAGACGAATATATTGAGAAAAAAAGACTTTTGAAAAAGTTTTAAATAATTATTGAAAATATAAATTTTGTATGGTATAATGCGGGTGAAATTAAGAAAAAGGGGGTTTTATATGGGTATCTCAAATAACGACAAAACCGATTTTAACCCTTCTCAGTTTAGCACAAGGGCGCTATTGATGAATGCCGGTATGCTTGCATCACTTTATTGGGCGTGTGCCGATGAGGGTAAAAGGTCACCCTTTTTGACCTTGCAAGATATTTGCTTTTTGACTGAGCAAATGCAAATTAGTTATTGTGCAAGAACGGCAAAGACCAATGCTAACCCTATATACATTTACCCAATAATGTACGATATTGGATATCGCACCTATCAAACAAAAACAGGTATAAACTTTGGTTGGAGTATGGATTCTAGAATATATCCGCCAAGAGAAGATTTGCCACGATCAAAACGAAAAACCTATGATGAAGACAACAAAAGGGTATATAGTCAGGTTTCGGAATTGCTGTTTGCATCTCTTGGAATGAAAGATGCTCAGTGGTGTGAAAAATTACAGGCATTAGATCACAAAAAATATGAAAATTTGGATTACAAAGACAAAATGGATATAGATCCAAAAATTCCTTTAAATGCAGAACTAAGAGATTATTTAATGAAGTCGGGCAGAACCTTTCATGACGAAAAGGGCTACACCAACGAAGAGGCATTTGAAACAATTGATATAAGAAAAAGCAATGACAAATATATTAATCTTGACAGTGCAAAAACCTTTGACCCGCCAGCAAGAAAAACTTTATATTTTTATGGTAAAAATGTAGATGATGCCGACCACTGGATTGACCAAAAAAAGAAAGAAGAAATTAAAAGAGGGTTCTTGGAATTTTGCAAAGATTCGGTTGTTTTGGCAAATGATTTGGCGGTAAAGCAGTTGCCTGTTGCAAATATTCCGGCAGGTTTGTATGACTACACCGACTCATTAAGAAATGGCGAGTACAAAGAGCAAGACTTTGTTGCGGATATGACATACGCTGCAGAAAAGTTTGCAGAAAGAGGTTTTGCCGATGCCAACCGAAAGGCTTGGGCAAATGAAAACCTAAAAGAAACCATCAACAAAAAACACAAGTTTATTAGAAGTTTTACCGAAATGGGCAGAGATATGACAAGAATAGTTTCGGCACAAAATTTAGGAGAGCGACTATATTTTGAAGATGGTTCAACTATGCAAGAAAAGTTTGAAGAAATTATTAGCGCTCGTAGCAAAATGCAAAGAGATTATTTAAAAGATAGTTGCAACGAAAAGGAGTAAAACAAAAAGTCTATTGAATTATTCAATAGACTTTTTTTGTGATTAAAAAATTATTGTTCTTGTTGTTTGCGTTTAAAGTCCATTCGTCCACGCTGGGTATGATCCAAAATGGTCTTTCGCATTCTTAAACTTGTTGGTGTAACTTCTAGCAATTCGTCTTCGTCAAGGTATTCCAAAAATTCTTCTAGTGTAGGTTTTTTAACAGGCTCTAATCTTAGTGTTTCTTCGCTACCACTTGCACGAAGGTTGGCAAGGTGCTTCTTTTTGCAAACGTTTACAATAATATCGTCACCCTTTGGGTTAAATCCAACAACCATACCACCATAAACTTTATCGCCCGGAACAACAATAAGTCTGCCACGCTCTTGAATATAGTATAAGCCATATTGAACGGCTTCGCCTTCTTCAAACGCAATAAGTGCGCCAGAATTACGGCGGGATAGTGTGCCTTTGTATGGTTGATATTCTTTAAAGGTGCTATTTATAATACCTTCACCACGGGTTTCGGTAAGAAATTGTGACCTGTAACCAAATAAACCTCGGGCTGGCATAATAAATTTTAATATAGAACGGCTGTTTCGTGTTTTTATTTCAACCAATTCGCCTTTGCGGTTAGAAAGCGAGTTAATAATTGTTCCCGAACAATTTTCGGGTACATCTACAACAACTTCTTCAATTGGTTCGCATTTAACACCGTCTATTTCTTTAATTAGTACTCGTGGCATACCAACTTGCAATTCGTAGCCCGCTCTTCGCATATTTTCAATTAAAATAGAAATATGCATTTCGCCACGACCCAAAACCTTAAAACTATCTGCCGAATCGGTGTCTAAAACTTTTAAACTTAAATCTTTAACCGCTTCTTTGTACAATCTTTCACGTAGGTGGCGAGAGGTGCAGTATTTACCCTCTCTGCCGGCAAATGGGCTGGTGTTAACCGAAAAAATCATCTCTACGCTAGGTTCACTAATTTTTACAAAAGGAATGGTGTTTACGCTTCCTACATTAGAAAGCGAATCTCCTATTGTTACAAGGTCGGTTCCGGCAATGCAGACAATGTCGCCCGCAGACACGCTTTTTACGGGAACTCTTTTTAGTCCGCTATATACAAATAGGCTTTGTACCTTAAATTGTAAGTTTTTGTTTTCATCAAAATAATTGGTAATTACTAGGTTATCGTTTACATTAATGGTACCATTTTCTATTTTACCAACGGCAAGTTTTCCCAAAAAATCGCTATGTTCAACCGAACTTATTAACATATTTAACTTTGCATCTTTATCTCCGCTTGGGGCAGGGATATGTGAAAGAATGGTTTCAAATAGAGGAATAAAGTCTACTCCCAAAACGTTTGGGTCGGTAGAAGATATACCGCTTTTTGCAGAAGCGTAAACAAAAGGGCTATCTAGTTGCTCATCGGTTGCGTCTAAATCCATCAAAAGTTCCAAAACTTCATCTTTTACTTCTAAAACTCTTGCATCGCTTTTATCAATTTTGTTTACAACTACTATAACTTTTAGGTTTAGGGCTAGTGCCTTTTGCAAAACAAATCTTGTTTGAGGCATTGGTCCTTCAAAGGCATCAACTACAAGCAAAACGCCATCTACCATTTTTAACACACGCTCAACTTCGCCACCAAAGTCGGCGTGACCGGGGGTGTCAACAACATTTATTTTGGTATCTTTATACATAAAACTTGCGTTTTTACTTAAAATTGTAATGCCTCTTTCTTTTTCAAGGTCGTTGCTATCCATTACTCGGTCTTCTACTTCTTTGTTTTCTCTAAATACTCCGCCTTGCTTTAACATTTCGTTAACCAAACTGGTTTTGCCATGGTCTACATGGGCTATAATTGCTATATTTCTTATTTTTATATCGTTCATAATTTCTCCTTAAAAATAACGGGAGCAAAAGTCCCGTATCTTAAAACTTGCTAATTTGTTTGCAGACGCAAATCGTCACCGTGCAGTGCAATTTGCAAAGAATTAATCTTGTTAAAAATTCTGCTATAAATTCTTTCCCCATATCTATCTAATAAATCATTAGGGGTTAAATTTGTTGTTATAATTGTGCGTTTTTTATGCAAACTTCTTTCGGTAATTATAACACCCAAATATTCTCGTGTTACATTTTTAAACATCGGTTCCGTTCCGAGGTCGTCTATTATTAGCAGGTCGGGGTCTAATAGGGCAGATAAAATATTTGATGTGTCTTTATCAAAGGAGCCGTGGTAGTTTAAAAAAATATTGTTCATCTGAAAGGCAGACACCATATTTACATATACATATTTTTTTATTAGTCCGCTTGCAATACATTGGGTAAAAAATGTTTTGCCAGTGCCAACTTCGCCATATATATAAATGTTTTCATATTTAGTATCACGGAATTTTTCTACATATTGAACGCCAATTTTTTTTAGTTTTGAAAGTTCTTGTTGTTGCTTTTTTGTTTGGGCAACAGACGGGTCAAAGTCGTCAAAGGTTTTTAGTTTGCTATAATTTATGCCGTTAGAATGTAAAAGTCTTTTGGTAAGTTCGGCTTTATAGCAATTGCAAGGAAAACCATTTACAAAGCCCGAATCTTGACATCTCGGACAGTGATAATTTACTTGCAACGAAGAGGGGGTAAGGTTTAGTTTTTTTAGTATAGGAATTTGTGCTTGCTTTAATTTTTGAAGTTCTTCTTCCTCTTTTGTGGTGCTTATGTTTTCACTTTTTTTCTTTGCAATTTGATAATTTAATTCATTAATTTTTAAGTAATTGGAATTAAACTTTTTGTCTGTTCTGGCAATTGCCAAATTTTGTTCGGCGGTTTGTTTTGCTTTTAGAACTCTATTAATATAGAGAGATTTTAACTCCAATTTTATTTCTTGTAAACTTTGCATATTTTTACACTCCTATATTTCGATGTTGTCTAGGTTATCAAATAATGCATTAAGGTCTTTGTTTTTGTAATCTCTGGTGGTTGATGGAATATAACTATCTTTTTGTTTTGATTTTGTAGCCGAAGTGGTTTTTTTGCTGTTATTTTTTATAAAGGTTTCGGCATCTTGATAGGGCTCTATTTTGTTTTCGTGCAATAGGGATAGAAGTTTATTCATCTGTTGCATTGGTTGAAGTTTGTCGCTACAATTTTTTGCAACCATCATAACAATTTCGTGAGAAAAGCCCCAAACTTCTGTCCATGTTTTGTAACTTTCTCTGTCCCAAGTGTTTACCAATCTGTCTAACTTTAAGGTTTCTAATATTTCTTTTATTAGGTTATCGGTTGAAATTAGTCCTTCTATATATTGATTTATAGAAGAGGCAGATATAAGACCAAGTTTGTAAAATTTTAAAATAGTTGTGTTCATACCCTCTATGGTGCGGGTAGATGATTTTAAACAATACATGGCAATGGTTTTTAGCGTTTCGGCGTCAAAACCCTTTGCAATCCAGTCTAAAATATAGTTTTCTACAATGGTGTCATAGTTGTCATATCTTAGCCCAATGGTGTGAGTAATATCCTTTGCAAGAGCAATATATTTTTCACGGTTTTCATTGTATTCATTAATTTCTTTTGTGCTTAGCAATTTGTGGTCATAATAATTAGTTAAAATTGTGTTTAGTAAGGCAATTGTTGGGTTTTTGCCCTTAATAGATTTTGCAACATCTTTTATGGTGCCGTGGGTAAAGCCAAACTCCTTTGTCCACTTAATGTAATTGTTGCGGTCGTCTAGGGTTAGGGCAGTCTTTTTGCCAAAAGCCTTTGTTATATCTAGTAATTCGGGCGTTATTTCTTGATGCTCAGATAGTTTTTCTTTAACCTGTTCTAATGTAAAAAGGCCTTCATCTATAAAACTTTTGCACACGGTAATAATATATGGATACCCAACCTTTCCGCCTTTTAGTTGCACACAATAGGAGGCAATTTCTATTAGGGCGTTTTGGTCTAGATGCATACTCTCAATTAGGGTGTAATATTCGTTGTATTCGGTAGGGGTTATCATTCTTTCGTTTATAACGGCTTGTAGTTTGCTGTTAAAGTCGGTATATTTGTCTTTTCTTATTTTGCTAGAACCTACACGCTTTATTACAGGAAGATATTTGACATCAAGATTGTTTCCGCTACCGTTTTCCAAAATTTGTACTAAGCCTTCGCCTTGCCAATATTCAAAAATGTCTTTTAGTTCTTTTACTGTAATGTTTAAGACATGACAAAAGTTTTCAACCGAATTTTCGACTGAACCTTGATTATTGCACATACTTAAACCATACAAATACACCTTTACACACATATCGGGAGCGTAGGGAAGATACTCTTTTATAAAAGTATTTTCTATTACAAGAAAGGACCCAGAGTGTGTAGAAGACGAGTAAGAACAGAAAGACATAATAATACCCCAAATTTGTTTGCAATATTTTTTAAAATTTAATATAATAATATCATTAATTGGGGGAATATTCAAGTTAATTTTAAAAATTTTAGGAGAATTAGGAAATTGAAAATCTTACACACATCTGATTGGCACCTAGGTGCAAAGACCGACCGCCGTAGTAGGCTTGCCGAACAAAGGAAGGTTTTAAATGAAATTTTATCTGTTTGTGATAGAGAAGCGGTAGACATTGTCTTAATTGCGGGCGATGTTTATGATCAGGCTGTTCCAACTAGCGAAGCCGAAGATTTGTTTTTTGACACGCTAGAAAAGTTGGCAGATAATGGCGACAGAGTAGTTATTGTGTCCGCCGGAAATCATGACGACCCAAAGCGTATAATGGCTAACAAATATTTTGCAAAAAAGCATAATATTGTGCTTGCGGGTGACTTGCACCCAGTAGCCGATGTTTGTCGTGGCTCTAAGGCAAAAATTACTTGTACCGAACATGGCACAGTTAAGGTTGAAGTAGAAGGAAGAACACAAACCGAAACGGCATGGTTTGGTCTTTTGCCATACCCAACTGAGTACAGAATTACCGAAAAAAGCAATGCGGAAAATTATTCAAAAAAGGTTGGCGAGTGGGCAAACTTAGTATGTTCCGATTTTAATAAAAAAGATTTTTGTTGCGTGGTTTCTCACTTCACGGCAGTTGGTTCTGAATACGAAGAGAGTGGCAAATTTAGAAGAATATCTATAAATGAGTCGGGAGTTGTAAATTTATCCGATTTACCAAAGGCAGATTATTATGCCCTTGGGCATTTGCATTCTGCACAGAGACTAGGCTCTCACGCATATTATTCGGGTGCCCCATTAAAACTTTCTTACATTCAAAAAACCACTAGCGTAAACTTACTAGATGTAGAAAATGGTAAGTTAAAAAGCGTGGAACAAATTAATCTTGTATCTCCTAACAAGATGCAAAAGGTGTGTGCAGTAGGCTTAGATGCGGTGGCAGATGAACTACAATATTTTTCTACCGAAGATATTGTTGAACTTACTATTGTTCAAGATAAACCGCTTTTGTCTACCGAAATTAAGGGCATAAAAGAGAGGTATCCTTGCGTGCAACAAATTAAACTAATGCTTACTAATATGACTAAGGATAGCGAGATTTATATTAATAATCGTGATAAATTAGAACCAAAAGAATTGTTTGAAAACTTTTATAAACGAGTTAAAGGTGTTGCGCCTAGCGATAAAATTGTTAGTTTGTTTGTAGAACTTATGGAGGAAACAAATAGTGAAGCCAATTAAATTAACCATAGAAGGTTTAAATAGTTTTGTAGATAAGCAAGAACTTGATTTTTCGAAACTTGGAGATTCTGCAATTTTTGGAATATTCGGACAAACGGGTTCGGGTAAGTCTACCGTTTTAGATGCAATTTGTTTGGCTCTTTTTGGCAACATTGAGCGAAGCAAATCTAATGCAGATTTTATTAACCTAAAAACTAAGTTTACTAGGGTAGAATTCTTTTTTGAATATACCGAAAAGAACAAAACCAAACAAATTAAGGTAATAAGAGAATACAGATTATCAAGAGTCTTAGATGTAACACAAAAGGCGCAGGTTTTTGAAATAGATAAATCTAGCGAAACCATGCTTATGGAAGGTCCTACCAAAGTAGATGCCTACCTAAAAGAATTAATTGGGCTAACACAAAATGAATTTTCTAAGTGTGTTGCGTTGCCACAAGGCGAATTTGCGGGCTTTTTGAAGGCGAAGCCAAATGAAAGAATCAATATAATTGGTGGCATTTTTGACCTAAATAAATTTGGCGAGCCTCTTTGGGAGAAAGCAAGGGCAAAGGTGTCAAAAACACAGGCGGAGTTATCTAACATAAAAACAAAAATAGAGATGTTAGGCGATATAAGCGATGCAAAAAGAGATAATAAAATTTCCGAATTTAAACAACTAGAAAAGAACATTGCAGAAAATAAGGAAATGATAGAAAAAAGCACTGTAACGCTAGGCAAAGAAAGAGATTTGGCAAAAGCAAGCAAAGAACTAGAAGAAGTTGAAAGTATGTTAAGAAATTTGGCACAAAGCGGTGCGGATATTTCGGACAAAAAACAACAAATTGCAAAAGCAAGGGCAATTCAAGACGGCGGAGTGCTAATAGATACTGTTAACACCCTAAATAAAACAATAGCAGATGAAGAGAGCAGTTTAGATAAACTGAATGCCGAATTAGATTCAAAAAGCGAAAGTGCAAAAAAAGAGATTTCGCAAAACCAAATTAATATAGAAAATTTAAAAAATGAAAATGGAAATCTTACCGAAAGGCGAAATGCTTTGGTTAATGCTAGTGCAATATGTACCGAATTAAAGTCGCTTAGCGAACAAGAGTCAACTCTAATTAGTAAACTTTCAGAATTAGACATTGCAAAAACAGACGCCGTTCAAGAAAAGGAAGAGAACGAAAAAAGACTAGACCTTTTAAAAACGGAGTATAATCAGGAGCGTAACCGAATTCAGGAACTAGAAGAGCGTTTGGTGGGATATTATGATGTTTCGAGTTATACCTTTTATGTAAAAGAACGAGATGCTGTTAATAACTACATAAAATATGTAGACCTATTAGTAAAAGGGGCTATCAACTTAAAGGCTAACGCAAACGGCAAGGTTAACGATTGCACAAAGGAGATAAATAAGGTTGTTGCCGAACTAAAAAAACTACGAAAAGAGGCTCTTGGCAACAATAGTAAACTTGACATAAACTCTAAATCTCCAATTTTGGTTGATGCCATAAATAATTTGGTTGTGCTATTAAGTAAGTTAAACATAACCGAAGAATATATTAAAAATCTGCTTGATAGAGAAGATGAATACAATCGAGAAAACTTAATTAGAAACAAAAAGATAGAACTTGCCAATACCGCCTTAAATAAAGAAAAACTAATTAAGTCGGACGCTTTGCAAAAATTTGAAAGTTTGCAAAAGCAGATAGAGCAACTTGAAAAGCAGAGAATAGACGCTATTTGCAACAACAGTGTTGCAGAATTTTCGGCAAAATATAAGGTTGGGGACAACTGTCCTATTTGTAACAACGAAATTTTAACTAAAAACGTGTTGGCAAAACTAGATGTTATTGTTATAGAAAAAGAACTAGAAAAAATTAAAAATGAACTTTTAAAGCAAACAAAACAGGCGGAGTTGAGTGCCGAAATTATTGCTCAACTTATAAAAGAAATAGAAGACCAAACACAAGAGATTTCTTATAATAATGAATCTATTACAGCAATTGAATTAGAAATTTCGTCTAAATGTGCAAACTTGTTAAACAAAAAGAACGCAAAGCCAGCAGATATTAGCATTGTTCAACTAAACCTAAAAGATGACATAGTAAAACTAGAAGAACAACGCAAACTAGAAAACGAAAAGTTAGACAAAATTGCCGAATTAGAATCAGAAAAAAATAAATATAGTAGTATATTTATTGCAAGCACCGACAAGTTAGACAGTTACAATGAGTTAAAAAAATCTATTGAAGAATTTAAAACCAAAATTGATGCAGAAATTAATTTCGTAACACAGGGTGGAAACATTGAAGAACGAATTAAAGAACTTAATAATCTTCAAAAGCAAAAAAAGGATAGCGAAATTAGTGCCAACAAATTGCATAACAGCATTGTTGAGGTAAACGAGGTTATTAAAAAACTTGCAGAAACCTATTCTGCGGTAACTGCCGAGGCTGATTTAAAGCAAGAAACTCTTAAAAAACTAAATAAAGAAATTAAATTTAAAAGTAGTTTGGTTGTAGAGTATAAAGATATAAAGTCGTTTGATAAAGAGATTAATAAAGCCGAAGTTAAAATGGCGGTAAACGAAAAAGAGATTAATCTTAACACTATAAATATTGATAAGCAGAAACAGGCTCTTGCCGAAATTCAGGCAAAAATTGCAAATACAAATATGCTACTAAGTGAGCATAAGAGTTTAAGAAATGGAACGCTAGACAGTTTGATGACGGCGTTAAATGCGGTTGGAGTTGAAAAATTTGAAGATATAGATAACTTTAAACTTGCCAGCGAAGATATAAAAGCACTTGAAAACTTTACCACAAACTATGACGGCAATGTTTCGGTGTTGTTAAAACGAAAAGAAGACCTGGAAAAGATTTTGGGCGGAAAGGTGGTAGATCCAACGCTTATTGCAAACATAGAAACCACGCTAGAAAACACCACGCAGGTTATGAATCAACGAATTGCAGAAAGTGGTAAACTAAGGTCAGAAATTGATGTTTTGAGCGAACAACTAAAACAACTAAAAGAGTTTAAAGAGATTGAAAACACTCTAACTGCAAACTATAACATTCAAAGCGAACTTTGCGATACATTAAGAGGAAAGGCCTTGGTAGAATTTGTTGCCGAAGAATTTATGGACGATATTACCTATATGGCAAGTGAAAAACTTGTAGATTTAATGGACGGCAGATATATTTTAAAATATATAAATAAAGACTTTGTTGTAGTAGATAACTTTAATAATGGCGAAGAGCGTAGTGCAAGAACGCTGTCTGGTGGGGAACTTTTTGTTGTGAGTTTGGCACTGGCGCTATCTATATCTGATGCACTTATGACCAAGTCTGACAAGCGTCTTGATTTCTTCTTCTTGGACGAAGGGTTTGGAACGCTTGATAAGGAATATTGCGAGTATATTATTAGTTCGCTTAACAAACTTGCGAATAAAAATATGACCATAGGGCTAATTTCTCACATTCCAGAATTGCAAGAACGCATACAAAAGAAATTTTTAATTACAAAGCCAACAAGCGATTCGGGTTCGGTTGTAAAACTGGTGCGTGAAGTTTAAAATTTTACCCTAGCAGATAATTTGCTAGGGTAACTTTTTTGCTGGCGAAAACAAAAAGTTATTGATTTTTACACAACTTGCGTTGTTTTTATTTGACTAAATATTTTAATATAGTATATACTATTTATGACTAAAAATATCATTTAATTAATATCAGGAAAGATACGATTATGGATGAAGTAAAAGGAAGTACGCCTAGCACTGCCGATGAAATGGTGCAAACCCTAGATGGAAGAATTGTAAATAAAAAGTCTATAAAAAATGGCGAAATTTACATTAATGCACAGGGCAAAAAGGTAAGAAAAGTTATAAAAAAGGTTGTAAGGTCTACCACAGAAAGTGGTGGATCGGTTCTTAGTGCAACAAAACCCGAAACTACAATTTCTGCAAGCCCAGAAGCGGAAGAAGCAAGTAGAGAACCTGTTGAAGATAACAAAACTAATAGCAATACAAATATTAGCGAGCCGGTGGTAGAAGAACCTTCGGCTAGTCAAATTATAAGTCCCGCAGAAGATGCTGATTTTAGAACACGAATTGGTGCCAGACACTCATTTTTGGCACGAATGGAAAGTGGGCAAAATATATCTACTCCAATGGTTGGCGGAGTGAAACTTTCGGGCGCAGAAAGAAGCCAGATTGCTCAAAGTTCTTCGGCTTCCGCACCTCGCTCTGGCAAGGGTAAAAACAAAAACAAAAATCAGGAAGAAGAAATTGTTACTGACAAAAGCGTTTCGGAATTAGAACAAGCGGTAATGGACGAAAACTTTAACGAAAGCCTTGGCAAAAATGGGCAAAGTGCAGGAGCAAGGTCTAGCACTGTTAGTGGCAAAGCATCTAACCCTATGGGTAGCGTTTTAAACAATCCGCTATCTAACGCAGATAACGACTTGGCTCGTGGGCTTGCGGGGTCGTATTCGCTTGCAACTCCTAAAAAAATAACAACCACACCGCTTGCAAAACCAAAAAAGAAAAAGGTAAAAAAGCCTATCAATTTATGGATTCCAGCACTAGTAATAGCCTCTCTTTATGTAATTTGTTGCGGAGTATACTTTATTAAAAATTATAACTTTGGTGACAAATCGGTGCAAGTTGGCGAATATTATTTAAATGTTGGTACAAACAGCAAAACAGAATATTACGATGGCGAAAGGTTTAACTTTTTTGAATTGATGATGACCTACAATTATGGCAACGACAATGTCAAAAATGTAGATATGAGCAAAATTAACCTAACCACTCGTGCAAACTCTCAACCTACCATGGGCTACACATTAAAAGACGGATACATTAGTGCAAGGTGGGACGGAGCCTACCAAAACGCAACCAAAAGAGAGGTTAATGTAGAGTTTAAGTATGGCAACGAAGTAGGTTACATTCCGGTAACCATTTACAGAAACCGTTTGCAGAGTTTATCTAGTCAAGGTGCAATTGTGGCAGACCCTGCAACCAAACAAATTAGCGTTATTATTTGGGGTAACTACACCAACGAATTGGTTGAAAGAAAGGGAATTACTTTGCAACCTAGAAGACTTACAGCAGACGAATATAAGTTAGAAATTTATAGCGATAGCGGTAGCACATTGGGTTCTCCAAAATTGGTTACTAGCGAAAGTGAAAACTCGCTAAACATAGATAAATATCAACTAACCGATTCACAATTTGAAAACTTTTCAAAAATTGTAGTTGCTTCTACGGTAAACAAAAGCATTTCAAGTGATATATACAAACAATTTTCTACCATAGCATACACCGATGTTGAGGGTGTTAAGGTAGAGCCTGTTGGGTTTAAGGTAGTTGAGTGGAACACTGGAGTAGACCTAAATTCGGCAGATGGTGTTAAAGTTTCGTTAAATGATTCGTTTAAATTTAAAATTCAACTAGATACAGACAATGGTTATTATTTTGACGGATTAAAAGTTACATATAGTATTGGTAATGGAAAATATTATGAAGTAGGCGAAAATAATACCTTTGAAGTGGTAGACCAAAATGGCGAGAGCGAGATTTTTTATAGCGTGCCACGAGAAGAAATAACCGATGATATTAAAATTTGCGTAGTTGGCGTTACTAATGTATATCCTGTAAGGTTTATGTATTTAAACACCGATGGCAAATATGTTGAATACAAAAAGAGTGATGCACTTAATCCTGTTCCTGTGCTTGTTACATACGGCGAAGCAAAAACCGCTATAATTGATGACGCAAAAGATTACAGCGGGCATACCTTTGCGGGTTGGAGAGAGGCAAGTAATTATGAAACCAATCCACAAAATGTAAAATATGTTAGCGAAAATGTTAAGTCGTTTGCTAGTGGAGAATCTTTTGGTGCGGTAAATGGCAAGTATAAGGTAAGATATTTTTATGCTCAGTATGACTTAAATAAATATACCGTAAACTTGTTAGGCAAAGGCTTTACTTTAAATGGAACAATAAGACACAGCGACCGAACCGAAGAAAATGTAAATATTAATTTTGACACAACTACAAGTTATACCTTCTTAGAAGGCGATTCATTTATATTTACAATTGGCAAAAATGATAGCACTCTAAAAGTTGAAAAGGTTGCCGGAAGACTAGATAATGGTCAGTGGCGTGTATATGAAGCAAATAAAATAAATGGTAAATATACCATAACCATTGACGGAACAACAAACAAAATAACAGATTTGCATATTTCAACCAAATACAAAATAGTTTCGGGTACCGACTTTATAGATTCTATAACTCTACAAAACAAAGACGGCGAAACATTGTTAGATGCAGAAAATGTTCCTGCAAACACAATTACTACAAATTATGAGAGCCATGCTGATATATATTATTGTTTAATTACAATGAAAGAAAATATCAAAATTAATGGCGAAGTAGACCACCCAATCTTTAATGGACTAACCTTTGTAGAAGTAGATGAAACGAGTGGTGCATATAAGTATTCTATTGTAGAAAAAGATTTGAAAAACTTTAATTTGGTAGCAAGCAACGTTACAACCAAAATTTCTGTTACAAAAGCAAATGAGGGCTTTACCATTGTAGGACTAGACGCTGACGGACTTATTAAGTTAGCTAACTTTAACGAAGATGTCAAATTAAAGGTTGTGCTAAACGAAGACTACATCGTGCCAGATGGGGCAACGGGTGTTGTTAGTGTAAAAATGAATGGCGAGGAATTGGTTGTAGTTAACTTAGTTAATGGCGAAAACACTGTAACGCTTATAAAGGATAAGTTAAAAGAAGCCTTTACTCAAAATTATAGCATATCTATTAGTGTGGTTGGTATTCAGCCAAAACCAACAGAGCCTACACCAGAGCCTGTTGAACCATAACAAAAATTACACCTCTTAATTATTTAGGAGGTGTTTTTTAATTTTTGATATAGTTTAATTGAATTTAATAAAGAAAATATGGTATAATTATTACATAAATTGTAGGAAGAAAGGAATATGGAAAAGTTAATTATTATTGATGGAAACAGTGTGTTTTATAGGGAATTTTATGCGTTGCCTATAACCATGAAAAATGGCAAGGGAATGCCCACCAATGCAATTTATGGTTTTTGCAACCAATTGTTTAAAATAATTAAAGAGTACAAACCCACTCATATTGCAATAAGTTTTGATGTTTCGAGGCACACTTTTAGAAATGATTTATATGATGGATACAAAGCCACCCGCAAGCCTATGCCCGAAGAACTTAGGGTTCAGTTTGAGCCGTTAAAACAACTTTTGACGCTAATGGGAATTAAATATGTGCAAAAGGAAGGGTTAGAAGGCGATGATATTGTGGGAACAATTGCTAAAAAGTTTAAGGTTCCAACAATAATAATTACGGGAGATAGAGATACCTTTCAACTAATTGATGATACCACGGTTGTATATTTAAACAAAAAGGGTTTAACCGATGTTAGGGTTATGGATAACGATGTAATGCTTAAAGACTACGGAGTAACGCCTGATGAGTTTGTGTATGTAAAAAGTTTGGCTGGGGATAGTTCGGATAATATTCCCGGCGTAAAGGGTGTGGGCGAAAAAACCGCACTAGAACTTGTAAAAACTTACAAAAATTTAGACAACATTTATGCAAATATTGAAAACATTAAGGGAGCAACCCAAACAAAATTAAAAGAACATAAAGAAGATGCCTATTTAAGTTACAAACTGGCAAAAATAAATACCGAAGTTGAACTTAATTGCACGCTAGACGACTTTTTGTACAAACTACCTTTTAGCAATGAAGTTATGAAGTTTATGAAGGAAAATGCCTTTCGTTCGCTTATAAACAAAACGGAGTTTTTTGAAAGTGAAGAAAATACAAATTCGCTTACAAAAATTCCGCTTACAAAAGAAAGTCAAAAAATAGACTCACTAGATGCACTTTTAAAACTTGTAGATGCACTTATGCAAAAAAGTGAAGTTGGCTTTGTGGAAGTTGAAAATGGATTTCATTTATCAGATGGCGTTAATGACTTTTTTGTGGAGCCAATTGAAAACTTGTTGGGAGAAGGTTTAACCACTAGTTCTATTATAATGGCACTAAAACCTGTTTTTGAAAGTGAAAAAATTACCAAGGTGTTGTTTGATAGTAAGTCGGTAAGGCACTTTTTGGATAACTTTGGAGTGGTGCTTGCAAAAAATATTTTTGACTGTATGATTGCAAGACACTTGCAAACGGGCGAAAGCGTAACCAACTTAATGCTTTTAACTGATGATTATGAGCGGATTGAAAAGTTGCCGGCACTATTTTTAACTGAGGCAAAAGCGGTGCTAATTGAAGACCTTGAACAAAATCAGATGACAAAACTGTATTACGAAATAGAATTGCCTTTAAGTTTTGTTTTGTACGAAATGGAAAAAACAGGGTTTAAGGTAGATAGAGCAAAACTAGATGAGTTAAAGGAAAAATACAATACCGAGTTAATAAGTCTTACAAAGCAAATTCATTTGCTTGCTGGTAGCGAAATTAATATTAATTCGCCAAAACAACTTGCCGAACTACTGTATGACGAATTAAAATTATCCAAATCTAAAAAACGCTCTACTGCCATGGAAGTTTTGGAAGAACTAGAAGACAAACACGAAATTATCCCACTTATTATTAGATACAGAAAGGTGGCAAAATATTTAAGCAGTTTTATTAAAAATATGTACGAAAAAATTGATAGCGAAGGCTTTATTCATACAACATTTAATCAAACTCTTACCACCACAGGAAGATTGTCTTCTACCGAACCAAATTTGCAAAACATTCCTGTTCGTGGCGATGAAGCCAGAGATATTAGGGGCATTTTTGTTGCGAGCGACGAAAACAGAGTTTTGGTAGATTCTGATTACTCACAAATTGAGTTAAGGGTTTTGGCATATTTATCGGGCGATGAGATGCTATTAAAGGCCTTTAAAGAAAATATAGATATTCATAACCAAACGGCTATGGCGGTGTTTGGCGTAACCGAAGAAAATATTACTCCCGAAATGAGGCGTCTTGCAAAAGTGGTTAACTTTGGTGTAAATTATGGTATTAGTGAATATGGTTTAAGCAGAGATTTAAAAATTCCTGTTTGGGAAGCAAGAGAATATATAAATGCTTATTTTGCACTTCACCCAAAAATTAAAGAGTTTATGGAAAAAAGAATCAGTGAGGCAAAGGAAACGGGGCGTGCGGTAACTATTTTGGGAAGAACAAGAAAAATGACGGAAATTAACAGCCCTAACTATATGGTGCGACAGTCAGCGGAGCGTGCTTCACAAAATATGCCTGTGCAGGGGAGTGCTGCCGATATTATAAAACTAGCTATGCTAAAATTAGATAAAGAATTAAAAGTGGCAAAACTAGATGCAAAACTTATTATGCAAGTGCATGATGAGTTGATTGTAGATTGCAGGGCAGATGAAGCGGAACAGGTTAAGTGTTTGGTTCAAAAATGTATGAGCGAGGCTTTTCCGCAAATGACGGTTCCGCTAGTGGTAGATAGTAGTATTGCATATAGATGGAGCGAAGGTCATTAATAATTTTACAACCGGTTTTTGAATACTTTTTCAAAAACTGGTTGTTTTTTTGTTAACCTATTGAAAGTGCCCTTTTAAAGTGATATAATGATTAAACTAAAAGGGGCGGTGTTTTATGGAAGAACAGAACAATTGGTTTTTTGACAGAACGGCGGATATGTTTTATCTTGCCAAAAGTGATGAAATTGCAAAACTTTTAATGTATTATATAGAGCATGATGAAAAGTTGAGAAAGGCTGTTGGAAAGTTAATAAAGCAATGCAATCGTCAAGAGTATTTAAGCTGTTCTCCATTGCCGGTTATTGCGTATTTTTTGCCGACTATTTCTAATGCGATTATAAATTCAATTATGATTAATAACTATCACACAAAACCCGCTATGTTTACTGGGTTTATTGGTATGGGTTGTGCGCTGGCCTTTGCTGAAACACTGTACATTGGCAGAAACGAAATAGAAAACAATCGAAGGGATATTATAAATTCGATTGATGATAAAAAGGGTACAAAGGTTTCAAAAGCGGGTGAACTCATTTTAAAAGATAGACTAGAAGAACTTTTATCTGATGCAAAATATAGATATACATTGCAGGTTTATATAAACAGGGTAAACGGCAGAATTAAGCAAAGGAAAAAAGAGAACAAGGGCAAAGACGTACAAGACGAAAAAGAAAAAGAAGATTATAGTTACGAAAAATAAATTTTAAGTTTAAAAACCATTCATTTTGCAAAAAATTATACAAATGGAGAATTGTGCAAAAAGAATGGTTGTTTTTTTTATGTTAGCGATTGCTATTGGGAGCGGGTTGGCGGTTGGTCTTATAATGTACAAAAAATTAAAATATCCCGTTTGCTATTTTGAATGGGTTTTACACTATTCGGCAGAGTATTCGCTAGACCCCAGTTTGGTGCTTGCAATAATTAATTCCGAAAGCGGGTTTATGAAAAATGCAAAAAGTGTAAAAGGAGCAATGGGTTTAATGCAGATAATGCCACGCTCAGCAAAAGCCATAGCAAATGAATTAAAATATATAAATTTTTCGGAAGAAGATTTGTATAACCCAAAACTAAATATTGAGTTCGGTTGTTTTTATTTATCTTATTTATTTGATAAGTTTGACGATGAAGATAAGGTTTTGTTTGCTTACAATGCAGGAGAGGGAACACTGGCAAATTACCTTAAATCAAACGGAGGGAGTTTTGATATAAAAGCACTAGATTTTCCAGAAACAGTGCAATATATAAAAAGAGTAAAATCGGCAAAAAAATATTATACAAAAGTTATAAAATGGCAACTTGTAAACGAAAACAACTTTAAAGAGTTAGACAAAATATAAAAATATTGTGTAATAATTTAATTTGGGCTAAAAACGGTTGACTACTAAAAGTCGACCGTTTATAATTTAATTATAATCTTTGACTAATTTTGACCTTTAAAGGAGGGTGGTATGGCAAACATTAGCGATTGCATAGAACAATTTATATTAAAATCTTTAAAAGAGGACGGTACGGTAGAAATAAGTAGAAACGATTTGGCAAACTTTTTTTCGTGCGTTCCTAGTCAAATTAACTATGTTTTAGAAACACGATTTACAATGGATAGGGGGTTTATTAAAGAAAGTCGGCGAGGTGGTGGCGGTTTTATTAGAATTACCAAAGTTCCTATGACTGACGATAACTATGTAAACAGTTTAATTATGGAAAGTATAGGCGAAGAGTTAACCGAAAAAAGAGCTAGTCAAATTTTGGACAAACTAGAAGCAGATAGCGTACTATCGGCAAAAGAAAGGCAGTTAATATTTGCAGGATTATCTGAAAACGCTCTAAATATGCCCTATTCGTTTAAAGATAAATTGCGGGCACAAATTTTTAAAAATGTTTTACTTGTTCTTTTAAAAGAAAGAGGAGGTGAAAATTAGTGCTTTGTTCGATGTGTAACCAAAAAGAAGCGGTTATGGATAGAGAGGTTGATTTGGGCTTCGGTAAAGTGCATGTGTTTTTGTGCGAGAGTTGTGCAAGTAAGGTTCAGCAAAATCAGCCCGAGCCAACGGTAGAAGTACTAGATTTTTGGACGCAAGATGAAGGGGTTTTAACTTGTCCAAAATGCAAAGCAACCGTTCAAGATATAGAAAAAACCAATTATGTAGGTTGCGATAAATGTTATCAGATTTTTGAGCCAGAAATAGAGAGAATTCTTACCATAATTCAGGGGAAATGTACGCACGTGGGTAAATCTCCAAAAAAGTTTATGTCCTACGAAAAAACTACAAGTGACGCTAATAACCAGCACTTAAAGAGTGGTGGGCTTGGCAAAAAGAAAAATTCGTTTGACCCAAACGACTTTAATAAAAGATTTTTTGGGGGTAAATAAAAGTGTTTGACAATAGTTTAGAAAGCGTAGTTATTTCGAGCAGAGTGCGAATAGCAAGAAATATTGCGGGTAATAATTTTACGCAAAATTTTGACAGTGAATTTTCAAAAAATTTAGTAAATAAAGTTGCAGATATTGTTATGCCACTAGGCAAATACAAGGTTTACCGAATGGGTGCTATTAGTGATTTTGATAGCGATTTGATGTGTGCAAAGCATTTAATTAGTAAAGAATTAATAAAGAATAAAGAAACAGGTGCTAGCATAATTCGTGACGATGAAACGGTTTCTATTATGGTAAACGAAGAAGACCACATAAGAGAGCAATGCATTTTAAAGGGGTTTAATTTAGATTTGGCTTTTAGACTAGTTAGCGAGATAGATGATGAGTTAGACGATAATTTGGAGTTTGCCTATGACGAAAAATTTGGATATTTAACCAGTTGCTTAACCAATGCCGGTACGGGGCTTAGGGCTAGCGTTATGCTGTTTTTGCCGGCGCTAACTATAAATTCTAAGATTGATAGCATAATTTCTGCTGTTAAAGAAAAAGGTTTAACCGTTAGGGGCGTTTTGGGAGAAGGAAGTTTTCCGCTAGGGTATATGTATCAAATATCTAATGCGGTAACAATAGGAGTTAGCGAAAGAGAAATAATTGCAAATGTAAAAACTGCCGTTTTAAAAATTGTTGAGATGGAAATAAACGAAAGAAAAAAGATGATTGATAAATTTCAATATGTTGCAACAACGGATATTGTTTGGCGTGCGTTTGGAATATTAACTAATTGTTACACAATAGACTACACCGAATTTATGAAGTTAGCGGGAGAGGTAAAACTTGGAATAAGTCTTGGAATAATAGTGCTAAACGACAATAAAATTATTGACCGATTAATTGAGTATGGGTCTGACTTGGCCCTTATGAAAATTAAAGGCAAAATGATGACGGTAGAAGAAACGGCAAAGTTTAGAGCAGAAAATTTATATAAACAACTAAAAAATAATAGAATTAAATAGGGAGGAGAATGTATGTTTGATTTAAGTCCGGCAGAAAATGTTAGAACGGCCATTCAAAATTCTAAAAGATACGCCATTAGTATGGGTTCGGCGTGTGTTGCAACAGAGCACCTATTGTTGGGGCTTTGTAGCGTAGAAAAAAGTATGGCATCTAAAATTCTTGAAAAATATAATATAAACTTAAAAAAGTTAGAAAGGCTTGTGCGAGATAAATATCCTGATGCAAAGCCATTGCCTAAGGGTATGGCTATTGATTTTTCGCCAAAAGCAAAGGCAATAATTAAAAGTAGCGAGCAGTTGGCATATCAACTAAATGCAGGCTATATTTATTCCGAACATCTTTTGTATTGCATTTTGGCAGAGCAAACTAACATGGCTTGTGATATTTTGAGGTCACAGAATATCAATTTGCAGACTATTACTTCTGATGTAATTTATTTGTTAAACAATGGTAGGTTAAAGGGCGATGGTGATTTAGTCGATGACGATGATGAGGCAAAGGCACACAAAAGCAAAACCACAAAGTCGGAAGAGCAAGAAGATATAAACTCAAATTTGCCCGATGTTTTAAAAGACCTTGGCATTGATATGACTGAGCGTGCAAGGCGTGGCAAAATGGATCCGATAATTGGCAGAAATAAAGAAACTAACCGAATTATAGAAATTTTGTGCCGAAAAACAAAAAACAATCCCGTTTTAATTGGTGAAGCGGGGGTTGGTAAATCTGCTGTGGTAGAGGGTTTGGCTCAAGCGATTGTTAAGGGCGAAGTTCCCGAACTATTAAAAGACAAAACAATTTTTAGTTTAGAAATAGGTTCACTAATGGCAGGCACAAAATATCGTGGGTCTATGGAAGAAAGGCTAAAAAATGCAATAAACGAAATAACGTCCAGAAAGAACATTATTGTGTTTATTGATGAAATTCATACCCTTGCTCAAGCAGGGTCGCATCAAGACGAGTTAAGTCCCGCAGATATTTTAAAGCCCTATCTTGCCCGTGGAGAAATGCAGACCATAGGTGCTACAACTACAGATGAATACCGAAAATTTATAGAAAAAGACAAGGCTTTAGAGAGGCGTTTTCAACCAATTATTGTCGAAGAACCTACTCCAGAAGACACCGTTTTGATATTAAAGGGCATTAGAGATAGTTACGAAGCCTTTCATAAGGTAAAAATAACCGATGATGCTATTGAAGCGGCCGTTAATTTGTCTATTAGATACATTATGGACAGAAGTTTGCCTGATAAAGCAATAGATTTAATTGATGAGGCGGCAAGCAGAGCAAGAGTAAAGGGTAGTATTGTTCCCGATGATATAAAGGCACTATCAAAAGAACTTAAAGAACTAGAAATGCAAAAAAAGGAAGCCGAAAAGAGCAATGAGTGGGCGTGGATAGAGCAGTGTACCGCAAAAATTAACACCGTTAGGGGCGATTATCTTGTAAGAATGAATGCGTGGAATGCGAGCAAGGGTAACCAAACGGGTGTGGTAAACAAAGAGGACATAGCCGACATTGTTAGCAGTTGGACGGGTATACCTGTTACCAAATTAACGGAAAGCGAAAAGCAAAAATTGCTAAAATTAGAAGATGTTTTAAAAAGTAGAGTAATTGGTCAAGATGAAGCGGTTGTTGCTGTTAGTAAGGCAATTAGGCGTGCAAGAGCAGGGCTAAAAGACCCAAAAAGACCTATTGGTTCATTTATATTCTTGGGGCCAACCGGTGTTGGCAAAACGGAGTTAACCAAAGCGTTAGCAGAAGCAATGTTTGATGACGAAAACGCCATTATTAGATTGGATATGAGTGAGTATATGGAGTCGCATTCGGTTAGCAAAATGATAGGTTCGCCACCGGGATATGTTGGGTTTGATGAGGGCGGTCAACTAACCGAAGCGGTAAGAAGAAAACCTTATTCGGTGGTATTGTTCGATGAAATAGAAAAGGCACACCCAGATATATTTAATTTGATGCTTCAAATTTTGGACGAGGGCAGACTTACCGATAGTCAGGGACGAACGGTTAGTTTTAAAAACTGTGTAATTATTATGACCAGCAATGCCGGTGTTGCAGAACTTCCTAAAAACACAAACAAACTTGGCTTTGGCACAAGCGAAGACGCTTCACAGTCTATAAAAGAGAAGTTGATGGACGCATTGAAGGCAAAGTTTAAACCAGAGTTTATTAATAGGGTTGATGTGGTTGTTGTGTTTAACTCATTAAAAGAAGAGGATATTCGCAAAATTGCCACAATTATGATTGCAAACTTAAACAAGAAATTAAAAGCACAGAATATTCAAGTGGGATTTAACGAAAACGCTATTAAGGGTCTTGTTGCAGAAGGTTATAGCGAGGTTTATGGTGCAAGACCATTAAAGCGTGTTATAGAGCAAAAGGTAGAAGATAAACTTGCGGAATGCTTGCTAAGTGGCGAAGTTAGTGCGGGCAAAAAACTTGAAGTGGATTATAAAAATGGCGAATTTTCTTTTAAATCATTAGACTAAATTTTTGAAATATATTATAATATAGATGTAATTTAATTAAAGGAGATTATAATTATGAAAATTGAAATAGTAGGAAGAAATTACAAAGTAAGTGATAGATTAAAGTCATTAATTGAAAAGAAACTTTCAAGGTTTGACAAATTCTTTGATAAAGAAGCAACCGCAAGAGTGGTTGCAACTGCACACGGCAACAGATACAAAATGGAATTAAACCTTTCTGCTCCAACAGTGTTTGTTAGAGGCGAGGTTGAATCAGACAATATGTACCAAAACTTAGATAGTTGTATTGCAAAGGTAGAGCGTCAAATTGTTAAGCACAGTGAAAAATTTGTTAATAAACGTGGAGCAAAGGCAGACTTTACTGAATTTGAATTTGTGGAAGATGAACCAACATTTGAAAGTGTAAAAATTACTAAGCGTAAAACCTACGAACTTACCCCTATGAGCGAGCAAGAAGCACTTGACCAAATGGAGTTGATTGGCAACGATTTCTTTATCTTTATGCACGACAAACTAAAAGCCGTTTGTGTTTTATACAAAAAGGCAGATGGAACAATTGGATTTATTGAAACCAAATAAATTAAAATAAATCGGTAAGAACTTCTTACCGATTTTTTTATACTCATTAATAATTTTTTCTATTTGACAGCGGGCGGGTTCTTCAAAATAAATTGTTGGATTTTTGACCTCATTTATAATTTCTTCTAGTTTTATTACGACATCGGTTCGCTTTTGATTAGGTTTTAATTTTAAATTGAAGTAAATATAATCGTTGTATCCAGCCTTGTAGCAAAGAAGGGTTATTAAATAATAATCGTCATTTTTGCAATTTGCAAATAGTGGAATTTTTATTGTGGGTGTTTTGCCAAACTTGTTTGTAACATAATAGTCGTAGCAGTTTGTGATGCAAATAGTTGCATTATTTATAAATGAACCATCTAAATTATTTAAAACGGTTAGTTGCAAAAACGCAAATTGCGTTTTTTGATTGGTGGTTATCGCTTTTGGAGAATACAAAAATAGCAAAATAATTGAACTAGATAAAAGCACAATAAGCAAATATTTTAAAACAAAAGGTTTCATAATTTATTTTATGGCAAAATTATTTTTGTATGAGTTAAAATTGTTGTATAATAAAAGTATGGAAAAAATAGTTATTAATAATTTATCTAAAAAATATGGCGACATTGAAGCATTGCATAATGTTTCGATGTCAGTGCAAAACGGCGAACATATTTATATATGTGGCGAAGAGGGGGCGGGCATTAGCACAATGCTTGATTGCATAAGCGGGCTTACCGATTATAGCGGTAGCATAAAAATTGGGGCTGATGAAAGACGTGTTATAAAAAACGAAAATATAAAAATGAGTTACATTACAAACCCATTTACATTTATGCGTGGAAGCGTTAAAAAAAATATTGTTTTTGTTGCAAAAATTTATGGTAAAAATTTATCTGAAAACGACTACAAAAACTTGGCGGAAAAATATCATTTATCTTTAAAAAGTTCGGTAAAAAAGTTGAGTGACGTAGAAAAAATATTTTTAAATTTTGCAAGAATTGATGTAAAAAATAGTGATATTGTGCTAATAGATTTTGGAAAAATTTTGCAAAATTTTCCACCTTCATCACAGGCGTTTTGCGAGCTGATTTCGTGGTTGAATAATTTTTCGGGAACGCTAATAGTCGGCGAAAATGGGCAAAATTTGCCCCCATTTTACAAGGCAAGAATTTTAAATTTGAATTTTGGCGTTTTAAATGATGATTTTGCGATAGAAAAAGAATTAAAATTTCCTAAGCAAATTTTTGCTTTTTTACTTGCAAAAAAACTTGCGGGAGAAGTTGCGCTTATTAAAAAATTTAGTTTGCAAAAATTGCAAGGTGGGTTTTCTCTAACTTGCACTTCGGATATAAATTTAACGCAAGCCGACCTAGACATAATTTATGAAAAGTGTGACAAAATGGAGCGGGGAGAAGAAATAAAAATTTCTCAAATAGATGACTGTTTTTTTGATTCGGTTGGTGGTCGCTTTTTGTGTAGAATATCCGAAAAGAATAATTTATAAAATTACTTGAAAAATTTTCAAATATTTGTTATATTATATGCGTATTAAATTTTGCAGGGGGAGAAAAATATGGCTTGCAAAGAAAATGTAGAAAAGTTGTTTCATCAAAAGGCTAAGTCTATTAACTGTGTAGACAAAAATGGGCTTTTAAACATTATCGCAGACTTCGTTCCGCTAAAAGATGTACTTGCGTTTTCTAACGAACTTATTGATGATAAGTTTAGAGGAATTATGGAAAACGAAGAGATGGCAAGATGTGTAGAATACTTTTTTGAGTGCGACTTAAATGTTGCCGAAACTTCAAGAAAGTCATTTTTGCACCGAAACACTTTGCTTTATAGACTAGACAGAATTCAAAGTTTAACAGGGTTAAACATTCGCCATTTTGACGATGCTGTTACCTTTAAAATTTTGATGATGATTTACAATCTTACAAAATAAGTGGTAAATTATGCAAAAGCAAAAAAAGATAGAAATTGTTCAACGTCTTATAGATTATTATCCCAAAGATGCCTGCGCCCTAAATTTTAACAATTGCTTTGAGTTGTTGGTTGCGGTTATTTTGTCGGCTCAGTGTACCGATAAGCGAGTTAATATGGTAACCAAAGACTTGTTTTTGGTGGCATCGTCAGCAAAACAAATGCTTGAACTAGGGGAAGAAAGGTTAAAAGATTATATAAAATCTTGCGGGTTTTATAACGCAAAAGCAAAAAATATAATTTCGGCATCTAGGGATATAATTAATAAGTACAACGGCGAAGTTCCAAATACAAGGGAAGAACTTGTAAGTTTGGCGGGGGTTGGCGAAAAGGTTGCGAGCGTTGTTCTTGCTGTTTGGTACAAGGTGCCGGCAATTGCAGTAGATACGCATGTTTTTAGATTAAGCAAAAGACTTGGACTTTGCAACGAAAAAACTCCCACTGCTACCATGCATAAGTTAGAGGGCATATTGCCAAAAGATATGTGGAGAGATGCACATTTCGCGTTGGTTTTGCATGGCAGGAATTTTTGCAAGGCAATTAATCCTAATTGCAATGAATGTATTGTGAGGGAAATTTGTCCTAAGTTGAATTTAAAATGTAAAGGAAAATAAAATGTACGACGATAGAGTAAAAATATTTATAAAATCTGGCAATGGTGGAACTGGTAAGGTTTCTTTCCATACGGCAAAATGCGTAAGAGTTGGCGCTCCTGACGGCGGAAATGGCGGTAGGGGTGGCGACATTATTATTCGTGCCGACAAAAATGTAACCGACCTAGGAGAATTTAGATATACCAAATGCTTTAAAGCAGAAAACGGTTGGTCGGGTGGACCAAACGTTGCAACGGGTAAAACGGGCGAAAGCGTTTTAATAAAGGTTCCTTGTGGAACTATTGTTAAAGACAACGAAACGGGTGGCGTTTTGGCTGATTTATTTTATGATGGAGATGAGGTAGTTGCCATGCACGGAGGCGAGGGTGGTAAAGGAAATGCAACCTTTAAGTCTAGCAGAAGAAAATCTCCAACATTCGCCCAATCGGGCGAAGTTACACATGAAGAATGCCTTATTTTGGAATTAAAAACAATTGCCGATGTTGGACTTGTGGGTTACCCAAATGCTGGAAAGTCTACCTTGCTTTCTGTTTTAACTTCTGCAAGACCAAAAATTGCAAATTATCAATTTACAACGCTTTCTCCAAATCTAGGAGTGGCAAGGGTTTATGGTAAATCATTTACCATTGCAGATATTCCCGGACTTATTGAGGGAGCAAGTGATGGAGCAGGTTTAGGACATTATTTTTTGCGACACATAGAAAGAACGAGATTGTTTTTGATGGTGGTAGATATATCTGGTAGCGAGGGGCGTGACCCATACAAAGATTATAGGGTAGTTACCGAAGAATTAAAAAAGCATGACAAAGCGTTAGATAAAACACCTCGTATTATTGTTTTAAATAAAATGGATAGTGTTGATGCGGAAAAAAATGCAAAAAGTTTTATAACAAAACTAAACAGAACAAAAAATCCGCCTAAGGTAATTAAAGTTTCGGCACACGAGCATAAAGGACTAGAAGAACTTTTAACCGAAACGGCAAAAATGATAGAAAAATTGCCAAAGCCTGAGCCAATTAAGTTTGAAAAGTTTGAATACAAAAAAGCCGACCCAACTCAATATGATATTGTGCGAGATGAAGACGGAGCCTTTTTATTAATTGGCGGGTTTGTAGATAGTTTGATTAGAAATGTAGTGCTTAGTGATACGCAAAGTTTTGCTTATTTTCAAAAGATATTAAAAGAAAAAGGCGTTATTAAAAAATTAAGAAAAATGGGTGCAAAAGATGGCGATACTGTAAGAATTGCCGATTTTGACTTTGAATTTTATGATGATTAGGAGAAAAATTTATGTTAAATAGCAAACAAAGAAGTGTGTTGCGTGCAAAAGCACAGTCGCTTGACCCAGTTGTAACTCTTGGCAAGGGCGAAATAGATGAAGATGTGTTGTTTTCTATAAATGGAGTTTTGGATACAAGAGAACTTATAAAAATATCAATTTTACAAAACTCAGATTTAGATGCAAGGGTTGTAGCAGACGAAGTTGCAAATGTATTAAAAGCAGATGTTGTTGCGGTGATAGGAAGAAAGATTGTTCTTTATAGAAAAAGCACCAAAAAGGGCGTTAAGCATATAGAAATTTGTTAGGAGAAAAATAATGGAAAAAATTAACGAATCGGTAGAAAAGATTAGTCGTGAGTTCGATGAAAAATATAATAACTGTGGCAATGCAGACGAATTGGAGTCGCTAAGAGTTGAGTTTTCGGGGAAAAAGGGCAAACTTACCGAAATTATGTCTATGCTTAGAGATGTTGCAGTAGAAAAGAAAAGAGAAGCGGGAATGAAAATTAACGCTTTAAAGCAAAAAATAGAAGACGCCCTAAACAAAAAGAAAGAAAAAATTGAAGAGGAAAAATTGCAAAAGGAATTAACCTCGGGCGAAAAGATTGATATTACAATGCCGGTGGAAACTGGTGTTGGGTCGTTGCACCCAAGAACCATTATTCAACAACAACTAGAAGATGTGTTTAAATCTATGGGGTTTGTGGTTGAAGATGGAAAGGAAGTTGTGACCGAATATGAGTGTTTTGATTCGGTAAATGTGCCAGCAACTCACCCTGCTCGTGATATGCAAGATACCTTTTGGCTAAACAACGGCGAACTTCTAAAAACGCATACATCGGCCTTGCAAAATACAATTTTGAGAAAATATGGTGGTCATGTTAAGGCAATCTTCCCAGGAAGATGTTATAGAAATGAAGCAATAGACCACTCTCACGAAACGACCTTCTTTCAGATGGAAGGCGTTGTTGTAGACGAAGATGTTTCGGTTGCAAACTTAATTTATTTTATGAAGCAAATGCTAGGTAAGGTGTTTGGTAAAGAGGTAGAAGTTAGGTTGCGTCCGGGGTTTTTCCCTTTTACAGAACCAAGTTTTGAACTAGATGTGCTATGCCCATTCTGCGGTGGTAGTGGCTGTTCGGTTTGCAAACACGGTTCGTGGATAGAACTTTGTCCTTGTGGAATGATTCACCCAAAGGTTTTAAAAGAGGCGGGTGTTGATAGTACTAAATATAGCGGTTTTGCCTTTGGCTTAGGGCTTGATAGACTTGTTATGATAAAGTCTGAAATGGACGATATTAGGTGGCTAAACAGCGGAAATTTAAAGGTTTTAAAGCAGTTTGGTTTGGATATGTAAAGGAGAAAAGCTATGATTATATCATTAAATTGGTTAAAAGATTTGGTTGATTTAGATGGATTAACCGAAGATGAAATAGTAAAAAGAATTACGCTTTCTACCGCCGAAGTTGAAGAGGCTAAGCACGCTGGTAGCGATATGGAAGATGTTGTAATTGCAAAGGTTGAAAGTTGCGAAAAGATAGAGGGGACACACCTAAATTTGTTGTCGGTAAATGATGGCAGTGGTGAAAATTTGCAAATTGCAACAGGCGCTCCAAATGTTTATGCTGGTATGATTACGGCACTTGTAAGAATTGGCGGTATGGTTGCAGGTCATAAAATTAAAAAGGCAAAACTTGCAGGCGTGGATAGTTTTGGAATGTGTTGTAGCGAAGCCGAACTTGGCATTGGTAGCGATGACGAAGGAATTGTAGATTTTAAGGATATTACAGCCCCACTTGGTACAAACATTAAAGATGTACTACCAATAGACGACTGCTTGATAGAAATTGATAACAAATCACTAACAAACCGTCCTGACTTGTGGGGTCATGTGGGTTTTGCAAGAGAATTGTCTGCTATTTTTAATAGACCAATGAAACCTTATGAAACACTTGACCTTTCAAAACTTAAAGGGATTGAAGCACCATCTATTAGCGTTGAAACCAACAAATGTTTACGCTATTCGGCATTAGATATAGAAAATGTAACAGTTAAAAAATCTCCTAGAATAATGAAGATTAGGCTTAATTATTGCGGGTTAAGAGATATTAACCTTTTGGCAGATTTAACAAACTACACAATGCTAGAACTTGGAACTCCTATGCACGCTTTTGATAGCAAAGTGGTAAACGGCGTTATTGTTCGTGAAGCAAAAGAAAATGAAGAGTTATTGACGCTAGAAGGCGAGGTTCATAAAGTTAAGCAGGGTACCGTTCTTATTTGTGACAAAAACAATACTCCTGTTGCTATTGCGGGTATTAAGGGTGGTAAACTTTCAGGGATAGCCGGTGACACCACGGGCTTTTTGCTAGAAAGTGCGGTGTTTGAGTCGTCTTCTATAAGAAAAGCATCTAAAACAATTGGTCTTTCGACCGATGCTTCGCTAAGATACGAGAAATCATTAGACCCAGAACTAACAACTCTCGCAATTGCAAGGCTAGTAAAATTGTTGTCTAATATAGATAGTGGTATTATTATTGCATCAAGCGTTGGAGATAAAAGAACGGTAGAACCAAAATCTATAAAAATTGAAGTTGAATGCGATTTTATTCGTAAGAGAATTGGGTCAAACAAAATTACCGATGAGTTTATTGTAGACACGCTAAAAAAACTTGGCTTTACCATAGAAAAGAACGAAAATGGCAAGTTGGTGGTTGTTGTTCCGTCATTTAGAGCAACCAAAGATATATCTATAAAAGAAGATTTGGTAGAAGAAGTTGCAAGACTTTTTGGCTATGACAACATTGTTCCAGAAACGCTAAAAATGTCTGTTGAACCAGTTTTGCAAGATGAAAAACATATTTTAGAATATAAAACCAAAAGATTGCTTGCCGAAAAGTATGGGTTTAGTGAGGTTCATAGTTATATTTGGAATTATGCCGACTACAACCAAAATTTAGGAATAGAGTGCAAGAGTTTTGTTGAATTGTTAGATAGTTCTAATAGCGGACAGAGTGGTATTAGAAGTACCTTGCTTCCTACACTAATTAAAATGTATGATGAAAACAAAAATAGTTTTGAAGAAGTACGAATAGAAGAAATTGGAAGAGTTGTAAGTGGCACAGATGACCAGAATTTAGCAATAGAAGAAAAACATTTGGCGTTGGTTATTGGCAGTTATAAAGCAAGCGAAAAAGATTTATATTTTGAAATGAAGCGTATAGTAGAAAATTTGTGCGAATCGCTTTGCAAGCAAAAGCCAAGTTACACATGTGTTACAACAAATAGTTTGATGCACCCTAATATGAGTACCGATTGTATAATAAATGGCGAAACTGTGGGAAGTTTTGGTGTTATTCACCCCGAAATTAAGTCAAAGTTAGATAAGCGTGCGAGCGTTTGTTTGCTAGAATTTGACTTTAACAAATTTATGGTGGTATCAGACAAGGTTAAAACATATAAGCCTGTTTCAAAATTTCAAACGGTAGATTTAGACTTTAACTTTATGGTTCCAAAAACTATGAAGTTTGAAGATATAGAAAAACTAATTAGCGAATTTAGATGTAAATTTGTAGTTAAGTATAAACTTATTGATGTTTACGAAAGTGAAGACTTTGGAGCATACCGCTCAATGACTTTTAGGTTTAACATTTGCTCTAATGAGCATACGCTAAGCAATGGCGAAATTGATGGCTTTATAAAAAGATTAACCGACCACTTTAAAAATGCGTCAATAAATTTAAGATAATATTTTTGCGGGTAGTAATTTATTTACTATCCGCTTTTTATTTTGTTATCTAAATAAATTTTGTTATAATATATCCGTAATATTTTACGGAGAAATGACTATGGAAAAAAATGAATGGTGGAAAAGCGCCGTTGGTTATCAAATATATTTAAAGAGTTTTTTTGACTCAAATAATGACGGCGTTGGAGATATTGCGGGCGTTACAAATAAATTAGATTACATAAAAAATTTAGGAGCAGATTTTATTTGGATAAGTCCATTTTTTGATTCGCCAATGGACGACAACGGCTATGATGTTAAAGATTATAGAAAAATTTATAGCCAGTATGGAACCATTGAAGACTTTAAAAATTTGGTGTCAAGAGCGCACTCTTTGGGACTAAAAGTAATTATAGATATGGTTATAAATCATACATCTAGCGAGCATAACTGGTTTATAAAAAGTGTTGCCCGTGCAACCGATTATGAAGATTTTTATTATTGGAAAAATCCTAAATATAACGATGAAGGCAAAATGTTACCCCCAAATAATTGGGAGTCCTTTTTTGGTGGAAGCGCGTGGGAATATAATTCGGCTAGGGGTCAGTACTTTTTAAAATTGTTTTCTAAAACAATGCCAGATATAAATTTCAATTCGGAGTTTGCCATAAAACAAATTCGTGATGTTTTAGAGTTTTGGGCGGATTTATCGGTTGATGGGTTTAGAATGGACGCAATATCGCACATTGGCAAAAATTTGTCCTTTAAAAATGGAAAGGTAAACAAAACATACAAAATGTTTTCAAACACAGACGAGGCACATAAGTTTTTAACAAAAATTTTGTCGGGTGTTAAAACAAAAAATGTGGTTACCATGGGCGAACTTGGGGGAAATCCTAACCTTTTGGACCAATTAAAATTTTCGGGAAATAATAGAGGCGAACTTGATATGGTTTTTGAGTTTTCGCATCTTAACCGGTTTGACAAAACGGGTAAGCCTGACTATAAAGCCATTATTAATTCGTTAAAAAACAAAGAAAAACTTATTAACCTTGGTGGCTGGTCTACACTTTTTTGGACAAATCACGACTATCAAAGATTAGTTAGTATGTATGGAAACACCAAAGCCCTTAGCAAAAGTGCTTCGGCATTTGCTTGTGCAATGTATTTATTAAAAGGTACGCCAATAATTTATCAGGGCGAAGAGCTGGCAATGACGGGGTATCCGTTTAAAAGTCGGGCAGACTTTGAAGATGTTAATGCCAAAATTTTAATAGAACTTGCAAAATCTGAGCAAGAGAAAAATGATGTCTTAGAAAAGTTAAAAAAGACCAGTAGGGACAACGCAAGAACAATGATGCAGTGGAATGGTTCGGCGTTTGCGGGGTTTAGCGAACACAAGCCGTGGTTTGTTGTTAACCCAAACTACCACTCTTTAAATGTTGCGGTGGAGCAAGTGGAGGAGCATTCTGCGTTAAATGAATACAGAAAAATTTTGTCACTAAGAAAGGAAAATGCTGATGTTTTCTGCTTTGGCGATTGCATTTTTAAACGAGCACCAAAGGGTGTTTGTAGGTTTTTAAGAAGGTCGGGCAAAACGGAATATGATGTAACTGTAAATTTAACCGATGAGGTAAAAAAATATCTTTTGCCTGTGGGTGAAATAGTTTATACAAATTACGGCGAAGTGGTTAGGGGCGAGTTAAGTCCTTTTGAAGCGGTTGTGCTAAAAAGACAAATATTAATTTAAAGGTAAAAATAAATTATTATATATTCTTTTGTTTTTTAACGCTATCAAAATTTTAATAAAAATATTAAAAATTTTACAAAAAGCAAGTACTAAATATTGTATAAATTTTTATTAAAAACCAAAAAGCCATTAAAAGTTTTTGTAAATAATTCAAATAAAACAATTTTAGATAAAAATAAATATCCCCACCTAAAAGGTGGGGTTTTTTAGGTGCGGACAAAGTTGTGATACTTGCGGAAACCTTAAAGTGTCACTTTAATAACATATAGCTAAATCATCGGTGTATTAGTTTTGTCATTTTTAAAAACTTAATCTTCCAACTCAAACAAACGGAATGGACGAATATTTGTAATAATATTATATCACGATTTAGAGAAAAAGTTAAGATGCTTTGTATATTTTGACTAAAGAAAATGGGCTTGTTTTTATGCAAAATGTTTAAAAGGTTAATGAAAAGAAGTGGAGCAGTGAGAGCAGAAAATTCAAATAATTTAAAGACATGGAGTGGGGAAATCTAAAATTCAAATAATGAGAAAATATGAAACGGGAAAAACAAAAGGTTTAAATTCGGGCGAATGGACTTGACAAGTGCATAAATTTATGATAAAATGGCAACATAATTTTGAAAGGGGAAATATTATGATTAGAGTTTGTTTGATCAATAATGACAACAATAATGATGATAACACATTATATTTAATGCGTCCCTTTTCTATTGTTTGTTAAATAATCAAGGAAATTAGAAATACTAATGGAAGAGGGAAAAACCTATTCCATTTTTTTTATTACCATTTTTAGGAGTCTATCATGGAAATCACACAAAAACTTAAAACTGACGCCCAGTTGGGCGAGAGTTTTATTAAATAATCAAGACCTTGCTGGAAAGGTTTGCAAAAGATCCAGTAAAAATTTATATTATAGATGTATTACTAATGTTATTAGTAAGTTAGGAGTTATTATGTATAGAACAATTACAAGCAAAGAGATTGATGAAAGTTTAATCGGAAAACAAGTTCAAGTTGCCGGCTGGGTTAGCGCAATTAGAGACCATGGCGGCATCGTTTTTATAGAATTAAGAGATATGTATGGTTTGGTTCAGCTCACCACTCATGATGATAGTTTATTGACATCACTTTCAAGAGAAAGTGTAATATCAGTCATCGGGGAGGTTGTATTTCGTGGTAATGAAAACATTAACCCAAAAATTAAATCAGGAAAAATTGAAATTGCAATTGACAAACTTGAAGTTTTGTCAAGAGCAAAACATATTTTGCCTTTTGAAATTGACGAAAGCAAGAAAACAAGCGAAGAAACAAGGCTTAAGTTTCGTTATCTTGACCTAAGAAATCCAGAGATGCAGGCAAAACTCAAACTTCGCAGTGATGTTTTGTTTGAAATGAGATGTATTATGCGTGAATTTGGTTTTGAAGAAATTCAAACGCCAATCTTGACAGTTTCAAGCCCAGAAGGTGCAAGAGATTATCTTGTTCCAAGCAGGGTTTATAAGGGCAAGTTTTATGCACTTCCACAAGCTCCACAACAATTTAAACAACTTTTGATGTGTTCGGGCGTGGATAAATATTTTCAAATCGCTCCATGCTTTAGAGACGAAGATGCAAGAGCAGACCGTTCACCTGGCGAGTTTTATCAGCTTGACATGGAAATGGCTTTTGCAACGCAAGAAGATGTGTTTGCCGTTTGCGAAGACTTGCTGTATAGAATTTTTAAAAAGTTTGGAAAATACGAAATGCCAGACAGACATTTTGTGAAAATCCCTTACAAAGAAGCATTGATTAAATACGGAACAGATAAGCCAGATTTAAGAAACAAGATTGAAATGGTTGATCTATCCGATGTGTTTAAATCAACCGAATTTGAAGCATTTAGGGGTAAAACAATTGAAGGGTTTGCTGTTTGTGCTGAAAGTCAGCCAAGAAGCTTTTTTGATAAGCTTTCAGATGAAATTATATCTGCTGGCGGAAAAGGTTTGGCGTGGGTTAGAGTTTTGGAAGACGGCTCACTCAAAGGACCAATCGTCAAGTTTATTTCTGATGAAGAATGTGAAGCATTAAAACAAAAGACAGGTGCAAGAGTTGGTGATGACATTTTTGTTGTTGCTGACGAAAGCTCAAAACTTTGCTATAAACTTGCTTCAATTTTAAGAGCAGAGGTTGGCGAAGCTTTGGGGCTTATTGAAAAAGATCAATACAAATTCTGTTGGATTGTTGATTTCCCAATGTATGAAATCAACGAAGAAACTGGCAAGATTGATTTTTGTCACAACCCATTCAGCCTTCCACAAGGTGGTTTGAAAGCACTTCAAGAAAAAGATCCGCTTGATATTTTGGCTTATCAATATGATATCGTTTTGAACGGTGTTGAACTTTCGAGTGGTGCGGTTAGAAACGCAGAAGTTGAAACAATGATTAAAGCTTTTGAAATTGCTGGATATTCAGAAGAAGATGTTGAAAAGAAATTCGGTGCGCTTTACACAGCGTTTCAATATGGTGCGCCACCACATGCAGGCGTTGCGCCAGGTATTGATAGAATTTTGATGCTTCTTTTAGACGAGTCAAACATTCGTGAAGTTATTGCTTTCCCAATGAATAGCAAAGCTCAAGACTTGATGATGGGTGCACCTGGTGATGTCACAGAAGAACAACTTCGTGAAGTTCATATAAAATTAAGATAGTTAGGTGGTATTATGGAAATAGATTTCGAACATTTGCAAGACTTAAGCAAGATTGAGATTGCTGAAAGCAAAAAAGATGCGTTCAAAAAAGATTTTATGAACATTTTAAACTTTGTTGATGAAATCACAAAACTTGAGCTTCCAGAAGACATCAAGGTCGAAGGTGTGAAGATTTCGAGCCTTCGAGAAGATGAGCAACAATTCAAAACCGACTTTGATGCTTTATCAAACGCCCCAAAACAAAAAGACGGGTGCTATCAAGTGCCATTGGTGGTGGACTAATGGATTATTTAAAGCTAAGTTTAAAAGAATTATCAGACGGGGTTAAGACTGGTAAGTTTTCAAGTGAAGAGCTCGTTCGGTTCTTTGTTAAAAGAATAGAAGAATACAAAGAATATAATGCAATTATTGAGGTTTTTGATGATGCGATAGAGCAAGCGAAAGCCATTGACGCAAAAGCAAAGGCTGGCGAAAAATTGGGCAAGCTTGCAGGAGTTCCTGTTGTTATAAAGGATAACATTTTGTGCAAGGGCAAACACATGAGTTGTGCTAGCAAATTTTTGAAAGATTTTGTGTCTCCTTATGATGCAACAATCATCACAAAACTCAAAAATGAAGGCGCAGTTATTTTAGCTAGAAGCAATATGGACGAGTTTGCAATGGGTGGCAGTTGCGAAAAAAGTGTTTATGGCGCAACTTTAAACGCTTATGACGAATCGTGCGTTGCCGGTGGTTCGTCTGGTGGCAGTGCTGTTGCAGTAGCATTGGGACTTTGTCCTATGGCACTCGGCACGGACACTGGTGGGTCAATCAGACAGCCAAGTTCGTTTAATGGTGTGGTTGGAATCAAACCAACTTATGGCACTGTTTCAAGATATGGCATTGTTGCCTTTGCTTCATCAACCGATCAAGCTGGGCCAATTACAAGAACTGTTGAAGATAATGAATATGCTCTTGAAATTTTGGCAGGAAAAGATGAAAAAGATCAAACATCAATCAAAAGTGATCTTGGCGAAAAAATGCTAAAACAAACATATAAGATTGGTGTTTGCAAAGAGATTATTGAAAAATTGAAAACACTTGAACAGTTTCCAAAGTATGAGGCAATGCTGAAAGATTTAAAAATCAAAGGACACAAAATTGTTGAAGTTAGTGTGCCACACATTTTAAATAGTTTAGCTTGTTATTACATATTGACGCCGGCAGAAGCCGCAAGCAATCTTTCAAGGTTTGACAGTGTTAAATATGCAACAAGAAGTGAAGATGCAAAAACAATTGATGAAATTTATGTAAAGAGCAGAAGTGAAGGTTTTGGTGATGAAGTTAAGCGCAGGATAATGCTTGGCAACTTTGTGCTTTCAAGCGGATATTTTGATGCTTACTACACAAAAGCAAAGAAACTTCAAAGACTTTTAAAAAATGAATTTATGCAAACTTTTGACGACTGTGACGCAATTGTTTTGCCAACAACACCAGATGTTGCTTTCAAGATTGGCGAAAAATCGCAAGACCCAATCAGTATGTATCTTGAAGATTTGTTCACGGTTCCTGCTTCAATTGCTGGTATGCCTGCAATCAGTATACCTTATGCAACAAGCGAGTCGGGATTACCATTGGGACTTCAGATTATTGGCAGAGAAAAAAGCGAAAAGGTGCTTTATGATGTTTCAAAGATTATTTTAAAGGGGGACAAGTAAATGGATTTTGATGTTGTTATTGGTCTCGAAATTCATGCAGAACTCAAAACCAAGACAAAAGTTTTTTGCTCGTGCAAGAATGAGTTTGGTGCAGAGCCAAACTCAAACACTTGTCCTGTTTGCACAGGTATGCCGGGGGCGCTTCCAATTATAAACAAAAAAGCCGTTGAACTTTGCATAAAAGCAGGTCTGTGCTTTGGTTGCAAAATAAATGACTATGCTGTTATGGAAAGAAAAAACTATTTCTATCCTGACCTATCAAAAGCATATCAGATTTCTCAACTTGCTCACCCAATTTGTTTGGGTGGCGGTATCACTCTTGATAATGGCGAATTTAAGGCGCTTAACAGAATTCACTTGGAAGAAGATGCTGGAAAATTAAATCATATTTCAAAAATGGTTGGGACTTTGGTTGATTATAATCGTGGCGGAACTCCGCTTATTGAAATTGTAACTGAACCAGTGTTCTCAAATGCTGAAGAAGTTTGCGAGTTTTTGAGAAAAATTAGGGAAGCGTTGGTGTTTGCCGATATTGCAAACTGCAAAATGGAAGAAGGCGGAATGCGTTGCGATGTCAACCTTTCGTTGAAACCAAAGGGTTCAACAAAGTTTGGTACAAGAACTGAAATGAAAAACCTTAACTCATTTAAAAGTATTTCATCCGCAATTGCTTTTGAAATTCAAAGACAAAAAGAAATCCTTTCTAATGGCGGTGTGGTTTTTCAAGAAACAAGAAAATGGAATGACGACTTGGGTGAAAACTTTGCACTTCGCTCAAAAGAAGAAACACAAGATTACCGCTATTTTCCAGACCCAGATATTTTGCCAATAAAAATTTCCATGGCTGATGTTGAAGAATTAAAAAAGCAAATTCCAGTGCTTCCAAATGAAAGACGCAAAAAATATATGCAAGAGTTTATGTTGTCTCAATCCGAAGCGGAACTTCTTACCACAGATAGATATATTTCAGATTATTTTGAAACTTGTGTTAAAATTTACAACAATCCAAAAAAGATTTCAAACTGGATTCTAACTGAATTTTTGAGAAGAATTAAAGAAACAGGAAGTTCAAAATTTTCAATTTCAGAGCAAGATCTTGCCGACATTGTGAAAATGGTTGAAGATAAAAAAATTACCAAAGCAAATGGAATAATCTTGATTGATGAAATTGAAAAAACACACAATTCTGCAGAAATTTTGGCAAAAGAGCTCAATTTGATTTCAACAATAACCGAAGCACAGATTATTGAGTTTTTGAATAGATTTAAGCAAGAAAATCCAAAGGCGGTTGAAGATTTCAAAACCGACCCCAAAGTTCAATCGTTTATCATTGGCTATGTAATGAAAAACACACAAGGCAAAGCTGATGGTCAAACAGTTAAAGAATTGATACAAAAAATGTTTTAAAAAAAAGATAGAAGTGAAGAGCGGTGTTACTTGGCTTCTATCTTTTTTTGCAAAATTTAAGATGTTATTTTTCGATTGTGTCTGCGAGTTTAAATGGAATGATTTTTGATAAACTTAATGTCTTCTCCGAGTGGTGGAAAAACGACAACTTTTTTAATTCCCCATATATTGCTTTTCTTCTATACTTTGGCACAAATACTATATGATATTTGCAATTCCGGTTTGTATGTGTTATACTACTTTTGTTCATGAACAAAAAATTTCTCCTGTTAATTATTTGTGTCCGCAACACTATTTTAACTTAGGAGGGATTTTTTATTTATGCATAGCTTAAGCTCTTTGTTTCTCAACAGCACGGCTGGTGGTTTTTATTTCATAAAAAATTCCTAACTACTAAGTAGTTAGGAATTTTTTGGTGACCCCGACGGGAATCGAACCCATGATACCGCCGTGAAAGGGCGATGTCTTAACCTCTTGACCACGGGGCCGTGGTAAAATTGTGTGGTAGCGGTGAACGGATTCGAACCATTGACCTGCCGGGTATGAACCGGACGCTCTAGCCAACTGAGCTACACCGCCAAAACCAGTAACGAAAAAAATTATACACTAAAAAAGAATTAATGTCAATGATTTTTTAAAATTTTTCATAAATTTTAAAATTTTAATTTTGTTTCAATATTGCCACAAACTTACTTTGTGAATACAGAAAATTATTGTATAATATAGTTAGTATTTTTGGAGATACCGCAATGGATTACACAAATATTTATTTTCAAGATAAAATAGGTAGCCGAATTCTACCAAGTTCTATTTATGAGTTTTCTAAACGAACTTTATCTAGCCCCGAAATTATGGCAATATTTTCTGGTATGCAAATTTGTTTGGGCGAAGATGTTCTTTTGGCAGTAAAAGAACTACTAGATGACATTACGCAAATTATACCTGTTTGCACCAATATAGAATATTTTAGGGCAAATCTCGAACAGCGTGAAAGTGATAGGGTAGCAGTAGATGAACTTTTGTCACGAAAAAAAGAAGTTATCAAAAACCGTATGGAAGAAATTGCAGAAATTGAGGCGGAGTTTAAAAAGAGTTTGGACGCATTGGATAGTGATGGTATGCAAGTTTGTTCTAAATTGTTGGTTGCAAAGCATACCGATACGCTAAATGATTCTATTGAGTGCGAGTCTATTTTAAAGGAATTAGATAAATACACCAAATTGTTTAATGATGCTAGCGATAGTTATAATAACTATAAGTCTACATTTGATTCTAGCGTACAAGATTTTACCGAGCAAATTCAAACGCTTGCCGTAAAGGATTTAACTGCATTTAAAGGCTTTATTGGTTTAGATGAGGGTGTGTACGCACAAATTATTGAAAACGGGGTTATGGCGGTAAACACCAACCTTGCAGAAAGATTTGGTGGCAAACTAGATTCTACCATGGTGCTTGAAAAAAACAAATTCATATTAGAAGTGCTTGCAAGTTTTTATAAAACGGTTTATGAGTTGATAGAATATATGAAAAAGTTTTTGGTTGACAATGAGATGGAGTTAAGTATCTTTGATACTAAGGTTGCCAAAAGATATTTAACTGTTATAAATTCTTTTGGGCAATACCTAAATGGCAGGTTTGGTATATCATACATTATAGACACCTTGCCAGCAAAATTAAGAAAGGAACAAGTTCAATCATTAAATATTTTTTATGACTATCTAAAAAGCAAACTTATGGGTGCAGTAGACGCTGAATTATCGACCGAAAGAGATAAAATTTACGACAAAATTAAAAAAGACAAAGACATTGTTACCATTTGCGTGCTTGGTGCTATGAATGACTTAGATGCGGTAACGCTATCGGTTAAAGCAAAAAGAACCTTTGTAGATGCCGAAGTAGATGACGATGATTTGGTTCAAAAATTACTAAAAAAGGCCGATATGAAACGCTTTGAAGAATAATTATAAATTTAATAGATTTTCGGGCGATAGCGAGTTTTTGGCTTTTGACTTAGCGGGTTTTAATAAGGCGCAAATTAAAAACAATAAAAAACTTATAGCAGAAAAAATTCTATAATAAATTTTTAGTGGCGTAAAAAAACTAATTATTAAAAGAAGAATTGAAACTAATAAAAATTTTCTAATATTTATTTTAGAAAAGACCAGTTTTAATTCTTCTTTTCTGTTCCTTTTTTTAAGGGTGCTATTTGATGGAACCGAAAGATTAATAAGTTTAAACAAGTTGTAGGTGTCTTCGCTGTCAAATAAAACAAGGGCGGGTTGGGACGAATTTAGAAGGCTGGCGTTTTTTGTGTAGTCTTTTGCTAAAAAAATATATTTTGAGGCATTTTTAATTTTGGTGTTGTTTAAAAATTTAAAAAGCGTGGGGGAGTTTACAACTTCTTGCAAAAAATCAAAGCCGATAGCAAAGGTGCTAGCGGAAGTAGTGTTTGTAACTAAAATAAAATCTTCTACCTTTTTTACGCAAAAGATGGGATTGTTTGATAATGCGTTAATTAGTAGTTTTTGCATGGCTTGTGGGTTTAATACCGAAAGGCTTTCAAAGGTTAATTTTAGCAAGGCTTCTTCGGTTCCTTTTATACTTTTGCGTTCTGATTGAATGTGTAATAGTTTCACTTCTAGTAAAAAGATTAGCGACCCTAATATACTCCCAATTATTAAACTGAATGTTTTTGCTTTAAAAATACTATTTACTATTAAAATGGTTAAAATTATTGTGGCTACAAAGCAAAAAAACAGGTCTATTATTTTTGATAGTTTGGTTTTTTGCATAAATTAATATATCTCCTTACCAAATTATAGACAAAGCCACAAAAATTAGTCGGTAAAAATTATTTAGTGCTTTTTTAAAGGTGTTTATTTTCTTTGATTTTTGCAAACGATTTTGCTATACTTATTGTAGAAAATTATTCGGAGAAAAATTATGAATATTTTGGAACTTATTGAAAAAAAACGAGATGGTGGAGAACTTAGTTTTGAAGAGCTTCAATTTTTTGTAAATGGCGTTATGAAAGAAAAGTTTAAGGGCAGTCAAATTGGGGCTTTGCTTATGGCTATAACCAATCGTGGGTTTAGCGTTAGTGAGGCATATAACTATGCTGAGTGTTTGGCAGATAGCGGGGTTAGATTAAATGTTTCGGAAGTTGTAGATAACGCCGTAGATAAGCACAGCACTGGTGGTGTTAGTGATGCTTGCACATTGGTTGTTTTGCCTGTACTTGCAACACTAGGATACAAGGTGGCTAAGTTTAGCACCAAAAATATTGGGGCGTCTTTTGGCACCCTTGACCGACTAAGTGTTTTTGATGGGTATACGCCATCTATTAGTTTTGAAAGATTTTTTGATATTTTAAAAAATGTTGGGGTTTCGGTTATTGGCGAAAACGAAAAACTTATGCCAGCAGATAAGATAATTTATAAGTTTAGAGAAGAAACGGGTACCGTTCCTAGTGTTCCTCTTATTGCAAGTTCTATAATGGCGAAGAAAATTGTTATGGGAACAAAAACGGTAGTTATTGATGTTAAGTGTGGAGAGGGGTCGCTGTTAAAAGATGAGGTGCAAGCAGAAAAACTTGCAACACTTATGGTTAATATAGGAAAGATGGCGGGTATTAACACCACGGCAATTTTGTCTAACTTAGACCAGCCACTTGGCAGAAGTATTGGCCCGATGTTAGAAACACGAGAGGCATTAAAACTTTTAAATGGCGATGTCGAACTTTTTGACAGCGATTTATATAATATGTGCAAAGAAATGGTAACACACATTTTGTTAAGCACAAAAAGGGTAAAATCTCGTCAAACGGCGGGGGAAATGTTTGATGAAGTAATTGCAAACAAGTCTGCATACAAAAAACTAAGAGAAATGGTAAAAGCACACGGCGGTGACACCTTTGCTTTTGACGATTTAGATTCGTTGATTCCGCCAGTTAATACAATTTTTGTTATTGCTGACAAAACGGGCTTTGTAACAAATGTAGATACATTGGGACTGTATCAAGCAATTAATGTAATTGGAGCCACCGAAAGTGGCGAAATTAATAGATATGTTGGTCTTGACATTTTGGTAAGGGAGGGCGACAGAATTAAAGAGGGCGACAAACTCGCAAAAATTTATTATTCTATTACCGATCCAAACTTTGCATCTGCCGTAACTTGCATTAGAAAATGTTTTAATATTGGCAAGACAAGACCAGAATTGAATCCATTAATAAAGAAAATTATTTTTTAAGGTAGGGTGAAATTGTTCTGTGCTTTTTGCTAAAAAATTAAAAAACGATTATGGCGTAAGCTTAGACGAAAAAAATATAAACAAACTGGTAGATTTTACAAATTTAAATCCCGTTGCAACACATAAAGACTTGGAGCGGTTTTTGTGTACGGCATACAAAAACAAATATGCGTGTGTTGTGGTAAATCCGGTAGATGTGGAGTTTTGCAAACAGTTTATAGACTACAAGTTTAAAAGTTCTATAAAGGTTGCAAGCGTTGTAAGTTTTCCTTTGGGTGCGGACACCATAGAATCTAAAATTTTACAAATTAAGCGGGCTATAAAAGACGGCGCTGATGAAATAGATGCGGTTATTACACTTTCAAAAATAAAGATGAATGATTGGTCTTATTTAAAAATTGAACTTTCTAGACTAAGAAAGGCGTGCAGAAAAAAGGTTTTGAAAGTGGTAATAGAAACGGCGGTTTTAACAAAACAGGAGATAGAAAAAATTAGTATTCTTTGTGCAAGAGCAAGGGTTGATTACATTATGACTTGCACGGGGTTTGCAGATGGCGGGGCGAGTCCGGAGGTTGTAGATATAATTAGGTCTGCTATAAAAGACAAATGTGGCATAAAAGCCTCTGGTGGAGTTGAAACCAAAGCACAAGCCGTTAATTTAATAAGAATTGGTGCTAGCCGAATTGGAACAAGTAGAGAGATATAAAATATGGAAGAGAAATATATAAGTAACGGATTAGAAGACACTGAAAACATTGCAATTAAGTTTGCAAAAAGTTTGGTTGCGGGAGATATAGTTTTGCTTAGTGGCGACTTGGGTGCGGGTAAAACGCAGTTTGCAAAGGGTGTTGCAAAGGGGCTTGGAATAAAAAATGAAGTGCCAAGTCCTACTTTTACTATTATGAATAGTTATGATGACACATTGTTTCATTTTGACCTTTATAGGCTAAAAAGTTACGATGAGTTGATGGCGGTTGGGGCAGAAGAGTATTTATATTCGGGTGGTAAAAGCCTTGTAGAGTGGCCGGAGTGTGTTGGTATTGAAAATTTTCCAAACTATGCTATAATTGTAAACATAAAAAAACTTGACGAAAACAAAAGGGAAATTACTATTAGGAGAGGAAAATGAAATATTTAGCGTTTGATTGTTCGAGCAGTGACATATTGGTATGTGTTTTTAATGGCGAAAAAAAGTTTAATGTTATAAAAACAAAAACAAGCGGAACGGAACACCTAATGGAAGCAATTGATGAGTGTCTAAAATTAGCAAAAATGCAAATTTTGGATATTGAATGCTTGGGAGTTTGTGTAGGGCCTGGGTCTTGGACGGGTTCTAGGGTAGGCGTTGTTACAGCACTTGGCATTTTGGAAGGCATAAAAAAGGAGATTAAACTTGTTGCGTTTAACGCATTTGACTTATTTTCATATAATGAAATAGAAAGTGATGCGGTGGCTGTAATTGGTGCATACGCTAACTTTGTATATACAAAAAAGGACGAAAACTATAATTGTGTTGAGAGAAATTCGGTTAAGGATAAAAAAATAATTGGATTTGAAGATATTGTTGGTGGCACAACCATTGTTGAAAGAAGCATTGAAAAAGTGATGGATAAAAAAATTGCAGAAGCAGATTTTTCTTCTATTGATGACCTTGAACCAATGTATTTAAGACTTAGCCAAGCCGAAATTCAACTTGCAAACAAAAGGGGAACAAATGGAAATTAGGGTTGCAAAAGAAGATGACTTCAAGTCAATTTTTGATATACGAATGCAAACGGACGATATTTTAGAAAAGGATCTAATAAAAAGCGAAATAATTAATCCAAATTATTTGGTGCTGGTTTCGGTTGACAAGGGTACAATAGTTGGCTTTTTGAGCATCATAAAAAATTATGACTGTGCAGATGTTATGATGATTGCAACAGATATTAATTTTAGACGAAGGGGCGTTGCAGAAAGGCTACTTATAGATGCTATGGAAATTTTAAAAAAACAGGGCGTAAAAAAATTGATGCTAGAAGTTAAAGAGGGCAATATAAGTGCAATAAAACTATATAAAAAACTAGGTTTTTTGCAAATTTCAATAAGAAAAAAATATTATATGGGGCAGTATGACGCCATAATTATGGAAAGGGCACTTTAATTTTGGGGGAATTAATGTATTATAAGTTTTTAGGCGACACCAAAGAAAAAGTTGTACTATTTTTGCACGGTTGGGGTGCAGACAGCAACTCTTTTTGCGGGGTCGTTTCTTGCTTACCACAAAACAATGTGTCCTATTTGTTGGTCGATTTTTTGGGGTTTGGAAAAAGTGAAGAACCAGCGGTGCCTTATAATGTATACGATTATGCGAGCGAAGTAGTAAAACTTTTAAAAAGTTTAGAGATTAAAGAAGTTATTGTTGTGGGGCATTCGTTTGGCGGGCGTGTTGGCATAATGATGGCAAGCAAATTTAAAGAAGTTGTAAAAAAACTTATTTTGGTAGACAGTGCAGGTGTTATTGAGGGTAGGGGTTTAGTATACAAATTAAAGGTTTTTTGGTATAAACTTCGGGTAAAACTAAGGGGGTCTAGCAAGGACTTAAACTTAGGTTCTAGCGACTATAAAGCATTAAAAACCGATGTGATGCGAAAAACTTTTAAAAGGGTTGTAAACGAAGACCTTTTGCCGGTGGCAAAAGAGATAAGACTGCCTACAGAACTTATTTGGGGTGAGTTGGATAAAGAAACCACTCTTAAAGCGGGTAAAAAACTAAATAAGGCAATAAAGGGTTCTAGTTTGGTTGTAATTGAAGATGCGGGACACTTTTGTTTTCTTGACAAACCGAAAGAATTTGTTTATATTTTATATGAAAGTATTTTTTTATAAGGAAAAATAATTATGTTAAGTTTATTATTATATAACGAAGTTCCTACTCCGTTTGGATTTGACAACTGGTTAACTTTTTGGCTTATATTGGTTATAAGCATTTTAAATGCGGGGCTTATGAACTTTGTAGGATATAAATTTTTGCAAGTGCTTCAGTTGTCTGGATACAAAACAAAAGACTATTGGGCGTGGATGAAGTCTAACAAATACAAAGATTGGGGCAGATTGATTGTGTTGTCCTTTTTGAGTTCGGCGGCATTGCTTGTTACAAATGTATTGTTGGAACAAATTATCATTTACAAAATTATGACCTATGCAGGGCTGTTGTTTTACTTTTTGTTTTGCTTTGTATATATTCTTAACGTTTACAATGTTCCGCAAAAAACGCCTTTAAAATATACTCACCGAATGACAAGATTGTGCGTTGTAATGAATATTTTGGTATTTTTGTTTACCTTTGCCATTATGACGGCATCTCAACTATATGTGCCATATTTTGAATTTGGTGCAGTTGGGTTAACTCCTATGTTGTTGCCATTAATTATTCAGTTGGCACACTATGTAATAACTCCATTTGAGGCGTGGAATTCTTATAGGTATATAACCCTTGCAAAAAAGGAACTAGCAAAACATGAGGGGATAGTTGTTGTTGGTATAACGGGTAGTTTTGGCAAAACATCGGTAAAAAATATTTTAACGGTGTTACTATCAGAAAAATATAAAGTTTGTGCCACTCCGCATAGTTACAACACTCCACTAGGGCTTAGTAAAACCATTTTAAACAACTTAAAACAAGATGATGAAATTCTTATTGCCGAAATGGGTGCAAAACACGTTGGCGACATTAAATATTTGGCGGATATGGTACACCCAACCATTGGCATAATTACCGGTATAGGAAACCAGCACTTATTAACCTTTGGAAGTATTGAAAACTTAAAAAACACCAAATATGAATTGATAGAAGGTCTTAAAAAAGACGGTAAAGCGTATTTTAATTTAGACTCTGAACCAAATAATGAGTTGTATTTTAGGGCGCAATGCGATAAGGTTGGGGTTAGCATAAAAAACGAAAAGGGCAAAATTTATGTAACCGACATCAAGTCTACCGAAAGGGGCAGTTCCTTTACTTTGCATGCAGACGGCAAAAGTGTAGACTGTAAAACTTCGCTACTTGGAGTGCATAACATATCTAATATTTTGCTTTGTGCCAGTGTCGCTCTTGATATGGGAGTTAGTTTATATGAACTTCAATCGGCAATAGGCAAACTCGTGCCGTCAGCGCATAGGCTTGCACTTGTTCCTTCGGGCAATTCTATTATTGTTATTGACGATGCTTACAATGGTTGTGTGGAGGGAGCAAAGGCTGCCCTTGATACCATTAAGCAATTTAATTCAAAAAAGATAGTTATTACTCCGGGGCTTGTAGAGTTAGGAAAGGAAGAGTTTAATTGCAACTTTGAGTTTGGTAGACAGATGGCGAGTGTGTGCGACTATGTAATAATTAATGGCGTGGTAAATTATGATGCGCTAAGTGCAGGGCTAGAATTTGGCGGTTTTGATAAGTCTAAAATTCTTAGAGCAGGAAGCATAAAGCAGGCAATTGAAGTTATGCAACAGTTTGCAACGGCGGGCGATGTAGTGTTGTTTGAAAATGATTTACCGGACAATTACACCTAATTTTAAAAATTGCATTACGCCTATTACAGGCGTGAAAGTTTGCATTGAATAGAAAGTTGACAGAAGTACAAACTGTCAAAAAGGTACAAAAGAATGGCTGTTTTGCTATTCTTTTGTTTTGTTATTTTTTAAAATTGCCAAATTTTAGTAGTAAAAACGATTTGATTTAATAAAAATTTTCGGGGGTAAAAAATGAATAAAAATTTGATAATTTGTTACGGTGGAAAGTCTACCGAAAAAGATGTGTCTATAATTACGGCACTTCAAATTTATAAAAGATTTAAGGCAAAAAATTATGATATAAAGCTGGTGTATATAGACCCGCTTGGTGATTGGTATATTGGAGAAAAACTTGCGGAGTTTAAAAACTATGCCGGCACAATGAATTGTTCTAAACTACAAAAAGTGGGGCTAAAACCAAATGATAACTATTTGTATAAAATTAAAAACAATAAGTTTAAGCCTTTATTTAAAATTGACTTTGCTTTAAATTGCTGTCATGGTGGCGATGGAGAAAGTGGAAAACTAACGGCACTTTTTCAGATGTGTGGAATTGCAACCAGCACCGGAAGTTGTGCAAGTATGGAAATAATGATGGATAAATTTTTGACGAAACAACTTTTGATAGCAAACGAATTACCAACGGTAGATTTTTTTGCCATCGAAAAAAAAGATTGGTTGCATAATAGAGATAAAGTAATAACACAACTAACTCAGTTTGGCTTGCCTGTGGTTTGCAAACCGTGTTCACAAGGAAGCAGTGTTGGGGTTTGTTTAATAGAAAGGTTTGCAGACTTTGAAACGGCGGTAAACTTGTGTTTTGATTTTGGTCAAAGAGTAATTGTGGAGCGGGCAATTGTAAACAAAAGGGAGTTTAATGTTGCGGTAAAAACTCAAAATGGCGAAATTGTTACATCGCTAATAGAAGAGCCTATTGCAAAAAGCACGGTAATTTCGTTTGAGGATAAATATTTGAGCGGGTCTACAAAAATTAAAGGGGTGTCTAAACTTGGTAAATTTTCTGTTGCTGGCGGTATGGAAACTAGCGAAAGAAAGTTTCCAGCGGATATTAATAAAAAACTAGAAAGAAAGATAACATATATAGCAAAAACCTTTTATAAATTGATAAATGCAAATTCGGTTGTAAGGATAGATTTTTTGTATGACAAAGATAGCGGTGCGTTGTACTTTGGGGAGGCAAACGCAATCCCCGGTTCACTTGGTTATTATTTTTTTGATAGGGAAGATTTTTTGGAAAATATTATAACCGAAAGCGTAGAATATTGGCGAAAAATATTTATGGCAAAATTTACCACACCTGTTGCAAAAATATTTTAAATTTAGTAAAATATCTGCACAATTGTTAAAATTAGTTAAAAGGCTTTGAAAATTACTTTGTATTTTTAATTGGTTTGTTATATAATAATAAGGTAATAAGCAAAGTTAGGAGTATGTATGCAAAGGATAAATAGTGCAAAAATGGTTTTAAAATACTCACGCCCAGCGAATGTTTCTTGCGCTTGGGAGGGTAGTCTTCCAATAGGAAATGGCAAAGTAGGTGCTCTTATACAAGGCGGTGTTCGCTATGAAAAAATTATGCTTACCGACAGTAGGTCTTCGTGGCTGGGTTCGGTAGGCGTTTTGCCTGATATTTCGGATAAAATGAAGGAAGTAAGAAGGCTAGTTGAGGCAAAAAACCAAACCATGGCGGGTATTACCATAGAAAAAGCCTTCGAAACCAAAAAATATACTCCTACAAAAGCTTGTCCGCTACCACTTTGCGACCTTGTAATTGAACAAAATATAGTTGGCAAAACCATATCTAGTTATTTTCGTCAAGTAAATATGGATAACGCCGAAGCAAGCGTTTGCTTTACCGATAGTGCCACAAAAATTGACCGCTCTTGCTTTGTGTCTTGTGCTGATAATATGTTTTACTACGAAATTCAAAAAGCGGGCAACAATTTGTTAAATTTGGAAATGGGGCTTGTGCCACACGACCTTAGATATATTGCCTTTAACGGAAAGGTTTCGCCTGCTCTTCAAGAGGTAAAAGTTGAATCGGTGGGCAACTTTATGATTTTTAGTGCAATGTATGACGGCGTTTATAGAGGTGTGGTTGCTCGTGTGTTTATAGATGGCAAAGCAACGGCAAGCGACAATATGGGCAAAATAAAAATTGAGAATGCCGAAAGCGTGCTTGTGATTGCAAAAACATTTGTAACGAAGTTTAGAGATAGAGAAATTCAAGAGATTAAGGCTACGCTAACAAACATAAAAAACCCTAGTTACGAAAGAGCGTTTAGGGCACATTTGGCAGAGTTTGCAAAACTTAACGGAAGGGCAGAATTAGTAATTTCTACCGAAAAGGAAACTTTTGTAGATAAACTTATTGATGGTTTTTCTGATGATAGCACACTAATTTTTGAAAAATTGTTCAATTTTGGTAAATATCTAAATGCTTGTGGAATTATGCCATCGTTGGAGCCATTGTTTGTAACGGGTCTTTGGTCTTATAGTTATTGTTGCGATAGGGCTTTGGCAGATAGTTGTTGTAGTTTGCCTGCTTTATTTAGTGCATCTACAATTTTGGGGCAAAATGAAAAGTTGTTGGCACTTTTGAACTACTTTATAAAATATAGTGACGATCTAAAAAAGAATGCGTTTAGAGTTTATAAGTCTAAGGGCTTTTTTGTGCCATTTTATTATGCTAGCGGTACTGGTCTTTTGGGGTCTACGGCATCGGCAGATGTTTCGGTAATTGTAGGTGGTGCAATTGTGGCTAATATGTTTTATGACTACTTTTTGCTAACCAAAGATATTAGATTTTTAAAAAATGAGGCTCTTCCATTTATGTGTGAAGTTGCCAAATTTTATATGAATTATTTGTATTTAGATGCAAACGGAAATATTGTAAGTTGTCCTTCATATTCTCCTTTTGGTAAAAGCAAATATTTTGAAAGAAAAAATGTGGGAGTGTATAGTTCTTGTCCGCAAGATTTTGCCATTATTAGAACATTGCTTTCTAATATTATTAGTGCATCTAACACTTACTCAATTGCATTAAAAGAGGTTGTTGCTTTTCAAAAATTTTTGAATATGTTACCACTACCAAAAGTTACGAATGGTATCTTAAATGAGTATAGCGATGATGACAACAGTAATATTAGTGCAGGATTTTTGCAATTCTACCCTGTGTATGGAACGCATGAAGTAACGGCACAGTCAAGTTTGTCGAGCATTGCTCCATACTTAAATAGCGTGGTACATAAACTAGATAAAAGCATTTATGCTCAAAACATTATTAGCCTTGCAAGGCTGGCAGAAATTTCTGCTATTTTGGGACATGGCGAAGCAACTATTAAACTTTTGCAAATTATAGTTAAAAACTTTATGGCGAGCAATCTTATTACTATGGAGTATGACAAAAACAACCTTTGCGCATTGGTTGGAAGTGAGAATTATTTTAATATTGCGGGAAATCAACTAATTTTAAGTGCAATAAGCAATTGCTTTGTAATAGGAAGTGATAAAAACATCTTAATTATGCAAAGCAAACCTACCAATTGGGTTAGTGGCAGAATTAGTGGAATACAAACTCCACAAAACACAATTGTGGATATTGTTTGGGACGACAGAAAGGGCAGTGCGGTAGTTACAATAAAAGCACTAAAATCTACAAACTTTAATGTCGTTTTAAATAAAGGCGTAAAAAGGGTAAAGGGCTATAGCATAAACCCTGTTAGTCCTTTTATTGAAAATGTTAATCTTGCAAGCGGGAAATCAATTGTTTTAGAAATAAAGTACTAGGGGGTGCATAGTGAAAGAGCGGGAATCAAAACCATTAAATGATGAACTGGATAAGTTAATTGGTGGCAATGATGAGTATTTTAGCAATGTAAGTAGAAAGGAAAACAAATCGGCTAACTTTGGACGAAACTCTGGACTGGAATATAAAAATCAATATACAAAAGCAAGCGAAAAACTGGCATCTAACAAAGTTGTTGATGTAAGTGCTTTTAGAAAAAAGGAAGAGGAATCAAAGCCGACCGAACAAATCGAAACGATAGAAGCAGATACAAATAGCAGTTCTACTGAAGATGAAGATTTTGATAAATTTTTTGATGATTTTTTGAATGGGCTTGGAGAAACGGGCGAAAAAGAAGAGCAAGAAGAATCAAAAGAAGAGGCTGTACCTCAAAAGAAGGCGTCTAGGCCTCGGGTAAAAAATGCAGTTAGAAAAAAGAAAAGGGCAATAGATATTGATATTATTAGTGGGGGAATCGGGGGAGATATAATCTAAAAGGAAGAAGTTTTAGTGTTACATAGGTTAAAGAGTATATTCATATCCGTACTACCGCTAATCGGGTTTGTGTTGCTTGTACATTTTACAATGTATAGGTTTTCGTCTGCTCTTTTGCTAAACTTCTTTATAGGCTGTGCAATTTTGATTGTGGGGCAAGTTATATTTATAACTGGTATTGATAACAGTATTGTTCCTATGGGGCAATTTGTAGGAAACTCGGTAACCGACCAAAGAAAGTTTTATATATTTGTAATATTTGGTTTCATTTTCGGTATTTTAACAACCATAGCAGAGCCAGACTTGCAGGTGTTGTCTGGTAAAATTTATATGGCGGGCTTTGGTATACCAAAAATTCTCGTTTTAATAGTTTCGGGCGTTGGTGTTGGTATTTTAATTTGTGTTGGGTTAATTCGAATTGTAACTAAGCATTCGCTTGGGATAATTTTGTTTGTTCTTTATGGACTGATTGCCATACTTGGAATATTTGTGTCCGAAAAGGGTTTTGCAATGTGCTTAGATGCGGGCGCTTGCACAACGGGTGTTGTAACATCACCATTTTTGTTAGCGATGGGTATTGGCGTTGCAAAAATGGTATCAACAAGCGGAAAAACATCGGGAGAAGAAAACTTTGGGCTGATTGCATTAAGTTCTGCTGGTCCAATTGTACTTATGCTTATTCTTACCATAATATATAGCGGAACGGGTAGCGAGGTGGTAGAATCGACCACCCGCTCGTCACTACTACTAGAAACACTTAAAGATGTAAGTTTTTCGTTGTTCCCGTTGTTTTTTGCATTTTTTGTGTTTGAAGTTATCTTTATTAAAATATCCAAAACCGAAAGGCTAAAACTATTATTGGGGTCAGCGGTTACCTTTGTGGGCTTGTACCTATTTTTGTTTGGTATAGAGTTCGGTTTGACAGATATGGGTAACGAGTTTGGCAAAGCACTGGCTAGTGTAGATAAACTAGGCATAACCATTGTAATTTGTGCAAGTTTAGGTTTTAGTTTGGCTTTTTGTGAGCCCTCTATAAGAATTCTTGCGGGGCAGATAGAAGAAGTTACCAACCGAAATTTAAAGGTGCCATTTATAATGGTGTTTATGGGGTTTAGTATATTGTTTTCTATAACGCTTGTTATATTGCAGTCTACCTTTAACTTCTCTATTTGGTGGATTTACGGAATACTTTATGGGCTGTCTTTTATAATGATGCCATTTGTATCAAAACTGTTTACATCTATTGCCTTTGATTCATCAGGGGTTGCAACGGGTACGATTACGGTTGCCTTTATTTTTCCAATAATGCTAGGGCTAAATGGTTCACTTGGCGGATTTGGTACGCTAGGAATAATGGGAATGACACCGGTATTTATTATGGAAGTGCTAGGTATTATATTTAGAATAAGTGTAGAGGTAGAAAACAAAAAGACGCAAAAGATATTGGTTAAGTTATCAAAAACTGATGACATATATTCTAACATAGAAAAGTTAAAACAGAAGCATACTGACGAATTTGAGGGGAGAGTGATATAAGTGAAAGATGAACTAAAAACTTTTAAACTATCCGAAATAGACGAATTAAAATTTATGATAATAATTGGTAAACTTAGCACCGAAGACCAGATTGTTTCAAAAATAGAAGGCTTTGGCGGTAGGGTTTTGTTGCGAGAGGTTGGCGAAGGTATAGGCAAAAATATGAGTTTAGAACTACTAGGGGTGCAAAAAACTAAAAATATAGTAATTTTTGCTTGTGCAAGAAAACAAGACGCCGACAATATTTTGGTAGCCATAGATTCGGAGATTAATTTTTCTAGTCCGGGCGTTGGGCTAGGGCTTACAATAGATGTTGACGGCTTTATGGGTGCAAAAGGACTATTTGTTTAGGAGGAGTTGGGTATGAATGAAAAATTTGAAGGAATTAGCGATATAAAGTTTCCGGTTATAACAGATGTAGAGCCGGACAAAATTGCAGAAACGGGGCATAAATTAATTGTAAGTATTGTAAAAAAAGGTTATGCCTATCAAGTTATAAAAACTGCAAATGAAAACGGCGCAAAGGGTGCTGTAATTTTAAACGGGCGTGGAGTTTCACAAAACAAGAAAAGATTTTTTGGAATGGAGATTTCGCCCGAAAAAGAAGCGGTACTTATAGTTGTTGACGAAAAATTGGCGTATCCTGTAATAAAAAGCGTATATGCTATTGCAGATTTTAAATCGGTAGCAAAGGGTGTAGTTTTTGCTTTGCCAATTTCTATGCTGTTAGATTAGCGTGCAAGGTAAAAAATATATGTAAGCATATATACATTGTAAACGTTTTGGTACAAAAAAAGATTAATGAAAAATTTCATTAATCTTTTTTTTGGTTTAGTTTTCTTTTATCACACACTCTCTGCCAACGGTTGTGTTGTCTTCTGTTCTAGATTGCAAGGCTTTTACTGGGTGTTCAGAGTCTTGAACTCGGTAGTCGCTACCGTTCTCTTGAATATATTTTGCGGTTAGTTGATGCACAGGTTCGGTATCGGTTGATGAGTTTAGAGTTTTTTGAACTTTTATGAAGTCGGTGCCTTTGTAATTTTTGGAATCTATGTAATCTTCTTTTTCGGCAGTGGCGTGGGCAGATTCGGCTAATACCTTTCTTATATAGTCTTTGTTTGGTCTAAGATGCAAAAGGTTTGGAAATTCGCCTTTTGGTATAACTTCTTGCCAATCTCGTTTTTCGTACTTCTTTAAAAGTTCGGCAACTTTATGCAGGTGCGAAATTTCTTGCGTTAGGTGAAGTTCCCATATTTTTCGAATATGTGCATCTTTTTCATCGGTCATAAGAGAATAGTAAAGGTAACATTCGGTATATTCGTGGTTTAAACAGTTTTCTAAATAGGTTAGGGTAGGGTCTTTAAGTCCGCCATAGCGGGTTACGTGTTCCTCTTCTACCATGGCAATTTCGGAATATACCTTTCTGCCTAAGTCGTTTTTGTAAAAAGTCCCAATGTTCATATAATAATTCATAGTTTGTTGTTCGGCTGCTGTTATTATGCAGGCGTGAAGTTTTGATAGAGGGTCGGCGGTTTTGTTATTTAACCAGCCGGTAAGTTCATCGTTTGGGTGGCGATGCTCAGAGATTGTGGGTCTGCCCGGCATTATTTCGGTGTAATCGCCAACAAGTTTTTCAGCGTGGATACCTTCGTCCATTTCAAGTAGGTTAGAGTAGCGGTATAAATGGTCAAAGTCTTCCAAAAGTGCAAAGTCTAGTGCCTTTTTTACCGTTGCATCTTTTTCTTCTTGTGCCATACAGGCGGTTAGGTCTACGGCGAGTTGCTCATAGGCTATGGTGTGTTCCAAAATAGACTCGTTTATAGGGCGAAGTGCTGAAATTCGCTTTTGCTGTACTTGTTCAACCTTTCTAATAAGTGCCAAATCTCGTCTTAGTTCGTTATCGGGGCAATTTCTAGAAAAATTGTGACCCATATAAACCGATTCGAACTCTGTACCGTTCATTAATATAATTCGGGTTTTGGTGTAGGGGTCGGTTGAGTCTTTGTCGTAACTTGCAGGATACATTTTATCCCAACTACAAAGACCGTTTTCTACCTTCTCTGGTTTTTCGTTAAATGGATTAAATGACATAAAAAATCTCCTAAAAAATAATTTACCTTATAAGTTTGTGCTAAACTTAATAAATTAAACTATATTTTAAATTTTTGGTAAAAATATTTTGTATTTTTGGGGGTTAAATTTAATTATGGTTAATTTTAAATGCATACGGGAATTAAGAACTTACACATAAGCAACAGGATATTTTATAAAAAACAAAAAAATTTGATTAAAGAACTTGCTTTTGCATATAAATTATGGTACAATACTTTTTGTAGTTACATACAAAATTTTTAATTTGCCGAAGTGGTGAAATTGGCAGACGCGCTGGACTCAAAATCCAGTTGGGGCAACTCAGTGCGGGTTCAAGTCCCGCCTTCGGCACCAAAAAATGCAAGTCCTATTGGGCTTGCATTTTTGTTACTCCGGCGTGCAAGGGGCTATTTGCCCGGTGGGTAAAAGCCCCTGCATTAGAAATTGCCGAACAGTAATGTTCGGCATAAGGTGGGGTCGGTAAAAATTTGTATTTATGAAAATAAATTTTATTATGATTTTTTTATTTAATATGATATAATTTATTCATAATATTACATAAGGGAGTAATTATGAAATTTTTTAGAGGTTTAAAGGC
>CAKVOE010000002.1 GCA_934778215.1 uncultured Clostridia bacterium | reverse complement strand
CTGTGCCAGAATAGTTATTCACTATCCAATTGTTTGTTTTATAATTATAATTTTCGGTTGTTGCGTATATATTTATTACCGCCTCGCTTTCTCCCCTATTAGGGTCATCGGTATTATTTAATACGGCTATTCCAAATACCCAAGTAAACATATTTGCCCAAGGGTCAGCAACTCCTAAGCACATTACCGAAGTGTACCCATTAGACCCTACATAACCATCTAATAGTGCCCTTTTGCCACTTGCTGTGTGGGTTAAAAATTGCGTGGTGTATAAGCCCGAAACATCTAATTTACCATTGGTAGCATTTGTAAAGCTTGTTAAGCTGTATCCATAAAGCAAACCCGCCTCATTTCCACCATCTGCATTAGATACTTCCATACCAATTGTTGCACCAGACTTTACACTTTCTAAATAATTTACTGCATCATATTTTCTTGTTATAGTTGTTCCTGCAAACATTACATTTTTACCATAGGTAATTTCTTTGCCATTTATTGTTGCCGTTAGCGTTTCTTCTTCTCCTGCGTTTTCTGCACTATGGTCTGCATTAGTTAATGCGTTATACTTGCCAGAAGAACGGCAGTTGCCGTCTCCAACCATTTCTTGTGCGTTATTATCTGCATACTTTATTAGGTATAGGTAATTATATACAAAAGCGGTATAACCTTCGCCTTGGCAACTTTTTGCACAGGTATAATTTTGCAATGTAGCATCTTCTTGTGCTGTTTTCCACCCTTTGGTTAGGTTTGTGCACCACTGTAGCATATTTGCTTGCGATGTAATATTAACACTGTTTTCTGTTGAATAGTCGGTTGAGTAAAATTCATTTAGGTAGGCAGATTTGCAGTAAGATAGTGGCATATCGTTATTTATGTAACTTCTAACAATCACGCCGTTTCCGTTTTGTGCAAGAGTTTTATCTGGGTTATATACCGTTGCGGTAAAGGTTGCAGTGTAGTACCCTGGTACTTCTACCGAACCGGCAAAAGCTTTTTCGGACACGCTTAGCCACTGGTTGTTGTCTATTATGCAACGTCTTATGTACATTGTTGGGTAGTAGGTGTAACAATCTACGGTAAAAGTAGTGTCTGTATCTAGCGTTCTGCCACTTGCAAGCATTGTACCGGCAGAAATTGTTACATCTCTTCCAAACCACTCAAAGTTGTAGGTTGGGTCACTGAGTTTTCCTATTATCTCCCCCGTTTTAATATCTACATTTACTATATCTATTTTGCCATACACTGGAGTAGTTGATTTTGTATAGTCATCTGTGCCGTAAGTTAAACTTGCATTAATTTTGGTTAGGTCAGCATTGCCTTCACTATCTTTGTTTGTTAAAGCGGACTGCAAGGCTTCTGCACTTGTAGTTTCTATTTTTGTAGCATTTGCATTTAGTGTGGCGTTATGCCCATACTTTGTCCACGTTGGATCATCAGAATTTACAGGTTGGTACACGCTTAATATATCGTCATTACTTAAAAACACATCATAGGTTGCGGTTGTACTTCCGCCCCCTCTAATGTTTACAGCACAAATTACCTGCACCGCTTGAACGGAGCAAATTATTAAGCACACTACCATAAATAAAAACGCTCTAAATCTTTTTAACGCCCGCATAAGCACTCTCCAAAATTAGTTTATTTACAGCCCATTAATTACATTAGGCAATATTTCTACACCAATATTTTACTCTATCGGCATAAATATATCAACTTTTTTAACACAAATTACAAAATTCGGTCTTTTTTTGAAGTACCAAAAACAAATGCTCTACCCTTTTGATATAAATCGATAGAGCCTTTTTGATAAATTAAATTTAATAAAAATTTGATGTATGTTTTTTGGTTGTGTTTTTTTCACCGCTTTTTAGTCTTTTTTTGTTTTAAAACCAGACTTTTTGAGGACAATTAATAGCCCCTAAGTTCTACCATTGGTATGGTTCTTTTTAAAAAATACGCTAAAAACATAATGGGTTTAGTGATATTTTTTGCCACTTTTTTTGTTGTTTTTATAAACCATGGCAACTTTTTTAAACATATTAGGTTTTAAATTATTTTTGGAGTAATTGCTGTCAAAAAAAGAAAAAAAATAAGGTGTCAAAATGCCACCTTGCGTGCCTAATGCCCGATAGTTCAACTTACAACTATCGGTCTAAATCTTTCATAAACTCTCTAAAACTGGTACATTTGCTGTCAATTGCTGTCAAAATTTTTTATTGCAACCAATTAGCATTTTCAACTTCATTCCAAATATCTTTTACTAATTTTCCATCAACTTTTGCTTTTTTATGCAAACTCTTCTATATTCTTAAACATTTGATATATATATATGAAAGCTCAAAAGAGTCGTCCTTTGTTTCTTCTGCAGCAAATTTAGTCTTAGTATTTTCATCATTTATTTTAACTGAAATACTATCACTTAACTTCTTTAATACATTGTTGTATGCTGGTGTTCTATCTCTATTTTGTGGGCCGTAAGGTGGATATACAGTTGTATATCCTTTTGCAAACGTTGTTGCCATTTTTTTCAAACTGCTCTTCATTAAATTCTGACAACAAAATATCTTTAAGCAAAGAATTAAATTCGCCTGTCAAATCAAAATCTTTAACGACATCAATGTTGTCTTTGATTCTGTCAAACCTAATGGCAATTTTAAGTTCTTTCATAAAGTTGTTGGTGATAGACGCTACATCATATAAAGTTTTTCTTTTTTAATGTTTTCCTCCTTATAAACACCTTACGATTTCGGTGTTTTGAATTGTTTTATTTGTTTCTTTTGTTATAATTTTAGCGGGTTGGCTACCAATTATTCTTATTTTATTATCTTCAATAACTAAACTTGTTTCTTCAGGTAAGCATATAAGTTTATATCCTTCACTTAACAATCTCTCAATTCTTTGATTTGTGAGATTTGCTTGCTCTGGTTTTCTCATATAATGTGGCAAGATTGAATATCCGTTTATGCAGTTAAAACCTGTTGTATCTTTAAGGCCAACGAGATTTTGGTCGCAAATACTTTTTATCCCAAGACCATCATCAAGGCAACTATCAATAGATTTGCCAAATATTAGAGCACCAGCACTTCCACCCATAATGATGCTATCCTTTCTTAGCATAAATTCTTTTATATTTTCAAATGCAGGTGTTTCTTTGAGCATCTTTAATAGTTTATAAGTATTGCCTCCACCAATGAAAATGCCGGTACATTTTTTTAATTCTTCTTTTGTTATTTTTTTAGCGTCTAGTATCTGAATTATGTTCGAAATTCCAAAAGGTTCTACTTGGGTTCTAAACCAATCAATGCAATTTTCCATGTTGCCATTATTCCATGCAAGTGGTATGTACATAACTTTTCCACCTTTGACATGTTGGGCAAAGAGAGAAATGCTATCTCTTATTTGTTCGTCAGAACCACCACCATTTAGTATAAGTTTCATAGCATTTCTTCTCCTTTTGTTTAATTTTTTATTATTTCTATTTTAATGTTTATACTACTATCTGTAACAGGAAAGTATAAATCTTTTACTTCGCCTTTTTTAACTAAAATCTCTGGATAGTGCGTTTGTCCTAAATTTGTAGTTCCATCAGCATTCATTTCAACTAATCCAGAAATTAAAACGCCTTGACCACATTTTTTAAATTTCACCACTAAGCCATTTATTTTAATCTTTTTAGAGAATAATCCTAATTTAATTTCTCTAGTTTCACTATCAATAGTTAATTTTATAAGCATAAATTATCTTTCTCCATATTTTTTATTTCGGTGTATGTTCCATTTTCAAAGTAATATGCTTTACCAAATAATTTAGCTTTGCCATCAATCTCTAAAATATATGTTCCATCATCAAAAGCAACAAATGGTTTTGTTTTACTATCTTCAAGCATAATATCTTTAAAAATATTTTGTCCGTCTAAAAATTCTTGATCGATTAAATCTGGATTCCAGTGTGGATAGATATTAATGTTTGTAATGCCTAAACCTTGCCTGTATCTTTTAAAATTCTTATCTTTTGCTTCACCATCAAGTTCAGGTGGACAATATACAATATCTGCACTATCCATACTTCCAGCACTTCCGCCACAAATTACTGCATTGGTATTTTTGATTAACTCTCTTAAATTAAGTTGTTCAAATAGGGCAAGTTGACTAGGGACATGTCCTCCACAAAGGTATATAAAATCTGCATTTTTTATTAAATCTTGTGCTTGGTCCTTTGTTCTATGATCCAAAACTCTATAATTTTTAAAAGGCAATGTCATTTCAAAAGATTTAAAAATAATATTGGCATATATACCTGTTTTATTTTCATCTTCTGTTTGACTTGCAACAAACAAGAAATTATCATATTTCTTTATATATTTTTTGAAATTATCTAATATTCCATTTTCGTTACCAAAATTATGAGGGTGCTTAACGCCATTCTCATCTTTTTCATAAGCATCTAAGCTACTTGTTAAAAACAATATCATAAATACTCCTATAAATAAAAATTACTTAGTTAACTCTGTTTGGTCATCTTTTTCTATTGGGCCATAAAAACCATTACCCCAACCAATAGTTTCGGCATTACTTCTAAACTCAGAACAATGGGTATTATAAATATCAATCAAGAATTTAATTTGCTCTCTGCTATACTCAACTCCATAATCACCATTTTTACAAGCGGTTAAAACCTTTTTAATTTTCGGAGTAGTTCCTCTTTGTCCATATTGATGTGTTAACTCCTCAACAATTGCTCTAGTATATTTTTCATCTATATCACATATCTGATTTTTTGCTATGCCTTGCAAATACAAACTTGCAACTCCTTGATATTCAAAAGCAATACTTTTTTCTACAACGCCTTTCATCATTTTGCTAATTTCCTCGTCGTAAACATGAGTTCTGTTTTTTGATCTGCAATATATATTAATATCGTCTAGAACTTTTTTTATTTCTTCTTTTTGTCTTAATATAATTTCTTTCTTTTTAGGTTTTCCACTATCGCAGAAGCGTTGCATTTTAAATAAAATATCCCTTACAGTCTTATAATCCAAATAATTAATATTGTTCGCGTTTAATTCCATAGTTTCTTCTTCCAATCTTTCCTTTTTCATAATTTTACTCCTTAATTGTTGTTAGTATAGTACAAAATTCGTGAAAATCAATACTTTTTTCAAAAAATTTATCACAAATCATCGTTTCTATGATATAATATGATAAATTTATTGGAGGTGCCTATGTTATTAGAGGAGTTTGATAATTGTAAAACTGCGGTTATAAATCCAGAAACTTTCAAGGAAAATAATGATGTTTTGCCAAAGACATGTGTTTCCTTCTTTTCTAAAAGCCTTATGGAATCATTTGTAAAAAAATTCAATCCTAAAATATTTAGTGTAAAAATTACTAATGCAACAAATACATGGCCTGTATATATAGTAAACTACAAAGGTGCCGATATTGCAGTATATCACTCTCCAGTGGGTGCCCCTGCTTGTGTGGCAAATTTTGAAGATATACAGATTTATGGTATTAAAAACTTATTATTGGTTGGTTGTTGTGGTTGTTTAAAAGAAGAAATGGAAGATTATTCTATAATTATTCCTACATCAGCAATAAGAGATGAAGGAACTAGTTATCATTATATGAAAGCTAGTGATGAAATAAAATTGAATACGAAATCTGTTGCTTGTGTAGAGAATGTTATAAAAAATTTAGGACTGCATTATCATAAAGGCAAAACTTGGACAACAGATGCTGTTTATAGGGAAACAAAATCAAAAGTTGAAAGAAGAAAATTACAAGGCGCAATAACAGTAGAAATGGAATGTTCAGCTATGGCTGCCGTATGCAAATTTAGAAATATTAATTTTGCGCAAATTTTTTATGGGGCAGATAGTTTGGCTAAAGAAGATTACGACCCAAGAAGTTTAACAAATAATGATATAAAAGGCAAAGAAAAAATGATACCACTTGCTCTCGAATGTGCGGTTGCTATGGACAAAGAACTATAAATAAATCCCACTTGTTGTAGTGGGATTTTTTATGGCTTGATTTCTATAACTTTGACACCATGTTTCTTTGCATAAGCGATTGTGGAACTTGTTCCGCCAGGTCTGCCGTCAAATAGTGCAATGCAAAGCGATGAATTGTTTATCATGAATCTGTCCATTTCATCGTGAATGCCTCCTAATATGAGGCATTATAGCATATTTTTTCGGATTTTGCAATACTTTAAATATTTAACTAGGTAGATGAAATTTATTATTTAAATTTACTATCTTTATCATTTAATTATTTTAAAGAGCGGTTTTGTTCCAAAAACAATTACAAACTTAGCAAACATTTTTGCCACAATTTTTCTAAAAAAATACCACCTACTCTACCGCTTTTAAACTTTCATTCATTTTTGTTTTAATAATCTTTGGCTTCAAAATTAATGTTACTAACAATGTAAAACCATAAATAATTATAGGAATTAAAAGCCACATAAACCATTTTACATCTGCCACCGAACCAAAACCAATTGTTTTAAAAATTAGTGTGGCAAAACCAACCCCTACGGGGTAACCAAAAATAATTCCCAAAAGGGTACTTATGTATATTTCACGATAAATGTACCCGCATATTTCTTTGTCGTGGTAACCTAGCACCATAAGTGTTGCAATTTCTCTTTCTCGTTCGCTAATGTTTATGGTTGTTAGTGTGTTTATAACTACAGCCGTTAAAAGCCCTGCAAAAACCACCAAAACAACGGCTATTCCTACTATTGTAGAGGAGCCAAAATCGCTAAACAAACATATATCCAAAAGCGAGAACCCTGCAAAAACCAGCCCTGCAGAAACCGCCACCGAAATAAGCATCATTAAAAATCTTGTTTTGTATCTTAAAACATTTCTAAAAGAAGATTTTAACCTAAACGAAAGCCTTTTCCAAATAAATGGTATTTTTTCGAGCAATATTCTTTTCCCTTTTTTTGGAGGCTTTGGACGCAACAAGCTAGCAGGCTTAGCGTTTGCATAGCGAAGACCCAACAAAAATATTGCAACAATTGTAACAACAAAAATTGTGCTAAACGAAATAAAGTAATAACTTGGGTTTACTATTACCGAAGGCTGTGGCATAACGTGTCCGTAATTAAATACATGATAAATTAGCCACGAAACACCATACCCAACAAAATACCCTAATAATCCACCCAAAGCGAGTGCCACAAGAGCAAACAAAACATACCGCATTATTATGCTTGCAGAACCATAACCTAGCGTTTTAAGACAAGCAATTTGCGACCGCTCTTCGTCCATTAATCGCATAGAAGAAGAAAGCACTACCAAAAGCGTTACCGCAATAAAAATAACCATTAATATGTTTCCAATTTTGCGAACCTTATCTGCACTTGCAATAATAGATTTAAAACTATAGTTGTCGTATAGGGTAATAATTTTTATATCTTCACCTAATAAGCTTGTTATTTCTGTTTGTTGACTTTGTATATAGTTTTCATACTCAGGCGAAAATGCGTTAAACAAATTTCTGTCATTTGCTTTAATGTACAAATCTCCTTTGGGCATAAACGAACAAATTTCTATTGGACAGTAAATTATGTTTTCTAATAAATCTAATTTGTTTATTTCGGTCACATTTTCGGGTATAACTGTATCTTCTGGGTTGTTGTAACTAGGCTCGCCGTCTTTACCAAAGGTTAGCGGGCTTTTTACTATCCCCTTTATAGTTACATTTATTTTGTACTCAAACGGCAAATTAAGTGCCGATGCCAAATCTAACTCTACCTCATCGCCAACTGAGTACCCCTTAATAATGTTATCCGCTACCTCTGCATAGGCGTAATTTTCATTGTTTTTAGTAATTGTTTGACCTTGCACTATTTCTGGAATGTTGGTGTTTAAATTCTCAAAATCTAAAAAATACACCCTTAAAGACCTTTTTTCGCCGGTTTTTATATCTAACGACATTCCGCTTTCTACATTTGTATGACCAAAATGTGATTTTACCTTATCTATCTGTTCAGCAGTAAAGCCACCCGATTTGCTTTTTAGTATAAAGTCGCTTACATTTTGGCTTTGATAATATTTGTTTATGCTGTCTTTGACCATATCAGTAGGAGAGCCGATGCCCGATATAAAACCTATTGATATAACTATTATACCAACTAGTGAAAAAAGCCTTATTATATGCTTTTTAAACATTCTACGAACGCTTTTAAAATAAGTTCTCACCATTCAATCTCCTCTACTGGGACGGGATTGCTGTTTATGTCTACTCTTTCTATTCGCCCGCTTTTTATTTTTATTACCTTATCTGCCATATCCTTTAGTGCCGTGTTATGCGTTACCACTACAACAAGTTTTCCATTCTGTTTCGAAAAATCTTGCAATAACTTTAATATCTTTTTACCCGTGGCGTAATCTAGAGCACCCGTAGGTTCATCGCACAATATCATTTTTGGATTTTTTGCAATTGCCCGTGCAATAGAAACCCTTTGCTGTTCCCCTCCCGAAAGTTCGGCAGGAAAATTATTTAGCCTATCTGCAAGTCCAACCGATGTTAAAACACTTTGTGGGTCTAGGTGGTTATCGCATATTTCTACGGCAAGTTCCACATTTTCTAGGGCGGTTAGGTTTGGCATCAAATTGTAAAATTGAAAAACAAAGCCCACATCGTACCTTCGGTAATCTGTTAATTGCTTTTTGTTAAACTTTGTTATATTTTTACCATCTATAATTATCTCTCCGCTGGTTGCACTATCCATTCCACCCAAAAGGTTTAATAATGTAGTCTTTCCCGCACCCGATGCTCCAAGAATAACAACAAACTCGCCCTCGTTTAAATCAAAAGAAACATTTTTTAAGGCGGATACTGTTATTTCTCCAGTTTTATAATCTTTATTAACATCTTTTAAAGACAAAACATTCATATTGCTCTCCTAAAAAATTAAATTGCGTACCTAAAATAGTATAAGTTTATTTTTTAAATAGTCAAACTTAATTATAACCATTTTGCACCATTGTTTAACATATACCAACTTTGCTCTTTTGCACTTGCAAAACTTTTGCCATTTTGCACTTGTGGGCCGTTTATCCTTTTGTTCTTGCGGAAACTTTACTCTTTTTGCTCTTGCTGGTATTTTACTCTTTTGCACTTGTGGATTTTTTCCATTTGCTCTTGTTGGCGTTTTACTCTTTTGCAACGGCAAACCGCTGGTTATATATTTTTTGTTAACTTACATGGTGTCATACAACGACCTACTTTTTTAACTGCTAAGTTTTTAAACACCCTTTGTTTTTAAAGCGTGCTAATTAGTTTAAAACCTTGCTACGTATTAAATATAACCAATGGTTTGTGTTAAAAGTATGAAATTTTACCCCAAAAAATAATAACTTGCAATTTTACCTTGTTTTTGAGCATTTTTTCTTTATAACATTTTTGAAATTTCGTTTTTTAAATTGTATTTTTTAGGGCGTATTTTTTAAATAAGTGCAATATGCAAAGACTACAAATTTTGTAAATTTGCATTGCTAAAGGGCGTTTTTCACCAATGTTAATATTTTTACAAAAATTGGGGGAATTACAAAACTTATGTTCTGCCTAATTGGGCTGTTTTTAAATTTATAAAAAAACCCAAACAAAATTTTGTTTAGGTTTTTACTTCTTTACAAGCATAACAACAATATGCTACGTTGTTTTTTTGTTTCCAAACTTTTGCAAGCCTGCCTCATAAGCAACTAAGGTTGAAGCAAACCCAACATTAAGCGACTCACACGTTCCTAGCATAGGAATAATAATTGGCTGTGCATTTTTTACTCTTCGCCACGAATCAGATATTCCTGTATGCTCGTTGCCCGCAATAATTGCAATACGACCAGAGTAATCGGCCTCCCTATAACTTTTTTGAGATTGAAGGTCGGTTACAATACATTTAAAATTGTTTTTTACAAGCCATTGCTGAACGGTGTTTATGTCTGCTTCTAACACAGGAAGCATAAAACTTGCCCCCAAACTTGACCTTATAAGCCTACTATTAGAAAGCCGTGCTTGTTTGTTGGTGCTTATTGCAAAATCGCCACCGGCACAGTCAAATGAACGCAAAATTGCACCAATATTTCCCGGTTGCTCCAACCCGTCCATAACTATTGCCATCACATTGGTTTTGCCATCTATTAGCCTTTCTATGTCGTCTAGCGAATAAGATTTTAGTTTTGCCACTACAAAATATTCATCAAAGCCATCTCGGTCGCTAATTTTTTTGCACGCTTTTTCAGAAATTGCCAAAGTTTTTTGTGCATACTTTGCCATTTGTGCAATTTTTTCCAATGTTTCATGACTCACTTTTTGCAAATTGTCTTGATTATAATAAAAATGTGTAACCTCAAAATTCTTTTGAATAAGTTTTTCCACCGCCCAAAGACCTTCGGTTACAAAAAGCGTTTTATCTTTACACTTATTGTCAACAAGTGATTTTACCAAATTTACATCTTCCGAAGCAATGCCACACAAAACCGACTTGCTTTTTATCTGTTCTATCAATTGATTTTCCATAACTAAATTTTATCATCTAATTTTGCAAAAAGCAATTGTTTGCACTATATTTATAAACAAATTACCCCATAAAAACTCGGGCATGGCACCATTTCTTCCGTTTTTCAAAACAATTTTACTTTATACTACTCCTTCCGTCCTACAAAACAACTCTTTACTGACGGAACTTACAGGAAAAAACCTAAACATACAGCACTTTGAGCAATAATGCAAGGCAAACCAATGCAAATAAATCCTTATTAAACTGCCCCAAATATATCACTTTGAAATTTTTTGTCAATAAAGCAAACCAATTTAGACTGCAATCTTTTCTAAACCATTCAAGTTCAAGGGACTTACAAATTGTCTTGATTATAATAAAAATGTGTAACCTCAAAATTCTTTTGAATATGTTTTTCTACCGCACAAAGACCTTCGGTCACAAAAAGCGTTTTATCTTTACACTTATTATCAACAAGTGATTTTACCAAATTTACATCTTCTGAAGCAATTCCACACAAAACTAAAAGAACGACACTTATAAACATTTTATTTTTTATACCTTTTCCAGCCCCACCAGCCCGGCATTAAATCAATTAATTTTACCGTGCTTCTACTTTCGTAATCTGTTAAAATTTCCATATCTTTGTTTTTGTCTGATAGTTGTAAGAAAAATTCTCTACACGCACCACATGGCATTCCCCCATTCTCTTTTGGCGGTTCATTTCTGAACGCAATCATTCTTTTAACAACCGTCTGTCCGCTTTGAATATACATATTTAACCCGGCAACTCTTTCTGCACAAAGAGCAACAACTCCACTCGCTCCTTCAATACAAAAACCAGTGTAAATTTCTCCATTTTCGGCTTCAATTGCACATACTACATGGTGCGCATCAATAAATGGCGAAACCTCTTCTGGATGATACTCTTTCTTTGCTTCATTATACAATTTTTCCCAAATATCCATTTCGATTCTCCCTTACTTTTAGTATAACTTATTTAAAGCAAATTTCAAAACCTTTTTCAAATAAAAAATTTGCGATTCATATTTTCAATAAGTAGTGCATTCTTGATTTTTGGCAAAACATTACAAAATTCAATCTAAATTACAGAAATGATATATCCTTTATTTTTAATTTTTATTTTGATGTTTTAAGAATAAAATTGTAATAATTAATGAATATTTACAAAAATGAGGTTTACTTCAGTAAAACCTAGTTATGATATTTATTTAGATATTTTTAAGCGCTTAAGCAATATTGTATTCCGTTGATTTATACGAAAACTATGCTACAAAAACCCAGACAAAAGCAAATGTAAGGGGGGATAATCCAAGAAAATAAGTGAGACAAGGACTAATTTGACAAATAAATATAGTTATGATAAAATTATAGTATGTATTTATGGAGGTTATATTATGAATAATAAAATAAAATGCACACAATGTGGTTGTGAAGATTTGGAGGAAGTTGATTTTCCTTATGAAGCAGAATTAGATACTGTAGCAGTAGGACTAGTGGGAGAATCTTTTCAATATGCTTTACATAACGATGTTTATGCAAGTACATATATTTGTACTAAGTGTGGACATTTTGAATTTTTCAATCCTAATTTGGCTGAACTAGTTCTTAAAGATAGAGAAAAAAATGCAGAAATTAAACAAGAGATTGAGAATTTAGATAAAAATATTCTAGAAAATAATAATAAAATTGGGGAAATTAAACAACAAATCAATTCAATTACTATACAATTAAAAAATATAGATATAACAATCAGACAAAGTAATGAATTAAAGGAAAATAAGCAAAAATTGATCAATACTGTTGAAAGTTTGAAAAAAGATAATAAGAAGTTGCTTGATAGACAAAAAGATTTAAAAAAGAAACTATCAACAGAATAAAAATAATTCCTGAAAAAAACTTCATCTTAATTGAAAGATCGTTATTTACACAAAGACTTCCTTTCCGCCAGTCGGAACTGCATTCTAATATGCGATTCTTTTATTTTTGCAAAAATGGTGTTGCAGGCATTGTTATCCTAACACCAAAGATTATAAGGAAAGTATCTTTTACTTGGCTATAGTTAGATAGAGATGGTCGTGAGAATTGGATAAAACGCATAAAACAACTCTGATTTACTACAAATTAGGGTTATTTTTTTGTCTTAACCCAATCCCCGTGTTCATCTCTTTGTAAATTTATCCAATTTAAGCGAGATGAATTTTGGGGTGTACCCCAAAAATGAAGAGAACCCCAAAAGTTAGACAACTTTGGAGATTCACTTTATTTTGAGTCTTTGGTTTTTCAAAAAGAACAATTACACCAAAACATTCATGTAAAAAGGAAAACTGCACGCATTCCCCATTTTCACAACGGCGCGTACAGTTCACTTGTGTGTGTACAACCATAAGTCTTTTTTTGATTATTTTTCTTTGATTTTGCGATTTGTTTTAATTATTTACTCTTTTTATTTTTTTTATCTTTATTTAAGAACCATTTTTTGATAGGCTTAATTGTTATTGTAGATAAAAAGAAACCTACACAAGGAATTATCGCACCTAAAAAAGGATTAGTTGTGTCTGCGACAAAGATATATGACACAGCAAATGCATATGTAAATAGAATAATAAAAATATGCCTGATTATGCTCGTTTCCCAGCGCTTATCACCTTCTACCATTTTGTTGCGTTCTTCAATTTTAATAATTCTCTGTTCCAATTCTTCAATCTTATCTTTATTTTCCATAACCACCTATTTCGTCAAAAAATTTTTTAATTGTTGTTTGCAGTTTTACCCCTCTTTTCAAAACCTTAAATTTTAGAGGCAATATCTAATAAAAGATGCTAATAAATTTTCTTTCATATTTCATATTATAACACATTTCAATTTTATTCAAAACAAATTTTAATGATATTGTTCGTTACACTCACAATAATATTGGCTTTGGGTAAATGGTAACATTACTGCATTCATAATGATAAAAACATACTCCTTTGTTTTTATGTTAGTAAAATCAATTGCGTAGAAATATCATTTTCGGTTGCTAAAATATCTTTGTGTAATAAAAGCCTTCAGTGAAGAAACCCGTTAGGGTTCAATTTCATTGTAAACAAAAAGAAAGACTTTAAGTCTTCCCTTTTATTCACTTGGCGGGGCCAATGCTATCCAATTCTAACTTTAAAGTGTATGTCGGAGATAAATGGATTAAGATTAAAATATTTATATAATCTATATACAAATTGAAAATTTATATGTTATAATATAAATTATTAAGGAGTAAAATAATGAAAGTAAATATTCCAAATATAGTTAATAATTTAGGGAAAAATATAAAGTTTTTACAACCTTTATATGAAAGCATCACAAATTCATTAGAAGCTAATGCTACTAATATTGAAATAGAAATTCTTCATGATAATACATTTGAAGAAGTTACACCTAAAATGATAGGGTTTACAATAAAGGATAATGGTGAAGGCTTTGATACAAAAAATAGAGATGCCTTTATGGAATTATGGACAAAAAACAAAATAACTTTAGGTTGTAAAGGTAGCGGTAGATTTACTTGGTTAAAAGTTTTTAAAAATATAGATATTGAAAGCGATGTACAAAATGAGCAATGTAAAGTCATTATTCCTTTTAGCTTAGATTTTGAAGAAAAGGATATGTCAGTTGTTAAGTCGACCATTGATAAAAACTCTACTATTATTAAATTTACAAATGTTACTTCTACCTACTATAACAATGTAAGTGATAGTAGGTCAAGAATAGATTTAAGATGTAATGCTGACATTGATGAAATATTAGCTAGTATAAAAGAATATCTACTTATCAAATTGTTTTTATTAAAACAGCAAGGTAAACAATTTACCATTACTATAATGATTGATGAAAACACAAGAGTAATAAATTGGGACAACATACCTGCGTTGGAAAGTTGTGAATTTGATATCTATTCAGATATTACTAAAGAAAATTATAAATTTGATTTATATTATATTTTTAAGAAAAATTCTAAAAATAGCAAAAGAGTCTATTTTTGTGCAAATGGGAGAGCTATTTTAGAGATAGATGATGACTCATTAGGTTTTTCTGCGGGATTACCTAATAATGATTCTTTTATTATGTTGTTGTGTTCTGATTATCTTGACGATAAAGATAATGATGGACGAAGTGAACTCACTGCTTTAACAGGAAAAAAACAGGCAACTATAGATGTTCCATTATTAATTTCAGACTTAAAATTTGAAATGAAAAAGCATATGCATCAAATTATTTTTAATAAATATCCTCAATTGCTCGAATTAAATAAACAAGAAGAAGAAAAAGCAATTAATAAAGCACCTTATTTATCTGATATTATTGCAGAAAATACTGATATATTAAAATCAGAAAGTTCTCTATTAAAAGAAGCAAAAAAAGAATTCAGTGTAAAAAAAGAAAAGGTTATTAATAAATTTGAAAAATTACTATCAGATCGAAGTATAGACTCGACTGAATATAATAAATCTATATCGGAGTTAAGTTCAATTGCTTTATCTGAATTAGGCGAATATATTTTTTACAGAGAAAATATTATAAAAGCCTTAAAAATTGCGGTTGAAGAAAACGTAGAAAATGAAAAATTTTATCATGATATATTTATGCCAATGAAAACTTCATCAAGCGAAGAAGATGAAAATAAACATTTGTTAAGTAATATTTGGTTGTTAGATGATAAATTTATGACTTATTCTTATGCTGCCAGTGATAAAACTGTTAACCAAATAAAAGATGAGATTGAAGAAAAGAATAACAATAAATTTAAAATCTCCCATAGACCAGATTTGTCAATTTTCTTTAATAAAACAGATGGCTCAAAAAATCTTGTAATGGTAGAATTTAAAAGTCCAAAAGCTGATTTAGATGAAAAAAATAAATCTTTATCAGAATTACCAGATGATATAGCCATTGTTAAAAAGAATATACCAAGTGTTGAAACTGTATGGAGTTATATTGTAACAACAATTGATGAAAATTTTGAATTTTCAATTGAAAACTCTGAAAATTTCACCCAATTATTTTCAACTGATGAACAAACAAAAGCTTATTATCGTTATTTACCAAAAGCAAATGCTCATGTATTTATTATTGATTTACGAACTATAGTTTCAGATTCTTCTGATAGAAATAAAACATTTTTAAACATTTTAAAACAAAGAAAAAGAGAGGATTAATCCTCTCTTTTTAGTTTTATTGATTGTTTTGCAAGTGAGAATAAACTTCTTTTGCAGTAAGATTTTGAGAGTTGCCAAAGGTTTCGGCAAAGTTTTTTAAGTCGGTTGCAAACATTAAACTTATTCGTTTAAGTTGCTGATTTGACAAACTTGTTTTACCTAACTTTAAAGTATTATCTTCAAAATTAAATTTGGCAGTGTTCTCTTGTAATTCTTTACAATCAACAAAACATTTTGTTTTGGTATCAGTCATAAGCATTTATATTTTCATATAAAAACTTGTTAGCAGTGATACCAATTTCAATCCAGACTTCATTTTTGAAGTCCACTTGTAAATTTATCCAATTTGAGTGAGATGGGTTTTGGGGTGCACCCCAAAAATGAAGTGAACCCCAAAAGTTGGACAACTTTGAAGATTCACTTTATTTTGAGTCTTTGGGTTTTTCAAAGAGAACAATTACACCAAAACATTCATGTAAAAAGGAAAACTGCACACATTCCCCATTTTTACGAGGGTACGTACAGTTCACTACTGGCGGAGAGTTTGTAACGTAAAACGAATTTTTCTATCTAAATAGTTACATAAAGTAAAATAATATGCTATAATTATACTCAAAGGAGTTAAAATATGGCAACAAAAAGAAGCGTTAAAAATCAAAAGTATGAAAATTATTGGAAATTAACTTTGGAATATTCTGACATATTTGGAGAACAATTTAATAACGTTCTTCAAATTATGGTTGATTTTATTGATACATATAAACTTTATGAAAATGAATTAACAAAAGAATTATATGGCAGGTTACAGGAAAAAGTATATCATGTATATCCTAAAGCAGATATGGGTTCCACTCGGAAATCACTTAATCAATTTGTAAAATTGGGCTTTATTGAGCCGCAATTAAAAGGATATCACAAATTAACTAAACAATTTATAAAAGAAACCAATAAAGAGAAAAAACAAGATTTATTTTCAAGAATTGTATATGAAAATTCTAAATTTAATTCCGCAATAACAGAATTTGATAATGTAAGGCAAGTCAATTTTCTTATAAAAACATTGGCATATAGTGGTCCATTGAATGAAGAGGATTTGTGTGCATTAATCTCTTTAAAGGATATATCAAATATTGGAAAGGGGTTTTTAACAAGAGAAGAATTAGAGACGCAAAAAAGATTTGTTTCAATAACAGGTTTTGATGATAGAAAATATAATCAAAAAAGGTATCTTTATGGTATAGCTAGAAGGTTAACAGGAGTGTTTTGCAGAAATAGAATTTTATCATTAGATTCAGATAATCTTCCTGACACTGAAGAATTAAAAAGTAGAGACCCCTATTTACATTCTCTATATAAGAAAGCATTAAAAGATGAAGCGAAGACAATTTTTGGAAAGGTTGTTTGTGATTTTGAACAAATAGAACATACATCTTATGTTGCTTCCCATATTAAACCATTCCATGAAAGTTCTCCAGAAGAACAATACAATGTAAACAATGGTTTTCTATTCTCAAGGAATATAGATATCTTATTTGATAAATTTGATTTAACTTTTGATACAAACGGAATTCCTATATGGGGTAAAAGAGTATCAAAAGAACTTCAAGACAAATATAAAAATTATAAAATAGATAACCGGTTGCTTAATCCAGAACGATTAGAATTTCTTAAAATACATAATAGTAAGTTTTATGAAAAAAATAAGAGTTAATAACTCTTATTTTTTTGTCTTCAATATTAGTAATTGCTCTATTGTTGTATTTTTATTTGTTTTATTAGTTACTTTATATTGGTGCTCTTTTTCAAAAATTTTTGTTTCTCCAAATGCTTGAATAGCTTGTTCAATTTCTTGTATAGATGGAGATGTTTTATTATTCAAACTTATGACTATATAATCTGTTTTTGGGACACATTCTTTAATAAGTTTTACAAAATTATCAAGAAACTTTTCATTTTGCGATAGATTTATATAATTAATTTCTTTGTTAAAAATTTTATCATATATTCCATAAAACTCACCATATTTATTCATTGTTTTGGGATAAGGTGGGTCCATATAAATTATGTCTACATTGTTTTTAAGTGTTTTAATAAAATCATACGAATCCATGTGATAACTTTTATTATTCTTAGTATTATCAAAAACACTTTGATTGTAATTTTCTAAATCAGCAATCATTAAACTTTCAAAAGATTTATTATGATATGCTCTTTTTCTTCCATATTTTTCATAACTGTATTTTTCATCCCTTAATTTTTGTATTTGATTCCATGGAACATTCATTCTTGAATATGGAAGTTTTCTAATCATTGATCTTCTGATAAGAGCAAGAAATAATGATTTTTGATAATCCTTTAATTTTTCAGATATTATTATTAATTTTGCTAATTCTTCTACTTCATAATCATAGTAAAGAATGTTTGTTAAGTATTTAGATATTTCGTTGTATTTTTTAGAAATTTCATTGTCTGAAATTTTTATATCAAAAACATCTTTATTTAGAGTATCTTTTGAATTTTCTATTATTGCTTTACTTAAGATATAATTGCTATATAAGCAATCGTTAGAAATAACTGAAAAATGTTGTTTTTTAAGTGCATAAGACACAGATGAACCACCAGAAAACAAATCAACAACAGTTCCAGTTTTAATAGGCATATTTGAAATAATCCAATCAACTAGTTTTGATTTATTTCCGATATAATTAATTTTAGGATAATTTGCCATTTAAAGCCTCCTTTATTTTTAGTGCTAATTCATATGCAAGATTTGGTGGCACCGCATTCCCAATTGCCTGTTGTATTTTACCATTATTCCCAACAAAAGTAAAGTTATCTGGGAATGTTTGAATTCGTGCCAATTCTCTGTTTGTCAATGCTCTATTTTGATTGTAGTGAAAAACTTTTCTCATGTCTCCTGTTATGCATATAGAAGGTTTTTTACTATTATATCTTATATATTTTCTCGCATCTCCAGATTTGGGCCTTAATTCTAATGGAATGTCATTTCTATCTCCGCCGTCTTTAACGTATTGCATTTTTTCAAGCATTTGTTTTGAATGATTCATTGCTGAATGATTTGGAATTAAACTTTTCTCTCCACTTTTTAGGGGAGGTAAATCTCCGATAGCTTCTTCTATACTAATAAATTTATTATTTTCAATTGGAAACTCAAAATTATTTTTATCTTTTGCTCCAACTAGAACAATTCGTCTTCTTTCTTGCGGAACATTGTAAAATTTACTATTCAAAACTTTATGTTTGATTTCATATCCCAATTTTTTAAATTCTTCTTTTATTATTTCTAATGTTTTGCCTTTATTATGCTTTTCCATAGCTGCAACATTTTCTAATAAAAACATTTTGGGTTGAATAATTTTTACAAAACGAACAAATTCTTTAAATAAGTTGTTCCTTGGGTCATCAATAAAATTTCTTCCTATGTTCCCAGCAATTGAGAACCCTTGGCATGGAGGCCCTCCAATAATTATATCCACTTTAGTATCTCCAATTATTGACCTAATCTCGCTTTCATCTATTTCTTTAATGTCCTTACATAGTATTCTATGATTTTTAAAATTAAGAGAATAATTTTCAGCAAACACTTTATCATACTCTACAGCAAATAAATTTTGGAATCCAGCATTATCAAACCCTAAACTTAACCCCCCAACACCTGCAAATAAATCAATATAATTTAATTTACCCATTGTCTACTCCTTTTTCTTCAAATTCCATAATTTCACTAGGTTGGCATTTTAAATAACTACATAATTTACCAATTGTGTCGGTTGTAACACTTTTATTTGTTCCAAGATTTGCAAGTGTTGCACTGGATATTCCTGTTTCATTGATTATATCTTTTATTTTAATCTTTCGTCTTTTGATATAATCATAAAATTTATAATACACAATCAAAATATGACCCTCCAAATATAGATATTTTTATTATATCATAAAAATTTAGGAATGTAAATAATTATGTTGATTTTTTTAGAAAACTTTAGAAATCTAAAGTTTAAAGCTTTGTATTTGAAGGCGTAAGTTAGTATTTTAGTCTAAATTGGCATTTAAACGTGTGCTTGTCTTGATACAAGTCGGTGTCGCTACGCTCCACCGAAGACAAGCACACGAACATAAAAACAATTAAACAATACAAACAAAATGAACTACAAAAATAGAAAAACAACTAGCAAAAAAACATTTCTTTTGAACAAACATTGCCGAGTAAAAAAGAGGTTTGCGCGCAGGCTTATCGCAAAACCTCTTTTTTTTTACCACTCGGCAAATTGTATTGTAGTTTGTTTTCAAATTTCAATATTGTTGTTTCAAAGACATTTTCCAAATACATAACTAACAAATTGTAAAGCCAAATTTTAGAATACTATTACAATGGTGTTGAAGTAAAACTTATTGCCGAATTTTTAGGAGTTAGCACAGACATTGTTTACAAACGCAGAAGAAAATTTAAAGATAGATATTTAGCATATTGCATATAATCTAACAAACAAATAGAGTGTGTAAAATACATACTCTTTTTTGTTAAGAAATATCAAGTAATAACAAGTTTAGTTTGGGTAAATGTTAAGAAAAGTTGTTTTTTGTATAGGTAAAGTACAAGTTAAGTCATTACATTTTGTGAATAACTTGTGCTAAAGTAAAACTGGAAATAAAAAGACAACGCAAAAATGGTAAGACCGAGAAGATAGTTTATTGGTTTGCTTTTAGCCAAAATTAAAAGCCAGTGGTTGCATTTTATGGGCGTAGAAAAACAAGGTTTTTTCTATGTCCTTTTTAATTCCAAATTTACAAAAAGGAGTTAAAAATTATGCAAAAACTAAAAATTGAATTTGAAAACGAATTAGATTTAACTTTGCTAGACAATGAATTTTTGGTGGCAATGCTGAATCAGATTATGTCGTTCAAAAAATGCGAGGTGCAATATGGACTATCCCAAAACTAAAGTATATTTTGATGGTAGTCATTTTATTGGAATACCACCTGAAAAACAAATATGGAAGAAACGAAAGAATAGCAAAAAGCGAGTTAAAAATGAAACCGAAGAAAAACTTAAACAGTTATATAAATCTGAAACAGGAACAAAGAAAGAGAAAACTGAAAAAGTTATTGAAAAGATAAATGAAGAAATTAAAGATGAAGAAAAAGCGAAAGAGTTTGTTAAAGCAACTTTAGAAAAAGAAAAGAGAAATAAAATAGTTAGACTTACGAGATTGTATAGAAAAATTGGACTGCAACAATGGACTCACTTTTGCACTTTTACCTATGACAGCAACAAACTAAACGAAGAAGAATTTAGAAAGAAATTACTTACTTGTTTAAGACATCTATCTCATAGAAAAGTCTGGAAATATATTGGAGTGTTTGAACGAAGTCCAAAACTAGAGAGATTACATTTTCATGGGATATTTGTAATTACTGAAATGGTTGGCGAGATTATTGAAACAAGAGATTACTCCACTAAAACACACCAAATGCAAATTGCCCATCAAAACACATTCTTTTTAGAGAGATTTGGTAGGAACGATTTCAAAGAAATAATCAATAATGTTGGTGTTAATGATGCAGTTAATTACATTATGAAATACATTCGCAAAACTGGTGAAAAAGTTATCTATTCAAAGCACTTACAAACATATTTTGTTGCAGATATTTTAGATGATGACGTTGTTTGCAAAATAGGTCAAGAAGATAGAAAAATTTTACTTTTTGACGACTTCAAATGCCTAGATTTTGAAACTGGCGAAGTTTTAGGACAACCGAATAAAGATAAATTTCTTATAGATAAACTACCCAAAGCTTATTGATTGTCTTTCGGTTACAGAGCATAAACGAAAACTCTTTCTTGTCAAGGGTAAAATGTATTGTTTCACAACCCTTGACAAGAAAAGAAAAATTACAAACAAAAGAATTTTAATCCATTTTCGTTTCTTTTCGCTCTGTCGAAAGACAAAAATAAAACTTAATAAAAGGAGAAAAAATAAAGTGAAAACAGCAGTAATATATGCAAGATATAGTTCAGATAGTCAATCCGAACAAAGCATAGAAGGTCAATTAAGAGTATGTGAACAATATGCGAAGAATAACAATTTTGTTATTCTTAACACATACATAGATAGAGCTATGACAGGAACAAACGATAATAGACCAGATTTTCAACAAATGATAAAAGATTCTGCAAATAAAGAATGGCAGTATGTTATTGTTTACAAACTAGACAGATTTAGTAGGAACAAATATGAAACTGCTAAAAACAAAAAGATACTGAAAGACAATGACGTAAAACTACTCTCTGCAATGGAAAATATCCCTGACACACCTGAAGGCATAATACTTGAAAGTTTGCTTGAAGGAATGGCTGAATATTATTCAGCAGAACTTGCTCAAAAAGTAAAGCGTGGGATGAATGAAACAAGACTTAAAGGAAATTTTACTGGTGGAAATATTATCTATGGATATTATGTAGAAAACCATAAAGTAAAAGTGAACGAAGAACAAGCTGAAGTTGTAAGATTTATATACAAACAATACTCTATTGGAACTTATGTTAAAGATATAATTTTACTGTTGACCGAAAAAAGAATTTTTAACAAAGGCAAACCTTTTGCAAGAAATACTATTTACAACATTTTGAAAAATGAAAAATATTCTGGAATTTATAGATTTGACGGACAAATCTTTAATAACATGTATCCAGCAATAGTACCGAATGAAATTTATGATAATGTTAGGCAAAAGATAAACCTAAACAAATATGGAAAGCGAAGCACTGAAGTTGTGTATTTATTAAGGCATAAACTTAAATGTGGTTATTGTGGAATGCCAATTAGTGCAGAATGTGGAACAGCGAGTAATGGCACCAAGAGACACTATTATAAATGTCTTGGAAGAAAACGAAAAAATGGTTGCAAAAAATCTATGGTAAGAAAAGAAATGTTTGAAAACTTTATTGTAGATAACATTATAAAAATACTTTCTTCTTCAAAATATATGGATAAAATAATAGATGGTATAATGAAAGTACAAGAATCTCAATCAAATGGCAATTCAATATTAAATTTATTATTAAAGGATAAAAAACAAGCCGAAAGCACATTAAACAATATAATGAAGGCAGTTGAACAAGGAGTTGTTAACAATACAACAAACAAACGAATGAAAGACCTTGAAAATCAAATTGAAGAATTAGAAAGACAAATAATGATTGAAAAATCTAAAACTATACTTAAACTCTCAAAAGAAGATATTAAAGAATATTACATTCACGCATTGCAACTTGAACCTAAACTTTTAATTGATTATCTTATTCAAGAAATAAAAGTTTTTGAAGATAAAATAGAGATAACTTTTAATAGCCCAATAAAAACAAGTCCTGATAAAAATCAGGGCTTTTTTGTTGCAGAATTTACATCTAAATTGCCACAATACATACAAAATAAAACAATACCAAACTTTAAAGAAGTTGAAGTTAGAATATATGTATAAAATAAAGTCGTGGCTAATTTATTCCATGGTGAACTTGACATGAGGACTCTGGAATAAGATAAAACTTTTCAATTAAGAGAAAGAAACAAGAATTATACTCTTGTTTCTTTCATTTCTTTGATATTATGTTTTTATTCCACCTCATGTCAAGCACCTTTCACGGCATAAAGTAGCCACTTTTATTTTTCTAATAAAAGAATAAATTGAATAAAATTGGTATATTGATACAATAAAAAATTTGTTTCATTTTTATTGAAAATATGTTCTGGAAGTTTTTGATTTGTATGTTTTACATAATTGTTTTGATAATCATTTAAATGGGAGAATATACAATTATATACATTAATAATTTCCGACGTAATTCCCTTATCACTTAAGTATTTTGATAAAGCCGATTTAATTTTATCTGTTTTGGTCGAATTAGTTTTTGTTATGATTTTAATAAGATCTTCTAAAGATTTTCTTAAATTATTTAAACTTTCTTTTGGATCTAAATTCAATTGCTTTATAGCTTTAATATATTCATTTTTAACACTTGGATAAGCATCCAACCAATTAAAAGTATTATCAACTTGTTTGTCTAATTCTTTGCAATTAGAAGGAAGAAAATACGCTTCTTTTTTATTGTGCAAAAGAAGAATTGGTAGTCTAGTTTCATTTATAATGTTCTTTATTTCATTGATGAGTTTTAGTTTATCTTTATCTTCAAGCGATTTAAGATTTATAATAATTTCCATTTTATATAAAAACTTATTTTCATTAATGCAACTAATCAAATCTTTGCCAATAATTGTGTCTTTTCCTTTTATGCTTTTCTCTGTTAAAAAGTCCATACCTAGACCATAGCTAACTGTAATTTCATAATATGAAGATCCTTCGCCTATTTGCTTTAGATAATCAGTTTCTATCTGTTTGTTCACTATTTTTTTATCTAAAACTTCAAAAACAGCAACAATACAACGATCTTTAAATATATTAAATAGATTGTCATTTATCTTACAATTAAATCTTTCGTTAAATGTCTTCATTTTTATCTCCTTTAAGATTATACCATAAAAAATTTAAAAGCTCAATATTTGAAAATAAAAAAACACAAATCTTAGTTCATAAGATTTACGTTTAAAATGGCGGAGAGATAGGGATTCGAACCCCAGGAGGACTTGCACCCTCAACGGTTTTCAAGACCGCCGCTTTCGACCACTCAGCCATCTCTCCATATTAATTAATTGCTCTACGCAATCAACACAACTAATATACATAATTTTAATTCAAAAATCAAGTGTTTTTTGAAAATTTATCAAATATTATTAATTTTGGCAATATTTTCTATGTATTCCATTTCAATTTTAATAAAATTACCAGCAAAAAGCCCACACTAATTTCCAAAGCATACTCCCCACCCCCACTATCAAAAATTAAAATTGAAAATAAAAGAAAAATCCAACCCTAAGGACTAGTATTTATGGGCGGACCTGGGGTGTATTCACAAAATTTAGGTTATGTGTTGGTAAAACAAAAATAGCACTTTTTAACCACTAAATTTCACCGCAAAAATCATTCAAAAAACAGCATTTGCTGGTGTGGCTCAGCGGTAGAGCACCACCTTGGTAAGGTATTTGGGGGTAAAATTTACAACTTAATATTTCCAAATTTTATGGAGCAACAACTTATGCTAACGTAGCTCAGTAGGTAGAGCACTTGCTTGGTAAGATTCGGTTTTAACCAAAATACAACTAAATAATTTGCCCTAAATAAGGGTTTATGATATTGTGGCTCAGTGGTAGAGCACCACCTTGGTAAGGCGTTTTGTTCCCCAAATTACATTTTCATAGGCTCCAAATTTATGGAGCTAAAAACTACGCTGATGTGGCTTAGAGGTAAAGCACTGCCTTGGTAAGGTGGGGGACGGGTCCGATTACCGTCACCAGCTACACTGATAAAAGTCGCTAAAACCATTTATTTTCATAGGGTTTTGGCGATTTTTTATTTGCGAATTTTTAACAAATTTTTTAATGCAAAAAAACATTTGCTTTCAATTGTCTTCTCTCCATTTAAAACCATATTAAAAAATGGCTGTCTTAATATTACTATATGTTTCATATCCTTACCTTTTAGTTAATTTTGTTTACAATACAACTCATATTTTGCAAGCATTCTTTGCATGGCTTTATCTTCTTTATCTATAAGCCTTTTTGCTTCTTCAATAGTGACCCATTTAATCTCAGTGGACTCGTTTGAGATTTCAAAGTTTTTATCCCTAACTAAAAATAAAAAATTAATATCATAATGAAAATGCTCTGGTTCATTTTTCTTCGCACTATATGCAATTTGTTGAACATCGACATCAAAAATATTTTTTGAAATAAGTTTACAATCAAAAATCCCAGCCTCTTCGCTTATCTCTCTGCGAGCAACATTGATGCAATTAGTATCACCATCACTATGACCACCAAACTGAAACCACATTCCTGTCTTTTTGTGATGATTTAATAATACATTGCCACTGCCGTCAACAATAAGTCCACCAGCGGTTACATGACCTTTTAAATTAGACCTATCGTAACAATTTGTATTGTTTGCCAAAAAGTCCAAAACCTTTTTTACATTTTCTTTTTCGTCTTCATTAAATGGTTTATAATTATTTAGTTCGCTTACTAAGTTGAATTCGTGATAGATAACTTCTTTGCCTAATTTTTTTGCGTACTCAATTTCAAGTTTGGTCGAATTCCCAATATATCCACCAATGTTTACAACGTAAATTGAATCTGAAAGTTCTATTCTTTTTAAATGTTCATTTTTTAACAAATTCAAATCTTCGCTTGTTAAATTTGCAAAATCTAAATCATAAACGCATTGTAAAACACACCAGCCGTTCTCTATTGCCAATACGCCTGCAATAGTTTGCATTTCCTTTGCAAATTTCATACTTCCACAAATAGTTACAACCTTCATAATTTATCCTCTAATTAGAGTATAACATACTTTTAATAATTTTGTACAAATAAATTTACATCTTAAGATCTTTTCTAAATGGTTTGTGTTTTAGCATTCCCACAACTTTTTGTAGACTGGTTTTTTACTAATTCTACTAGATCTAAATATTTCATATTATTTTGAATCTGCCAATATCAATTTAATTAAATCATCAAATACGCCCATATTATATCATTTCCCCTATTTTAATACAAAAGTTTGAAGATTTTTTATCGTCATTTAACAACGTAATTGCCGTCTAAATCCGCTCCAATAGAAGATTAAAAATCTTCTTGCGTGCCTAAAAAGACCGACAGTCATAAACTCAACTATCGGTCTAATTCTTTCGTAAACTTTCTAAATCTGGTACGTTTGCTGAGGGTTGCTGTCAAATCATTTTATCCACAAAACATAAATGACGGCTTATCAATTTTATTCCATAATTCTTTTAACAAAACTCCATTTATATTAGCATTGTTTTCAAAATCTTGTCTTGTTTTATATTCTTGTTGTATTTCTTTTGAGCAAAACACTATGGTATAATCTTTTTTTAAAAAAACTTCATAGGTTGTTTTATCATACTCAAAAAGCATTTCGCTGTAAAAATATAAGCCATTTACAAATTCTTTAAATGTTGCTTTAAAAGGTAACCCCTTTTTATATTGTTCTCTTGCAGTTGTTGGAGTAACTAACATTGGATAACTTATACCCAATTTTTGTTCAAACATTTCCTCATCTTTACTAAATTTCCAACCACAATGTTTACATTCTCCATTTCCATATTGGTCTTGCAATGCGACTGAACCACAAATTGAGCATTTTGTCATTTGGTCTTTTATATAAGGGTCATCATAATCAAAAAATTTAAAATCCTTAGTATTTAATCCTGAAACATTTCTATTTTGTTTTCTTATCACAGGAAAATTATATTTCCCCATAGAATTGCCATGGTATAGAAATTCATTTCTAACTAATAATTGCTTTTTTATCTGTTTATCAATTTCATAATCAGTTAATTTTTTTGTCATCTTTATCTCCTTTTAATAATACATATCATAGTCGGGTTCTAAATTCTCAGGATTTCTCTCAGGACATCCTTTACCCCAACTCCAATTATGGTCATGTGGAAATTCATGATTATTGTGAGCGTCCTGATGATTAAAATCTCTATTTCTTATAACTTTACCTTTTGAATCAAACCACCTGCTTTGAACTTTTTCACCATTTACATACAAATCATATCTAGAATTTGGCTTCGCTCCACTCGTTGGCAAATCACCTCGTTTTCCATTTACTCGTTCTACTGTTCGATTTGTAACTCCTCCTGCTCCCATTATAACACCTCCGTCTTTGTTTTGTACGTTTTTTTGTTAACATTTTTCATTTTATCCCCTTTTAATACAAAAGTTTGAAGATTCTTTGTCGTCACTTAACAACGCAATTTCTGTCAAAATTCGTTCCATAAAAAAGACCGATAGTCATAAACTCAACTATCGGTCTAATTCTTTCTAAATGCACCTAAAACTGACACATAGGTACATTTAGACACATAAAAGTTTACTTTGTAAACTCAATATTGTTAATGTAACTAAAATGTCTATATTTAACCTTTACTGTAAAAAATCAGTATCTGTTACGAATTGCCATAAAAATTTTAAATTGACTCCGTTAATCTTAGCATTATCTGCAAAATCTTCAATACTTTCAAAATATTGTGTTACATTATCTCTTAAATTTTCCATGGCAACTTTTTTATATTTATCATCAAAATACACCCCGTATCTTGTATTATTTAAGGTAAATTCTACTTCGCCATAATTTTTATACGCCATAACAAAGTCACTAAAGTTTGCTAAAATAGCAGACTTGCCTTCTTTATATTGTTTAACCGCATTGTTAAGACATGGAATATTTCTTATCCCAGCCACATCTTTATGATAAAATGACTCTTCTGATTGTCGCCAACCACAAATAGGGCAATTATCTCCATTGCCATATTCATCAACTAAAATATCATTTTCACAAACATCACATTTTGCTTGTATATTTTTTTCTTTCATTTTACTCCTATTTTATCCGTTTAATTTGTATTAATAGCGAATATTAAATAAAACTATAAATACTTTGGATTTTCAACTTTATTCCAAATATCTTTTATAAATTCATCACCAATTTTTGCATTTTGAATGAAATCTTCTTTATCTAAAAAGAAATACACATTTTCTGGACTCCAACCAAATTCGATTTTTCTATTCGTGTTGCTTCTTAGATACAAGCAACAATTTAATCCCTTATACCAAAACTCCATTTCGCTATAAAAATATAATCCGTCAAGAAAATCATTTAAGTCTGGTCTAAAAGACTTTCCTTCTTGATATAATCTTTTTGCCTTATTTAATGATATTAAATTAGGGAAAATTACTTCGTTTTCGTTTATTTCTCCGAGTCTATTGTTATACCAACCACAATATTGACACTCTCCGTTTCCAGTTTTGCTGGCAAGTAAAGTTCTGCCACAAACATCACATTTTGCCCACTTTTTAATTTTGTGCATATTTTCTCCTTTTAACAAAAAATATCATCAGGGTTTGAGTGTTCTTTACCTCTTTGAGGTCCATTTTTATTATCCCAAACCCAATAATGGTCATGTGGTCGAGGGAATCCATGATTATAATCTCTATTATGAATTACCCAACCATCTGGACCATACCATCTTTGTTGAATTAAATTCCCATTTTCATTATATAGATCTATTCTTGTGTTGGGAGTCGCTCTGCGTGGTAAACTACCAAGACTACCCACAGATTTGCTTATTCCTCCACTTGGTTTACACATTCCCATTATAGCACCTCCTGTGGCAAAAGTTCAAATGTTTTAGAAAGCGTTTTACCCCCTTCTCCAAACAAAGCAAAGGCTAATTCCTTTCCTTCAAGATTTTGAACATTCACCATGGTTGAAAACTCCCCAACTGTGTTATACTTAGTTTTTATCTTATTATTATCCAAATACCATTCAATTTTGTTAGCATTATCGCTTACTATTTTTATCGTTCCTTGATAATTGTTAATATCAATACTTAGGATTTTAGGTTCCAAACAATAATTATCATTCTTTTCTACATAAAATAGCATATTATGATTATTTTTTATGAAATCATAGTCATTCCAATCAACATGCTCATAAGGATTTTGTATGTAAGGGATATTTTTCTCTTTAATTGTGGCGTTTTCAAGACCAAATTTTCTTAAATCTGCCTTTCTTTTCCACCTATAAACGTTATTTCTTTCTTCAAAATCCATTTGTGCTTTCACTAAATGAGCGGCAAATTCCATTTCGCTACAATTATTTACTTTCATAAAGTGACTCTTTGCATTTTCTTCAAAGCCTAGCCTTTGCGAATTTCTAATATGTTTAACCCCATGACATTTGCTACAAATAGCAATTATGTCTTTAAGTGTTTGAGTTTTTGTTTCAATATCAAAATCCCAAACTTCGTGAGCATCAAGTTCATCTGTTTCAAACCCACAAATTTCGCATTTATTGTTGGCTCTTTCGTAACAAGAATTTCTAACAATATCCCACTCCTTTTTAGGTAAGGTTTTGCTAAAATCATTACCCCAAGCGCCTTTCGGCAACAAGTCTATAGTCAGTTTAAAATTTTTCACTTTATGCCTCCTATACCTCTGGATATAATTCACCAGCTAAATATTTTCTAGTGAATTCAGCAAAACCCATTTTTTTAATGAGTTCTTCCTTGTTAAAAGGGTCTATTGCTTTTATGTTCCCCTTCATTTCTTCAAAAGGTGTTCCATAGCAAATTACCGCTGACGGCTCAATTATTTCAATCATTTTGTTATATCCAAGCATAAAACCCGCTTTATTATCTTCTCTTGTATAAGTTGAAACTGCTACAACTGAACCTTTTTCAATCCCATCAAAGCAAAACTCCATACAAGGAATAGACCCCCAAGAAACTGTTGGAATTACTAACACGCCTTGTTTTTGCCAAAAGGCTCCACACCAACGGTTTTTGAACACGCTATCTATTTGTCTAGCAAGAGGCATATCTTTATAAGTACTAAATTCAGGTGTAAGAATAGCATAATATTGATCTAGCTTTTCAAGCGCTTCTTCTGGCTTTTCATATACACTTTCAAAATTCCAATCATAAGTAAAAAAGTGAATCGTTTTATCTTTATTATCTACATCGTTTAATTTTGTCTTTGTGTAATTCCATAAATCGATTTTCTCTAAATCAATTTCTTGTTTTTTAATTAGTGGCATACCATATTTACCAACTGTTTTAAATTCATTTCTAACTAGTTTAAGTTTTTTCGCTAACTTTTCTTTTTCATATACAGTTTTATCTTGTATTAAATTGTTATCAACTTCATATTTTTCTTTCATAAAATCTCCTTGTATAAATCAAAAGAAGCCATATCATATGACTTCTTTTATTTTTCTTAATTTAATTAGTTTTCTTTTTTATATTCTTTTGCCAATTCATATAATTTTTGTCTTTCACTTTCTTCTTGTTCTAATATAGATTCGTTGATTTCTTTAAAGTGTTTTTCGTAATATTTTCTAGACAAGTCTATTGCTTTAAAACATCTATTTTTAGATTTTAATATTTTTTCTTTATTATTATTCCAAAACTCCCTGTATTGATTTAAACTCATTTCATTTGCTCCACCGAAATAATCTGGCTCATCATTTTGTAAGGAATCATCTTCCCATCCACAATATTCGCAAATATAGAAGCAATGTTTAATATCTCCTAATCCACACATTTTACACTTATAAGGTGGATTTTCGCAAGGCTTGTGTTTTAATAAAATCATTTTATCTATTTCTCTAATATCATATTTGTCGTAATATTTCGGATTTTTATCATATAAAACTCTGACTACTCCTTGTAAATATTCTTGATCCATTCCTAGCAGTTTATCTTCGTTAAGGTAGAATACACATTTATATTTAATAAGACTTAAAATATTTTTCCCTATGTCTAAATTTGGATTTTCATTTTGAGCCTTATCAAACAACCAACCACAAACAAAACACTTATCTGTTTCATATGCATATTTTGCTCCACACAGTTTGCATGTGTAATGCAATTTATAATTATTATTTTTATCTATTTTTTGTATAAACACTTCCTTTTTTTCCTTCTTTAGCTATTTTATTTCTTGAACTATTTGTCCAGCTTCTTCTTTTCTTAAAATTTCTTCATTTATACATTGAAAATTTTTCTTATAATACTCTAATGAAAGTTTGACGACAAAGAAATCATCTTTACTTTTTGTTATTTCATTCTTATTTTCTATCCAAAACTTCATTTGTTGATTGTAAGTCATATTATTAGCTCCACCAACATAATTTGGATTTTCCTCTTGTATTGTATCTGCTTCCCATCCGCATACTTTACAAGTATCATTGTCATATTCAATATTACCTAATCCACAAATTCTGCATTTTCTCATTTTAAAATTCTCCTTTTTATTTATATAAACCCTTTTTATTAAATTCGCTTAAAAAATACTTTATATCAGCCTTATAAAACGAAATAATTTTACCACCTCTATTAATAACTATAAAATGTCTTAAAGTAGTATTAAACTTGCACACACAACCATCTTTTCTCACAAATGCAAGCACATCATCAGCTTCGCTTATTGCTAAGTTTTTAGCAGCTTCAGAGTATCCTACGAAATCATCTTTAAACCCCATTTGCCAGCCATGATCGTTAAAATGCTTTGCTTCATTATACGGACTTGTCCAGTATTCAGCATAAGTACTAGGACCTTTCTCCATTTATTATATCATACCTCCCTTTAAAATGCAAAAGGTTGAAGAATATTACTTTTCTTCAACCTTTTAATTGCATTCTATAATAAGATTTTTTAATGTCAATATTATGTGTCACACTTTTGTATCAAAAATCATTTTTTTATTTAGTTTTTTTGTGATATAATTTGACCAAACGGGTAGATGTCTTGAATTTACTTAAACCTGTTAACTAGTGCATATAATTATAATTGCTATTTTTGTCCCCACTACAAAATTTAATAGGAGAATAAATATGAAATTTGAAAATGTTTTAATAGAAAAAGCTAAAGAGGACGGAATTGAAAAATTAGTAGTTGGAGGAGTTATTTTTAATGACGAAAACAAATGTTTAATTCTAGGTAGAAAAGCTGATGATTTTATGGGAGGAATTGACGAAATTCCAAGTGGCAAATTGGAAAAAGGCGAGGGGCTATTTGACGCACTTATTAGAGAAGTTAAAGAAGAAAGCAACTTAGATGTAACCCAAATCGTAAGTTATATTAATTATTTTGATTATTTGTCTGGTTCGGGCAAAAAGTCACGACAATACAACTTTGTAGTAAAAGTCAATAACTATGATGACATTAAATTAACTGAACATAACGAGTTTAAGTGGCAGTCATTAGATGAATTTAATTCAAATAATCGCATTACTTCCAAAACTTTGTTTACTTTAAATATTGCTTATTTTAATAAGATTTAAAAAATAAAAATAATAAATTAAACCTTTTACCTTTTAATTAATAAATTTAGGGGGGTTGCGACTTATATTAGTATTCTACCCTATTATTTACATTCTTGTATAAAAACCTTTTACTTTTCAGGGAAAAGTATTAACAAAAAAACTGAGAGCACCAATTGTAACTCTCAGTTATATTTTTTTAATTGCAAAATTATTTTAAAATTAAGTAATTATGCGGAAATTGTGTAAATTGTAAATGTGCAAAGTGGACCATATCCCATTGTTTGCCAATAAGTTGAACCATCTTTTTCGGTCACAAGTTTTTGAAAATACAACATATAATCTCCAACAGCAGAAGGTCCTGTAATTGTTCCATCTGGCGACACAGTCATTTCGACAAGCACTTCATCTTTACCGCCTTTACCGCCTTTGCCGTTATCACTATTTGCATAAGCAAACCTATATTGACCACCATTATTTCCACGCATTCCACTTTTTAATAATCCACCAATGTCACTGATTTCTTCATTAAAAATTCTAAAATCTTTGTATGCATTAAATGTGATTGCGTTTCCGTCATATTCCTTTTGACATTGCGATATATCGCCTACAAAATCATATCTTTCTGTGATTGGAACATAGTATGAGTAAATATAAATTTTATAACTTTCTCTTGTGTCTGTTGTTTTGTCTTTTCCTGTGAATGCAAATGTTCCGTCTGTATTTTTAACAAGTCTTAATGCACAGTTTTCATTATCTAAATAAGGGGAATAAATTGTAACAGCGCCATCTTCGGCAAACCTAAACATAAGCCCGGTGTCTTTACCTTCATCTCCGCTAATATTTACATCAAGCGAACGCACAATTTTATCTCCGCTCAATCTCATTGTTCCTGTTCCAAAAAGGTCATAAGCAAAATTTGCAGAATATTTTTCAAGCCTTGTGCCATAATGTCCTGTGCCAAATTCCCACAGTTGTGTTTGGTCACTTCCGGTTTTAGGATAATATCTCTTCACGAAGCTATTATAGTAATATTTTGTAAATACTGTGTCATAACCATTTCCAAGCAAAATTCCTTCGAATCCATCGCTTGTTGCAAGCCTTGCTGTTGCTTCAACATTTTCTAAACCTGTTGTTTCCAAAATGTCTTTTGGCATTTGCATAACATAAGGTTGACCGTCAACTATGCCAACGATTGTGTAATAACGCAAACTTGCAAAAAGTCCAATGCCACCTGTATCAGTTGTAAACTCGTCTGCACTCATAATTTTCTTAAATTTTCTTTCGGTAACTTTACCTTCACGTCTAAATTGTTCAACTGGTGTGCCATCAATTTCAAAACTAAATATAAACTCATATTCTCCAACTGTTGCTGGTCCCACAAGTTCATCGCCAACCGCTCTTCTGTTATATGCATAAGATATGCCCGGCATTGTGACATCGTTTGCAGGTTGAACTTCGGTATTTGTTCCTTTTTGTACCCATTTATATGAAACCTTATCTTTTAGTGGTTGGCAAACTGCAAGTAAGTCTTGGTCTGCCATACTACCCAATGCAACAACATCATTAATTTCTCTTAACGATTTTCCATTGATTATGATTGCATTGCTCGCTACAAACAACGCACCCCCGTCATATTCTTTGTTTAAGCATTCGCCATAACCATTTTCAAGATATGTATATTCAATCACATATTCTTTCACTTCTATTTCAAAAGTTTGTTTAATGTTTGTGTTTGCAACACTTGTAAAAGTGATTGTATAAGTTCCAATAGTATTTAAGTCTAATCCACCAAGGTCAACAGTATAGTCAGTATCTTTTGTCATTGTAATGCTAGAATTGTCAGACAACAGTCCATTTACAACAACATTATTAATATTAAGGTCCTCTTCTGTTGCTCCTTTGTGTTTAAGCGTTTTTCCGCTTGCTTTTAATCCAGAATTTTCAACATTGACCTGCAAAGACACTAATTCTACAGGTAATTCTTTAAATTTTGCAATAACGGTTTTTGCATTAGTTCCCATTTTAAAACTACATTCACTCTCTGTAGAAATCAAAACGCCACTGTCGTTATACCAGCCATCAAATTGATAACCAGTATCCGCTTTTGCTTCTAGTAAAATATCTTCGTCTTCTTTAAGTTTGTATTCAAACAATTTGCCTTTGTTGTCGTGTCCCCACCAAATGTTGCCACCCTCTTCTTGAACTTTTGCTGTAAAATCATATCTCGGTGCATTTTTTGCCACGATAAAATATGAGAAACTAATTGTTTCAAACGTTATTTTTCCATCATTATAGATTGTTGACATCATTTCAACCTTGTCATTAGACATAATATGGAATGCGGTAAAACCATAAGCACTAATTGTAGGTGCTGGCATTGTAATTTTTACTTTTCCATTTGGCTGAACCTTAACATCGCCATTTTTTATGTGTATATCATAAATATATACATCACTTTTTTTGTCGTAATCTTTATACTTAATTTTTTCAATTACGGCTTTTCCTTCATCGCTTTGTGGGCTAATTGAATTACAAATAAGAGTATCGCCCTTATTGAACTCACCACTTGCAATAATTCCACTTTCTGTTTCAATTTTGTCAATCTTTTTATCTTTATCCCCACCGCAAGCAGTCAAGAAAAACATTGCAGAAAAGATACAGCAAAAAGCCAAAACAAATGTCAAAATTGATTTTCTTTTTATCATAATATTCTCCTTTTTATTTTTAAGTTGCATAAGTGGAGTATAATTTTGAGCATCTTTGCAACTATGCTTGTATTATAACATATCATTTTCAATTCTGTATAAAAAATTTTTAAATTTTTAAAGAAAAATAACAACCTTTCCTAACAAAATGCTTTTCCATCTTTGTCAATATTGCAAACGAAATATCCTTCTTTATGTAATACTTTAACTAATTCAAGTCCTAAACCATTTGCTCCACCGCTAATTATTACTATGTTATTCATAATACCACCTCATTTTCTTTTTTAACACTAACAAATAAATCGACATAGTCTTTGTATTCAATCTCAAAAACTTTAATTGGTTTTAATTCTTCCATACACACATGTTGAGCAGATCCTTGACTTGTAGGCTTAAATTTAGATTTATCATAACAATACAAATATCCTTTTGCATTATCATCAACATAAGTATCATCTCTTAATTCTGCGATATACTTTCCATTCTCATTAACAGCAGCCCACGAAAAGCGTTCTCTTGGCAACTTTTCAAATGCAAATATTATGGCAAATCTTAAATCGGATGCTCCATAAATTGCATTTTGCTCATTAACAGGATTTTTTGTATTACATTTAGCTTTGTGTGGTTTGCCAATTTCAAACAATTTTGGACTACCATGAAAAATGTATTCCTTTTCTAATTTAAACAACTCATCTCTTTTAATCTTCTCAACTTGCATATTACTCTCCTTAACCATTGTGTTTTTCTTATACATTAATATATAAACATTTTGTAATTAATCTGCATTATCACACAAAGATATTAATCTTTTCTCAAATGTGATTTGCAAATATATTTTGTAGACTGCTTACTAAACTCGTACAGAGCAATGCCAACTGACATAGATAGATTGAGCGAGTCAATTTTGTTTGAGTGTTTAATAATAAGCTAGGTGCTTCCATTTATTTCTCCTGATAGTTATATTTGCCGATTTGGTTTGTGGAAAATTGAATTTGACCAGATAGAAGTATGCGAAGTTTATCTATGCCAAGGTCGTATTCTAGGTGGAAACCAAGGTCGGTCATTTGTTTGTGTAATAGGTCAAATTGCTCTTTTTCAGAATAGCCTTTATCAAAGATTTCTTCGTTATAAACATAGTCCACAAGCCCGATATTTTTAATTTCTTGTAATTGGTGCCAACATCTGCCTTTTTTGTAAACCCAGTCGGTCTTTTCGGTGTCTATTATAACATCAAACCCGTTTTTGAGCAAGAGATTGCATATATCTAGTGTCGTTTTAAAATCTGTCTTGTATTTGCCTTCGGGATATTCTTCGCCCAAAAGTTCCAAATTTTCAAACGTTTCAAACCCACGAAGACGCACCATACTGCGTTTGATTTCTTCTTCACTTTTGCCTTCAATCTCTATATCTTTTCCAAAATACACATCTCTTGTATGTGCAGTTTTAAAAGTATTTACAAAGCCATTATCTAGCAAAATCTTTTCTGCTTCTTCTTTGCTTTCTTTAACTTTAAACCCCGCTTCTACTTCTATTGCCATAATTTTTCCATAACCTTATCTTTTTTAATTTTATTTTTGCTTGAAACAATCTTTATCTATGTCAAATCCAATTGGCGAACAACTTGGCACAAGTGGAAGTGGCAAATCTTCACTTGGTGGTATTTTAAAAGCCAAACTAATAAATGCCGTTATATTTATACCGCTTGTCACACAAATAACCGTATCGGCATCATCGTATTTATCCACAATATCTTTTATTGCTTCTCTTATTCTGTTTTGACATTCCGTCCATGTTTCTGTTTTTGTAGTTGTTTTATCGCCGGCAACTGCATTAAACACATTGTTAAATTCATTAAATCTAGGCTCATCATATATTGGAACCTTTATATATTTATTGATTATCTCCGCAGTTTTTGCACATCTATAATATGGCGAGGTGTAAATTGCTTTAACGCTTGAATGCTCTGCCAACATTTTTATAAGTTCAGCCACAATTTCTGCGTCTTTTAGACCTAGTGGCTGTATTTTGTCATTTTGGCTCGGCGGATTACCCTTTTGTCTTAATGCGTGATGAACATAAATTATTTTCATTGTTTATTAAGTTTCTCCTTTTGCGTTATAATCTCCATTCTGATTTTTTGAAAGTAATTATTTAAGTGCAGAAAAACCCCTAAGCCTTAAACCCCGCTTCTACTTCTATTGCCATAATGTTCTCCGCAACCTTATCCTTTTTTAATTATATTTTTATTCAAGGACATTTCTCTTTCTGTGTAATGAACTCGTCAACTCTTCAAAATCTATGATTGCATGTTTTTTATATGTTTTTATAGGCAATCTGTTTAAATTGGTCATATCAGACTTGTATGCACCCACCAACATAATCCGATCTTTGTCGTGGCGTAAACGTTTGTTTTCGTCATAGTAATAATATTTGATTGTATATAAATTATAGTTTTGTAGGTTCCTTTCATATTGGCTAATTCTTAATATTTTGAAACTCTCTGCAACATTTTTTTTGCCAAAATTTACACACTTTTTTTTGTTTATCAAACGAAAAGCCATGATAGTGTATGCGGTAAAAGCAATTAAACCCGAAACTATTAATACACACGGAAACACACAAGCCGAAGGGTTAAAATTGTTTCTCATTTTTAACAGCACAAAAGCACCAACCAATATTAGTATTAACGGAAATGCTATACCCAAAAAATATTTAACAATATCAAGAACTTGTTCTGATTTGTTTATATTGTTTGGTTTTGCACTTGTACTATTAGCCTCACTTGTACTATTGGCCTCATTTGTTTTATTTTTTTTAGTTGTGAATTTTTGCAAATTATAAAAATCGATATCTGTCGCATAATTATTTTGGGGAACATTTACTACTTCCTTTCTGTCTATGGTAATTTCTTCTTTGTTTTTTATAAGCGGAATATATTCAAGTTTATTTAGGTGGGCAACAAATTCTTTAGAACAGTCGGGGGCGGTCGTAAACTCCTTTTTTTCGCCATCTTCAATATAAGAAATTCTTAAACAGTAATATGCTTCTCTGTTTAATCTAACATACGGCACCAAGTACACCTGTTCTAGTTTTCCCATTAGTTTTATACTTTTATGCTTTGCCATACGCTTTGCATGTATTTTCTTCTTAATAAAACTACAAAAACCTGCAAAAATTAAAAACACTACAAAAGCAATACATAAACCAAACAGTACTATTTCTGCTATACTTTCGCCTGTTTTAATTTTATTAACAAACAACCAAATTAAAGGAACTAATAGTATTATTGGAACTTGTGCAATCATTATATCTGCTGTCCGCCCTGATAATTGACGCAACTCTTCTTTTAATAAAACAATTTCTTTTTCCTTTAGATTTTTTCCTATTTTTGCATTAAAGGACAACTTCTTTTTTAATTGTATAATCGAAAGCACAAACGCTTCAACGCACAAAACTAGTACCACTAAAATTACAAATAACATCAACTTAGGAACTTCCGCTAACCTTCCCCCAGTTTTAGCAACTACTAAACCTGCGACAATCATCAACCCAACGAGTATTTCTGCTATAATGCCATATATATCGTTATCAATTTGTATTTTATTTGCTTGTTTCATAATTTTCTCCTTTTTAACAATGACCGCCATCAAGCACTAGCACAGATCCTGTAACATAACTTGCATTAGGACTAGCAAGATAAATAATTACATCTGCAATTTCTTCAGGTTCAGCCCAACGTTTCATATGATATTTTGCTGTTTCACTTTCAACAAATTCTTTTGGTAAGTCAGCATTCATATCTGTATTAACCCAACCGGGTGCGACTGCATTAACTCTAATTTTAGGAGCATATTTCATAGATAGGTCTTTTGTAAGAGATTGCAAAGCAATTTTGCTCATAGCGTAATCTGCTGTACCAGGGTTAAAGTCATACATTCCACTTGTGCTACTTACATTTATGATTACACCGCCATTATTTTTAAGCATTATTGGTGCAGTTCTTTGACTTAAAAATAGTGGAGCAAGAGTGTTAGTCTTCAAAATTTGCAAACTCTCATCATATTTTATATCTTCAAATTCTCTATCAAAAACTATTCCAGCATTATTAACCAAGATGTCTATTTTTCCAAACTCGGACAATGTTAAATCAACAATTCTATCTAGTTCGCTCTCAACTGAAACATCTGCTTTTAATGTTTTGACCGCACCACCAAATGCTTCAATCTCTTTAACTAAACTATTTGCACTTTTCTCATTTCCATGATAAACAGCTACAATTTTTGCACCGAGTTTTGCAAATTTAATAGCAGTAGCTCTGCCAATTCCACGAGTTCCGCCCGTAATTAAAACTACTTTGTTTTCAAACATAATTTTCTCCTTAAACTTAAAATTTCTTTTCTTTGTAATCAGATAATATTTTTGTCTTGTTATTTTCACAGATTTTAATTAACTTGCCGTTTTTGAACAAGAAGGATTCTCCATATAGTAGTTGTCTTTGACCTTCTTGAACAATGTAACTTCCGTCTGGTAATACGATCAAAGGTGTTTTATACGTATCAGGTGCAATAACATCTTCTATAATTCTAGCACCATCAAGCATTTTATCCTTTATTAAATAGTAATGCGGAATTATATTGATATTAGTAATCCCAAGTCCTTTTAAATAACGATTAAATGTTTTATCAGCAAATTCACCATCTTCTTCAGGCTTGCAATAAACAGTATCTGCCATGTCCATTGCCCCACCAGATCCACCAATTAAAACTCCATCAAAATCTTTAACAAGTTCTCGTAAATTAAGTTCATTTATAAATGCATTTCCTGTTGGTAAATGTCCACCAAACAAATTGATACAATCAGCCTTTGCTATATATTCTTTTATTTTATCTTTGTTCTGGTCATTCACATATATGTATTCGTCAAAAGCAATACCACTCATGGCGAAATACTTTCTTGTTATATCGTTTGGGTCTTTTGTATGTATTTTTTTAGGATTACCTGAAATAATAACCATACATTTTCTTTTAGTAAGATATTTTTTAAGTGTATCTAAAAAACCATTTTCATTGTCTATCTTGCAAGGTATTTTATTTCCGTTTTCATCGGTCGTAAAGCCTCTGAAACTTGATGACATAATTAGTGTTTTCATATTTTTACCCCTCAATTTCTTTTAGTAATTTTTCAAATTTTTCGCCATAGTCTGAGTCGGCATTAAAATGCCCACCGTCTTTGATATTGATTATTTTGTCTGCAAGTATGTTTGCAAAATCCTCTAAATCTTTAAGTTTAACATAAGGGTCATTTTCACTTATAATACAAGTTATACGGTTACAATGTTTTTTAAAATCTTTTAGATTTTCGACAAACATTGTAGAATTTACTTTATCGTAATCGCCATTATCTATAATTGCATTGTTAAAACCACTTATTGAAAATAATTTGTCTATATGCAAGTTATTTTTCATTAAGTATTTAATTGCGAATATTGGACCAATACTTCTGCCAATAAAAATTGTATCTTCGGTTATTTTATCTTTATATTGGTCTAGAACTTTTGACCAACTCTCAAATGTTTGCACTCCAACGCCAATAGGAAAATCCACACAAACAACTTCACCCAATTTTTCTAGTTCGTTTTTTAGCCAAGGCAAATAATGTTCTTTGCTATCTCCAAAACTGCCATGAATTATAAAGTAATTTTTCATAGAATCTCCTTAAAATTTTAAGCGAACTAGCCTAATGTTTTATAAAATTTTAATTCTTATATTTTCATTATAACATAGAACATGTCGTTTTGTATCGTATTTTTGTATTATATTTCTAAAAATTTATTTTGCTGTGCCTCATAAAATTTCTTTAAAAGGTTTTTGCTCAGTAGAAATTAATTATTTAACGATAACGGTATTTTTAAGTTTTGGCTAGTTTTTAATTTCTTTTTATGAAAATTTTAAATATTTTTAATTTTAGTGTTGACAAAACGACCACGCCGTTATATCATATTGTTACAAAGATTCGTCCATTCCATTTGTTTAAGTTGGAAGATTAATTTCTTAAGAATGGCAAAAAAAATACATACAAATTGTAATTTGGCTGTGTTATTTTTTGTTTATGTTTAAAGGAGGTTAATTTTACAGCTTAATTTTTATTTTAGGAGAAAAATATGGAAGAATTAAAGAAAATTAAAACTACATTAACACTATTTATTAAAGACGGTAAAATTTTACTTGGCGAGAAAAAGCGTGGCTTTGCAAAGGGCACACTAAACGGAATTGGGGGCAAACAAGATCCCGGCGAAACCATTGATGAAGCAATGCTACGAGAGTGCGTGGAAGAGGTCGGCGCATTGCCAGTTGAATACTCAAAAGTTGGCAGAATTCGCTTTAATGTTTGGTATAAGGGCGAACATTCTGATTTGGAAATGTTTGTATATAAATGCACAAAATATGACGGCGAAATGAAGGAAACCGATGAGATTATTCCCCACTGGTTTGATTTAGAAAACGTACCTTTTGACCGTATGCTAAAAGATGATTTACTTTGGCTACCAGAAGTTTTAAAGGGCAAAAAGATTATTGGTAGCGTGCGTTTTGACGAAAATATGAATATGCTCGAGCACAATTTTAAATCTGTTCAGCAAATTCCAGAAGACGAAATTTGCAAATAATTTAACGGACTGTGTATAAATTTTTGCCTAACAATTGAGTTCTGCGCCAATGCAAAAACAAAAATTTATACTTAAATGCAACCTATTTATTAAACAGAAATACCAACCGCTTTTACGATATAGGTTAAACACTTTTATTATGCCAATTAAACACTCTTGATGCCAATTAAACAGCAATAACAAAAATTATTAGCTTTAATAAACCAACAAAACCCGCCAATATTTGAAAAAGTCTCATTTTTGCATATAAAAACGAGACTTTTTTCAAATAAATTAATTAATTGGTGTGAATAGGCAGATTCGAACTGCCGACCTATCGCTTAGGAGCAATGGAAAATTATTAAAATATCCTTTCTAACACCAATTTTATTAATTATCATAAAAACTATAGCCAATTTGACAGGAAATCTCAATCAATTTGACTATCTTTTCTAACTTTTAATCAAACCAACCCAAAATCACGGTGACGAATTGTTGCACTTTTGACCAATTTCATGGTTTGGGTGCACTTTGAAGATTTATCTAAAAAGACTAATAAAAGTTCCAATAACAGAAGCTAATGCAATTGCCGTTGTAATGCCATAAGTAATCCAATTCCAAATCTTTTGCTTTTTCAAATCTTTTGCTTGTTGAATATTTTGTCTTTTTAATTCTTCACATTGATTTTGAATAATGGTGTTATACTCATGTTGCAATACTACTAACTCCTTGAGATTTTGAGCCATTGCATCTTGGCTTTCTTTTTGGTTTTCTACATCTTTTTGCATTTGCATTATTTTCTTGGTTTTCTGAATTTCTAATTCTTCCTTGCGTTTTTCTTCTTCAAAACCTTTCATAATATAATCTGGTATATGGGCAGAATTTGGTTGAAATCTCACCCTTCTCATGTATTCATTGATATCCATCTGATTTTACCTCTGAATTTATTATAACAAAAATATTTAGTTTTTCATAATTTTTAATTAAAAATTAATTTTTATTAAAGATTTATACAATTGAGGCTTAAATATGATATAATTGTAGAAGAGAGGTAAATGTATGACTAATAAGGAATTATATAAATTAAATGAAGTTGTGTTAGGACTCGAAAAAGTATTAGAAAGATATAAACACTATTTAAACAAATTCTTAACTGATAATAGTAAACTGATTGAAACACCAATTGGACAAGAAATAAAGAAAGTTATTCAAAGTGGAGTTCAAAAAAATTCAGATAATCAATTTTCAAAAATACTAAAATGTTTAAATGTTAATAATAACGATTTAATGTTAAATTATAATTTGGATAATTTTCAAAAATTTGCAGAAAAAAATGTCGATGCGATCAAAATCTTTGACGATCCGACCCTTAAAGCCATGTCCGATTATGCAGAAGAATATAAATGGGTATCGCAATGTTTAATGGTTAATACTGACACATATATAAATATGTTCTTTAAATTAATGTATAACATAGACAATGATAAAAATTTACCCAAAGGATTTAATGATGATCCTAAATCAAATTTTTATAAAAAATTTCCAGAATTAACTGATAAACTTGACTACGAGTTTCATTTCTATAATGAGTTGCATGCATTAAGAAATAATATTGTACATAATGGCATGATTGTTGATAAAAAACTATTAGACAAGTTATCCGTTAAGGATGATATTTTTGATAATGGCATTTCAATGTATTTACCAAATTTTGATAAAATTATTTTATATACATTGGCTTGTTTAGAAATTGTGATTATGGTTAATGAAGAGATACTTAAAGATACCAAATTAATTGTAGCAATCAAAAAGAGAGATGTTTATCAACATTTAGAAAAATATAGGGATTATAAAGAAAAACATCCTATCTAAACAACTTTTTACATACATTATAAGTAATCTCAACAATATGGTCAATTTGTAGGCTTATAAGTTGACCTTTTTCTATATCTAAAAATAAACACTCTTGCGAATTTTTGAAACTCATATCTACCAACTTAACATTTTTTTAACCCACCTCTTAAGTGTTTTTGTGTTACCGTAAATCCATTTTTTTGTAAAAAAATAAACAATAAAACCACTTGTAAAATACAAGTGGTTTTTCATGGTTGCGGAGAGTGGATTTGAACCACTGACCTTTGGGTTATGAGCCCAACGAGCTTCCGGGCTGCTCTACTCCGCGATAAAATGCAAATCAATTTGATTTACTTGTCTATTTTAACACCTAAATAATTATATGTCAATAGTTTGAAGTAAAATTCGAAAAATTTGTTAAATTTTTTGTCGAAAAAGCAAATTTGTTCAAAATATCTAAAAACTTTATGCTTTAAGTAACATTTTTTTACATTAAAAACCATTACCGCCAATCCTTGTTTCCCATATAACAACAAACAATTAAAAAATAAAAGAAATAAACCAACTTGTTAATAAATCTTAAAAAATAATTAGTGACATTATTTGTTGAAGTGAGATACGCCCCAAATACCGCATCACAATTTGCTAAAAAACAACCCTGCCGAAAATAAATTAGGTTTTAAAAAGTTGTTGTACAACAGTCCTCGTTAAAATACCCTTATTACCACTTGCAAAACAATATACCGTTAAAATTCAAAAAAGCACAATCCCACCACCATTTACTTGACTTTTATGTATGGAATATGATACAATACTTTGCGTTGTACTAGTACCCCACAACAGCACCATACACCAAACCAAATTAAAGGAGAAAGCCGTTACAATTTTTCAATCATATTTTTAATACGGCAAAACATCACGTCGAGCGAATTTAAAGGAGTTAAGATGAATTTAATATTAACAAGTTGCTTAGATACATATTACAAGAATAACGAAGGCAAAAAGGTAGCGCACAATTTTGGCAACAAAAACGGAATTTTAGATTTGGTAAAAACATTAACTCCTAAACAAAATAATTTTGTATTTGTTGCAAGTTCACCAACTAATTATGAAAAAACAGATGCTTATGCGAATCTAATGTTTGATTCTTTTAAAATTACATATCCGTTTAACAACTACGCCGTTTTAGATGCTAGAACGAAAGACAAAACAAAAGAATTGATAGAGAATGCAGATTTGATATTTTTATGCGGTGGTCACGTTCCAACACAAAATCAATTTTTTAAAGAGATTAAACTAGGAGAAATAATAAAAAATACAAAGGCATTAATAGTTGGTGGGAGTGCGGGGAGTATGAATTGTGCAGATATCGTTTATGCCCAACCGGAATTAGAAGGAGAATCTGTTGATGCTTCTTATAACAAATATATTAAAGGGCTAGGATTGACAAAAATAAGCATTCTTCCACATTTTGAAGAACGCATAGGAGAGGTGTTAGACGGAAAAAATATATTAAAAGATATATCTTTGCCAGATAGCAAAACAAGGCCCTTTATTGCTTATTCTGACGGAGCATTTATATATGAAAATGGCACATCTCAACAAGTTTTTGGTAAAGCCTATTTGTTTGATAATGGGTCATATAAGCAAATATCTGAAGACAATTGTATTACCAATATTACAGAATTAGTTAATGACAAATTTTGTCATTGTAATGGCAACTTAATTAAAGAGTAGAACATAGTTTTGCTCAATATGTGGATATAGCTCAGCTGGATAGAGCGATCGCCTCCTAAGTATCGACTTGGACAAAATTAAAACCTCTAAACATCTCTAAAACACTGACAATTTGCAAGTAATTCAAACTCGCACAAAACCAAAGTTCACCAAAAGTTCACCCAAGCACTCAAAAAACTTAATATGTGGATATAGCTCAGCTGGATAGAGCGATCGCCTCCTAAGCGATAGGTCGGCAGTTCAAATCTGCCTATTCACACCAATTTCAAAGAAAAAAGACGCTATTTTACCGCGTCTTTTTAATTTTATTCACAAAATTCCTTTATTAATATTAGTTTATCATTATTGTTTATCTTATAAACTTCAGATGATATATATTCTATATCTTCGTCATTTGTTATAATTTGTGTTGATCTCATTTTATCTTTGCTAACAAAACCCTTAAACTCAAAGTTTGTGTTTAATTGCATAAAACCGACATCTGACCATATATGCCATTTTATTTTGTCTTTTGATAAGTAAATTAAGATAGCATTCTCTTCAGTTAATTTAATCAGCCTAATTGCTGTTGATAAGAGAGACGTTTCAAAAACATTAGCGGCCTCTATTATTTTCGAAATTGTTAAATCATCCGTATATTTAGTTATTAAAGCTTCTGGCAATAGTATTTCAGAGGCAAACTCATCAGCTTCTCTTTCATTTTCAACTTTTGTTATAACAGCAGAGTTCCCAACATCATAACATTTAAACATTAATTCATTATGACTTGGAATAAAAAAATGTCCAAGTTCGTGTGCTATAGAAAATTTCTCTCTATTTAAATTATTTGAATTTACTATAATCGCCGTCTTACCCTTATTACAAATTAAACAGCCGTCCATATCAATATCTTCTCGATAAATATTTATATTAAGATCGTTACAAAACTTATAAAGATTAAGTGGATATTCTAAATTAAAATCTTTAATAATATTTCTTGCAAGAATTTTTATGCTCATTTATCATCAATATCCTTTAACACTTTTTTAATAGCACTTTCATCCTTTATAGAAATATTTTTTCCATTTCTTGCAGCAAATGCTAAATTATTGTCGGGAGTTAATACACTTTCAATATTTTTTCTCATAAATCTCCATTCTCTACCGCACTTAACAGCCTTTAATCTACCATCACTTATCATATTATATACCGTTTGGTTGCTGACTCTTAACAAATCAGCTGCTTCTTTTAGATTAATAAACTCAGGTCGCTCTTTCGTCTCACTTAACGCAATTGATAATTTTTCTATCATCTCCATATCGGCAGCTTTAAAAAGTTTATTTCCACACTTTTCACAAACCAAAGCTGGAATGTCTTTTATAACTACTTTATAATTACCCCAACCACTGTTAATATCAGTTTTAATTACCTTCAATTCTGATCCGCATTCATTACATTTCATTTTTAAGTTCCTCTTTTATTTTCTTTTAATAAAACCAGTCCTGTCTCTTTCCCATTTCGACCAATCTACTTTCTCAACTGTTATCAAAATACATTGTGATGGTATGTCTACTTCTACAACAACATTATTATCATTAAGATTATAAACTAATCTAGGATTTGAGTTTCTTGTATCAACCTCAACAATATTCCCATTAAAAATTGTGTGTTTTACATCTTCAAATTTAATTTTTCTTGTAAACATTCTTTCCCAAGCATGGTTAGTAATGAGATAATTATTATTTGTAATACAGTTTCTGACAAACCTATTTTCAGCCGCATAATTGTTTGCCAATTTGTAACCTCCTACTATTGTGATGTTATATAGTCTAACATAGCATAATTCATTTGTCAACAATTTATGACAATTTATAATAATTTATAAAATATTATATGTTTATTGAAAAATTTTATTTATTACTTCGCTTGCATGTATATCACTATTCTTTAGAAAGTGGCTGTAGAAGTCGCTGGTGGTTGAGGCTTTGCTGTGACCAGCTCTGGCTGATACCGTTTTCATATCTACACCTGCCATTAGTTGCAATGTTATGTTTGTATGGCGAAGCGAGTGGAGTGTGACGATTGGAAGTCCAGCTCGTGCAAGAGATTTTTGCAACCATACTCGTAATAATCCTGGGCAAATGTCTTTGCCATCTTCTGTGCAGAAAAGTCTATCTGTGTCGCCAAGTCTATCTCCAAGATATTTCTTTTGGTTTTGCCACCAAGCTTCGTATTCATGTAAGTATTCAATGAGTTTGTCAGGCATTGAGATTGTGCGTTTTGAATTTTCAGTCTTTGGCTCTTTGGTGATTATTCCAAAGCCAACTATATCTTGCACAGATCCTGCAATGCTCATTGCCTTATTTTCGAAGTCTATATCTTTCCATTCAAGACTTGCAAATTCACCACGCCTTATTCCCATAAAGAGTGCTATGAGCAAGGCAATTTTCAATCTAGGATTGTCTAGTTTATCTAGATACCCAGCTAGTTACTGCCTCTTTGTCATTGAGTTTTTTAACTTCCTTTTTATGTCCTTGAATTGGCGCAATGTAATCATAAGATGCAAAGTTATATTCAACCAATCTTTGCCTTTTTGCATCGGCTAGAATTGTTGCCAAAATTCGCTTAAGTTTTAGTATAGTTTCTTTTGCGTGCGAACGACTAATTACTTTAACATCAAACCCCGCATAAAAGTTTAAGTTGAGTGCACTACATATTGTTTTGGCTCTATCAATTTTTATGCCGTTGCCCATCAATTTTCTCGTTTCTTATTTTAACTCAACAAAGATTGGTCAGTCTTGGTTTTTACATATATTTTTACAAAGTTTGCGGTCATTTAATAAAACTAGGTTTAGTTTGAAAAATAGAGGAGAACTCTAGCCCTTAATTGTTTTTCAAGGTAATTTTAGCAACTCCGCTAGTTCACCATTTGATCACGCAGGAAATTATTTTTAAAAAAATTTTATAATATCCAATGATAAAAAAGAACGGCTTTTGTTCCGTTCTTATGAGTTTTATATAATTCCAAAGAATTTTTCGAAGAATGCCAAAAGTTTTTCTATAATGTTTTTCTTCTTAATTTCACGATTGCCACCGCCAAATCTTGACATTGCAGGCATTATTATATCTATATCTGTACCAGTCGTTTTCATATTTCCGTCTCTAAATGAATAATCTACAAATTTTCTTGTTTCGGCATCTTTCAAACCTTCTTGAGAAATTATCTGTGCAAGTTCTTTTTCCTTTTGCTCTGCAACAAACTCATGCCATTCAATCATTATGTCATCAACATCATTAATTCCAGCAATAAATGAGTCAATTAGTTGTTTTTTACTTCTAAGTTGCAAACTGCTATCTATAGCCTTGTTTATTGAAACAAGAATTTCTTTATCTTCACAATGTGTATCATGATATTTTTGAACTAGCAATAATATATAATCTATATTGATCTCAATTTGTTTTATAAGCTCGACTTCAAAGACAACATCATCATTGATATTTTCTTTATCACCATTATTTCGTCTATGTTTCCATTCCTCATACAAATCATTATATCTACCTTGATAATCTTGCAAATCTCTTTCTGTTAAAATTTCATTGCCAGCAAATTCATCAAATGAAGACAGAATGTTGCGCATTCTAAGTATTGCTCCAAATAATCCTATAAAGTCTTTTTGTGCCCGTTCTCCATAAATTTGAGAGTCTGATAATGGGTATTTATATTCTAGTTCCTCAATTAAATCCTTGTATCCAGGTTTCTTATTTCCTTTTTCATCGGTATATCCTTCAAAATAGTCCTTAAAACCTTTCATGAGACAAATGCCACCAGCATTTTTATCACCAAACAAACTAATTGCATCATCTGTTCTTTTCTGTAGGTTTCTAAAGCAAATTATATTTCCAAATGTTTTTATTGAATTAAGTATTCTGTTTGTCCTTGAAAATGCTTGAATAAGTCCATGCTGCTTAAGATTTTTGTCAACCCATAAAGTGTTAAGGGTAGTGGCATCAAATCCAGTTAAAAACATATTTACAACAATCAATAGATCGATTTGCCTGTTTTTCATTCTGAGTGACACATCTTTATAATAGTTTTGAAATCTATCGCTTGATGTATCATATTTAGTTTGAAACATTTTATTATAATCGACTATTGCTCCATCCAAGAAATCTCTTGAAGATTTGTCAAGTCTTGTTGTATCTTCACTGTTTTCTTCACCAAGTATTCCATCAGACTCTTCTTCGTTTGCTCCATAACTGAAAATCGTTGCAATTTTAAGTTTTTTACTTGGGTTTTCTTTCATTTGCTTTTTGAATTCATTGTAGTAAGCTTTTGCTGCATCAATAGATGCAACGCAAAGCATAGAGTTGAATCCATTCAAATATAATTTGTCTTTTTGTTCTTCAATTTTTTTGTTTCTTTTAGCGCTAGCAACTTCGGTAATATTCAGAAGGCTATTGAATGAATACATTTTTTCATTCCTATAAGTTTTGCTGTTATAGTGATCTAAAATATAACTTACAATTTTACTTATTCTTCGTGGCGCTAAAAAAGCCTTTTCTCTATCAATATCATTAACTGGTTTATCATCAATGTCTGGTTCTTTGTCCATTGTTTTTATATAATCGACCCTGAATGGTAATACATTTTTATCATTTATAGCATCTACTATTGTATAAGTATGAAGCATATCACCAAAAGCCTGTTCAGTCGTTCTTAATTGAACATCTTTTCCGCTACTAGAATTTGCTGCGAAAATTGGCGTGCCCGTAAACCCAAATAAATGATAATTTTTAAATTTGCCTGTAATAGATTTATGCATATCGCCAAATTGCGATCTATGGCACTCATCAAATATAATTACAATATGTTTATTATAAATTGAATGATCTTTGTTTTTAGATATAAATCTATCAAGTTTTTGAATGGTTGTTATAATAATTCTGCATTGGTTATTTTCTAGTTGTTTTTTTAGTATTGCAGTAGATGTATTACTGTTTGCTGCTCCTTTTTCAAATCGATCATATTCTTTCATTGTTTGATAGTCCAAATCTTTTCTATCAACAACAAACAATACTTTATCTATAAAAGGTAAGTTAGTAGCAAGTTGAGCAGTTTTAAATGATGTAAGAGTTTTACCACTTCCAGTTGTGTGCCAAATGTATCCGCCAGCTTTAATTGTTCCATATGTTTTATAGTTGTTTGATACTTCAATTCTATTGATAATTCTTTCTGTAGCAACAATCTGATATGGTCTCATTACTAAAAGCATGTTTTCAGATGTAAAAACACAGTATTTTGTTAAAATATTTAACAATGTATGCTTGGAAAAGAATGTTTTTGTAAAATCAACAAGGTCAGGAATAATCTTATTACTTCCGTCTGCCCAGAATGAAGTAAACTCAAAACTGTTGCTTGTTTTAGATTTTCTTGCAAATTGTTGTCTGTTAAAATCTTTAAAATGATTCCATCTTGTTGTATTAGAGTAGTACTTTGTATTTGTTCCATTAGAGATCACAAATATTTGCACATACTCAAATAATCCACTTGATGACCAAAAACTATCTCTCTGATATCTCTCTATCTGATTAAATGCTTCACGAATTGCAACTCCACGACGTTTTAATTCTACATGAACCAGAGGAAGTCCGTTAACTAATATTGTTACATCATATCTTGTGTCATGATTACCATTTGTTTCTATGTATTGGTTTATTACTTGTAATTTATTATTGTGAATATTAATTTTGTCTATAAGCTTAATGTTTTTTGTTGTTCCATCATCTCTGTGTAAAATTTGAACATAGTCTTCTTGAATCTTTCTTGTTTTTTCAACAATGCCTTCATTTTTACCTATTATGCATGAAGAAAGAAACTGATCCCATTCGCTATCAGAAAAATTATATTTATTCAGTTCTTCAAGTTTCTTCCTTAAATTCAAAATCAAGTCATTTTCTGTGTGAATAGGTAAGTATTTATAGCTTTGTGATTCAAGCAGTTTGATAAACTCTTTTTCAAGTTCAGCTTCGCTTTGATACTTATCAGACTTGTTATTTGTGGGTTTATATTCAGTCATAACAGTGCTTTCGTTAGATTCTGAGACTATGTTATAAAAACTCATCATTTTCTCCTTTATTTTTTTGTTTTCTTCTTTTTATATATAAAATTATAATAATAACTATAAGTGTTAAAATTAAGGTTCCCAAGACCATGGCAACATAAATTACATAATCTTCTAAAACCATAACCACATAACTTAGCACAAAAGAAATTATTGTTGATATTATAAAATAAACCAATTTCATTGCATCGCTATTAAACCAATTCAATCTTTTAAATATTATTCCTACCATAGAAAACGCAACTATCCATGTTGCATATTTTACAAATAACTGTCCGAATACTGAGATTGATGGGCTAGAATTATTTAATGTAATGAGCCAAACAAAAACACTTGTACACCATCCAAAAAGTCCACTGGTGAAAAGAAATATAACTACAATCAATCCAACAATCCCTGCAATTTTATTTTTCATTAAATCTTTTTCTCCTTAAATGTCAAAAGTTTATTTCTGTAGTATTCGTATTGTTGTTGTCTTGCTTTAATTTCAGCAGGAAGTCCATTTGACAAGTCATTAACCATTTTATCAAATTGGTCTAACTTTTCAACAATCTCTTTTTGTTTTTCAAGTGGTGGAATAGATATTTTTACTTTTTCAATTCCCTCATTATATAGCCTTGCAATAGTTCCACCAGTTGATACTATGAATGGATTTGTTTGATATACATAATATAAATACCTATTCAACACCAAATTCTCATCATTTTTAACCCAGACAATATTAGAGTCTTGAAAATACGCTGGTTCACCATCAAATACAACGATTTTTCCAATTGTGCCAGAACATGAAATCAATAAATCACCTTTATTAGGATAAGAATACTTAGACTTGTATTCTTCAAATAATTTATTTGAAATAAAAGCATCAGCAATACCACCAAAAGTTCCAATTTTATAAAATGGAACATCCCCTTGAGATTTTGTTTCCGATTTCATTATTCTTTTACACATGCAGACTCTACCAATCATGCTCAATTCAATATTCACACATCCATATACATACTGTAAAAGCCTAATTAGCCCTGCCTGTCTGTCTGTCTGTCTGTCTGTCTGTCTGTCTGTCTGTCTGTTAAGATTGTCGCCGACTTGTTATCGAATGTCAAGAGTTTTTCGCGATAATATTCATATTGTTGTTGTCTTTTTTCTATTTCTGCCGGCAACCCAATTCCAAGGTCAGAACATATTTTGTCAAAGTTGTCTAACACATTTACAATTCGTTGTTGAATGTCTAATGCTGGAATAGGAATTGATATATTTAGGATATCATCTTTTTTCAAATTTGTTTGGTCAACACCATTATCATATTTTAACAATTGACGATTTCTATTCAATATATAAAACAAATACTTAACATCTATTGCATTATTGTCTTTATTTGTTAAAGCACATATTCGTTGATTAAGTGTGTACTTATCGTTTTCATCAACTAAAAAGCATTTAGCTAGAGCTTTCCCATTTGGCAAATCACTCATAACCATCAGAATATCATTTTTATACAATGGAGATAATTGACTATCACTATATTTTTTAACCAATCCATTTGTTGAAATGAATTTTGAATTAACAACAATATATTTCCCATCTAAAACAATATCTTTTTCGTGACCAACACCATTTCTAAATCCAACAGCTTCTCCAAGTTTTTTCCATTCAACTTTTGGTTCTTCAAAAGTTAATAGCTTATCCCTATAAAAATTATATTGCTTTTTTCTCGCTGTAAGCTCCGCTGTAAGCTCCGCTGTAAGCTCCGTGAAATTGTCAAGAATCTTGACAATTTCACTTTGGATTTCCAAAGGTGGAACTGGAATTTTAAAGTCCGAGTAGATTCCTATCCATAATCTTTTATGTTCTGAAGAAGTAAAATTCAAGTTTCCCATGCAATGAAACGCATAACGAATCAAAACCGAATCTGTTGCAGTCAAAATTTTCATTGCTGACGATTTTACTTTAAAATCAAAATCAACCCACTTAAAAGCTCCTGTAAAATCATCAAATATGATTACTGGGTTTTCCTTACTTGCGTGATAAACATAATCTTTCTCATTTGTATAGCCTAAAATAAATGTTTGACCAGCAGTTAAAACAGGAATTGAATAGGAATTATCATATTGTGTTGACTTCACAATATATGGAGATGGTTGTTCATATAATAAACAATCACCAATTCTTTTATACTCAACGCCGTCTGGGCATAATTTTTCAATCAATTCTTCAATTTTACTCATTATTACCTCCTTCTTGATCCCAGCCAAGTGTTCCTATAGCTTCCATAATTTCCTCGTCATTTTTTACTTTGTCTAATATTCCGATAATCAGTCTTTTCAGTGCAGGATACTTATTCAGTGCAATATCTTCGTTTTCAATATTGTCATTATGAACAATATTACTCAACTCTCTAAAAAGTAGATATTTATTTTGCCGAAATTCATTTGGTATGATTCTATGTTTTTCATCAACTTTTTCCAATATCTCTCTAAAAGGTCTTATAGCACCATTATCTTTATATATCCCGATTTCTTCTGCTTTTGCAATTTGGTGTGTAACACCTTCAAAAATTTTTCTTAAATACATCATCGCAGCAGATCCTAGTTGATTTCTAAAAGAAAGGTCAGCTTTCTCTAATAAATCAGTAAAACTACCATAGTTTCCAGTATTTAATGATACATTTTCACTTAGTTTCTCAATTGCCAATAGCAATCTTACATTATGATATGTTGTCTCATTAAAAGGCTTCTGACCTTCAACTAAAAACCACACTGGAATCGTTTCATCGCATCCTGTACACTTTAACGTCGTTGAGATACTTAACAATCTATTATTTACTAATATACAGTGGATATTATCCATCGAAACAAATGATGATGGTAAGTTGCATCTTTTACAAAAATATATTCTATTTACAGAGCCAGCATCTATTTTTCTAATTTTACCTATTTTTAAAGGAGAAGTAATAAACTCTTCAATTAATTCAAAATTATCAGAAATAGGCTTAGACAAAATTTCATTAATTCTCATTATTTATTCTCCTATTTCTTCAATAATTTTATCTATAGACTCCCTTAATTTTTGTTCGTGACTGACAATTTGCCTTATTTTTGCATTTAATTCTTTAATATCAATTTTTTCCTTGGTATCTTCTTTCTCAACATATGTAGAAACTGAAAGATTGTAGTTTTGTTTTGCTATTTCTTCATTAGGAACAAGTTTTGCAATGTTATCAACGTCTCTTCTATTTGAAAATAATTCAAGGATTTTTTCAATATCTCCGCCTTTGCCTGTTCTTAATTTATTATTGTTTGTAACTTTAACACAATACTTACTTGCATCTATAAAGAGAGTAGAATTGTCATTTTTAGACTTTTTTAATACCATTATACAGGTTGCTATGCTTGTACCAAAAAATAGGTTATCTGGCAATTGAATAATACAATCGATAAAGTTATTATCTATCAAATATTGTCTTATTTTTTGCTCTGCACCGCCACGATAGAATATTCCAGGGAAGCATACAATTGCAGCAGTTCCGTTTGTTGCCAGCCAAGAAAGCGAGTGCATAACAAATGCAAGGTCAGCCTTAGACTTTGGTGCAAGAACTCCAGCTGGAGCAAATCTTGGATCATTTATAAGCTTTATATCATCATCGCCAGGCCACTTAATTGAATATGGTGGATTAGAAACAATCGCTTCAAAAGGTTCTTCATCCCAATGCTGAGGAGAAAGAAGAGTGTCATCACAAGCAATGTTAAACTCATCATAATTGATGTCATGTAAAAACATATTGATTCTGCAAAGATTGTATGTTGTTAGATTTATTTCTTGACCAAAAAAACCTTGACGGACTTTATCTTTTCCAAGTACTTTTGCAAAGTTCAAAAGCAGTGAACCAGAACCACATGCTGGATCATAAACCTTATTAACTTCTGTTTTACCAACAACTGTTAGTCTTGTAAGTAATTCTGAGACTTCTTGTGGAGTATAATACTCACCACCAGATTTTCCAGCATTCGAGGCATACATTCCCATCAAAAATTCATAGGCATCACCAAATGCATCTATTGTATTATCTTGATAATTACCAAGCTTCATTTCGCCAATGTTGTCTAAAATTTTAAGCAATTTTTCATTTCTTTTAGCAACCGTAGCACCAAGTTTATTTGAGTTAACATCAATATCATCAAATAAGCCTTTAAAATCATCTTCGCTATCGCTGCCTTTAGCAGAGTTTTCAATGGCTTTAAAAACCTTTTCTAAAGTTTCATTCAGATTTTCTTTGTATTTTGGAAATTTATTTGCATTCGCCCTTACATTGCAAAAAAGTTGGCTTGGCAAAATGAAAAAGCCTCTACTGTTTACCATATCTTCTCGAGCCTGTTCAGCTTCTGAATCACTTAATTTTGTGTAATCAAAATTAATATCACCAGACTCATGTTCATTTTTATTTATATAATTTGCAATATTCTCAGAGATATATCTATAAAACATAAAGCCTAGAACATATTGTTTGAAGTCCCAGCCATCAACCGAGCCTCTTAAATCATTCGCAATATTCCAAATCGCTTTATGTAGTTCATCTCTTTCTTGTTCTTTAATGTTATTTGCCATTGTTTACTCCTATAATTTTATTTTATATGTATTAATGAAATAGTCAAAGCCATCTTTAAAAATATTTATTTGTTCATTTGTTAGGTATTCTGTTTCTAAATCCATGTATCGTTCATGACTATTCATATTTACTATTTTATTCAAATCTTCTTTGTGATCATAATTTGCAAATAAATCTTGCCAATTAGAATAGCCCAAAAATATTGAACTTTTTTCTATAACACTTCTAAAAATGTTAAAATGATTCTTTCTTATTGTATTCGTATTAAATGCCTTTTTTATTTCGGCAAGTGATTTTAGGTGATATGATATTGGGGTTCTAGTCCCAAGATTTTTAAGATAAATATTTTGATCAATATTTTGCATTATGTAAAATAGACATTTTGGATTTCTATTTCTTAGTGTGTTAAAAAGTATATTATAAAACATAACATGGTGTGTTGTAATCAAAAATTTAATGTCTATTTCTTTTTCATGTACGTATTGGATTAATTTAATGAGCTGCATTGACAAAGTATAAATTTTAAATTCATCTAATGACGACATCGGATCATCAATTATTATGTATTTCAAATTATTGAACTCTTCAGTTGATCTATCTTCTTGTTTTTCACTTAATATATCAACAGCTTGCTTTAATGCAGCGTAAAAAACCGACCATTTAAATAAAGTTTCTTCACCTTTTGAAATCTTAACAGCAATCCTATTACCATTTTCGTCAGGCAGTAAAAATTGTACATTACCAGTATCAAAATCAATTAAAGGTTCAATTTTGACATCTGTAAATTTATTAAAATAAAATAAAATATCTTTTTCTAAGTACTCATCCTTAATAAAGTTAAAAAGCCATGTATTTGTTAAAATTGACATAACCTTTTCTTCATTATCCCATGTAAAATAATCTTCAACAATTGCATTATAACTAAGAGATTTTATATTTTCATCATTTTCAAAAGTACAAGACAGTCTTGTTTTTCCTGTTGCATTGAAAGCATACAAAAGCACATCTTTATCAGAATCAAGATCATTTTTTATATGGGTTGCAATATTTTCAAAACCTATTATTTCGCTCATAATTATATACCTAATCTTGTTCTTAATTCCATTGATAGGATTTCACCATTATATGTAAAAACATCAGTCCCTGCAACATGTCTATTTTTGCTGCCACGTTGCACATTCAATTCTCCAGCTAATCCACTCAGAGAATATTGTTTCCCTTCATATTCAACTTTTGTTTCAGATATAACTATACATTTTATTGTTGGATCTTTTGTATAAACAAGCTCAGAGCCAATTGGAATTCCATATTCAGAAAATGTAAGTTTTTTCCTAGTCCTTTCATAGTGTCTTTTAATCTCAACAGCTTCTTTTGTTTGTTTTCTCTGTTCCTGAGTTGGAGCAATGCGTTTTAAGTTCTTCAATAGACCATTTATCGATGCAATGTCTTCTAGCGTTTGATATGCATCTTCAGCACTCATAATATAAAACTCTCTTTTGCGTTGTTTACCATTATTATTTTCAATTGCTCTTAACCCTGGGTTAAATCTATCAATTATTGCATGGACTTTTTTATCAGTTAAACGCTCAGCTACTTTATAAGTTGCATATACCTGGAAAGAAAAAGGAATGCATTCACTTCTATTTAGTTGTGTTAATCTTTCATCAACATCACTTGCATAACCAATTTTCACATATTCCGGGAAAGATGGGTTTGTTAAAATGTAAATATATCCAGCAGTTTCTTCCATAAAGACCTCCAATCTATGACAATTATAACATAAAAAATCTGTAAATTGTATTTAATTTACAATATTTTATAAGAAAAATATTTTTCCTTAGAAAATGTGGTGAAAAATTATTCTCTCCAGTTAATGCAATAAAACTGTATTTTCTGGAGAAAAACATATAATTTTTATGCTTATTTGCTCCAGATAATTGAGTTTTATACAACTTTCTGGAGCAAATCGTATATTTCTCAAAATGACTTGCAAAAGAAATTTATTTACGGTAAAACACAAACGCCAAGGAGGTGGGCTATGGAGGCGGGATTTGTTTGTGATATTACTAATGCAAGATTAACAAGGAACAAGATTGATAAGTGTGATGGTTTTGAAGACAAGTATGTAGTTGAAAGAGTCATATATTTGGCTAAATATCCCTTCCTCCATTTACGTGAATACTTGTTAGAAGATGATCCCAATATAGCGTTACATAAAGAAGAAATGTATATTGATAGCAAAGGTTATTTCCATGTGTTAATGTTTTGCTGTTTACAGAGTGATATTATGCTCCTGGTGTACAGCGACGGCGAAGATTATGCCAAATATGTTTCTATAATTTCAAATGGAGGTGAAAAAGTTGAACCACGTTTTACGACTAGTAAGAGATATTCTAGAAAGTGAGAAAATGTCTGCTGAAATGCAATTGCAATTAAACAAGATTTGTGAACTTGAAGACACTTTTGTTAAAGGCTTTTCAAAAGAAAAATGGCGAGAGTATTTTAATTTAGACATAGAAAAAGGTCAACTTCATAACCTTGAAATTGACCATGTTGTTGAAATTACTTATAGGGTTTGTAAGAAATTGTTTCAATCTTAGTTAAATTATAAGCATTTTTGCTGTATTTATGTTATACTAATTCTATGAAAACAAATGATAAATCAAATTTTCAATGTGCAAAGATAATAAAAGGATTAAATGCTTTAAGTCACTTAATGACCAATATTAGATATAATTATTTTGCCTTAGATTCCATTTACAAAGTAAGAGAAAAAATTGAAGATATTGAATATAAAGAAGTTGAATATGCATTTAACAATTTTATTTTGACTTCTTCTATTCTAAAACAATATATAAAATCTTTTGAAAAAGATTTGAATACAAATTATATCAAAAGTAAAAAATATAAAAAGACTGTTGACTCGTTATTTAATAATGAGTGGTATTTAATTTTACTTGGTATGCGAAACTATTTGCAGCATGTGTTTCACTTTAAGATCGGATCGGGTAACCTGTTTAGCGATGGAGACGAAGAAGATTTACTAATTGCAAATTATACTTTATTGAAATATGATGAATTACATCCAAATAAACCTGAGAATATTGCATTTCAGCGTTATTTTAAATATTTCTTTGCTTTGCCAATAATGGATTTTGCCACAGAAAATATTCTTTTGATAGAAAAATTCTACCATGACTACGATAAAATAATACATGAACATTATAAGGCAATGTTAGCCAAATATGATAAAGTAAAAGATGTTGATCAATATGCGATGGATATGCACGAAATTTATCTAGAAAATATCAACTCATTTAATGATAAAAATGTGTGAAATGCACCCAAACCATAAAATCTCTTAAAAGTGCACCATTTGTGCACCGTAGATTCCAAAGGTTTTGTATTTAGAATGCAAAAATTAGGCAGATTAGCGATGTTAATACACAATTTTGACTACAATTTTCACAATAATTGCGATTTTTGATTATAAACACGCTAATTTTATAATTTTCCATTGCTCCTAAGCGATAGGCCGGCAGTTCGAATCTGCCTATTCACACCAATTTTCAAAGAAGAATTCACCAGCTTGGCTGGTGAATTCTTATTTTTTGTAATTTTGGTGATGAGGGTTGTTTTATTCTGACCTTAGTGCTATAACCGGGTCCTTTTTTGACGCAATTTTTGCAGGAATTAGCCCCGCAACAAATGTTAGGAACATACTTATAGCAACAAGTATAACCGCACCTAATATAGGCAATTTTGCGACATTTTTGATATCTGCAAGGTTGTTAATAACTAAATTTATAGGAATTGTGCAAATTCCTGCAAACAACACGCCAATAAGTCCTGCAATTAGACCTATAATTAGCGTTTCGGAAGTAAATACTCTTTTTATATCTCTCTTGCTTGCTCCAACCGCTCTTAAAATGCCAATTTCTTTTATTCTTTCTAGCACCGAAATATATGTAATTATTCCTATCATAATTGAAGAAACAATTAGCGATACCGAAACAAAGGCAATTAGCACATAACTTATTGCTGATATTATGGTAGAAATTGCACCCATCATCAATCCAACATAATCGGTATATTCAATCTTCTTTTCCTCTTCTACCCCATCATTATACGCCTTTATAAAGTTCTCTATTTTTTCCTTTGCTTCAAAAGTAGACGCATAAAAACTGATTGAAACGGGTGTTTTGCTAATCGGTTGCACCGTACCGCTTTGAACGACTGAGGCGCTGTTGTATTTGTCTATTAACTCGTTGGTAAGTTTGTCGGTGTAACAAATGCCCGTGCTTAATGGTCCGGCGGTAGAACTGTCATTTAGTCTTGCAATACCCACAATTTTTATGGTTTTGCCCTTGTTTTTATCCTCTAAAAGCTTTTTGAACTCTGTGGCAAAGATTTCTCTGTCTTCCGCCCTTTCGGACTCTTTTAATGTTCTTATATCTACACACTCGCCACTTCCATTTATATCTACATAATAGTCAGTTTTTAATAAAATTTTAAACTCTTTGCCAATTATATCGTCATAATTAATTTTGATGGTGCTTTTGTTGTCTGTAAAAAGGCTTTTTAGATGATTGTTCATATCTTCGGTAGAATAAAGACCCAACGCGTATAAAATGTAGTCGTCTAACTCAGAGTTTGCGTTTAAAACCAGCATCGTTTCATCGCTTTCGGTAGCCCACCTACTGTTATTGCCGAGCAACTGATATTGCGTTTTTAACAATGTTAAATTATCTATCATTTCGGTAAATACGTTTAAATCGGTCTTCTCATAAGAATCCAAATTTATTCCCATAGCCTTACCAATAATGGCATTAAACTCTTTTTTGGTAAAATCTGCCTTGTTTTGTGATAAAACCGAAAGTTTTTTCTCTTCGGGTTTATTTATTGAGTCTTTTGCAAGTTCTATATAACCACACAAAAACTCAATAGCATACTCTTTAGAATATTTTTTATCGGTTGCATCTGTTATTGTGATATTAAAGTTGTTTCCAGATGCCTCTATTTGCATAGGAAACTCACTTTCTAAATATACTACAGCATACATAATTATTAGGTCGTATAATGCACTAGATTCTGGCTTTACTTGGTAACCGTCTGGCAAATGAATATCCAACAAACTATTAGACTTTCCCGCTTTCGATCCCCCCATTAAATTCATACTTAACCCGCTCGAAAGACCCAACTCGTAAGTGTATTGAATGGCACTTAAATTTTCGCCCAGTTCTGATTTATGCTCCTCTAAATATTGTTTAAAAGCGTTTAAGTCGTTCATTTTTGAAAGTTGTTTTGACGCCGTTTCAAACAATCCCGACATTGTATCTCCGCCATATACAGCGTCATCATCATGAATTATTTCGTTCTTTTGTGTAAATATTGATAGCATTATACTTGTAACATCGGTATTGCTTCGAGTTATTGTTAATGGATAACTAGACAGCGTGTCTTCTTGTGTTTTATTAATATACGCTTGAAACCCGTTAGAAAGAGCCAATATTAATGCTATTCCAAAAATTCCTATACTGCCAGCAATTGCAACCAATAATGTTCGGGTCTTTTTTGTTAAAAGGTTTTTAAAAGATAACCCCATGGCAGTAAAAAATGACATTGATGTCTTTTTAAAGACCTTTTCCTTTTTGATCTTTTTTGTGTTTGAGTCTAATTGGGGAGCTGATGGTTCAACCTCTCTTTTTTGAATCAACTCCTTTTCAAACTCCGAAAGAGGATTGCTGTCGTCTACCAATTCGCCGTCTAAAAATTTAACTATTCGAGTACTGTACTGGTCGGCAAGGCTCGGATTATGCGTAACCATAATGACTAATTTTTCTTTTGCTATTTGGCGTAACAATTCCATAACCTGAACACTTGTTTTGCTATCTAATGCCCCTGTTGGTTCATCTGCCAAAACTATATCTGGGTTATTTACCAACGCTCTTGCTATTGCCACCCTTTGCATCTGCCCGCCCGAAAGTTGATTTGGCTTGCTTTTTATTTTGTCCTTTAACCCAACCTTTTCTAACGCTTCAATGGCTCGCTGTTTTCGCTCTTCGCCACTAATACCTGAAAGAGTTAATGCCAATTCTACATTTTGCAATACCGTTTGATGCGGAATTAGGTTATAACTTTGAAAGACAAATCCTATGGTATGATTTCTATAAGCGTCCCAATCTCTATCATTAAAATTTTTGGTGCTTTTGCCATTTATTATTAGGTCGCCTGAGGTATATTTATCTAGTCCGCCCACAATGTTTAAAAAGGTCGTTTTTCCGCAACCGGACGGACCCAAAATGGATACAAACTCACTTTCTCGAAATTGAATATTTATACCCTTTAACGCCTCTACCCTAAGGTCTTTTGTTTCGTAAACCTTAGTAATATCTCTTAGTTCCAACATAAAAACTTTCTCCCCTAAATTACCAAAAGATTATATCACAATAATTATACTCAACTCAACCATTTTGCTGTGAAACAACAGTTAAATTTTTTTGGAATAAGTTTATTTATAATAATGGCAAAAACGCTTTTATTTTATTACAAATTGTGCTATACTAAAAACAGTTTAAGGAGAGAAAACTATATGATTATTGACACAATTAAAACGGCAAACATTCAAGCCATTAAAGACAAAAACAAAAACGCAAGAACAATTTATAGCATTATTATGAACAAGCACCTTTTGGCAAGCGTAGAAGCCCGCTCATCTGGCGGAACGGTAACCGATGCAGACATGGTAAAAATTATTTCTAAAACTATAAAAGAATTAAACGAAGAGCAAGCCAATTATGAACTTGCTGGCAATACCGAACAAGTAAAAAATATTGCTGAGCAAAAAGCAATTTTGGAAGTTTATTTGCCAAAAATGCTATCCGAAAAAGAGATAAAAGAAATTATTGAAGGACTAAAAGACAAATCTACACCTAGCGTTATGAAACACTTTAAACAAAACTATAACGGCTCAGTAGATATGAAACTTGTATCTGATGTGCTAAAATCAATGCAATAACCAAAAAATATTTAAAGTTTTATAAAAAACATCAACTCCCATAAAGGAATTGATGTTTTGTTTTATTTTAGATAATTTTTTACAACTAAAACGCCCATTGGTGGAACGGTAAATGTCTTTTTGGGAGCGGTTGTTCCCGTGACAATTTCGGTGTATTTTTCATCTAATATAAGTTTGTACTCATTGTCGCTATGATTTAGCACAATATAAACCCGTTCTTCTTCATATTGACGCAATATTACTACTACTCCGCCCTCGTTTTCTTCTATTGAATAACTACCCTTAACTACCGATTTTAAACTTCTTAGCTCACCTAATCTTTTATACCAATAAAGCAGACTTTTGTCTTCCTTTCCCCAAGGATATGGCGTTCGACTGATGTTCCCTTTTATGTTCTTTGTTCCCACCTCATCGCCATAATAAATAGTTGGTATACCAATAAAACTATATTCTAATAGCGTTGCCATTTTTGTTAGTTCTTTTGTGTGAGTACTATCAATTTTTTCTATTTCGTTCGCTATTCTTGAAGTATCATGCGAGCCAATTAAATTCATTAAATTGTATTGCACAAATTTTGGATAATCGTCCTTTACTATGCTCATACAATTAATAAGTTCATTGCAACTGCCCGTTTTAAGATATTCGAGTATGGCGTTTCGAAGCGGATAATTTGTTACGCTATTAAGTTGATGTCCCCAAAAATATTGTCTTCTGTGGTCATACGATACCTTTTTGGCGGCGTCTTCCCAAACTTCTCCTATTATTAGCGCTTCTTTGTTCATAGAATAAATTTTTTGGCATATTTCCGTTAAAAAACTATCTGTAAGTTCGTCTACCACATCTAGTCTAAACCCACCAAGACCCAACTTCATATACCTTTCTATAATTCCATTTTTTCCGCAAATGTACCTGCGATAGTCTTTGTTGCTTTCGTTCATACATGGAAGGGTTGGAACACCCCACCACTTTTCATAAGAATCTGGCCAATCGTAAAAGTTAAACCAGTCTACATATTTAGATTTTAGTGATTGGTAGGCCCCAACCTCTACAAATCTACCTAATTTATTAAAATATTTCGAATCACCGCCAACATGGTTAAAAACACCGTCTAAAATGACCCGCATTCCCCTTTCTTTTGCCTTTTTGATAAGTTCTTCAAGGTCGGACAACTTGCCGAACATTGGGTCAATTAATTCGAAATTTGCCGTGTTGTATTTATGATAACTTTCTGCATAAAAAATTGGACTTAAAAAGATAACCGTTGTATTTAAACTTTTTATATAGTCTAATTTTTCTATAATTCCTCTTAAATTTCCGCCATAACACTCTTTATTTATAACAGAGTAATCTTCCGTTTCGGTCATTGGATCGAACCAATTTTGTTTTAGTGTTAAACTGCTTCTTGAAGAAACCTTACCACTTCGAGCAAATCTATCTACAAAAATATGATAGATTACCCCGCCAATTTCTTGCAATTGCATAACCACCTTTTTGTCGGTTACAATTTGCGAAAAACTGTTGTTTGGTTCAAGCGAAGTTTCTAACGAATTTTCTTCCCTTCCTTGCTGAACAATGATAGTTTGATTGCTTACAACCTTAAAATTGTACCAATATAAGCCAGCTTTGCCAAAGGTGACTGTGGCTTTGTATACTTTATATCCATCTTTGAAACTATCAAAAACCATTTCGCTTTCTACCCAATCAAAGGTGCCATCTAACACCCTTGAAAAAACCACTTTTTCGACATACACATTTTGTGCAACACGAAAATAATAGGTCATGGGTTTTCCACACTCTATAGACCCAACCGGCTCTTTATCTGTAAGTAAATCAAACTTAAAATTACACATTAAATTAATTTATCCTTTTTAATTTCCAAACCTTATTAACATAATCATCTATTGACCTATCTGACGAGAAATAGCCCATGCAAGAAATATTGTGCAAGGTTTTAGAGAACCAATTCTTTTTGTTTTTATAAATTTTATCCATTTGCTCGTGTGCTTCTATATAACTGTCAAAGTCGGCAAGACACATATAAATATCTCGGGTTGCAGACTGTCCCAATAAATATGATGCTATATCTGCAAAACTCTCGCCATTAAACCCTCGCCTTAACAACGCTATTACCTTTTGTATTTTTGGGCTGTTGTTATAATATCCTTGTGCATCGTAGCCTTTTTTCCAAATTTCTTCAACTTGATTTGGCGTTAACCCAAAAGCAAATGAATTCTTCTCTCCACACTTTTCGGCTATCTCTATATTTGCGCCATCGGCAGTGTGTAGCATCATGGCACCATTCATAACCGCCTTCATATTGCCCGTTCCACTCGCTTCCCTTCCTGCAAGCGAAATTTGTTCGGTTACATCAGTTGCTGGCATTAAAACTTCTGCAAGCGAAACGCTATAATTTTCTACAAATACTACTTTTAGTTTTTTTGCAATTTGCTTGTTTTGTTCAATATCTTGACCCAAACAATAAATAAGTTTTATTATTCGCTTTGCCATATAGTACCCACTTGCTGCCTTTCCGGCAAAAATAAATGTTTGTGGGGTTACTGTTTTAGAAGGATTTTCCTTTAACTCGCTATACAAATAAATAATTTTTAGCACATTTAAAAGCTGACGCTTGTATTCATGTATACGCTTAACTTGTACATCAAACCTAGAATTTGGATTTATAATTACTCCCTGTGTTTTTAATAAATATCTAGCAAACTCTACCTTGTTTAAGGTTTTAATTTTTTGGAGTTCTTCTACCACCCTTTCATCGCCAACATAGTTGTCTAATTCCTTTAATTTTTCGGGCTTTAAATAATATTCTTCACCAATGAGTGATGTAATAAGTTCGTTTAAATCGGGATTAGACATACTAAGCCAACGCCTATGAGTTACCCCATTTGTTACATTTATAAATTTTTCTGGAAATACTCCCGCATAACTTTTTAATAGGTTGGTTTTTAAAAGTCCGCTATGAACTTCACTTACGCCGTTAATTTTGTAACTAGCCGAAACTGCAAGGTTGGTCATATTTACAATATTGTTTTGAATAATTGCCATATCAAAAATAGAGCGGTTATCTATGCCCCTTTCGGTTAAATCGACAATAAATCTGCGGTTTAATTCCCTAATAATCATGGCAATTCGAGGGATATATCTATCTAGCAAGTTTAATTCTTTTTTTGCAAGACTTTCTGCAAGCAAGGTGTGGTTGGTAAAACTAATCATTTGGGTTACAATAGAATAACTTTCTTCCCACCCCAATCTCTTCTCGTCCATCAAAATTCTCATTAATTCTGGAATTATTAGCACTGGGTGAGTGTCGTTTATATGAATGAGTGAAGTTGATGGCAACTCATGAATGTCTTTGCCCGTTTTTGAAAAACTATTTACAATAAACTGTGCTACCGCTGACGCCAAAAAATATTCTTGCTTTAACCTTAAACTTTTGCCTTTTTCGTGGTTGTCTGTTGGATATAAAACCTTACTTATTGCTTCGATATCGTCTTTGTTTGCCATTGCTTCGGCATATTCGCCTTGGCTAAACTTTTTGGTATCAAAACTATCAGGACTTTTTGCCGACCACAATTTTAAAACATTAACCTTTTTACCGCCATATCCGCTAACTAACATATCATAAGGATAGGCTTCGACATCTTGTGTATTTGAATATACAAACTGATATTTTCCATCTTTGCCCACGCACTGGCGAACTTGTCCACCAAAACGCACAATTACACTTTCGTCACCCCTTGGGGTTAGCCAAACCTCGCTATTTAACGCCCATTCATCAGGAAGTTCAAATTGGTTTCCGTCAATAATCTTTTGCTTAAATAGACCATAATCATAATTTATGCAGTGACCAAACGCTGGATAGCTTTCGGCGGTTAATGAATCCATAAAACAAGCAGCCAAACGCCCAAGTCCGCCATTTCCAAGGCAAGACTCGTCTTCGAGCGAATATATGTCGTCTAGTGAAACATTTACCTTTTTTAATATTTCTTTAAAGGCTTCTTCTAACCCCAAATTAAACAGGTGTGATTTTAGTGATTTGCCAATTAAAAATTCAATAGAAACATAATGCAATTGCTTGCAATTTCTGTTTGCACCACTTGCATTATTCTTTTCTCGAATTTCGTATAACTTTTCATTTACAATGCTAGCAAGACTTCTAAAAATTTGCTCTTCGCTCGCATCTTGTAACTTTACATTATATCGACCAAGAAGGAATTTTTCTAACTCCTCCTTGCAATCTTTTAGTTGGTTTTCAGAAACCTTCTTCATATAATCTCCTATAAATTCTTATAAATATTGATGTAATTTAATACCGACTTGTTCCAACTAAAATCGGTTGTCATACAAGTATAAATCTTTTTCTTCCAATTTTCCTTGTCTTTAAAATCATTAATTGCTCTTTTTATGGAATAAACTAAGTCATCTGCTCTATAATTTGCAAAGGTATAACCATTTCCGCCATTTTCGCAACCGAAGTCTTTTATGCTGTCTTTTAAGCCTCCCGTTTCTCTAACAATTGGTACCGCACCATATCGGCTTGCAACCATTTGTGAAAGTCCACAAGGCTCTACCAAACTAGGCATCACAAAAATATCTGCTGAACTATAAATAATTTTTCCAAGTTCCAAACTAAAACCTAAACTAACATGGCATTGTTTCGGAAATTTTGCATTTAAGTAATTAAAATAATCGTGATATTCTTTTTCGCCCTCGCCAACTCCTACAAATTGTACATTGTCTTCAATTATTAGTTTTTCCATACATTGCTTAATTAGGTCTAACCCTTTATGCTTTGCCATTCGGGTAACAATTGCGACCATTGGAACACTAGGGTCTACATTTAAACCAAACTCCTTTTGAAGGCGTTCTTTGTTTTTTGCACGAATCTCAAAACTATCTGCATCATAGTTGTTCCAAATAATGGTGTCACTAATAGGATTGTAAAAATCATAATCTAAGCCGTTTAAAATACCCGACAATTTGTATGAATTTTCTTTAATTATACCACTTAGTCCGCACCCACTATTAGAATACTTTATCTCTTCGGAATAACTTGGGCTAACCGCTACTATTTTATCGGCGGTAACTATTCCTGACTTCAAAAAGTTTACATCTTTTTGATGTTCCAAAATGCCCCTATATTTTGCATCTATTCCAAGGGTATCGGTAAGTAATTCCATACCAAATCTGCCTTGATATTGCAAGTTGTGCATATTTAGTACCGTTCTTATATTTCCATACCTTTTATCTGGCCAAAACTGTGTTTTTAAATAGGTTGGTACAAGTGCCGTTTGCCAGTCGTTGGCATGAATAATGTCTGGATAGAAATCCATTACAGGAAGAGCATCTAAAACCGCCTTAGAAAAGAACGCAAACCTTTCGGCATCATCATCATACCCATACGCCCTATCTCGCTTGAAATATTTTTCGTTGTCTAAAAAATAATAGGTAATATTATCTTTTACATACTTAAATACGCCACAATATTCATGTCGCCAAGCAAGTGTTACGTATGTGTTACCAATGTATTCAAACTTATCTTTGTACTCTGGCTTTATAAATTGATATTTTGGTAAAACCACTCTCATATCTACATCAGGCTCTTCTTCTTTTATGAACCTTGGAAGACCGCAGGCAATATCTGCAAGCCCGCCCGTACCACAAAATGGTTGCGACTCACTGGCTACAAATAAAACCTTTTTTACAAGGCCTATTGGCCTATTTTTTGGCTGAAAATTTGCTTGTGGCTGTTTTTCGGCTTTTGGGGTTTTTTCCTCGGCTTTGTTTTGATTTGCCTTTTGTACTGGCTTTGGAGCCTTTTTTACAATGGTAATTTTTACCGCTCTTGCTTCTTTTGCGTTCATAATTTGCTTCCTTATTTTTTACTTTTCTTTTGGTCTAACTTAAAGTACATACATGAATTTGCTGGAATAACAAGTTCCAAATAAAAACTTTTGCTGTTGACTTCGTCTACCTTTGTTTTGACTTTGCCGTTTGTAACTCCGCCACCGCCAAACTCTTTGTTGTCACTATTAAAAATTTCTGAGTAGGTGCCTTTGCCAACATATACTCTATAATTTTCTAGTTTTACGGGAGAAAAATTGCACACTGTTATAATTTTTTCGCCCAATTTGTTTTTTCTAGAAAAAACAACAACATTGTTTCTAACATCGTTAGATATTATCCATTCAAAACCGTCCCAAGAAGAGTCAATTTCATAAAGTTCTGAATGTGTTAAATAAAACCAATTTAACGCCTTTACATAATTTTGTAATTGTTGATGCTTTTCAAACCTTAATAAATCGTACTCTATTTGCTTTGTGTTGTCCCATTCGTCAAACTGCCCAATTTCGGTACCCATAAAGGTAAGTTTTTTGCCCGGGTGTGCCATTAAATATCCATAAAAGGCTCGTACTGCATCAAACTTTTGGTCATAATCTCCATTCATTTTGTTTATTAATGACTTTTTTCCATACACAACTTCGTCATGAGAGATTGGCAAGATAAAGTTTTCAGAAAATGCGTACATAAATGAAAAGGTTATTTTGTTGTGATTGTCCTTTCTAAAAAATGGGTTTAGTTGAATGTACTCCAACGTGTCGTTCATCCACCCTATATTCCATTTGTAATTAAACCCTAATCCGCCATCATAAGGCGGCTTTGTAACCATAGGCCATGCGGTAGATTCTTCGGCAATCATTATGGTGTTAGGATATTCACTAAACACTGCACTGTTTAACTTTTGCAAAAATGCTATTGCTTCTAGGTGTTTGTTGTTGCCCATACTGTTTGGCAACCACTCGCCCTTCTTTTTGTCATAATCTAAATATAGCATAGATGCAACGGCATCGACTCTTATACCATCTATGTGGTAAACATTTAAAAAGAACATTGCAGAAGATATTAAAAAACTTTGCACTTCGGTTTTGCCATAATCAAACCTTCTGGTTCCCCACGATTTGTGTTCCTTTCTGTCCCACGAGTTATACTCATATAAGCAGGTGCCATCAAACTCAACTAAGCCATGCTCATCTTTTGGAAAGTGTGCTGGCACCCAATCTAATATTACCTGAATATTTGACTGGTGGCATTTATCCATAAAATACATAAAGTCATGCGGGGTTCCGAATCTGCTTGTAACACTAAAATATCCCGTTGGCTGATACCCCCACGAACCATCATAAGGATATTCTGTTAGAGGCATTAGTTCTATGTGTGTATAGCCCATTTCTACAACATAAGGAATCAACTCATCGGCAAGTTTTTTGTAACTATAATAATTTCCGTCTGGATACCTTTTCCAAGAACAGAGGTTTACTTCATAAATATTCATTGGCTGTTCGTAATGATTTCGCTTCTCTTTCGCTTTTATAAAATCGGCATCATTCCAGAGATAGCCCGACAAATCATAAACCTTACTTGCGGTTGCCCCATTTGTTTCGCTATGAAAGGCGTATGGGTCCGCTTTATATAACTCTTTGTTGTCCTTTGTTGTTATTAGATATTTGTAATTATCATAAGTTTTTGCATTAAGGGTAGAAAATTCAAAAACTCCACCGCTATTGGTAATTTTTGTCATTTTGCCAAGGGATTTGTTCCACTTATTAAAATCGCCCACTACGCTAACACTTTTTGCATTTGGTGCATATACTCTAAAAGTAGTTTTTTTGACCCCGTTTTTAGTTTCAACATGGCAACCTAAAAACTCATAAGAATTGTAATATGTGCCTTGATGAAATAAGTATAACGCATTGTTTTTATCCATTTTTTACTCCTAAAAACCATCGTTGGTTAAATTATCCTATTCCCCCTTTATACTTATACAATTTTACCAACTTAAAATTAGGTTGTCAAATAAATATAATTAGTATAAATATTTATCTAAATTATTTTGCACATTTTGTGTGTTTTTTAATTGATATGTGTAACCTTTTAAATAATTTTAAACAAAATCTTTATTATGAATTTATAAAAACTTTTCGTTTATACAACAAAAAAACCCGCACCTGAAATTAATCAAGTATGGTTTTTTTGCGTAAACACTTTATTTATCTTGTATGGTAATTTTACCCTTTTTTGTAGTAACAGTTAATTGGTCTAGCCCACTATAATTAGGGTTAGACAAAAACACGCTTTCGGTTGCTTTTTTGTCACCCGTTATACCTTCGCCGTTAATATAAATATTGTTGGCTTTGGCTGAACGCAAGGTGTAAATGTAAGGGTACTTTAATCTTACACTAACTTCTTTTTTGCCTCCCTCTATAACGGTTTTTGCAACTCGAGAATTAATGGTAGCATTAATTTTCCCGTCACATTTTAGCGTTGTTTCATTGCATAAATTTAAGGCGTTTATTTGTCCATTATATGCGGTAATTTTTACCTTAGCATGATTGCTTTCGGTTCCTTCAAAATTTACCACGCCATAATCGGTGTTTATGGTATAACTATCGCCCTTAGCATTTATTACCGTTATATCTCCCGCCAATGTTTTTATGTCGGCAGAGGCATCAAAATATTTGTCTTTTGCTCCAAGAACGACCTTTCCACCACGGGTAGAAATTTTAATAACTTCAGCACTGTATAGCACCGTAACATTACTACTACCTGCATTTATTATGCCACTATCTATTCGGTTTGCGTCTATTTGACCATACACCGTTGAAATTTTAGCGTTTTTTAGCCAAGATATTGAAATATCTCCACTACTTGTAGATAGGCTTACTTCCGAATAAAATTTGCCAATTGTAACAATGTTTCCACCTTTTGTTGAAACATTTATTTTGCCATAAAATTCGCCGTCAGCCTCTCCAATTGTTACCTTTCCTCGTTTGGTTGTAATCGTTACATCTCCCAATGGTTTTAAGGTAATATCGTCATTGGTTTCAATTATGGTTTCGCCATTTACAATGGCGGTTGTTTGGGTGCTAGATAAAACATCGGTGCTAGATGCTTTTACCGTTAAGTTGTCACAACTGTCAAACTTTAACGACCCGCCAACACCCTCTAAATTTATATTTCCGGCAACGGGGCAAGCAATCTTTATATTAGAGTTTACACTTTTTATGTTAACATTACCATTTATTTCTGCTTTTTCATCAATAGTAACCTTTTTGCTGGCAACATTAACACTCAAATTTTTTAGCCTTGCACCACTCTCTACCACAACGCTTCCTTTTGTGTTAATTGCCAACTCTTCTAGCGAACCGCTCATTCCACAAACCACTACATTAGACGACTTGCTATTTACGCTAACTCTTCCCTTTAAATAAATTGGCACATCTATATAAAGGGCGGAGTTTTCTGAGCGGTTATGATAAATAAAGGGGTGATACTCATTTGAAGTAAATGTTATTATGCCATCTACAATTTCCATTTTTACTTCGGGATCGGCATCGCTTTTGCAATAGCCGTTGTAAACATCTACCAGCCTAACCGTAAAAGAATAACTAGAAACAAAGTTGACCTTTGTTAAAATGTTATCGCTATTTACAACTATATCGCCTTCGAGTAAATCTCCCACATAATAACTTTTGGCTGTGTCTATGCTTCCGCTTGTGGCACGGATATATTTTAGTCCCAAAATATCCGCACCCGGCGCCACAACCATTACAACAGCCAGCCCTGCAACTAGTACAATAAAACTGGAAATTATGAGTATTATATTCAACTTAACTTTATTCACTAGGCGTTTACTCTCCTATTTTACTCAATTTCAGCCCTTATTCTTCTAACTCCTGCACTACTGCTTTGTTCTTTGGTAATTTTAAATTTTCCTATTTCTTTGGTGTTTTTTACATGTGGTCCGCCACAAATTTGAAAGTCTACATCTCCTATTTTATAAATAGAAACGACATCGTCATCATTTGCCTTTAAAACACCGTATGCACCTTGTTCTTTGGCTTGCTTAAAGGTTAGTTCTATCCTTTCTACCGGAATTTCTTGTGCTATGCAATCATTTACAAACTTTTGCAACTCTTCTAGTTCTTCGCAGGTTAAAGGTCTATCAAAATTAAAGTCAAAACGAAGTCTTTCGCTTGTTATGTTGCTACCCTTTTGCTCTACACCCGTTCCAAACATTTTACGAAGACCTGCAAGTAATAGGTGACACGCTGTATGGTATCTTGTTTCTATTTCGCCACCATCTTGAAGACCACCCTTAAACTCGCCTTTGTCTGCCGTTCGGCTTTTTTCTTGATGCTCTTTAAACGCTTCATCAAAGCCTGCATGGTCTACGCTAAACCCTAACTCTTTTGCCATTTCTTCGGTTAGTTCTATAGGGAAACCAAAGGTATCATAAAGTCTAAATGCCGATTTGCCACTAATAACATTTTCTACAACGGCATTTGGGTCTTGCTTTTGCATAAACTCACGCTTTCTTTGAATTCCCGAAATAACCTTGTCAAACTCTCGGTTACCTTGAACTAACATTTTTTCAAATCTTACCGATTCTTTTTCTATTTCATCTAAAATGTAGGCTTCCTTTTGAACCAATAATGGATATGCTTCGTTGTAAATTTCTTCTATGTACAACTTTGCAATTTCTGTTAGTATGCTTTCTAGGTTTAGCGTGCGAGTATATCTTATGGCTCTACGCATAATTCTTCTAAGAATGTAACCTGCACCAACATTTGATGGCACAATGCCGTTTTCATCACCTATTAGCATAACGGTTGTACGAATATGGTCGGCAATAATACGCATCGCTCTCGTTAATTTTTCGTCTTCACCATATTTAATTCCACTCTTTGTTTCTAGTAAATTAATAACAGGCAAAAACAAATCGGTTTTATAAACATCGGTTAGCCCGTTTAAAAACATAAGACATCTTTCAAACCCAAAACCGGTATCTACATTTTTATTTTCTAGCGGAATATATCCATCTGCAGTTTTTTGGTATTGCATATAAACATCGTTGCCTATTTCTACATATCTTCCGCAAGAGCAATTTATATCGCAATTTTCGGAACATTTTTGCTCGTGTAGCGGATAAAACCATTCGTTATCTGGACCGCATGGTGTTCCTACTGTGCCTTCTAGTTCCCAAAAATTGTTTTCTTTGCCGTTTTCCTTTTTGCCAAGATAATAGATGTTTTCTTTTTTTATTCCCAAATCAATTAGCAAATTTGCGGTTTCGTCATCTTTTGGAGCATACTCGTTGCCCGCAAAAACCGATGAACAAATTTTGCTTGCATCTAGCCCAAACTTTTGTGTTAAAAGTTCAAATGTCCAAGCCGTTTTTTCTTTTTTGAAGTAATCGCCCAAACTCCAATTGCCCATCATTTCAAAAAAGGTACAGTGACTTTCGTCCCCAACTTCTTCAATATCTACCGTTCTTACACAACCTTGCACATTGCATAGTCTTGTTCCGCTTGGGTGTTTTTTGCCAAGAAGGTATGGCATAAGTGGTTGCATACCAGCCACATTAAACATAACACCTGTTGTTCCGTCACCAATAAGCGAAACGGCACCAATATTTACATGTCCTTTGCTCTCATAAAATTCTAACCATGTTTTTCTTAAATCTTTACTTGAAATCATATCAAAATGTCCTTTTTTAATCAAAAATATCCCCGTTTGGGTCGACTGGTGTCGACTGCCCCTCTTCTTCTGGCGGAAAATCTATATCATCGGGTGGAAGAGTGCTACCATCTCCCGCCATATTATCTGGAATATCAAAAGGTGGTAAATTGTCTTCGGATACAAAAATATCGTTAAAGTCGCCCACATCAACTGGCGTTGGCGTTTTAATTTTTTTTGTTTCTGGTGGAGCCTGCTCTGCCAAACTTTGTGCATTGCCGTCCTTAGGTAGGTTAACAAAACTAACCCTAGAACCCTTCCAACCAATAAATACGCTACCAATTTTTCCACTTCGGTGCTTAGCAAAAATTATCTCTGCCGTATAGTCGCTACTTGCACCCTCTTTTTCTACACCCTTTAATTCTTCTGGCTTATGTATGAACATAACAATATCGGCATCTTGCTCAATAGCACCCGTTTCACGAAGGTCGGATAGCACTGGTTTTTTGCTTTGACGGTTTTCTACCGCACGAGAAAGTTGGCTAAGTAGTAATACTGGCACATTTATATCCTTTGCCAAAATTTTCATTTGTCTTGATATATCCGAAACTTCTTGCTGACGGCTGTCCGTCTTTTTGTCGCTATACATTAACTGCAAGTAGTCTATCATTATTAAATCTAGTCCACGCTCTCTTTTAAGTTTACGGCACTTGCTTTTTATGGTAGATGCAGTATTTGCAGTACTGTCATCAATATAAATGTCGCACGCTTTTAGAGTGTTCATTGCCTCAAAAAGTTTTGACCAATCGGCACTTTCAAGTTTTCCACTTAATGCCTTGCCCATATCTACACCCGCTACCGAGCAAATCATTCTTTGAACCAACTGCGCCTTGCTCATTTCAAGTGAAAATACTGCACATTTTTTCTTTTTTAACGCTGCGTTTACAATAAAGTTCATAGAAAGTGCTGTTTTACCAACCGCAGGACGAGCGGCAATTACTATTAAATCGCTATCTTGCCAACCACGAGTAATTTCGTCTATTGCATAAAAACCCGATGGAATACCCTGAGTTTCTCCGCCCGTTTTGTTTATTTCTTCAAACTTAGCAATTACGCTATCTAGGTAGGGGTCAATTTTTTCTAGTTCTGAGTTCTGCCCGTTTTCTGCTAGGTCAAAAATTGCTTTTTCGGCGGTTTCTAGCGAGTCTTCATCGCCATTATACGCTTTTCGCTCAATATTTTCGCAAGAATTTATCAAACTTCTGTTTATTGAGCATCTTTTAACAATTTCGGCGTATTGCGACCAACGAACGGCACTAGGAACGGCGTTTGTTAGACTCATAATAAACTCAGCCCCACCAACGGCATTTAGGCTGTTGCTTTTGTCTAATTCGTCCGTTAACGTAATGTAATCAACTATAACATTTCTGCTATATAAGGCTTCCATGGCTTCAAATATTTTGCGGTTTACTTCTGAGTAAAAGTCGCTTACTTTTAGTTTCCCTATTATACCAATGCATGCATCTTCAGAAATTAGGGCACAGCCCAAAACACTAATCTCTGCCTCTACATTGTTTGGCATTATGGACGCAATCTTTTGCATTGCTTTTTTGTTATCTTGTGTTTTATTTTGCATGACACTCCCCCGAGGATAATATCGTGTGTAATTATACCAAACCGCACCTTTTTAGTCAAGAGATTTGCTAAATAACGCCTAATAATATATATTTACACGCTCGCAAAATAAGTGCGAAACTTTTATAAAATAACCACAATTAAACCCTATAAACCCAAAACCCGCTCTGGTAAAACATAAAAAATATAATTTAACAAGCAAATCTTTAAATCTTCAAAATAATTTTGTTTTAACTGTTTAATCTTCATTTTATTCTCTACAATGAGATGATTACATAAGATTTGTTGATATTTATATGTAAGGGTTTATTCTTATAGAAATATTGCAAAAAAAACTTCGTTGCAAAAAAATATATTAAAAAGCAAAATCCTCTTTTTTGCCTTACTTGTGTGATATTTTCTTAAAATTAATTATAAAAGATGGATTGTCGTTTGTTTTAAAGCCTGCACAAATCTTTTTTGATGTAATTATTTTTGTCAAGTTGACAAAGCCCCAAAAAAGTAATATACTATTAGCATTATTATTTTAGGAGAATACTTATGATAGATATTGCGTTAATAAGAGAAAATCCCGACCTTGTTAAAGAAAATATAAAAAAGAAATTTCAAGACGAAAAGTTACCGCTTGTAGATGAGGTTATAGAGTTAGACAAAAAAAATCGTGCATTAAAAACGGAAGGAGATAACCTAAGAGCCGAAAGAAACAAGCTTAGTGCCGAAGTTGGCAAACTTATGAAAGAAAAGAATTTTGACGAAGCCGAAAAGGTTAAGCAACAAGTTAAAGCTGACGCCGACCGCCTTGCATCATTAGAAAATGAACAAGCCGAAATTGATGCCGAAGTAAAAAAGCGTATGATGATTATACCAAACATTCTTGACCCAAGCGTTCCAATAGGCAAAGACGATTCTGAAAATGTAGAAGTTGAGAGATTTGGCGAACCTATAGTTCCTGACTTTGAGGTTCCTTACAACGCCGATATTTTAGAAAAGATTGGCGGACTCGACAAGGAAAGTGCCGGAAGAACCAGTGGTGCTGGCTTTTACTACCTTATGGGCGATGCTGCAAGACTTCATGAAGCAATGATTGCTTATGGTAGAGATTATATGATAGACAAAGGCTTTACTTACTGCATTCCTCCTTTTATGATAAGAAGCGATGTTGTAACGGGCGTTATGAGTTTTGCTGAAATGGACGCTATGATGTACAAAATTGAAGGCGAAGACCTATATTTAATTGGTACTAGCGAACACTCTATGATTGGCAGATTTAAAGACCAAATAATTAACGAAAGTCAATTGCCAATTACTCTTACCTCCTATTCCCCATGTTTTAGAAAAGAAGGTGGCGCTCACGGACTAGAAGAGCGTGGTATATACAGAGTTCATCAATTTGAAAAACAAGAAATGATTGTAGTATGCAAACCCGAAGAAAGCAAAGAATGGTACGAAAAAATGTGGAGATTTACCGTAGACATTTTTAGAAACTTAGATATTCCCGTTCGCCAACTAGAATGCTGTTCGGGTGACTTAGCCGACCTAAAAGTTAAGTCTTGCGACATAGAAGCGTGGAGCCCTCGCCAAAAGAAATACTTTGAGGTTGCATCTTGCTCTAATCTTGGCGATGCCCAAGCAAGACGCCTTGGCATAAAATTTAAAACAGATAAAGGCACTGTACTTGCCCATACCCTAAACAATACCGTTGTGGCTTCTCCAAGAGGCCTAATAGCACTATTAGAAAACAATGTATGTGCAGACGGTTCTATAAAAATACCAAAGGTTTTGCGTCCATATATGGGTGGCAAGGAAGTTATTTTACCTATTAAATAAATTTTGGCGTAACTTATAATTAATTTAAAAAACTAGGTAGTAATCAATATACTTATAAAAAAATTAAACAATGCAAAATATGTTGCATTGTTTTTTTTTGTTAAAACCACAAAAAGCAAAGAAAAAGACGAGAAATTAATTCTCGTCTTGTATCGCTTTATTTCTTCTATTTTTCATATAAGCAATTTTGTAGTCTATCTTTTTTATTCTTCCAAGTTCTGGTGCAATTTCTATTGGAACATTGTTCTCTATTTTTGCAATTATTTCTGCCTTTTCTTTTTTGGATAACTTATATTTAAACTTATAACCCAAATCTTCTATGTTTACGCCAACCAACTCCCCATACTCTTTTAGTTTAGAAAAATCGGTTTTTGCCACATATTCTTCCACGGCAAAACTCACGACATCTACGACGTTCGCCAAGTCTTCAATTTTTACATTTTTTAAAATCTTGTCTATTTTTTTGTTGAGTTTTCGTGGTAAAACCTTTTTTAATGATTGTAAGATGTCAAAAAGTTCTACTTCGGTTGGTTTGTCATAAATCTTTACAATATGCGAAACACTCTCATACTTGTTTAAAGACTGCTTAAACTCATATACCGAAAACCCCTCATCGTCATTTACCAATGTCCAACCAATAGTACAAGCCAAATCTTGAAGATAATTCATTTATATCTATGCTCCTAGTATTTGTTCAAGGGGGCCACCCAATTTTTTCATTGACTCATTGCTTGCTTCAACTTTTGCTGAAATTTGTGCAGTGGTTTTTTGTGCTTTTCTGTATGCTACTTTTAATGCTGCTATAAAATTTTCAACCTTACCTTCTAGTTCGGGAAGAACTGTTGCCGACCTTTTTAATGCATCTGTTCGGTTGTCTTTGTAGTACTCGTTTGGTGCTAATTTCATAACTTTCCCCTCCTAAGTTAAAATTATTAAATTACTGTTTTTTTGCCTTTGCCTTGTCCCAAAACTTGTTTCCCGGCTCGCTCATAATTGACATAAAGAGTTTGTATCTGCGTTTTAGGTCGTCACTTTCGGTAACAATTCCTAATCTTTTATCTATAATTGCTAATATTTCGCCCTCTTTGCCCAAAAGTGCATCGCCAGCCGTTTTGTCTATTAGAAATAATTTGGTTTTGTTGTCATCTATTGTAACTAAATATGCTTTACCATCTTTTTCTATCGTTTCAAAGCCAAGTGCTACTGCAAGTACAACTAAATTCTCCTGATATTCTGTCATACACCCTCCTAATTACCCTCATCAAAAAATAATTTCATAAACTTTTTGTACTCAGCTACCTCGTCAGTGTTGAGCAATTCTTCAGTTTCTTTATTTGTAGTAACATCAAGCATAACGACATCGAATTTAGGATTATTAGCTTTTATTTGGTCATACGCTGATGGTTCTGGAACATCGGTATTAAACATTTCTGCCAATTCAAAATATGAAAGCAAACAGTTTTTACCTTTGCAAAACGCATCTTCTTTTGACTCCCCAACAGTTAGTAGCCCAAGATCTGGAATACTGACATAATATTCGCCATTTTTATCATCTTGTAAAACTGCTGGATAAACATATGTTTTCATAAAAACTTCCCCTAATAAAATCTACTAATATTGTAACAAATTAAAACGGGTTTGTCTAATGAATTTGTATGTTTTACAAGAATATAATATCACAAGTTTTTAGTTTTGTCTATACCCATTTTAAAAATTGTTTATTTTTCACAAAAGCCAGAGATTACTCTTGATTTCTTGCCAAAATAATAGTGTTTTTAATTAATTCGGTAATGGTCATTGGCCCAACACCACCCGGCACTGGCGTTATAATTCCTGATAAATTTGTTGTAGAAAACTGGTCTACATCACCCACAACTTTACCATCTATTCGGTTTATTCCTACATCTATAACCGTTGCACCATCTTTTATATATTCTGCTGTAATAAACTTAGGCTTGCCAATTGCAACAATCAAAATGTCTGCTTTTTTGCACACTTCCTTTAAATTTTGCGTTTTGCTATGGCAAATGGTAACGGTTGCGTCCATATTTGTAAGCATAGTTGCTATTGGACGCCCAACCAATTGGCTCCTGCCCACAACCACGACATTTTTACCTGCTATTTCGGTACCAGCCTCTTTTAGCAAGTCAACAATCCCGCTAGGAGTACATGGGGCTATTTGAGCCAAATTTGACGCTAATTTGCCCTTGTTTATAAGCGTTAGAGCGTCTACATCTTTGTCTGGACAAATAGTTTCAACAACTTCCGCTTCCATTTGTTTGTTTGGCAAAGGCAATTGCACCAATATGCCCGAAACGGCTTTATCTTGGTTGAGTGTTTGTATTTCTGCTTTAATCTCTTTTAAGGTGGCACTTTCGGGCAATCTAATTGTTTTACTTAATAACCCTACCTCGGCACAAGCCTTTTCTTTGTTTTTTACATAAATTTCGCTTGCTGGATTGTTTCCTACAAGCAATACGGCAAGCGTTGGCACCACCCGCCCTAACTTTGTGTATTCACTTTGCACGCTCTCTTTTAATTGTTGTCTAATTTTTTGGCTTAATTCTTTTCCGCTCAAAATATCCATATACTACTCCTATTTTTAGTATAATGTATCACAAATTTTTACAAAATAAAAATGGAATTGACAAAATTTATCAATTCCATTTATATTGACCAACTATAAAGCTAATCTGTGACAATTTAAAAATATTAAACCAATGTAACAATTGCAAGTTGTGCATTGTCGCCACGGCGTAAAGAGGTTTTTAGAACACGAGTGTAGCCACCCTTTGTTCCTAGTTCTTCTGCACGCTTAGCATACTTTGGTGCAAGGTCATCAAAAATTCTTTCAATTAGTGGGTGTTGAATTTGTTCTGTTCTTGCTTTGTATGCAGACTTCTTTTCGTTTTTGCCCTTTTCTTCTTGCTTATCATATAAAATAGCCATCAACTTTCTGCGAGCAATAAGCTTTTTTGGACCATCTTTAACAACGGTTGCCTTAGTTTCTTTGCCCTTGTTGTCGGTTGCCTTTTTTTCTTCAGAAATAACATCTTCGCAACCACTAATAGCAATGGTGATGCACTTGTCGGCCATTCTTGAAGCAGCCTTTGCTTGTGCTAAAGTTGTTTCAATTTTACCGTGCCACAACAAATCTGTTACTAGACCGCTGATAAGTGCTTTTCTTTCGTCGGTTGGCAAACTTAATTTTTGTGTATTCATTTTGTTCTCCTTAAATTAATCTTCTTGACTTTTTAGGCTTAGACCATATCCGGTAAGCTTGTTGATAACTTCATCAAGCGACTTTCTTCCAAGGTTTTTTACCTTTAACATATCGTCTTCTGTCTTTTTTGTCAAATCTTCAACAGTGTTAATGTTAGCACGCTTTAAACAGTTGTATGAGCGTACAGATAAATCCATATCTTCAATGCTCATTTCAAGTAGTTTGATTACCTTGTCTTCTTTGCTTGAAACAAGTAGAGATTGGTTAGCCATACTTTCTACAAGGTCAATAAATAGTCTTAAATGGTCGTTTACAAGTTTTGCAGATAAACTAATTATTTCCTTTGCACTCATAGTGCCATTTGTTGTAACTTCAATTACAAGTTTATCGTAGTCGATACTTTGACCAACACGAGTGCTTTGTACTTCAAAATTAACCTTTTTTAATGGGGTGAAGTTTGAATCCATTGCAATGGTTCCTATTGGAGCGGTAGCGTCTTTGTTCTTGTCTGCAAGAACATATCCACGACCTCTGCCAATGGTTATTTCCATATTTAGTACGGCATCACTTTCTAGTGTGCAGATGTACATATCTGGATTTAAAATTTCGACTTCATCGTCTGGATTAATCATTCCTGCGGTTATAACGCCTGCACCAGAATGATTAAGAGTAATAACTTTTTTGAATGAATTGTCATCACTTCTAGTTTTTACTGCAAGTCCTTTTAAATTTAAGATGATTTCAGCAACATCTTCTTTTACGCCTTTTATGGTAGAAAACTCATGCTGAACACCTTCAATTCTTACCGCTACAACGGCTGCTCCTGGAAGTGCAGAAAGTAGTGTCCTTCTAAGTGCATTACCTAGGGTAACACCAAAACCCTTTTCTAGTGGTTCTACAGTAAATTTTGCATAAGCACCGTTATCGTCTTCTTCACAGATAACCTTAGGTTTCTCGATTTCTAACATTACATCTCCTCCTTGTTATTATCTAGAATATAATTCGACTATTAAGTGTTCTTCTATTGCCAAATCAATATCTTCTCTTTTTGGCAACTCTAAAACTTTTCCTTCTAGTTTGGTTGCATCAAACTCTAACCATTTTGGCATAACAACCTTAACTTCTTTTAAGGCCTTGAACATTTCTTTTTGGCGCTTGTTTTCTTTAACAGAAATAACATCTCCTGCTTTAACTTGGTAAGATGGTATATCTACTCTTTTACCATTAACGCAAATATGTCCATGATTAACTATTTGACGAGATTCTGCACGACTGCTTCCGATGCCCATACGATATACAACGTTATCTAGTCTTCTTTCAATTAGACTTAGCATTGTTTCACCAGTGACACCTTTTTGTCTTTCTGCTTCTTGGTAGTAAGCATACATTTGCTTTTCAAGAAGTCCATAAGCTCTTTTAACTTTTTGCTTTTCTCTTAACTGTCTGCCATATTCGGTAAATTTCTTTCTAGCCATTCCGTGTTGACCAGGAACTACTGGGCGTCTTTCCATAGCGCACTTTTTAGATAGACATCTTTCACCTTTTAGGAACAACTTTGTGCCTTCTCTACGGCATAGTCTGCAATCTGCTTCAATATACTTAGCCATTCTTCACTCCTCCTATATCCTTCTTCTTTTTGGTGGTCTACAACCATTGTGAGGAATTGGAGATACATCACGAATCATTGTAACCTCTATATCTGCATTTGCTAATGCTCTTATAGCCGATTCTCGTCCATTTCCTGGTCCTTTAACTAGAACTTCAACGCTCTTTAGACCATATTCTTTTGCTGCATTTGCTGCGGTTTCTGCGGCTTGACCTGCTGCAAATGGGGTACTCTTTTTGTTACCTTTATACCCTAAACTACCAGCAGAACTCCAAGCAATAACATTACCAGCAACATCAGTAATTGTTACTAATGTATTGTTAAAAGATGAGTGAATATGTACTATTCCCTTTTCAACATTGGTTGTTATCTTTTTTCTCTTACCTGCTGTCTTTTTTTGAACTGCCATTATCCTTCTCCTTATTTACCTTTCTTCTTTATTGAACTATTGCGAGGTCCTTTGCAAGTTCTTGCATTTGAACTTGTTTTTTGACCACGGCAAGGAAGTCCTTTTCTGTGTCTAACACCTCTGTAACAGCCGATTTCCATAAGCGACTTAACTTCCATTGCTAAATCTCTTTTTAGGTCACCTTCTACTACAACGTGTTTTTCGATGTATTCTCTTATTTTGTTTACATCGGCATCGGTTAAATCCTTACATCTTGTGTCTGGATTAACCTTAGTTTCAGCCAAAATTTCTTGCGCTTTAACTCTACCTATACCATAAATGTAGGTTAAGCCAACTTCGACTCTCTTTTCATTTGGTAAATCAACACCTGCAATACGTGCCATACCATTCCTCCGTTTTGTTATTTTTATTTATTTGTTTGTTTTTAAGTATTAACCTTGAACTTGTTTGTGCTTTGGATATTTAGAGCAAATAACTCTAACCTTACCATTTCTTTTAATAACTTTACATTTATCACAAATTGGTTTTACACTTGGTCTAACTTTCATCTTTGTAATCTCCTAAATTTATTTTTGTCGCCAAACTATTCTGCCTTTTGTCAAGTCATAAGGGCTCATTTCTAATTTGACAGTATCTCCTTCATATACGCGTATTAAGTTCTTCCATAGTTTTCCACTTAAATATGCCGTGATAATATGATTGTTTTGTAACTGTACTTTGAATGTAGCCCCCGGAAGAGCCTCAACTACTACTCCCTCGGTTTCAATAACATCGCCAGCCGACATCTGTTATCCTCCTAATCTTTTAAAATTGTTAGAATTTCTACGCCATCTTCGGTAATTAATATTGTGTTTTCGTAATGGGCTGATGGTTTATGGTCTGCAGTTTTTACATCCCACATTCCATTAAACACCACATCTGGAACACCGGCATTTACCATAGGCTCTACGGCTATCGTACAATTTGCTGGAAGTTTTGCTCCAAGCCCCATTCTGCCAAAATTTGGCACATTTGGGTCTTCGTGCATCTCTCTGCCAACTCCGTGTCCGACTAAATCTCTTACCACCGAAAAACCGTGTTTTTCGACGAAAGATTGAACTCTTGCGCCAATATCTCCTACCCTGTCATTTGCTTTTAAACCCTTGATACCTTCAAAAAAACTTTCTCTGGTAACATCTATAAGTTTTTGTTTCTCGTCACTAATGTGTCCTACACCAAAAGTTCTCGCCGCGTCTGAACAGAACCCTTTGTATTTTACACCACAGTCAATACCTATAATTTGACCCTCTTGAAGAATATCGCTTTCACGGGGGATACCGTGAACGACCACCTCATCAATCGACGAGCAAATGCTCGCTGGAAACCCATATAAATGTAAAAATGCTGGCTTCCCGCCACATGATATTATATATTCATTGGCAATTTTGTCAAGATATTTTGTTGAAATTCCTGGTCGAATTTCACTTTCTAATAGTTTGAGTGTTCGTGCGAGAATCTGTCCAGATTCCCGCATTATCTCAATTTCTGCTTGTGTTTTAACTTTAATCATTATCTCACACTTTGAATTGCATTTTCAATTTGATTCGCAACTTCTTCGATTGACCTATCTGCGTCAATTGTTACAACTTTAAATCCGTGCGACTTGTAATAGTCTACCACCGGCATAACTTCGTTTTTATAAAAATTAATTCTTTTTGATATTGATGCGTCATTATCGTCCGTTCTTTGATATACTTCACCGCCACATTCTGGACACTTTCCTTTATTTAATTTTGATACATGAGCATTTGTATTGCACGCTGTGCAAACCCTTCTATTTACTAGCCTATCACGAAGTTTTTCCAAATCATTCTGAAAGTCTAGTACAAGGTCTACTTTTAGCGTTAGTGCTTTTACTTGCTCCAATGTTCTAGGAAAGCCGTCTAGTAAGTAGCCGTTTGTATTCTTGGTTCCTTCAATTTTGTTCATCAATGCTCTAACAACAATTTCTAGTGGAACTAAGTTGCCATTTTTTTGGTATTCGTCAATTAACTTGCCTTCTTCGGTTTGAAGTTTAACTTGTTCCTTTAGTACATCTCCCATAGATAGATGGCAAAAACCATATTTTTCAACCAATATCTTTGCTTGAGTACCTTTCCCCGACCCAGATGCCCCAATCATTAAAATATTCATAAATATCTCCTATAAAATATTTTTATGTCGCTTCATCATTAATTGCGCTTCTAGTTGTTGATTAAATTCTATCGCTACGCTAACAACAATCAACATTCCTGTTGCTGTAAATGCGTTTAATAGTTCTAGTGATGAGCCTGCAACCAAACTAAATACTATTGATGGAACAATTGCAACAAATGCTAAGAATACCGCTCCAAATAATGTTATTCTGTTGCTTACACGCTTCAAATAATCGGTTGTTGCCTTACCTGCTCTAATACCAGGAATAAAGCCACCATTTTGTTGTATGTTTTGGCTAACATCTGCTGGGTTAAATTGAATTTGTGAATAGAAATACGCAAATCCTAAAATTAATAAACCTACCAGAATGCTATAACCTACACTGCCTGTTCCTAAATAATCATAATAAAATCTAGCGAACCAGCCACTGTTTCTCGTAACTCCACAAAGTTGCATAATTAAACTTGGGAATGAGATAATTGCAGATGCGAAGATTATTGGCATAACCCCGTTTGCATTTACCTTCATTGGTATGTAACTGCTTTGACCGCCGTACATCTTTCTGCCCTTAATTTGCTTTGCGTATTGAACAGGGATTCTTCTCTCTGCCATATCCATAAATACGATAAACACAAATACAATAAGTGCAAGAACCAAAAATCCAAGTAATTCCCAAAGGGCGCTGGTGTTTCCACCAAAAATTTGTTGGAAGGTATTTGCGATTGCTGTTGCTGCGGTTGCCATAATACCTACAAAAATAATTAATGAGATACCATTTCCTATATTTTGTTCGGTAATACGGTCACCCAACCACATTGTAAAGCAAGTACCTGCTACCATTAACAATACAACAGTTGCACCTGTAATCCAAATTGGTGCGCCACCAAATAGATTTACAAGACTGCTTCCACCGAATCCAATTACAGTACCAATACCTTGAGCGACTGCAAGAATTAATGCTACTACTTTTGTTATAGTGTTCATTTTCTTTCTGCCTTCGTCACCTTCTTTTGAAAGTCTTTCGAGAGCTGGAATACCAACGCTCAATAATTGTACTATAATAGATGCGTTAATGTATGGCGTTATACCAAGTGCTAGAAACGAGCCGTTTGCAAGAGCCGAACCCGTAACCGAGTTTAATAGGCTCAAAACGCCAAGGTTGTCTTCGCTTACGGTTAAACCATAAGCGTCTTTATTAATTCCTGGAATCGGCAAAAAGCAACCCAGTCTATAAACGAATAATAATAACAATGTTATAATTATTCCCTTTCTTATTTCTTTATTTTTAAATGCACTTGCTAACGTTTTAAACATTAAATCACCTCAACACTACCGCCAGCTGCTTGAATTTTTTTGATAGCTGACTCAGAGAACTTATTTGCCTTTACTGTTAATGGAACGGTTAGTTCACCATTGCCGATAACTTTAAGACCAAACTTTTCTATTTTAGATATCATTCCTTGTGCCTTCAATAATTCTGCAGTAACGATTGTGTTAGGTTTTAAACTATTAAGTTTTGAAACATTTATAACAGTGTATTCCTTAGACCATACATTAGTAAAGCCATGCTTTGGAATTCTTCTTATAAGTGGCATTTGTCCACCTTCGAAACCAGGACGAACTCCGCCACCGCTTCTAGCGTTTTGACCCTTATGACCTTTACCACTTGTTTTACCATGTCCAGAACCCATACCTCTACCAAGTCTTTTATCCTTAAAGGTTGAGTTAGGTGCTGGAGATAAACTTTGTATATTCATAACTAAATCTCCCTATTATTTTTACTTAACTTCTTCAACGCTTACAAGGTGACGAACTACAAAAATCATTCCTCTTGTGCAAGCGTTGTCAGGCTTTACTACACTGCTTCTAATCTTTCTAAGCCCCAAAGCTTCGATAGTTTTTTGTTGCTTTGAAAGTGCACCTATTGTGCTTCTAACCAAAGTAATTTTAACCATTTTTTCTGCTTTTGATGCTTTGGTTGTAGATTTTGTTTCAACAGCCTTTGCTTCTGCTTTAACTTCGGTCTTTGGTTCTGCTTTTTTGGTTGTGCTTGCCTTACTTGCCTTAGTAGTAGCAGTTTTCTTTGTTTCGGTTGTAGCCTTTTTGGTTGTAGACTTTGCAACAGTTGTCTTTGTTGTAGACTTGGTTGCAGTTGTCTTCTTTGCTTTTTCTTCCTTTACAGGAGCTTCAGCCTTTTTGGTTGTTGTCTTTTTTTCTTTAACTTCTTCCATTATTCAATCTCCTATAAAATTTCTTCAACAGATTTACCACGTAATTTTGCAATCTCTTCAGCCGATCTTAATTGACTTAATCCATCAAGAGTGGCTTTAACGCAGTTAACTGGGTTGTTTGAACCATATAACTTAGTAGTAATATCTTTAATGCCTGCTAGTTCAACAACGCTTCTAACGCTACCGCCGGCAATAATACCATTACCTTTTCTGGCTGGCATCATAATAACCTTGGTTTTTTCGAATTTACCAACAACTTCGTGTGGAATTGTTGTATCTTTTAGTGGAACTTGCATTAAGTGCTTCTTTGCATCAACGCCTGCTTTATCCATAGCGATTGAAACTTCGGCACCTCTGCCCATACCTGCACCAACTCTACCCTTTCCATCTCCGGTAACTACAAGGGCTGAAAATCTCATATTTCTACCACCCTTAACAACCTTAGTTACACGACGAATGGCAACGGTAACTTTATTGAATTCATCTTTCTTTTCTGGTGCTTGGTCTTTCTTTTTGTTTTCAACTTTTGCCATTATATCTTCTCCTAAACCCTAAAAATTTAATCCAGCGTTTCTTGCGCCTTCGGCTAGTTTGTGAACTCGTCCGGTATAGATGTAACCAGAACGGTCAAATACTACTTCCTTAACGCCCTTAGCCATTGCTCTTTTAGCAACTTCTTCACCAATCATGTAAGCTTGTTCCATCTTGGTTTTTCCGGCAACCTTTTTATCCATTCCCTTTTCTTCGGTAGATGCGCTACAAATTGTTACACCCTTGGTGTCGTCAATTACTTGAGCGTAGATATTAACTAGGGAGCGATATACGCATAGTCTAGGTCTTTCAGTTGTTCCAGATAATGTGGCTCTAATTCTTTTATGCTTTGCTTCACGAACAGAGTTCTTATCAATTTTCTTAATCATATCTTATCTCCTTACTTTTTCTTAGCTGCCTTTTTGATTTCTTTTCTGCGTACATGTTCATCGGTGTATCTAATTCCATATGCGTGATATGGTTCTACTGGCTTAATTGCCTTGATATCTGCAGCAAATTGACCAACTTGTGTCTTGTTGCAACCTTCGATTTTAATTTCGGTAGCACTAGGACAAGATGCTTTTAGCCCTTGTGGTACATCTATTACTACTGGATGAGAGAATCCAATGTTTAAAGTTAGTTTATTGCCTTGAACAGCGCATTTGTAACCTACACCGTTAATGGTGATAGACTTTGCAAAACCCTTTGTAACACCCTCTACCATATTGTGTATAAGCGCTCTATATAGTCCATGCATTGCCTTGGTTTCTTTTAATTCGTTTGCTCTTGTTAATACAAGAACGTTTTTGTCATGTAGTGTAGTTTGTTCAACTTTAATTAGCTTGTTAACTTCTTGAGATAATTCGCCTAATTGACCTTTTACTTTTACTACATTGTTACCTGTAACTTCTACGGTAACACCTGCTGGTATTTCTACTGGTAATCTTCCAATTCTTGACATATATAATATTACCTCCTACCATACATAAGCAAGAACTTCGCCACCAAGACCAAGTTTTCTTGCCTCTTTATCAGTTACAACGCCTTTGCTTGTAGAGATAATAGCAATTCCTAAACCGTTAAGAACTCGTGGTAGTTCCTCTACTCTTGCATATATTCTTAGTCCTGGCTTAGAAATTCTCTTTAATCCACTAATAACACGCTTGTTGTCTTCTGTGTATTTTAATGTGATTTTGATTTTTCCTTGAATTTTATCCTCGATATATTCAACCTTTGAAATATAGCCTTCTGCCAAAAGAATCTCTGCGATGGCTCTCTTCGTTTTAGAATCTGGAACGATAACTGTTTCATGACGAGCAGTCTGTGCGTTTCTAATTCTAGTCAACATATCTGCAATAGGATCTGTTACTATCATTTTAATTTCCTCCTAAATTTTACCAACTAGATTTTTTAGCACCAGGTATTTCACCCTTGTACGCAAGTTCTCTAAAACAAATACGGCAGATTCCATACTTGCGAAGAACTGCGTGAGGTCTTCCGCAAATAGAACATCTTGTGTACTCACGAGTGCTATATTTTTGCTTGCCTTGTTGCTTATTTATAAGTGCTTTCTTTGCCATAAATTATCTCCTTCCTTACTTTCTAAATGGCATACCCATTAGTGCTAAAAGTTCTCTTGCTTCATCGTCAGTCTTTGCAGAAGTAACGATGCAAACATCAAAACCACGAATCTTTTCTATTTTCTCATAAACTATTTCTGGGAAAATTAGTTGTTCCTTAACACCATAAGAGAATGAACCTCTGCCATCGAATGCGTTAGGATTTACGCCTCTAAAGTCACGAACTCTAGGAAGTGCAATTGAGATGAATCTGTCTAAAAATTCATACATTGTTGTTCCTCTTAGTGTAACTTTTGCACCTACATTCATTCCTTCTCTTAGTTTGAAGTTTGCTACAGACTTTTTGGCTTTTGTAATTATTGGCTTTTGACCAGCAATTAAGCCTAATTCTTCAACTGCAAGGTTTAGTGACTTGCTGTTGTCCTTTACATCGCCCAATCCCATATTTAAAACGATTTTTTCAATCTTTGGGATTTGGTTAATGTTGGCGTAGTTAAATTTCTTTTGCATAGCAGGAACTACTTCTTTTAGGTATTTTTCTTTTAATCTGTTTTGTTTAGTATTCTTTTCCATTTAAGTTATCTCCTTTAAAATTACATTCCTTGCTTTCTTTTTAGTGTTGCGCCTTCGGCTTTATTTTTTACTGTGGTCTTTTTTGTGGTTGTAGCACCTTCGGTCTTAGAAGTTGTTTTCTTCTTTGTAGCCTTTTCTTCAGCGTTTTCGACTTTTTTCTCTTTTGTTGATTTTGTAGCAGTTGCTTTTGTTGCCTTCTTTTTAGCTACCTTTTCGTACTTGGTGTCTAAAACGGCTCCACATTTGCAAACTCTTGTATGTTTTCCATCTATATCAGCATGTTTAACTCTGGTTGGCTTACCGCAAGTTGGGCAAACAATCATAACGTTTGAAACATCAATTGTTCCTTCCCTCTTCATAATTCCACCCGCTTCTTGTGCTGAACGAGGCTTTGTGTGACGGCTAATAATGTTTACGCCTTCAACTACTATTCTATTTTTGTCTGGATAGCAAGCCAAAACCTTACCTTGCTTACCAGCATCTTTACCGGTTATAACTAATACATTATCACCAGTTTTTACATTTAGTGTATTTGCCATAATGTGCCTCCTATATAACTACAGGTGCTAATGAAATTATCTTCATATAGCCCTTATCACGAAGTTCTCTTGCGATAGGTCCAAAAATACGAGTTCCACGAGGAAGTCCATCGTTACCGATGATAACTGCAGCGTTTTCGTCAAACTTAACAGAACTTCCGTCTGGTCTTTGGATACCCTTAACTGTTCTAACGATAACCGCTTTTACAACTTCACCGTTTTTAACAGAACCTTTTGGGTCAGCACCCTTAACAGCAGCAATTATGACATCACCAATGTTACCGCTTTTTACACGAGAGCCACCCAAAACCTTTATACATAAAAGTTCCTTTGCTCCAGTATTGTCGGCAACTTTTAATCTTGTTTCCTGTTGTATCATACTATTTATCTCCCATTACTACTTGACTTTTTCTACGATTTTTACAAGACGCCAGTTCTTATCTTTAGATAAATGACGAGTTTCTGCAATCATAACTGTATCGCCTATATCACAGATGTTTTCTTCATCGTGTGCTTTAAAAGATACCGTTTTAGTGATGGTCTTTCCATATAGTGGGTGTTTCTTTTTGTCTACACATTCTACAACTATGGTTTTGTCCATCTTATTGCTCTTAACTACACCGATTCTTGTCTTTCTTTCATTTCTTTTAATATCCATAAGTTTTCCCCTTAATCCTTCTTAGTTTCAACTTTTTTAGCGGTGCTTTTTTTAGTTGTCTTCTTTTCTTCTTCTTGAGGCTTAACTGATACAGATATTCCTAACTCTCTTTCTTTTAAAATGGTGTTTACACGAGCAATATCTTTTTTGCAAGTGTTTAGTGCCATAGGGTTAGATAGTTGACCAGTTGCATTAGAGAATCTAAGGTTGAATAATTCAGACTTTAAGTCGCTAAGCATTTTTCTTAATTCGCTATCTGATTGAGTTCTTAGTTGTTTGTTGTTCATAAATTGCCTAAGCCTCCTCTTTTGGTTTTACAGCCTTTTCTTCAAAGTCTGCTTTTGTTACAATTTTAGTTCCGCAAGGAAGTTTGTATGTTGCAAGTCTTAATGCTTCTTTTGCAACTTCTTCCTTAACTCCGCCCATTTCGAACATTACACGACCTGGTTTTACAACTGCAACCCAGTACTCTGGAGAACCTTTACCAGAACCCATACGAGTTTCGGCAGGCTTTTTTGTTACAGGCTTGTGTGGGAAAATGTTTATCCAAACATTACCACCTCTTTTTGTGTACCTTGTCATTGCAATACGAGCGGCTTCAATTTGGTTAGAGGTTATCCAACAAGGAGTTGTTGCGATAATGCCATATTCGCCATAACTTAGTGTGTTACCACGAAGTGCTTTACCAGTCATTCTGCCTCTTTGTTGCTTTCTTCTCTTAACTCTTTTAGGCATCAACATGTTTGTTTCCTCCTTTGATTGAAAGATCCTTTTTACCTAGGATTTCTCCTTTGTAAATCCAAACCTTAACACCGATTGAACCATATACATGGGCGGTTGCTGTACCATAATCGATATCAGCACGTAAAGTTTGTAGTGGAAGTGAACCTTCTTGATAGAATTCGCTTCTTGCGATTTCTGCACCATCAAGACGACCACCTACCATAATTTTTATACCCTTAACTCCAGCCTTTTGGCAACGAGATAGGGCTTGCTTCATGGCTCTTCTAAATCCAACTCTTTGTTCTAGTTGAAAGGCGATGCTTTCTGCTACCAATTGAGCGTCCATATCTGGATTTTTAACTTCAACAACGTTAATGTTAACATTCTTACCATTTACCAAAGCAGAAAGTTCCTTTTTCATACCTTCTACCCCAGCACCCTTTTGACCGATAACCACGCCAGGCTTTGCGGTGTTTAGGGTAATGGTAACTTTGTTTTCACCTCTTTCAATTAAAATTGAAGAGATGCTACAATTTTTATACTTTGTCTTTATGAACTTTCTGATGTCATTATCTTCTTTTAGATATTCTGCAAATGTTTTCTTATCTGCATACCATTGACTGTTCCAGCCAGCGTTGACACCTAATCTTAGTCCATGTGGATTGACTTTTTGTCCCATTTAAACATTCCTCCTAAATTAAGCCTTTTTCACATCAAGCTTAACTGTGATGTGACAAGTTCTTTTTAAAATTGAGTGTGCTCTACCCTTGCTAACTGGTTGGTTTCTCTTTAATGTTGGGCCACCATCTGCAAATGTTTCAGCGACATATAATTCAGACTTGTTTAGTCCGTTGTTGTTTTCAGCGTTTGCGCCAGCACTTCTTAATACGTTCAAAATTGTTTTTGCTGCAGGACTTGCATTGTATTCAAGAATCGCTTCGGCATCGCTGTAATCTTTACCTCTAATTAGGTCAAGAATAATTCTTACCTTGGTTGGGGTAATTCTTACATATTTTGCAGTTGCAAATGGACGTGTATCACGGTTTGCTATTCTTGCTGCAGATTTTTCTCTTTGTCTAGTAGCCATTATTATTTACCCCCCTTAGTATCAACTGTTTTTGTACCTTTGTGACCTTTAAATGTTCTTGTTGGAGCGAACTCGCCAAGTTTAAAGCCAACCATTTCGGTAGTTACATAAACAGGTATATGTTTTCTTCCGTCATAAACGGCAATTGTATGACCCACCATTGTAGGAAGAATTGTTGAAGAACGTGACCAAGTTTTGATAACTCTCTTTTCGCCAGTTTCATTCATTTTAGCAATTCTGTTTGCTAATCTTTCTTCTACATAAGGACCCTTTTTAACTGATCTACTCATTTTCTTCCTCCTAATTAGTTAATACGCTTAACCATTAATTTATTTGAAGCTTTCTTTTTCTTTCTTGTCTTCATACCAAGAGCAGGTTTACCCCAAGGAGTAACTGGTGCAGGCATACCAACTGGGCTCTTACCTTCACCACCACCATGTGGGTGATCAACTGGGTTCATAACAACACCACGTACGGTTGGACGAATGCCCATGTGTCTTGTTCTTCCCGCTTTACCAATTTTGATTAACTCGTGGTCTAGGTTTCCTATTTCTCCAATTGTAGCTCGGCAAGTAAGTAGTACCTTTCTCATTTCGCCAGATGGCATTCTTAAAGTTGCATATTTGCCTTCTTTTGCCATAAGTTGAGCAGAGTTACCAGCACTTCTTCCAATTTTTCCGCCTCTACCAGCATCTAGTTCTACATTATGAACAACTGAACCTACTGGAATATTTTCTAGTGGTAATGCGTTACCAACTTTAATTTCTGCATTAGCACCGCTCATAATTTCGTCACCAACTTGAATTCCGTTTGGAGCAAGGATATATCTCTTTTCGCCATCTGCATAGGTTAGCAATGCAATATACGCTGTTCTGTTTGGATCATATTCAATGGTTGAAACTTTTGCAGGTATGCCATCTTTATCTCTTTTAAAATCGATTATACGATATTTTTGTCTATTTCCACCGCCGATGTGTCTTACGGTAATTCTACCATAAGAATTTCTACCAGCAGTTTTCTTTTTTGTTGCCAACAAAGACTTTTCTGGGGTTGAAGAGGTTATTTCTTCAAAAGACGCAGATGTCTTTCCTCTTAGACCAGCACTTGTTGGTTTGTATCTTTTTATAGCCATTTTTCTACTCCTCTATTATTAACTTAAACTATCAAAAAATGCGATTGATTTGCTATCGGCGGTTAGTTGAACGATTGCCTTTTTGTAGTTTCCTGCAAGACCTTCAAATCTGCCTTGTCTTTTCATTTTTCCGTGAACATTAATAATGTTTACGCTTTCTACTTTAACTCCAAAGATTGCTTCAACTGCATCTCTAACTTGAGTTTTTGTAGCCTTTGGAGCAACTTCGAATGTATATCTTTTAGATTGAATGCCCGCATAAGTTTTTTCGGTTAGTATTGGGCGAATAATTAAATCGTGATTGACCATTAGTTCTTGTAAGCCTCCTCTAATTTCTTAATAGCAGACTTGGTTATTACAACTTTTTCGTTAGATACGATATCGTAAGTAGAAACTATGTCTGCGGTTGAGGTTTCGATATTTTCAAGGTTACGAGCAGATAAAACTACGTTTTCGTTAACATCGTCTGTAACTATAACGGCTGATCTGTTAACCTTTAAATTTTCTAGTACTTGTGCCATCTCTTTGGTCTTTGGAGCAATGTTTAGTTCGTCTAGAACAATTACATTACCTTCTTCAAGTCTGGTAGATATTGCACTCATAAATGCAAGTGCTTTAACCTTCTTGTTAACCTTTTTAGAGAAATCTCTTGGCTTTGGAGCAAATACAACTCCACCCTTAATCCATTGTGGAGCACGGGTAGAACCTTGACGAGCGTTACCAGTTCCCTTTTGTCTCCATGGTTTTCTTCCACCACCGCTAACTTCTGAGCGAGTTAATGTGCTCTTAGTTCCTTGACGGTTGTTTGCAAGGGTTGCAACTACTACTTGGTGGATTACTGCTTCGTTGTAAGGAACTTTAAATACTGAGTCATTAAGTTCTACTTTACCAACTACTTCACCTTTTATATTTAATACATTAGTTTGCATGTTTTATCTCCTTACTTCTTAACGGCTGATTTAACGAATACAAGATTTCCATTAGCACCAGGAATAGCACCCTTAATAAGTAATAGATTTCTTTCTACGTCGACTTTTGCAATTTCAAGATTTTGGATTGTAACTCTTTCGTTACCATATTGACCAGCCATCTTCTTGTTTTTGAATACATGACTTGGATCTGCGCTAGAACCCATAGAACCAACGCCTCTGTGATAACCTGAACCATGGCTCATTGGTCCACGTGAAAGGTTCCATCTTTGGATAGGACCACTAAATCCACGACCTTTTGTTTGACCAGTTACATCAACCATATCACCAGCCTTAAATACATCACACTTTATTTCTGCACCGATTTCTAGGTTCGTGCCATCAATATCAAATTCTTTAAGATATTTTTTAGGTGTAATGTTTGCCTTCTTTAAGTGACCAATTTCGGCCTTGGTAACTCTAGATGGCTTAGCGTCTACAAATGCAAGTTGAACTGCATTGTATCCGTCATTTTCAACTGTCTTCTTTTGAGATACATAGCAAGGACCTGCTTCAACAACGGTTACAGGAATAACCAATCCAGTGCTAGTAAATATTTGAGACATACCTACTTTTTTACCTAATATTGCGTTCATTTTTCTTCCTCCTGCCCATAATTAAAGCTTAATCTTGATATCAACGCCACTAGGCAAGTCAATCTTCATTAGTGAATCAACAGTCTTTGAAGATGGATTGTAGATATCAATAAGTCTTTTATGTGTTCTTATTTCAAATTGTTCTCGGGAATCTTTGTGTTTGTGTGGAGAACGAAGTATTGTAACAACTTCTTTCTCGGTAGGCATAGGAATAGGTCCCGAAACCTTAGCCCCAGCCTTTTTAGCAGTTTCCACAATTCGTTCGCAAGATGCGTCGATTAGGTTGTGGTCAAATGCTTTTAAAGTAATTCTCATTTTTTGTGTAGCCATTTTCTTCTCCTTTTTTATTTCCCAAATTAACTCACCTTTCTGGATGCATAAACAGATTGGTTACTAAGATGAATAATTTGTCGCACCTATTAATTGGCGCTATTGTCAGCGAAAGTTATCTCTTTTGGAAACCCATAGTGAGTAACCTTCCGCATCATCCCATAATGCATCGTGCAATATTATACTAAACACACGGACCCGTGTCAAGGGCTTTTTCAAAAAAATTCTAACTTTTTTGGGGGTTCTTGCCCAAACCCGCAAATTTTCTAGACTTTTGCCGTAAAATTTCAAAATTTTGTGCAAAATGTACAAACAATTTAATGTAAAACCTGTTCCCGTTTTCCATTCTTTTTGTTTATATATACTTAAAGAAAAATTTATAATAATTTAATTTTACCTATTGACATTTTACCTTGTAGTGATATACTAATTGACGGTTTAAGGAGAATAACAAATGAATGGTACACATGATATTGTAAAATTATTTTTAGGCGGAACAACTATGCTTTTAACCTGTGCTGGGCTGGTATCTGTAATTGGTATTAAGCATATGCGAGGTGAAGCCTCTGACTTTAAAGCAGATATGCAAAAAGCAGAGCATGACTTAAACAATTACATTGTTGAGGTATACAAGCAATCTGATGAATATAGTTATAGAAAAAATTTGTATTCACAAATTGCAAAAGACCCAACAAAACCAATAGATGTAAGAAAAGATGCCGTGCAAAGTCTAATTAATAATGAAAGTAAAAGTTATATACTATCTCATATGGACGAATTCAAGATTGAATTTTCTCCTATTTATGACAAAGGTAAAATAGACGCATTAAAACAAAAAAAGGACTTTTCGGAGAGTTTATACAACAATATTAACAAAAGATTGGAAAACTCCGAAAGAATTGCCATACTATCAACGCTTGGTGCCACCATTACCGGCACATACGCAACCGCCTTTATAAATCAAGATATGTATCCTAACGAAGAGGAAGAAAATAAAGAATTATAAAAAATAGCCAAACAAATTATGTTTGGCTATTTTTAGTTCATATAGAAATTTTCGTCATAGTGTATTTAATTTGAATTTAATTGCTTTTATAGGTTTTTCACCCTGTCTTTAAATTTTAATGAGGCTAAACTTTTAATATTTGGTTATTGGCAAGCTTTCATCATCTTTACCCTTGGTAATCTTTTTGATAACAACATAATATCCAACATCTTCGCTTACCTTAACAAAACACCTATCCCCCACTCTTTTTCCTACTATGGCTTTGCCAAGAGGGCATTCCTTGCTAATTATGTTGGCATCTGGATTGCGTCTTAGAGTTGTAGATATCATATAGGTTTGGGTTTCGTCATCGTCTTCAAAATATAGGTCAACCTTATCAAAAATACCCACCTCATCTGCATTTGAGTTTGTAGTTATAATTTTTGCCGTTCTTATCATATTTTTTAAATATCTAATACGGCTCTCGTTTCGGTTTTTTTCACGCTTTGCTATATGGTATTCGGCGTTTTCACTTAAATCGCCAAGTTCTCTTGCGTCCTTTAAATTTGCAATAAGTTCTGCACGAAGAGTAGTATCCCTATAATCTATTTCTTCTTGCATCTTTTTTATATCAACTTCGGTCAATTCATTAAACATATTTTTACCCCTAGTAATTTATTGACAAGTATTATAGCACACAAATCTAAAAATTGCTAGCAAATATTTATCTTTATTTCGCTCTTTACCATACAACAAAAAAGTTGTTTATAATAAGCACATTTATTAAGATAAAAGTATTACAAAGGTTGTTTGCAAATAAAAAACTCACTTCAACAAATGTTGAAATGAGTTCCGTTGTTACTCTTTTTCTTCTTCGGAGTTAAAACTTTCTCTGTTAGATTGATTATTTTTATTGGTTTTTTCTATTTTAGAAAGTGCTAAATCTAGTGCAATTTGCGTATCAGCCATATTCCAGCCGTTGTGTTGTGCTTGACTAATAATTTTTTCTCTAAAATAATCGCCGTGACGCTTAATGCTGTTTTTGCAACTTTCGTTTAGCCCATACATACAGCAAAAAAATTCTTTTGCGTTTTGGGGTTTGTACCTTATTCCCTTCATGTAGTCCAAAAACTCAACACCGCTACAAACAACCACACCCTCTCTTTCCTCTTCCAAAAAGGTAAAGTTCGTAAAGGGAATTAATCTTAATCGAACCTCTGTACTCTTCTCCTTTAATTTATTTCTTATATCTAACAGAAAGCTTTTTACTCCATTCATTTCTCGACCGTCCACCGAATTGGGGGAGGCCTCAAAACTTTTGTCCATAAAAAGTTCTCCTATTTGATTTTGCTAGACAAGTGCAAAATCAATATGTGTAGTGTTTTAATAGAAAAATTTATTTTAAAACACTAACCATATTATAACACAAAATTATTGCGTTGTCAAATTGGTAAAAACTTTACCCCTTTTTGCCCACAAAAAGCCTTATTACCAAATTAAACCAATGGTTTTATTTTCTCGCAAAAATAATGTTTTGGGGGTTAAAAACCGCTTAATACACCACGCACTTCCACCAGGGCATAAAAATATATGCAAAAACAAATAAACCATTTGCAATAAACTATTGTTTGTGCTAAAATAACTTTTATAAACAACCTTGCGGATGTAGTTTAATGGCAGAACATGAGCTTCCCAAGCTTATAGCGTGGGTTCGATTCCCATCATCCGCTCCAATTAAAATTAACTTACGGACTTAAAAGTTTGTGAGTTTTTATTTTATCTAAAATTTTAAAAGTCCTCTTATCACAGAAAAAAGGACTTTTTTCATGCTTGATTTTAAAGTAATTGAAAATCAAAAACCTAACAAAGATTTAACCAACATCTTAAAAGACTTTAAATATCATGATGAAAGACTGTCTGAAAAAAAACAAAGAATTAAATCCATTAGAGTGAACAAAATTAATGAACACCTATAAAATTACAGTAGAAGAATTTGTTTTTATAATAAAATTCAAGTCTTCAATTGCTTTGTCTATATTCATCATTCCGTTTCCAATAGGATAATAAACTGGGTATACTTTATATTCCATACCAGCTATATTCTTTAAAAAGTTTTGTTTTCTACATTGAGATACTGATATATTTTTATCCAACACAATAGAACTTACTTGGTTTCCAAGTGTTATAATTGTCTTAGGATTAATTATTTCTATTTCTTTGCATAATAAATCTAAATATTGACTATAAACCGAATTTGACAATACTCTAGCATCTACCTGTGTACATTTTCCTAAATTAGTTATAAAATATTTGTGTTTTTCTACATCAGCATATACTAAATCTGCAAATTTTTCATCCCACTCTTGTGGCTTTTTTGACATAATATCACTATATATTTTTTCATCAAGCAATCCTATTTTATAAAACAATTTCCATATATTCTTAGTTCCAATCCAAGGAGATCTTCTCCCTTTCCAATTTGGATCTGATGCAATATTTTTTCCAGTAGGATTCATAAAAACAAAACAAAAATCTGGATTATCAGTGCATCCTCCATTATATATAGATGTTAACTCCTTTGCTCCATACTGTAATTGTAACTTATCATATTCCGTGTTTAATTCACTTATTTTCATAACTACGACCACCTTTATTCATCCTTTTACTATTATAATTTCCAACTATCGTTATCAAACTTGTAACTATAATTGCATTTATTGAAGATATTCAAAATTTAAAAAAGCAAGCTGATATTCCACCTATAATAACATCTATACAATTTAGATGATATTTATGTCCTATAAGTAGGACTACCAGAGAAAAATGTAAAACCAAACATTATCATTAATATATCTAGATTAGTTTTCTTTTTCATTTTTTAACTCCATTATTTTATTAATAATTCCTGTATATGATTTTAATATTACGTTACATGATTGTTCAATCATTAAATTAACCCCCATAGTTTGTCCACCTTCTACAAAATATATAATGTTATTGGATTCATAACCAATTATGTATTTATTTTTATGATAAGCATATCCTTGTAAAATACATGAATCAAAATCTGGTTCGTTTTCATCAAAACATGTTAAATAAATTCTGCAATTATCTAAAGCCAAAACATCTTTTTCAAAATCATAATCAGCTTTATATCTATCACTTATCCAATAAGTAATATCATTCTTTTCTAATTCTGCTACAATTGAGCTTAATAGAATTTCATTCCATTGATATTTTTGTCCACACAAATCTATAAAAACATCATATTGTTTATTACTTATAAGTTTATTTTTAAATTTAAAATCATATTTATCTGTCTTGTCTGTTACAAATTTTGTAAATTCATTAATATTTTCTTTCAAATTATCTTCGTAACTTAAAGCTTCATTATCTTTATATTCATAATAAAATGAATTAGCTATTTTATCGACAATATTAGTAATTGTAAATTTACGCTCAAAAATTTTTGTTCTAACAAAATCTGTACTAAATACATATAATAAACTTTCTTTTGCTAGACAGTAACCTAACTCAAAACCAATTCCCGCATCAAATGATAATCCATCAATTCTACAAATAAATACATCTGTATTTCTTAACGAATTTATATCTGCATCGAAAATATTTTTAGAAACATTTCCTATATTACTTACTTTCATATTACTATCTCTAAATGGTAGATAAATATTTGCATTTCCATATTTTTTACTTTTTAAAACAGCATCATACATATTTATTGATGCATATCTGTCATAAAAACTAAATAATTTTGTAGCTAAATATATATTATTTTTTTTCATATTCTTTTGCCCGCATATTTATCCCATTGATAATTTTATATTCTCTTTTTGAGTTCTTATAAACTTTTTTTAGTATTTCATCCTCTAAATCAATCTTTAAAATTTCAGATAATCCTAACAAATAAATTGCAACATCAGCAAGTTCTTCTCCTAAGTCATCTTTCTTTTTTCTCCATGCTTCATATGCCTCAGATACTTCACCATATGCTAAACAAAATTCTTTATTAATATCTGTAACATTAAATCCCTTATCTATTTTATTTTGATATATTTCTTTTTGAATTTTTCCTAAATCTATCATTTTCATTACCTCTCTATAGATTCTTTTTCTTTAATTTTGTTATTTATTCTCCTAGCAATGTGTTTAAAAATATCGTTAATGCTTTGGCTGCCATCAATTTGCTCAAGTAAATATTCATCTAATATGCTTTTGTAGGCTTTTCTCACTCTATCTAAGTGTTCATATGAATATCTAATGTTGAATTTTTGATCTGTATTTCTTCTAATAGACTCTTCAGGAGTTATATCTATATAAAAGCCTAAATCATGTCTAGGAAAGTTCTTGTTAATTCCTTGAACCCACTCTTTATCAATTCCATCTGCTATTCTATATGCAATAGCAGATGGCACATACCTATCAAAAATAACAATGTCGTCTTTCTTTATCTCTCCAAGTCCATCTAGTAGCAATCTTCTATCCGCTGGAAACAAATATGATTTTAGCTCTGGTGTTAGTTTTCCTTCCCTAGATAATTGCTTTATTTGTTCTCCAACCGGTGTACTTAATTCTTTAGCCAAAATTGCATTTTTCCCTTGTATCTTATAATATTGCATTAACATTTTTGCAATAGTAGTTTTTCCTGTGTTGTCTAGTCCTTCTAAAATTACTATCATGCACATCGAACTCCTTTCTCTATTATCGCTACCATTATATTACATTTTATACCATTTGTCTACAATTTCAGATATTGAATCTACTATAATAATTATGTGATGTATTTTCTATGTAAATTTTTTACATTATTTAGATTTACCATAACATATTCCATTGTAGTGTCTATTTTAATATGCCCTAATAATTTTTGTCCTTGTTCTGTTTGCATACCCTTATCAATAGCCATAGTCGCCACCGTCCTTCTAAATTTATGTGGATGTACTTTATTTATATTAGCTTCTTCCCCTAAATTTCTAATTAAAATTTCAATCCCTGATTTTCCTAATCTGTTATAAGGTTTTAAAAGTGACACAAATAATGCTTCATTATCATTGATTCTAGTTTCAATGTATTTCTTTACATACATTTTTGCACTAAAATAAACCTCTTTTTCACTATTACCTTTTCCTAAAACAATACAACTTCTTTCTTGAAAATTCATATCTGATATATTCAATCTTGTAATTTCTCCAACTCACATACCAGTTGAAATTAATAGTTTTAATATTGCTAAACCCCTTACATTTAAAATCAACTTATGTACTTAAAGTTTCGCGGATTTTTATTTTATCTAAAATTTTAAAAGTCCTCTTATCACAGAAAAAAGGACTTTTTTCATGCTTGATTTTAAAGTAATTGAAAATCAAAAACCTAACAAAGATTTAACCAACATCTTAAAAGACTTTAAATATCATGATGAAAGACTGTCTGAAAAAAAACAAAGAATTAAATCCATTAGAATGGACAAAATTAATGAACACCTATAAAAATACAACAGAAGAAATTGTCTTAAATGAATATGTTTTTATATAAATAATCTTCAAAAAAGAGGAAAAACTTATAATAATAATTTAATCCTCTTTTTTATATTTTTTGAATATGGGAATAAAATCTATGTCTAGCCAGCACTGAATTTATACTCCCGCATAAATTCTAGTATGGGAATTCCAATACCCTTTATTATCAGAAATTAAAATCTAAATATACATAATTATTCATATCGTAAGATAAATTATTTTCTATCATTTTGTTAGCAATTTTACAACACTTTGAAATCCTTTTACCATTAAATAGTGGATCAATATATCTAATCTTTGCTCCATGATGTACATAATAAACATTTTGAGGTTCTTCTTTTGTTGTTTTTACTTTTTTAGCATTTCTCCAAATATTAAAAATATCATTATATTTAGAAGATTCTATAATATCTATTACTTCACTTTCTTTTAATTCATATAAATCCTTTTTAGAAATTTTGTTTTCATCACTTATTTTTTTTAGAATATCAGCAATTAATTGCATAGAATATCTAGTTCTATCTTCACGATATATAACGGATAATCGGCTCGTAACCTTAACAAAGTTTCTAGCAATTTTTTTAGTTTTAAATCCTAATTCAATTTCTTTTTCTTCGTTAGTTTGTATTTCAATATCATCATATATTTCTTTAATGATTTCTGAATCTAATAATCTATAAGTAAATAAAGCATTTGATAGTGAATATTCTAATCTATCAGCAGATAATTTAGGTGTATCATTATCAGCAATAGGATATAAATGATAATTATCTATTTCTGATATTTTAATATTATCTCTTTTTAATAAGGTCATAATTTCTTTTGAATTTTTTATTATTTCTGTTGTCAAATCTTCTGTTGCTTCTTGAGTCATATAATCTCCATTAAGAAAATCTATACAATGCTTAAATGCAGGTGTTGCTATATCGTGAAATAATCCAGATAAAGTTTGTTTTTTATCATGTGTAAAATGCCAAACAATTAAAGCAACTGCAACAGAATGGTCTAGACTTGAAAAGAAAAAATTGCTTTCAAATAAGTCTGAATAAATAGTGCCACAAGTAACACTAATATATTGCTGTGATAATAATTCTTTTGTATCTATATATTCATTTAACCATTCTGGGAAATTTGGTTCTAAAATTTCAAAATAATCTTTTATTTCTTTGCTAATATTGTCATAATATTTACTCATTTTTATTATTATCCTTTAACTATTTTCTATATCTTCTAAGAATTTATTCCAATCATCTCGATATGATGCATTAGTAAATATCTTATCTAAATATATGTTATAGCAGATTTGTCGTCAACTCATTTTCGTTTAAACAAAGTTATGTATTCGTGGTTGCCATCGCCACCCGTAATTGGAGAGGGGGCAAACCCTTGCAACGTTAACCCTAGTTGTTCTAGTTTTTGTATGGTTTCATTTGCAATTTTTTGCGAAAGTTCTTCGCTTTTTATTACACCTTTGTACTTTTTTGCAATATCTAATCCACATTCAAACTGTGGCTTTATTAATAGCATTAGTTCTTGATTGTGTACACTATTAATAATGCTTGCAATAATTTTTACAATGCTTACAAATGATATATCGGCGACAATAATTTGGGCTTCGTCAAAAATGGCTTGCGGAAGATTTTTTACATCGGTGTTTTCATACAACTCCACCCTATTATCTTTTCTTAAACTTTCTGCCAACTGATTAGTGCCAACATCTACCGCTATTACCTTATTTGCACCGTTTTGCAAGGCACAATCGGTAAACCCACCTGTGCTAGACCCCATATCTAAAACGGTTTTACCAGCAAATTGTAAACCAAACTTATTTATTGCACCCTCTAACTTTAACCCGCCCCTAGACACATATTTTAGAGTTTCGCCCACAATTTTTATTTCCGCATCTTCTAAAAACTTTTCGCTTGGTTTTGTAACTGTTTTACCAAAAACTTGTACTACTCCTGCATTTATTGCCATAACCGCTTTGGAGCGACTTTCAAATAACCCACGCTCGGTTAAAATAACATCTATTCTTTTCTTCATAAACCTATTTTACCATAGTTGCAAAAATATTACAATTAAATTAAAAAACTAAAATTTTCTACTATTGGTTGTTGTTATACTTAAACCCTTCACACCAAATTTAAAACAAGGCTTATACCACCAAAAACCTATTTTTTAAAGTTTACACGACACACAAAAATCACCTAAGATTTAGGTGATTTTTAACAATGCGTTTAAAAGTTGTTCAAAAGTTTTTAGTCGTTTCTATTTTCATCTTCTTGTTCGTCTAAAAACTCTTCTGCTCGTTTTTCGTTGTTATGATGAATACATATTGCAACAAGTAATGCAATGGCTATAAACCCAACTGCCAATGCGGTAACGATTATTCCTACTTGAGAACTGTTTAAGCCCTTTTGTTTTTCGGGTTCTGTAGAAGTTGGAACAATCTTTGCAGAGATTTTAAATCCTGCTACAACCGTCTTTTCAAATGCGTTATAGTTGTCATTTATGCTTTCTACTACAACTTTTACATCAATTTAATATAATTTAAAAACATGCCCACTTTTTTGATTCACTGTATCCCCAGCATATTTAATTAAAACTTAAGTCTGCTATCTTCAAAATGTCAATTCCTTTTCTTTTATACAACTGTTCTGTATTTAAGGAAACTATTTCCTTGTTCTCGAAATTCAAGCCTTCAATTATTTCCTTAATAATTTTTTCATTATCACATTCTATTTCCATGTATGGTTCCAGTAATGGCCACTCATCCAGCTCTATTTCTGCATCCTTATATGCAAAGCTATATCGTATTTTTTCTTGATAATTTCGATTTACTATTCCCATTTCATTTAATAATAAATTTGTTTCAGATAAATCTGACACACCAATTTCATACTCTTTTACTTTTTGAATATCGTACGAATTTTTTTCGTAAATGTGTTTTAATGTAAGTTCTATCTTTTCATTACTTTTTCTTAATCTTACCCACTTGTTAGGATTAATTAGTTTATCTGAAATTTTCTTGTTTAGCAATTCAGAATTTTTTAACTTACTAATTATATCATTTTTATTCATAGTCAAAAGCTCATTAAAATCATTAATATGCATATCCGCATAAATGTTTTTGAGTTCATCATCCGAAATCAAATCTACAAATTCATCAAAGATGATTGATAATCTTTTTATATTAGTTATTACAACAAGTTCATTGTCAGATTTTAATAACTCTACGGCTTCTAAAAATCTATAGTATATTGTTGGGATATCATATACGTATATTTTTTGATTCTTTTTTCCTTTGAAACTAGCACCTATCTTTTTCAATCGTTCCATTGTTTCATTAATATCAATATCTAATATTTTTACTTCTTTTTCTAATTTTGACATATTTTCTCCTTATATAATTAGTTCGAATTTAATATTTATTTTATTTATTATATAAATTATAAATCCCAAAAGCAGTATAACACATAAATAGTGTTTTTTAAAATTATATATAGCATTTTAAAGTTTGTAAATAAACTCTTTTAGCGAATCAACTAATACATTTCCTACTTTTTCATCTTTACCATCTCTAGTTGCTACAATATTTCCATCAAACAAAAATTTGTGAAACACTAAACCACCTCACAATTAATTTGAGGTGGTTTTTAACAGTGTGTTGAAAATTTGTTTAAAAGTTTTTTCTGTTATCTGTTTTTATACTTATTTATTTTAAACTTTTGGCTTTTTATTCATCAAAAAACTCTTTGTCTTGTTCTTCGATAAAATCATCGGCTTTTTTCTTGTTTTTGTGGTGTACGCAAAGTACTACAATAAAGGCAATTGCAATAAAGCCAACAGCAAGCAAGCCAATTACTACGCCAATTTTTAATGTTTTTTCGGTTGGGTCGGTTTTGGTTTCGGCAGGCTTTTCGCTAACAACTGGCTTAACAACCTTAAAGCCTTGAGAAATTTTTCTTTCTATTGGGTTATAGTTTGCGCTGGTAGATGAAATTACTACCTTAACATCGTAAACGCCCGCAACCGTAGGAACAACAGTTGTCCAGTTTTCGGTGCCTGTTGGTGCGTAATAAATAACCGCACCCGAATTTTCTGCTGATTCAATAGTAAATGCACCCGTTTCGCCTTCGGTTACTTGTTGGGTTGCTTCATTTATAACAAGGGTTGCTTTTGCTATTTCAAAATTTTTGCTAAGTGTGCAAGAGTTGTAGTCTTCGGTATCTTCTACACTTGCAATTAGTTTGTAACTACCTGCACCAGTTGGAACGGTTGCACTTTCTTCATAGGTTGTGCCATCTGTTCCTACATAGGTAAATGTAACAACTCCATATTTTGCTGTTGCAGTAGGAGTTTTTGCTGATTCGCCAAAGGTCCAGCCGGCAATCTCAAGGTTAGTAATTGCATTGTCTTCGGCTTTTGTAATTGTCCATGTTAGTGTATGACTAACACCTTCTGGCCACTTATAGTCGCCTTTTAGGGTAATAGTTACATTATAACTACCAGCCTTTACATTCATATTGTTAGTACATTCTTGAACTACGCCTTCTGGTAAGCCAACAACGGTTACCGACTTAATGTTTCCGTCATAAACAAATGTTACTTGGCTTAATGTTGGAGTTTCGGTAATTGTTTTTTGTTCAATTGTCCACAATACCTTTCCGTCAACATTTTCTGCCCATTCATAGTTAGGGTCAAGTTCTACTAGTATTGTATATTGACCCGCAGATGTACCTTTGTTTGAGCCATTTATAATGGTCATATATTCGGCATCAAACCCGGTAAGAGTTGCTATTTGTTCTGCTCCATTAAACACAACACTTTCTGCTGTTGGTTTAGTAGAAACAACTTTTTTTGCTACCACAAAATTAACTTCTGCGGTACTACCAATATAGTTTGTAGTATCTTCTACTGTTGCAATTAGTTTGTAACTGCCTGCACTTGCGGTGCTTATATCAGTAACCTCTTGGTTTTCTGCATTTAGATATTTGTACGAAATTGTTGCACCAAATTGAGTTGTTGCACTTGGTGCATTTGTGCTTTCATTCCACTCTTTGTATGTAAAGCCTGCAATCTCCAAATTTTCTATGGTTGTTTGCGCTTTATTTATTGTCCATTCTATTGTAATGGTATCACTGTTTGTTGTTTCCCAAATGTGATTTGCATCTAATTTTATAGTTACATTAGTGGTTCCTGCATTTGTTGCGGTGTTATCACTAATTGTCATAATATCTGCATTATAATCTTGTAGGTTTTCGGCAGTTAATGTTTGCTCACTACCTGTATATGTAAATGCATCATTTACGCTAGGAACAACGCTAACTACCGCCTTAGAAATTGTAAATGTAATTGACTCTTGGGCTTCGGTATAGTTTCCTGCTGTGTCGGCATCTACTATTGCTACCAATGTATAGGTATTTGCGCCAGCATTTGCAATGTTTCCAACTACAACACCATCTAGTTTGTATTCATACCTAATGGTTCCAAAATCACTGTTAGCGGTTGGTGTGTTAACGGTTGCATCATAACCCCCATATACCCAACCTGTTATTGCTAAATTGGTGATTGTTGGGGTGGCTTTATTTATTGTCCACACTACCTTGTCGCTAACGCCCCCTGCCCATTTGTGATTGTTATCTAAAATTGCTCTTACAGTATATTCGCCTGCGTTAATTGCTTCTGTATCGCCTTGTAGCGTAATGTAAGATTCTACTGCTGTGGTTACTAATGTTTGTTTTTCGCCTGTGTAGGTGTAAGTTCCGATAACTGTTGGCAACTTGCTTGCATCTACTTCTGCCTTAGAAATTGTAAAGTCTACACTTGCAGTTGCACCCTCATATTCTTCCGTTCCTGTTACCACTGCAATAACGGTATATTCGCCTGCATTGGTTGGGGCAGTTAAATTTTCTTCGGTGTAAGCTGATTCCCCTTTTTGAACATAATAATATACTATTGTTCCGTGTTGTGCTGTTGCTGTTGGGGTATTAGCCTCTTCTCCATATATCCAACCTGCTAAGGTTAAACCGGTAATTGCATTAGGGGCTCCAGCAACGCTAAATTCTGCTTCGCTTGTTGCTCCGTCATAATTTGTGGTTTCTGCTACTGTGGCAACTACTTTATATCTACCAACTGTTGTTGGTGCAACGTCACTTTCGTAACCCTTGCCATCTGTACTTACATACATAAATGTAGGGGTTCCAAAATCTACATTATACTGAGGAGTTTTTGCAGGGCTACCTGCTGACCAGCCCTCAATTGTAAGACTGTTAAACTTGTTGGTGGCTTTGTTTATTGCAAATTCTATGCTTTGCTCTACGCCATTATAATTTTCGGTTTCGGCAACTTTTGCAATTAGTTTGTAACTACCTGCATTAGTTGGAGCAATTGCATTTTCTGCATAGGTTGTACCGCTTGTTCCTACATAGGTAAATGTAGCAGTTCCATATTTTTCTGTTGCGGTAGGAGTGCTTGGCTCTCCGCCATACGTCCAACCGCTTATGCTTAAATTAGTTAGAGTATTGTCATTTGCCTTGGTTATTTCAAAGGTGGTTGTAACCGATTGACTATCTGTTGTTGCCCATTTGTAGTTTACAAAAAGTTCGTCACTCATTTTTATGGTTACATTATATACTCCAACGTTTGTGCCACCTTCATTAATTTCGATTATATATTCGTCACTTTCTTCTACTGGGTTTGCTATTTGTTTTTGACCATTATACATAACGCTATTAAACTGTGGCAATCCTTTGGTGTCTTTGTTTATTTCAAATTGATAAACAATATTTTCGATGCTACCATCTGCCCATGTATAATTTGTCGAATCTTTTAATGCTATGGTAACATTATATTTGCCTGCATTTGTTTGCTTGTTGTTTGAAACGGTATATTTTTCGTTTTGTGCCACAACATAGGTTTGTTCTGTACCTGTATAGGTAAATACCGTTGTATCTTTATTAGGTATTTCTACCGTGGCTTTGTTTATTGTCCAACTAATATTGCCGTCAAACGCTGTTGCCCATTCGTAATTAGTTGTATCTTTTAGAGTAACTATTGCAGTATAACTATTGGCGATTGTACCAGAGTTTTGTGCAATATTCATAATTGCTTCATCAAAACCATTTAGTTCTAATGTTTTTACGGCACCGTCATAGGTAAAGGTTCCCGTTTTAACAGTTGGTGGTGCAACTTTCTTTTTGGTTATATCAAATTCTTTGCTAGAAGATATTTCATCGTAGTTGTTTCCGTCTGCTGGAATGATTGCTGTTACAACATATCTGCCAGCAGATGCATTTTTTAATTGCTCGGCTGTTAGGGCTGTTCCTTCTTTTGTTTTGTAACTAAAAGTTACTTCTCCCCACTTGCCTGTTGCAGTTGGTGTATTTACATTTTCGCCATAGCCCCACCCGCTTATTTGAAGAGGAGCGGTAAAGGTGTTTGTACCTTTTTTAATAGTCCATGTAAGTGTGGTTTGTACGCCTTCTGCAAATTCATAATTTGTACTATCATTTATTGTTATGGTTAGGATATAATTATCTGCATTTTTTGCTGTTTGTGTACCAGAAACTGTTAGGTAATCTTTTATGTTTGCCAAAACAACAGTTTGCATAGTACCATTGTATGTATATTCTCTACTAACCGTTGGTAAATCACTTGCTTTAACTTGTGCTTTATTTATTGTAAACTCACGGCTAAGCGTTGCTTCATCATAATTTGTTGTGCCAGGAATTGTAGCAACAATTGTGTGCTTTCCGGCGTTTAATAAAATTTCAGAAAAGTCGGTTTCTTCGCCATCAATAGTAAATTTTGCATTGCTTGCACCAAAACTTGCCTTTACCGTAGCAGGTGTTGGTTTTGTTTTATATTGAAAATCTGCAAATACTATTTCGGTTATTTTGTTTGTGGCTTTGGTAATTTGGAAAGTGGTTGTAATGGTTACGTTTTCTGTTGTCGCCCATTTGTAGTTTTTAAAAATTTCGCCGTCCATTTCTAATGTTACATCGTATGTTCCAACATTTGTACCACCATTATTGGTTACAATTACACAATAATCTACGCCTGTTGGCAATGTTGCTATTTGTTTTTGACCATTATATACAACACTTGCCAAAACTGGCACTTCTTTTACTGCTTTATTTATTGTAAAGGTGTATTCTCTTGGAGTAATTGTGCCGTCCGACCACTCGGTGTTTGCGGTATCCGAAAGTTTTACTGTTACTTTTTGGGTACCAGCACCTGTTCTTGTGTTACCTTCTATAATGTATGCAGAATTAGTTGCCAAATTGTAAGTTTGCTCACTTCCGTTATAAACAAACTCTGTGGTAATGGCTTCGGGCGCATTAATTTTTTTCTTGTTTATTACTAAGCCACCCTCAATGGTTTTGTTATACGCTTGGTACTCTCCCTGTGCGACTCTTTCAATGGTAACGGTATAAGTTCCAGCGTTTGTAGGGTCTGTAACTGCACCCTCTGCATTTGAATATGTTATTACAAATGGGGTCGTCTGCAATTCAGCCTCTGAGACATTGCAACCCTTAATTTCAAACGCTTTTTTTGTTCCATCATAGGTATAAGTTTGCGGGGTTTCGGTAATTGTTACTGCGGTAGTGCCGACAGCTCCCCCCTCTGCCGGTTCACCGGTTCCAGCATAAGCGACATTTGTCACACTCAACATTGTAGGAATAAATAATGACAAAATTAGTCCGGTAAATAAAAGTAAAAACTTGCTTTTAAAATTTTTCATACATTTCTCCTTAAAATATTTTGTTTAATGCAAATCAAAATTAAACCAACTTCGTGAAATAAAATTTTTGACTATGATTTAATTTTAATTTAAAAAAATGTATTTGTAAAATTATTTTCGCAAGTTTTGAGATTTTCTATTTTTTGTTTTTAAAAGCGAATTTTTGTTGCAAATTATTATTATAAATAATTGTATCAAATAAAATTAGTATAAATATTTTTTCTATTGTAGCGTACGCAATTTTTTTGGACATAAAAAAACCGTGCATCCTATTTCGACAGATAGCACCGAAGCGGTAACACAACAGCCAACTCCCCCAAAGCAACCTTGTGGCACATAACAGATTTTGCTTAATGCTGCTGCGGTCAAGCTCTGACATGGTTCACAAAGTGCTATTGCACAAGACCTTGGTATCTACATCTCTTATTGTGTTCGGCCTTCCATACTATAAGCCTATATAGGCCTTCGACCCTACATATAGTGGATTGTAGGTTAAGGGCACCACTAACTCCCCGTCTAGCACGGTTTAATTATTATACATCATTTTGATATAAATTACAACAAAAAACCAAAAATTTTAAATATCAATTAAAAAATTGTTCTCAAAAACGCAATTGATATGTTATACTGATTTTAGGTGAATATTAACCTTTTGGTGGGGTAAGTGCTTATTTAACCCTGTTTTTGATGTCGACCATCAAAAGTTATTAAAATATAGGAGAATAATATGGACAAATCTAACGCAGGCAGATTTATAACTGCATACAACCGTCTTGACAAATGTATAAGAGATATATATAATTTTAAGCCGGCACTTAGTTTTTCGGACGTTATACGAAAAAGTGCCTCTGTAAATGCAATAATTAAAAAATATGAAGACGACCTAATAGATTATGGCAGACTTCGCAATAGCATTGTGCATCGTAGCGATGACCGTGTAATTGCCGAACCTCACGATGATGTTGTAGAACAACTAGAAGCCATTGTGCGCAAGGTAACTACTCCCCCACTGGCTATGAACTCAGTGGTAAACCGTAGCGTCTTTTTGGCACAGGGCGAAGTAAAATTGTGCGATTGTTTAAAGGAGTTGTACAAAACGGGGTTTAGCAATGTTCCGGTATATTTAAAAGGAACCTTGGTTGGCGTGTTAAACAGAAAGATGGTTATTGATGCCATTGGCGAATGTTTGTCCCGTGGCGGAAATGTTGGAGATTTGCTAAACAAACGCATTGTAGATAGCGTTGCCGTTTTGGACAGTAGCAACCACTACGAGGTTGTTAGTGAAAAAATAACCATAGACAATGTGCTTTATATGTTTCAACAAAATCGCAAATTAACCACCATTATCATAACGCCTTCTGGTGCTTATACTGAGTTGCCCGTTGGAATTATTGTTACAGCAGACATTATTGATATGCAAACAATTTTAGATAATTATTAAAATGGAGAAAAAAATGAAATACAATAGTGAGTGGACGGACTTTGAAGTTTTGCGTACAGGCAAGGGCGAAAAACTAGAACGCTGGGGAAAAGTTACCCTTTTAAGACCCGACCCACAAGTTATATGGGGCGATGAAATTTCCGAAAAAAAAGCGGACGCACACTACCACCGCTCCAACTCTGGCGGAGGCGAGTGGAAATATCTTAATAAAATTCCCGCAGAGTGGCAAATTGGCTGGCGAAATTTAAAATTTTTGGTTAAACCAATGGGCTTTAAGCACACCGGACTGTTCCCCGAACAGGCTGTAAATTGGGCAATGATGATTGACCTTATAAAAAACGCACATCGCCCTATAAGTGTACTAAACCTATTTGCCTACACAGGTGGAGCAACTGTTGCTTGTGCCAGTGCCGGAGCAAGCGTTACCCATGTAGACAGTGCAAAAAATATGGTAGAGCGTTGCAAACAAAATGCAAACCTGTCTGGGCTTGAAGGTGCTACAATTAGATATATTGTAGATGACTGCTTTAAATTTGTAGAGCGTGAAATTAGGCGAGGCAAAAAATACGATGCTATTATTATGGACCCACCTAGTTATGGGCGTGGTACAAATGGCGAAGTTTGGAAACTTGAAGATAATATTGCAGACTTTGTTAAACTTTGTGAAAAGGTGCTTAGCGACAAGCCGTTGTTTGTGCTTATAAACAGTTACACTACCGGACTTGGTGCAACCGCCATGGAAAATGTTTTGAGAGTTGCTTTGCAAAATAAAAAAGGTAGATATGAAAGTTACGAAGTTGGACTTCCTTGCAAAGATAATTTAATCCTTCCTTGCGGAAACAGTTCGGTTTTTATAGGAGAATAACAAATGGAAAACAATTTTAATATTTTATTTGAAGACAATCAAATTATTGTCGTAGAAAAGCCACAGAATATACCAAGTCAAGGCGATTCATCGGGCGATGAAAATATGCTAGATATGGTAAAGGCATATATAAAAGAAAAGTACAACAAACCCGGCAATGTCTATTGCGGGCTGGTGCATAGATTAGATAGACCTACCGGGGGCGTAATGGTTTTTGCAAAAACCAGCAAGTCCGCCAGCAGACTTAGTGAGCAATTTAAAACAGACGATGTACACAAAACCTATTTTGCCGTTGTTGTTGGCTCTCCTAAAACAAAAAAAGGACATCTTGTGCATTACCTAAAAAAAGACGAAAAGAACAATATGGTAGAAATTGTTCCCCAAAGCACAATTGGTGCAAAGCGTGCAGAACTTGACTATGAAGTTTTGGAAGAAGAAGATGGTTATAGTTTGGTGCAAATTAATTTGATTACCGGCAGAAGTCATCAAGCAAGAGTTCAAATGAAATCTCTTGGCACCCCAATTTATGGAGATGTAAAATATGGCGGTAAATCTGCCAAAACAGGACTTTTAAATCTTTACGCCGTGCAACTTACCTTTGACCACCCTGTTACAAAAGACCATCTGCGTTTTATTTGCTACCCACCCGAACAAGCAAAAATGTGGAACCTTTTTAATTTAGAAAAATATTTGTTAGTAAAGTAGTTTAACTCTTTCCAAACAATTAATCTACACCGCAAAACACTATTGACTATCTAATTTTTGTAGATTAATTAATTTATTGGCTCCACAACAAAAAGTTAATAAAAAATTATAAATAACCAAAACACCCACAGTTATTTGTGGGTGTTGTTTTATTATACAAAAAATCCATGGGTCAAACCCGTTGTTTTTTTGCAACAAAAAAAGACTCCCAAATGGGAGCCTTCTTCGTATAAATTTTAAGCGTTAATTACTTAATAATCTTAGAAACTACGCCTGAACCTACTGTTCTGCCACCTTCACGGATAGCGAAACGAAGTCCTTCTTCGATAGCGATTGGGGTGATTAGCTTAACGTCCATTGTTACGTTATCGCCTGGCATAACCATTTCTACACCTGCTGGAAGTTCTACTGAACCTGTAACATCAGTTGTTCTGAAATAGAATTGTGGACGATAGTTGTTGAAGAATGGAGTATGACGACCACCTTCTTCCTTGGTTAGTACGTATACTTGACCAGTGAATTCGGTATGTGGGTTAATTGAACCTGGTTTGCAAAGTACTTGACCTCTTTCGATATCAGTTCTTTGGATACCACGAAGTAATACACCTACGTTATAACCTGCTAGAGCTTCGTCTAGTAGTTTTCTGAACATTTCGATACCGGTAACAACGGTTTGTTGTGTTTCACGGATACCAACGATTTCAACTGGGTCGTTCATTCTTAGAACACCTCTTTCTACCTTACCAGTTGCAACAGTACCACGACCAGTGATTGTGAATACGTCTTCAATTGGCATTAGGAAAGGCTTGTCCTTATCACGAGCTGGTTCTGGAATAAAGGTATCTACTGCGTCCATAAGTTCTTTAATTGGAGTAATTGCAGGATCGTCCCACTTTCCAGCCTTTGCAGCTTCTAGAGCATTTAGTGCTGAACCACGAATGATTGGAGTATCATCGCCTGGGAAATTGTATTGGTTAAGAATTTCTCTGATTTCCATTTCTACTAAATCAAGTAGTTCTGGATCGTCTACTTGGTCACACTTGTTCATAAATACAACGATTCTTGGAACACCAACCTGACGAGCAAGTAGGATATGTTCACGAGTTTGTGGCATAGGACCATCAGATGCTGCTACTACAAGAATAGCACCGTCCATTTGAGCCGCACCAGTAATCATGTTCTTAACATAGTCTGCGTGTCCTGGGCAGTCTACGTGTGCGTAGTGACGATTTGCAGTTTCGTATTCTACGTGTGCAGTGTTAATTGTAATACCTCTTTGACGTTCTTCTGGTGTAGAGTCAATTTGGTCATAGTCCTTAGCTTCGCCAGCACCTGGGAAAAAGTGGTTTTGTACAATGGTGATAGCAGCAGTTAAGGTAGTTTTGCCGTGGTCAACGTGGCCGATTGTACCAACGTTAACGTGAGGCTTTTTGCTGTCATATTTAGCTTTTGCCATATTTAAAATCTCCTTTCTATTGTTTTTATTATATTAATTTTTAATATAAACTAAAATAAATTAATTTTTCTTTCTGTCGCCAATAATTTTTTCGGCAACATTTCTTGGAACTTCGGCATAATGGCTTAGTTCCATAGAGAAAGAACCACGACCTTGTGTATTAGAACGAAGGTCAGTTGCGTAACCAAACATTTCGCTCATAGGAATTTCCGCTCTGATGATTTGAGATGAACCTTTCATGCTTGTGCCTTGAAGGTTACCACGTCTTCTTGAAACGTCTCCCATAACATCACCTAAATATTGGTCAGGAACTTCTATTTCTACTTTCATAATTGGTTCAAGTAGAACAGGGTCTGCTTTTTGGGCGCCTTCTTTAAATGCCATACTACCGGCAATCTTAAACGCCATTTCTGATGAGTCGACATCATGGTAACTACCATCTACAAGTGAAACCTTAAAGTCTACTGTATCGTAGCCAGCCAAAACACCGCTTAGCTTTGCTTCTTGAATACCCTTATCTACTGCTGGAATGTATTCTTTTGGAATAGCACCACCAACAATCTTATCTTCAAATTGGTAACCAGTTCCTGGTTCTAATGGGCTCATTTCAATTACGCAATGTCCGTATTGACCTTTACCACCACTTTGACGGATAAACTTGCCTTCTACACGAACTGGCTTTTTGATTGTTTCACGGTATGCTACTTGTGGAGCACCCACGTTACATTCTACGCCATATTCACGCTTCATTCTATCTACAATAATGTCTAGGTGCAATTCACCCATACCTGATATGATAGTTTGTCCCGTTTCTTCGTCTGTTGCACGTCTAAATGAAGGGTCTTCTTCTGCTAACTTTTGTAGGGCTATACCCATCTTTTCCTGGTCGCCCTTTGTTTTTGGTTCTACCGCAACACTAATAACTGGTTCTGGGAAGTCCATCTTTTCTAGAATGATTGGAGCCTTTTCGTCACAAAGGGTATCACCTGTGGTGGTATCCTTTAAGCCAACGATAGCAACTATATCACCAGCATAAACTTCTTCTTCTTCCGTTCTCTTGTTAGCGTGCATTCTTACAATTCTACCAATTCTTTCTTTTTTGTCTTTGGTAGAGTTATATACATAAGAACCAGCGGTTAATTTACCACTATATACTCTAAAGAATGTTAATGTACCAAATTGGTCTTTTGCAATCTTAAATGCAAGTCCTGATAGTGGAGCATCATCACTTGCAGGTCTTTCAGCCTCAGTACCGTCCATATTGTGTCCTTTTACAGGTGGAATATCGATTGGGCTTGGGAAATAATCTATAACGGCATCAAGTAGTGGTTGAACACCCTTGTTTGAAAGTGCTGAACCGCAAAGTACTGGTGTCATAGAAAGGCTTAATACACCCTTTCTTATACCAGACTTAATTTCTGGTACGGTAAGCTCTTCGCCATTAAAATATTTTTCTAATAGAGCGTCATCTTGTTCTGCAACTGCTTCTATTAATTTTGCTCTCCATGCATTACATTCATCAACCATATCGGCAGGGATTTCTACCGAATCCATTACTTTGCCTTCTTCGTCTTCATAAACGATGGCTTTCATTTCTACTAGGTCTACTATACCCTTAAATGTATCGGCACTACCAATTGGTAGTTGAATAGGAACAGCATTGGCTTTTAGCATTTCGTTCATTTGATTAACGACATTTAAAAAGTCGGCACCATCTCTATCCATTTTATTTACAAATGCAATTCTTGGAACGCCATACTTATTTGCTTGACGCCATACAGTTTCAGATTGTGACTGAACACCTGCACGACCGCAGAAAAGTTCGATTGCAGCATCTAGAACCTTTAAACTTCTTTCTACTTCTACGGTAAAGTCTACGTGACCTGGGGTATCAATAAGGTTAATCTTATGATTCTTCCACACGCAGGTGGTAGCAGCAGAGGTAATGGTAATACCACGTTCTTGTTCTTGTGCCATCCAGTCCATGGTTGCTTGACCATCATGAACTTCGCCAATCTTATGTGTTTTACCGGTATAGAACAATATACGCTCAGATGTGGTTGTTTTACCAGCATCAATATGCGCCATAATACCGATATTTCTAATTTTGTCTAAAGCGATATCTCTAGCCATTAATATAATTCTCCTAAATAGTTTCGTTTGCCCCTAAATTGTTGCCAATATAAAGACAATTATTAGCAAAAAACATTGCTAACACACAAATTATATTAAATCAGTTATAAAAATGCAAACGATTTTACATAAATTGCGTAATTTTGTTTAATTGTTGCACCAATTTCAAACAAAGATATACTCTTACCAACGGTAAGATGCAAATGCCTTGTTTGCTTCTGCCATACGATGAACTTCTTCCTTCTTTTTGAAGGCACCACCGCTTTGGTTGTATGCATCTATAATTTCTGCTGCAAGTTTAGCATCTGTTCCCTTTTCGTTTCTTGCTCTTGTAGCATTTACAAGCCATCTTATTGCCAAAGTTTGACGACGAGCAGGTCTAACTTCAATTGGAACTTGGTATGTACCACCACCAACACGTCTTGCCTTTACTTCTAATACTGGCTTAACATTTTCTAGTGCTTTTGTAAACACTTCCATTGGGTCTTGGTTCATCTTTTCTTTAATAGTGTCAAATGCACCATAAACTATACGCTGAGCAGTTTCTCTTTTACCATCATACATAATTTGGTTAATTAGTTTTGTTACAACGGTTGAGTTGTAAATTGGATCTGGTAAAACTTCTCTTACTGCTGCTTGACTTCTTCTTGACATGATTTTCCTCCTTTAATATTTTGGAATTGATTTAGAATTCAACCTACATTATTTAGGTCTTTTTGCGCCATACTTACTTCTGGCTTGCTTACGATCTTTAACCCCTGCTGTATCAAGTGTACCACGAACGATGTGATAACGAACACCAGGAAGATCCTTAACTCTACCCCCACGAATCAAAACTACAGAGTGCTCCTGCAAGTTGTGACCTATGCCTGGGATATATACTGTACCTTCCATCTTGTTAGATAGTCTTACTCTGGCAATTTTTCTTAATGCTGAGTTTGGCTTCTTTGGAGATGTTGTAGTTACAGATAAGCAAACCCCACGCTTTTGTGGATTCTTTTCTAGGATTGGACTTTTTGGCTTAACTGTTTGTTTTTCTCTGCCATGTCTAATCAACTGTTGGGTGGTTGGCATTAACTTCTACCTCCTAATTAATAAGTTAAAAGTGCTGAATTCTCTGTTCAACCCATTAGAGGATTCAATTAATATTGCAAAAAACTAATATAAACGCACACCAGTTTAAATATAATTTTTTCAATATATTAAAGCATGGCAACACCACGCTTTGTGCAATATTGTAGCATACGGCTTAAACCTTGTCAATATCTTTTGGGGCTTTTTGATAAATTTTTTTTGTGAATTTTGTGCATTTTAACCGAACCAAAAGAACTTTTTGAGCCCATACATATTTTGATTGAAACTTTACAAACTATTATTAGCGGTTGATTATTCGTCCGCGGATTAATCAATGGCTCTAGAAAATTTGGAGGTAAATTATGAGCAAAATTGTAAAAACAGGTGAAAAGCCAGGATACGGAACTTACAGTTGTACCAACTGCGGTACTCATGTAGACCTTGGAAAACATGACAAAATGCCACCATGTCCATCTTGTGCTAACAACGAATTTACAAAGGAATAATTTATTTAACCTAAAATAGGCGAGAGATACCCTCTCGCTTATTTTTTATAAAGAAAATGTGAAATTTATTCTAAACATAGTTATTATTTTGTTGCGAAAGTCGTACATTTTAAGGTATAATACATCTACATATTAAGTTTTTTGTAAAAAATATGAAACTATTTTAGGAGAAATGTTTATGGAAAAACAAAAAATTGACAACATTTATAAATTGGTGCAAACCATTGCTATTGTTGGTGTGTTTGTTGTTGTTGGCATTTTGGTTTTGGGCTTTACCGGCGTACTTACACTGTCATCTGGGCTATTTGTTACCGCTGGCGTTATTGGTGTTATTTGCGGGTGCTGTTTGCTTGCATCGCCTTGGGTTAGACGCATTGAGCGTAACGAATTTAAGGTTTTGAGTTGGGTATTTATTGGCTTAATTATTGCCTGCTGTATTTTGTGGGTTATCTGCGTGTTTGAATTTCAACAACTTTACCTAATGGGCAAAGACAGCGTAACAAATGATACCGACCTAAACACAAAACGATTAGAAGGAATGTTAAGATTCTTTAAGGCTTGCGCAATAATTTCTATACAATTTGTAACGGCTTCTACCATTGCTTCAACCATTGTAAAATACCAAAAGTCATATATTCCTGTACAGGCTATTATGTATGCCAGCCACGCATTTGTTGACTTTTATGTAACTTTCTTTGTTTGCTGTTTTACAATTTCTGACGGCTCGTTTGCAATTAGCGACAGCATTGACACCCTTGCAAACAAAGTGCTATATGTACCATTTATTTTATGTGTTTGTTATGTTGCACTTGCTGGTGCCGTTGTTAAGCGAATTGAAGCAAAAAGAGTTGTTAACCTTGCAAACGACCACTACAACAAAGGCGATCAAAAAGCGGTTGAACCTATTAAAAAACAAGAAAGTGCAGAAGAAAAACTTGCAAACTTAAAAGCCCTTTACGAAAAGGATTTATTGACAAAAGAAGAATACGAAGCAAAACGATCAGAAATTTTAAAAGACTTTTAATAATTAAAAATAAATATCCGCTAATGGAGTTGCTCCTTTGGCGGATATTTTTTATGTAAATTTTTATTTATAAGCCATTGCATATTAAACTTTTAGGGCTTTATTGTAGGCGCTTTTTACCGCTTGGAATATTTTTCCTGGGCGGATACTGTCGCCAATATTATAAATTTCTTTTGCCGAATGGTCTTTTATAAGTTCGTTATATAGTTCTACATTAGGAACAGACCCATAAGCGTAAATTAAAAAGTCGGCATCTACTCGTATTGTTTCTAGTTTTTCTTTTACAGGCTTTTCGAAAGGATTTTTTACACTTTCTGGCAACACCGGAGTCCATGTATTGTATGGGTTTGGAACAGAATCGTCAATATTTTTGTACACCGAAATTGTTCCGTCATCGTTTATACATTTTAATTTTGAGCAATTATGAACAACCACGCCTTCCTCTTGCATATAGTGTAAAATATGGCCTCTGTTTGCGGTGCAAGCGGTAGCCATTAGGTATTTGCCTGCTTCTACCACGGTTACATCTACATTTAACTCGCCTTTAATGTATAATGCAAGTTCACACCCGCTTTCGCCTCCACCTAACACAACAACATCGGTGGCGTCTTTTAGTATTTCTGGCTTTTTTAGCACTTCTTCTACCGAAACCATTTTTGTAAGCTCTTTATCTTCTAGCCCCGGTCTTACCATTCGTGAACCCGTTGCAACCATTATGCAATCATATTTACCCGTTATGTCCGCAACCTTTGCCTCGGTATTAAGTTTTAGTGTAAAGTTAGGGTTTTTCTTTAAATTAGCGACCTTGTTTTCTAGATACTTTTTGTAGTTTAATATTTCAAATTTAAACCTTGGTTTGCCAGCAATTTCTAGCGTGCTAGCAACCTTTTTTTGCTTATCTATTAAGGTGACTTTATGACCCCTTTTAATTAGAACTTCGCTTGCGGTTATTCCGCTAGGGCCTGCACCAATAACCAAACAATTTTTAACTTTTGGAGCGGGTAAAATTTCTTCCTTTAACTGGTCCTCAAACCCGCATCGTGGGTTTACCGCACATTGTGGGTGCCCCCCATTTACAAATTCATTTATGCAACCTTCATGACAACCTATGCAAGGAGTTATTTCTTCCGTTTCGCCTGCAAAAGCCTTATTCGGCCACTGTGGGTCTGCAAGAAGAGGTCTTGCAAGCATTACCATGTCACACCACCCGTCTTGCAACGCCTTTTCGGCTACATCGGGGTAACCCAGTTTTCCGACTGCCACAACGGGAACATCTTTGCCACTGTTAGACCTAATATTGTTGTCATCAAAGAAGTTTTTGACCAATCTTGATACGTCCAAAAAACAACCTGCCGGCATAGATGCTGGTGGGTGTGGGAGCCACCAGTTGTCGTAACACCCAAGGTCGACATCAAAGGCATCTACTCCTGCTTTTACAAGATTTTGCATATATTCAAGCGTTTCGGTTATACGCCTTTCATTTTTGAATTTTTTTAATGCCTTTTCGGAATCTAGCCTTGACCCGTAGGTAGCACCAAGAGCCAAAGACAAATCTATTCGGTACATTATTGGATATTGCTCGCCCACACGCTTTCTTATCGCTTTTACCGTCTTTAAGCCAAAAGCCTGCCAATTTCTAAACTCGCCAACCTTTCTTCTGTTAAACGCCCTATTTGAAAGTTGCTCCATCAAATAACCCTCATGCCCATGAAGATAGACGCCATCAATACCGCACGCTTTTGCATCTACACTAGCCTGCGCCATATTTTTGATAATTTTATTTATTTTGCAGTCGCTCAATCTTAACGATGGTATTTGTGATATATAAAAGTTTGGATTGGTTGACGCACTAACGGGAAACTTTAAAGACTTTGCCAAACACTCAGGACTACCTACTCTTCCTAGCCCCGCCGTTAGTTGAATAAATAACTTTGCATTATGATTGTGGCAAGCGTACGCTACATCTCGCCACCCTGCAAGCACCGTTCTTGACCTATCTATTCGAGGGAAATAGGTTAAACCATCTTTTTCGGTTACCGTAGGGTCTATTTTGTGCGAAACTGGTATTAGCCCCGTAGTTATAAGCCCTGCCCCACCCGATGCACGCTCTTCAAAATAAGAAATCATCTTTTGGTTTGGGCGACCCGTTTCGTCACACATATTTATGTTTCCCATAGGCCCCATAACAATTCGGTTTTTTATGCAAACGCCATTAATATTTATAGGCGAAAATAGACTGTTATAAGGGTAAAGCGTTTTTGTTAGCGATGGCAACTCTACTTCGCCCTTATACCAATCTCCAAATTTTGAATTTAAACTTAACAAAAATTGCTCGGTTTCTTTTTCCATAAGTGTATTCCTTAAAATTTAATCATTGTCATTTTATCACAAAATGTGTCTTTTCCAAAACTAATTGTGGGTTTTTTGATAAATTTTTGTTTATAATAAAATTATTCAATTTGTCCGTTTATAGTTATTGTGGTGGTATTTACCGACCCTGAACCTCTTGCTGGTACCGATATAGTTTTGCTAGAAGAAGCACTTGGTAGCGTGAGCGTATTTGTAGCACTTTCCACCGTGTAATCGCTTTGCTCAAAGGTGGTTGAAGTTGTTCCGCTTAGGGCGGTTATAGAATTAATTGTGAAGTTATCTGGCAAAACATCGGTAATAACAACGCCCGTTGCGTCTGCATTGCCAGAGTTTTCTAGTTGAATTACATAATCAAATGGAACCCCTGCCGTAACCTGCTCAGAACTAACCGTTTTGGTCATTTCTACCGAAGCGTAGTCTTCGGGTGTAATTTCCGCTTCGCTTGTTGGGGTTTCGGGAATTTGTGCCCCACCCCTACTGACACTTGCACTAAAAGTTGCCAAATTGGTTATGCTTTCGGTACTAGATGAAACATTAGGATTTACCCTTGCGGTATAAAGAAGCGAAACCTCTTCTCCCGGAGCCAACTCATCTACCGCTTCTACTTGTAGCGGATTTGTAGACTGTGGGGTTAGTGGCGTAAGCGTTCCGTTTCTTAACAGATTCGCACTGTTTGCCACATAGGTCAACTCTCCATTTGCCAAATTATCGTTCATGGCAACAGCATAAAGTGGCGATGTTCCCGTGTTTTTTAATTGCACAACGTAAGGAATGTTATCGCCCGGCCTATAATTTTGAACCAACGCCGTTTTTGTAGATTCTAACTGAAATTGCGACAAGAGCGATGTAGACGCAACATTACTGGTTGCAGACGCACTTCCGCTTTCTCCATATCTATAAGTTGCAGTAGCGGTATTATTTATTTGCGTAGGCATATTTTATCTCCTTAATACAAATTTAGATAATCAAAAAGACTACCACTACAATATTATTCAATTGCACAAAAAGTTGTTAAACAACTATGCCCAAACTTGTTTTTTAACGCAACCAAACAAGAAAAAATTAATTTTGAAGTGTCTATTTATTTTGCGATGCAAAACTAGGGTTCTCTTCAATTTGTCACAACTCTTTTTTTGTGCGTTTGACACACCCACAGCAAAACTGACATTAAGTAACTCCAAATTATAACACCCACACACCAAATGGTGGTTATAAACCAATTAAAATTATACACCATAAAAAAGGGGTATGGTCCTACAACAACTTTAAAAATATTTAAAACCAACATTATTATGCCATACAACAATGTTGGCAAAATTACAAAAGAGGTAATTTTGAAGTGATAATAACTTCCCCTTTCTAAAAATACGCTTCCTATTAGTGCATATAGCGGGCATATTGTATGGGTAAAAAGCATAGTCCCGCCAAATAAAAATACTAAATATCCGTTGAATCCAAAACAAGGCGCCAAAAAGGCAACAACTATTGTAAAAGTAATAAGTAGCATTGTAGTTGAAACAAACTTAATTGCCTGAACCCACTTTGGTATATGTGGCTTATTTTTGGCTAACGCCACAATTGCACTAACAATTGTAATACCCGAAACCACCAAGGCAAACGCATTTGCTATATCGGTATAAAACATAAAGCACTTCCATTTGTTTTCAACAAACATCAAAAAACACGCTATCCACTCCAAAACAAACAAAATAGAGTTACTAAGCAAAAGTGCTATAATATTAAATTTTTCTTCGAGGGTTGCTTTCATTTTACACTCCACAATTTATTATTAGTATGGGTGTAAAATTTTAATGTATGCAAAATTTGTAACTTTTTGCAAAAATTTGTTCGCTATATAACTATCTTCAATTATATAAAAAAGGTTAAACCTAAAAATATAAGTTTAACCTAAAAATATTAGTATACTCTTTTGCCGTCATGAATGTAATGCAACAACTTATGAATTAACTCGTGGTCGCCGTGTAATAATTCTTCGTAAATTTTCTTTACGCTTTCATTTTCTGAACTCTCTTTAAACTTGCAATCACCATCGGCTTTATAAATGCTTGCCGAACGCTTTTTTATAACTTCTTCTACCGATGTATTGTTGTAGTCTACCAGTGGCTGTCCGCCACCATTTACACAACCGCCCGGGCACGCCATAACCTCTACAAAATCATACATTCTCTCGCCCGATTTTATGGCTTCTAGCACCTTTGGAACATTTGCCGTGCCATGAATTATTGCAAGCCTTATTACCATTTCGCCAATAGACACATCAACTTCTTTTACGCCTTCGTTATATCTTACCGCTTGAATAATGTCTTGCTTTTTGCCCGTTAGTTTGTAAACGGCGTATCGTAAAGCCGCCTCGGTAACGCCACCTGTTACGCCAAATATTAAGCCTGCGCCCGTGTATTCTCCAAACGGATTGTCAAACTTAGACTCTGGGAGGGTGTTAAAATTAATATTTTTCATTTTAATAAGTTTTGCTAGTTCTCTGGTGGTAATACTTACATCTATTTCGCCATGGGCTAAAACCTCTCGCTTTTTTGCGGTACAAGGCATTACCGATACTATTTTTACCTTTTTGCCTTGTTGCTCAAAATAATATTTTACAAGCGACCCCAACATTTCGTTTGGAGATTTTGCCGTACTTAAATTATTTACAAATTCCGGATAAAACTTTTCGGCATAACTAAACCATGCAGGACAACAACTGGTAAATAGTGGCAACCCCTTCTTTTCGGTTAAACGCTGAATTAATTCGTTACCCTCTTCTATTACGGTATAATCGGCTCCGCAATTTACATCAAAGACATAATCAAAGCCACATTCTTTTAGTGCCGTAACCATTTTACCCTCTTCAAAGGCTCCTATTTCGCCACCAAACTCCTCGCCTATGGCAACTCTTACGCTAGGGGCAACTTGCGCTACCTTAATTACATCTTTTTCATCTAATATATCTAAGCAATCGTTAATATTGTTCTTCATAACCAGCGCACCAGTTGGGCAAACTAAGGTACACTGTCCGCAACCAATACATGCTGAGTCTTGCATTGGTCTATCAAAGGCAGAACCTATTTTTGTATCAAATCCACGATTAATTTTTGTTATTGCAGAACAACCCTGCCTTTTGGCACAGACTGCAATACACTTGCCACAAAGAATACACTTGCTATCATCTCTAGAAATAGCATGGTTGGTGTCATCTACCAAAAATTTGCTAACTTCTCCAGCGTATTTTTCGGAGTTGCAATTAAGTTTTGCAGACAGCGTCTGCAAGGAGCAATCCATACTTTTAGGACAAGTTAAGCAATTTTTGTTATGATTACTTAAAAGTAACTCAACAGCGTTTCTTCTTGCACGCAAAACTCTATTTGTTGTGCTTTTTACTACCATTCCAGCACGAACCTTAGTGGTACACGCCGTAACCAAATTGCGAAGCCCTTCTACTTCTACCACGCACACCCTACAACTTGCCGGCTCATTTAAATCCTTTAAAAAGCAAAGTGTTGGAATATCTATACCGTTTCTTTTGGCGACATCTAAAATGGTGTCACCCTCAGACGCCGTGCAATCAATTCCATTAATATTAATCAAAAAACTTTCCATACCCTTACTCCTTTACAATGGCACCAAACCTGCAAGTTTCGAAGCATTTGCCACACTTTATGCACTTGCTTTGGTCTATATTAAATCGCTTTTTAATTTCTCCAGTAATTGCTCCTACTGGGCATTGCCTTGCACAAGCACTGCACCCAATGCACTTATCTGTAATTTCGTAGCGTGTCATATTTTTGCACACTCCCGCCCTACACTTATGCTCTTTTATATGCTCAATATATTCATCTTTAAAATACCTTAGTGTAGAAATAACTGGGTTTGGAGAAGTTTGTCCTAGCCCGCAAAGTGAATTAGACTTAACATAATCACACAACTCTTCTAACTTTGCAAGGTCGTCCATGGTGGCATCGCCATCGGTAATTTTTGTTAAAATTTCTAAAATTCGGCGATTTCCAATTCGACATGGGGTACATTTACCACAACTCTCATCGCAAGTAAATTGCAAAAAGAATTTGGCAAGGTCTACCATGCAAGAGTCTTCATCTACCACAATCATACCGCCACTGCCCATCATAGAGCCAAGTTCGGTTAAACTTTTGTAGTCTATTGGAGTATCCAAATATTCCGCAGGAATACAACCACCGCTAGGGCCTCCCATTTGCACCGCTTTAAACCTTTTTCCGTTTGGAATACCGCCACCTATATCATAAATTATTTCTCGTATGGTTGTACCCATAGGAAGTTCTATAAGACCCGAATTTTTTATTTTGCCCGTTAGCGCAAACACCTTGGTGCCTTTGCTGTCTTCCGTTCCTATGGAACTAAACCATTCTGCGCCCTTGTTTATAATTTGAGCAACATTTGCAAGCGTTTCGACATTGTTAATAACGGTTGGACGGTTGTATAACCCCTTTTCTGCAGGATAAGGTGGTTTTAGACGAGGCTCCCCTCGTTTACCCTCTATGCTGTGCATAAGTGCAGTTTCTTCCCCGCACACAAATGCACCCGCTCCATATTTAATTTCTAAGTTAAACGAAAAGTTGGAACCAAATATGTTGTTTCCAATTAGTCCACGCTCCGCTGCTTGACGAATGGCATTGGTTAACCTTTCGCCTGCAAGCGGATATTCCGCCCTTAAATATACATAACCTTGACTAGCACCTATTGCATAACCCGCTATTGCCATTGCTTCTACTATTGCGTGCGGATTACCCTCTATTATACTTCTATCCATAAAGGCACCCGGGTCGCCCTCATCAGCATTGCAAATTACATATTTGTGTGGGGCTTCAACCTTTCTTGCAAACTCCCACTTGTTACCAGTTGGAAAGCCTGCTCCGCCACGACCTCTAAGACCGCTCTTTTTTATAATATCTATAACTTCTTGCGGACTAAGGGAAGTTACCACTCTGTATAACGCACTGTAACCATCTAGCGCAATATAGTCTTCTAATATATTTTCTAAACTCATATATTCGGTATTGTTTCGAGCAATATATTGCTGTTTTTTGCAAAATTTTATATCGGTTTTTCTGATAACGGCAACGCCGTCTTCGTGATGCAACAATCTTTCTACCAGTCTGCCCTGCATTAGTTGGTCTATAATTTCTTCTACATCTTGAACCTGCACTCTTTCATAAAGCGCATCATAGGGATAAATTAATACAATTGGACCATTAACGCAAAGACCAAAACACCCTACACCATGTACGGCTATTTTTTCTTGTAAACCCTTAGCCGTGATAACTTCGTTTAGTTTTTGTACTATGGCATCACTTTTACAACTTTTGCAACCCGTTCCTCCGCACACCAAAATATCATAACTATAACTTACGCCCGAAGAATCTCCATTTCGTCTAAAATTGACTTCTTTTAAATATTTTTCTTTAATTGCTTGCAATTCGCTTATATTCATACCCTACTCCCTATTCAAAACTATCCAAAATTTTGTCTACGTCTTCAACTTTTAACTTTCCAAAGACTTCTCCATTTATGGTTATTGCCGGAGCCAACCCGCAACAACCAAGACATCTGCAACTAGTAACTATCCACTTGCCGTCCGGGGTCATTTCTCCTACTCGCACATTTAGTTTGTTTAATATTTTTTGCAAAATGTCATTGGAACCCAAAACAAAACACGCCGTACCCAAACACACATCAATATTATATTTTGCCTTTGGAGTTAGCGAAAACTGACTGTAAAAGGTTATTATACCATATATTTCGCTGTCGGGCATACATAGTGCTTCAGATATTTTGTGCACCGCTTTTTCGGGAATAAAACCAAAAATACTTTGTGTTTTTTGCAAAACCTCCATTATATTTCCCGCATTTGCACGGTTAGAATTTAATAAGTTTTCAAATTGACTTTCTTGCTCGACTGTACCCAGTCTATTACATTCACACATATTGTTCTCCTAATTTTTTTTAACAAGATTATTTTACCAAAGCAAAAATATTTTAGCAAATAAAACAAACTAATAATAAAATTTTATTTGTCAATTTGCAAACGAATTTACGCTGTTTTAAATATTTTTTTGTGCTACCAAAACTCAAAATTTTAAAAATGCTTTTGACATAAATGGGCTTAAAATTTGGTTTTACACCCGCCCCGTTTTGGACGCACTTTTACGGGATAAGTATTTTATCGACCAAACCAAAACTTCCTATTTTGACCCAAATTTTGTTCTAAAAAGAATATCGCAAATTTTTAAAATGTGCAAAAAAGTGCAATATTACCAACCAAAACTCTGGTGTTTGTGGACTTTTTTTGTAATTAAAATAATGCAAAAAAATAAACACAAAAACACTTTGAAAGTAGCCCTGTTAAGTATGTTTTGTGTTTTTGCGTTTAATAAAAAATAGTTAAATTAGTTTATAAGGTTTTTGATATTTAAAATTTCTTTTTGATAATTTTTTATAAGAAGAGTATCAAATATTTTATGGTAAGATAGTTTTTCTTTTGTGCAAAAGATTGGCCAATACAACTCTCTTTCTACAAAGTCTTGCATATTTAATTTTGCCACACTTTCGAGTTCTACAACCACTTTGTCTTCTACCAAAATTGCTCCGTTTAAAAACTCTGCAACTTTTAGCCCTTGCAGTTTTAAGTCTTGCATTATTTTTTGTAAAATTGCATTTGAGCCGTTTGCGTTTGCCACATTCTTTAATATAGCAATTATGTCTGACACCGCTTTGTAGTTGCCCAAACTGCACGCTTTGGCAAGCCCCAAAAAGGTAGCAAATAATTGTAACGGCAATGTTCCACCAACGCTTTTTGTAACATCTTCAGGTTCTACCGAAGAGATAACTATTAGTTTTTCTATGGCAGAGGTTACCACCAAGTTAAACAATGCTTTTGACCCCGCAAAATCAAACACATCGCCACCCTCTATTTGTCGGTATTTGTTAACAGATACAACGCTAGAAAAAATTACAATTTCTTTTGTGACCCCCGACATTTCGTAAGCCGTTTTTACCAAACCCTCTACATTGTTTTCGCCCGACCTTTTTAGATGTTTGTAAAGCGCACCCGAAAACTCAGAATCTAACTCTGCAAGCAGATTAATTTGTTTAATTATTTCGTATTTTTGCCCATTTGTAAACGCCACAACAACCAAAGAGTGGTATTTATTTTTAGCAAATAACACTTTTAATAACGAAACAACCTTGCGGGCTTCTTGTGCATTTTTGCCGTCTTGACACCTTCCGCCAACATTCAAACAGGTTATTGCCCCACCCCTACTGCTAGACGAAATTGCATTTTTGCATTTGCCGTCATAAAGTGCATAGTTTGCAAAATCAAAAAGTACGGCATTTTTGTGAAGACTATCATAACAAAGATTAATTTTACACCCATAGTCGGAAGCGTTTTCAAAAATAGATAATTCAAACGGTTCAGGCAACTTAAAGTTTTTGTCTGTCAACAAATTTTCGTTACGTTTTACATTTTGCTCAGAATCTGCAACCGCTATCAATTTTTTTGACCTAAATAGCGCCCCTATCGTTTCATCTACCGAAAAGTTTGCCGAATCTAACAAAATGCAATTTTCAAACATATTTGCAACAAGTGGTAACTTGCTCAAATTTTCTAAACTAACAAACCAAATTTTTAACCCGCCAAATAGTTCTAGTCTATAATTATTTAATATCTCCGAAAGGGTAAAGTTTTCGTCTGTGATAACCTTATTAATATCGTTGTATCTTTTTGAATAAACCAGTTTTTCTTTTATTAACTGTTGCAACTTTTTTTGAAGTAATTTTTGACACTGTTCGGCTTTACTATTTAGCAAACTATTATACTCTTGCAAAAGAGCATCAAAATTTTTTATCGTATCCATCGCTTGAGCATTTTCTTCTTCGGCTCTTTTAAGCGAACAATTAAACAAATATTGAATGGTTGCAATAAATACATTTTCTAAACTTTCGCCCGAAATTTTTTGCACATCGTAAAATCTTGCAACAAATTCCTTTTCTGCCACGCTTAACAATTCTTTTTCAATGCTTAATAGGTTAAATTGCTCCAACTTGTTTAACCCTGCCACAAGTATTTGTGGGTTTTCTTGCAAAAACTTATTGTAATCGTCTTTTACCAAGAACTTATCCAAAAATTGTTTTATGGCCTTTTTGTTAGTGGCACCCGACAGTTTAAACTCTTCAATTTCTAAAAGACCCTTTTTGCCAATATCTTTTTTGATATTATACAGCCAAGGAAATTTACGATATAACTCCTCAGCGTCCAAAAGTTTTTGCAAATATTCGCTATCCAAAAACCTCTTTTTAAAATTTATGATTTCAACAAGTTTTAGTTTTTCTGCAAGTGCCCCAAATTGTTCTGCCACCAACTTGTGCAAACTTTCGCTCGCATCAATTGCAACAAAGCCACAATCTTTTGCATTTTTTATACAACTTGCAAGTTCAGAATTTCCAAACAATATACTATCTAATTCTGCAAATTGGTTTTCTATGTTTTTTAGTTTGTCGTTTGTTTCAAAAATATCATTTTTTTCTATATCGGTTTCGGCATCTAATTTTGTAATGTCCAAAAACTGTCTTTTAAACGAAGCATTAATATCGCCACCAAAAAGTTTTACGGCATACCTATTAAACTCATTTAGTTTAGAATAGGATTGCTCTAACTCAGCAGAATTTTTGGAAACCACCAAACAACTTTTGTCTTTGCAAACAGCATCTGCCAAAATGTTGGTTATTGCACACTGTTTTTCGGCACCCATTAATGTATTTAGTGCCGTTACATCATTTTCTTCATAACACAGCAAGGCTTTTTGTGTGTTGTATGTTGGTACACTAACAAAATAAGATTTTGTATTTGGCATATAATCTTCTACATTTTGTTCTACTCCCAATACAATGTCGGTTAACTTATTAATTTTGCCAAAAGACTTAATTTTGCCCAACTCCATCAAAATGTCTGCTACCGCTCTATCATAGCAATCTAGCACGACCTCATCTTGCAATTCAAAACCACTAGTACCTTTAAAGGGCATACCAAACCTAGCGAAAAACTTTTTTATATTATCTTGTAAATCTGCCAACTCTTCAGCACAATTTAATGGGTAAACTGCGTTTTGAGGAATGCCACAAAGAGCATTTAATAGAGCATTTGGCACAACCGCCCTTTCTTTATCTGCAAAAACTTTTATTTCGTTATAGGTTAACATTATTTTTATAGGAATTAAAACTAGTGGTGTGTAACAATTTATAATTCCGCCACAAAGACTTCCTCTTACAACCGAAAAACCCAAATACAACTCGTTTTGACCATCTTCAAACAACTTTTTATCCGCCAATTTTGTCAGTTTAATAAATTGCTCATAGTGGGTTTCAAAATCGGCATCGAGCCGTCTTGTAAACTCTATGCAACCACCATTATAAATTAATTCTTTTACAGAGTCTAAGCACGGCAAAGTTATACTGCTAGAACTTTTTGAAATATAGGAACCGCTTAACAATTTATCTTTTAGTTTGTTTTCTATCTTTTCAAAAACCGTTCTGTTATAACCAGATAGTTCCCGCTCTTCTTGAAAATCATTTTTGTATGATTTTATCCAATCCAAAACGAAAGTGCCAAACCTAGATACAAAAGAAGCGTTTATGCCCTGAATAGATACCAACTCCTCTTCTTTTTCGGGCAAGGCTTCGGCAATTCGAAGCAATGTTTCGTCATCACAAATTGTAGCACCAATCCCTTCTTCTAATAAGGTGCTTTTTAATTCATCTCTCTTTTTTTGAAGATACAAAAACAATTTATTATCCATAAACCCCATATCCTTTTCTAGTAAAACAAATATATTACTTAATATATTAGTAATTTTTGCAACCGTTGTCAAATTAATTTAATAAAAATAAAAACCATACCTTATTTTTAAAGTATGGTTAATTGTTTTATTCATCATCGTTTTGCCAATAACTAGAAACTTCACTAAACTCGCTAAGCACCGACCTAAATATCTCTTTAATTTTTTGCATATCTGTACGGGTTTTGCCCTCAAACAGCAAGCCTAGTAGTGGCATATTAGAACTAGCCCTAACTAGTCCCCAGCCGTTTTCAAACTCTACCCTTGCCCCGTTTATGTCTATTACATTATCAGGGTACAACTCTTTAAACCGCTTAACTATTTTTTCCATAACCTTGTATTTTACATTGTCTGCACAATCTACATAAATTTCTGGACTGGTAACATATTTTTGTAATGTTGATATTATTTCCGTCAGTGATTTTGTTTGGTGCGACAAAAACTCAACAAGTTTTGCCCCAGCAAATAAACCATCATCAAAACCATAATACTCATCGCCACCAATAAATATATGTCCGCTTCTTTCTCCGGCAAGTATGGCATTTTCTTGATGCATCTTAGATTTTATAAATGAATGCCCTGTGCTCCACATAATTGGCTCGCCCCCGCATTCTTCTATGGTTTCAGAAAGAGTTCTTGAACACTTTACATCAAAAATAATCTTTTCGTGTGGGTGCAAAGCCAAAAATTGTCTGCTTAAAAGTGCTAAAACAATATCGCTATAAACGGGCTTGCCGTCTTTTGATGTAACACCCACTCTGTCGCCATCGCCATCAAAGAACAATCCCAAATCGGCGTTTATATAAGGGTGCGAAATTAATCTTTGTATGGTTTTGCACGCCGATTTGTCACTAGGGTTCGGAAAATATTTTGGGTAGGTGCAATCGGGGTCGGCATTTAGCAAAAAGGTTACACAGCCTAGCCTTTCAAATATTTCATAAGCAAACAGCCCTGCTCCGCCATTTGCCGTTTCTATTATAACACGGGGCTTATTTTCTCCCATTTTTATACGGCTCAAAACTTCATTTATATAATCTTCTCGCACATTAACTTCTATTACTTCGCCACTGTTTCCTTTGTAATTAAATGGCTCCAAACAATAGTTATATACCTTTTTTATTTCTTCTTTGCCAAGCGTTCTCGAAAAACCTGAGCCTAGCTTAAACCCGCTCCAACCATTTGGATTGTGCGATGCTGTAATCATAACCAAACCTTCTGCTTCAAACCTATATTGCGCATAATAGGCAATCGGTGTAAGCGTTAGCCCTATATCATAAACCGTCATACCATACTCTATTAGAGCCTTACGTGCGCTATCATGAAAGGAAGGCGAGCAATCTCTATTGTCATAGCCCAAAACCACTCTTTTTATTCCACGCTCTTTAATTAGCCTTGCATACGCTGAAACTATTTCAAAAACGCTTTCTTCATTTAACTCAAATTTATTTACCTTTCCACGAATATCGTACTCACGGAACATACTTTTAAACTCATCACTGTCTTTTTTTATTGTGTTTTTTACCATAACTATCTCCTTTACGCATTTAGTATAGCAAAATAAAAAACCTTTACAAAATAAATTTATTTATAATTTGAAATATTATTTACAAAAAATATTTGTAGGTGCTTTCTTAATTTGGTATAATATGCTAATAGGAGTAGTTATGACAAAATTTGTTTGTGCCCAACTTTTTAGTTTGGTAGCACTAATTATAAACACATCGGGTAGGCTTTTTTCTAATCAACACAAAACACTTTTTTACAATATGCTTTCAAACATTTTTATTTGCATTAGCCTTTGGTTGCTTTCGGCATATATGGGGCTTGCTTGCACCATTTTGTCTGTTGTTAGAACCTTTGTGTTTTATATATATGCAAAAAAGGGTATTCACAAAAAGCTAGCCGATATTATTATTTTTTCTTTGCTATTTATTGGTGTAAGTTTTGTAGGTTTTAATGGCAACTGGTTTGAATACTCTTTGGTTGCCCTAAAAGGATTAACCTTTACCTATGGGGCGTGGCAACATGACGTAAGAGTTTTCAGATATTTTTCGGTAGCGTCAAATATTTTTACCATAGGCTACAACGCCTTGTACTCTGGTTATATAAATATGATAAATGAATTTGTTTGCATAATATTCTCATCAATATTAATTTACAAAGACCGCCAAACAGAAAAAAACAACGAAACAATTGCCCTACCCGAAAAAGATTTTTAAATTTGTATAAATAAAAAATTATAGCAAAAAACCCACAATTAGTTGTGGGTTTCTGTGTTCTTTTATTCCAAAAATAAGTTTTTGGGGTTTTAGTAATAATTGCGAACTATCTTTCTTGCCAATAATTTCTTTCGTATTCGGTAAGCATATTTAAATAGTTTTCTTTCGCTTTTTCTTCTATAGTTTTTGTGCGAGGGGTAATAACGCCACTATCTTTTTTGTTTGGTACAGAATCAGTAGACTCCGTACCATTTTCCCCTGCTTTTGCCTGCGACTTTTGCACTGCAACCTTTAATTTGCCTTTGTTATTATTGTAAACAGCGGACGCTTTAAATAGTAGCCCTTCTATATATTGATTTTCATTTTTGTAAAAGTTAACTCTTACCGTTTCGCCGTTTGTTTGTCCTTCTTTTTGATTTATTTTGGTCTTGCGTTCATTTTTAAATTGGTCGTAAAGCATTTGGGTATAAGGTGGCGAATTAAACTTCTTTTGTGCAAGCACCGTTGTTATTTGGTTTATAATTTCGTCTTCTATTTTTGTATTTGGAACATATCTAAGCCCGTCAATAACAACCTCATCTTCTGTATGAATGTCGTCTAGTTTTACCACCGTGGTGTTGTCAAAAATAAAATTTCGGTAAGCGCCCAAAAGCTTTGCAAGGTCGGCGTTTGTAGAAACCACCTTTAATAAATCACGCTGAAAGTTTTTTTGTTTTTCGCCCGATGCCGTTTGAAAAATTTGTACCATTATAGACTTGTTTTTTGAAGATAACTTTCTGCCAGTTTTTGATAGTTTTTTTGCCAAAGCGTTAGATATATGACCAACTCTTTTTTCGGCACTTTTGTATTTTCTTTTTATTATACTCAAGTCTTTTTGTAATGAAAACCTCGCATCTTGTGAGTCTAATTCTGGCAACTCTTGGTCGTTTAAATTAGAATTTTCATTGTTTGACATATCAAAACTCCTTCTTTTGGTTTATAATATTTTAACACATTTATCAAGATTTTGCAAGTTTTATACCTATTTATATTTATTCGACATTATTCGACACTTCTAACACGCCATTTGTGCTTGACGAATTTTTTTGTATGTGGTAATATCTTTAAGAATAAAAATAAAGGTATACCTATGAAGATTGATATCTCTAACCCCCTGCTAATTTTGAGCGACCAAACAAACAAAAAAATTGCAAACAGCCGGTTAACCACCTCAGAAGATGTAGTTTGCTCTATGTTTGAAAAACTTGACCATGCAAGCACAAAAGCATCGCTAATATTAAAACACGCCAACGATTATTTGGTAGAACTTACCGAAATGATGGATTTTTTTGCAAACAAAAACCTGCTAAAAGAAAAAAAATATATGGAAGTTATTTCTATTATAACCAACAACTATAATAATGATGTCAATCTTTCGAATACTCTATATAACCTTACCGTTGCCTTTTATAAGCATATTGACTACGAGTGCCGTAACACCCCTACCGAACGCTGTAACAATATGTTTCGCACCCTTTTAAATGAAGCAACAACTCTTTTTAACGCCATAAACGATGCCCACGACATTTTTGTAGATTACTATGAACAATTAAAGGTTAAAATATTAAACTTAGAGTTTTCTGACAACAAAAACTTCCCTTCTAAACTAATAAGGTTGTTTCATAAGTTTGACAAGCGTTTAAATGTGGATATTGACGAAGCGTTGTATTATAAACTCCTTTCGGCAATAAAAGGATAATTTGGGCTTGTTAAACGATATAGCAATTTTGGGCTTACTAAAAAAAATTAGGTTTTTTGTGACACTTTTATATATTTTTTTGTTTACTTAAATTTGTAATATAATCCACAATAGCAATAGCCCTCAAAATTGGGGTCGGCAATTTGGTCACGAAACTCCTTGCACATACACTTGTTTTCTTCTTTTTTGCCTGCCTTGCACGGACAATACCCGCCCGTCTTCTGCAAACCTTTTTGAATATGTTCTACCACCGTTTTATCTTTATTAAATTCTACCTTCATAACTACTCCTTAAACTTAGTTTAGTTTATTTTTTTATTTTTTACAACAAAAAACTCATAGAATAAAATTTTCTATGAGTTTTGTTATTATTCTGCAACTATTTCGCTCTCTTTGGCTCCTATACTATTTTCTGCTCTTACGAAATTATCTAATGCTACACCGTTTGCAAGTTTGTAAATATCTCTTTCGCTAAAATTTGATATTTCATCACGGTAAGTAGTTAAAATTTCGTGTGTTGCCATATTTGCATAATGCATGTGTCTTAATTTTTTGATAATGCCTCTTTTTTGCATAGAACCGTAACTATCTATTGTTCGTGCAATACTCGCTCTTTCGGCGTCTTTATTATCAATTTGTCTGTTGCTTAAATAAAAATAATCATTTATTTCATATTTTAATGAAGCACGCCTTTGTTGCTCTTCTCTTTGCAAAAACGCTACCTTTATTTGATGTCTTTGTAATGCTATTTCGCCTTTGTGTCTGTTATAAAACCTTACTGCATCATAAAATGAGCCATTTTTGGGTCTATTTAGTTGTTCATCGGTTTGTCTTATAAGTTTGTAAATATCTAAATCATCTTTTACTGCAAAATGTTTTAATGCCTTAATTTTTTCTGGTACACTGCAAGTGCTTAATACCACCGAAATGGTAGAAATTATGTTATCTTCTACAATTTTGTGCTGTTCGCTTGCTTGTGGGTTAAACTGGTTACGAACATGAAAATCATTCTTCCAGCCCTTTTTGTCCATCACACCAAAAACTTTTATGGCAAGTCTACCTTTTACATCGTCTGGTAACGCATTATAAACATCGGTTGCGTAATCTATTTCTTTAGAAAACTTTCTTTTTGTTCTTTCTCCCGAAAGCCATTTGAAAATATCCATACTATTCCCCCTCTTTGTTGTTAGTATTATAACAGATAAACCCCATTTTGTCAATACCCCGCCCTTTAAAACCCCATTTGTCGTAATTATATTAAAAACTTTGTTAAAAACCTTTGACAGTTTGCATATTTTGTAATAAACTTTATCTGAAATTTTATAAGGAGAAAAATATATGGCAAATTCTACTCAAACCAAAAAAAGTTCTAGTTCTTCTAGCACTTCAAGTTCTTCAAGACACTCAACAGGAATAAGCGTTAACAAAATTGCCTTTTATACCGTTTGTGCTGTTGCAATTTTGTACCTTGTGTCTACCATTCTGGGTGCTTGCGGAGTTAATTTAAAGGTTATCAGCGCTCTTCAAGGCGTTGCAACCGCTATGCTTATTGTACTTGCAAGTGTTCTTGCTTGGAGATATGTAGCAAAAAAGCAAACTGTTTGGAAGGTATTGTTTTTGGTATGTCTACTTGTAGTAATACTAGGCATTATTGTTCCTTTGGTTGTATAAGGTAAATAGCATTAGGAAAAAGCATAAATTCCTAATGCTTTTTATTTTGTGTTTTTTGAGTTTAATTATTGCCCTTAGAGCTTTAAAAGGTGTGCCACAAATAAAACGCCCAGCCCTAGATAAATAGATTTTATAAATTTATATTTCTTAAATTATTTTTTTGTCTTATTATTGACTAATTTTAAATGTTGGTATATAATAAAATAAAATAAGATGATGAAGGAGAAATATATGTTTAATAGATTTTTACTTGCCACATACGATTCATTAAAAGACGCCATGACTGACGCACTAAAAACTCCCGATTGGTTGGTTTGGGCAACCATTGGTGTAATTGTAATATTGTTAGTAACTGCAATATTTTTGATTGTTGCTTGCTCAAAAAAGCCTAGAAAGGGCGAAGATGAAGAGTCCGACAAAACGCAAGCAAGCACTAAAACCGAAACCGAAACCGAAACCGAAACCGAAACAAATAGCACCAATGCCAAAACCCCAGTAGTGGAAGAAATAAAAACCACCACAACCACACAAACCGATAATGGCGGTGTTGCAAAAAAGACGGTAAAAACTACTACACATAAAAGGGTTGTAAGCCCATCTGAAACCTCTACTACCACAATAGAAACTACAACCACCACCCAATCGTTACCCGCAACCGAAACCCCAAAGGCTACCGCTTCTAAGCGTGCCCCAAAGGTTAAATCTATTGCCGATGCGGTAGAAGACAAGCCTAAAAAAACCACCGCAAAAAAGTCTTCTTCAACCAAAACAAAAAAGTTTAAATAGCACAAAGCCCGAATGTTTATTCGGGCTTTTTTTTGACAAAATAAGCATTTTGATAAATATTTTATTTACAAATTTTTACCACCGTGGTATAATTAGCATACTTTATATATAAGGAGTTTTTATTATGCCATCAGGTAGTCATGGTTATGGCGGAAGCCATAGTTCTTCTAGCGGAAGCAGTAGAAGTAGCAGTTCCGGCGGAGGTCGTTCTACCCCTCGCCGACCAATACGTTTTCATATAGGACCCTCCCTTTTTTATTTTGGCACAGGCGTACAAAATGTATTTTCTATATTATTTACTTTATGTATTTTTGCCGTAGTATTTGCTTTTTCGAGCGGGTCTTCACTAAAAGCAATAAAAAGCAAAATTTCCTACATTGAAAACGACCGTGCGGGCTACGTTGCAATGATTGAACGGGCAGAACAAAACGAAAACCTAGTCGTAGATGGCGAGGTTATTAGCGTTTGGCAAGACACTAATGGCAGTGGCAAATGGGCTTTTGATTATAAATTTACCGCTTCAAATGGTGAAGTAGTAGATAACGGTTTTAGTTTTAAGGTATACAACTCTCGAAGCGAAGCCCCACATGAAGGCGAAATAATAAAACTTGCGGTAGATTCAGAAAATACAACCATACTTTCAGACTCCGTTCCTATGGATTACAAAAACTTTGAACTAAAAGATGATGGCGACTACATAAATGCCGTAAAAAGACTAAACTCTGTACGCATAATCTACATTTGCTGTTATGTTGCAATAGGAATTTGCGTAATTGTTTTTGTAATATTATTCTTTAAGGGAAAGCAAAAGAAGAATGCCGACTTTGTAGAAGCAAACACCCAAGCCACTCCTAGTGGAAACACCACCCCAGAAAGCGATTCTCTTACCACCTGCGATTATTGTGGCGCAAGTATAAAAAAGGGTTCTCCCTCTTGCCCAAACTGCGGTGCAAGATATAAACTTTAAATTAATTTTTAATAATCATTTTGGTCTTTACCTTTAATTTAAAATAAAAATTAAAGTCCCAAAAGCAAAATTGCTTTTGGGGCTTTTTTTAGTTGGTTTTTGCATTGATTATAAACCTTTTCACTCATTTAGTTTTTGTTGTAATTATATGCCATGCACTGTTTTTTTGCTTTACAAAACTCAATGCGTTAGTTACTTTTTTGCCGATTTGCTTGCTGGCTTTTTGGTTGAGGCTTGTGCTGGTTTTTTGGTACTTGCTGGCTTTTTGGTGCTAGAAGATTTTACTTTGCTAGCGGTTGTAGTTTCTTTTTTTGGTGCTGGGGCTTCTTCTTTTGTTTCGGTTTTTGCCCCGTTTTCGGTTGCTTCTTCGTCTAGTATAACTAAGTCATCTTCTACAACTTTACCCGCATTTTCGTCAATATGTAGGGTCTTTTGCACTCCCCTTTTCATCTTTCTCCAAATAATAATAAATGTTGCGCCTAATGCTACTACAATTGCGGTAATTGAAGATATTAATACGCTTGTTGCCGCTGGGTCAATGTAGCACATATTTTGAATTGTGGAAATTAAATTTGTCATAAACTTACCCTACCTTTAATTTTTGTTTTTCTTTTGTATTTGTTTTTCTTTTAAGGACTTTAAAATATAATCTGCTCCAACCTTGCTAGATTTACCGTGATTGTACAAAAATTTGTTAAAAATGTCAACAATTTTTGTGTGATATAAATCAACTTCATCAAATAATTTTTGAATTGTGGCTTTTATGGTTGGTATATCTTCTTTGTTTACGCTAACACCTATTTGATCTCTTAAAGAAATTTCTACGGGCGTTAAACCGATTTTTTGCCAGTTTTCATTTAGGCATTTCATTAATGTGTTTATAAACACCACTGGGCGAGTTGTGGCAAAAGCGAACTCTGGCCCTACCCCCGACCAATCTGTTATTAGCAGGTCAGAAGAGTAAATAGATTTATTTTTGGTAAAATCTAGTTCAAATGTTAGTTTGTTGCTGTCGTAATCTGCGTATTTTTCTAATATCTTTTGCAACTGATAGTTGTACCTTTTTACATATTCGGGGTGTGGTCGTACAATTATATGATAATCATCACAATAAAGTTGTTTAATTAGGTCGTCTAAACATGAGTCCATTAAATTGTCTTCTTGCCAACTTGGTGCAATTAAAATTTCTTTTACCCTTTTTGTTTTATCTCTTTGTTTGTTGGCCTCTTCTCCCCTTTTTACCAGTTCATCTGCTAGCGGATAACCAAATTCTACCAACTTTTTTGGTTTTAACTTGTATACTTCTTCGGTTTTTAAAACCTCTTGCTTTACATGAGGACCCGAACAAAAAATTGTATCAAAAGCATCTAACGCACCCTCTTTAAAGCCCATATGCACACTCATCATATCATGCGGAACATAAACATATTCTATATCGTTTTTTATAAATGACCTTTTTAGATAATATTTGTTTAAATCTGGCGTTGTCATAACAAACATATCCGTTTCTACTAGCATCATTAAAAGTACCATCTTTTTTAAACTGATGTAATATGGCTTTATTCGAGGTTCGGTTTTTGCTATTTCGAATATTTGGTCGTTGTAGTCGTTTGTTACATAATGAATGGTTAGGTTGGACTTTTTTAACAACTCGTCAATTATTCCGCTAAAATATTTATAAAACCCGCTCTTTTCGGAATAGAACACAATGTGTTTGTTTGCGATTCTTTTGAAGGCTTTGTAGTCTTGCTTTTCTCGTTTTTTTGCTTCTTTATATTTTGGGTCTTTTGTGTCAACCTTACCGAATTCTTTTGCCTTTTTTAGTGCTTCTCGGCTTCTTTCGAGGTCTTCGTAATCGACATATTTTTTTGGATTAATTGCTATGTTTAGCAAATACATTTGAATTACACTAAATATATTGCTTGCTATCCAATATAGTGCAATGCCAGACGGAACAAAAAAACCTAAATATAACGAAAGTGCAACGCTTAATGCCATAATTCCATATTTGTTTAGGTTGCTTTGTTCGTGCTGTAATACATTAGAGCAGTTTTGGGTAAAACACAATACCCATGATGACGCCCCTGCAAATATTGGAACCAATAAATACCAGCCAAATACAACACTTGGAACAACCGATAGATTCATACCCAAAAAGTTCATATCAAACTTTGTTACGCTTGTAACTATGGTAGACAATGTATCTGCACTTACGCCCTCTACTACGGTACCCGCTGTAATACTTCCCGATTTTATCGCATCTATTATTGTAAGTTGAAAGGACGACTCATTTGTGTTTGCCCCTACAAACTGCGCTAGTGCAATAATGTCACTATTAGAAAAGCCAAACAAATAGGTTAATGGGTGATAAATAATTTCTACAACCCCTAATAATAACACTATTTGCAAAATTAGTGGCACCACCGCAAGCATTGGGTGGTATTTTGCCTTTTTGAATATTTTGCTCTGCCCATCTGCAATTGCATCTAAGTTTCCTTGCATATTTGCTTTTAGGTAGTTTACTTCTGGCTGAATTTTTACCATTAATATACTATTTTTTTGTATCCAAATAGATAGTGGCAACAATACCAACTTGGTTGCAAGTGTAAACAATATTATTGCTAGCCCATAGTTAGACACTAGCCACCAGCACCACTTCATTAAATACCCTAACGGTATGCAAATGTAATAAATAATTGTGTTCATATATTCTCCTAATCCATTAACGCTTTATTGTAGTGTGTATATCTTTCTTCGTGCCAATTGTCAAAGTTTTTGCCCTCACCACAAATTTTGTAAATATATTCATCGGTAGCACCGGAATAGGTGTGCCAAATGTAATACCTTGTTCTTAATTCGCCTTCGCCGATGTCAAAAACATTTTTGCCACTGTTAAACCTGCTAGTAATACCCTCAGACCTATGTATAGTTGCCCAAATATCGGCGTGCGATGTTTGCGCTTTGCTAATTTTTAGTTCGCCACTATCTACTCCCGCTGGTTTTACAAATAGTGCTGTTAGCGTTGGGGAGGTTCTTGGGGTTAAATCATTTTTTGCCGACCCGTGGTCGCCAGTAATTACAATTGTAGAGTCTTTATATAACCCATATTCTTTTAACTTTTGCAAATAACTGTTAATAACTCTAAAACTATTTTTGGTGGCGTTTGCAACGCTCGGAATTGTTATAGCAGAGGACGAATAGTCGGGTTCTAAATTATGTGCCCCTTCGGTATGAATAAAACTAAATTGCTTGTTGTCGGTTTTTGTAAAACCTTTAATATCTACTAATTTTTTTGCCCCTTTGTTTGAAGTTTGGTAATTTACCTCTGCACTTTCGCTATGATAATTTGCATAACTATTACAGGTAGATGAATTTATATCTTTAAATGCCCATTTTGCAAACAGTGGAACACTTCTAAATAAGCTTAACTGCACCATTCTAAATGATAGCCCAAACCTATCTTCTATAACATACTCACCCTTTTCTAGGTTGGATATATAACTTGGCATATTTCTACCTGTGTATGAGTAGTATAGGTCGGTGTAAATGTTTATGTCGTAACCCATTTCGTGTAATTCTTTTAGTGGGTTATCGGCTTTGTATGCTTGGTCTAAATAATCTTCTCTTTTTTGACTAGCGTCAAACTCTGCACCTGTTAGCATATTGCAGACGGCAGGAAAGGTGTGACCATATATAGAGATATTATCTTGAAACCAAGTAAAGCCCGTTAATTCGTTATAAATTGTTGGGTGTACCTCTTTTGTACTTTCGGCAATTTCTTCATCAAAGCGATCTACAACAAAATAAAAAATGTTTTTTGAAGTAGATAAATTGGTTAAATTTTTTGTAGTAAGTGGCGTTTCTTTGTTTGCTGCATTTTCGCTTTCGTTTCGCTGTTCGGGTGGTAAAAATGCGTCTTTGTTGTTTATAGAACTAAATGTCACGCTCATAATTTGTGTTGCAACTACTATAACCGAAAGTACAATTGTACCAAGCCTTATATACCCCGCCTTGTCTTTTATTACTAACGGTATTGTTATAAACGAAGCCATTACCGCCAGCCAAATAATGATGTTTACCGCCATTTTTGCTGTGGTTATCTCAGCGCCTGCCATATTGTCGCCTGTAAGCGAAAGGTTGCCATTTAGGTATGTTCCTTGCAAAAACAGCATAAAACCTAAACCTAACAAAAAGTATAGCATAACCTTGTACGCCACATTTGGTAATAGTAACAATAAACTCACAAAAAATGATGCAATCCCCAGCATAAACATTATACAATAGGGCAAAAAGTCTATTACCCTAAACACAAACTCGCTAGAATTGTTACAATATATTTCAAAAGGAACAGACACACAAAGCAAAAAAGGTATTATTAAAGAAACCAATATTGCTGGCAAAACTCTTTTTTTCCTGCTTTGCATCTTTTCCCAAAAACTTATCTTTATATTTTTTGTGTTATTATCCATTTTTGTTTCACCACATTATTTGCTATATTTCACCAAAATTTCATTCACGCAATTTAGATTGTACACTATTTTATTTAACTCTGTCAATCTATAATAAAAATTAATTTTATATTTAATTTTAGCCCTTTTGCAAAAAGTGAATATTTTACAACTTTGAATAGATAATTTTGGCGTATAAACACAAAATAAATTTGACTAGAAAATTTATTATTATTATAATTAAATTAGAAACGAAAAAATTAGAACTTTTTAGTGTTTCAATAAAATAATTTAGGAGAAGGGTATGGACGAATCCGTTAAAGAATTATTTACGCCTTGGAAAATAGGCAATGTAGAAATTAAAAACCGTATAGTTATGACCAGTATGGGTGGAACATCTATTTTTGGCTGGATGGAACCCAATCATTTTGACAAAGAATCGGCAAACTTTTTGCTAGAACGAGCAAAAAACAATGTTGGCTTAATTTTGCCCGGTATTGCACCAATTAAAGACATTTTGTTTGGCAAGTGGCTTTATCAGGGTAAAGGAAAATTTAAAAAACTAAAAGAGTTTATGGACGAGTTTCATAAAACGGGTTGCAAAATGTTTATTCAACTTACCGCTGGCTTTGGCAGGTCGCTTGCAATAAACGATTTGATGGTAAAAGCCATCAAAAATAAGGCTCTTGGCACCCTTTTGAAGCCTGTTTTAGATGTGAGTTATCTTACAGCAAGTGCTTCATCTACACCTAACCGTTGGGATGAAAGTTGCATTAGTAGGCCTCTTACCATAAAAGAAATTGACAAAATGGTTGAAGCCTTTGCAAAAACCGCAAAACTATGCAAAGATGCCGGCGTAGACGGAATTGAGGTTCATGCCGTTCACGAAGGATATTTGCTAGACCAATTTACTATGAAATATACCAATAATAGAACGGATAAATATGGCGGTAGTTTTGAAAATCGTTATCGCTTTCCGGTAGAAATAGTTAAAGCCATTAAGGCTGAATGCGGTCAAGACTTCCCTGTTTCTCTTCGCTACTCTGTAGTTAGCAAAACTAAGGGCTTTTGCGAAGGGGCATTGCCTGGTGAAGAGTATACCGAAGTTGGTAGAGATATGGAAGAAAGCGAGCGGGCAGCAAAATATTTGCAAGACGCTGGTTACGATATGCTAAATTGCGACAACGGAACCTATGACGCTTGGTATTGGGCACACCCTGCCCCTTATATGCCTCAAAACTGTAATTTAGAAGAAGTTAAACATATTAAAAAGTTTGTAGATATTCCTGTTGTTTGTGCCGGCAAAATGACACCCGAAGTTGCAAATGACGCTATCAAAAATGGAGAACTAGACGGAATGGGCGTTGCCCGTCAATTTTTGGTTGACCCAGAGTGGGTTACAAAACTAATGAATGGCAAACCTCAAGACATTATGCCTTGCATTTGTTGTCATAACGCTTGCTTTAATATGTGTCACTATAACGGCGTTGCAAACGACCAAAGCCTATCAGATAACGCCGGAATGGCAAGGTGTGCACTAAACCCTAGAACCATGCAAACCAAAAAATACAAAATTGTTCCTACCAAAAAGGTAAAAAATGTTGCCGTTATTGGTGGTGGTATTGGCGGAATGGAAACGGCAAGAATTTTAACTCTTAGAGGTCATAAGGTAACCATTTACGAAAAGACCAACCAATTGGGTGGCGTGTTTATACCTGCATCTGCACCCGACTTTAAAGAAAGAGATAAAGCCCTAATTGAATGGTACCGCAAAGAAATGAAGGACCTAAACATTGCCATAGAATACAATAAAACCATAACAAATATAGATGAATTAAACGCTGACGAAATTGTTGTTGCAACAGGCGCAACGCCAAGAACGCTTAAAATTAAAGGTTTTGAAAAGGGCATTGAAGCGTGCGACTATCTTTGTGGCAAAAAAGCCGTTGGTGAGCGTGTTGTAATTATTGGTGGCGGTTTAACGGGTTGCGAAATTGCACTTGACCTATTTAACAAGGGTAAAACCCCAATAATTGTAGAGATGAAAAACGACCTAATTGCCGTTAAGGGTGTATGCCTTGCAAACTCTTCTTACCTAAGAGATTTCTTTAAACTACACAAGGTAGAAACACACCTTAACACAGGCCTTCTTGAAATTACCGATTCGGGCGTTGTAGTAAAAAATAACAAAGGCGAAATATTTAATATTGATGCCGATAGTGTAATTCTTTCGGTTGGATATGTACCAAACCCAATTGCTACAAAAAAAGTTCATTTGGTTGGCGACTGTAACAAGGTTGGAAACCTAAGAACGGTTATTTGGAATGCGTGGGACGTTGCAATGAAAATATAAGGAGATAAAAAATGGAACTTACAAAAGAACAGCGTGCCATTTTGGACGGCGAAAAGGGCGCCGAAATGGCAAAAATTATGAAAACACTTGTAATGTATGGCGAAACCTTTGGTGCTACCAAAATGGTTCCCGTTACAAGCACCTATGGTCATATTGTTACCAGTTTTGGTGTAATAGTAATAAAAGGCGTATTTAAACTAATGGACGAACTTGTAGCAAGCGGAATAAAAAGCCAGCAACTTTTTTCGGCTGACCCTAGACCAACTGATAAAAATGTACCAAAAAACTTATTACAAGATATTGTATTTAAAGTAATGTATGGCCCACAAAAGCGTTATGAAAAACAATTAAAACAAATAGGGCTTTTAAGTGACGATGCCTTTACCTGTGCGTGCTATTTTCCAGAGGTGGGCAACCGTCCAAAAAAGGGCGATGTGTTATCTTGGGCAGAATCTAGTGCCGTAAACTACGCAAACTCCGTTTTGGGGGCTAGATGCAACCGTAATAGCGGTATTATAGAAATGTTTGGCTCAATTATTGGATATGTTCCATATTTTGGACTTCTAACAGACGAGGGGCGTAAGGCAAACTGGGTTGTACAAATTAAAACCACAAAAAAACCCGAAGCACAACTTTTGGGCTCTGCAATAGGTATGAAAGTGCTAGAAGAAGTTCCTTATATTAAGGGCTTAGATAAGTGGATTGGCACCGAACTTAACGCCGAAGCCACAACCTATTTAAAAGACTTTGGAGCAGCAACTGCCTCAAACGGTTCGGTTGGACTTTATCATATAGAAAATCTTACTCCCGAAGCGGTGGAGATGGGCGAAAAGTTAATAAACCCAAACGCAAAGGTATATGTAGTTGATGACGCCGAACTAGAAAGAGTAAAATCTAACTATCCTGTTATTTGGAAAAATCCAAACGCAAAGCCAAAACTTTGCTTTATGGGGTGCCCGCACATGACCCTTGCACAACTGCACGATTGGACAGAAAAGTTAGAAGCAAAACTAAAAGAAAAAAATCGCAAAAAAGTAAGCATAAAAACGGTGTTTACTTCTGCGCCTGCCGTTATTGCTGAGTTTGAAAAAACTGAAGACTTTGCAAAATTAAAACAAATGGGCGTTGTTCTTTCGTATATCTGCCCGCTAATGTATATGAACAATCCACTTTGTGCAAAAATGCCAGTAATAACCAACTCTAATAAACTACGCACTTACACCAGCGCAAGGTATTATACTGACGCCGAAATTTTAGACCAAATTACAGGGGGTAAAAAATAATGAAACAATTTAAAGGACGAGTTGTTGTTCCCGGAACGGCAACACTTGAAGCACTAGTTTCCCATGGCGGATTTAATACTTTGGCTTCGTTTAAAAACTGCAAGGACGGAAAAAACATTTGCACCGACCAAGGAAACACTGACCTTTATGGCAAAAACACCGTTGGCGTTGCGTTGTGTTTACCACAAACAATTGGTTCTACAACGGGCGGAATGGTACTGTTTAACTCTGCAGTTATTGGGTGCAATCCCGGTGCAATGCTCTTTTCTAAGCCAATAGATTCGCTTGCAGCCGCTGGTACAATTTTGGCAGATGTTTGGACAAGCCACTCTATGCCAACAATTGACAATTTGGGCGATGAGTTTTTAAACACCGTAAAAACGGGCGATATTATTGAAATTTTGCCAGAGGGCGTTGTGGTAATTAAAGATTAATTATAATTTCTATTTACCATAGTCTAATAAAAATTACTTACATAAATATAAATAAATATAAATTTCTGCATAGCAATTAATTATTCAAAATTTAACAAAACGAATTAAGCACTAATAAAAATTGACGGGAATCAACTTTTCCCGTCAATTTTTTATTGAAATCAATTTATGTTCTTTTATAACTTGTAGCCCTTTGCACATTTAGTTGTTATAATAAATTTTAATTGTTATTTTTAACAATGGTTAAACTATTGTTAAAAACTATTTATTATCAATTTGTGCAAAGCTCTGGTTTTTGCCACATATAATTGTTTTTGTTTTAACCTAGTTAAATCATAGGAGTTTTCATTATAAATGATTACCCCCTCAAACTCTAACCCCTTAATTTCCATAGCAGTCATTATTGCAAAGTTTTGTGCGACAAGATTTGTATTGCTTAGCATTGTTTTAACTTGCAGAACTTCGTCTTCGTTTTGGCAAACTATTGCAACTGACGCAAAACCCCTTTGCAAAAAGGTTGATATTTCATTTTGTATGTCGTTTGCAATTTGGTTGTAATTTGATTTATTGTACTCTACCGCTTCCCCGTGTCTTATTACATTTTCGGCATCGGCAAGCCCAAGGTTTTTTAATTGCTCGTTTGCGTTTGCTGTAATTTCTATTGTGGTACGATAACTTTTTCTTAACTCAATGTACATTGCATCGTCAAAAATATCGCTAATTTCGCTCCAATTTGATATAACTTGATACTCATAAAGTGATTGTGCCACATCTCCAAAAATTGAAAAGGTTGCCGTTTTGAATATGTTGCGAAGTGCCAAAAACTGCAAATAAGAAATATCTTGTGCTTCATCTATTAATACTTGACATATCTTTTCACATTCTTTATCATTCTTTATTCTTGAATACAAATAAAGAATTGCACCAAAATCGTCTTCACTTATTGTCTTTTTGTTTAAATTAGCAAGCGTTTCGGCTCTTAATTCGTTTATTAACGGGTCTTCTGAATAATTATTGCAAACCTTAATAAACTGGCAATATAGTGCCATTATGTCAATGTTTTTATTGAAATATGCTCTTAATTCTTTTATTAACCCTTGCTGTACTTTATGCTCTATATCAAACTTTTTCTTTAAACTTATTGCTGAGGTTTGCACCAGTTGTTTTAGATAACTTTTTAGGTCGGCACTTGTTCTTAAATAGTGATTAACTTTGTCAATCCAAATTTCGACATTTTCTTCGATAGAGGTTTTTTTGCACTCTTTATAAATATCATAAACCTTTTTGCCAGATAAAATATTTACACCTTCTACCACCAAATCTTTTGTAAAAAGTTTTTGTTCTAATTGGTCTATAAATATATTTAATAATCTCAAAAACGGCTTTCCGCTTTTGTATTTTAAAAATGCCGTGTCCTTTTTGTGTTCAACCAAATAATCATACTGCTCGTGCTTATCTAAAATTTTGTAATCGCCCACAATTTTTTCTATTAGTTGTTTTATGGTTGAACTTTGTGCCTCGTCTGCGTCTAGGTCTTCTAAAAGCGTTGAAATATATTTTTTGAATACGTTGTTTGGCGAAATTATGTAATACTCTTTTGCATTGTATGCTTCTCGGTGGTTGTATATTAAATACGACAACCTATGTAGTGCAACCGTTGTTTTTCCACAACCTGCAACACCTTGCACTATAATGCTTTTGTTTATAGGGATTCGAATAATTTGGTCTTGTTCTTCTTGAATTGTTGATACTATACTTTTTAAACGGTTGTCGGCTGAGCCTGTTAAATAAGGTAAAAGAAATTCATCTGAACTTAACTGATTGTCTATGTCGTAAGCCGAAATTATTTCGCCATTTTTAAAGGAGATTTGCCTTTTTAGAGTCAATTCTCCTTTAACTGGACGGTTTTCGACCAAAAATTGAGTTCGCCCCAATTTAGAATTATAGTACAGTTCGGATATCGGGGCTCTCCAATCTACTATTATGTCATCTTCGTTTAAATCGGCAAAACCAATTCTTCCAATGTAAGCAACAATCGGTTCGTCATCGCCCTCGAAGATAATTTTGGCAAAATATGGCTGCTTTTTGTTTTTTTCGTACAGATATATTTGCCTACTATACGCTTTTACCATTATGCTTGCCATATTGGGGTCAGTAATCTGTTTTGCAAGAATTAAAGAATCGTCCAACCCCTTTCGGTATTTTTCTAATTTGTTTTTAATTAGATTATACTTTTCTTTTTCTTCTTTGATTATATCCATCAATCATATCCCCATCTTTTAGGTTTTGTTGGGCTAAAAAACGTACTCCATTAGGTTGTAATCTCCACCATACATTATCGTTTCTCCCACCGTTTTAAATCCAACATTTTGGTAGGCTTTTTGTGCTGGTAGATTTTTTTTGGCAACAGAAAGGTGTATGGCTGTTACTCCCATTTTGCCAAATTCCTCTACCATTTTATTAACCATTAGTTTTGCAAGACCTTTGCCTTGGTGGTTTGGTGCTACTACTATTCGGGCAATTTCTTTAATTAAGCCCGTTTTTTGTGTCCAACAATCTAGCAAATCCATTTCGTTTGGTTGAACCACACTAAGAGCCCCCAATAACTCCCCGCCATCTACCAAACAATATAACCCATTGTTGCTAAAATCGTGCTCCACCTCGTCCATTGTGGGATAAAACTCGTTCCACGTGCAAAACTCACTGCCCTTTACCTTTTCGTATATTCCTGCAATTATGTGTTTTTCTTCTGCATTTGCTCGCCTAAATTCCATAAATCAGCCTTCCTTATGGGGTTGATTATATCATATATTATCGTCCTTTTCAAAGCAAAAAATTATTGCTATTAAATTTTTGTATAAAGTTTTTGCTGTGCTTGTTTGTTCTTTTTTGCAAACACAAGTTCTACTACAATGTACACAATTATTGCTATTAAAACACCTGTCACTAGGTCTATAAAATAGTGTTGTTTAATAAACAATGTTGCAAGGCATATTAATAGGGCAACTATAAATGAATATATTTTGTACCAAAGCGATATGCCCTCTTTTTTGTAAACCGCCAAAAAACTATACACACTAGTTAAGCAGTGATAGGACGGGCATAGGTTAAAGGCATAATTTCCGCCATCTACCGAATAAATAATTTTTAATAGCCAATAGTTTCCGTTTTGGGCGTAATCTATTAAACCTTCGGCACTTCTATTCATATATGTTGGCAAAACTATGTAAATAACAAAGCCTATAAAATATGCCACCACTTGCCCGATTGCATATTTTTTGAAATTCTCTTTGCCCGTTATAGAAACCACAACGGGAGCAAAAAACCAAAAGATAAAGGCATACACATAAATTATTGAAAACGCCGGAACAATAGGTATTGCGTTATCTATAACATCAATTTTGGTGCATACCGCCCAATTTATTGAGCCGGTAATGTTTGCTAGCCAATTAGATAGATAGTAAAATAGTGACTGAATGGCAAAAGATGCAACACCACCAACATATCCCCACCACGGCACTTTTTTTATTTGGCTAAATACATTAAAGTTGCGGTTCATTTTAATTTCTCCCATTTTTGATATATTATATCATTTCTTACCCGCTCTCGCAAATTTAATTAAAGGTTTGCGGATATAAAACTCTGCCCAATTTGTTCATCATTGAAATTTTGTAGGACATCATAGAATGGGTGTATCGGCGGAGCGTTATCATGGGGTTTTTGTGTCCTAAAATTTCGGAAAGCGTTTTTACGTCCATTCCCATTTCGATTGCACGAGTAGCAAAGGTGTGTCTTAGGGTGTGAAAATTACGGTAATGCACCCTTATTCTTCTTAGTAGGTTTTGAAATGTTCTTTGATAGGCTCTGGTGCTTACCATTCCGCCCGCTCGGGTAGATATAACATAATTAGATGTTGAACTTCTTTGCACCTTGTTTAATATGCTAAGCAACGCCTTTGGCACCGGAATAATTCGGTTAGAATCTTTTGTTTTAGGTTCATCTACAACTATTTTGGGTTTTCCGTCTATTTTTATTCGAAACGCCGTTTTGTTAATGCTCATAATTCCCGTCTGAAAATCTATATCGTCCCAAGTTAAAGCCAGCAACTCGCCAATTCTTATACCTGTATACAGGCACACCAAAACGCCCTTATAATTGTTCTTTTTAGACTTTAAACAATATCTTTCTATTCGCTGTTGGTCCTCTTTTTCAAACGCCTCTATTGCTCTGCCTACGGGGTTTGGTTTGTTTATTTTTTTGTAATCTTCATTATTTATTTTTCCTAACGAATACGCCAAAGATAAACTTTGCTTTAATATATTAAAAATTCCTATTACTGTGTTGTTTGCAAGCCTTTCTTTTGTAATTAGGTTTCCGCTTTGTAGTTCACTTGTTATAAACTCTTGTAAAACTTCGCCATTTATTTTTTCTAACTCTACACTTCCAATTTTGGGATTAATGTGCTTTTCGATAAAATATTTGTAGCGGTAATAGGTTTTGTGTTTTACCATTTGTCGTGTGTATTTTTCTAGCCACACACTTAGCCATTCATTTAGTTTCATAATTTACTCCTTTTTTGCAAATTGGCTTGCATTTGTTTTAAAAAAGACTAAGCGTAATTAATACACTTAGTCTTATTAACATATATTGTAACTTGTTATTTTTGCACTGCAAGTTAATTTGCGTTGGCTCCACCCTTAAACCTAGCGGTGCCGTTAGTAATTTATAACTTATGGCTTATACTAACTAAAACCCTTTTTTACAAAACCGTTTACTCTCATTACCCATTTAACAAAAACTAATCTATACTTATGCTCATTACATATTCTATTCGGTTACGGGTAAATAGTTTATATTTTTTTGATGCGTTTTCGAACAATATTTTTAGAGTGCCGTTGTTGTAAGAAATTCCTTCTGACATACTTGGTACCGTTAAACTTTTTTGTAGGTTTTTTGAAGATAAAACATATAAATCTACTTCGGTTTCTTGAACGGTTATTTTGCCTGCTGGGGCTTTGCTCCACTCACTTGAATATACCAAAATTTTTGAATTTGGCAAACCGTAAGAGGTAGAAAGAACCACCCTACCATCGGGCAATATTGCAACGCCTTGCACAAGGTCTGGAAGAGATATTGCCATTGATGGAGATTCTTCTATGCCATTTAGTTTTTCGGCATTAAAGTTGTATTTGGTTGCAATTGCGTGATTAACTTCCTTTTGTGATACCGTAAAATAATGACTTTTGTCCGTTTCGTAGTTTTTTGGACGATAAAACTCTCCCACCCAAAGACCACTGTCATCTACGAAACAAAAACTAGCATTTGTGCAAGTTTGCACCACGCTAATGGCTTTTACCTTTTCGCCATTTTGTGCATTTTTGCAATCGGTATAGTTTAATGCAATTATACTGCTATCACTAGAAAGCCATACAAAATTACCCTTTTGAACTATTCCACCAAGGTGTCCTTTGTTTACCTTTTCGTCAGACGAATCTATGGTAAAATATTTGCTTTCGCCACTTTCTTTATCTATTAAATAAATTCGAGAATCGCTTTTGTCTTTCATATATCCGCTTACCATATAGTTTCCCGATTCTTCTATGTAGCATAGACCTTGTGGTGTAAAGCCGTCTTTTAGACCCGCAACTTTAAATTCTGCCTTTGCAATTTTGTTCCAATTGCTGGGGTTGTTTCCAAAGTAGTAAATTAGCAAAACCACTGCAAGTACCACGCAAATACTAACGCTAACTATTGCCGATATTACCCCTTTGGATAATTGTTTGTTTTGTGCCATAATTAACTCCTTTTTGTTTTATTTTAACTCAAAACAATTTTTTTACATAACAAATTTATGGTAGTTTTTGTTTTTGGGAATTTTTTAAAGATGAATTTTTTTATTCCTTGTTTTGCATTTTGTTTCGTCTTCTTTTTACCAAAAGAAAGGCTATACTCCCTGCAATAAATGCAACCCCACAGCACACCACAGTTACTATTTCGGTAGTAGTAAAACCATTGGCGTTGCCCATCTCTGCACTTGCATTTGGGCTGGCGTTTTCGCTTCCTGCTCCTCCGCCAGCGTTTCCACTACCTGCACCCGACCCCTCGACATAGTCAAAATCTTCTTCCTTTATTATGGTTTTGCACACCGTGCATTCGGTATGGCGGTGTCCTTTGTGTTCTTTGGTTGCTGGGGTGTCTTCTATCCAACCGCTTTCGGTATGCGGTAATTTTGGTATAACTTCTTGTGAAACTATTATTTGGTTGCACTCACTACACTTTATGCCATCGGTTAGCCCCGTTCCCAAACAGGTTGCATCATACCCAAACATTATTGTATGAGTATGTTGAATTTTTGGTAAAATGGTGTCTTGGTGCGTAATCTCTTGCGTTAGTGCTTCATCGCTATAATATTTGCCACACCTTTCGCAATACCAATACTCTATATTACCCTCTTGTATGCATGTTGAACTCTTTGGTGCTACATATTTTTTGCTATGCGAAGCAACCGCTATCTCGACATCTGCTTTTTCTTCAATTTCTTGAGTTAACTCTGGGTCTTCAAAATATCTGTCACACCTTTCGCAATACCAATACTCTATATTTCCTTTTTGGGTGCAAGTAGGATTTTTTTGTGCCATATGCTCTGCGTTATGACTATGAATGTTCTCTATCCCTTCAATTTTAAAGGTAATAGTGTCGTCCGTCATACCTAAAACTTCTACACCTATAGCCCCTGCAATATTGGTTAAACTTTCGCCCGTTTGCAAGCCAGCGTCTACTTTGGTTGCGTTGCCATTGCTCAAAACCTCAAAATTCCACTTATTGCCCGTTGGATTAAGATTGCTTGGAAATTTTATATTTGCAACAACTAATGAGCATATTAAACCACTTTTTAGTTGTGTTATTTGCGTTAACTTGGTTCCATCTTTATTGGTTATTATTTTTTCTTGGGAGTCATATTTATTTTCTGTGCCGTCAAATTTGCGATATTCTAAATATAGATATTTATCAGGAACATCACTTGTTTCTTCCTTTTTTCGGGGAATTAAAAGTTTGTAACAAATTACATCTTCTTGACTTTGTGATTTGGTAACCTTTATGGTATATGTTCCGCTAGTGCTTATTGGTTGCACATTGCTTGCATTTAGCCAGCCGAGAGCCTCTCTTTCTTTTGCGGTTAAAAATTGCGGAACGGGTGTTATTGCCCTTGCCATTGCCGACATATAATATACCCCACCCGAAGCACCTCCGCTACGATATAGGTCTTTTAGCCCAAAAATATGCCCCATTTCGTGTATCATTGTTTTTAAATTGGCAAATTCTACGCCATTTTCATCGGTGTAAATATCGTTATAATTCGCCGTAATTTGTAAATAATTTCCACTGGTTATTGGTTTTGCTCCCGCATTAATGGTCACATAATTAAAGTAGTCACGGTAACTCCACAAACAATCGCCCTGATTTATTGTATATTCATTAGAATATTTGTATATTATAGTAAGGCTATCAATTTCCCCATCACCGTTTTTGTCTAACTCACTAAAATTGTAGTTGGTGGTGCCACTCACATCAGATATTTTTGCACCATTATTTATGGCGTCATTAATGGCTGTTGCCCAATCTACTTTTAGGTCGTACATTCTTTGAGCCTTTTGTGCTGAGGTGTAACCCGTAGGGTTGTTTTCACTGTTGTATGCCGAATAATAGCCCCTTGTGTTTTGTAGTGTAAGCGAATTTCCGCCGGGCAAAAATAGGTATAAACTTTGTATAACCGCTTTACCATTAGACGCTCTATAAAAGTAATCCTTTACCGAATAACCATTGCCCGAATAACTATTTTCGGTTATGTCTTTGACGCTAGATGTTGTACTGCCTGCCGGGTTACTAAATATAAACTCGCTTTCTCCTGCAAATTTGGCAAACACAATTAGGTTTGTAAAGTTTGAATTGCTTAGTTGGTCGGCACTTGTTTTGCTTGCATTTTTTTGCATATAGTTTTCATTTGTTAGGCATAAAAAGGCAAAGATAAACAAAAAAAGGGCAAAAGTAAATCTGCCACAGTTTTTTGCAAAATTTGTTAATAAACTTTTCATATTTTTCAATTTTTTTATACCCCGCTTGTTTTAATTTGTGCAAGTTTGCAATATAATATCAATTGCTTATAGGTAAATAAAATTGTGCTAAAAACATTAGTTAGCCCTATCTTCACATTTTGTAACATCACTTTCGGTGCCATAAAACTCGTTCATTCGCTTTACCAAAACGCTGTGGCAACGATTATTTAACTCTTCTATTGCTTCCTTTTGAGGGAGAGATTTATTTATAAACTGAGGCGGTAAAATTTCTAGCGTTACTCTAAACTTTCTGCCAACCAATTTGTCCCAGCCGTTTGGGTCTTTTATTAGTGCCACCATAGGAATTACCGGCACATCGTTTTTTACCGCATAATAAAAGGCTCCGTTTTTGAATGGTCTTAACTTTTTGTAGCCACGCCACATTGCTTGCTCGGGTGCTACATACACATACTTTTTGTCGGCTAAATGAGTTTCTATTGCCTTGTTTAAATTCTTTTGATTAGAAAATAAATTTGATAGTGGCATAAGTCCCAAAATTTTTAGCGTGTAACCTGCAAAACTCTTTTTGTTATTGTGAGATCCTGCAACATAGTATATGTGCGAAAACACCGCTTGCTTTATCATAAGTTCGTCTAATAGTGCTACATGGTTACTTATTATTATGGCTCCCGACTTGCCCCTTTTTCGCAAATTTTTGCGACCTCTAATTTTTAGTCGGTAGGTAAAAAATAGCAAAATTGGTGCAAATATAAAAATAATTATTCTTAAAAAACAATAATAAACCTTATCTATAAAACGGTCATAAATATATCTGTGGTTTGGTTCTTGCTCTTGCACTAGATAATATTCGCCATAATTTACATCTATATCGTACTTTTTTTGTCGTTCTAGCTCTGCCATCTTTTGATTGTATTTGCTAGTTCTCATTTTTCTCCTTTTTTGTAAGTGCTTCATCAATTATGCACGCAATTTCGCTTGCTCCGTTGCATTCCTTTTTAAAATTGTGCGTGTTTTTTATGTATTCATCTAATAAATGTGGGTTATCTATAAACTCTTCTACCCTTTTTCTTATCTTTTTTGGCGACTTTATATATTCCCCGCACTTAAACTTATCTACAAATAGTTCTTTGGCGGCTTTTTCTATTGGGTGTGGGTAATAGTCTACAATTACTGGGGTGTTCATAAATACGCAATCTAAGACGGCGTTTGGACCCGCTTTAGTTATAAATAAATCAGATGCTTTGTATAACTCATAAATGGTTTTTACAAATGGTAATGGTATAAAAGTTATGTTCTTTTTTGGAGTTTTGTTTAAAAAGTAGTTATAAACCTTTTCGTTTTTGCCTGCCACTGCAATTATGGTTAGTTTTTTGTCCGTTTTTAATAACTCATTTGTTACCGCTTTGCATTTGCCAAGAGCGTACCCGCCGTCTGCCACTATTACACAAAAATCTTCTTGACTTATGCCGTACTTTTCTCGGTAAAACGCCTTAGAGTCATTGCACTCCAACAAATCTGTTCGGCAAGCAAAGTTTACCGTTTTGCAATTTTCTGACTTAAACTTTCTCTTGTTTACTGCCTCTTGTGTGGCATAAATATTGTTGGTTATAAATATGCCATCTCTATTATCCCACCATGGGTGAACATTATTATCAGGATTGTAGGTTACAACCAAACAATTGTTATCTACTTTGCGTTTATATTCTACCGCACAATAAGTTATAAAATAGTGCGTACTTACTATTACATCGGGCTTATATTTAGCAAATGCTTCTACCGTGGCCTGCACATAACTATGAAATAGCGTGGTGTGAGTAAACCTTAAAAATTTTGCTCCGCCAAAAGCCTCTAATATTGTAAACATAAAAAAACCATAGCCATGTATTTTGTTTGTGGCTTTGGTTTGTTTTGTTAAAAATTTTTCAAAGGTGACAGTTTTTTCGCTGTCTTTCATAATGTTGCAATCTACAATATTATACTTGTTTCCAAATTGCTCTTTTAGGCTATCTGATATTGCCTTGGCGCTTGTAATATGCCCAAAGCCAGACTCTATAAAGGTAACTAAAATTTTTTTGTTTTCCATTAACTCACCCTTGCGTTTTTTGTTTTATTATATATTTTTTTGTAATAAAAGTAAACAAAAAATATTTGAAATAGTTTTATAACCAAAATTTGTAAGTTAAAACCTTTATTAGTCTTTTATAAGTGGCTTTAACCTTTGGTAAAGACTTTGCAAATTGGTTAGACCGTAAAGAGTAATAAAGCGTGTGGTAAATTGGTTTTTTTTAGACTGTTTATTTTTTTTGTTTACTGCTTGGCATAAATACTCAATTTTTAGAGAAGGAGCCTTGCCTTCGTTAAAATATACCCCTTTTATGTTTTGCAAACTTATGCTTTTGGTAGCTACTTTAAAAATACCGCTTTTAATAACAACTTCTTCGTCTTTTAATACGACTTCTTTGTGCAATATTGAGAGTACCGAAACCAAAACAAACCCTGCCAAAAGCACTACGCACGCCAAAATTACATATATTACATTTGCCTTGTTTTGCCCAGCATAATTTACCTTGTTTTGCAATTTTAGTAGCGTAAGGCTTACGCCTACCACCAACAATATTGCAGAATATATAGACATTCTAATTATTGCTCTTTTGGTGTCGGGTAAACATTTAATGTTTGATAAATTTGCTTTGTTTTGGTTTTCTTCCATTTTGCACTCCTAATTTTATTTACAAAGTGTTTTTGTGCGTTTTATAGTTTAAATTTCTTTTAGCACCTTATCTTTATATACCACAAAGTGCGTAAACCCGTTTGCTTTTAGCGTTTGCAACTGAAAACCCAAATTTTTATTTGCAGGAATTGCCGAAACGTTATCGCTTTTATTTAACTCTTCTACAAAAGATAAAACCTTGGTAAAGTCGTCTTCGGGATAATATATGCACGCAATTAATTTGTCTTCGACTTTTAGTAGACCAAACTCATTAATTAGCATACAAGTTGGCTCAAACCCCAAACCAAAACCAACGGCTGGAAGGCTTTTGCCCGTCATTTTTTCTACCATATTATCGTATCTTCCGCCACCGCCACAAGCACCGCTAAACCCATTCATATAAAACTCATAAACGGCGCCCGTGTAATAGCCTTGACCCCTTACTATTGAGATATCAAACTGTACCGAATAGTTGCCTCCGCTTAGTGCGTTTGTAGCACAAAGAATATCTTTTACGCTTTGTATTACGTTTTCTCGTACGCCAAGAGCCAAAAGACTATCTATTCCGCCCTGCTGAATTTGTGCAATCTTTTGCATTAACACTTCTACCATATTTGGGTTATAGCCACGCTCTATAAGTTCGGCTTTTACGCCCTCTGCATTAATTTTGTCTAACTTGTCTAGAGCGATGCAAATATCACACTCATCGGTAGCGTTAAAACCCGAATTTAAAATTATATCACTTAAAATTCTGCGGTCATTTAGTTTGCATACAAAATTTTTGAACCCAAGATTTAAAAAGGTTTTTGCTGTTGTATTAATTACATCTATTTCGGCATTTATGGTTGGGTCGCCCAAAATATCTATGTCGCACTGAATAAACTGACGGCTTCTGCCCCTTTGTGGACGGTCTGCACGAAAGGAATAATCTATTTGAATGGTTTTAAATGGAGTTGGTAAACTGTTTTGGTTATTGCAAAATAATCTAACCATTGGCACGGTTAAATCATAGCGTAAGCCTATATCTACAATATCTTTTTCGGTTAAGTTTTGTGCGGTTAAATCTAGTTTTTCGCCACGCTTTAAAACCTTAAAAATTAGTTTGGTGTTGTCGCCACCATCGCTTCCTAAAAGGTTATCTATATCTTCAAGAATAGGTGCCGAAATTTGCATAAAACCATACCTTTTGTAGGTTTTTAAAATCTCTTCTCTAACCTTTTCTCTAATAACCATTTCTTTTGGTAAATAATCGTTTGTCCCACGAACGGGAGTAAGTGTTCTTTTCATAATTTTCTCCTAGTAGTGATAATTTTATCATAATGAATAAATTTTTCAAAATTGATTTATATAAACTTGTAATTTTTGGGTGTTATCCTAGCATAAATATTGGCATTGTTTTTTGTTTATGACGGTCTAACTTAAAGCCCTGAATTTGCCCATCGGCAGAAATTTTTAGTGACACGCCATATTTGGATAGTGTTTTGCTGGCGGCTAGCCTTCCTCCCGAAAATCCGCCCGTTTCTATCATAATAATTGCACCAACTGCTACCACATCGCCATCGTTATTTATTATGGTTGCACCGTCTACCGAAATTAATTCTTGGCGTAATTTTCTTGAAAGTTCATAAAACTTTCTGCCATTTATCATATTAATTATATTAGCCGTTTTGGTGCATTTTGGAGTTGTAATAAAATCGGCAAAAGGAATTTTTGGTGGAATATCTTCTTCTTTTACACTCGCACTGATTAACGCTCCTCTATTTTGCTCGCACTTAATGTCATAATATTTTTCTATTAAAATATCGCTGACATCAATATGGCGTAAAACCGCCTCTTCTTGGTCTTTGTCTAAATGCACTACACACCCACCCGTTCGAGCAAAACTAACATCTAGTGCCGATAAGTATATAGATTTACGGGTGCTATCCGCTTGTTCGCTGGTTTTATCTGCTATTCTTGAAATAATCTCTTCGTGAGAATATCTGCTCCAAACCCCGCACTTTTTTGCAAACACCATACTTTTTTGATGAAATAGCAAAATGTCACCCGTTCGACTTAACGTTACACCCACTCTACTGCCTGTGCACATATTACCCATGTCTATGTACTCAAATGGTGCCGGAATATCTTGATCTCGAGCATCTGGCACCTGCAAATAGTTTAGTAGGTACCCATCTGACGAAATTTTTAGACAGGTTTTCATACCATCTGCTATAACGGCACCAAAATTTTCGTTTAATATTTTTGATATGTGCAAGTTTGGGTTTACATTTTTTGGTGCTTTTACACTACAAATTAAAAAACCAAACAACGCCCGTTGACCTTCATAAGTGCGGTTGCCCCACTTGGTCATTTCGGAAACTATTTTTAATATTGTTTCGGAAGAGGTTTCGGATACACTTTCACAAATCGCCTTTTCTATTATGTAGTTTTGCAAAACGGGGAAATATTCGCCCTTGCCCAACTGACCATTGTATAAAGTTAGCAATTCGGTTAATATGGCTTTTACTAGATTCACTTCAAAATTTTTAAAAGGCTGTATTCGTTTTATTACCAAACGCTCTTCGTCATTTTTGCGAAACTTTACTAGCAAACTTCCGCCCGAACCCAATGCAACCAACGCATCTCTTGCAGAAGAAGGCTCTTCGCCTACAATTTCGGAACCGGTAAATATACTTAGCACATTACTCTTTAAAAATTCTACAAAATCAGTTTTTTCCATACTTTCTCCCCCGAAAATATTTTAAGGCATTTTTTTGAGTGTCTTAAAATACAACTTCTTAAATTTTGGTATATTTATGTTTGTTACAACGGTGGTATTAGGTGAGTTTGTCAAAAAATCAAACTTTATAATACCTTCGTTGTTTGCCCCTTCGTTTTTTACGCACGAAAATGCCGACTCTTTTTTAAACAACTCTGGGTGTGCGACATAAAAAACCGCACAGGAGTCGTGCATTGCTATTCCGTTTTTTACATGCCTATCATGATAGGTACGAAAGATTTTTTCAAAACACATTCCCGTTGTATTTGCCGTTTTTGTTTTGTAAACCTCTTCGTACGTTAAATAGGCATCGTGACCTAAGTTGCTTGGTACAATTTCAATTTTTATACCAGATGAAAGCAATAGTTTTACCGCCTCATCGTCATACGCTATATTAAAACTGGTGTAAGGAAATTGTCCATCGTCTAGTTTTTCTATAAGCCCACCACTTATTACTATTCGGTCTATGTTTGTGGCTATTTGCGGGTTTTTATCTAGCGCTCGGGCAATGTTAGATAATGGCCCCAACCCTATTATTACAATTTTTTGTGCCGAATTTTGAACAACTTCTATTATTGCATCTTCGGCGGGTTGAGCAATCTCTTTTATTCGTAGTGTCTCAAAGTTGTATTCGCCCATACCCGTTTTGCCATGCACATTTAAAAAGAATTTGTTTGGCTTAAACTTTTTGCCTTCGCCCTTTGCAACCAAAATGTCGCCCTTGTTTATTAGTTGCAATATGTTAAGCGTGTTGGTTACAACATTTTGTACATCGGTGTTGCCACTTCCGCAACTTATAAGTTTTACATCTAAACGGTTTAAATAGCACGCTTCGGCTATTGCCACAGCATCGTCCGTTCCAGTATCTACATCTATTATAACAGGAATTTTGTTCATAATTTCTCCAATAATTTATAGTACAATTTTAGTTTAATATAATTTCTTAAAAAAGTAAAGCAGTCGAACATTTTTTATTGACAAATTTTACCGAGCAATTATTGTTTTTTTGTGTTAAAACTTAAAATTTGCTTACTAAAAGTAAAAACACAAAAAAGATAGCCATGAATTGAACATAACTATCTTTTTGCTAGAATAAAGGAAATTACCTTTGACTAGTGCGTTTAACTAATTTACTTGATGGCTTTTACCATATTTTCCCATGTTCCTGGGAAGAACTGGAATACAATAATTGCTACAATTATAATGTAAAAAATTAGTCGTATTACTAATGGTTGACGGCTAGTTACTTGCAAGCATACAATTAGTGTTAAAACCAATGGAGCATAGTACATTGCTACATTTAAAATATCTAGCACGGTGCCTGCTGGAATAAATGGCCAGTTTGCTTGAATTAGCATAACTAAAAACAATAAAATTGTAAAGAATGCAACGGTTTCTGCCAAAATTCCTAATACATCGGCTAAGCCGTTACCACGGACTTTATCTCTTCTTGACATAATTACTCTCCTTTTTGATTGATAGTTAAATTATACTTGCTATTTTTGCGTTTTGCAAACAAATTACAAAAATAATTTGCTTTTTTTGTAACTTTAATTGGCTTTTATTAAGTGTCTTGTATTATTTTTTGTAAATTATTGCATTTTTGCATTCACTATTGTTTCACAAATAAATTTTTATATCTATTTACTTTTTGTATTAATTATGGTAATATAGTGGTCGACTGACTGTAATCAATAAAGGATAAAAAATGAAAACTAAAAGAAAATTTAAGTTTTGGTCAACGCTTCTTTCGGTTGTATTAGTGCTTGTAGGAAGCCTTGGCGGATATATGATAGGCAGTAAAATTGCCGATAAATATTTTATAGTGGATATATATGCGGGGGTTTCTGCCGACCAACTAGTAGACGACATTACAAAATTAGGCTGGGAAAAGAAAACCCCAGACAAGTTATCTCCTGCCGAAGTTTTTCAGGTTGCCGAATTTGTTTTGAGTGAGTCCGAAAGATACCAAATTATTGGGGCAACCGATTTGCAAACCAGCGTGGGCGTTTCGCAAGGAACAATATCGTTAGACCAAAAGGTTGGCGATGACTATACATTAAAGTTTGTTACCTTTTCTAAATTTGTAAAAATGGCAAAACTTTGCAACTACAAACTAAATAGCGACCTTCAAATTTATGACGGCAAACCTAACTCTGCTAGTTTGGACGATGTAGTTTGGACCGATTCTCATGACGACTTTACTTGGGAGGGCTACAAAGAAACCTTTGGCAAATACGCCAACCGTAATTGTAGTTATTATGTTTGCAACAAAACCGCCTTGTCGGGCGAATTTGTAAAGAAAGAGGGCGACCTTTATATCTTTAAAATTGACCTTGACCCAATATTATCTACTTCTTGCTATGCTAAACAAATTGGCACCAATATGGGAATTAACCCAAGTTCTATTAAGTTTGAAACCGTTTCGGTAACATTTACCGTAGACAGTGGCTACCACTTTGTAAAGCAAGAAAAGTTTGAAAAATATTCATTGCCATTTATGGGCGTTAATGTTGGTATTGAAGGAAATATAGAAACCAACTTTAACTATAATTTTTAACGGGGGAAGTTTTTTATGAAAGTTAAACGATTAATATTTAACATCTGTTTAATGGTTTTGGCTTTTTGTGCAACCGCTAGCATGGTGGTGTATGCAAAATATTACAATTTTTCTAATAACACCCCGACCGCTAACGACCAAAATACCGCAAACACTGCTACCGAAAGCGAAGAGAGCAAACTGTTAAACAACTTAGTTTCTACCATTATGACCGCCGATAAACTGTCTGGCACTGTTTATATAAATGGCACTGGAAGCACTAATGTTGAAGGTTCAATTTATTATGATGCCTCTAAAAGTACAGCACTTTATGCCGACATTGTAGGCACCTACAACAAAAAAAAGATAAACCTTACCGCTGGACTTATAAATGACGAACTGTACCTTTCGTATTTAGGCGTAAAGTTTAAAATTAATACCACAAATGCCTTTAATGTAATAACCGAATTGTTAGGCGGTGCAACATCGGGCGACTTTGGGTCTATGTTTGACATAGAACAATTAAAGCAATTAATGGGCGATATGACCATTACCGACCGTGCAGACGGTGGCAAAACCATAAAAATTGCCCTACCAGATATTTCTAGCATTACAATAGAAACCAACAAGGCGGGATTTCCTACCCTTATTCGTTCTGGACTTGTAAAGGTGGGAAACGAAAACCTTTCGGCAACAATTGTTTTAAACCAAAAAGCTAAGCAGATGCCAAGCATTTCTACCTCGGGCTACATGAACTTTGAAGTAGACCAAAACACCACAAAACTTATAACTACCTTTATGAACATTATTAATGATGGCGGTGTAAAACTAAGTGGCTCGTTAGAAGTAAACGGCTCGAGCGTGTGCCTAATAGACTGTACCATTGCAAAAAATTTAAACACCAAAATTTCGCTATCATATAACTCTGTTGAAGCAAGCCTTTACTATATAAATAACAACCTATATTTAAACGCCTTTGGTAACCAAATAAAAATTTCGCTTGCCGATGCACTTGCCTATTTTAAAAGGGTGTTTGGAGTATCTCTTACTTCTTCTACCCCAAAAATAACAATGCTAAACTCTACCACCATAGATGTGCAAGATAACAAAATTGCACTATCTGTTAAGGGCGATAAACTTATTAACATAAGCGTTTCGGGCAAAAATTATTCGGCTAGCTTAGATGCAGAATCTACAAACCAATCATTTGCTTTTAGCGATTTTGGCTACTCGTATATGAGTGTAACCGCACTAACCAGTTTGAGCAATAAAATAATTAATGCGTCTAACCAAAGCCAAATTTCGCTAGAATTTAAAGGAGATTTGGACGGCAGACCAACAACCGCTTACGGCTATGTTCAATTTTTGGACAACAAAACCATTAATCAACTTTGCCTAATTGGAGATATTAAAAACAACCGCTTCGCAATTTACTTTAAAGACGGATACTTTTATTTAAACAGCGATGGCGCACTAACTAAATTCTCTGCTTCGGCAGTTGATGAATTTATATCCTATTTTTCGTCTATTTATAGCACCTCTAATTTTGACCTAAACGAACTTTTGGACTTTTTTAATCAAATTAAACTTTCGGCTGTTTTGAAAAGCGAAAATCGTTTAGAATTAAATTCTTCGGTAGGAACCATAAATACATACATTTATAATAACAGCATAAAAATTTCGACTGACGGCGTTATGATTGGCGGGTTTAGACTAAGCGGTGACCTAAAAGTTAACTTGGCAAGCACCTACTACAAGCACTACTTAAACGAATTTAAGGCTGAATATTATACCGACCTATCTGACGTTACGGCTTCTACAAACGCAATTGCAAAATCGCTAAAATCAGGCAAAACCCTACGTGGTAATTTAAGATTGTCACTAGACAAAATTTTGTTTATTGACACAAATATAAAAATTGTAGACATTAATGTATTCGTAAAATCTATTTATAAAAATGGAAACTTAGGACTAGAAATTAGACTATTTAATTTGCCTACAAACGCACTTATTACCGACTACTCTAACAACAAATATTGTAACCACTCCGCTGTGGTGCAAATTGCAGGCAACAGCATAAAAATTAAACGAACACTAGAAGAAAAAGCCACCGGCTCAACCATTGTAGCCGTAGATAAAACCCTAAAACTATCTTACCTATCTAACGAAAACATTGCAGACATTTTTGGCATTAGTAAGTCTATTATAAAAAAGACAAGTGCTTCTGCAACACAAAACAACTTCAATTTTAACGCACTACTAAACGGAATAACCGCCACCGACCAAACACTTTCGGTAAACCTACAAAAAGCCTTTAAGGGGCTAAATATGACGCAATTTGATGTTTTTGTTGCAAACAACAACGGACTTTTGTCATCAATTGCACTTAATGCAAAAATTGGTGGTTTTATTGGCATAAAATTAACGCTAAGTTAAACTAAAAATTGTTGTAAAAAATTGAACTATAAATTTTTATAGGCAAAACCTAGCACTAAAAGTTAAACCTATTAAGGTTATAGTTAAATTAAAGACAATAATACATTGGCAAGGGTAACAGCAAAAACTATTGCTATTGCTTGCAAAATATAAGATGGCATTTCTTTGCAAAACACTACATATTACCCTAAAAAACCTACAATGCAAATGAAGCAAACACACAAAAAGGTGTTTGCTTCATTTTTTTGTATTGTTTTTTTAATAGTAAATTTTGTCCCACCAAATCCCATTTCCGCTTGACAAAAGTATCAAAAACACACTTTTTGTCAAACGCCAGTTGACAAAAGTACCAAAACTATATCTTTTGTCAAGCGGTGGCTGACAAAAGGGGTAAATTTGCGGAATTTGTTAGGTGGGCGGTTAGGTTTATAAGTAAAAGGTTTAATTTAAAAGTGCGAATTTAAGTTACAATGTGAGAGGCTTGGTTTAAGGGTGGAATTATAATTTATAGTTTGGAGTTTCAAGTTTAAAGGTTAGATTTTAAATTTAAAAGTGGGAATTTAAGTTTAAAGGTGGGAGTTGTGCAATATCGTGTAATATTTATTTTTAATAAGTTTTTAGCGGGTTGGCGTGTGTTCTTTTGGCTTTTGACTTAAAAAAGAATAATAGGTGCATTCTATATTTGCATTATAGAGTTTTCGCTTTTTGTCGGCGGATTTCGCAAAATAGTGTTCTAGGTTTTTGTTGTCGGTTAGCACATACACATTCCAATTGGGTAGTTTGCTGGTCATCTTGCCAAAATCGGTGTAAAGATTTCCTATTGTTTCCTTTTCTCCAATGCGGTCGCCGTAGGGCGGATTAGAAACCATAACTCCGTACTCAACATCTGACAAAAAGTCTTTCATATCGGCAACCGAAAAATTTATATACTGCTCTACCCCTGCATTTTTTGCGTGGACTTTTGCCAGTTTTATTGCCTCGGGGTTAATGTCACTTGCATAAATTGTTGGGCAAAAGTCTTTTATTTCGGCGTCTTCTAATTCCTTTTTTACGGCGTTATAGTCGGCTTCATTAAACCCAACAAAATTAAAAAAGGCAAACCTGCGGTTTTTGTTTGGTGCTATGTTTAGTGCGTACAAGCACGCCTCTATGGGCAATGTTCCACTTCCGCAAAATGGGTCTGCAAATACCTTTGACTTATTGTAATAGGTTAGCATTATTAGTCCTGCCCCCATTGTTTCTTTTAGCGGAGCGGTGTAGTTTAGCACTCTGTAACCCCTTTTGTGTAAGCCATCTCCCGAACTGTCTAACGAAATAGTTACCACATCATCTACTATGTTAAACACCACCGTTATAGGTTCGCCTTGTTCGTACAAAAACTCGCCATATACCCTACTAAGCCTTTGCATTATTGCCTTTTTGATTACTCCGCCGGTGGTTTTTATTGCACCCAACTTGCTTTTTACGCAGTTTCCGTCCATTCGCACCTTGGCGTCTTTTTTGATATATTTTTCAAACGGAATCTTGGATATTTGATTAAAAAGTTCGTCAAAAGAAAGTGCTTTAAATTCTGCCAGTTTTAAAAGCACTCTATCTCCCGCCCTGCAACTCATATTAACCTTCATTAAGTCCTTCATATCGCCCGAAAAATGAACTTTGCCGTCTATTGCTTTTGGGTTTTGGTAACCCATTTTTTCTAACTCTCTTTTTACCACTGCTTCTAGCCCAAAACTGGCTGTAACTAAAATTTCCATTTTTTCTCCTTTAATAAATAGTCCCGATGCGATTATACTCGCAACGGGAACTTTTTTAGTTGGTTGTTGTACTCTTTTTAAACTCATCTACCACGCTATCTGCAAAGGCAAATGTAGATGCGCTATTGTTTTTGATATATACATACTTTGCACGATTTTCGGCGGACATTAGTTCCCACTCGGCAACATTTTCTATTAGTTGCTCGTTTATCTGCTTTGCTTTTTCGATAAACTGCTCTAACTGAGCGGTATCTAACTTTTCGTTTTCGCCATAAACCTTATCTAAAAAACCGAACTTTTCGGTATCATTTTTTATTAAATCTAGTTGTTCTATCTTTTTACTTAAATCTTCGGAAGATGCTGTAAGTTGTGCTTTTAGCAACTTGCCTATTTTGTCCGACTCTAACTTAATAAACTCATCTACCGACAACCCCTTTATTTCGGTGTAGCGGTCTAGCGATTCTTTAAAGGTTTCGTCACTTTCGTTTACCTGTGCTACAACCAATGGTTTTAGTTCTTCGGTAGAACTCTTTGCAAGTTGACGCCAATAGCGTAAACGATGAGTTGCAAGTTCTAGCCTAAGAGCCCACTCAAACTTTAACTTGTCGAGCATATTAGATAATTCCGCCTGCCCAACAACTTCGTCCTCGTGTTCTTTTAAACATTCATTAATTAATTCCATAAAACTCCTTTTATTAATGTACCCTAGTATTATACCATATTGCAAAAACCTTGTCAAACGGCAATTGGGTAGTTTTATTACATTAAAAATAAGGGGAAAACGCCCTTTATTAAGAACACTTCCCCTTACCTTATTATATGTAAAAATTTACCGCTCTTTTGTACCCCACTAAAATTATACTAGCAATTTTCGTCTGCGCTTTGGGTTTCTTCTATTGCCTTTTTTATTGAACGAAGCCTTAATTTGTTTAAAATTAGGGCGTTTACCTTATGCTCGTTGCCAAACCAGTTTTCGTGCAAAGACTTAACTTCGCCTTGAACTTTGTTAATGGTTTTTTGCATATTTAGGTGTTGGTAACTACCTATTGCACCAAACTCCATTCCTAAACCCGGCAAATCTAGTTCATAAACAAGTTTTATCATTCGCTTGTTGTATGGCTGATTTGAATAGTTTAATTGGTCTATAATTTTTCCTAATTGGGCTACTACTGAGTCGGTGGCTTTTTCTACCTTGTTTTTAGTTCTGTCGGTAGCGTCTGACTTTTGCAAATAACCCGATATGCGGTTAATCTCTCGTTGCAATTCCTTTTCTCTTTCTTGTAAATCCATAATTTACTCCTTGTGCTTTAATTTTGTTGCAAAGCAAGTTGCAAAAAATATTAAAACTAATTTTATTTTGTATACCTATTTTAAACTATTATGCCATTTTGTCAATATTTTTTGTCATATTTGTTGGGCTACTTTGCTAATAATTTTTTTTGCTCTTTTGGTAGGAACGGGCGAATTATACGCCGAAACTTGGCGGTCTATTTGCAAAACAACACCCGTTTGACGGGTGTTTTGTAAGGAAATTGGCACCACCACCCTATCTCCAACAGCAAGGTCCTTTATTTCTGAAATATACCAAAACCACTTGCCCGCATTTTCTCCACTAGTTAATTGAACCTTTGCAAAATCATTATATGCAATATCTTTTATGCTTCCGCCAGCAAGAGAATGAATCATAGTTTTCTCCTATACAAAAATAATTTCGGCTACGGCGAGTTTGGAGTATTTAATTTTTTCTACCCGCTTTTTGTGTCTTTCCATAAAAAACACGTCTACCGCTTCCCAAATAAATACCCACGAAATTATATCTAAAACTTCGTAAATAACATCGCTAAACTTGTAAGCACTTGTAATTATTACCCCCACCAAAAATATTAGCCCTATTATCATAAAAATTATTGAACTCAATAAATTTCGTTGCAAGTCTTCATTTATGTTTGCAATTTTTTCGGCGTATGTTCGCCTAATGGTTTTTTCTATTCTTTCTTTGGCTTCGACAGACTGGTTTTCGGCAGAGATTCTTAGCGTAAGTTCTTGACTTACTGGTATGCCCTTGGCGTACTCGTCTATGTATTCAACCATTTCGGGATTTAGTAACTTATAACCCTTTGGGCTATATGGCGAATAAAAATCGTCTAAATCTGCCACGGCAATATCTACAATGGCATTGCCATTTGCCGTTTCTTCTATGTCTTCGGCAATTGCAATATTCTTTTTTAACTCTTTAACCTTTTGATTTAGTTTCTTGTTCTTCATTTTCGCTCTCTACTTTTAAATTAAAATCTTCGCCAACAACAACTTCGGCATGATTTTGCATATTGGTTTCAACTAGTTCTAGCGCCGTTACATAGGTCATTACAATAAACGCACCAACTATTACCGCCGACAAAATGTCTGTAAACCAATGCACTCCTGCAAGGAGCCTTGTAATTGTGGCAACCAATGCAAATGTGGTACCCATTATAAATGTTGCAGGCTTTATCCACTCATTATTGGTAAGATAACTTACTTCTATACCGCCCGATATAAATGCAACAATTGCAATTAGTGTGTGGCTAGATGGATAACTTGCTTCTAACTCGCCATTTACCAAAACTGGACGATAGTTTACTACTACCAACTCAAAAAATACATATACTAACACCGTTAATATATACATTCCCGCCAAACAAATTAGCGAATAATCTACCTTTTTTATGCTCTTTCTTTTAATTAGTTGCACCAGCCCAACAATGGCAAACGCAAGCATTACCACAAGCCCCAAATAGGCTAATATATCTGACAACTTTTCGAGGGTGTCACTTCTAAACGCATTAAATATGCGTTGGTTTATGGTGCTAAAACCCACTTCCGTTCCGCTAAAACCCGCAACCGAAACGTCTATTGTTTTTACCAAAATTGTAAACACAACAAACGCCACTAGCAAAAAGCCCGTTATTGCAATGTTTACCCAATCTCTTTTTTGTATTTTCATAATATCCCCTTTTTTGTACTATTTAGTTTATTTTAACACACCGCTAATTTGTTTTACAATTAATTTGTTACAATTGATTAATTTTTTGCTATCTTATTGGTTTTATTGCTTGTAAACAAGTTAATTTTAAAAATAAATTACCCCAAACGAAAAGTCATTTGGGGTAAGGGAGTTTTGTTTACCTTTGGGGAGCGTTGGTTGCTTTTTGAGGAGCGTTTTTTGCTTTTGGGGGAGCGTTGTTTTTGCATAAAAAAGGAACCTAAAATAGGTTCCTGAGTTTTTTTCTTTAATATGGTTTTTGTGTTGTTATAATATAAATTATAGGAAGTAAATTTTGAAACAAGTTCAAAATTTGTGCTAACGCACTCGCAAAGCAATGCTTTGTACTTCCAATTTGAATAACCATCAGTCTCGCTGGAGAGTAAACTCTCCGACTCAACTTCCGATAATATAATTTACCAACTTTTGGGCTAGTTCTTTTTGCAAAAATCTTGGTTAAATTTGCTTGGGGTTGCATCTACTTGGTTTAGGTATTTGCCTTTGTATTCGGTGCATTCGCCCTGCACTAACTCATAGTGCAGTTGCCCAATTTCTACATTTGGGTAAATTTTTATTGGCTGAATACATTGAATTTCGAGTGTCCACGTTCCCTTAAACCCAACATCGCCAAAGCCTGCGGTTACATGAATAAATAGCCCTAATCTTCCTACACTGCTTCTTCCATCTATGCAAGGCACCAAATTGCGGGTTTCGGTGTACTCGTTGGTTCGTCCAAGATAAAGTTTGTTTGGCTCTAACACCAAACCTTCTTCGGGGATAACTACCTTTTTGGTTGGGTTTGGTTTTTTCATATCTAGCACATCGCAATCATATACCAAAAGTTCGCTATTTAGTGTAACATTGTAACTATTTGGGTTTAGTTGGTTTATATTAAATGGAGAAATCACGATGTTCCCATTTTCAATATTTTTTAAAATTTCCTTTCCTGTAAGCATAATTACCTCCTAAAATTCTTCATTTTTTAGGGTAACATACTTTTTTGTGTTAAGTCAAACTAAAAACAATCAATCGACAAACTTTTTGGTTGCCGACTGTTTTAAATTTACTAATTGCTTTTTGTGGAACCTATTTTTTTAGCGAGCGGAGTGCATTTTTTATGGCAGAAACAGAGTTTTTGAGTTCGGCGTTTTCTTCTTCGCTTAATTCTAAATACATTACCTCTTCGGCACCGTTTGCACCCACTACGGTTGGAAGCCCAACATAGGTTCCGGAATATTTATCGTATGCCGACACCGTCATTATTGTGTTGGTGTTTTCTAAAATGGCTTTGGTAATATTACGCAAGCACACGCCTATGCCGTAACAGGTGTTGCCTTTTAGCCTAATTATGTCGTACGCTGAGTTTCGCACCTCTTTTAGTATTTGTGCCCGTTTGGTTTTGTTTATGTAGTCGGTGGCTTTATTTAGCCCAATTATTGCATTGCTCCACGGAATAAACTCGCTATCTCCATGCTCGCCTATTACATAAGCATGAATATTTTTTGGGTTTAGATTTAATTCGGCACTAATTAAACTTCTTAGCCTTGCGGTATCTAGCGTGGTTCCGCTACCAATAACCCTGTTTTTTGGAAAGCCCGACAACTCTTGGGTTATTGCCGTCATTATGTCTAGCGGATTTGTGGCTACCAAATAGCACCCGCAAAAATTTGTGGCGTTAATTTCGCCTATTATACTTTTAAAAACCTCATAATTTTTGTTAATAAGGTCCATTCGGGTTTCGCCAACCGCCTGCCCCCGCCCCGCACATATACATACAATTTTGGCGTTTTCGCAATCGGCATAGTCACCCGCCTTAATTTTTATACGCTTATTTAAAGCACTGCTTGCGTGAGTTAAATCCATAGACTGACCCGTGGCAACATCTTTATTTACATCTATTAGCACAAGTTCGTCTACATGCACACTGCTATTTATTAAACTATATGCGTAACTCATACCAACATTTCCACAACCAACTAAAACTATTTTATCCATATTTATCTCCTTGTATCTTCATTTTAAAAATTTAATAAGTTTGAAACCTGCCCTAGGTGTAACTTTTTTTTGCAAAATCTTTTTGTAATTTTATTATACACCATATTTTATTGACCTATTATGAAATTTTGTTAAAATTTGTAAGTAATATAATGGTTTTATTAAAACAATTTATAAACCTTTATACCTTTTACTATATCACAAGAAAGTTGGTTTACCAACTTTTTATAATATTTTAGTTGACACAAAACTAAAATTTTGCCAAATGTTTTTGCTAACTTACTACCCTTTACCCTGCAAAAACATGAACCTTTGTTTTTTTGTTAACAAAAATATTGTTTGTTTGGTAATTATCTTGCATTACTGGTTTTCGTTGTTGTAATGATTTTGGTTTCGGGGCGGGCTTATTTGCGTTAGCGGTTGGTTGCGTGGGCGGTTTCTTGTGGTGGTAATATTGCAGTGTAGTGGTAATATTTTAAAATTGTAGAATCTAATTTTTGCAAAACAAAAAAAGCCAATAAAGGCTTTCTCTTTTGTTTAATTGGTGCGACCGGAGGGAGTCGAACCCCCGACCTTTCGGTTCGTAGCCGAACGCTCTATCCAACTGAGCTACGGACGCATGTGTTTTGCAAATTTATGCTTATATAATATACCCCTATTGTTGGGCTTTGTCAAGTTTTTATTCAAACTTTTTTCAAAAGGCGTCTTGACAATTCTCACATCTTGTGTTATTATTTGGTTACATTAATTTGAATAATAAATCGGGGGATTGGTTATGCAAAGAAAAACAGAAAAGGGCGACCTTGGGCGTGTTTTGTCGTGTATGAGAATGGCGCTGTTTAATGAATCTATTGCAGAAATGTCAGCAAATCTTGGCATCTCTCCAACTTATTTAAACTCTATTGAGTGCGAAATTAGGCCTTGCACCTTTAAAATATTGGAAGGAATTTTTTGCAAGTATGTGTTTAATCCGGAAATTTTAAAAATTAACAACCCTAATTTTTCACCCGAAAATGTTTTAAATTGCGCTTGGAATGGCGGGCTATACTCTACTTTTGGCGTGCCTCTTACACCAAAAATGACTTTGGACCTTTTGCTTAATTCGGTCGCAAAAAGCATAGAAAAGGACGGCGTTTTGGTAGAAGAAAAAGAATTGCTTTTGGATAAACTTAAAGATAATGCCCGCCTTTTTGACGATGTGCCTATTAGATTTTTTGCAGACGCTAACTTTGTAGACCGTATGCAACAGTCTGCCAAAATTGGACTTACCAAACAAGTCGAAAGCGAGGAAATTTCGGAAGAATTTGTTTTGCAAGTAAATAGTATTTTGCAAAAAATTTCCAAAAAGACCACCGCTTCTATTAAAAAATGTGGCGAATGTCGATTGCAATTAGAAAAAATGTTAAACAAAATTGAGCCAACTACCGTTAAAGTGGTTGACTACGATTATTCTAAAAAGGGGGCATAAACTATGAGTAAAATTGAACTTTCGAGATTAATAGATAAGCACTTTGCTAAATTAAAAAATAAAACTAAACAAGCCTACAAAAAGGCAGGAATGTAACCTTCAAAAATACAGGAATGCAACCTTGCTTTGGAGGTTTGATGGTAAAAAGTTTGCACTTTAACCACAACAATAACTAAGCGAAAAGCAACCTAATTTTTAGACTGGGTAAAAACTTGGCACTTTTTAACTTCACCAATAACCGCAAAATTAATTACAACACTTTTAAAACGCTAATTTACTGCAAAAAGTAAATTAGCGTTTTTTAATTATTACAAAGATATACTTAAATTTCATTTAATCACAAACATTAAATATGTATCATTACAATGATATAATAAAATTATTATCTTTAATAAATCATATTAAAACACCTTTGCAAAACTTGAAAAGTTTTAGGCAGTTCAAAAGAACCTGAGTTTAGTAAAACATCACATTTTATGATAATTGCCTATTATCTTTTAATATCAAAAGAATGTACATTTTTTATATTGCTAAGCAATTTATTGCTTTGAAGAAATTACTTTTTCTAAAAAGATTCTTTTACCAAAAGCCCCTCGCTTTGTGTTTTTCTTGTCCGCAACAGTAATAACATCTTCTAGGGTTGCTCCTTCTATTTTTGCTAAGGCTTTTAAAACTTCTAATGCATCAGCAATTTCTTCTATTCTTTCTTCGCCACTGGCTAAAAGAACTTCTTGACATTCTTCTTTTAATTTAGTTTCTAATGCCAATTTATATTCATCTAATGATAATTCTCTTGTGATTGGCTCTTCACCTTTCGCTTTAATTATTTCAGGTATTTTATCTCTAACTAATTTATTATAAACTCTATCCATAACCTTTCCCCTTTAATATAACCTTTTAATAAAATTGTTCTTTGGGGTTTTGGGTTTACAAATTTATACAGACTTTTTATACACTTCAACATCACTGAAAACCCCCAAAAGACCAATCTTATTCTATCTCATTCTACTAACCTTTTTATTTTCTTATCTTCAAAAACCTTAATGTTAGACAAAACAATTTCTCCTATGGTTTGATTATATCATAAACAACAACTATTTGTATTAAATTTTTAGCAAAATTTATTTCTTTATTTTGTCTGTATAAGAAAAATTGTAAATTTGTATATAAATAAAATCATAACAACTCCAAAAAATGTATGAAAAATAGGAGAAAAGAAATTTTTTGGATAAAAACAGCCGAAAAACTTTGTAATTTTACAAAGTTTTTCTAGTTAGAGTAGAAAAACTATTGCATTTTGGAAACTTTTTTGGTAATTTTTCTTGCTAGGGCAATTGCTGTAGTTCACAATTTATTTATTGTTTTTAAGTTTGTCTAAATATTTTTGCAATTTTTATGATTTTTTGTATAATAAATTTAGGAGGATATATGAGAACGATTGTTTTTGGGAAAAAATTTGTGGATAGTAAATACGATTTTAGAGAAACATGTTTTGGAATTTGTGAAAAGAACGGTTTACTTTTACTAACAAAAAATACAAAGAAAAATGAAATAGCAATGGTTGGTGGCGGTTTAGAAAAAGGAGAAACTCACGAAGGTTGTTTGAAGCGTGAGTTTTTAGAAGAAAGTGGATATACTATTGAAGGCATAGATGAATTTTGTACTATTGATTGTTTTTGGTTAGCAGGCGGAAAACGACCAATGGAGTCGCTTGCAAATTTTTATATTGTAAAATTGTCTGATAATGGTGGCGTTCCGATTGAAGAAGGACACGAACCGATATGGGCACCAGTTGATGAGGTTGAAGACCTTCTGCCACTACCCTATCACAAAGAGGCAATAAAACAATACCTGTCGTTAAAAAATAAGTAAAATATTTAACAACATAAATTTTCTTTAAATAGGTTTATAAGTTTCTAAACGGTTTTATACAATTTTATACCATATAATTTTGAGTTGAGGCAAGCGGTTGCTGGTAGGTAAAGTCAACTTTTTTAGGGGGAATTTATTTTGGCGGGGTTTTGTGAACTTTTAAATCTTTTTCTAAAACCATAATATCGGCAATGTCACGCCCTGTATAAAACTCAGAAAAAATTACTTGCCACTCACCATTGATTGGCTTTTTGCTCATTATAGCACCAAAATCTCCAACCTTAACTCCTGCTTTTAAATAAGCAGGTTTTTCTTTTATCAACTCAACTAAATCTAAATACTTCACTCCAAAACCTTTGTTTAATTATGATTTTAACTTTATCTAAATACTTCACGCAAAGACCTTTGTTTAATTATAATTTTAAACTTTGCCGGCTTCTTTCATATATTTTTTGTAGGCTTCAACGCCCGGTTGGTTAAATGGGTTTATGCCAAGCATAAGCCCTGAAATTGCACAGGCGGTTTCGAGCGTGTAAACTAGTTCGCCGTAACTTTCTTCATTTAAATTATCTATTTTTATTAGCACAACGGGTACTTTGGCTTCGGCGTGTGCTTTTATTACGCCCAATTTTGCATTATGGTTTACTTCGCTTAGCAATTTTCCGTTTAGGTAGTAAATTGGGGATTTTTCATTTATGTTTTCGAGCATAAAATCTTCTTCGGGTTGAGCGACATCAAAAATGGTTTCAAACAAAAGGGGCGTTCCCTGCTGAACAAACTGACCCAAAGAATGTAAGTCAGTTGTATATTGAGCGGTGGATACAAACATCCCCCTGCCGTTTTTGCCCTCGCTTTCGGCAAAAAGTTGCTTGTGCCAATTTAATAAACCAACCATTCGGTCATCAAAAGAGGTGGTTAATTCTACAAGTTTGCGGTTTTTGGCTTGCATTAAATATCTTACTGCACCATAGCGATATGCAGGGTTCAATTCGCCCTTTAACTCGTAATCTTCTTTGTAGGCGGTTTGGGCGCCGAGCATAACCTTTTCTATATTTATACCGGCAACTGCCATAGGAAACAGTCCCACTGGCGTTAAAACGCTATACCTTCCGCCAACTGAACGAGGAATGCCAAACATTGTGTAACCCTCGGCTTTGGCGTGCTGACATAAATACCCTTCTTCGTAATCGGTTGTTATGTATATACGCCTTTTGTATTCATTATTTTTCTTGTACTTTTTTTGCATAAAGGCTTCTACCATCTCAAAGGCAATGGCGGTTTCGGTAGTGGTGCCACTTTTTGAAATGCAATTTACCGAAACTCGCTTGTTTTTGCAATATTCTAATGTTTTTAGCAACTTATATGCGTTTAGGTCGGTACCCAAAAAGATTATTTCTATTTTGGGTTCTCTTTTTAGCATTTTTATTGCACTTTCGGCGCCAAGATAAGACCCGCCTATACCTAGCACCAACATTACATCGCTATCTTCTTGCACCGACTTTGCTATGCGTTTTATGCCTTGAATATCTGCTTTGGTTGTGCTAACTGGAAGTTCTACCCAGCCCGTGCCAATGCTACGGTCTTGCGACCTAATGATTTCGTGTGCTTTGCGGACAAGCTTATATACCGAACCAGACGCTAAATCTTTTTCGGATATCCTTGAATTTTCTATATTAATTTCTATCATTTTTTACTCCCCAATTTTATTTTAATTAAAACAATATACCTATAAGCATAACCTGTGCACCATAATAAAGTACATGGTTTAATGTTACCAACACCGGCTGGTCTATTTTGCCTTCGCCACCAAAATATTGTAGCGACAATATTAAGTCGGATAGCAAAAACGCTATAAACCCAAGCGGTAATAAAATTGGAACTTCCGCTTTGAAATAAATAAATATGCTAAACACCGTTAAAAAGGTTAGTAATATGCAATATGCGTACGACTGCCATTTGCATTTGCCAAAATCCAGTTTTAGTGGCTTTGCCAAAACCAATATTAATAAACTCGAAAATGCTACCGCAACTGCAATACTTATTAGGGCTGGAACCAGCATTTTTGAACTTGCGTTAATCATTTTTATTAGGGCAATTAAATACATTATATGCCCCACTGCAAACGCTGTCATTCCAAAATTAAAATACAAATAATCATTTGCTGGGTAAACCCTTTTTAGTTCTAAGAAAATATCTCCTAACATTCCGCAGATTACACCCAAAATTATATACAAGTGAAAAAATGAATAACCCGTTGTTAATGATAGAACCGCTCCAAACACCATACCGAGCGATGCCATTGTTTTTGTAAAGATAGAGCCTATGCCCGACTTTAATAGCCTGCTTGCTATAAAGCACGCTACCAGAAAAACCATTAGTATACATAAAACCATATATGTCATATTAATTTTCTCCTTTTGTTTTGGTTTGCTGACTTTTTTGCAAAAAAATATTGGTTAAAAAAATTGCCAAAGCCAACTTTACTTGTAATTATATTGTAGCATATTAAATGCGGTTTTCAAACAATTATTTTCTTTTTTGCAATAAAAAATACCCTTAAAAAAGGCAAACAATAATAATTAGTAAAAACTAGTTTATAATTTTAAAATATGGAAAAATGTGAAAATTTAACCAAAAATTTAATGGAAAAATGTGGGAAACTTGCCAAAATATAAATGATAAAATAAAAAATTCCACTGTTTTAACTATTATATAAGTTGTACACTCAAAAATTTCACACAAAAAAAAATACCCTTAAAAATAAGGGTATTTTTACTTGTGACAATAATTAAGCCAAAGTGTCTTTGAAACTGCTACCAAACTTTAAAGATGGAACAACAGTTGCTGGAACTTGAACCTTTTCCTTTGTTCTAGGATTGATTGCGGTTCTTGCTGCTCTCTTTTTAGCAGCGAAGGTTCCAAATCCTACAAGTGCAATTTTGTCGCCTTTTCTTAGTGTTTCGCTAAGAGTTTCTACAAATGCTTCGTAGAATACGCCGGTATCCTTAATTGTCATACCAGACTTTTCGGCAACAGCCTTTAACATTTCTTGTTTGTTCATAAAATTCCTCCTTGCTTAGTTAAAGATTTCCTTAACTGATTAAATTTTAACATACAAAAAACTAAAAAAGCAAGCAAAATAAAGGGTTTTTGCAAATTTGTAGCCTTTTGACTGTGTGAACATAATGAATGGTTTGTAACAATATTTGTAAGTTATATGAGATTAATAAGTAGATGTGGTTGTTGGGGGGTGGTATTCTTTGTGGGGGTTGCAAAATATTAATGTGTAGATATGGCTGTGCCTGTTGGTTTAAGTAAGTGGTTTAAACGCAACGACAAATAAGGTTACGGCGGGGATAATATCCCCGCCCTACAAAACGGACAGCGTCCGTTTTTATTTATAGATAATTTTTTTTAATAATTTAATTTGGTTTTTTCGCTTGCGGAGGTTAACCGCAAGCGAAACAGTACCTTTATATTTCCTCTGGGGCGATTGGCATTGAATCGTCTATATCGTCACCCGATACATCTTCGGCGTAACCATCAGCAATTGCTACACAAACTACGGTGTTGTCATCGGTTAGACGCATTATTCTTACACCTACTGTGCCTCTACCAATTTTATTTATGTATTTTGCTCTTGTTCTAATAATTATTCCGTTAGATGCTATCATCATAATATCTTCGTCATCGGTTACTTGCTTCATATTTACAAGTTTACCTGTTTTTTCGCTAAACTGACCTGCTTTTACACCCTTACCGCCTCTTACTTGTAGTCGGTATTCTTCTGGGTCACTACGCTTACCAAAGCCCTTTTCGGTAACGGTTAAAATGCTATGGTTTGGCTTAATTGCTATCATATCTACAACATAGTCTTTCTTTTCAAGTGCTATACACTTAACACCACGGGTATCACGAGAAAGCGTTCTTAACTCTTCTTCGCTAAACTTAATACATTTACCCTCGTGAGTTGCAAGCAATATTTCATCTCTGCCCGAAGTTATTTGAACGGATATTAGTTCATCGCCTTCGTCTAGATTTATTGCAATTTTACCCACTCTACGGATTTTTTTGTACTCATCTAAAACAGTCTTTTTTACAATACCCTGTTTGGTGGCTTGAATAAGGTTTCCTTCCATATCATCAGTTAGAGGAATAACTGCGGTAACCTTTTCGTTTTCTTGAAGTTCTAATAGGTTTACTATTGCTCTTCCCTTAGCCTGTTTTTGACCCTCTGGTATCTCATAACCTTTTATAGAATATACCTTACCCAAATTGGTAAAGAACATAATATCGTTATGTGTATTGGTTATAAACAGATTTTCTACAAAGTCTTCTTCTTTTGGCTTGTGGGCTATCATACCCTTACCGCCACGCTTTTGTGCTTTGTATTCTGAAACTGGAACACGCTTAATATAACCATAGTGAGTCATACTAACAACTACATCTTGTTTTTCTATTAGGTCGGCAATATCTAGTTCGGAGTAGTCGGTTACTATTTCGGTCATTCTTTCTTGTGGATATTTATCTCTTATTTCGGAAATTTCCGTTTTAATAATATCTACAACCTTTTGTTCGCTATTTAAAATAGATTTTAGTTCGGCTATGGTTTTTTCTAACTCTACCAATTCTTCTTTTAACTTTTCTACTTCTAGCGATGTTAATCTTTGTAGACGCATATCCAAAATGGCGTTTGCTTGTTTTTCACTTAAATTGAAGTTTTCCATCAATTTTTCGCAGGCAACAAACTTATCACTAGATGCTTTTATAATTTTTATAACTTTATCTATATTTGCAAGTGCTATAACTAAACCCTTTACAATATGTTCACGCTCTTCGGCACGGTTTAGATCATATTTGGTTCTTCTAACGATTACTTGTTTTTGATGCTCTATATAATAGTATAGCATTTCTTTTAAATTTAAAATGCGTGGCTCGCCATTTACTAGGGCTAGCATAATTACACCAAAGGAAGATTGAAGAGCGGTATGTTTAAACAATGTATTTAGTACTACATTTGCTTGAACATCTTTTCTTACCTCTATAACAATTCTCATACCATTACGGTCGGACTCTTCTTTTATATCGGTAATACCCTCAATTCTTTTGTTTTTTACAAGGTTTGCTATTGAAACAATTAGTTCTGCCTTGTTAACCTGATAAGGTATTTCGGTTACTATAATACGGCTTTTGCCATTTGGTTCTTCTTCTATTTCTGTTTTTGCTCTTATGATAATTCCGCCACGACCGGTACGATAGGCTTGACGAATGCCCGCCCTACCCATAATAAGTCCACCCGTTGGAAAGTCGGGTGCAGGGATATATTCCATAAGTTCTTCCACAGTTATTTCTGGGTTTTCTAGCATTGCAATAACAGCATTGCACACTTCGTCTAGGTTGTGTGGAGGTATATTTGTTGCCATACCAACGGCTATACCATCTGAGCCATTTACCAATAGGTTTGGAAATCTTGATGGTAGTACACATGGTTGTTCTAGCGTTTCATCAAAGTTAGGATAAAAATCTACCGTTTCTTTATCTATATCTCTTAACATTTCGCCAGCAATTTTGCTTAGCCTTGCTTCGGTATAACGCTGTGCGGCAGGAGGGTCGCCATCTACCGAACCAAAGTTACCGTGACCATCTATCAGCGGACACCTTATTGTGAAGTCTTGTGCTAGTCTTACTAGTGCTTGATATACAGCAGAGTCGCCATGTGGGTGATATTTACCCAAAACATCACCAACAATTCTGGCACATTTACGATGCGGTTTATCGTTATATAATCCCAACTCGCCCATTGCATAAAGTATTCTTCTATGAACGGGTTTTAGTCCGTCCCTTACATCTGGGATTGCTCGGGATACATTTACTGCCATAGCATAACTTATAAATGACTTCTTCATTTCGTCATTTATTTCTACATCTAGATATTTGGTGTTATCTACAAGTTTTTCATGCTCGGCGCTATAATCTCTTTTCTTTGCCACCTTTCACTCTCCTTATACGTCCAAATCGGTTACGAGTTTGGCGTTTTGTTCAATAAATATTCTTCTTAGTTCAGGGTCTTCGCCCATTAAAGTGTTAAATATTTGGTCGGCTTCGTAAGCATCTTTCATATTAATTCTTACAAGCGTGCGGTGTTCGGGACTCATTGTTGTGCTCCAAAGTTGTTCGGCACTCATTTCGCCCAAACCTTTGTATCGTTGAACATCGGCACCCTTTTTGCCTACTTCTTCTAATTTTTTTGCAAGTTCGTCATCGCTATAACAATAATAATCTTGCTTGTTTTTAGATATTTTGTATAGCGGTGGCATTGCTGCGTATACATGACCCTCTTCTATTAGCGGACGCATATATCTATAGAAGAATGTTAATAATAATATTCTTATATGGCTTCCGTCTACATCGGCATCGGTCATTGTTATAATTTTGTTATATTTTAGTTTGGTTACATCAAAATCGTTGCCAACGCCCGCTCCAAACGCTGTTATCATTGACTTAATTTCGTTATTTTCTAAAACTTTGTTAATTCGAGATTTTTCTACATTAAGAATTTTACCTCTTAAAGGTAAAATTGCTTGGAATCTTCTATCTCGTCCTTGCTTTGCGGTACCACCCGCACTATCACCCTCGACTATATATATTTCGCATAGGCTTGGGTCACGCTCCGAACAGTCGGCAAGTTTACCCGGAAGAGAGTTGGTTTCTAGCACGCCTTTACGCCTTGTTAGTTCTCGGGCGTTTCGGGCTGCCTCTCTTGCTCTTTGTGATGTTATACTTTTTAAAATTAGGTCTTTGGCTTCTTTTGGGTGTTCTTCCATATAATCGCCAAAGCCTTCTTGCATCGCCTTTTCGACCGCCCCTCTTATTTCGGAGTTACCTAACTTAGTTTTTGTTTGACCTTCAAACTGTGGGTTTTGCAATTTTATATTTATAACTGCTGTTAAACCCTCTCTAACATCGTCACCACTTAATTTTTCGGTCGGCTTTAACATATTAAACTTTACTGCGTAATCATTTACTATTTTTGTAATTGCATTTCTAAAACCTACAACGTGCGTTCCACCCTCTTCGGTGTTAATGTTGTTTGCGTAGGCATATAAATTTTCGGAATAGCCATCATTATATTGTAGAGCAATTTCTATTTCGCCCTCTTTTAAGTTTTTATCTAGATATACCGGCTCTGGGAAAATGTTCTCTTTGGACTTGCTAAGATTTTTTACAAATTCCAAAATACCACCTTCGTAGTGCATTACTTCCTTTTTGTCAGTGCGATGGTCTATTGCTGTAATTGTTAGACCCTTGTTTAAAAATGCTAACTCACGAAGCCTTACCTTTACCGTATCAAAATTAAATGTTGTTGTTTCAAAAATTTCGCTATCTGGCATAAATGTTACTTTGGTACCTGTTGTGGTTGCTTCACCCACAATAGCCAGAGGACGCTGTGGCACACCTCGGTTATAAGTTTGCTTAAAATGACTACCATTTTGCCAAACTTCTACCTCTAACCACTCCGAAAGTGCGTTTACACAACTTACACCAACTCCATGAAGTCCGCCCGAAATTTTGTATCCGCCACCACCAAACTTACCACCTGCGTGCAATTTGGTTAATACTACTTCTACAGCACTCTTTTTTTCTTTTTTAATAATACCGGTTGGAATACCACGGCCGTTATCTAAAACCGAACAAGAACCGTCTTTGTTAATTTCGACAACTATGCTATCACAATAACCTGCAAGCGCTTCATCAATTGAGTTATCTACAACTTCATAAATTAAGTGATGCAGTCCTCTCTCGTCCGTTGAACCAATGTACATACCTGGACGCTTTCTTACCGGCTCTAATCCTTCAAGCACTTGTATCTCGGCCTCGGTATATTCGCCTTTAACTTTTTCAGCCATATATAAAAATTTTCTCCTTTTTTTATTTGTTTGTTACGCTTGTAATTATACCACAATTTGACACAAAAATAAAGCGTTTTTTAAAACTATATAAAAAAATTAGCCCCAAAATTGCACTTTTTTGACAATTTAGGGCTTAATTGAAAAATATATCGACCGACAAACGCACCTTTGTAACGGGGTAAGTGCATCTTAAAAAAATTTTGAGTTTTTTGTTCAATTTTTATAAATTTTGGGGTAATTTTTGTGATTAATTTTTGTGTAAAAAATGAATCGTTTTTTAAAAACTTTTACTAAAAAACTTCTCAAAAATGAAAAATTATTTACCAAATTTTATAAATTTTTTTACCAATTTTTATTTGTAATTTTAAAAATTAGTATACCTTTTTGATACACTAATTTTGAAGTTTTCTATAATGAAATATTTGTTGATTTGTGATTACTTTTTAATTTTCTTTTTTTATTATGGCATTTTTTATGCGAAATTTTGTTACGTTTTTTAGGTCGTTTTTTCTAAAATTTGTGCAGGTAATAAACACCTGTTTGTTTTGCAAATATTCTATAAGCAATTTTTGGCGGACGCTATCTAACTCGCTAAAAACATCGTCTAATATTAAGATTGGTTCCTCTTTAACTTCTTTTATTGCTTCCATTTCTGCTAGTTTCAACGCTAATACAACCGAACGGATTTGACCTTGTGATGCGTATGGCTTTACCTCTAAATCGTTTATGTAAAACTTTACTTCATCTCGGTGTGGGCCTACTGTGGTATAGCCTATTTCTCGGTCTTTATTTCGGTTAGTTTTTAGAGCGGAAAGTAAATTTTGAGATTTTTCTTCCCTATTTTCTCCGCTTATGCCTATATATTTAACCGTTAAACTTTCGGTGTTTTTGGATAGGTGTTTCATTATTTTTTCGGCGTGATGCGTTATATTTGCTACAAAATTTTCTCTGGTTTTGGTTATTTGGGCGCCAAGAGTTGCAAGTGAATCGTCCCACACATCTAACTCGCTGTTTATAGATTCTCTATTGTTATAAAACTTTAAAAGTTTGTTGCGGTTTTGCAAAACTTTGTCATATCGCTCGAGCAAATCGGAATATACATTGCTAATTTGGCAAATGTCGGTATCCAAAAATTCTCTTCGGGCATCGGGTGAGCCTTTTAGCAGTTTTAGTTCGTCTGGCGAAAAAATTACGGCATAGCAATGTCCGTACATATCACGCTTTTTGCTAATTTTGTTATAGTTTACCATATAGTCGTTGGTGCCATCGTGATTTATTTTGTACTCTATGGTTTTGGTGCCAAATGCCGAATCTAAATTTACCGTTATTTTTGAAAAGTCTGCACCCTCTTTTATGCAATCACACAGTTTGCTGTTACGAAAAGATTTTAGTGCACTGATTATGTAAATGGGTTCTACAAGGTTGGTTTTACCCTGTGCGTTTCTGCCAACTATTACATTTACATTGGGGCTAAACTCAATTTCTGCACTTTCATAATTTCTAAAATTTTGAAGTGAAATTTTGTTAATCTTCATTGTTTTTCCTTAAAAGATAATTTTTTGGTCTACCATTATTTTATAATTTTTGCGTAGATTAAACAAGTGTTTTTGGGTAAAATTTTTGTTTTGCAATTTATTTAGATTTTAACCATTGTTGAATAATTGTTAAAAAACCATCTAAAAACAGTAGTTTTCCAAAGCGAGTTGTGGGGTTTGTGTTAATTTAATATATAAATAATAATTATATTATATATTATAAATTTATTATTAATTAATATATAATTATTTTAAATTTGATTTAATAATTATTTTAAATAAAATAAAAGTTTTTGGTAATAAATAAAGTTTGTTTTTTAAGTGGGCGTAACTACAAAAAGGATTAATAAAAATGTCACTACTACTTGCAAAATTTTGGGAATTAGTTTATAATATTATTAATTATTATTATAAGAATTTTAAGAGAATTTTTAATTGTTTTAATTTTTAATAATAATTTAATAGAGTAGATTTAAGGAAAGGTAGTATGAAAAAAACAAAAGCAAAATCTAACTCTATCGACTATGTAAAAATTTGGGAAGACGCCAAAGAAGTAATAGTTTCAAAAACCTCTGCTCTTACCTTTGATGTGTGGATTAAGGTTTTGGAGCCTGTTATGGTTCGTGGCGATGCCCTAATTCTTCGGTCTAAAACGGAGGGTGCAAAGTCGGTAATTAATAAGAGTTATGTAGACATTATAACAAGTTCTATAAGAGAAGTTACAAATGAAGTTAACTCCTTTGAAATTATTGTAGAAGGCGATGAAGATTATGATGAAACAATGAAAGAAAAGGAGCAACTTGAAAGCACGGGTGTTTTAAAGGCGGGCAAAAAACAAAAACGAGCCAACTCTTATGCTTTTAATCCAAAATTCACATTTGATAACTATGTTGTAGGACCTAGCAATGAATTTACCGTTGCGGCGGCAAAGGCGGTTGCAGAAAATCCTGGCACAAACTATAACCCATTATTTGTGTATGGTGGTGTTGGGCTTGGAAAAACGCATATTTTGCACGCAATTGGAAATTATATTACCGAAAATAAGCCCGAACTTAATGTTGTTTATGTTACAACTGAGCAATTTACTAACGAATTTATTGAAACGGTTGGTAAAAACGAACTTAATCTTAACTCCGGTTTTAGAAATAAATATCGTAACGCTGATGTTTTGATTGTTGATGATGTGCAATCTATTATAGGTAAACCTCGTGTTCAAGAAGAATTCTTTCATACCTTTAACGCTTTAACCAGTCAAAATAAGCAAATAGTACTAAGTTCTGACCGTCCACCAAAAGAAATTAACCCGCTAGAAGAACGACTAAGAAGTAGATTTGAATGGGGCTTAATTACCGATATTGGTATACCAGAGATAGAAACGAGAATTGCCATACTAAAAAAGAAGTGTATTATTGATAGACAGGTTGTAGATGACGAGGTTTTGCAATATATTTCGGAGGCAATGACCAGTAATGTTAGAGAACTTGAAGGCTTTTTATCGAGATGCGTATTTTATGCAGGACTATTAAAAAAGCCAAAAGTTACCATTGATGTAGCAAAAGAAGCACTAAAAAATTATATAACCGTTACAAAGGTTACTTATGATAGTGATAAAATTTTAGAAAAAGTTTGTTCGTATTTTGAAATTAGTAAAAATCAATTACTTGGCAAAGATAGAAGAAAGGAATTGTCTTATGCAAGACAAATTGCAATGTATCTACTTGACGAACTTATGAATATGCCTTATACTTCTATTGGTAAAATATTTGGTAAAGACCATGCAACTGTTATTTATTGTAAAAACAAGGTTGCAGGCGAACTTAAAACCAATAAATTACTAGAAACTCAGGTAAAGGATATTAAAGGACTTTGCGGTGCAAAGTTAGATTAAAAAGTCGCTCTTTGAAAATTAGTTTTAAACAAGTTTTTAACATAGTGTTAAAAAGTTTTTAAAGTTTTTAACATAGTTTTTAGTCGCAAAAATCCTTTAAAATAAAGGGATACAGGTCGATTTCAACATTTCAACACTCCCTACTATTACTATTACTAACTAAAAAAATAAAAATAAATTGTTATATATAAAGGAGAAAACAAATGAAACTTATTTGTGACGGATTTGAACTTAGTGAAGCAGTTAATACCGTTTTAAAAGCAACTGCTATTAGGTCTACTAATCCTATTTTGGAAGGCATTAAACTTAAAGCCGAAAATGATGTTTTAACTTTGCAAGCAACCGACTTGGAGTTAAGCATTGAAAAACGTATTGTAGCTGATGTAAAAATTGAAGGTGAAGCAGTTGTTGCCGGAAGGTTCTTTGCTGAACTTATCAAAAAATTAAATAATGAGAAAATAGAAATTACTAAAAATCCAGATGAAAACAAAATAAAAATTAAATATACCGATTCGGAAGGCTATTTGCAAAGTTTGCCAGTTAGTGAATTTCCTGAAATTAAAAAGATTGAAAATGCAGAATCTATTAAAATTAAACAAAATGATTTTAGAGATTTAATAGCAAAAACTATCTTTTCGGCATCTTATGATGACGCTCGCCCTATATTAAAGGGTGTTTTGATGGAAGTTACACCCGAAAAAATTACCGGCATTGCACTAGACGGTTACCGTATGGCGGTTTGCTCTAAGCCTATTAGAAGCACATCTTCATTTACATATATCTGTCCAGCAAGAAGTTTGGCAGAGATTAGTAAAATTATTGGCGATAACGATGACGAAATTGAAATTTTTATTCAAAAAAATTATATTTTAATTAATATTGACGAAACAAAAATTATTACTAGGTTACTTGATGGCGATTTTATTAACTACAAACAAGTTATTCCTGTTTCTACCACAACTGTTGTTACTGTGGCAAAAAGATTTTTGGAAGAAGCTATTGAAAGAGCAAGTTTGCTTGCAAGACTTAACAAAAATAACTTAATAACTTTTGATATTAAAGAAGATGTGATGAGTGTTTCGAGTTCGTCTGACCTTGGAAACATTACCGAAAAGATTTCTATAAATACAAAAGGTAAGGAATTAACCGTTGCATTTAACGCAAGATATTTTAGCGAAAGTTTAAAAAGCATTAGTGATGAATATGTAAACATTAACTTTACTTCGCCAATTGCTCCATGTACAATTACCGCTACCGAAAATAGTGAATATTTATATTTGATATTGCCAGTTAGAATTGTTGGCTAACAAAAATTGTTAAATTAAACCCCTCTTAAATTTATTTTTTAGTTTTAAAGATAAATTGAGAGGGTTTTTTATTTTGTTAAAAATTTTTTGATAAAGTAAACGAGCAAGAATTTAGTAAATTTTATAAAAAAAGACGCATTTAAATCAATTTATAAAAAATTTAACTCTAATTGTGTATAATAATTATTAATTTTTAATAGGCAAAATTCTGTCACAAATCGCCTGAGAGCCTCCGCAATTTAAAATATACCCACTTTTGAACATTTTTTGTAGGGGTGTTGAAAAAGTGTTGAAAACATCAAGAAAAAATTTTTGTCAACAAAAAAATTTAAAAAGTTTTAAAATTTTCAAAATTCGTCTATTTTAACAGAAATTGGCTAGGGTGTTAAAAAAGTTCTTTACAAAAAGTTATTTTAGATTATACTTATGGTACACTTCAAAATTTAGTGGATTATGGGAATTTAGGTTGGTTCCCTTTTCCCACTAAAAAGCAAGTGACCAAATATTTAATATATTTATTTAATAATTTTAATCGTAGTGGTAAAAAATATTACTAGGTTTTGTTGAGTATAAATTTTTACTATTATTATTAAAATGGGTTTTGCTTTGAAAATTATTATAAGGAAAGAAAAAGATGAGTAACCGTAGTGCAAAACTAGACGAAAAATTGTTTACATCTTCTGAAATTGTGCTTTTAACAATTTTGGGTCTTTTGTTTGTGCTAGATTTGCTTATTGCTATTATGGCAAATGTTGCGGTAAATAGTCATACTTCTAACATTTTTGCAGAAAATATGATAAAAAGTTTCGTCTTTTCTCTTGTGAGTTCGCTATTTTTATTTTTTATTAGTTATTTAATAAAAAATAAAAGGGTAAATTTAAAAGACTGGCTTGCAATTTCCTTTTATCTGGCTATATTTTTGCTGGTAAATGTCTTTAATATTTTTGAGTTATACAACTACTTTGTTTTAAATTTATTAGCTAGTGTGGTAATTGGTTGTATGCTTGCAATTATCGGGGTTTCGGTATACTATAACTACCTAAAAAATGAGAGTAATAGGGTAAAAGCAAAGGCCATAGTGGTATGTATTTTTGCATTTGTTTTTACTGTGGCGGGTGCTTTTGTTATAGAACTGGTAAAATATTTGGTTTCACTTATGTTTAATACCAAATTTTATGGGTTTGGCAAGGTTTCACTAAACTGTTTATATTCGGCAATTGGTTCATTAATTATAAATGCCGTGTTTTATATTTCTTTAAGGGGCGACAAAAAACTAATAAACGCTTGCTTAATTGATGTCGAACCAGTAGAATAAATTTATTAAAATATTAATTTTTTAAGTAAATTTATTTTGTAAAAAACTAAAATTTTTGATAAAAGATTTAGGGTATAAGATGACTTTTGAAGTTTTCTTCTACCCTATTTTTTTGTTTTAGGGAAAAGTAATAAATGATTAAAAACAAAAAAACTCATAAAATATAGTCAATTTTTATGCTAATTTTTAAACTAAAATTAGACCCAAGAAAAGAAAAATTTAATACTAAAAAATTTTGTATTAAAGGTCAAAATTAGTCAAAAATATACCACGAAAGCCAAAACTAAGTATGGCTTTATTATAATTATTAATATATATAATTAAATTACTGTTAAATTGAATTTTAAAATTTAGAAAGCCCTTTTTAAGATAAAATTAATTAAAATAAAAATGGTTTTAGAGTTGGTCATAAATAAATATCTGGGTGCAAAATATAATTACTAAACTCAAAAAAGTAGTAAATAAAAATTGACGCTTTTTATTTAGTTATTTGTTGTAAAAATTAATTAGGAAAAAAGTTGGGCTTGTAAAAATTAATTTGAAGAATGATAGACTGTGTAAAAACAATTGAAAAAAATTGGCAGTGTAAAAAATAATTAAAAAAGTGGAATTGTAAAAAACAATTAAATGAATGGATAGTGTAAAAAATTGATTAAAATATAACGCTGAAAAAATAATTAGTGAGATTAGTTTATGTAAAAAAAAATTAATTAAGGTAAATGCTTTAAAAAAATAATAAAAATTTTTTAAAAGATAGTATAAGCAATTTTGGTTAGTAAAAAAATTGATTGTGGTAAAAATTTTTATATATTTGCTAATGGGGTGTAAAAAGATTTTTTAAGGTTGGTATGGTAAAAAATAGTCTTATAACCAGAGAAAGATAATTTACAAAAGATACAAAAAATTGAACGAAAAATTAAGTGAAAAAGTGTTTTAATGTGGGTGGTAATTTGACAAAAATTAAAAAAATAACATAGTCATTTTTCGGGAAGGTTTTGTAAACCAACTATTTTATCAACTGCGATGTAATTTGACAAAAAGGGGTAATTTTGGGGCTGATTTTTAGGTGGCAATTTTCGTGAAAATGAAAAATTTATAAAAAAGGCAAAATTTTGTTAGTAATTGGTAAATAAAAAATTTTACCAAAAAAGAGTCCAAAATACAATTTTTTGATTAGCAAAATACACTTAGTAAGAAGTGGTAAAAATTTTTATTTTTGAAAAAAGGCAAACTCAAAAAGAAATTTTATTTCTGATGGGTAAACTCAAAATGGTTTAGAAAAATTTTTGCAGGTTTTTAAAAATTTTAATTATTTGACAAAATTTGACAAAAATTTACAACAAAAAAATGACAAGGTGTACAAAATCGGGCAAAATCGGGCAAAATCTGTCCAAATCGGGCGAAAATTGTATCGCTATATAAATAAATGTAAATCCTTATAAAAAAAATAAAAAATTATATACAAAGAAGTTAAAAGAAAAAGAATGTGAAGAAAAAGAAAAAGAAGAAAGTTTTTTGATGCAAAAAGTGAGAGAATTATAAAAGGCACATTTTTTAATTTACGAAGTAGAAAATTTTTTGGGTGGGTTAAAAAACGGTGAGTTAGGTAAATGAATTAATAAAAGATTATTTTTGGAGTTCGGTTTGTAGCAAAGGTTTGGTTTGTAAATTTACGAAAAGCAAAAGTAAAATTGTTTTGAAAAAAATAGATTTTACATTTTGTAAAACTTCAAAAATATTTGTACATTAAAACCCTTTTAGAATAAAGGAAAAATAGAACCCCTAAAAAGTTTTTTAAATTTTTTTTATCAAAAAGTGACACAAAATCGTGCAAAGTGAAAAACCCCATGATAGAATGTGAATTGAGTTGGGAAAGCCTTATTTATTCCGCCCGCCTAAGCCGGACGGGCGGAACGGACTATTCGCATCTTTACCAATCTTTTGGGTTGAAACGTTTCAAGCCAGAACGCCGACAGGGTAACCTAGTCGGCAACCTGTCTTAAAAGTTTCATTCCCAAAATCTTAGAAAATCTGCTGGGGGTGATATCCTTTTATGGGTTTACAAAAGAATTGTGTGTAGGTGTGGTCGTGCCTGTTGGTTTAAGTGAGTACATTTTAAATAATAAACGGGCGGAAACGCTCGTTGTAGGGCGGGGATAGTGTTGTTCCGTCCGCCTGCCCGGACGGACGGCACCGATTGTCCGCATCTTTAATTATCTTTTATGTAAAAACCCCCAAAACAAAACGCCGACAGGGTAACCTAGTCGGCAACTTGTGTTGGGCGTTGTTCCTATAAAATCTAATCAAACCTGCTTGGTGTGGTATCCTTTTTGAGGTTTGCAAAATATTAATGTGTAAGATTTTGTTGTGACAATTAGTTTAAGTAAACAATTTTTACATTTCGTTAAATAAGGAAACGGCGGGGATAATATCCCCGCCCTACAACGGACGAAGTCCGTTTATTTGATAATATTTATTTAATTTTTGTAACACAGCAAAACCAAACAATAAAAAAATCCGCCCGGGTAGGCGAACGGAACAGTGCAATACCTGCCCTACAACAGCAAAGCCTGTTTATTTGATATTAAAGTTATTCTTCAAAACTTTTGTGTTACAGCATAATCAACTGCCATTTAGTGTTGCATACCCAGTAAGTTCGTTTAGATTTTGGAGATAAAAAATACGAAACAGGTTGCCGATAGTATTTTTACATCGGCGTTCTGCTTCGTGTTGTTTTAGCCCAAAAGATAAATGAAATTACGGACAGTCCGTTCCGCTTGCGGAGGTTACCCGCAAGCGGAACAATACAATCTTCGCCCTACATAAAAAATTCCGCCGGCGGGGTTACCCGCCAGCGGAACAATTAAAGCTGGGTTAGTCGTTGAAATCTCGTTTGTACTTTTCGTCTATGTTTGATGGTATAATGGTTATGTAGCGGTGTGGTTCGGCGTCTTTTGAAAGTGTGGTTACATCATCTCGGTTTTGTAGTGCCAAATGAATTATCTTTCGCTCGTAGGCGTTCATTGGCTCTAACTTTGATGGGCGATGCTCTTTTACCGCTTTGTCTGCCATACGGTGTGCCAAAACTTTTAGCGTTCCTTCTCGTTTTTCTCGGTATCCCGAACAATCTACCTTTACCTTTTTGTAGTCGCCGTGCTTTTTGTGTTTATTGATTATGCAATTTAGTAGATATTGCAAGGCGTCTAGGGTTTCGCCACGTTTACCTATGATGCTACCAATATCTTTGCCTGCGTAATCAATTAAAATTTCATCTTCCTTTTCGGTTACAGTTGGTATTATTTGTAGTCCCATTTTTTGGGTGAACTCTGCTACCAAAAGTTCTATTTCGGACATATTAGCCACTTCACTTTTTAGCACCATTCTTACCCTTGCTTTGTCAAATAAACTGCCCTCGCTTAGCACAACTATTTGCACATCGTCACGGTTTGCATTTAGTTTAAAAAGCCCTATTTCGATTGCTTGGTCTACATTTTTTGCTGATATTTCTATTGAATTCATAATTTTCTCCTAAATTGTGTTTTAATTAGTTTGAGGTTTTGTATTTACTAAAAATTTCTTGAAATTTGCTTGTAGTTTACCATTTGTGGTGGTGCTTTTTTCTGTCTTTTTAGATTGTTTAGTGCTTCTTTTTCGAGATACGCTAAATATTTATCTTCTTCTTTGCGGGTTAGTTTTTCTACAATTAAGCCAATAATGAAGTTAAATATTATTCCCATTAGCGAACTGGTTATTAGATATATTCCAAATGCAGATGGGTTAGACAATGCAAATATTACCGACACAGCAGGAAGAATAAACTTTAAAATTTTCATGGTAGATTGCATTTGCATATCGGTTGGGTTTGTAGGGGCTTTTGATGCAATGTCCTTTGCTCGCTTAGATTTATTAGATAGGTCGGCAATTAGTTGTGATAAATATGCCAAAACGCCCGCAAGTATTGCCAAAATGAAATAACCATTCCAACCCGGGTTGGCGTTAATTACGGGAGCCATAACCTCGTTGTAATGCTCTTCGGTAATAAACTGGTCGCTTTCGGCATTAAAATAGGTGTTTTTCCACTTTTTGTCGCTTGCTGAATTGGTTGCACTTTTTAGAGCGTCGTAGTCTGGTACAACTTTTACGCTAGAATCGTTTTTCCAGATGTTTTTTATCCATAGCCAATGATTGTCTTTTGAAATTTCGTCATACTTTTGAATAAGTGTGGCATCTCTTTCTGCTTTCGAAAGCCCACGAGCGTTACACTCGGCATAAGTTTCATTTAAAATGGTGTACTGCTCTACCATTTTGTAGGCACTTATGTTTCGAAGGGTATTAAAAAACGAAATAAATACAAATAGAGTTAGTGCAATATTTAACAACGAAAAAATGCACGTTCCAAACATATTGTAGCCCTCTCGCTTGTAAAGCGCTTGCATTTCGGCGTTTGCTTTTTCTCGGTTGTTTTTGTACTTTTCATTTATTTTTTGTACTTGCCCGGTTAACCTTTTTTGAATAAAAGTGTTCTTTCTTGAAGAATATCTATTAAAAAAGTCAAATGGGGTCATAAGTAATTTTACAAAAATTGTAAATATTAGAATCGTCCAGCCATAGTTTAAAACTATGCCTTCTAGCCAGTAGTATATAGAAGCCCACCAGCCCGATGGCTTAGAAACTTCTAATAGTAAGTTTGTTATATTAGCCATTTAAAATCTCCTTTTATATTATGTGGAACCTTGTCCACCTCTACCCCTAATTTGCTTCCGCATTTAATAAGCCTTTTTATGGTTAAAAGTGTTCCAAAAAAGGCTCCAAATCTGCTAATAGCCTCTTTGGCATAGTTTGAGCAAGTTGGTTTTAGCCTACACTTGTTTGGTGCATTTTTTGAAAACTTTTGATAAACCAAAATTAATTTTATTAATAGCGTTTTCATTAAAAGTTTGCCCCTTAATTTTTTTTAGATAACAAAAAAAATCTACTACGCTAAACAATTAAACAATTAGCACATTAGATTTTTTCAATAGTTCTTTTAAGCATGAATTGATTTTTGCGTAGTCCCATTGTTCTATACCAATTCTTGCGACCAAAATGATGTCTATATCTTTTTTTATAAATTCTAGGTTTGACCTAATGGCTTCTCGCAAAAGTCTTTTCGTGCGGTTTCTTGTAACGCTGTTACCTATTTTTTTGTTTACAACTATACCAATTTTTTGATCACGATACCTTTTTTTGTTGGTTACTATTGCAAGACAGTCTTTTTGAAGATATTTACCCGTTTTAAAGGTGTAGTTAAATTGGGAGTTGCGTTTCATTCTTAAAGGTTTTGTTAACATATTTTCCCCTAAAAATATTTTAGTATGTTAATTTTTTGCGACCTTTGTTACGGCGTCTTTTTAGTACATTTCTGCCACCCTTAGTAGCCATTCTTTCACGAAAACCATGAACTTTGTTACGGGTTGCTTTTTTTGGTTGATAAGTTCTTTTCATTTATACTCTCCTTGTTGTTATTTATGAAGTCGGGGCAAATAAAGCCCAGTACTTATATTCTAAACAAGGGTTATTATAAAGGACAAACGCTCGTTTGTCAACATTATTTTTATTAAATTATTAATAAATAATTGACATATTTGCTTTTTGATTATAAAATATCATAAAAGTTTGGTGAAAGTGAACTGTTTTATTTTGTTAGGTGATTTATGTTAGACAATTTTGGATTAAAGGATACTATTGTTGCGCTTTCGACCCCCGTTGGGGCTGGTGGTATTGGCATTGTTAGACTTAGTGGAGAAAATGCCATAAAAATTGCCGACCAGTTGTTTTTGAGTAAAGGTGGCAAAAAACCATCTGCATTTAACAAGCGTGAATTGGTGCTGGGCGAGTTTAAGGCTGAAAATGTGGCAGATACCGCACTTTGTGTGGTGTTTAACCATAATAGTTTTACCGGCGAAGAAACGGTCGAATTTCAGTGTCATGGCGGGGTAAAACTTACCAACAAGGTTATAGAAGCGTGCATAGCACATGGTGCAAGACTTGCAAAAAATGGAGAGTTTTCGCTAAGGGCGTTTTTAAACGGCAAAATGTCGCTTTGTGAGGCTGAGGGTATGATTGGCTTAATTAATGCAACCTCTGATGCCGAAATTAAGGCAAACAAAACCATAGCCGATGGTGGTCTTACCAAAAAGGTTGTCGATTTTCAAAATAGAGTTGTAGACCTTATTAGCGAAGTGGAAGTTAGTTTTGATTACCCCGAAGAGGATATTGAATATATTCAAAAAGATAAGTTGCAACAGGGCTTAAAAAAACTAATTGAAGAAATTGAGCAATTGTCATCTACCTACAAAAGCGGGGCGATTATTTCTAGCGGAATTAACGCTTGCTTAATAGGTAAGCCAAATGTAGGTAAGTCGTCACTACTAAACGCCCTTTTAAACAAAGATAAAGCAATTGTAACCGACATTGCTGGCACCACTCGAGATGTAATAGAAGATGCCTTTGAAGTAAATGGTATAAAGGTTAATATTTTGGATACGGCAGGCATAAGAAACACCGAAAATGTGGTTGAGTTGTTGGGCGTAAAAAAGAGTATAGATTTAATAAATAAGGCCGATGTGGTGTTGTTTATTGTGGATAGTTCGGGGGCTATTGATGCCGATGATGCAAAAATTTTGTCTATGCTTGATGGCAAAAAATATTTGACAATTTATAACAAGGTTGACAAATTTACCAAAGAGCGTAAAATAGATGGCATTTATACCTCTTGCGTTACCGGAGAGGGCATAGAAAAAATTAAGCAAGCAATATACAACTTGGTAGTTGCAGGAGTGGTTTCGGGCGATGGACTAATTATTACCTCTAACCGACATTTTGATGCACTTAATAGAGCAAAAGAAAGCCTAAAACGGGCGTATGAAGGCATTAAAAATACCACCCTAGATGCACTGTCGGTAGACCTAAACGAGGCCTATGGTTGCCTTGGAGAAATTACGGGAAATACCTCAAACGAAGCGATTTTGGATAGCGTGTTTAGCAAGTTTTGTTTGGGTAAATAAAGGACAAAAATGGAAGAAATTAGAAGTTATGAAGCAATTGTTGTTGGTGGCGGTCATGCGGGCGTAGAAGCGTCACTAGCACTTAGTAGAACGGGCGTTAAAACCTTGCTAATTACCCTAAATTTTGATGGGGTAAGTTTTTTGGCGTGCAACCCAAGTATTGGCGGTACGGCAAAAGGGCAGTTGGTTAGCGAAATAGATGCTCTTGGTGGGCAGATGGGTATTTCTGCCGACCTTGCTACCTTGCAACTAAGATTGCTAAATGAAAGCAAGGGTCCTGCTGTGCATAGTTTGAGGGCGCAAGTAGACAAAGACCAATACCATAACATAATGCTACAAGTGTTACAAAATCAGCCAAATCTTGATATAACCGAGGGCGAAGCAAGCGATATTTTGACCGAAAATGGTTGCGTTTGCGGAGTGGTTACAGCCGATGGTAGAAAATTTAAAACCAAAGCGGTAGTAATTTGTACGGGAGTATATTTAAACAGTCGAACAATTACGGGCGAAATTATTAAAGATTCTGGACCAGCGGGCTTTAAAAACAGCAAAAACCTAACCCAAAGTTTGGTAAAATTAGGCTTTAAAATTGTAAGGTTTAAAACGGGGACTCCACCACGCTTAGACCACAATACCATAGATTATTCTAAGTTTGTAGAGCAAAAGGGCGAAGACAATATTCAAACCTTTTCGTATATGTCGGACTTTAAGCCAAAAAATATTTTGAGTTGCTATTTGGGATATACAAACCAATTAACGCACAAAATTATTTTGGATAACCTAGACCGGGCTCCAATGTATAGCGGAACCATTGTTGGCGTGGGGCCAAGGTACTGTCCGAGCATAGAAACCAAAATTGTTAGGTTTAAAGACAAAGACCGTCATCAGTTATTTTTGGAGCCAGAAACCATCAAAAATGATAGCATATACTTGCAAGGAATGAGTACTTCTATGCCACAAGACGTTCAAAACCAAATGGTTGCAAGCATAGCAGGATTAGAAAAAACCGCTATTTTAAAATATGGTTATGCTATTGAATATGATGCCATAGATTGCACCGACCTCTTTCCTACTTTGGGGTTTAAAAAGGTTAAAGGCGTTTATACAGCGGGTCAAATAAATGGTACCAGCGGTTATGAAGAAGCGGGCGCACAAGGAATTGTTGCGGGTATTAATGCAAGTTTGTATTGCAGGGGCAAGGAAGAAATTGTGCTAACCAGAGATTCTAGTTATATTGGTGTGCTTATAGATGACTTAGTAACTAAGGGTACCAATGAACCCTACCGAATGATGACCAGCAGAGCGGAATATCGTTTAATTTTGCGACAGGACAATGCCGATATGCGACTTACAGAAATAGGCAAAAAGGTTGGTTTGGTAACCGATGAAAGGTATGCTCGCTTTAAAAACAAATGTGCCGAAATGGAACGGGCAAAAAAAGTTCTTGCAAAAATTATGAAGCCTACAAAAGAACTAAACGAGTTTTTGACCGAACACAACGAAGCAACCGTAGTAACGGGTATTACGGTAGAAACTTTAATAAAGCGAACCAATTTGAGCGCAAGGCTTATAAATGATGCCTTTAATGTGTTTGAAGGTTTTACAATTGACGTTATTGACGAGATAAATATTGAAGTTAAATATTCAGGATATATTCAAAAGCAATTGCAGGTGGTAGAAAAAAATCGCAAGTTAGAAAACCGCCCGCTAAGCCGAGAATTAGACTACTCTACCATTAGGGGACTAAGGCTAGAAGCACAGCAAAAACTTAATGATATTAAACCATTAACAATTGGTCAGGCTTCAAGAATTAGCGGAGTTAGTCCTAGTGATATAAGTGTGCTGTTATTTAACATAAAATAGGAGAAGTTATGACGAATAACCGAAGAAAAAAGTTATTAAAAAGTGGGAGAATTTTGGCATTTATGAAAGCGGATAGGCTTGAAAAAGAAAAATATGCCATTGCACCAAAGCCACCAAAACCAAAATATGTGCTAAAAAATGGCGAGGTGGTAAAACGCCAAAAGGGTCGGCCTCGAAAGGACGATGTGCTAATAGGCGATGACGGCGTAATTTATGAGTCTTCCCCGCTCCCTAAAAACAATTTTAATAACGGCAAACAGTTGGTTGAGCCCGTTTGTTTTGGTAATGCAACCGACAAATTAGAAAAACTACAAGAGGAAGAAAAACTTGCAACATTAAGAGAGTTACAAAGCAAAAAACCTCATAAAGACGAAGAGATAAATGAAAACGCAAAAAGTGTAGAAAGCGAACAACAAAGACCTTTAAGTGCAGAAGAAATAGAAAGGGCAAATGCAAATGCCAAAACCTTGCTTCAAACGCAATTTACGGGCGAGGAGCAAATTTATAACAAATATCCTTACGACAAACCCGCAAGAAAGAGCAAAAATAATGCAAGCAAAAAGAAAGAGCCGTCAGAAGAAGAAATTATGAGCGATCCTAATGTGCATGTGGTAACAATGGACCTTAAAGGACGGCTATATTTTGACGAAACAGGCACCAAAAAGAATTATATTCCGCAGTTTATTAGGCAAAAATTAGCAATAGAGTTGCCCGAATATTTAAAAGCCTATGACCTTATTTTTTCAACGCAAATAACGGTAGGAATAACCCACCCCGAAGAAGAGGGTTTGTTAGACCGATTAGAAAACAAAATTAGGGATATTTGCAACCGCAAACTAACCTGTGATGACTTGCGAAAACTTATTTTGCACAGCGGGCATGAACACCAAATGTTTGTAAATGCCTATAATCAAGCACCATTTATTAGGCTAAATGGCGTACTTCACAAAATTATTAACCCCTTTGTAAGAGTAAAAATTGATTCGAGAAAGGAGTTAAAGGAACTGTTGATTGATATTCTTTATAATATGATAAAAGAAATTAATGCAGAAGAGCAAAAAAAGGTTAAATATTATTTTAACGAAGAAAATAAAGAATCTAAACTGTTTAGAGTTTTTCCAAAAAAGAAGTTTAGGTAAATTTTAGCAAACTTCTAGTTCGGACAATATTTCATTATACATTTTTGAAAGGCTCAAAATGTATCGCTCCTTAGCGCTTGCAGAAAGCCCATCAAATTCGGCGTGGTTTATAAGCCGTGCTATTGGGTCAATGCAGTCAGGACTTTTATTAAGTAAGGTTTCGACCTTACTTTTTAAATTTTGGTAGGTTTTAGATTTGTTAGACTTTACAAACTTATAATTTATGGCAGAGGTTTTGGGCGAGGGGCTAGAAAGTATTTGCAGAGAAGAGGTGTTTCCGGCAAGTTTCTTTTTGGCCTTTAAAATAAACTTAGATAGTGTGTTTTCTTTTGTTTCGGTTGAAAGTGCGTATGCTTGGTTCATGGGTTACCCTCCTTATAACTAAATTAAACCCATTTTAACATATTAAAATTGTCACGCTTTACAATTAGTTTGTCAAAATTTGCCTAAATTAGTAAGGTTAAACCCAAAAAAAAGAAAAACTAATTTTTGACAAAACTATAATTGTCGAATAATAAAAAATATAATCAAAATTATTTTGTTAATAAAAATTGCTATAAAAAATTAAAGAAATTTAGAAATTTTGCAAAAAAATATGTACTTACTAATTATTGACAAACGCTTTGCAAAATAGTATACTTTTGTTAACAAATTAAAAGGGTTGGTGTGCTTATGGATAAAACAAAATCTCTTTTAATCATGTTTATGGCGTCTAATGTAGCACTTAGCGTAGCCATAATCATTTTGGAAGTTACCGATTTAAAATTGTCGGACTTATACCCTGTGCTTATAGTTGCGGGAGTTATTAATATTTTTGCTATTGTATACTTTTTTGTAAGTTATTACAAAAATAGAGGCGTTGTAAAAAAGTTGCAAGATGAATACATAAACAGTTTAAAACCAAAAGTTCCGCTAAGGTTTTGTGCCTCTGATAGCGAACTGCTTAAAACTTATGACGAAGCCGTTAAAACGGACGATGCAAACAAATTGCTAAAAGTTATAGCCATAAATAAAGAGTCAGAAGAAGAGCGAGAAATGTAACAAGAGTTTTTAATTGAAAACTAATAATATATAATCTTTAAAAAATGGAAGAAAATTACATTCTTCCATTTTTAGTGTATATTTTTTTTAAAAGGGTCATAACATTTACTAATAAAACTACCAGCAAACAAACTTCGGCATAAATCTTTGTTTTTCTGTTGAAAGAAAGCAAAGTGAATAATTATAATTAGGAGATGTATATGAAATTTTTTTGCATTAATTCTAGACCTTTTAAAATTTTGGCGTGTGTTATGGCACTTATGTTTGTTATGAGTATGGCGGTGTACAAGTCTACCAGTGCAAGCGTTTATATGGGCTACGCCGAAAGAAAACTACCAATTTACGGGGTAGAAACGGACAAAAAAGAAATTGCCATTACCTTTGACGCCGCCTATGGCTCAGATGAAACCGTAAAAATAATTAATATATTAAAGGAGAAAAATGTTACCGCAACCTTCTTTTTGGTGGGGTTTTGGGTAGATAAATACCCCGACCTTGTAAAAACGCTGGACGCTAGCGGAATAGAAATTGGCACGCACTCTAACACACACCCTTATATGTCAAAACTGTCGGCAAGCCAAATGCAAACCGAACTTACAACCAGCGTAGAAAAGATTAAAAATTTAACGGGCAAGGAAGTTACACTTTTTAGACCACCTTATGGCGACTATAACGATACGCTTATTACGGTGGCAGAAAATATGAAGATTACGCCCATTCAGTGGAGTGTTGATTCGCTAGACTGGAAGGGGTTAAATACTTCGCAAATGATGGCGAGAATTACGCCAAATGTAGATAACGGAAGCATAATTTTGTTTCATAACAACAGCGACCATATAGTAGAAGCGTTGCCGGTAATTATAGACACTTTAACGGAACAGGGCTACAAGTTGGTGCATGTTTCCGACCTTATTTACAAAGAAAATTACACAATAAGAAATGACGGCATACAACAAAAAAATAAATAATAAAAATACATTTTAAGGAGAATTATAATGAACACAAGTTATGAAAAAAACAATTTAGCCAGATGCTCGGGCAAAATATTTGAGGAGCCAAAGTTTAGCCATCTAATTTTGGGCGAGGGCTTTTACGACTTAAAAATAGAGGTTCCAAGACTTTCTAGCGAAAAGGACTACATTCCGGTAACCGTTTCCGAAAGATTGCTAAACGGCGTAAAGGCGGGCGATGATGTTACAATAGATGGCGAGTTTAGAAGTTATAACAAACTAATGGAAGGCAAAAGCAAATTGGTGCTAACTCTTTTTGCTAAGGAGTTGACACCAGAGTTAGACCTCGAAAACTCTAATACCATTAGTTTAACCGGGTATTTATGCAAGCCACCAATATACAGAACCACCCCATTTGGCAGAGAAATTTGCGACTGCTTAATTGCCGTAAATAGAGCATACAACAAAAGCGACTATATTCCGTGCATTGCGTGGGGCAGAAACGCAAGGTTTGTAAATGGCTTGCAAGTGGGCGAAAAAATAACGCTTTGTGGCAGAATTCAAAGCCGTAACTACACCAAAAAGACGGACGAAACAACAAGCGTAACTAAAACCGCTTACGAAATTAGTATAAGTAACATTTGTCTTGCGGATAACTCCGCCGAACAAAATATAGGCTAAAAAAATGACCTAACTTATTGAGAACTTTTCCCAATTGTTAGGTCTTTTTTGTGTAATTAAACTATTTTTGCAAACCCAAATAAGTTAATTTATAAAATTTAATAATTACTTTTGAAATAGCATTAACTAAAACTTATAAATCTGCACTTTTTGGGTTTTGCAAATTATTTGTTTAACATAATTAAACTTTGCAAAAATCAAAATTTTATGGTTAAAAAATTATGCTTGAGGGGTTCTTTCTTCTTGCATCTTCTTTAAAATTGAGCAAGTTGCAGGAACTGAGCAGTAAAAGTTAAAGAAGTTAGAAAAACTATCATATTTTTTCATTGAAGTGCCACGGTCGTATTCTAGGTAGTTAGTAATATCTGCACCACGAGTAGATGCCAAAGTATAAATTGAGTCTAGCGAGGTGTCTTCTCCAATTATAGTTCTTAAAAACTTTTCTTGTTTTGTTTTTAAAACTTCAGCAAAATGCTTTGCATCGTCCGCAAAATAATACATATTGCTTTCAACAGTTTCGTTGTTGCCGTGTGGCTTAGAAGAAAATGCCATACCAACTTTGTCAATAATAACGCCCGTTTTTCCGCTTGTGCGGTTGTGTTTATATAATGCACTGTTTGGTTGAGCGCACTTTTTTGCAAAAAGTTCTTTAAACTTTAAACTTACTGCAAATGAAAGCACTGATGAAGACATATATTTGTTAATTAAAGCCTCTTTTCCGGCTGTTTGAGGGCGTCCGCTCTCTTTGGCTAATCGGTTTAAGTGCTCCATAACTTCTTTGTAAATTGGTTGCTCAATTATAGCACGCACTTTTAATTTTAATTCGTCATCATAATTAGATAGTTCCTTTGCCACCGTTTCGGTAATTACTCTTCTAATTGCTTTGTCTTCGCAATGGTCGGTAATTAATTCCATTCGGTTGTTTAGGTTAACTGGTATGCGAGATTTTCTTGCATTAGCAACCATATCCTTTTTTGCAAGGGTAATGTGTTTTTCAAATGATTTCTTAAAATCTTCATAACTAATGTACGAATCTTCTTCTGTTGATGTTGATTTACTGCCTGTTAAAGCGGTTTTGTTTTCCATAAAAATTTCTCCTTAAAAATTTTTTATATTGTACAAGCTTATTTAATTAGTAACAATTTATTCAAAATTTACTCTCGCTCGTCTGCAAATTCGGGCAAAAAACACACAATATCCATAATTTGTGTTCGTTGAGAGGGAGTTAAACGGGTTTTGCTGTCATAGGCGCAATTTTTAATTTTGCAAGGACGCAAGCGAGATTGGCGGGTTGACTTAAACGAGTTTGCTTCTAGTGTAAACATTGCTCTTTTGCGGTCGTTTATTCTTTTTATAGTAGTGGAGTGCTTGTTTAAAATTGACATTCTTGATTTGTGCAAGGTTTTATTTAGCGAGGTTAAATCGGAATTAAATTCTGCACTATATTCATTGGTATATAAATTTCTGGTAACAGCAAAAATATCTTTAAAAAGTAACAGTAGGTCTACCACTTCTTTAAAGGGTATATATCTTTTTGACAAATAATTTTTGGTTGCGACATCAAATTCTGTGCAAACGGAGTCCATATCGCTAGCACAGTTTAGTGTGTGCGAAAGATATTTTTTTGCGTTTGCAATAGACGCTTCGCCATCTTCTACCGAAATTGCGGTGTGCAAATTTTTGACTAACGATGGATAGTCAATAATCGGTAAAATTTCCATAAAATAGTCCCCCTTCTTAAAGAACCGGTGTTTAATATCGCCATTTTATCACATATTTTACACTTTGTCAAGGGGGGTAGAGTGTAAAAGTGCTTTAAAAATAGTACAAAATTCCCCATTTTTAGCAAAAATAATCAAATTTACAACAAAAAACCGCCCAACAACCAAATTGTTAGGCGGAGATAAAAGTAAACTAAAAAACTAATTTAAAAAGGTGCTGTTGCAATAAGGACAGTGCGAGCCGTACTCATCGGTGGTCATGATACCGCCACAGTTTGGGCATTTGTTGGTGCGAGTTGCCTTTTTTGCAGACAAAAGAGAATCATTTACGCTAAGAGCGTTGCCATCAAACTTGTAGCCCAAAAGGTATTCATGATTAACGGCGTAGGTTATTTGTTGGGCGACAGTTTTTGAATCGGCTCTTAAATGTTCGGCAATTTCGTTTACCGAATAAATGTTTTCAACCAAAATTGCATCAACAACTCTAGAAACCGATTTTAGGTTAGCAAAGTGCAAAAATTGCAAAGGAGTGCCGTAAAACCCTAGTGCCACCAAAATAATTCCTAATATTAAGCCAAAGGTAAAACCGTTGGTTGCTGAAATTATTATTAGCGGAATACCACCCACAAAGCCAACTGCAAAAAGTATGGCGATTATTAAATTTATAGTTACTCTTTTTTTAATAGATTTATTTTTCATAACAATAATTATATCATAAATTTATATTTTTTGCATCAAATTTTTGTAAGTTTTAACAATATTTAAACAATTGTTAAAAAGATGTCTGTATAAAGCAATTGCTTTTAAGTTTAATTGCGTTCTATTATAGGTTATGGTACAAATTAAATATTTCCTTTCCAAAAAACCTTTCTATTTCTGCGTTTGCGGTGTCACGAGCGTCTGATGCGTGAATTACATTTGCCGAACTATTAGCGTCTTTATGCATAAAGTCGCCACGAATGGTTCCTTGTGGAGCGTTTTTTGTTGGCCCAACAATCTCTCTAATTTTTGCAATAATGCCCTCATCTCCGGCAACAAGAAAAGCGAAGCAATCGCCACTTAGCATATATTCTTCTACTTCTGGGTAAAATGGCTTGTCAGCAATATGTGCGTAGTGTTCTCTTAGTTTTTCGCTGTTCATAGCAAGAGTTTTTTCGGCAAGAATTGTTCCGCCAATTGCTTTAAGACGGCCTTTTATTTCGTCTGTGTAACAAAGATAGGTTGGTTTAATCATAACATAACTGTATTCGTTAAAATTGCTCATAATTTTCTCCATTTATAAAAATTTTACCGTTTTATGATAACAAACTCGCCAGTTGCCGTCAAGAAAAATTTTACAGTTTAACCCAAAAATTTTAACCCCCCGTTAAAACAGCCGCACATATAAGTTTACGCTAAACATAATTTAATACCAGTCACAAAAGGACCGTCACAAAATGACCGCCAATAAAAATTTACATCAATCAAACATTAGCGGTTGCCACAAAATTTCCGTTGATTATAAGTCTAAACTTATTAAAAATTCTAAATGACAGAAAAAAACTAATAATAAATTTCCCCGCAAACCCAAAACCAAATTCTGCAAAAAACGCATTGTTTTATGGCTTTATTTTTGTTGAAAACAAAAAAAGAAAAGCCACAATTAACTTTTCTTTTGGTTGGTGCTCTCGGCAGGACTTGAACCCGCAACTTTTCGGTTCGAAGCCGAACGCTCTATCCAGTTGAACTACGAGAGCAAAATTTTAATATGTAAATTATTTTTTTGTAAGTTTATTTAGGTTAAATAATTGGTTAAAAAAACTAAAAGCGAAACAATTTTACATTCGACCTAATAATTATATCAAAAACACTAAAAAATGTAAACCCATTAACAAAAAATTATAAAATTAATGCAAAAATAAGTTGAATTTATAAAAAAATTATGTTTTTTTTCAAAAAGTTTCGCTCAAACTGTTGGCGGTCATAATTTAGTTTGTTATAATATTAGTATAAATTACTAAGTTAAGGAGCAGAAAATGGGAAAAATTATCGCATTTGCGAATCAAAAGGGCGGGGTTGGAAAAACCACAAGTTGTGTAAATACTTCCGCTTCCCTTGCAAGCCTTGGCAAAAAGGTCTTGCTTATAGATATTGACCCGCAGGGTAACGCAAGTAGTGGCGTTGGGGTTAGAAAAAATTCCGATATGATGTCGGTGTACGACTTAATTGTGGGCGATGCAACCATAGAAGAGGTTATTCAGCATTCGCCAATAGAGGGTTTTGATATTTTGCCGGCAAACAACGAGTTGGCGGGTGCCGAAGTTGAGTTGGTTTATATGGAATCTCGAGAAAAAATAATTAAAAGATTGCTAGATAAAGTTAGGGATAGTTACGACTTTATTACCATAGATTGCCCACCCTCTTTGGGGCTTTTAACAATTAATGCACTAACCAGTGCCGATTCGGTGCTTATTCCTATTCAGTGTGAGTTCTTTGCGCTTGAGGGGCTTAGCCAGTTGATGAACACCATACGCCTAATTAAGAAAAAACTTAATCCTAATATTCAAATAGAGGGCGTTTTGCTTACAATGAAAGACAGTCGGTCTAGTTTGGGTCAACAGGTTGCCGCCGAAATTAAAAAATATTTTAATGAAAGCGTTTACGAAACTACAATTCCACGAAACATTCGTTTGGCGGAGGCTCCAAGCCACGGTTTACCAATTTGTATGTATGATAAGTCTTGTGTGGGTGCAAGAGCCTATATGAGTCTTGCAGAAGAAATTTTGACAAAAAATGGAATTTCGTACAAAAAACCAAACATTGATGATAAAAGGAGGCCTAGAAAATAATGAGTTCAAGATTAGGAAGGGGGCTAGATGCACTATTTGGGGGGATTGATGAAGAACCTGCCGATTTAACAATGACACCCAAAAAGAGCACTACACAAAAGGAGCAAAAAACTTCAGCCGAGCCTAAGGTTGTCGAAAAGATAGTAGAAAAGATAGTAGAAAAGCCGGTAGAACGAATAGTAGAAAAACCGGTTGAAAAAATTGTCGAAAAAATAGTTGAAGTGCCGGGTGACCCTACACCAAGAGAAATTCCTATTGGCTTAATAGACCGAAATTTAAGCCAGCCTCGTAAAAATTTTAATGAATCAGCCCTAAATGAATTAGCACAAAGCATAAAAGCACACGGCGTAATTCAGCCTATTATCCTTGTTAAAAAGGGCGACAGATATATGATTGTTTCGGGAGAAAGGCGTTTTAGAGCAAGCAAACTTGCGGGGCTTAAAACCATTCCGGCAGTTATTAAAAGATACACCGAGCAAGAAATTGCCGAAATTTCGTTAATAGAAAACCTACAAAGAGAAGACCTAAACCCTATTGAGTCGGCGGTTGCAATTAGAGAATTGGTAGAAAGATTTAATTTAACCCAAGAAGAAATTGCGGACAAAATAGGCAAAAGCCGTACGGCGGTAACAAATACACTAAGATTGCTTGCGTTAAGGCCAGAGATTGTAAAAATGATTGAGCGTGGCGAGTTGTCTGCCGGACACGGAAAGGTGTTAGTTGGTATAGAAGACCGAGAGTTACAACTAAAAACCGCACTTATGGCAGTGCAAAGCAAAGCAAGCGTAAGAGAGTTAGAAAAGTATATTCAAAATATGGGTAACCTTACAGAGGCTCGCAAGAAAAAGGCAAATTATGTTCAAAGTTTAGAACTTCAAGACTTTACTGCCCAAATTCAAAGAATTTTCTCTACCAAGGCATCTATTCAAGGAACTGACCGCAAGGGCAAAATTATTATTGAATATTTTTCAAAAGACGATTTAGACCGAATTTACAACATTTTACACAGATAAATTGCAAAATAAAAAGCTTCACAACAAATAAGTTGTGAAGTTTTTTGTTTGTGTAAAGTTTTCAGTTTTAACGAGTTTTTGTTTATGTGAAGTTTTTTGTGTTTTTTGTTTGAGTGGTGTTTTTGTTTGTGCGAATAAAAAACAAGTTAAACTTCAAACCGGCAAGTTTTTTGTTTGTGAGTTTTTTATATACATAGAGATTTTTATGCGGGTTATTTGTTTATGTAAAGATTTATATTTAAACAGGTTGTCCGTTTGTATAAAGTTTTTGTTTGCGCAAAGTTTTTTGTTAAAACAAATTAGTAATAATATAATGAATAATAATTAATTAATAGATTCTAAAATTTCTGCAAGTGTTGGGCTTTGGGAAGGTTTTACAAAGTTAGATTCTAACTCGTTTGCAAGCGATGATTCTATTGTAGAAATTATAGAGCGGTCTACTGGACTTACCAGACACTCATTAAAAGTTGTGGTAAGTTCCTTTTGTGCGTTAAAAATTTTGCCACCTTGCAAACTTTCGGCTTTGTAAACCTCACAAGAACGGTCTTTGTTTGGGGTAAAGTAAACTCTGTCAGAAGAACTCTGGTTGGCGTAGTTTTTAATAAAACGCTTTTTGCCCAAAAGCCTTTTAGTAGAAGAAATACCCTTGTAACAAATAAAGTTTGCCAAATCACTAACGCTTTTGTCAAAATATAACAATGCACTGTCATCTACCCTAATGTCAAAATATTGAAATTTTTTTGCTTTTGTAGTGTAAACACCTCGATAACTTGTGGTAACCAATTCTCTGTATTGACTTATAAAGTCGGGGTCTTCAAATATGCGAGTAGTTCTTGTTATTAAAATTGGCAATTCATTTTGCATTAATACCATTATTTCGGTTTTTTTGTCGGCGTCTTCTACCACTTTAAGCGAAAGACGGGCTACATTTTTTCGTCCGGCAAGGCGTTCCAAAAAATTGTTTTTGTAATAATCGTAATTTTGTTCGGCGGTAGTAAACTCATAAGAGTTTTTTCCGCAAAAAGGTGTTAGTAATTTATATTTTGCGTTGTGCAAAAACCCATCGCACTTTAATTTAAAATTTGCAAATGCAACTTTTTTGGTAGCACGAACGACAGAGTTGTTATATTTTATCAACTTTTCTTCAATGTTAGAAGAATTATTATCCATTAAAAATTTCCCCCGAATATTTAATTTTAATAAATTTTATCACACTTTGTAAAAAAATTCAATAGCAAATAAAAATTTGTTAGTGAAAGTAGAGCATATTTTTATCAAAAATTATTAAATGCGACCTTAAATTAATTAAAAACATTCAACTATTCGCAAAATAGGCAATTTTCAAAACAGCCCCAAATTTGCCCCTTTTTGACAACTTGCCCCTGTCTTGAATAATTTATTGGCAACGACCGCTACCAACCGCCCTTTGCATTATTCGAACAAGTGTTCGAAAAATAAAAATTAGTGAAGTTGCCACAGTTGAAGGCTTTTTTAATAAATATTTTAATAAAACAACCTTCTTTTTGTGGTCTTTTGCAATGCATTTTACAAAATGTTTCACGTGAAACATTGTTGTTTTGGGTGTGGTTTTGTTGCAAATATCAAATGCTTTTGGGTGATTACATTACGCTAAACAGCACTGTTTGTTGCCTTATTAATTGATAGGGTTTCACTATAACAACGCCATTTTGCTAGGCGGAAGCGTGCATGGTTTTGTTGTTTCGTTAGAATTTCTCCCAATGTTTCACGTGAAACATTAGTAAGAAAAACTGCGAACATTACTACAAATTTATTGTATATCTATTGTTTTTACCGCTAGACTAATAAACAAATTATTGTCCTATTGTACCAACCAAATAACTAATTGTTGGGCATTTAAGCGTATATGGCTTTGTGTATTTGTATAGTATTATTAAATCAAAGTACTTAGCAAGCAAAATGTTTCACGTGAAACATTTTATAGTTGTGGCAACAATTATAACTTGCAACAATGCCAAAAGGCACATACAGTTTACTTATGAAATAATTAAATAACGCCAGAAATAAATAAAAGCATTAAAACCATTACATAAAGTAGTTTAATTAAACTTACTACTGGCAAAAATGTTTCACGTGAAACATTTTGCAATTAACCCAACAATAATATATTGATTACCAAAATTATACAACAACTAAACATTATTAAAATGATTACTACCATCTATGCAAATTAGTGAAGTATATAGCAATTAATAAACCATCATTGTTATGCAAAAGATATTAATACAAAAAACTAAAAATGTTTCACGTGAAACATTGCAAAATCATAATAGATGGAAAAAGTCAAACCGCAAACTAACCATAACACAAAAACATACAAACTAATAAAAGTTAAAAAATTAAAATCGACTTTTTAACACTTTATAAACTATTGTTAAAAACTAAAAAATTTTATCAATCAAAATAATTTTAAAAAGTAAACTAAAAGTTGGTTGTAAAACATTAATCAACTTTTAATTGCATTTAAAATATAGTTTTCAACACATTGTTAAAAACTAACACAAAAATGTTTCACGTGAAACATTAAACAAAAAACATAACTTTGCAGATAAAAAACGCCACAAAATTATTAGAAATTCTAAACACAAATAAACGCTCTATGCCTTTAAAATAAACAAGTTTAATATAAACTATTCGCAAAATACTTGAACATTCAAAGTAAATATTTTGTTATGAAATCATAACAATAATTTACTGTAATTTTAATGTAATTATAAGGTTTTTTGTAAGGTATTATAAATTGTTTTGTATAAATAAATTTTAAGAATCGTGCAAAAGTCAATTATATTTTTCATTTTAAAATTGCAAAAATATATTAAAAATTATTATCCCAGTTGTAGTGTTGCATAATTAATATATAACTAAACTAGTTATTGCTTTAACACAAAAAAAGACTTACAGTTTTTGTAAGTCCGTTTTTTTTAAAAATTATTTTTGTAAGTTACCGACTAGAAATCCATTCTGAAAGCGTGGCTGATATATCAAAGTTTTTATCAATTAAACTAAACATAAAGTTAGATAGTGGCGAGCCGATTACCGAATTATTAAGTGTTTTAAAAAATCCTTCAAAAAGAGTTGAGTTTCTAAAAATAGAAATAACCAAACATATGGTAAAAATTAATTCTATTGCCGAAAGTAGTCCAACCACCCCGCCAAGCGTACGGTCTATTTTGCTTAATATCTTTGTAGTTTTTAAAACCTTCTTTTCTAATCTATTTAGTAGCCAAATAATAATGCTCAACAAAATATAAATTAGCACAAAGCAACATACAATTATTACAAGGGTGCAAACGGCTTTGCCAACAATTTGTGCAAGCGTTATGCTTTCGGTGTTTGCAATTTGTTCAGGTGTAATGTTTAACATTCCTGAAACAATCCCTCTAAAAATTTTTGGAACCTTTGCTTCGCCTATGGTGTCTTTAATAAATGTATTCAAATTTTCGGCGTCAATTGTTTTCAAATTTACATTAAAATTTTCGCCAAGCCCCGATGCCCAATCGGTAAATTTTACATTTAAACTGCTACCAAGGGCGGTTTTGTTAGAAATTAAATTTGCTATGGGTTTGCACAAAAAGAAGGAAACTACAATTTTAACAAAGAACCCGCAAAATCTGGTAAGCGAGCGAATAAAACCGCTCCAAACGCCTATAATTACAGATATTAGTGCGATTGCAATAATAATTGCGTCAATATATGTAAACATCTATTTGCTCCTTTAATTAAATTTTAACAAATTTTTGATGATAGTCAAATGAAATTTTAACGAAATTTTAAATTATTCATTGTAATTTGATTGAAACTAATTTAATAATATGATAATATATATTAGATTATTAATAACATAATTTGGAGGAAAATTTTTTTGGAAAACAATAAAAATCAAGGCGAAAACTACAATTATACTCAAAAGCCTTCAATCATAAGAAATATAATATCTCTTGTGTTGCTGGTAGGCATTGTGGTAATGCTATTTTTAATAACTACATGGACGAGCAAAAAAGAGATTGGCGAAAGCCAGTTTGTAACCGATATTTATGCTGAAAAAATTGAGAGCGTAAACTTTGGCACGAACTATATCGAAATTTTTTACAAAAAGGAAGCGGGCGGAAATGTTTACTATATGGGGCCGGGGTTAAGCGACTCTATAAACGAAATTATAGATAAGTACAACGAAGGCGCAACGGTAAAGGTAGACAAAACCAGCACAATAGTATCCGACTTTTCGTGGGGATATCTAATAATGCCAATTGTTATGATAGGCGGTGCAATTTTAGTAATTTACATATTTGCTCGACAAATTGGCAAAAGCAACAAACAAGGAATGGACTTTATTAAAAACAGAGCAAAAATTGCGTTAAGTTCGGTTAGGTTTTCGGACGTTGCCGGAGCAGACGAAGAAAAGGAAGAAGTTCGAGAAATTGTTGAGTTTTTAAAAAGCCCATACAAGTTTACCCAAATGGGAGCCAGAATCCCAAGAGGCGTACTAATGGTAGGCCCTCCGGGAACAGGTAAAACCCTTCTTGCAAAGGCAATAGCCGGCGAAGCCAATGTTCCATTTTTTACAATTAGCGGTTCTGACTTTATGGAATTATATGTTGGTGTAGGTGCAAGCAGAGTAAGAGATTTATTTGATAAAGCAAAAAAGAATGCCCCATGTATTGTATTTATAGATGAAATAGATGCAATTGGCCGTCAGCGTGGCACCGGTATGGGTGGTGGAAGTGATGAAAGAGAGCAAACATTAAACCAATTGTTAGTTCAAATGGACGGGTTTGAAACCAACGAAGGCATCATTGTAATAGCGGCAACCAACCGTGTAGACATTTTGGATCCAGCACTATTAAGACCGGGCAGGTTTGACCGACAAATTTATATTCATGTGCCAGATGTAAAGGGTAGAGAAGAAATTTTAAATGTTCATGCACGAAACAAAAAGTTTGCAACCGATGTAGACTTTAAACAGGTAGCCAGAGTAACAAGTGGGTTTACTGGTGCAGAATTAGAAAACCTTCTTAACGAAGCCGCAATTTTGGCTGCAAGAGATAACAAAAAATGTATAGATATGCGAGATATTAGCGAGGGCATAGACAAGGTTACCATGGGTCCTCAAAAAAAGAGTAGAGTGATAACCGAAAAGGATAGAAAGATTACCGCATTCCACGAGTCTGGCCACGCCGTTGTAGGCAGACTGGTAAAAAATAGCGACCCCGTTCACGAGGTTAGCATTGTGCCTCGTGGCAGTGCTGCTGGATACACCGTAAGCCGTCCAGATAGTGACGACATCCATATAACCAGAACCAAACTTTTGGATACCATAACAATGATGCTATCTGGTCGAAAAGCCGAGGAAATCTTTATAGGCGACTACACAACGGGTGCTTCTAACGATATAGAAAGGGCAACCGAAATTGCTCGCAAAATGGTTACCGAGTGGGGTATGGGGAGCAAGGTTGGCTTAATGCATTTAGGTAGTGAAAATTCTTATTTTCTTGGCAAAGATTATATGGAAAGGGCAACTTATTCGGAGCATTATGCGTCTATTATAGATGAAGAAATTAAAAATATATTAAATGAGTGCGAAGCAAACGCCGAAAAACTTATTACTCAAAATCGCACAAAACTTGAAACCATGGCAAATGTATTATTGCAAAAAGATACCATTTATTCAAACGAAGTAGATATGATTATGAATGGCAAAACGGTAGAAGAGGTCGTGAAAAGCATAGATGACAGTTTGGCAAAGAGTGAAAATGCTCAGCAACTTGCTGAAGACGAAGAATCGGACGGATTGCAATCTAACATAATTAAAACCGAAACACAAACAGAGGGAAAGGACAATACTTCAAACCCTGCCGAAAGAGAGGTTTTAAAAGGTGATGACATTAGCGAGAGTTTTTCGGACGCTATTGAAAAAACCAAAAACAACACAAGGAAAAAATAATTAGCATGAAAAATAAAATAATAGTTTCATTAATTTGCGGTATGGCGATAATAGTTGTGGTTAGTTTAATTTGTTTTGCATCACGGTCTACATCTAGTGCATTGCACTTTGATAGCCCGCAAACAATTAAAATTTATTACAATTCACAAACGGCAAAAAAGACGCTAGAAGACGGCACAGATGACTATAACGCCTTTATGACCGCTTATAGCGAAACGTTCAAAAAGTCAAACCTAGAAGAAATTGCTCAAAATGATTACATCAATCCTAATTTAACCGAAAATTTAGAGGCTAGCGAGTGGAGTGAATACAACAAAGACAATGGGCTTTTTGTAGAACTAAATTTTGCAAAAGCCCAAAAGTTAATACTCTGGCGTGGTGGCAATTCTAGGGTGGTGTTTATAAAGTCAATTATTTTTAATCTTAATGAAACAACGGGTGTAAAAAATATAGATATTTATTACGCAATCGAAAGTGACGGAAAGGTTTCTTACATAAACAATGGAGACAAAAAGGCCGAAGGCTATGAAATTTATTATCCACTTTTGGTTCAGGGCGACACAACCAAATTATATAATCTGGTAAGGGGGCTGGTATAATGAACAAACAAAAAATTGCAAAAATTTTAATGTATATTGGTGCAGGCATATTGGTAGTTTCCTTTATTTTGGGAATAATTACTCTTACGCAGGTGCATGGCTACAATACTACAAAAGTGCCAATCCCCGAAAGCGAGTTTACGGTAACGGGTAAAGACCTTGTGCAAGAGGCTCTAACCCGAAAAAACGGCTATTTAAAGGCTGTTATGGGGCTTACACCGTGGACAATTTCGCTAACTTTTGCAGGCTCGTTATTGGTTTTTGTGGCACTAATTATGCAAATTGAAAGAAAGGAAGTAAATGTAAGATAATGGACGATGAGTTATATACTGGTGGCGAAAAGCCACCAGTACAAGAACTTAATAGTAGCGAAAGCCCAAAACCAGTAGACGAAAATTCGTCTATTGATTTTGCGTCTTCTTCTACAAATGCAAACGAAAATTTTACAACAGCCGAAGATTATAATATTGACCCAGAGTATAATTTGTATCACAGCAAAAATCACTATAAAAGCAACGGCTCAGAGCCGTATAAGTCTGACCCGCACGAATTTAGTTGGCAAATAGAAGAAGATGAGCCACTAATAAATAACAAAACCATATTTGTTGGAGAACCCAAAACAAAACCGCTAAATTGGTGGCTGGCTTTTACAATAATTGTTGCAATATACTTTTTGTCTTCGCTGTTTTGCTTTAATATTTTGCTAACGCCTTTTATTGTAGAGGGAGCAAGTATGGAACCCACTATGAACAACAACATTGGCGAAACGGTACATGACATTGTATATTTACAGCGAACTCAAAATGTAGAACGGAGCGATATTGTAGTTATAGATGCTACAAATTACCGAAAATCTAGCGATAGCAAGTTTTACATAAAAAGAGTTGTTGCAACAGAGTATGACACCATACAATTTGTGCGTAACGGCACTCTTCGTTATTGGGTGGCTGGTGGCGATGGGTTGGGCGTTTATTATGCGGAGTATGTAGTATATTTAAATGGTGCAAAACTTCAAGAGAACTACATAACCAGCAAACTAGATTCGCTAGCAAACTTGCAGTCTAAGGCGTATGACAACCTAATTTATGTAGAAGATGAAAATAGTGGCAAAAAGTGGGAACTAAACCTTCAAACTGCAGAAGAAGCGCAAGGCGTTATGATTCTTCCAATTCAGGCAAAGGCAGAAGAAGAGTTTTACAACAACAGGGTTATAAACCAAAGCGTTATTCAAGTTCCAGCAGGAAAAGTCTTTGTGCTTGGCGATAACCGAACCATTAGCAATGATAGTAAATATTTTGGTTTGGTGTCGATAGAAGATATAGTGGGCAAGGTAAAAATTCACAAAACTTATGACAATGGGTTATTGCCAGCAATATTTTACTCAATAAAAAAAGGATATTTATTTTAAGGAGAACATTATGAAGATAAAAATTACAACCGATTCAACAGCTGATGAACAAAAGGAGTTTTTTGATAGTCATGACATTGGCTATTTGCCACAAATTGTTAATTTGGGCGGAGAAGAATATTTTGATACCGTAAACATTACGAACGAAGACATCTATAATTATGTAAAGGAAACCAAAAAGTTACCAAAGTCGGCAGCACGCAGTGTAGAAGATTTTAAAGAGTTTTTCGAAAGTTATTTAAATAATGGCTATGATAAAATTGTGCATGTTTCAATTTCTACACACCTTTCTTGTATATGCAAAAACGCTCAAACGGCAGCCGAGCAAATTGGAGATGACAAAGTTTATGTAATAGACGGCAGAATGCTTTCTACCGGTACATTACTACTTGCACTATCGGCAAAAGAATTGGCAGACCAAGGAAAACAAGCAAAAGAAATTGCCGAAATTATAACTCATAGAGCATACACAGGACAAGCCTCATTTGTTGTAGATACGCTAGAATTTTTATACAAGGGCGGAAGGTGTTCTATGCTTGCAGCCTTTGGTGCAAATTTGTTAAAATTAAAGCCAAAATTACAGTTGGTAGAAGGCAAAATTGTGGCACAAGAAAAATATCGTGGCAAGGCTTCGGTGGTACTAAAAAAGTATATAGATGATACCCTTGCTTTATATAACAACCCTGACAAAAAGCGTTGCTTTATAACCCATACAAATGTAGAAGACGATGTATTAAAAGAAGTTGTAGAATATGTAAAAGCCAAAGGCATTTTTGAAGAAGTTTTGGTTTCTACGGCAAATAGCGTAATTTGCACACACTGTGGCAAAGGAACATTGGGTATATTATACCTAAATGACGGGGGAAATTTTTAATGAAAAGAGTTATAAAGGGTATATTGTGCGCAATGGTTTTGGGGGCAGTTTCGCTTTGTATGGTTGCTTGCCAAAAAGAAGTTAAGCCAATAGACAATTTGGTGTATTTAGAACAAAATGCGTCATACAGTGTTTATGGCAATACAAAATCGCAGTCTATTAGTTTGCAATTATTGCTGTCAGAAGAGGCGGGCGCAAAGCAGTTAACACAGGTAGAGTTGGTAGGAAAAACCAAATGGCTTGCCTTTATGAATATTGAGAGGGTAGAGTATACCTTTGTTGCTAATAAAGATTGCGTGCTAGACTTTAGCTTTACACTAACCAACATAAAAGATGTTGCCGAAGAATATTCTTATTTTAATAGCACCGATGACGAATATTGTTACCTTAACAAAAACAGCACCTTAGAGATGTTTGCAGGCAAAGAAACCAAACTGGTATACAATGTTGGCGGAACCATTCAAGACAAAAAAGCGTCTAAGTTTATTTTAAAAATAGACGACACCTCGTACAAAGAAGAAGCCTCCGTTTCAGACAAATTGCAACTAAAACTTTGCAAGGTAGAAATTTTTGGAAAGCACTAGTTTTTAACAACTTTTAATACCACTGTTAAAAACCGCTCTAAATTAAAAATAGTCTTTTAACAGGTGTGTAAAAAACTGTTAAAAACCACTAAATAAAAAACTAGCAAAAATCACAAAAAAAAATAGAGGGTAAATTTTGCCCTCTAATTTTTCTATTAAAATAAATATAAAATAATAAGTTTGTTTTTATTATAATTACTAATTATTTAGTAAATAAATCGCTATTAAAATAAAAATAAAATGCAACTAACCCATAGTTTACTATTGGTTTTTTGGTAAAATTACAACTTTTAATGTTTTAAGTAGGCTTTAAAACCCTTGATAAAGTCCTTGTTTTTATAAATTTTAGTAAATGTAATTCAAGTTTATTTTTTACTTTTTGTAGTAAACCGAGTGCTGGTTTTATTCATCTTTTTAGAGTAATTAAATTTTGTTTTTTTAGGTAAAATATAAGCAAGGTGTATTTAGTTATTAGGTTTATTTTTTTGCAAAAGTTTCGGTTGCATTTTGTTGTTTGTTATCTTCTAAATTATTTTGGTTTTCGTCTAACTTTTCGTCTAAGTTTTCGGCGGAACCTTCTAACTTTTCGGCAGTGTCTTCTGTTTTACTATCAGATGAAGAGTTATTTAGGTTATTATTGTTTTCGGGGTCGGTTGCCAAACTTTTTTTGGAATCTTTTAGTTTTTGATGCGAAGCATTTTTGGTATTTTTTGGTTTTGGTTCTACCTCTTTTGTATTTGGGTCATAAGAAGATTTTTCTAGCAACCGCAAAATTACAAAAACTACGCCAGCAATAGGAATAAGTGTCATAAGTAAATATAGTCCGCTGGTGTCCGCATCGTGCAATCTTCTTACACAGAGCGAAATAAATGGAAGAGTGCTAACAATTGTGTACAAAAGTGATAGTATAAGCAGTGGAGCAAAAACCAGCCCCGCCGTCCAAACTACCGCCAAAATAATAAAATGCAAGCAAAAAGCCTGCCAAAAGGTTTTTTTATTTTCTAACGAATAAAAATTAAAGGTATATTTCCACATGGTTTTATAACTAGACAACATAAAATTCTCCCAAACTTTTAGCCAAAATTTGTTTATTTTTAATAGATTATAACATAATAAAGGTATATTTACAAGTTAGTTGGGTGGGGTTTTATGATAAATATACTCAAAGAATGGAAAAAATTAATTGTAATAGAGGGTGTTCCGTGCAAACTAAGCATACTTACAAACATAGTTATTTTAATATGCGGAATAACTGAACCAATAGCATTAAGTTCGTTTATAGGTAATGCATCGGTGCATAATTCAACGCTGGCGTTAATTTGGTTGGGCATTAATTTGGGGCTAATAATTATGGAGCATATAGCATGGCATATAAACTATACCAACTATACAAAACTTATTTCGCCAACATACATAAATTTGCAAAACAAACTAACATCGGCGGTTCTAAAAGCCGAAGAGCCACCATTAGATAGCACAAAATTAAACTATTGCATAAATAGCGACATTTTTGGCATCGCAACCTTTATAGACACCCTAATTTTGCGTATTGCAAGCATAATCAAGTTTTTAATATTGTTAGTTATAATTTTTGTATATAGTTATGTTGTGGGCGTAATGTTGGTGGTTATGAGTGCGGTGGGGTATTCGCTTTTAATTATGTATAACAGGTTAAAACAAAAAAGCACAAGCATAATGCAATCTAACGAGATGGCGTCTGCTCGCAAAACGGACGAAATTATTAATATGGCAGATGTAATAAATAAATACAACCTAAATTCGCCGGTACTATTAGAGCAAGAACGCCGACTAAAAGGCTATGTAAATAGTTATAACACACTCTATTCTAAACGCTCGCTAAAAGATAACTTTATTTTAATATATTGGTATACCATGCTGTCAATTGTTTTTATGGTGTGTTATTTTGAGTTTAACAATTTGGTGCTTTCGCTGTCGGTGTTTTTGGTGCTAATAGATTACTCTACATCATTTGTAAAACTAACCGAAAATGCCTTTGACTTTACAATAGAAATTACCGAGTTAGAAGAAAAGGTAAAACGAGTTAACGACTATTTATGCCTAAGTAAAAAAGCGGATACCCGCAAACCGCCTTGCAATAATGACGGAACCGTTGCAAATGGCGAACAACGGGTAGCGGGAGAGCAATATAAAAATGATTCAAAAGCGATATTTTTACTCACATATACAAAAGTTAGCACGCAAAATGGTAAAAACAAATTTACGCAAGAATTTACAATAGGCAAAATTTATATCTTTCAAGATGTATTTTTTAGTGATTTGTTTTACGAAAACAAAAGCCTCAAAATTAAAATAATGGCAGATGACGAACTTTACGAAAATATATACCAATTACCCAATTTGTTAGAAGTAACCGACAAAAACGAAATGTTTAATGATAATTGTTTACAAAATTTGCAAATTATAAAAAATGACACCGACCTAATTTTTGATATTACAAAAACGCTGGGGCTGGACGAAATTTTAAATAACCTTTCACAAGAGGAGCAACAATTCGCAAACCGTATATCAAACGAAGCCACAATAATACTACTAAATATAGTCAGGGCGTTGTTGTCTGATGCGCAAATAGTTTGCATAAAAATAGACGACCGTATAAAAGATTTTACAAAAAAACTATCTACCACCCTAAAAACCTTTGGTAAAGACAAATGCATACTGATTTATGACCCGCTAAAACTTTTTGGCGACAAAGCGGGAAATATTGTAGGTTAATGTATAATTTTGTCAAATTTCCGCAAAATATTAATGCCAAAATATATTTTTAGGAGGTAAAAAATGGCAACAAAAAAATCTTCTACCGCTTCAAAAAAAACAAATGCGAGTGGTTCAAGCAAGGAAAAATTATGTAGTGCAAAACTAAGCACTCGTGGGTGCAGTGCAAGGCAAAATTCTACAAATTCAAAAAATTGCTCCACAAAAACAAAAGTATGCTCAGGTAAAGCAACAAAATTTGGAGCCAAAAACTGCTCTGCAAAACAAAAAACGGGGGTAAAGGCGTGCACGTCAACCAAAGCCTCTGGCACCAAAACTAAGGCTTGTGCATCAACCAAAGCGTGTGGCACAAAAACCAAAGCGTGTTCTGCAAAGTTAAGCACAGGCACAAAAACCAAAAGTTGCTCAGCCAAACTTGGTAACCGAACCAAAACAACGGCACAAAACAAAAAGTGCGATTGCACCACCACCCGCACAAAAAAATGCAATTGTCCCCAATCAAATCCAAACAAAAAGTGTAATTGCAAAACTTCTAACAGCCTACAAACACCAAAAAGTCGATTATACGATACCAAGTCCAAATAAAAAGCAATTATAAAAAACCCGTTTTATATAAAAAACGGGTTTTTAATTTGAAAAATAAAAAAACAAATGTATAATCTTATATTATACAAAAAGGATGACAATATGAAAACAGAAGAAAAAACGAATGTAATGAGGATTTTTGACCGAAAGAAAATTAAATATAATCAGTATAACTATGTTGGTAGCGGTGCAGTTAGCGGAAGCGACGTTGCAAGGGTTTTAGGTCAAGACCCCGAAAAGGTTTTTAAAACGCTAGTGACTACTGGTAAAAGCGGACAAAACTATGTATTTTTAATTCCGGTAGATGCCGAAATGGATTTGAAAAAATGTGCAAAGGCGGTCGCCGAAAAAAGCGTTGAGATGCTAAAAAGCAAAGACTTATTGCCATTAACTGGTTACATCCACGGCGGGTGTTCTCCGATTGGTATGAAAAAACAATTTAAAACGGTTATAGATGCATCTTCCGAAAATTTTGATACAATAATCTTTTCGGGCGGAAAAATAGGGTACCAAGTGGAAGTTAGTTTAAGCGACTTAAAAAAGGTAATAAATTTCGCTCTAGCCGACCTAACCATCCACCAATAAACCCACTCAATCCAAATACAAAAATAATAAAAATACATTATTATATTTTGCACAAAACCGCAATCGTTAAATTAAAAAAAGTGAACCAATTATATTTATTAATCGGTTCACTTTTTCGTTAAGACTCCAAACTCGAGTAGTTGTTTTCTTTTAGTAAATAATCGGCATTTTTAAGTCCATTTTTGGTTAATTCATAAGCTTCATCAAAAACTTCGGATATAAATTTTCTATCATGAGATATGCTTATAATGGCTCCACCGTATGACGAAAATAAACTTCTAACCGCAGGGTTTGATAAAGGGCTTAAATTTCTTGTAGGTTCGTCTAAAATTAGAACATTGCTATCGCTTAGCATTATTTTAGTTAAGTAAATTTTTGCTCTTTGTCCGCCAGAAAGCCTTTTAATCTCGGTGGTCATTTCGTCGGATGTAAATTTCAATCTGCCCAATGTTTTTCTAACCATTTCCTTTTCTTCTTTGTCTGCATCTTTACACAAAAAGTCTAAAGGAGTTTCGTTTGGGTTTAAAAAATCATCATAATTTTGTGGCATATACGATGCTTTAATTCCGCTAATGTCGTTTGTTGAGTAATAGTTAACAATTTGTTTTAAAAATGTGCTTTTGCCACAGCCGTTATTACCAACAATTACAACTTTTTTGGGACCTACAATATCCAACTTGATATTTTTTGCAAGCACTCTGCCATTTATAGAAAGTTCAGGAAGTGACATATTTAAAACGACTTTTTGATTTGGAAGAGTTGTTTTATTAAAAAATCTTACTTTTATGCTGTCCTCGGTATCGGTATGTTCTGTTACCTTTGTTCGCTCCCATCTTGCTTCCCTTGCAATAACTGCTCTCATTGAATTAGTTCGTCCAGGGTTTGCTTGCTGAATTCGTCCCTTAATTTCATTGGTTATTCTTAATTGTTCTTTTCTTTCGGCTTGTTCTTGTGTTGCAATTTGGTCTTGTTTTTCAAGGGATGCAAGTCTTTTCGTTACATATTCGTTGTATGTGGCGGTTGCAAATGTTGCTCGTAGTTCGGTTTTTCTTTTAATCTGTTCCAAGTGCAAAATGTGATTTGCTGTATGCTCCAAAAGAGTTTCATCATGCGAAACATATATAATAGGACAGGTTTTTTTGTTTATAAAGTCTTCCAAAAATTCTAGGGTTGAAATATCTAAATCGTTTGTTGGTTCGTCCATTAATATTAATGTTGGTTTTTTATACATTAACTTTAATAGTTGTAATTTAACTTTTTCGCCACCAGATAAAGTACCAATAGGTTGAACGCCATCTAGAAAATCTTCCTTTAAACCAAATTGACTTGCAATTTGAGCAATATCTCCAAAGTCATTATATATCTCGTAATTGGGTTCGGAAGTAGGAGTGTCTTGCAGTATGTAGTCTAAAGCCGTTAAGTCGTTCCAAGCGGGGTCTAAAATTTGTTCTAAGTATCCGATATTATTTGAGTCGGTCTTTATGGTCCCGTTTACAATAAAAGAACCCGAAAGAGATTCTCTATTAACTATAGCCCGAAGAAGTGTGGTTTTCCCGTTGCCTTCTTCTCCAATGATAGCGATTTTATCTCCGTCATTAGCCAAAAAACTCACATCTTTTAAAATTTTTCTTCCCGAAAGTGTAGTAATAGATAAATTTCTGACTTCAAGCATAATTTCACCTCCTATATAAAAGATGATATTGAAATAAAGTTTATTTAGTTAATTCTAGTTAAAATATTATGAGTAATGTCTACAATTTGTTCCAACTCACCGGGGTTTTTGTAACGGTGGTCGGCGTTTTCAAATTTGTAAAGAAAAAATCTATTTTTAAAATGTTTTTTGCAAAAGTCAAAAACAAAATTTGGGTCTACAATGTCATCTTTTAGTCCTTGCAAAACATAATAGGTGTTATTTGGCTCAATAAAGTCCTTATCTAATGCATTTGCATATAAGTCATCAATAAACTTTTTGTCTACATATAGCGGATTGCCATAGCCTAAATTTTGCGTTTTATTAAAGTCGACTAAGCCAAGGTTGTGTTCGGGTAAAATTTTATTAACCAAAATGTTTGGCATATCTATGGCTGGAGAGCGTAAAATAACCGCTTTAAATTTTTTGTTGCAAGTTTTTAGGTAATTCAAAATTAAAAAACCACCAAAACTTGTTGCAAATATAGATATTGGCGAATTTTTATATTTGTTTTCCGCAAAAGAGATAATTTCGGCAATGCAATTTTTGCAGTCTAAAAAATTCAAGTTAAAATTACAAGCATCGGCTCCGTGGCAAGGAAGGTCAAAGGAAATTGTACAAACACCAAGTTCGGCTAAATTTTTTGCAATGGCAACAATAACGGAACTATCTTTATCTCCTGCAAAGCCGTGAATGGCAATAACTACTTCTTTTGGTTTTTTTGGTGTAAAAATTCTTGACGAATGATTACAAATTTTTGTTTCTAAAATGTCCATATTATTTTCCCACCCTTTCGTTTTCGTCTAAAATTTCGCCAACCGTATTTTACACTAAATTATAATAGTTCTCAAAGCAAATTTTAAAAAAAGTTAAGGTTTAATTTAATCAAGCCTTCAATAGTTCCACTTTATAAAGCATATAAATCTAACAAAAATTCAAATTCGCTTTATTTTTATTTTTAATTATAGTATAATTACAAACGAAAAATTTTTAGGAGAACTTTATGGAATTAGGACTGGTAGGATTACCAAATGTAGGAAAAAGTACATTATTTAACGCATTAACAAATGCGGGGGCAGAAAGTGCAAATTATCCATTTTGCACCATAGAGCCAAATATAGGAATAGTAGATGTCCCAGACGAAAGATTGCAAGTTTTAGCAAAAATGTATAACACGCAAAAAATTACGCCGGCAAGTTTAAAGTTTGTAGATATTGCTGGTCTTGTAAAGGGTGCAAGCAAGGGCGAAGGGCTAGGCAACCAATTTTTGGCGTCTATTAGAGAGTGTGATGCCATTGTTCAAGTGGTAAGATGTTTTGATGACGACAATATTATTCATGTAGACGGCAAAGTTGACCCAATTCGTGATATAGAAGTTATTAATACCGAATTGCTTTTATCCGACCTCGAAAGTTTAACAAAGCAACGAACAAAATTTGAAAAGTTAGCAAGGTCGGGCGACAAAGAGGGTGCAAGCCAACTAAAAATTATAGACACAATAATTGATGCACTAAACAACGGCAAACTTGCAAAATCTATAAATTTTACCGATGACGAAAAAAAGTTTGTAAAAGGCTTATTTTTAATTACCGATAAGCCCGTTATTTATGCTTGCAACATTGCAGAGGGCGACCTTCAAAAAGATGAAGACAGTTTACAATATGTAAAGCAAGTAAAAGAGTACGCAAAAAAAGAAGGCAGTGAAGTGCTGGTAATTTCGGCAAAGGTAGAACAAGAGTTAACAGAACTAGACCCTGCCGACCGACAGATGTTTTTAGAAGATTTAGGCTTAGCCGAAAGTGGACTTAACCGCATAATTAAGTTAGGATACAAACTTTTGGGGCAAATATCCTACCTAACGGCGGGCGAAAAAGAAGTTAGAGCGTGGACAATTATTAATGGAACCAAAGCACCGGGAGCCGCCGGCAAAATTCATTCGGACTTTGAAAAAGGCTTTATTAAAGCCGAAGTGGTAAGTTATGATGACCTTGTAAAATATGGCAGTGTTGCAAATGCAAAAGATGCCGGCAAAGTTCGTATGGAAGGCAAGGACTACATAGTAAAAGACGGCGATGTTATAGTGTTTAGGTTTAATGTTTAACAATTTTAGTACACCAAAATTATGTAAAGGAAAGGGTATATGCGTAGGTTTTTTTTGGCACCAGACGATTTTGAAAAATTAATAATTTCTGGCGATGAGTTTAATCATTTAAAAAATGTTTTGCGAATGAGTGTGGGCGATGAGTTTTTGGGGTTTACTGGCGACAAATATGACTATCATTGCAAAATTACAAGCATTGCAAAAAATTATGCAACCTTTGAGATATTAAATAAAACCGAAAACTTGGCAAACCCAACGCTAAAAGTTGTGTTGGTGCAAGCCCTTTGCAAGGCCGACAAGTTAGAACTTATTACTCAAAAAATATCCGAAATTGGGGCGAGCGAATTACTCCCAGTTTATTTTAAAAATTGCGATGTAAAACAAAATACAGGCAAACTCGCAAGGCTTGAAAAAATTGCAATATCTGCAACAAAACAATGCAAAAGAAGTACAATTTTAAAAATTTGCGAGTGCGTAACCCTAAAAGAATTGCCCGCTATTTTAAAGCAATTTGATGTAGTACTACTTTGTAACACTCGTGAAGACAACAAAAATATTCAAGAGGTTTTACAAAACAATAAAAATATTTCGTCCGTAGCCATAATTGTAGGGCCAGAAGGCGGGTTTGACCCAGACGAGATTAAAAATTTAACAGATGCGGGAGCGATAAGCATAAGTTTAGGCAAAAGAATTTTGCGTACCGAAACAGCCGGGCTTTATGTGTTAAGCGTACTTGCCGATATGCTAAGGATATAAATTATGAAATTTTGCGTTTACACATTGGGGTGCAAGGTAAATTATTACGAAAGTGAAGCAATTTTAAACAAACTAAAAGAGTATGGCGATATTACCACCATGCTAGAATTTGCTGATGTTTACATTATTAACACTTGTGCAGTAACCAACGAGGCAGAGCATAAGTCTAGGGGAATAATTGCAAAAATTAACAAAATAAATCCAAATGCAAAAATATATGTTTTGGGCTGTTCGTCCGCTCTTCATAGCGAAGACTATTTACACAAGCAAAATGTATGTGCAGTTATGGGAACCGCCCAAAAAGAAAGAGTGGTAGACCTTGTGCTAAATAATATAAATGGTAAAGTAGATGTAATAGACGAAACAGAGTATAACGACAAGTTGTCAATTTCGGGCGACCGAATTCGTTCCTTTATAAAAATTCAAGACGGTTGCAACAATTTTTGTACCTATTGCATTATTCCATACACCAGAGGCAGAGAGCGTAGTCGAACGCTTTCGTCAATTAGTAGCGAACTAGAAGTTGTTACAAAAAACTCACAAGAAGTTGTGTTGGTTGGCATAAATATTGCAGGTTACGGCAAAGACCTTTGCCCACAAAAAACTCTGGTAGATGTGGTAAATTTGTTTAAAAATTACCCTGAGATAAGGCTTCGTTTTTCATCTTTTGAAATGGGGACTCTTACCGATGAACTACTGTTTACACTGTCGCACCTTCCAGCATTTTGTCCCTTTTTTCACTTAGCATTGCAGTCGGGCGATGACGAAACGCTAAAAAAAATGAATCGCAAATATACAACCGCTGACTATTTGCAAGCGGTCGAAAAAATTCGTAGTTACTTTCCAAACGCCACAATCTCTACCGATATAATAGTTGGCTTTCCTACCGAAACCGAAGAGCAATTTAACAACTGTTTAATCTTTGTTAAAAAGTGCAATTTTGCATTTATGCACATTTTTCCATACAGCAAAAGGGCGGGAACGGTCGCCGAAAAATGGGGAACTCTAAATGGCAACATTGTAAAAAATAGGGTTGCAAAAATGACCGAACTTGCACTAGCACAAAAAAATAAGTTTATAAAAGAAAATGCGGGAAAACTTGATGAAGTACTAATAGAAACTACCCAAAATGGATTTCTAGAAGGCTACACCAAGGGTTATATTAAGTGCTATATAAAAAGTGGTTGCACCGCACTTATAAATAAGGTGGCAAAGGTAAAATTATTACAGCCATACAAAGATGGAATAAAAGGAGAACTAATTTATGAATAATGAATGTATTTTTTGCAAAATTATAAGGGGCGAAATCCCTTGCTACAAAATTTATGAAGACGAAAAATGTTTGGCGTTTTTGGATATATCTGCCGATTGCTTAGGGCATACTTTGGTGGTATCAAAAATCCACACAAACAATTTTGTAGAAACAGGTAGTGATATTTTAAACACGCTATTTTGCACCACGCAAAAAATTGCTAAGCACTACATAACAAATTGCGGTTTTGACGGCGTTCAAATAGTAATAAACAACGGCGAAAGTTCTGGCCAATCGGTAATGCACACGCATTTTCATATTTTGCCATCGGTAAAAAAAGAGAACAAAAAATTTGAAGCGGTACAAAAAACCGACTTAAATTTTGTAAAAAGTCAACTTGCAATGCAATAAGTAAATAAAATATGTAAAATTTGTGTAAAATGTTGACCAAACCCTTGACAAATGGGGTGAATAGGTGCTAAAATTTCATAGGAATTTTACAAAAAGCGGGGTGAAATAGTTAATGAGTACCGTAAGATTAGGCGAAAACGAATCTTTGGATAGCGCAATTAAGCGTTTTAAGAGAAAATGTCAAAAAGACGGAATTATCGGTGATATCCGTAAAAAGGAAGCGTACGTTAAGCCAGGCGTAAAAAAGAAAATGAAGTCAGAAGCCGCAAGAAAAAGAAACCGCAAAAATGGTTAATAAAAATTAACTTCCATACAAAATGTTGGAAGTTTTTTGTTTATTTGCAAAATATTGACAAATTTTCATTTTTTTAGTAGAATAACAATACAATATTATAAGGAGATAAGTATATGATAGATATTAAAAAGCCATGGGCAAAATTATTGCTTTGGGCAAGTGGTTTTGTAAGTGCTATTTGTTATGCAATTGTAGGCGGTTTTGTTTTTATAAATTGCGAAGATGAAGAATTACGCAACGAAAACAAAAAAGTTTTTGCAGTTACACTTTTGTTTTTAGCACTATCTGCATTTACCGGCGTTTGGTCGGCACTAAATAGCATTTTTGGTGCAAGTGCAGAAATGTACAGAGTATTTGTTATCTTTACAAGCATTATTGCAATTGCCAAAATTATTACCTTTGTAACCTTTGCAATTGTAGCACTTTGTTCAAAAGATACCGAATTTGACTGTTGCTGTCATGAGCCACAAGCGTGCAACCACGAAGATGCCGAACAAGGCAAGGAAGAAACGCTTAACCATTAAGCAATATAACCGCTCAAAACTTTTGGGCGGTTTTTTTAATTAATTTTATAAGGCAAAAACAAACCAAAAGGGTAAAGTTTTGCATAGTAAAATTAAAAATTAGTTATAAATTTTGCCATACGCTTGCTAATTGGCAATTATGTGTGGTAAAATAAAGCAAGAATTTGACTTTTGGAGTAGATTTATGAAAAGAACAGATGTAAAAATTTTAAACGAAAAATACGCCGAACTAAATGGCAGTGAAGTAAAGGTAGCGGGTTGGGTAAAAAGCGTGCGTAATAGCAAAGACTTTGGCTTTTGCACACTAACCGATGGCACTTGCTTTAAACCATTGCAAATAATTTTTGATAATTCTCTAAAAAATTATGACGAAATTGCAAAACTAAATGCAGGTTCTACCGTAATAGTTTGCGGTGTTTTAAAATGCACTCCCGAAAACAAGCAACCTTACGAAGTTGTGGCAACCGACTTCCAAATTTTCTGTGCAACCGATAACGAATATCCTTTGCAAAAGAAATATCATTCGGTAGAATATTTGCGAAACATTGCCTACCTTAGACCTCGTTCTAACCTTTTTCAGGCTGTATTTAGAATAAGAAGCGTTGCTGCAATGGCTATACATAACTATTTCCAAAAAAATGGTTATTTGTATGTAAACACTCCTCTAATTACTACCGCCGATTGTGAAGGCTCAGACCAAATGTTTAAGGTAACTACGCTAAACCTAAACGACCCTCCAAAAACCGAAGATGGCAAAATAGATATGTCAAAAGACCTATTTGGCAAAACGGCATTTATAACTGGTTCGGGGCAGTTGCATGGCGAAGCGTTTGCACTAGCATTTAACAAAATTTATACCTTTGGGCCAACTTTTAGAACGGAAAATTCTAATACAAAATACCACGCTAACGAATTTTGGATGATAGAACCAGAGATTGCATTTTGTGATTTAGACGAACTTATGGACATAGAAGAAGATATGCTAAAAAGTGTAGTTAATGAAGTATTAAGCACCTGCCGAGATGAATTAGAATTTTTGAACCAGTTTGTAGATAACGGATTGTTAGAAAAATTGCAAAAACTTGTAAACAGCAACTTTACCCGCATAGACCACGCCGAATGTATAAACATTTTGCAAAAGGCAGATGTAAGGTGGGAGTTTAAGCCAGAGCAGGGTGGAGATATTGCAAAAGAACACGAAAAATATATAACCGATTATTTTGGCGGGCCGGTATTTATTAAAAACTGGCCAAAAGACATTAAGGCTTATTATATGAAGCAAAACCCAGACGGCAAAACGGTTGCAGCGGTAGACCTAGAAGTTCCGGGTGCTGGCGAACTTATGGGCGGTAGCCAAAGGGAAGAAAATTACGACAAAATTTTAACTCGTTGCAAAGAAATGGGCGTTGATACCGCTACCATAGACTGGTATTTAAACCTAAGAAAGTTTGGTTCTTGCATACACTCAGGCTTTGGTATGGGCTTTGAAAGATTGGTAATGTACCTAACAGGAGTAGATAATATTCGTGATACCATTCCATTCCCAAGAACTCCATTAAACTGTCAATACTAAAATTCATTAATGTAAAATAAAATAGAAAGAGAGCAATTTTAGTTTAACTTATTGTATTTCTTTCTATTTTTTTATTTTTTATGCAAAAGATGTCAAAATTTTATTGATTATTAAAATATTTGTGCTAAAATATCAAACGATTACAAAATTTTAAAAGGAGAGAATATGAAAAAGTTTTTTAAAGAGTTTAAAGAATTCATCAGCCGTGGCAATGTTGTAGATATGGCTGTCGGCGTTATTATAGGTGGTGCGTTTAGTGCAATCGTAACAGCGCTAACTAATAAAATTATTATGCCATTTATCAACTGGATACTATCTGCTGGTGGCGGTGGTGGCAACGGGCTCGAAAAAGCCTATACCTTTTTAAGAAAAGCCTATGACGCAAATGGCGAAATAGACCTTAAAAAAAGTGTATATATAGATTGGGGCTCATTTATTACCGCAATTATTAACTTCTTCTTAATTGCACTTGTGTTGTTTATAATTTTAAAGGCGTGCATGAAGGCAAATGCCCTAATGAAAGAAGCCGTTGGCGAAATTAACGACAAGTCAAAACGACAAGAAAAAAGAGAGTGCAGAGCAAAAGCAAAAGCCGAAAACCGTCCTTACAAAGAAGTTTGGGCAGAATATCAAGCAGATAAAAAGGCTAAGTTAGAAGAATCTGCAAAGGCAAAGGCCGAAGCGGAAGCAAAAGCAAAAGCCGAAGCCGAAGCAACAAAAAATGCCGAAAAGAACAAAGAAGAAGAGTTACTATCTCAAATTCGAGATCTTTTGGCACAACAAATTACCTACAAAAATTAATGTAATATACCAACCAATTAACTACAAAATTTAAGGAATGTTGACCAAAAAACCATTAACAAAATCAAAAACACATTAAGTACAAAGTGCTTAATGTGTTTTTATTTTACAAAGTGGTACAATTAATAATAAAAGTTATTTAACTATTATTTTATAAATTGTAGATAATTAATGAACCTATTAATGTAACAAACTTGCAAAAAAGGCAAAATTATTAAAAAAGGGTAATTCTTACTTCTCTTTGGGGTCAATTAAGGTTGGTTGTTGTTGGTTTTTATGCTTTTTTGAACCCTTTTTGGTTTCTGGGAAAAGGGGTTGAGCAACGCTCTTTTTTTGTGATTTTAGTTTTTTTAGGTCGTATTCATTTATTACAGGGAGCAAAGCATCTTTTACGCATTGGTCAAAGTTAGGAGATTGCTTTAATGCTTTTAATATTATTGCCAAAATTGCAGGGTTGTTGTTTAAAAATACCGGTTCGCTAACTAGTTTTGCTACACCATTTGGTTTTGCGTTGTCGTCAAACAGAGCCAAACCATAATGCAGACAGTCAAACTCATCACAAAATTTTATTAAACAAGTGTTGTCTTCTAAATGTATTGCTTTTGCAAAGGTTGTAAAACCATTGGTGTTTACAAGAATACTCTTTTTTGTGTCGTCATCTTTATCTGGCTGGTACACAGGTAGGGGCCTGCGCAAATTTATGTTTACCACCACAGGCACAGCCTTCTTTTTTTCTGCCCAATAAAAGGAAGTTTTAGAGTAGGCGTCTTCGGTAACTATATAGGTTTTATTTGCGTTGCACCGCAAAATATTAATAGAGTTTACATTTTCTATGCCACTTGTTAGCACAAATTGCTTAATGCAAGAAAACAGTTCAAAGTTATCCAAAAGGTTAGCACATTGGTCGGTTAGGCTTTTATAATTAGCCTCTTTGGCTCTTAGTTTGCTTCTAAGTTCGTCACCCGTACCAACTTGTTCTAGCCCTATTTTTTGCATAAGAATAGTTTTTTCTAAACTGTTACTAAGAGCAGGAAAAAGGGTAAGATATTTGCAAATGGCTCTCTTTTTGGAGTACGCAAGCGTTGCTATTAGTAGGTTTGTGTAATCGCTCTCCTTTTCGGGGTCTAACTTTTGGGCATCTTTTAAATTAGATAATTCCGTCATAAGAGTTCTAGAAATGGTGTCGTTAAACACCGATATGCTCATAAGTTCACTTGCACACACGCTAACTGCTCCGCATATATTTACCAGTTGTTTTGTGGTTTTTTTGTCTTTAGAATTTAATATAGAATAAATTGCATTATTAATTATTTCTCTTTGCAAGCCATAGTAATAGGGGGTTGTAAGCCTGTTATAGTCGGGGTCGGACTCAATAAATTCGCTCAAAACATCAGCGTAAGACACAATAGAAGAAAAAGCGTGTTTGCCAAAAAAATTCTTTAAGTCGCTAAAATCTCCACGCAAAAAGTCCTTAAAGTTGGCTTCTTCATCGGTAATTATGTTTAACAGCAATACAATTTTGCGGTAGTCAAAATAGGTGTATTGCACATAAGGATATATTTTGTTGCACAAAAGTTCGGTAAATCCCTCGGTAAAAAGTTTGCAATAAAGTGCGTTTTCGGAATGTACCCTTGTAAAGGTCTTTTTGGTAAGGTTGTTAATTTCGGCACAGTCATAAACACCGTTTGGTAAAAAACGGGTTATTATTTCCTTTTTTTCGCCCTTTCTAAATATTAATTTTTGTTTAAAACAAAGTGTAATAAGATGAATAAATTCGTGGCAGAGAACCGCTTCATTTAATATGGGAGTGTTTAGTGTTTCAGATTTTAAAAGCAGTGAAACACCCTTTTCAGATGGCTGGCTACAGTAGCCCGAGTAGTTTCTTGTTTTTTTCATTATGTCAAATTTAAAGCAATTGTTTGGTGCAATAAGTTGTTCAACTAAAGCGTAAAAGTCTACAAGTTCATAATAGTTATGATCCAAAAAATAAGCGTCCATTTTTTTTAGTACCTTGCCAAAGGTATCAATAAACGTTTCCTTGTACTCTTCTTTGCAAACAAAATTTAGTTTATCCAAATTTTCATACAAATAGATAAATGGAGTTTTTTGCATTGTTTTGCCCTTTTTTAAATACCCTTTTTTTAAATTATATCACACAAAAATACAGATTTCTACCCTTTTAAAAAATTTTTACATTTTCAAAACCAAACAAAAGGCTTTTTCATATACTAAATAAAAGGAGTATTATATGTCAAAGATATTTGGTTCTAGCGGAATAAGGGGAGAAATACAAAAAACCATAAATTGTCAACTGGCAACAAAATTAGGTATGGCACTTGCAACCTACCGGAAGACCCCACTTGTAGTAGTGGCACAAGATACAAGACCCAGCGGAACGGTTTTAAAGCAAGCGCTAGTTTTGGGCATAATGAGTTTGGGCGGTAGCGTTATAGATGTGCAAATTTGCCCAACGGCAGGGGTGTCATTTTTAACCAAGGTTTACAACGCCGATTTTGGAGTAATGGTAACGGCGTCACACAACCCATATATGTATAACGGCTTCAAAATTTTTGATAGCGAGGGCGAAGAACTCTGCATAGCGCAAGAAGAAGAGTTAGAAAAAATTATGCAACAAAACCAGCAAATTAGTTTTTATGGGGCGGGCAAATGCAAAACCATACAAAACGCCAGCGAACTTTATGCCGAATTTTTGCAAAATCTATCTAGCGTAACGCTAGATGGACTAAAAATTGTGCTAGATAACGCAAACGGTGCAGGGCAAGTTGTTTCTAATAGCGTTTTTAATAACTTAGGGGCTACAACGGTTAGTATATCCAATAACCCCGATGGCGTATTTATAAATGACGGCGTTGGAGCCCTTTTCCCGGAATTGTTGGTTAGCATGGTGCAACAACAAAATGCCGATTGTGGCTTTGCCTACGATGGCGATGCCGACCGCTTAATTGCCGTAACTAAAAGCGGAAGGGTGCTAAACGGTGACGATATTTTATATATTTTGGCAAAAAATTTAAACAGTTGTGGCAAGTTAAAAGAAGGCAAAATAGTAACCACCATAATGACCAACGGCGGAATTATTCAGTCGCTAAAAAACCAGAAAATACAGTCTATAATAACCCCCGTGGGCGATAGGTTTGTAATAGAAAAAATGCAAGAGTTAGGGCTAAATTTGGGGGGAGAAAGTTCGGGGCATATTATTTTAGGCGACTACCAAACTGTGTCCGATGGCATATTAGCATCGGTTATGCTTGCTACAATTATTAAGTTAACCGGTTGCTCGCTAGACTCCCTTTTTGATGCATTATCTCTTTCACAAAAAGAAATAAATTGCAAAACAGGGTTTGCAAACGATATTATAAATTCTAACGAATTAAACGAACTTACAAACCAAATTTCGGCAAGTTTGGGAGATTATGGCAGGGTGGTTGTTCGAAAAAGTGGTACCGAAGAACTAATAAGGGTAATGGTTGAGTCTTATAGTAATTCGCTAAGCACACTGTATGCCGAAACAATAGCAAAAACCATTTTTAAACTAGATAAAAAATTGCAAAATGGTTAAAATTTAGCCGTAAATTTTGTTAACCAGTTGCGAAAACTCAACCCATTTGATATAATAACTAGCGTTATGAAGATAAGGCTATCAGATGTAAGTGTTTCGTTTGGAGAAAATACCGTGTTGTCGCACATAAATTTTGAAGTGAATGATAGCGACAAAGTGGCTCTAATTGGCAGAAATGGCTGTGGAAAATCTACACTAATTAAAGTAATTACGGGCGAGCAAGAAATAGATAAAGTAGACGAAAGCACAAAAATAAACCGAATAGAAAAAACGGGTTCATTTAAAATTGGTCAAATTAAGCAAATAACCTTTAATGACGAAAATGCAACCCTAGAAAGCGAGGTGCTACAAGCATACTCCAACATTTTGGATACAAAGAAAAAGATGACCGAACTAGAAGCCGAACTCGAAAAAAATTCTAGCGTAAAACTGGTTGAAAAATATACCAAACTATGTGATGAGTACAATAGACTTGGCGGTTACACATACAAAAAAGAGTATAACAAGGCACTAAAAAACTTTGGCTTTACCGAAAGTGATAAGGCGAAAAAAATAGGCGAATTTTCGGGTGGTCAGCGTACAAAAATAGCACTAATAAAATTATTGCTTTCAAAACCCGATGTTTTAATTTTGGACGAGCCTACAAACCATTTAGATATTTTGGCAATAGAGTGGCTCGAAGGATATTTAGCAGAATACAAAAAGGCGGTAATTGTAGTATCTCACGATAGGGCTTTTTTGGATAAGTTTGTAAATGTGGTATACGAAATTGAGCGAGGAAAAGCAAAAAAATATGTCGGCAACTACTCTAAGTTTGTAGAAATTAAAGAGGCTAATTACCAAAAGCAACAAAAAGAATACAATGCGTACATTGCAGAGGTAAACAGGTTGCAAACGCTAGCAGACAGGTTTAGATACAAAGCCACCAAAGCCACAATGGCACAAAGCAAACTAAAACAAATTGACCGAATGCAGGTGGTAGAAAAACCCGAAAGTGCCGATATGCGTGCCTTTCATGCAAATGTAGAACCAAAGAGAGAAAGTTCAACCATGGTTTTGCGGGCAGAAGAGTTAAAAATTGGGTATACTACCCCGCTTTCTACCGTAAATTTTAGGCTAAACAAGGGCGAAAGGTTAGGAATAATTGGTGGCAACGGCACAGGAAAGTCTACATTATTAAAAACCATAATGGGCAAAGTTCCGCCTCTTGGTGGAAAAGTGGTTTTTGGAACAGACTTAGATATAGGATACTTTGACCAGCAAACGGTAACAGCCGATGTAATAGACCAAACGGTTTTTGATAATTATACCCATGAGTTTCCAGACCTTAGCATCACCGAAGCACGAACCGATTTAGGCTCCTTTATGTTTTCGGGTGACGATGTTTTTAAAAATTTGCAAGAACTATCAGGCGGAGAGTTGGTAAGACTGGCGCTCTGCAAAATTTTTAAACGCCGACCAAATTTTTTAATTTTGGACGAACCTACAAACCACCTAGATATAGTAGGAAAAGAGGCGCTCGAAAATTTGCTTTTAAAGTACAAAGGCACCATTTTGTTTGTTTCGCACGACCGATATTTTGTCAAAAAACTTGCAACCAGTTTAATTAAGTTTGAAAACGGTAACGCTACATTTATTAGGTCTAGTTACGAAGAGTTGTTGGCAAGCCAATCTCGTGAGGCGGTGGAGCCAAAAACGCTAAAAGAAGATACAATAGAAGAAATAAAAAATATTAATAACGAAGTCGAAGAAGAAAAACCAAAAGTAAATGAATATTTGCAAAATAAAGAAAGAGCAAAAAAAGAAGCGCGGGCAAAAAAGGTCGAAAGAGAAATATGCGCCCTAGAAACAGAAATTTTGGTGCTAACCGATGAGTACAAAAACCCAAACATTTGCAGTGACTTTGTAAAACTTATGGAGATAGAGTCCTCTATTGTGGCTCGTCAAACAAAAATAGAAAAACTAACCGAAGAATGGTTTTTGTTAACTTCTAGCAGTGACGAAACCAACTAATTGTAAAAAATATATTCAAAGGAAAAAATATGGCAAAACAATTATCACGGTGTGGCGAAATAGAACACACCATTCAAACCACCTACCGAAGAAAAATTTGGACGCCCTTTGTTAAAGCGGTAAAAGATTTTAATTTGGTTCAAAAGGACGACAAAATAGCCGTTTGCATTTCGGGTGGAAAGGACAGTATGCTAATGGCAAAATTGTTTCAATTGTTTCAAAAAATATCCAATGTGCCATTTGAAATTGTATACCTTGTTATGAACCCCGGCTACAACGATGCCAACCTAAATAAAATTATAGAAAACGCCAAAACGTTAGAGATTCCGCTAACTATTTTTGACACCAAAATTTTTGACGCCACACAAAAGATGGAGAAAAATCCTTGCTATATGTGTGCCAGAATGCGTAGGGGGCATTTATATGCCAAAGCAAAGGAGTTTGGGTGCAACAAAATAGCCCTAGGTCATCACTATACCGATGTTATAGAAACCACCCTAATGAGTATGTTACACGGCGGGCAAATTCAGGGTATGTTACCCCGCATAAAAAGTGCCAATTTTGAAGGTATGGAACTAATTAGACCGCTTTATTATGTTCACGAAGAAGCCATAATAAATTGGAAGAACAAAAACGGCCTAGAATTTATTGCCTGTGCTTGTCGAATGACCGAAAAAAATGAAGAATTAGGCATACATACACCATCTACTCGCCAACAAATAAAATACCTTATAAAAGAACTCAAAAAAACCAATGAGTTTGTAGAGGATAATATTTTTATGAGTATGAACAACGTTCAGTTGGATACCTGCCGTGGTTGGAAAATTAAGGACAAAAAGTTTTCATTTATGGATAGGTTTTCGGATGAAGATTAATTTTTATAGGTCGTCAGCGTCCTGAGTTGGGGTGTAGTCTACTATGCTTTCGCCTGTGTATGAACCTAGTGGGTCAAAGGTGTTAGAATTTAAGTGACCCATCATAATTTTTGATTTTTCTAAAATATATCTACTTTTTTTCATATTACTAGTTTTGGTAAAGAATGTAATTTTATTCATACAAAATTGTACTTCAAGTAAACTAAATTTTAATTAAAATAACCAAGTTAGAATGGAATAAGTTTTAAATTAAAAAAGGGTCACGCAAATACTTTTTAGCGAACCCTTTTTTTGTATTTAATTATTCTCCCTTATATTCTTTTAAAAATTGTTTTAGGTTGTCATAGTTGTTATTTAGAGTGTCTTCTAGGTCGGACAAAATTTTATCAAGTTCTGCACTTACGCCATTGTGGTCAAAACGGTCTTTGTAGGCGGTGGTTAGTCCCATAACGGTACCAATCATAAGAAGCTGTGCAAGATGTCTGGTAGAGCGGTCAAAAAGCGTACCCATATTAATGCTCATCCAAAGTCTAGATTTTTCGAAGAGGTTGTTATCTTCTATTGGCATTTTTTTGCTTTTTGCAAAAAGTTCTACCGCATCGCAAATTTCATCAAATTTATAATATTCGCTGTCAACTTCTCTTTTTAGTTCTTCATCATCAATTTTGGGCAAAATGTCTGAGCAGCTTTGTTTTCCCACCATTGCATTTTGATAAATTGCATTTGCATAGTTTTTTAATCCATCTATTTTTGCCATAAAATACTCCTTAATAGTTTTGTAACAATTATTGACCGCTTTGGTTTTTTTTAGTCTAAGGTGCAACAAAATAGTCAAAAAACTGTAAGCCAAAAGCAAATAAACGCCCTTGTTCGTTTGACACCACCAATTATTATGTATATAATTTAATTATTAAAAAAATAGGAGAAGCAAATGTTAGAACTCAAAAATATATGCAAAACATATAAGCCAAAAAAAGGCGTTCCCGTTCAAGCATTAAAAAATGTTTCAATTAAGTTTACCGAAAAGGGTATGGTTTTTATTTTGGGTAAATCGGGCTGTGGTAAGTCTACCTTGCTAAATTGCATAGGTGGGCTAGACCGCTTTGATAGTGGCGAGCTTATTATTAAGGGCAAGTCTAGCAAAGACTTTTCTGGGTCAGATTTTGACGCCTACCGCAACACCTTTATTGGCTTTATTTTTCAGGAGTACAACATTTTAAGTGAATTTAATGTAGAAAAAAATGTTGCACTAGCGTTAGAACTTCAAGGCAAAAAAGCCACTCACGAAAAGGTGCAAGAGTTATTACGCCAAGTTGACCTAGAAGACCAAGGTAAGCGAAAAACCAACGAACTTTCGGGTGGTCAAAAGCAAAGGATAGCCATTGCTCGTGCCCTTATTAAAGACCCCGAAATTATTATTGCGGACGAACCTACCGGAGCGCTAGATAGTGCCACCGGCAAGCAGGTGTTTGACACTCTAAAAAAACTATCCCAAGATAAATTGGTAATAATTGTATCTCACGATAGGGAGTTTGCCGAAAACTATGCCGACCGAATTATAGAGATGAAAGATGGCGTAATAATTAGTGATGAAACAAAGCGTCATATAGCCGGTCAAAAATTAAATGATGGCGTATCTGTAATAGGCGATGATGTAATTCATATTAAAGCAGGGCATACAATCACGCAAAAAGAAGTAGAGTTTATAACCAAATACATTCAAAAGCGTGACGACTCAGAAGCCTTTATTTCGCTAAACCCAAAAACCAACAACAAGTTTAGAGAAATTGCAAAAATAGATGAAAACAACTCTTCCGAAAAGTTTGAACAAACAACGGGCGAAGACCTTGTAACCAAGGTTTATGACCGCAAAGATTTAAAATTAATTAAGTCCAGACTAAAATTTAAAGACAGTTTCAAAATGGGTGCCAGTGGCTTAAAGGCAAAACCAATAAGGTTGTTTTTTACAATATTGCTTTCATTTATTGCCTTTTGTATGTTTGGCTTAATGGATACAGCAAGTGCTTTTAACGCCGTAGATAACACAGTATCAAGCATTAAAGATAGCGACATAAACTACCTATCAATAATTGGAAAAAGTGCAGAAACAAACCACGGCTATTCTTATTATAATGACAAGTTGTTGTCTGATAGCGATATTGCCAATTTGAGCAACGAACTTGATGTAACGCTAAAACCAGTATACAATTTTAACAGCAACAATAGTCCCGTTATAAGTTTATCTAACAGTTGTCCAGATACCTCTGCAATTGAGAACTCTTATTATTACACAAGAAACGCTGGCGGAATAGTAGAACTTACTGAAAACCAACTAAAAGGTATGGGTTGCAACCTAATTGCAGGAAGATACCCACAAAGCACCGCTCTGCCTTATGAAATTTTAATTACCAAATATCAATTAGAATTGTTTGAAAAGTGCGGTTACCGAGAATATAACAATACGGGTTACGGCTCTACTGCTGTTATAGATGCCCAAACTATAAAAAATGACCCAACGGTGTTATTAGACAAAAAAATAATTACCGACAAATACGAATATAAAATTGTGGGTATAATAGATACAGCATTTAATTCTACTCGTTATGAGTCGCTAAAAAAAGATTCAAGCAAACAATCTTTTAGTTTCTTTAATATGATGCTAAACCGTGACCTAGATGATATTAAAAATTATAGTATTCATAATTTGTTTATTGTAACAGACGGAACTATTAAAGCGATTAAAGAAACTGGTGGCGAACTGAAAAAGGCAGGTGAGTATATAGGTAGTCAAAAACTATATTTTGCTACCGATAAGTATGGCGGAGGGAGTATTTCTAGCGTTTTAGAATATACAAACACTGTTGCTCTGCAAACTGAAATAAATGACTATTTTAGTGAGTTCGAATCAAATAATAACCGAATGGTTTATATAAACAAATTAGGCAAACCAACTACCGAAGGCAAAAGCATATCGTTATACGTTGATACATTTTACAACTTATTACGAGAAGGCATAAAGAACATAGATGATGGAACAGGTTATGGCGATTATGACTACTATCCCCTAACCAGAGAAAAATTTAGAGAAATTTATGGTAACTATGCAATTGCCGATGTTTTAAAGATAACAGATACAGAAACCCAAAAGAGTATTAATTATTATAAATTTTCTACAAGTGAAAATAATAATATAAAATACTCCATTCTTCACGAGTTGCTTACATCTAATGATGGAATAAAATATGTAAAAGATAATCCATTATTATTTCAAAATGATGTAGATAGCCTAATAAGTTTATCTTCCGAAATAAAGGATTTGGCATTATATTATAGTCCAGAAGGTAGAAATAGTTATGATAAATCAGCACTTTTAGATTGCGAAATATCTGGCTTTTTTGCAGAATATGCCGAGACAGAAAGGTATTTTACCAATACTATTATAGCAGGAGAAGATTTTAAGCGTGCATTGTTAAGCCAAATTAAGGCATTAGGTTTTTATAAATCTGCCATTGGTGCAATGCCAACAGATACCAACAAAATTAAGGCAATTGCCACCTATCATAACAAGCAAACAAAATTGCTAAACAAATTAAACAATGTCGAAAACCCAACCTCTACACCAGACATTTTTGTTATGACAAATGAAGTAACCCAAACTATGGACGAAATTGTAAACACAATAGATAGCGTTATATCGGTGCTAACCTATTTAAGCATAGGCTTTTGTGTATTTGCTTCGCTAATGCTTATGAACTTTATTGCAACATCAATTTCGTACAAAAAGCGTGAAATTGGTATTTTAAGGGCGTTAGGCTCAAAAAGAAGCGATGTATTTGGCGTATTCTTTAACGAAAGTTTAATTATTGCATTTATAAACTTTGTTTTGGCAAGTGTCGCTTGCGGAATTGTATGTAGTTATTTAAATCAGACGATGCGACAAGATTATGGCATTATAATTACAGTATTTAACTTTGGGCTTCGTCAATTAGGACTAATTTTATTTGTCAGCGTTGCCGTTGCATTTATTTCAAGTTTGATACCAGTAACAAAAATTGCAAACAAGCAACCAATAGATGCTATAAATAACCGATAATTAATAGTTGTTTTTACAGTTAGCCACTCATATTTTTGAGTGGCTAATTTGTATTATTTTACCATTTGCAAGTGGTTAAAATAATTTGACTTTGTAGGTGCTTTTTTATATAATTATGCTGTAATAATTTGTTTTAAGGGGACAAACTATGAAATTGTACAATGAATTGTACAAAATGGTAGAAATGCCATTTAATGAAAATTCGGGCTTTTTTTGCAAAGATGGAAAGGAGTTTGTTAGTTTTGGCTTGCGTGTTAGTGCAAATTTTAGTGAGCAATATCAAACCGAACTAATTCAGTCTATTGTTGCAATGTTTAACTTTAAGGAGTTTTCTACCACCAATATGATAACTTTTACACTTGCCGAAGCACTTGACCGCATAGAAGACGACAATAACAAAAAGTTGTTTATTTATTTAATTTCTAAGTGTATGTGCATTAAAAGGTTTTCGGGAACCATAGAAAACAACACTAATTTAACCGAAAAAGATTTAAAGTACAAAAAAGCAAAGTTTAATAAGTTACTATCGGGTGCAAGCGACAAGTTTTTAAAAGAGTATGGCACAAATATATATTCGGCAATTATTGATTCTGCCGAAAAAACGGTGGAACTATTGCAATCCGACCCAAAGTATTATGCCTTTGCATACAAACTAACCCTAATTGCCAAAGAGTATACCGATGACTTAGTTGCAAAGTTGCAAAAAAGAGAAAACCTCGGGTACCCAAGGCTAAACAAAGTGTTACTCAAAAATCGCCCAATAGAGAGTTCATTGAGAACCATTGAGCGTGCAAAATTAAGAATAATAGGAGATTAATTATGAAATATACAGGAACAAAAACCGAACAAAATTTAAGAACGGCTTTTGCAGGAGAAAGCCAAGCCCGTAACAAATACACCTATTTTGCTAGCGTTGCAAAAAAAGAAGGGTATGAGCAAATTGCAGAACTTTTTACAAAAACTGCCGAAAACGAAAAAGAACATGCAAAAATGTGGTTTAAAGAATTAGAAGAACTTGGCGACACCAAAAAGAATTTAAAAACGGCAGCCGAAGGCGAAAATTATGAATGGACAGATATGTATGACCGTTTTGCAAAAGAAGCCGAAGAAGAAGGTTTTGCAGAGTTGGCATTTAAGTTCCGTGCCGTTGGCGCCATCGAAAAAGCACATGAAGAAAGATATTTAAAACTTTTAAAAAATGTAGAAATGCAAGAGGTGTTCAAAAAAGCCGACCAAACTATGTGGGAATGTAGAAATTGTGGACACTTAGTAATTGGTAAGGTTGCCCCAGCCGTTTGTCCGGTTTGCAACCACCCACAAAGCTACTTTGAAGTAAGAAAAGAAAATTACTAAAATAATTATATTTATATCAAAAAAGTTAACATAAGCCAAAAAATACTATGGATAAAGTCCATAGTATTTTTAGGTTAGAATATTAATTTTAATTTTTACAGCAAATTAAATTTTTGAGATTTAATAGTTACAAGGCAAGAATAAATTCGTGCGGTATAATTTATGCTGAAAAAAATGAAGAATGAGTAGTAAAATTTAAAATTTTATTTTGTGGCGTTTTGTACACATTTTTTGGTACATTAGCCAATTGTATTTTTTAGCCCGAGCCCGAATTTGGTTAAGACGAATTTATTAAATTAATATTTCTAACCTATTACATACTATTCTGCAAGTGGGGCAAGGTGTGAAACAAAAACGCATTTTTTATATAAATTTTTCATATCGTTAATTATGACAAATTTAATTTGCGTAGTTGTTTTTATTTTGGGTTTTGTGCTTATTTTAAAGGGTGGAGATATGCTTGTTGGGTCGTCAGTAAAACTTGCAAGCAAAGCAAAAATTCCCCCTATGATAGTTGGCGCAACAATAGTGAGTATTGCAACCACCTTTCCCGAAACCACCGTTTCGCTAATATCTAGTTTTAGGGGGGTAGAAGAGGTAGGCATAAATACCGCAATAGGCTCCATTGTCTGCAATTTTACAATAGTTTTAGGAGCGTCCTTTTTGTTGTTTCCGTCTAACATAAACTCAACCGCCTTTTTGCCAAAAATTATCTACTTTTGTGCCTGTGTAATAGTGTTGCTGTTTTTGGGACTAGATGGCAAACTTACCCCCATAGAAGGCGTAATTTTGCTGGTTTTTTTGGCGGGCTATGTAATATTAAACATTTTAGAAGCAAAAAAAGACAAATCTACAATAGTAGAATCGGAGCAAACCCCGTGGTACAAAATAATTTTAGAATTTGTAGTTTCGGCGCTGGCAATAGGGCTTGGTGCAATGGTGCTGGTTAATAATGTAGATACCATAAGCGAAATGCTCGGCATAAAAAGCGGTGTGGTTAGTTTTGTTATTATAGCGGTAGGAACCAATATCCCTGAACTTGTAACCACAATTACATCGGTAAAGTTAGACAATCCCGAAATAGGAATAGGAAACATTTTTGGTGCGAGCATAATAGATTGCACCTTGCTTATAGCGGGGTCGGTGTTTGCTACAAAAAGCGACTTTATTACGGTGTCAAAATTGTTGCTACTTTTTACGGTGCCAACACTATTACTAATAACCGCCATAATTGCTATACCTATTGTAAAACGCAACAAAACGTTTAGATATCAAGGTATGGCTCTAATGCTTATTTATATAATTTATACCTATTTGGTATGTGTAAAAATGTAGAAAGAGGTGCCGTGAAACATCTGTGAAACAATAATTGTTTCACGGAATAATTAAAAAGTGTTGAAAACTCTGTTGAAAAGTTAGAACATACATTTGATAAACACACCGCAATTGCTTTAAATTAAAGGGATACAGCAATTAACAGCTTTTTAACAGGGGTGTTGAAAACTCTGTTGAAAACTCATTAAAATTGATAATTTTTGAAATTCGCTTGACAAAAAAATTTGACATTTTGTATGGTTTCTTGACAAAATTTTTTGAGTTAATTTTGGTCTATTACACGTTATTACACAAAAGGTAATTATAAAAACATAATTATCTTTTTTTTGGTTTTTGAAAAAAATAAAAATTTTTATTTTATATCTTGCGTCTGGTCAAAGGGTTTAGCCGAGGTTTTTAATTGACATCGTTAAATAAAATCTCTATAATGTACATTATGAAATTATGTGGAATGATTACATGTATAGTTTACCAAAACCTCGAAACGGGCTTTGGCATAATAAAAGTTAGGGTCGAAAACCAAGAAATTACCGCACAAGGTAAGTTCCCGGCTTTGGGCGAGGGCGAAATAGTAGATATGGAAGGCGAAATGGTTATTCACCCAAAATACGGCGAGCAGTTTAAGGTTACCAAAATTTCTTTGCAAAAACCAACCACGGTAGAGCAAATAAAAAGATATTTGTCTAGCGGGCTTATTAGCGGAGTAGGTCCTGTTACCGCACAAAATATGGTAAATATGTTTAAAGAAAAAACGCTAGAAATTATAGAGAGCGACCCGCTAAAACTTGCAAATGTAAAGGGTATTAGTGCCGAAAAAGCAAAAAATATTGCCCTGCAATATAATGATATAAAAAAGTTGCAAGATGCCGTAATATTTTTACAAGAATATGATGTAACCATTAATATGGCGGTTAAAATATTTGAAAAGTACAAAAACCGTACCGAAAAAATAATCAAAGAAAATCCATACAAACTTGTGGAAGATATAGACGGAATTGGGTTTAGAACGGCAGATAAAATTGCAATGAAATTAGGCATAGAAAGAGATAGCGAGTTTAGAATGCGGGCGGGCGTTGTTTATGAACTAAACGAAATTGCCGACAAAACGGGTAGCACCCTTGCAAGTTTTACCGAACTCAAAAAAATGGTAATGCAATTATTGGGTTTTGGCGAAAATGACAGAGATAAAAGTTTTGAGCAAGTTATAGCCAATCTAATTATAGATGGATATTTAAAAGAAGTGGTAGACGACAACGAGGTGTTTTTAAGCCTTGCCAAGTTTTACAAAATGGAAAAGGCAATAGCCTCTAAGTTGTGTCTGCTTATGGATAATTGGAACTATGCAAAACTAGATATATCTAAGGAGTTAGACGAGTACGAAAAAGTTAATAATATAAAACTACATAACACGCAAAGAGAGGCGGTTACAACAGCGGTTAGCAATGGTGTAGTAATAATAACTGGTGGGCCGGGAACGGGTAAAACCACCATAGTAAAAGCCATAAATTATTGTTTAAAGGGGTTGGGGCTAAAATCACTTTTGCTTGCACCAACGGGTAGGGCAAGTAAAAGGCTGTCTGATGCAACCGGACAAGAAGCAAAAACCATTCATAGGGCGTTAGATATAAATTTTAAAGGCAGAGAGTTTGCTGGTGCTTTTAATACATTGTCTAGTTTAGAAGAAGACTGTGTAATAGTAGATGAGTGCAGTATGGTAGACACCTTTGTTATGTATAATTTGGTAAATGCATTAGGAGTGGGCAAAAGGCTTATTATGGTGGGCGACAAAGACCAGTTGCCAAGTGTAGGAGCAGGCAATATTTTAGATGACCTAATTACGGTAGGAAAAATTCCGGTTGTAAGTTTAACGCAAATATTTAGACAGGCAACCGCAAGCAAAATTGTTGTAAACGCTCACCGAATAAATTCGGGCGAAATGGTAACCTACGACAACAAAGAGGGCGACTTTTTTGTTATGAATAAGTCATCTCCCGAAGAAAATCTAAATTTGGTGCTAGACCTTGTGGCGGACAGAATGCCAAGTTATTTAGAGTTAGATAGTTCGGCGGTGCAAGTAATTGCTCCTATGAAGGCAGGTATTTTGGGCGTAGAAAACATAAATAAACTGTTGCAACAAAGGTTAAATCCGTTAGACGAAACCAAAAACGAAATAACCATGGGCGAAAAACTTTTTAGAGAGGGCGACAGGGTTATGCAAACGGTAAATAATTACGAACAAGAGTGGGAGCGGTATGGTCAAAAGGGTATGGGCGTGTTTAACGGAGATATTGGCACAATAGAACGAATAGACCCCAAAAACCACGAAACCACCATAGTTTTTGAAGACGGCAGAAGAAGTATGTATCTTTCAAGTGCGTTAGATGAACTAATGCTTTCGTATGCTATTACCATTCACAAAAGCCAAGGTAGTGAGTTTGATGTTGTAATTATTCCGGTGGTTGCTGGCAGTCCGCAAATGATGACTCGAAACCTTTTGTACACAGCGGTAACTCGTGCAAAAAAAATGGTTGTGTTAGTTGGCCCAACCAACTATATTTATGCAATGATAAAAAATGATTATTCGGTAAAGCGATTAACCAATTTAAAGCGTTTAATTTTGCAAAATACCGAAACCTTTTAAAAGCAAATGGTTCTAAATTTTGTAAAACACCAAAATTTTTTTAAAAGTAATTTTGGTGTTTTTTTTGTACCCAACTAAAATATGTTAAAATTTTTCTTAAATTTTAAAAGTTCAAAATTTTACACTATTTTAAACTATTTTTTAGTATAAAAAGTTAAAAAAAACAAAAAATAACCCTACAAAGAAAATTCGTTTAGTAAAAGGTTGCAAAAGGGCGGGTAATGTGTGGCAAAAATTTTTATTTAAGTAAACAACTTTTAGGGGTTAGATTATGAAAAAAGGTCTTTTAAAAGGTTTGGCAATTTTGGTTTGCGGGTTTAGCGTTTGCACATCTTTTTGTGGTTGCAAAAGCAAAAAGGCAGATATAAATATAACGCTACCCCAAAAAATTGCGGTCGAAGAATCTGCAAATTCGCCTACTCTAAAAGTGTATGATAAAACCACCAAAAGTACAAAGTCTATGCCACTAGAAAAATATTTGCTTGGCGTGGTGGCGGGCGAAATGTATAACTCGTGGGAACTAGAAGCGTTAAAAGCACAGGCGGTGCTAGCAAGAACATACACGCTATTTTTCTTGCAAAATTATAAGAGCAAATACCCCAATGCAGATATTTCTAACGACATAACCGAAGCCCAAGCCTATGACGAAAGCAAAATAAATGACAACATAAAAAGGGCGGTGCAAGAAACAGAAGGTATTGTGCTTACGGTAAATGGCAGTTTGATAGAGCCATGGTTTCATAGTAACAGTGGTGGCGTTACAACAACGGCAAAAAATGGTTTAAATTATTTAGACGAAGAAAGTTATACAAAAACTCAAAAAAGTGTAGAAAATGAATCTAACAGCAAAAATTTTAAGTGGTCAGCAACCTTTTCTAAGTCAGATATGCTAAACGCAATAAGAGAGATGGGTGCAAGTGTAACCTCGCTAAATTCTTTTACAATTGGTAGTGTAGATGACAGTGGCAGAGTAAAACAATTTAAAATTGGCGGAGCCACCCTAGACGCAAATAGTTTTAGAATAAAAATTGGTTCTACAAAAATGAAATCTACAAAAATAACCAACATTGTGGTTAGTGCAAAGTCGGTGTATATGGAGGGTGTTGGCTATGGCCACGGCGTTGGTATGAGCCAGTGGGGTGCAAAAATACTAGCAGAAGAGGGCAAAAGTTACGAGGATATTTTAAATTTTTATTTCAAAAATATTCAAATCTGCAAAGCCAAATATTAATTTAAGGTCTTGATACATAAGCTAATAGTAATTAAAATTTTTTAAAATATACCAACTACAAAATAAACTAAAACAAATTGCAAAAAGGTATTTGATATAAAATAATTGAAACTAAAAGTTATAAAATAAAAAAATTATGTCAATTAGGTTTACATTGCTTGTGTAACTTTGATATAATTTTTTTAATTACTAATTTTAGTGATTTTTATTATATTAGGAGAAAATTTTATGAGAATTTGTTTTGTAAGACACGCAGAGATAAAAAGATATGTAACAGCACTTATACCCGATTCGGTGCATATTTCGGCAAAGGGAAAAAAAACGGCAAAAAGTGTTGCAAAATATTTAGAAAACGAAAATGTGGTGGCAGTGTACTCTTCGCCACTTGCAAGAGCGGTTGATAGTGCAAAAATTATAGCAAAGCACTTTAATGTAGATTATATCACAATGAAACAGTTTACCGAACGCAAGGGTACAATTCCTAGCACTCCCGAAGAACAAGAGTGGTTAAACAATTATATGAATTACGACTACACAAATGGCAAGTTTGAAACGCTTACTATGTTTACCAAGCAAAATTTTGCAGGACTAGATTTGGTTATAAAAGAAAATAAGCGTAAAGAAACCAAAGACTTTGAGCCAACCATAGTAATAGTTTGTCACTCATCTAATTTGTATGCTTTTAACGCTTATTTTAACAAGTTACCACTAAAAGGCAAAGCCACATGGATGCAATGCTCGTGCGGGGCAGTGGTAAAGTACAAAGTATAAATTGTTACAAAAATTAATGCAATAATTCTATTCCTATTGCCAAACAGCCGTACCTTTCTTCTTCGTCAGAAGAATATATGGTACGGTATTTTTTTATTGTATCTTCTACCGAATATCCATTAAAACCAACTCGTTTTGTGCCGGTGTTTGTAATGCAACTATCAAAGTTATTAAACCTAGTAAGAGAGGTAATGCGGGTTGCGGTAATGTCGTTATTTTCGGTGTTTATAAATGCTACAATGTCGCCAACAGCCAAACCCTTACGCTTTTCGTCAAAAAGTCTAACCTCAATAGTCTTTTCGCCGTTTGCAACAAGGTTATAATATTCGGGGTTAAGTTTCATGGTGCAAACCTTTGTTGGGGACGAAAACAGATTTTCCATGGCACGCTTACGGTGCGAAACGGAGTCTTTTTCGGTTAAAGATACTTCGCTAAACTTATCTTCGAGGTCATAGGAGTAAAAAATTGGGTCGTAACCAAAAGATAGGTCGCCACTTTCAGCATACGAAATTTCGCCAAAGGTTTTACCTTCGGCAAAAATAATGTCGTTGTCGGAGTTATACAAAACCCAAACGGCAATATAATTTGCCTTTCGGTTTACAATGCCTTCCATTTCGCATAGAACTTTTTTGCGGTTGTTTTCGTCTGTGGCGGGTTCGGTTTCGGTGGCAGAATATCGTGACGAAAAAATACCGGGAGCGCCATCAAGGGCATCAATTTGTAGCCCAGAGTCTTCGGCAAGCACAGGAAGAGGCGTACCCTTTTCTTTTAAAAAGTTGTAAACGGTGCGACTCTTTATTAGGGCGTTTGCCAAAAAGGTGGTTCCGCTTTCGTTAATTTCTTTGTTAAAGCCAATGTCACTTAATGTTAAAATTTCGGTATTTTTTAAAAGTTGCTTTACTTCTTTTAATTTATTTTTGTTAGATGTTGCAAAAACTATTTTGTTCATAAATTTCTCCAAATTTTTATACTGTTTTAATTATAATTAAATTGCAAAAATATTCAACCATTTTGATTGCAAAATAAAGTTTTGGCAATAAAAAATTGTGAAAAGTTTTTTAATAAATTGCGTTATTACTTGACAAGCAAAAAACACTTTGCTATCATATAATAAATAAAAAAAGGAGAGTATTTTATGAAAAAGTTTTTAAAATCTTTATTAGTAGCAATAGCAGTTATTCCACTAGCATTTACATTGGTGGCTTGCGGTGGTGACCAACTTAGTTCAAAAGCAGATGTAGATACTTCGGGTAAATATAAAGAAGTTTCTATGGAAGAAGCAGAAAGTTATGTAAACACAACTGCAAACAAAGAAAACGGATTTGAAAAGGGTGCAAGAGTTTCAGTTATTGTGAGCGTAGATACTTCAAATTCTGCATTGTCTAATGTGAGCGTAGATACTTCAAATTCTGCATCGTTAGGAAAATTAATGATAAAGGGTTCTATGGAAATGAACGCTATTGTTAGATGGACCATGATTGGAGACAATGTTGCATTAAACGAAATGGCTTACCGCAGTAAAGCCATTATTAATAACAAACAGGTTTCTGCCGATTATTACATTAAAAGTAATATTGAATACATAAATGCACAAAGTGGCGACACAAAGATTCAATACCAAAAGAATGTAGATATGCAAGAAATATTTAAAGATGACAATAGTCTTTCAGTTATTGCATTGTTTGGCGGTCAATATAATGTTGGCGAAGTTTTAGCAGAAATTAAAAGCTCTTATGCTGGAAAATCAGGCTACACCGTTGTTTTAGAAAAAGCAACAAGTGGCAAATACACCAAGTTACACTTTGCAGTAAAGCAAAAGACTGGTGAAACCGAAACCGTTTTATTAGAGAACTACTTTGTATACAAATCTAATAGTTTGGTAGGGTTCACAAGCGCATGGAGCATGGGCGGGCTTAAAGCAGAGTGCAGTGTAGAACCCTTTGACGGCACCGTAAAACTTCCAAAGGGTGCAGAAGATTATTCTACAACCGTTCCAAGCGAAGCAAAAATGCTAGAAGTTTTTGATAAAATCCTTAGTGCATAAAAAATAAACTACATCAAACCAGAGGAGATTGTGGCAAAACTCACAATTTCCTTTTTTTCACGCCAAAATTATTAAATTGTTTTGCCAAAGGTATATTATTATTTATAATAGTTAATTTTTTATGTCCCCTTGATTTTTAACACAAGATATGGTATATTGAGAATACTTTTTGGGGTTAGGGGGAAATATGAAAACCAAACAAAACGATGAAAACACAACTACAAAAGAAGAGGACGAAAGGTATATTAGCGGGTTACCTCTTCGCACATACAAAAGGGCGAGTGCTTATATAGGAAAGCCAATTACCGCAATACAAGACGCCAAAGACGAATTAGAGTTGCTTTATAGTCAACTAAATGCAGAAACAAATGCGTCTAACAAGGAAAAATTGCAGTTAAAAATTGCATACACACAAGAACAATTGCAACTAATGGAAGAAGCAAAAAAAGAAGGCTCAATAGATAAGGTTTTTAACGCTCACATAGGCCTAGTTAATAAAGCAAGGGCAATATATGTATTGTCACTTTCTGATGCGCAAGAAAAGAAATTAAGCGAAAACTTAGAGTCTGCTATTGTAGACGGTATGCTTTATGCCATAAAAAACTTTAATGCCGAAGAGGGTGTAGCATTTTCTACCTATGCAATAAACAGCATAGAAGGCTTTGTAAAAAAGACAAAGACGGAATATGCAAAGCAAAGTCAAAAAGAGCCACTTTACAGATACGACACCAAATTTTTTAGCGAAACCATAAATGACGGCACCGATGGAACACTGTTAACACTAGAAAACCTTATAAAAGACCAAGCAGACGAAGAACAGGCCTTTATAAAAAAAGACGAAAACGATGCTTTGTTGGAATACCTTAGTCGAGCATTTGACTATTTTAGCGAAGAAGAAGAATTAATATATAAACTCAACCGATTTGAAGGGGTGTCGGTGCGAGATATTTTAAAAAAGCTTGATTTAAACATATCCTTTCAAGCCATCAGCCAAAGAATTATAAAAATGGACGGGGCTTTAAGGGAGAGTTTAAGCGTTACAAAGCAAATTGGCGAAGACTATTATAATAAAGGGTTAAAAGCTGACGAAATTATTGCAAAATATAATTTAAAAAGCAAACAAGCCACCAAAAGACAACTCGAAAATTATCTGCACATTTATAAAGGTGCAAAATTAAATACCTCCCGACCAGTTACATATTTAAAAAAGACCAAAGAACAAATGGCTTTTGCTGGTGGCAATAACTCAGCCCAAAAGCCAGAAGCAAGGCCGGTATTTAGTGCTTCGTCTTATAATGTAAAAGGGCAAAATGAGCTAAGCGAAAAAGACAAACTATTGCAATATTTGTTTGGCAAAAATTATGATTTTTCTATTTTTAACAAGTCTTTACAATCGGAAGATATTTTATCCTTCTTTAATAGTGATGAAAAGGTGCTGTTATTATATGCCATAAACGAGCCAATAAACGAAGGCATTAGTTTGGTTATGAATAGTTCAAAAGGCGTTTTGTGTAACAAAGTCAGAAAACTAAGAGATGGGTTTGAAGAACTGGTATCTTCTAGCAAAACTTATATGAATAAAGATTGCACAAAACAAGAAGAAGCCATTGCAAAAATCTTTGCACAAACCGATGATTTTGATATAAATTCAAACTATTCTATAAAGCAGTTTTTTGCTTACCGCACCCTTATTGAGGGAATAAAAAGACCAGATAGCAAAAAGCAACAAAAAGAAACCGAAAACGCAAGAATATACGCTCAAAACATTGCAATAGGACATAGGCTAATAGAACAATTAGACCGTGACGGAAGTGCAAAAACCGAAGAAAAAAAGAAAATACTAAATCTTGCAGTAGGACTAAATCAAGACAGGCTTTTTGGGTTTTTGCCAAAACTAAATGCCGAAATTGTTCGTTCTCGTGAGCCGTTAAACCATTTGTTAGAACGCTTACGCTTCCAAGGAATTAGATGCAGTTATGATGCACTAAAAAAAGAGCGAATAAATGCAGGCAAATATTTATCTAAACTGTTAATTAAACTAAATGATTTGCATAGTGCAATAGGTGCAGGCGTTCCTTTGCAAACGGTATGTAACGAGTTTGGTTTAAACCAAACAGAAATAGAAGATTACTTGTGGGCATACAACTATGTATACAATTTAACAAATGAAGCAAAAACAGACAAGGTAAAAATTGAACCGTTTAAAAACAACATTAGGTCAATAGAAGACGCCAGCGAAAAAACCTTAAATTTTAACCTTTTGGCAAAAATAGAAGAGTACAATGCAAATTACAATTTGCGACAACAATTTATAATGCAAGCCTTTGGCGTAAGTAACAAAAAAGATAGTGCAAAGTATGATATTTTCTGCAAGGTAGATTTAGTATCATTGTTTAACAATTGCGACAAAAAAACTATGGTAAAAATGGCTCCATATTTTGGAATTTCTAACAAAATAACCGCAAGGGTGTTAGGTGTACCAGAAAGTGAGGTAGATGAGCTTGCAAAAAACTCTGCAAAAATTATCGCCCGCAAAATTTTAATTAGTGCAAGGGTGGTGCAATATTTAGATGCTGGCAAAACCAAAGAAAGTGTGGCAGATGTGCTAAACCTATTAAATGCCGAGTCGGTGCAAAAAGCAAAGACCTTTTATAATAACATTACACTACAAAGTCAAAGAGAAGACCTAGATAAACTAAGTGCAAAATCACTTATTGTAAACAAGCAATCGGCATTGTTTACCGAAAAGTGGAAGACCAATATTAGGGTTTTAAATATGCTAAGTTTGCTACCTGCATACTACAACGGCATAATAATAAGAGAAAGAGCAACGGCAGAAAACTTAAACGAGTATTTTAAAAATTCCGAAGGTGTTACAGAAACTAAAAACCTAACAATAAGTGCAATCAGTCGAATAATTGCCGAAGGGGGCAATATTGCAAACCGAGAGGAAGACTCACTAGAACTTTTCAAAAAAGTGGTAGCCGATGTTAAGGTTTTAGAAATAATAAACGAAGTTAGTCAAAAATCGTACGAAGAAGTTTTGGAGCGAGCAAACAAAACCAAAAAGATGATAAAATATGTAGGACTATACAACGCCTTTATAAAAGATGCCGACAAACAGCCGTCTATAAAAGAAACCGAAGAAGGCAAAGTGCTACGCTTAATATACTTACTATATGGCAGAATAGATAAAGAGATAGATTTTGACCTAATTTACAAACTAAAAGATGCCGACTTGCAAGATATAATTAGTTTGCTACATAACGAAGATGGAAAGTATTTAGCACAAGTATTTCTTTCAATAGAAAACGCCTACCAAGGCGAAGAAAGGGCAAGTGTTCGTAATTTTAGAATAAAAAAACGCAAAGAATTGCGAACCGCCATTAATAACATTGCCAAAAACAAGTTCCAATCCAAAGGAAACGAAGAAGCCGTTCAAAGACTGGAAAAACTACTATCTGAAAATAGTAAAGTTGCAGACGAAGCACAAAGCGAAAAATAAAAACAAAACGCAAAGCGAAAATAACAAAACGCAATGCCATAATCTGCCCCAAACCAACAATTTTTATAAAAACCAACTTTTATCTGCAAAAAGCCAACCCTTTTTATAAAAAACCAAAACACCACAAGCAATTTTGGGCAGTTAAAAAAGTTAATCAACCACAAAAAAACGAACCACAAGGACACTTACTTTTAAACCTCGCAGAACAAAAGAAAAAGAATCTAACAAATTTTAGTTAGGTTCTTCTTTTATCAAATGTATTACTTATTTAATATTTTTAATGATTATTCTTTTTATCATCTAGCAATTTTTTATCATTTGCATTTGCAGGAGAAATAATTTTTCTGCCCATTTCTTTTTCATATCTCTCTCTTGTTTCTCCAGCAAACTTTCCACCACGTTTTGCTATCTCTTTATTTTCTTTAAATGTAACGGGTTTTTCCTTTTGGGATAATTCTGTTGTGGTAACTTCTGCAAGCATATTAAGTACAAGTTCAATATTTGTCATATTATCTCGTAAATTTTCTTTCTTTAAACCTTTATACTTTTTGTATTCTTGAACAGACAATCCGCTCCATGCTTTTGTCATTTCATTGGTTAAAATTGCATAATCTTTTTCTTGCGTTATGCCCCTTTCTTGCCATTCAGCAGTAAGTTCTTTACGCATTTTTATTGTCATCATTCTTTGAGTTATCCATTCTTCTGAATAACCTTTTTCTCTATATGTAGCAATCGCTCTATCTATTGATTTTTGAGGGTCTGCAATTTCATCAAGCCTTTCGCTTCCAACTTGAGCAAGCCAAACCTTAAAGGGTTCGGCTTTTTTGCTTGGGATAGATTGAATAAGACGCAATACTGTTTTTGTGTTTCCAGCCAAAACTTTACGCTTTAAACCATTTTGTCCAACCATTTCTACCTGGGGACAAGTTGTCCCTAGGTAAGTACCTAGTTCTGCATCTCTTTTTCTCATTTTTTTAAGATAATCAGTAGGGTTTGTTGTATCTGTTAGTACTGCGACAATATCTACCAACGAAAAATACCAGTCTTCTTCTTGCTCGTTCCACTGAGTCCTAATTTTTTTATTTTCAAAAACTTTTATGTTTGACATAAATTTTTTCTCCTACATTTTGAGTATATCACAGAAAAAAGTAATTTGTATTCAAATTTTATAAAACTTAAATAATAAAGATGATTATATTAAGCAATAAGGCAATTTATATTAATAGGTTATTATTAATAAAATTAGGCTCACTAGTAATGTTTATGCCAAGTTGTTTTAAGGTTTTTTCATCGTTAGAAGACAAAATAAAGGTGCTGTGAGCGTCCATTCCACGCAGTTCGCTAAGTGACATTAAGCACTTCTTTGCAATAGGATTGGTTGCCGAGCAAATAGACAGTGCCGTCAAAACGTCCGAAAGGGTAAGCCGTGCTGTTTGTAGTTTTAATTGGTCATGTTTAAATTCCAAAATAGGTTTCAAAACGGTGTCCGAAATTAAGTCTATATCGTCCTCAATTTTTGCTATATGCTTTACAGCGTTAATAATCATAGATGCAGGAGCAGAAAGAATTTCTTTTTGCTTGCCATAAATAAGTGTGCCATCACAAAGTTCAATTGCAACGCAATTAATTTTTGTTTCGTCATAAATTTTTCGAGAGTAGTCTATGCAGGGTAAAATGCTGTCGTTAATTTCTAGTTCGTTCATAAGCATTTTTACCTTATCTACGGTGTCTTTAGAGGTTAAGCCCTTTTTGTATGACACCAAGTAAGAATAAAACCGCCTTACCACCTCTTTTTTTGAGGCAAGTTGCACGGCGTCATCGTCAGCAATGGCAAAGCCAATTTTGTTAACGCCCATATCGGTAGGGGAGTTATACACCTCTTTGCCGGTAATCTTTTTTAATATGTTTTTAACAACGGGAAAAACTTCTAGGTCCCTATTGTAGTTAACGGCGGTTTCTCCATAGGCGTTAAAGTGATAAAAGTCTAACATATTTATATCTTTTATGTCGGCGGTCGCAGCCTCGTAGGCAATATTTACAGGGTGTTTTAGTGGCAAGTTCCAAACAGGAAAGGTTTCAAACTTAGCGTATCCTGCATTAATTCCTTGCTTATATTCGTGGTATAGTTGAGATAAACAAGTTGCAAGTTTGCCACTGCCGGGGCCGGGAGCGGTTACCACTACTAGCGGGCGTGTGGTTTTAATATATGGATTTTTGCCATACCCTTCATCAGATACTATGGTTTCTATGTCGTTGGGGTAGCCTTTGGTGTAGGTATGAAAATATACCTGTTCGCCACGCCTTGTTAACTTTGTAGCAAACTTTTCGGCAGATGGTTGACCCTTAAATAGGGTAATTACCACATTAGAAACCACCAAACCAAGCGCTCTAAAACTATCTATAAGGCGTAACGCTTCGTTTTCGTAGCTTAAACCGGAGTCGGCTCGAATACGGTTTTTTTCAATATCACTAGCATTAATGCAAATAATAATTTCTAGTTTGTCTTTAAGCGAAATTAACAGTTTGGTTTTAATGTCGCTTTCAAATCCGGGCAAAATTCGGCTGGCGTGCAAATCGTCAAACAGTTTACCGCCCATTTCTAGGTAAAGTTTGTTTTGAAACATTTCTATACGCTTTAAAATGTTTTCTTTTTGTAATTCTACATACTTTAAGTTATCAAAAGATTTTTTCATAAGATTTCCCCTTCTTTTTTAATTATAGTATAACAAAAACTCCAAATGCAAAACAAAAGAGTTGCAAAACCAAAATTTTAAGATATTTATACATTTTAATGGATAGGAGTAAAATTTAAAAAATTTTTATTTAACAAAAAAATATTTTGTTGTCAAAAATGCGTATGATATAATAAAGTTATAAAAAGCCATAGGAGGTTATTAAATTGAAAAAGTTTAATATAAAACGAGGTATAGCAATAGCATCACTTTGTGTTGCTCTAACTACACCGCTTGTGCTAACAGGCTGTGATTCGTCAGCCAAAGATGCATACGATATTGCAGTAGAAAACGGATTTGTAGGCACCAAAGAAGAGTGGTTAGCAAGTTTAAAGGGCGCAAAAACCGTTGTTAGCATAAGTGAAGACGGCTATTGGGTAATAGACGGCGAAAAGACCACAGTAAAAGCCATTGGCGAAAATGGAACTAACGGAACCAACGGAACTAATGGAACTAACGGAACCAACGGCACAAACGGAAAATCTGCCTACCAACTTGCAAAAGAAGCAGGTTTTACAGGAACGGAAGCGGAGTGGTTAGCAAGTTTAAAGGGTGCAGATGGCACCAATGGAACTAACGGAACCAACGGCACAAACGCACCAACAGTTACCAAAGTAGAGTGCAGATATGGATTTTCGGGAGCGGAGGCGATGGTATATATTACAATTTATTATTCTGACGGCAACAAAAAAGATGTGGTTATGCCAATTCCGCCAAAAGCAACAGAAATTATGGTAAATAGCACAGATGACACCATTTATGTTGCAAAAACACAAGCCGAACCACAGTTTGACAACACTCTATCGGTTACTTTTGATGATGGCTCAATGCAATATAATGTGCCAATAACTAAAGATATGCTTTTGTTAGATGGTGGTGGCGAAATAGATTATACAACCGCAAATACATATAATGTATATGTATTATACAATGGTTGCAAAAGACAAAAGAAACTAACTATATATAATCCCGAAGAAACAATCGTTCAATCGCTAAGTTTAGATAAGAACAACATAGTTTGGAAGGCAAATAAAGATGCCGGCACCGAAGCGGTAACAATCGAAAAAATTACCAGCGGAATAACTCTTACGGCATTATACTCAAACGGAAAAACCGAAACCGTGCCACTAGAAAAATGCGACATTTCGGAAATATCTGCACCAGCAATTGGCAATAAATATGATGTAGCGGTAAACTACAAAGAAGCACAAGCCCTTTTGCAAGTTACACTAATGGACGAAGCAGGTATAAGCGGTTTACTATCTCAAGAAGATGTTTACGCCGAGTTGGTACTTTGCGATGGCTCTACCAGTTTTGCAGTAAAAAATGGGGGAGATGTATTTAATAGCAGTGATGTGATAATATATAACACAACTGATAGCGAAAAAAATACTCTTTATTATATGGTTAAACCTACAAACGATTTGCTTGTAAAGGCAGAAGACGGAACAACTCCATTTGATAACACCACAAGAACGGTTACTAGTACTCAATATATGTTTAAAGATGCCAAAATAAATTCAACACTAGACCTTTGCGTTTATAATGAAGAAGATATACAAAGTTACAGTGCTGACAGCATAGCAATACCAGTAAGCAGTGTAAACGAAATACCAAATATAACAATTTCAATATATACATCTCTTTTAGAAGGATTTACCAACAGCCCAAGAATGTTTAATGTAAACCTAACAGAATTAAGCGCAGACCTTTCTGGCGTAGACTTTACACAGACACAAAGAATAGAAAAAACTTGCACCTATAACGGCAAATCATTATATCTATCATTACAATTGTACGACAAAAGTGTAAACAATATTAAATATTGCAGTGTTTATGGGTATGATAATATTGTTATACCAAAAGATGCAACAGCCAGCCAAGTTGATGAAATTGTAAAAAATGCAATTGTTGGCAAAAAAATGCAAATATCTTATTTTGAACCAATTGCAGGAGTTTCTGGTAAAGAAATTGTTGTTACCGAAGATATGGTAAACACAAGCGGTATAAATTCTGCAAACTTAGGTATGCAAGATGCACTTGTAGTATATACAGGTTCTGCTAGCGAAGGCTCTAATGCAACCTACACATATACCATAGGAGTTTTAGTAAAAGCCGACCTTACAGGGCATAATATAGAAGGCTCATATACTCTAATAGAGCCATTGCAAGAAATGTATTCATTTCAGGGAATAGACGCTTACGATAACGGCATCGCTCAAAAATATACATTAGACAGCGAAGGCAAAAAACAACTTTTGGGTCAATGTTGTTACGAAATTGTGCGAGAAAGTAGTTCTGCCGAAAATGCAGTAATAAAGGTTACCGATGGCGAATGCAAATTGTTTTTTAGCGCATCACCAACAAATCAAATAGTACCGCTTGTAATTGATGGTGAAGCAAAAACCTACACGTCTTCAAGCGAAGCGTTTGGAACGGCTACAACGGCAATATCAGGCACATTTGTAGTGGGCGAAAAAACCTACAAGGTTGTATCTTGGTGGCTTGGAACAGATACTACAGATTTTTCTTTTGCAACCTTTGAACTAGCAGAAGACAACACCTTTGCGTTTGCATCAGACGGTAGAGTGTTTATGAGGGGCAGATTGGTAGAAGAAGGCAATGTTCTTGTTATAGAAGAAGTACAATAAAACCCAAATAAAACCCCTTTGTTAAAAGTCATAATTAACAAAATTTAAAATTTAAGGTTTACAACAAAACACCGTACAAAAGGGGGTTGCTCCCCAACAATATAAGCTATTGTCGGTGCGGTAATTAAATTTTAACCAATAAATTAGTTTTAAAAATAAACCCGTTAGGAATTGTGGGATAATCCCAACACCTAACGGGTTTATATTTTAAAAAAATATTACTATTATTAGTACATTAATTTTTAGCAAAATAATATAGTGCTAATTATAAAAAAGGTATTGCTAGCAGTTGCAAGCAATACCCAAAAATAATAACTACAAACTTAGTTTTGTTGTTCTTTATCACAAAGCAAAAATATGCCGGCTAGCAAATTTACAAACAACAAAGTGCATATTTTAAATGCGACCGAAAGTTCGCTTGTTTTCTTTACCTTAAACACTCTTATAGTCATAGGAATTATCCAAAACAACTGAATAATCAAAGACACTATAGTGCCGGTTACATAAGGTTCGGGTTGCACAGAAGGGACAGATAGTGCCGAAAAAACCACAGTAACTATGCTGATGCACATAAGAATTTCTGATGCAATATGAAAGCCAGTTTTTTGGGTTTTTGATGTGGCTGTACCATTTTCTTTTGCTGTATCAGAAGACTCATTATTAATAGGGGTACCGCACGCAGGGCAAAAGGCTTCATTTTCGGTAAGTTCATTTCCGCATTTTCTACAATACATAAATTTTCTCCTTATAAAAAATTAAAAATTGTATCTAGCACAAAAAATACAACTTGTTTAGCATAATAACAATTTAGTATTATAGCAATAGAGTAAAGGGTTGTCAACAAATTTTGATTGCACTATAATTATTTATTATAACGCAAATTGCAAATTGTGCATAAAATATAAAAAACAAAAAAATTTTTTATTTTTTGAAAAAAATATGTGGAAATTTTTTAAATATATGTTAAAATGAAAATGAAGATGGGGTATATTCATAAGAATTTATTCGGCATCGGTCTTAAATTTTAAAAGGAGAAAATTATGACAAAAAAGAAATCTATTTTGGCATTTACGTTGGCGCTAATGCTAGTTATGCCACTTTCACTCCCACTAACCGCTTGTGGCAATAAGCACAACTTTAGTAGTGAGTGGTCTACTTCGGCAACCATGCACTGGCATGCTTGCACCGATAAAGACTGCACCGAAACAGCGGATTCCGGCAATCACACCTTTGGTGCGTGGTCAGAAAAATCAACGGCTGGAGTTCATACAAACAAAATTGAAGCCAGAAATTGTACCGTTTGTGGGTACGAAGACACTCGTCCTGTAGAGGGTACATCATATCATGCGTGGGCATGGAAGGCAAATGATGTTTATCATTGGGAAGAAACAACTTGTGATGGAGCAAATCCACAAGAAAGAAACAAAGAGCAACACACTTGGGAGTATGTTTCGTACAACGAAACAAGCCACAAAAAGGTTACCACTTGTAGTGCAGATAAGCATGCTCGCAGAGAAGAAGCACCTACTCCTCACAGATACGACAGTGTTGAAGATGCTACATGTAACGATTGCGGATATGTAAGAACACTTGCTGGCAAAGGCTCAATTAAAGCAATTTCACCAAAAACTTATAATAGTTTTGCTCAAGGAATTTCAATAGGCGATTACACTGTAGATAGCGTACTTGGAAACAACTACGAAATACACTACAAGAGCATAAACGATTCAGTAAGTGCATATAGTCCAGCGGCACCAATAAATGCAGGAACATACAATGTAAGAATTTACTTTTTGGGCGATAGCAACTATCCAAGAGGCGAAGTTGCAAGTGCACAATTTACCATTAATCAACTTGAAGTAGAAGTTAATCCAAAATATATCGTTCCTTTAAAGGGAACCGAAAATAACGAGATTACACTTAAAGAGTTTGATGTCAATGTAACCGAAACAACAACAAAGAAAATTACTCTTATTGCAAAAGGACAAAAATACACTCAACAAGGCAGATATACCATAGATAGAACTTCTAGTGAAGCCAGCAACATTGTATTTAATGATGCAAACTTCAAGCCACTTCCTAAGTGGGGAGGGGGGTCAGTAGCAAATAGCTACAATATAGTTTCGTATAAAGATGAAGAACTTTCGGTAGAAGGTTTTGAACAAACGGTGGGTTATCCTGCTAACTGCGTTTCATTGTTTAACGGAAGGTTAAACATTAAGAAGTTTAGAGTAAACAAAGGAATTCTTAAAGTGGGCGATTATTTAAAGTGTGAAGGCGTAGAGATACCGCTAAAAGTTACGGGAATGTGCGAATATCTTAAAACCACTAATCCATACAGCGAAGTTATATCAACAGATGTAGTTATTGAAATAACTTTTGACCCTACGGGATTAACAGAAGAATTCTGCGAAGCACCTACTACTGACAATAAACTTATTAACAAAACATTTACAAAAGTGAAAGCCGAAACCTTGGCAATGCAAGAATCTACAACTGGTACCGATGGTAAAAGATATACCAAAACCGAATATAGTACTATAGATACTTCTATTGCTGTTGGAGAAAGCAGATATTTAATTTTCACTCATACGGTAGAAGCAGGTAAAGCAGAGACTTTAAGAGTTTCTCAAAAAGATGGAGCGAGCGGATATGAAGGCGGAATAACTCTTTATTATTTCGATACCAAAACTAATACTATAGTTTCTGGCCCAAACGGTTGCGAATTTGCGGGAGGAACAGACGGCACAACATATACCGTTATAGCAAAACTTACAAGAATTACCGCCACAACAATTAATCATTCAATATTTGGACAATTTTCTGAAAAATAACAGAAACATAACCACCGAGTGTGTAAAAATTAAGCGCGTAAGGTAAAAGCAAAAAAAATAACTAACTAATAAACAAAAAAGCAATCAACAGATGCATAAATTTTAAATCATTTGTATGTCGCCCGTCAAGCTTTGGCGGGCGACATATTTTGTGCCCAAAATTTTATTTATTATTAATGTACCCCCAAAAACAGAACCTATTTGTTCCGTCCGCCTTCGAGCGGGCGGAACCATTTAATCCCCGCCGTAACCTTGTATACCACCACCGCAACAATTATTTACTTAAACTTATTGGTAACAATTAAAAACCAAAAAAATAAATGACAATTTTTGTTGTGTATTACACACCTTTATCTTTAAGTAAAAACTTACGGCGTATCGACAAATAATGTTACGGCGGGGAAGGTTTCCCCGCCCTACATGTGTTGTTCCGTCTGTCGGACGGTCGGAACTTACAATTTCAACGCTCTACAACGGGCAAAACGTCCGTTCATTATTTTTTATGTTAACAGTCAAATAAAAATCCAAGGGCAAAACCCTTGGATTCTTATTATCCGCGTTATTTTTGAAAAGACGCATCAATTTTATTAACGAGATCCATGTCTTCTGTGTTGGTAGAATCTATTGCTATATCTTTTAACTTTAAAAAGCCATTGCTGTATACTATATTATGGTTAAGTTTAGTAAGGCTTTTTAATTGCTTTTCAATATTAAATTTCTCTGGCAAAAAATAATTCAACCATTGCAAATGCTCTACTTTGTAGCCGTTTGAATTAAATGTTGTACCCTTACCGTTAAATATACAACTGTTTGCTACTTTACCATACGAAGCCCCAAACATTGTTACGCATTTTACGAACAAATCTTCTAACAAAGAACTATTGCTTTTTTTAAAACAATCAAAATCTGGAGGAAATGAAACCGACAAAAAATTTTGAACATTATTGTTTGTCGCACCCACATTTAAGATGTAGCCAACACATTCCGAGTTATTCAGCGAAGAAAAAAATGATATCGAATACCCCAATTCTTCAAAAACTGCATCTTTTGTGTGGTTTATGCCTTTTTTTAGGTCGCTATAAAATTGTTCATAATTCCAGTCATAGATTTTTGCATCACATTTTTTATTCGTTGTTTCATAATTTGGGCGATACTGCATCGGCAACAATTCGTTAAATAGCATCATTAATTCATATGTTTTTCGTGCTAAATCGGCGAACGATATTTTCGACTTCTCCGCTTCACGACACAAAAGCATTTTATATTGTTGTTTATACACATTAAAATCCCCCTAATTGTTTAGTGCTGCTTTAAATATAAATTCAATGATACATTTATTGTTTTTAACCTTAATCAAAGTTTAGTCATTTTATTAGTCGTTTGTCAAATTATTTGCGAAATGTTTTATAAAAATGTAAAAACCAAAAAAATAAATGACAATTTTTGTTATGTATTACGCACCTTTATCTTTAAGTAAAAACTTACGGCGTATCGACAGATAAGGTCACGGCGGGGAAGGTTTCCCCGCCCTACAAGTAATATTCCGCTTGCGGGAAATCTCCGCAAGCGGAACGAACTGTCCGTAATTTCATTTATCTTTTGGGTCAAAAACCCCAAAACAGAACGCCGATGTAAAAATACTATCGGCAACCTGTTTCGTGTTTTTTATCTTCAAAATCTAAACGAACTTACTGGGAGCGTGCCACTAATTGTGGTTATGTTTGTGTCGTGGCGTAAAAATTGACAAATACAAATGTCGGACGGAATTGTATCAAATTAAGGGACTTTGTCCGTTGTAGGGCGGGGATATTATCCCCGCCGTTACCTTATTTGTCGTGGTGTTTAAATTTATTCACTTAAAAAAACAGGCACAACCATATTTGCAAATTAATTTCTTGCAACACTAATAAAACAATGCCATGCCCGCCACGGTGGGGGAAAATTGTTTGGTTAAAATTTCACACTTAGGTGTGGCAAACCGTTTGATTTTTTTGCTAACACTATGCTAACATATAAAAGACGAAAACTGGCACATTTAAAAAGGTTAAATCGCCTAATATAAAAATCTATAAAAATTTGCAAAATATAGATAAGGTTGCCCAATTGGGCGAAAAACCTAAGCCACTTAAAATTAGTTAAAAATTTGCCATATTTTGGGCTGATTTTGTACAACACATTAAATTAACAATGTGGCGGGTTTTTGTTTTGACGGTGGCAAGGTTTCGCTTTTAAAACGCAAAGATAAAACCTTAAAGTAGTTTTGTAAATAAAAAATATTAAAAAAAGGATAGAAACAAAAAATAGCAAGAATGAGGTAAAATTAATGAAAAATTTTTTTAAAAAGTTAAATTCCACCATAATAATTGCCATAATGCTCGTTCTTAGCATTTTTGGTGCCGAAATAGTAAAATTTTGTACTAATTTAAACAATTTAAAACTTCATAAGACTGCAAACGCTCACGGTCTTTTGGCAGAAAATGTGACATCATCGCCTACAAGGGTAAACCTTGGCGACTATATAACTCTTGGCAAATACAACGGTAAAGACATTTTGTGGAGATGTGTAAGCGTTGATGACGGTGGCACGCTTATGCTTGCCGACAGCATAATAGATATGCTTCCGTATGATGCTATTACAAGTGACAATAGTCGTTCAAAATCTCACAGTCGTGATTATAGGCGTGACAAGTACGGCTCTAACTATTGGAAGGACAGCAATATGCGTTCGTGGTTAAATTCTACCGCCGTAGCAGGTGAGGTAAAGTGGTTATGTGGCAATCCTCCAAAGGCAAACTATGTAGACGGTAACGCTTACGACCAAAAGGCGGGTTTTTTGAATGGCTTTATAAAGGCAGAAATTGCCACAATGAAAACCGTTACTCAGCGTTCGCTTGTATCGCACCCAGAATATAAGCAAGGAATTTATGATGGAGATGGTCGTTCGGATTTAGTATTAAATACAGATATTCAAAATGTTGCCCAAAACTATGATAGCGTTTATGGCGAAAATTCAACCGAAAAGGTTTTTTTGCTTGATGTTAAGCAGGTAAATACCGTTTGGAAAAACTTTGGTAGTTATTATGTTGGAAAAAATGAACAAGGTGCAGATTGGCCATATTGGTTAAGAACTCCGGTAACCGATTGCAATCACGATATGCGCTATGTTCACAACAATGGAACAATAGGGAGAGAATCGCCACAACGCAGTTACGTTGGGGTTAGGCCTGCCTTTTATCTTGATACAGACTATTATGTGGCAACATCTGGTAGCGGAAGCAAGACAAGTCCTTATGTAGGCTCCGCTCCTAATAAGATAGAGGACGATTATACCGTTGCAGAGCCAGATGACGACCCAAATCAAGAGTGGGATATAAGCACCGACAAAAAACTTACGCTTACCCTTGGGCCAAATTATTCTAAAGACGGCAAATACTCAAACCCAACAATTCCTATATACACCATTCAAAAAACAAGAAGCGATACAGAAAATATGGTAATTGTTATTTGTGGCGAAGGATACACCAAAGGTCAACAACAAAAATTTATAAGCGATGTAAAAAAGGTGTGGAGCGGTGCAATTGCATACGAACCCTATCGCAGTTTTGCCGATAGGTTTAATGTATATGCTCTTTGCACGGCGTCTGAGTCTAGTTTTGAAAACGGCGGAAGCACATTTTTTGATGTGGTTGTAAGTTCTAAAAATTCTTCGACTATATCAACTAATTTGGGCAATCCTTGGAAAAACCATATTTTTGAAAGGTGTATTGGTCCTACATTTATAGAGCAAATTCATGACGCACATATTCCTAACAACACAGACCCCGACACAATGCATTGGGACGATGAAAAAATGTACCGACAATTTGACTATGTACATAGTTATATAAACCAGTTTGCTTTGCTGGTTAATACTAGCCGAAACTTTGGAGATGCATACAACAATTTAAAAGCAGGTTTTCATTATTTTATAACGCCATCGGATAGTTACCGTGCTCAGCAGACTTTTGCACACGAGTTTGGTCACGGATTGTTAGGGCTTGGCGATGAATATATGTCTAGCGCCTCACCAACAACAGACTATACTTCGCTAAATGTGGCATATACTCACGACCCAGAGCAAGTAAAGTGGAAAAAATTGTTAGGATTTAGAAAAACTTTTACTTGTAAAACTGATAATACATATACTACTTACAATTCTAGTTATGAGTGCCTTATGCGTGACACAAACTACCAGTTTTGTGAAGTTTGCAAATTGCAAGGATACAAAAGACTATCTCAACTTGTAAGTGGCAAAAGCCTTTACGTTGCCGACCCCGAAGTAAAACAATACACCGGTCAATATTCAGAATTATCTGCCTTTGCAGATACTACATACAACGGATATGCTAATTTTATAAATTATCGCAATACGGTATTGCTTAGCGGTGCAGATAAAAACAAATTTAACAAAAGTTTGGCTGGTAAAAAAATAGAACTACGCACAATTGTGCAAAATCTGTCAGATAGTACGACTCGTTACATTACTATGAAGGTTTGGATAAAGCGGGCAGACGGAAGCGTGGCAACTACAACCGGGGGTCAAAGACTAGAAACTTCAAAGACTTTTACCATTCCTGTATGGGAAGAAAAAAGCAAGTTTTGGCCAAAGGGTGCTCTGGAATATAATGGCAGTATTTTGGATTCGGGACTAGAAAGTTGCTCAATAATTTACCAAATTCCGGCAGATGCCGACCTAAAAGAGGGCGATACCGTTGCCTTTTTGATAACGGACGAAAACGGAAATGTTTTATCGCACGACAACACCGAAACGCAGTCTTATGCAAATGTTATTATAGAGTACAAGTTTGAAGACGGCAGTGAAATTCCTAATGCTTCAAAAGCCGTAATTCCTATGGCTGTTGGAAGCAATATAAATTGGGAGCCCGCTCAATCTTTTTATGGGCATACATTAAGTAGGGTAGAGGGGCTAAATCAAGAAGTAAGCGATAGCGGTCAAACGGTAACATACTATTATACCAAGCAAGTTAACATTCATTTGCACGATTGGGGCGAGTGGGTAAGCAATGGTAACGGCACGCACTCTAGAACTTGCAAAACAGATAGTAGCCACATTCAAACAGCAAATTGTTTTGGTGGAATGGCAACATGCACAACAAAAGCGGTTTGTGAAGGTTGCAAAAAAGCGTATGGAGAAACCGTTGCACACAACATTACAAAATACGGCGGAAAAGATGATACGGGGCATTGGGATATCTGCTCTACTTGCAACGACAAGTTTAATTTTGAAGAGCATACCCCTAATAGAGAATCGCCAGACGAAACCAACCCTGTAAAATGTACAAAGTGCGGATTTTTAATTGCTCCTGCAAAACAAAGCAAAGGGCTTTCTGGCAAAGCGATAGCGGGTATAGTAATTGGCTCGGTAGCGGTTGTGGTGCTGGTGGGCGGACTTGTTATTTGGTTGCGGTCAAGAAAAAGTCAAAGTAGAGTAAAATAAAAAACAAACTCCTATCTTTTTGAAGTGAACCTTAAAAGATTATCTAACTTTTGGGGTTCGCTTTGTTTTTGGGGTTTTGTTTTATTGCAAAGCACCTTTTGTGGTAAAAATTGACACTTATAATTGCATTTAAATAAATAAAAAAGTCTAAATCAAGTACTTAATTTAAGTATTCGGTTTAGACTTTTTTTGGTGCAGATGACAGGAGTTGAACCTGCATGAAGAATTCTTCACTCGGACCTGAACCGAGCGCGTCTGCCATTCCGCCACATCTGCAAATATTTTTTGGCGATCTGCATTATATTTTATATCAATTTTGGTAATTTTTCAATCAAAATGTTAAACTTTATAAAATATTGTTTTGCACTAATTTGTTGTGTTGTTTGGCGAAATTTATTGGACCGCCCAATAATATTTGACAAAAGAATATCTAAAATGTATATTATAATATAATACTAAATATTGCGACTTATTTTACACAAAATATACTAAGTTAATTGTAAAAAGGAGATTTTATGATAGTAGCAATAGACGGAACGGTGTGTTCAGGGAAATCTACAATTGCAAAAAGGTTAGCCAAAGAATTGGGCTTTACGCACATTAACACTGGTGCAATTTATAGGGCAATGACGGTTGCAAGCATTAGGGTTTTTGGCAAAGACCTAGATGCCGAAAAATTGGCTGATGAAATTGTAAAACTGGTTAAACCATTAGATATTGACGAGAGTTTTAACGAGGACGGTAGTTTTAAAATTACCCTAAATGGTGAAGATATTAGTGGGGAAATCAATCTTCCGTATGTTAGCCAACAGGTCGCACACGTTGCAAAAATTCCGGAGGTTAGGGAAATTTGTCAAACCATTCAAAAGCGTATTGCAAGTTGCAAAAATTGCGTTATAGAGGGTAGAGATATTGGCACAGTTGTCTTTCCTAATGCCGAAGTTAAGTTTTTTATGTCGGCAGATGACATAGTTAGAGCAAAACGCCGTATGAAAGATTATGAAGAAAAAAATCAGCATTTATCATTAGAAGAGGTCTTAAAAGAAATTAGGGCTCGTGACGAAGAGGACATTAATAGGGCTATTTCTCCGCTAAAACCAGCGGAAGATGCTATTATTATAGACAACTCTGGTGACGACCCAGATGAAATGGTTGATTACTTAAAACGGATTGTTTTAAGCGAAAAATAAGGAGTTATTATGATATCTGGTATAATTACAATTATCTTTTTGTCGCTAATTTTTATTGGTATGGCATTAGGAATGCTTCGTGGCTTTACCAAGTCGTGGATAAGGCTTATTATAATTGTTGCAAGTGCGGTAATTTCGTATTTTGTAGCGGGAGCAATCGGTGGAGCCATTGCAAAAATTAATATTGCCAGCATGGGCGTGGTTATTGCAGGAGAAACAGCCACAACGGTTTCAAAGGCGGTAGAACTTGCACTTAAAAGCGTGTCTATAATTGGCGAGTTGGTACAAAGTAGTCCAACAATTGCAAGCGTAATTACTGTGTTACCAATTGCAATTATTAATCTTGTAATGTTTGATATAATTTTCTTTTTGATTAACTTTTTAAGTTGGATTATTTATTTGATAGTGTTTGCCATTGTGGGCAAAAAGCGAAATGGCGAAGAAAAGCCAAAAAGAAAGTTGCTTGGTATGCTAATGAGCGTTATTCAATCGGTATTTGTATTTGTGGTTATTTTTGTGCCAATTATGGGTTTAACCTATTTTGTAAAAGAGCAAATAGACTATGCAAAAAATTACAATGGCGAGTTGGAACAATCTTCTATTGAGCAAACGGCATCGGCAGATGTTTACCGTAACGAAATGATTGCTTTTGCCGAAGAGCAAGTTCAAAACCCAGAAAACTCATCGGCTGTTGATTCAACCGAACAAGTTAAGGGCTATGTAACTGATTTGAGCGATGTTTGGGTGTTTAAAACCTTAAAGGTTTTTGGATACGACAAACTGAGTATGGCACTATCTAACAATCTAACCAAGTTTGAAGTAAACAATGTAAAAACCGGTTTGTTTGACGAGTTTGAAAATGTTGTAAAAATTTCGGTAAGAGTAGATAGACTTTTTGGAAACAATCGTCAAATGTCTAGTTGGACAGAAAACGATGTAAAACTTTTGAGTGAAGTAGTTAATAAGTTCTTTGATTCTCCTATTTTTGGAGATATTACCACCGAACTTGTAAACGCTGGTGCAACCAAGTGGACGGACGCATCTAGCGAAGACAAAAGCTTTTTGGGGATTAATAAGCCACAGTCGTCTTTGGACGTTCAGGAAGTATTAGACGAATTTTTGTATGGATTAAAATCGGATAACAAAGAAGACTTAAAAAATGAGTTTGCCAGTGTAATTAGTGCAATAGATTGTTTGGTAAAAAAAGATGCAATTAAGTTGGTATCTAATAGTGCCAATATAACAAGTTTTATTGACCCTATTAAAAACAGCCAAATAATTGCAGATGTATTAACATCGCTAAGCACAGGCAACGCCTTAAATAGGGCATTACCTAAGGTTATTCAATTGGGCTTAAACCAAATGTATAAGGCGGTTAATGTACCCGAAGAGCAATGCCAAAAGTTAAAAATTAATGTAGCAAGTAGTCAAATTAATTGGAAGACCGAAAGCCAAATTATAGATTCATTTTTTGCAAATCTTGCAAAGGTGTATGAAAGCATTCAAGCCGAAGGCGATATAAAAGACAATTTGGATTACGATAGTTTGGCAGAGGCTCTTGAAAAAATGCGTGAGTGCAACTTGCTTGCAAAGAGCAATGTAAAAGTTATTGTTAATGTAGGTGGAGCCGATGTAGAAACAGATAGTCCACTAAACAAAGAACTTACCGTTACACTATTACGAAATTCTGATATGAAAAACATAGATGGTATGAATAGTGTAATTAATGATATAGAACTAAATTACAACAAAAAAGACGAAAACGGAAATTATAAGTTAAACTTTAAGACCTTGTTAAATACCTTAAAATATTCTGTAAAACTAGCAACTAATCTAAAAAATGCCGAAGCCATAAATACCGAAGATGTGGCTGGCTTATTAGAGGGTTTAAAAGATGAAGTTGTTGGCGAAATTGTAAAAGATGCCGTAAAAGAAAAACTAGAAAAAGAGATAGAAAAAGCGGGTATAAAAACCGATGTAAACGGAACAACCGCAGTAAGTAACATTGTAGATGCAGTAACCGATTACAATAAAACTGCCACAGAAAACAACAACGACCCAACAAAAGAAAAAATGCCAACTCTTCCTACCGAAACAAACGAAATTAAGCAAACGGCAGAGTCTGCAAAGGCTATGTTTGATGTTATCAAAAAGGGCGAAGGGGCAGAAGAAGGTGCAGAAAATAAATATTTTGCATCAAAGCAAGAGTTAGAAAACTTTATTAAAGAAATGCACAAATCAGATTATTTGTGGAATGTTTCACTTATAAACAGCCAAAAATTAGGCTTTAAAGATAATACAGGCAAAACCAAACTATCAGCCACTGAGTATGCTTGGGCAACCGAACTTGTAAGCGAAAGTTACACAAGCGGAGAAACCACAAAGCCTTATTATACCGAAGCCGAAATGCGAAACATTTTTGGTGTTATGTAAAAAGAATAGTTATAATTATTGAAAAACTTTAATAAATATGCTAAAATATTATTACAATTAAATAAAGGAGAAAAGCAGATGGATTGGATATGGGTTTGGCTTGGTATTGTAGTAGTTGCGCTTGTGTTAGAGTTTGTAACGCTAGAACTTGTGTCTATATGGTTTGCCTTTGGCGGATTTATTGCGTTAATTATGTCCGCTTGCGGGGCGGGTGTTGCCAGTCAGTGGATTGTGTTTGGTGTAGTTTCTCTGGCTTGCATTTTGGGGCTTAGAAAACTTTCAATCAAACTTTTGCAAAAGGACGACAACCACAAAATTACTAGCAAAGAATTAACAATAGGTTCGGTTGTAGAACTCTTGGAACCTATTAGCGAAACACAAAAGGGCTTAATAAAAGTTAACGGTGTGCAGTGGACGGCTATCGGCGAAAAAGAAGACACCGAAATTCCTGCCGGCACATTGGTAAAAATTATTGAGCAAAAGGGCAACAAGTATGTTGTAAAACCAGAAAAAGTTAAAGAACAAAAGGAGGAAGAATAATAATGTCACCAGCAGTAATTGTATTAATTGTATTAATTATTGTCGCACTTATAATTTTGGCGTGCAGTGTTAAAGTCGTTCGTCAAAGTAGTGCGCTTGTAGTTGAGCGTTTGGGTAAGTACCACAAAACGCTAGAAACGGGAGTTCATTTAATTACTCCATTTATTGACCGTATGGCAGGGCCTGTAATTAGTTTAAAGGAGCAAGTTGCAGACTTTCCACCACAACCGGTTATTACAAAAGATAATGTAACCATGCAAATAGATACCGTTGTATATTTTCAAATTACCGACCCAAAACTATATTGTTATGGAGTTGAGAGTCCTCGTCAAGCCATAGAAACGCTAACAGCGACAACTCTTCGTAACATTGTCGGCGAACTAGAACTAGACCAAACTCTTACCAGTCGTGAAATTGTAAACTCAAAGATGCGTACAATTTTGGACGAGGCTACCGACCCTTGGGGAATAAAAATTAATAGGGTAGAACTTAAAAACATTCTTCCACCAAAAGACATTAGAGAAGCCATGGAAAAGCAAATGCGTGCAGAAAGAGAAAGGCGTGAGTCTATATTAAAGGCCGAAGGTGAAAAGAAGAGTACCATTTTGGTTAGCGAAGGCGAAAAGCAGGCTGCCATACTAAAAGCGGAAGCCGATAAAGAGTCTGCAATATTAAGAGCGGAAGCCGATAAAGAATCTGCAATATTAAGGGCAGAAGCCACCAGAATTAGTCTTGAAACCGAAGCACAAGGTAGAGCGGAAGCAATAAGAAAAATTAATGAGGCAAATCCAAATCCTGCGTATGTTACAATGCAAGGGTTTGACACTCTAAAACAACTTGCAAATAGTCCAAGTTCAAAACTTATTGTACCTACCGAACTTGCAAGCGTAACCGGATTGCTTTCTACTATGAAAGAAACCCTAAATGGCGACAAAAAATAAGCAGTAAAATATTAGTTAAATTATTAACTATATGCAAAACACTAATAATTACCATTTGTAATAAAAATAACACCGTTTTTGCCGTAGTTGGCAGTGGCGGTGTTTTTTTGCTTGCTAATTGCTTTTGGTAGAAATATTCATACAATCGGTTTTATCATCGTAAATTGCTAGCAAAACATTTTCTAATTCGGCTTTGGTTTTTACATTAAGTTTATCGTATAACCAAGTCGTGTCCTTTTGTAATTCGGTTAATGATGAATAACTAATTCTGCCATCAATTACCATATAGTAGGGCAAACTCGCTTTTGGTAGTGACAAGTTTATATCTTCTGCTACGGTAGGTTTTTGGTTAGACTTTGGCATAATGCTTAATTCTCCGTTGTTTTCAAAAACGCCATAGGCTATGTCCGAAAGGTCAAAATATCCCTGAACTCTTGCCAGAGCAATAACATCGTTTACATCAATTTTGCTCTTTTTTATGTTTTTGTAAACCAATTTACCATCATAAATAATAGTTATGGGTTTTCCCTTAAAAAAGTGCTTTAATGATGGGTTTAGTCGTCCCACAATGTTTATTAAGTAGTCCAAAACTAAATATAAAGCCATCGCTATTATGTAATAATAAAAGGGCTTTTCATTTAAATCGGTTGCCATTTCGGCTGCAATAGAACCAATGCTAATTCCTAAAACATAGTCTATGAACTCCAATTGGGCAATTTGCTTTTTACCCAAAATTTTCGCAATAACAAAAAGCACAACAACGCTTATTACAGAAACAAAGCACAAATACAAAATTTCATTCATTCCAAACATAAAATTACTCCTTTTATTTAAGGCTTGCCAAAAAGTCAGGGTTTTAAACCTTTAAAAAAGGATATAATTAAAAGCGAAAACAATAACCGCAAAAAAATTTAAAAATTTTTAAAAAATTAGCACTCTACACTTGACAGTGCTAATTGGTAGTGCTATAATATCGTCTTGGTAAAAGGAGGGAACTATTATGAACTTAGATAAATTTACTAAAAAAAGTGCTGAATGCTTGCAGTCTTCAAGAGATTTAGCACAAAGTTTTGGAAACCAAGAAATTACTGATTTGCATTTGCTATATAGTTTGGTGTCTGATGAAGATGGAATAATCTACCAAATTTTAAAGAGTTTGGGCATAAATGCAGAAGGCGTTTTGGCAGATTGTCAACAAAAAATAGAAAAATTACCAAAAATTAGCCCGCTTGGCGAAGTGTATTTATCAAGCGGAACAAATAATACTATAAATCTTGCAACTCAAATTGCAAAACAAATGAAAGATGAGTACCTTTCGGTAGAGCATCTGTTTTTGGGCTTGTTTGATTCGTCAAACAAAGATGTTAAGCAACTTTTTAGTGCGTACAACATAGATAAAAATGCCTTTATTAAAGAACTTGCAAATGTTCGTGGTAACACATCGGTAAACACCGACAGCCCAGAGGGAACTTATAACGCTCTAAAAAAATATGGTACCGATTTGGTAGAACTTGCAAAAAAGAATAAAATTGACCCCGTTATTGGCCGAGATTCAGAAATTAGGGATACCATTATGATTCTTTCAAGAAAAACCAAAAACAATCCCGTTTTAATTGGTGAGGCCGGTGTTGGTAAAACTGCCATTGTAGAAGGGCTTGCTCAACGAATTGTAAAGGGCGATGTTCCAACAAACTTAAAAAATCGTACCATATTTTCGCTAGATATGGGAGCGTTGGTTTCGGGTGCAAAGTATAGAGGCGAGTTTGAAGAAAGGCTAAAAGCGGTATTAAATGAAGTAAAAAAGAGTGACGGGAAAATTATTTTGTTTATAGATGAATTGCACACCATTGTTGGAGCAGGTAAAACCGATGGTGCAATGGACGCAGGTAACCTTTTAAAGCCTATGCTTGCAAGGGGTGAATTGCATTGTATTGGTGCAACAACGCTAAATGAATATCATAAATATATAGAAAAGGACCCAGCACTAGAAAGAAGATTTCAAACGGTTTTGGTTAACGAGCCTAGCGTTGCAGATACCATAGCCATTCTTAGAGGACTAAAAGAAAGATATGAAGTTTATCACGGTGTAAAAATAAGTGACAGTGCCCTAATTAATGCTGCGGTATTATCAAATAGGTATATTCAAGATAGGTTTTTGCCAGATAAAGCTATAGACTTAGTGGACGAAGCGTGTGCCATTGTTAAAACCGAGATTGATTCTATGCCAACCGAAATGGACGAAATTAGACACAAAATGATACAACTACAAATAGAAGAAACGGCATTAAAGAAGGAAACTGACGAAATAAGCAAGTCGCATTTGGAAGAAATTCAAAAGGAATTGAGCGAATTGCAAGACCAGTTTAACGAAATGAATGTTAAACTAAAAAAAGAAAAAGAGAATATTAACAAGGTTCAAACCATAAAAGAGCAAATTGCACAGGTAAATGCAGAAATAGAAAAGGCAGAAAGAGAATATGACCTAAATAAGGCTGCCGAACTTAAATATACCAAACTAATTGACCTAAATAAGCAACTAAAAGACGCCGAAAAGAGTGTAGAAGGCGAGAAAAATGGCATTTTGCAAAGCAAGGTAACCGATGAAGAAATAAGGCTTGTTGTGTCTAAATGGACGGGTATACCTGTAAGCAACCTAAAAGAAAGCGAAAGAGAGAAAATTTTGCGTTTGCCAGAAATTTTACATAAAAGAGTGGTAGGTCAAGAAGAGGCAGTGCAAAAGGTTTCTGATGCTATTTTGCGTTCTAGGGCAGGAATACAAGACCCTAACAGACCATTGGGTTCATTCCTATTTTTGGGACCAACCGGTGTTGGTAAAACCGAACTGTCAAAAACGCTCAGTCAGGCACTGTTTGATGATGAAAAAAACATTATTAGGCTTGATATGAGTGAATATATGGAAAAGTTTTCGGTATCAAGGCTAATTGGTGCCCCTCCAGGATATGTTGGCTACGAAGAGGGCGGGCAATTAACCGAAGCCGTAAGGCGTAAACCATATTCGGTTGTTTTGTTTGATGAAATAGAAAAGGCTCACCCAGATGTATTTAATATTTTGTTGCAGATATTAGACGATGGTCGAATTACCGATTCTATGGGCAAAACGGTTGACTTTAAAAATACTATCATTATTTTAACAAGTAACCTTGGTGCAGATGTAATAATGCAATCTATTGAAAAAAATCACGATATTACCGAAGATGCAAAAGAACAAATAAAGCAAATTTTGAAACAACATTTTAGACCAGAATTTTTAAATAGATTAGACGATATTATTATATTTAAGCCTCTTGCAAAGGAGCAAATTACAAAGATAGTAGACTTGTTGCTAGATAAGTTAAATGCAAGACTTAGCGAAAAGCAAGTAAAACTAAAAGTAACTCCAAAAGCAAAAGAATTTATTATTAAAAATGGTTATGATGAAGCGTACGGGGCAAGACCTTTAAAAAGATTTATTCAAGATAGGGTAGAAACCGCCGTTGCTCGCAAAATTTTATCTACCGACATTAAGCCAAACACAACGCTAATTATAGATGCAGATGAAAATGATATTTTAGTTAAATAGCCAAAAGTAAATAATAAAAACTACAAAAAGCAATTAATATGTAAAATAACAAAACTACAAATATAGTAAATTCTACAACAACCGAAGCAAAAAGTGCTTCGGTTTTGTGGTTTTTGTAGACCTTTTTAAGTATCTAGAAAAAAAAGGAAAAGATTTTTTATTTTTTTTAAAAACAGCCAATAGTTGATTGACACAATAAGCGGTAGATTATTGGAGTTTGCTATTGCAAATTTCACATTTTTTGGTATAATATACAATTACAAGTGGGCATGAAATAATTTTATGGAGAAGAAAATGAATACTACCGATGAAGAATCAAGTAATTACAATCCTAATAGCGTTGCACAGGATAAGTTAATAAATAAGGTGTTTGAAGAGAGCAACCAAAAAAGAGCGCTTGGCGAATTGCAATGTGCAATTAGTGCAATTAAAAAGGCAATAGAAAATACCAAAGATGATTTTATTTTAATTGATGCCGAAACCGAAGTAGGTAAACTTATTCAGTATGGTATAAATTTGCCATATTATGACAAGCGTTCGGTGGCAAAACTTAGAGAACTTATGGATTGCTATGTACGCTATTTAGAAGTGGTATACCCCGAGGCAAAGTTGGGTTCGCCCGATATAATCTGCAAAAAAACGGGCTTTACAAAAACAGAAATGGAAAACTTAAACGCACTAGATGAATATCTTAAAAAATATGAATTAAGTGTAAATTTTCGTGAACAAAATATGAGAGAAAGGTATTCTTTAAAACAGGCGTTAGTTGCGTACAACAAGGTAAATCTTTTAAGTAAAAAGGTAAAAGCACAAAAGCAACTTTCGGTTGTTGAGAAATTGGCACTTTGCTATTCATACATAACAAGCCGTGCATATATGGCAGACGAAACATCGGCTGGAAAAACCAGAGATTTAATTTCGGTATTAAACAATAAAGAAATTGTATGTGTAGGATATGCAAAAATTTTTCAAAATCTTTGTTCGCAGATTGGGGTTAGGTGTGACATCGTAACGCTAAAATCGGTAGATACCAAAACGGGCAAGGTAAATTACCATGCAAGTTGTAGGGCGTATGTAAACGACCCTAAGTATAAGGTTAAAGGTTATTTTGATTTTGACCCGACATTTGATGCACGAAAACCCGAACAAATAAAGAAAAATACTAGCAATACATTTTCATTTTTTATGATGCCTATTGGCGATTATGCAAATAATTTTAACAGCCGATTTAGTTACCAAAACAAAGCCGATGCAGTGCTAGAAAACAAGCCGTGTTTTGAAAACTTTATGATAGATGGAACACGTGTATCTGTTGAATTAAAGTCGGATAATAATATGGGGTTAACCTTGCTTGATGACGAAGAAAAGCAAGAAATTCAGAGAAATTATTTTATACCAAGTAGCATTTTTGTAAAAATGGATAATGATGCAACAATGCAAAAAGCAGAAGAACTTTTAAAAACCAAAGGCAAAGCCGTTGTAGAAGAAATTAGGAAAAGTTTTAAAGGGTCGGTTAATTATGTCCTTCCAAGACAAACAATAGAAAAGGCAATAGCATACGAGATAGTTGAAATAGATAAAAATGTAGATGAAGCAACAAAAGCACAAATTACTGAGCGTTTGGCGTTAGCAAAAAAGGATTTTTATAAAAATTTAAGCAAGTACAAAACAGCGTGTGAAGATGCGGGTCTGGAGCCAAATAGCAGAACGTCAGACCTAAAAATTGAGGTTTGTAGAATTTTGGAAAATCTTGGTATGGTATATAATATATTTGGTGCCAAATATGGTAAAATTTTAGATGAGCAACAATTATTGTGTTATATGCAAAACAAAAGGGAAGAGTGTAATACCAAATTGAGTTTTGAAGATATGCGACAAATTTTGAATAATATATTGCCTTTAATTAAGCGAAATTCTACAACTGATGAGGTGCTTTTTGAAAGTGTAAAAAAAGCGGCAAAAAATTATTTTGGTCAGGGGGCGATGGTTTCGCAAGAAGCATTAAAGTTTGGGGCGGAATACAAAAAAGATAGGACCGCACAAAGAAAATTACTATTAGCTATTTTTGGCAATGACGAAAACGAAAAGTAGGCGTATTATATAATAAAAAAGGATTAAAACATTAATCAAGCGGTGTATATTACAAAATTGCTTAATGTTTTTTTGTTGAGGCGTTATTTTCACAAAGCCTAAAAATTTTTCATAATATAAAGTGGCGAAAGATTATCGCTTAACTTTTTGATAAGGAGAAGATATGGCAACGCAAATAAATAATATTGCAACTTTAACCTATTCGTTTGTTGGAGAAACGTCAACAAATACAATAGAATCCAATTTTTTAGGCATAAACTTAGAGGAGAATAGTGGAATGACGCTTTCAAAAATTGCTCAACCTACCAATTTTGCAGTAGGTTCAATAATTAGTTATACTGTTACAATCACAAATTCGGGAAATTCTTATTTTAATGGAGTTAGAGTTATTGATGATTTAGGAGGAAACCGTCTTGCGTATGTTGTTGGTAGTGCCAAACTAACTACATCTAACACAAGTTATGCTGTAACCCCTATTGCAACCAATCCGTTAACATTTACCCTTCAACAACTTGCCGTTGGTGAAAGTATGACTTTGACCTATAAAGCACAGGTTGTTTTTAACTTGCCTAGCAATGTAACAACTATTACTAATTCCGTTCAGGGTATTGGCTACACCGCTAGTGGTACAAAGGTGGGGTATGCAAACGCTAGTGTTAGTCGTGGGCAAGCATCTATTGTTGATATTGTAAAAAGTGCTAGTGTAACAGATGTTGTGCCTAACCAAAATTTTAGATATTATATAACCATTTCAAATTCGGGCAGTGTAGATGCAGGAGTTTCAAATATTACCGACAACCTACCCGCAAATTTTGTGCTAACTTCGGTTAGTTTAAAAATGGGAAATGGTGCGGAAACCACGCTAAATTCTAGCGAGTACACATTGTCGGGGTCTAATGTGTTGGTTATTCCGTCTGCTTCAGGACCCGAAATAATTGTTCCGGCATCTAGCAGTACAATAGTAGGAATTTCGGGACATTTTGTATAATACATATTAAATTTTTTGAGCCTCAAAGGATAATTGCCTTTGGGCTTTTTTTATTTTTACAAAAATATTTTTTGGTTGTGTTGGTTGTTTTGGGTGTTTTTTGGCATAAAAATTAAACACATTAATCACAATAGTTGTATGGAAGAAAAAATATCAAAAATTTTAAATGAAAAATTTAAAGATGCCAGCGACTTTGTTAGTGGCGAAATTAAAATAGAGGGTTCAACTACGGTAAAATATGCTTATATAGAAAATCTAATCAATAAGACGCAAGCAAACAGTAACATTTTTGAAGCATTAAAAAAAGCACAACAGGTTTCTAGTGAAGATGATATTTTGTCTAGCGTCAACATTGTGGGGGCTACAAAGCAAGAGAACAAAAAGCAAATATTTAACGATTTGTTGTCGGGGTTTGTGTTGTTATATTTTGAAGACTCTACCAAGTGTGTAAGTTGTCCTTGTCAAGGCTACGAAAAAAGGGCGGTAACCGAACCCCCTACATCGGCGGTTTTAAAAGGTCCACGAGAGGGATTTGTAGAAGATATTGCTACAAATTTAAGTCTAATTAGGCGAAAGTTAAAAACACCCGATTTAAAAATTGAAGAAATAAAGGTGGGTAAGTATACTCAAAGCAAGGTGTGTTTGGTGTACATTAGCACCATTGCCGAAAAAAGCGTTGTAGAAAAGATTAAACAGAAATTAAAGGGCATAGAAATTGACGGCGTAATAGATAGTTATTATCTGCAAGCCAACCTCGAACAAAAGCATAGCGTTTTATTTAAACAGGTTGGTAACACCGAAAAACCCGAAGTTGCAACCAGCAAGTTGTTAGAAGGCAGGGTGGTAATTTTTTCCGATGGCTCGCCACTTGCTTTAACTTTGCCATTTACCTTGTTAGAAGATTTTCAAAGTAGTGATGATTATTATAATCACCCAATGCATTCTAGTTTTGTAAGGTTATTAAGGCTTTGGGGGTACATTATTAGTATCACTCTGCCGGGCATATATGTTGCACTTCAAAGTTTTCATTTTGCACTACTTCCGATAGATTTTTTAATATCTATACAAAGTAGCATTCAAGACCTTTCATTTCCACCGCTAATAGAGATATTGGTTGTGCTGTTTTTGTTTGAGATATTAAACGAAGCCAGCATAAGAATGCCCAAATATTTGGGTATGGCACTAAGCATTGTTGGGGCGTTGGTGCTAGGCGATACGGCGGTGCAAGCGGGAATTATTTCTCCACCGTCCGTTATTATGGTTGCAATTAGCGGAATAACGCTTTATATGGTACCCGATCAAACGGCAACGGCTTCTATTTTGCGATTGTTTTTTACAGTAATTGGTGGCGTAGCAGGGTTTTATGGAATGCTACTTGGACTAATTTCATTAACGTCCTATCTTATGACCTTTGACTCTTATGGAACGCCTTATTTTGCACCTTACGCACCAAGTATAAAAAGGGATAAAAAAGACGGCTTTTTGATGTCGTCTCTTACAAAAATGCTAACAAGACCAAAGTCTATACCAAACATAAACCCTACAAGACAGAAAAACAGATACAACGCAAGGAGTAAAAAACAATATGAAAAAACAATTGACAACTAACCAAGCGTGTATGCTTTTGGCTGTGTGTTTTATAAGCACAAAATTTCAGCGATTACCCGCATTGCTTGCCGAAGATTTTGGCAGAGATTCGTGGATAGTTTTTGCTTTTTTGGTTGCAATAGATTTTTTAATTGCTATAATTTATATTAACCTTTTAACAAAACTTAAAGATATTACACTCTTTGAGTTGCTAGAAAAACATATTGGCAAAATTGGCAAATCTATTGTTTGCGTATTGTTAATACTTTTGTTTTTGTCTAAGACCATAATTACTTACAAAGGAACGCACGAGTTTTTTGCAAATGTGCTTTTTGATAAACTTCCGTGGAAATATTTTAGTGTACTTATGATAATATTGCTTTTGATGATGGTGTTTGGCGGGCTTAACAGTTTGGGTCGGTCGGCAGAGTTGTATTCATTTGTAATTGGCTTTGGCATATTTGCAAGTTTGCTTTTGGGTTTTGTAAATGTAGATTTTTCTAACTGTTTGCCTATTTTAGATTGCGATTTGGGAGAGTATGCCAAAAACTTTTTAAAATACCAGCCGTGGATAGGCGATTTTATGGTTATTCCTATGCTGTTTGGCAATGTAAAAATTACTAAATCTCCTAAATTAAAGTTGTCGCTAGCGTATGCATCTACCGCAGCTATTGCCGTTATAGAAATATTATTTTTTTATGGCATAAATGAGTATTTGTCAGATTATCAGGCAAATGCACTTTCGGCAATAACACAATATTCACTAATAGGGCTTGGCATTGGTAGACCTGATTGGTTTTTGGTGTTGTTTGTGTTTATTTCTAAAATATTGGCATGCGGATTTTATGTTTACACCTATACAAAGTGCATAAGCGAAATATTTAATGTAGATAAGAATTATATTATAGAGTTTGTTTCGGTAGTAAGCATTTATTTTATAGAGTACTTCATATTTAAAAATTTGGATAACGCCTCAAATTATTTTCGAAATGTAATTTGCTATATAATGTTTGCAATTAATTGTGTAATATTAACGCTTTTGCTTGTTTTGGTAACAATTGAGATGAAAAAAAGCAAAAACAAGCGTTTGCCCGTAAAAGTATATTACAAAAGCAGGTGTGAAATATGAAAAACTTTATAAAAAAATACCTTTGGGTAATAATTTTAATAATAAGTTTAATTTTGGTTCCGCAATCGCTAAACATACAATCGGAATTAAATATGCGAATTATTGTAACGGCAATAGGGGTAGATTTTAGTGACGAAAAATATGAAGTAACCGCACAGGTCGTAAGACCTAGTGATGGCAGTACCGCAGAGGGCGGGTCTGTGGGGTTGGACTTTATCTCATCTAAGGCAGACACAGTTGCCGAAGCCATGTATCAAGTATCCTTTTTGTTGGGCAAAACCGCTGGTATGGGGCATGTAAATGCCGTTTGTTTTGGCAAGAGTGTTATAGATAATAACTTAACAATTCCTACCATAGATTATTTTATACGAGATGCAAGAATTCCTACGTCATGCTTGTTGCTTGTGTGCGATGGAGAGTCTAAGGAAGAGTTAAAAAAGACAAAGGCGTTAGAACTTGCGAGTGCCGTAGAAATACAAAAATTGTACCTATATAAAGAACAGTCTATGAACGGCTCTATGATTCAGTTAGAGCGTTTTGTAAATGACTACTACAAAATTGGTAGCACTGGCATTATTAGTGGTATTAAGTTTGAAGATGAAAGCAAAGACGAACAAAATGGGTCGCAAGGCGGGTCTGGCGAGTCGGGTGGCTCGGGTGGCTCTGGCGGTTCGGGTTCTAGCGAACAAAAGCCAAAACAAAGAATTGCTTTTTTTAATAATGTGTATCTTTTTAAAAACGGAAACAAAGTTTTTGAATTTAGTGAAGACAATGGGGTAAAGGGGCTAAATTATGCCAACAAAAAATCTTCTTCGGGTATAATATCTCTAAAAAATGTTAGTGATAATTTGTATTATGACAATGCTCGGGTTTCGGTTTTTGTAAGAGATAAAAGTGTAAATATAGATGCTCGTTTTGAAGGGAATACACCCGTTTGCAAAATGAAGGTGCATACATCAAGAAATGAAGTTATAGAAATTGACAATGAGTCGGGAGAAAGAATTGACACCCTTTATATTCAAAGAGATTTTTTGACCAAAGAAGTTGAAAATAAAATTATCGAAGAAATGAAAAAAGAGATTAAAAACACCTTCAATTTGGCACAAAAGGTTAATGCAGACGTCTTTCATTTAGGAGATGAGTTGTATAGCAAAAACCCTAAAAAATGGAAGCAATTTATACAAAAATATGGAGATGAATATATTAAACACATCAATTTAGAAGTTGAGATAGAAATAGATAAGCAGTTCTAGTTTGACAAAGGGGTTCTTTTGAGTTATACTTACTACATAAGGCGGTAACAAAATATGGGAACACATAATAAAAACAATAGTGCAAAGTTATACGGGCCCGAAAAAAAGAATATTGAAACCTATTTTTATGATCCAGAGTTTAAGGTCTTTTTTAAAAGAGTAGAAGACCGTGTTGGCGCAAAAGAGGCAAGGGAATTTTTGGTTAAAAGACCGGAGATTTTGGTTAAGGCGTTTTTGGGCGAAGTAAATTTAAAAAGGGTAAAACAAATTAAACAAAGCGGGCGTAATAGACCGCAATCAATTTCGAGAACGTTGCCACAAGCACAAAGGGCGGTTCTAAAAGAAAATATAAAAGTAGTAGGTACCGCATTGGCAGTTGTAAATGTTGTGGGACTTTTGGCGATGTCGTGCTTTTCGGACGCAATGTTTCTTAGCAAAGAAGAAAGAAAGGCTACTACAAGCGGACATAATGTGGCACAAGTTGAGGTGGTAGAGTCAGAAAATGGTGGTAATATAAATAGGGCGGAACATGAGGAAGCTTTTAAAAATTTTACCGCAACAGTTAGTAGCGACAAAGAGATTCAAAAAAGGTTTGAACGATTTTTGGAAGATTCTCGCAAAGACCCCACCTATGAAGGAAAAAGAGGAACGTGTATTTATTATGATAGCATAAGCATATTTAGTGCAAACGCCTATTACTATATGCTAGATATGTTAAAAAGCACAAATTCTAGTTATTATGAGATGTACAAAAATTGTTACTCTCCTATGACGATTGCGGGCAGAATTCAAAGAGAGGGTTCGGGTATTATAAATAATAAAGAAGATGCCAACAAAAATTATTTAGGACCATTACAAATGGGCTTAGAGGCGTTGCAAGATACCGATAGGTTGGCGTACAATATGACGGGCAAAAGATTGCTTACCACTCCAAATTTGCAAAGCCTAACTTCGGTGCATCAGTTAAATGATTACGATAAGCAAAAATTAAACGACCCAGAGTATGCGTCACTATTAAGCAGTTTTTTGGATTTAAACTTTTTGCGAGAACTAAATTCTAGGTCAGACACAAAGAACTTTATAAATAAAGATTCGGTTATAGATGTGTATATGATGGGGTCGGGAAACTTGTTAAACAACACAACTGGTACGGAATATAAAAGTGCCTGCCCTAAATATAATACACTAATTAAAGGGTTTGGCTCCGTTGCCGAAGAAAGGTACAAAAAAATATTAACAGGCGAAGAAGAATATAAAGGCTCAGTAGCAAAATATTTGCAAAAAATTAACAATATTCAAGAGTCTTATGACGAACAAAGGCAAAAATAAATTTGTAAACAAATAAAAACACACAACTTTTGGTTTTTCAAAAATTGTGTGTTTTTTGCTTTTATGCTTAATTATTTTGAGTGCTTATCAACAAGTTTTTCGTCATCTTTTTGTTTAGTATCAATTATGGTAGGAAATTGCAGGTTGTGATTATTTTTTACTTGCTGGTCGACCCAACTAGATATTTTTACTTGTTGGCTAGAGCCTATGTTAATCTTGTCTAATATTTTAGAGAATATGGTAATAATATAACCAGATATTAGTATTAAAATAATTATAAATAATGTGTTTTCTCTGCCTACTCTTGCAATGTCAAAAAAGTCGGGTGCAAATATTGTAAGCCCTAAGCACAAACTGGTCATGGTTGTAAACAATATGCCAGTAAGAGTACTCATAGGTTGGCAAAGTCTTAATAGCATTGCAAGTCCGGTAAAGGTTATTGCAATTGTGCACATAGAACTAATTAAAACTCTGTCGTCCCAGTTGCCTTGGGTTAAAAGAACAAATATATATACTGATATGCAGTTAATAAATAAAGTCAACGCTCCCGGAAGTGCATTCTTGAATAGGTTATATATAAACCTTCCTTTAATTCGGCTTTTGTTAGGTTGCAAAGCAAGGAAGAAGCTAGGTATACCTATTACAAAAAATTCTAGCATGTACATTTGCAATGGAGCAAATGGATAAACTTGACGATTAGCCAAAATGAATATTGAAAATAATATGGTAAATATTGTTTTCATAAAGAATAGAGCAGATGAACGCTGAACGTTGTTAATTACTCGTCTTCCTTCAAAAACGGCTTGTGGCATAGAACTAAACTTGCTGTCTAATAAAACCATGTGAGAAACGCTTCTTACCGCTTCACTACCGCTTGCCATAGCAATAGAGCAATCGGCTTCTTTTAGTGCAAGAATATCATTTACACCATCGCCCGTCATTGCAACGGTGTTACCCTGTGCTTTCATAGCCTTTACCAAAATGGCTTTTTGCTCAGGGGTTACTCTTCCAAAAACGGTATATTTATTAGCGGCAGAAATGACTTGTGACTCATTTAAGCCTTCTAGGTTTATAAATGATTCGGTGTCGTCTACGCCTACCCTTTTTGCAATTTCTGCAACGGTTAATGGGTTATCGCCCGAAATAATTTTAATTTTTACATCGTTGTCTTTAAACCATTTAATGGTGTCTATGGCATCTTCTCTAATACGGTCTTCTAACACAATTATTGCAATAATTTGTCGGGCGGTGTTAGGAAGGTTTCCGTCACGAGTTATGTTTCCAGCACAGTTTGCCAAAACCAAAACTCTGTATCCATCTTTTGCATATTGGTCTATGGTGTCTTTAATTTTGCCTTCTTTCATATTAGGAATAACAAATTCAGGTGCGCCCAAAATGTATGTTCCCAAATTTTCAAAACTTACAGCACTCAACTTTCTTGCCGATGAGAATGGTAGGGTAGCGGTGGCAGGAAGTTCTTTATTTAAACCAAAATAATTAATTAAACTTTGGCTAGTCTGGTTGTTGTCGCCAAGAGCAGAAAGCATACTTCCCACAATTCTTTTTAGTGTCATACCGCTTTTGTTTTGCACTTCTATGCAATTATATACTTTCATGGTGCCATCGGTTATTGTGCCCGTTTTATCTAAACATAACACATTTACACGAGCAAGCATTTCTACGCAATACAAGTCTTGAACAAGCGCCTTTTTTTGTGCAAGCCTAATTACAGATACCGTTAGCGCTACGCTACAAAGCAAGAACATACCAGCAGGAATCATACTTACAATTGCGCCAGCACTTTTTTCTACCGTTTCGGCAAAAGTACCCGTTTTTACATAGTTGTTAATATACATTGCAATTGCTAGTGGAATTAGTATAAAACCAATTACCTTAATAGTCATATTTAAAGAGTTAAACAATTCAGATTTTGGTTTTTTGTACTGTTTTGCACGCTGGCTTAGTTGTTCTATATAACAGTCGGCGCCAACTTTATCTACCCGTGCTTTACATTTGCCACTAGAAATAAAACTTCCCGAAAACAATGTGTCGCCCACCGTCTTTTTTATGGTTACGCTTTCACCTGTTAGTAGCGACTCGTTAACTTCTACACTGCCCTCTACAATAATTGCATCGGCAACTATCTGCTTGCCGTTAGATAGACAAACTATATCGTCTATTACAACTTCGGCGGTAGTTACATCATATTCGCTTCCGCCTCTAATAACTTTGGCGGTGGGTGCGGTCAAAAGACTTAATTTTTCTATGGTGCGTTTTGCCCTAATTTCTTGAACAATACCAATGGTGGTATTGGCTAGTGCAATTACCATGAATACTAAGTTTTTGTAAGACTGTGCAAACAGCAAACTAATAGCAATTGCCAAACAAAGCATATTAAAGAAGGTAAAAATGTTATTTATAAAGATTGAGCGATAGGTTTTTACATTTGCATTAGGTGTGGTGTTTACAAAACCTTTATTAATCCTTTCAATAACTTGTTCTACGCTAAGTCCTTCATTTGGGTCGGGTTTTACACGGTTAATTTTTTTGTCTGGAATATCAACAGATTTTTTTTCATCTAAAACCTTTTCAAATGCCGACTTTTTCTTTTTGCTTTTTTTCTTTGCTAGTTTTTTGTTTTGCTTTAAGGTCTGTTTATTGTTATATGCTTCTTTAAATGCACTTTCGGTAGAGCCTTCAACAATTGGCTTTTGCGTTGCATCTAATTCGCCGTTTTTAATTTTTTCGTCCATTTATTCTTCCTTAATTTTTATATAACTATATTTTACATAAGGGTGCATAAAAAGTCAACACAATACAAATTATTTACATATTTCAATTAAATAAATAAAACATCTTGTAATAGTATTTTATGCAAAATAGTGTTTTACATTCTAAGAAAAATTTGGTATAATAGCAAATGAGGTGAATTTATGGAAATAGAAAAATTATTAAGTTTAGAATTTAGTTTAAGACCAGTTCAGGTTCAAAATATAATAAACCTTTTAGACGAAGGTTGCACCATTCCTTTTATTGCAAGATATCGTAAAGAGTTAACGGGTGGGGTAGACGACCAAACATTAAGAGCGTTTGATGACAGGCTAAAATATCTTCGCAATTTAGAAAAGCGAAAAGAAGAGGTTACAAAAGCAATTACCGAACAGGGCAATATGACGGAAGAAATTCAGCAAGCGCTAAACAATGCGGGAACATTAACCGAAGTAGAAGATATTTATCGTCCGTTTAAACCAAAAAGAAAAACCAGAGCGTCAGTTGCAATTGCAAAAGGATTAGAGCCTTTGGCTGACTTTATTTTGTCACAAAAGGGTGGCTCTATCGAAGAAAAGGCAACCGAGTTTATAAGCGAAGAAAAGGGCGTAAATAGTATAGAAGAGGCAATAAGCGGAGCCAAAGACATAATTGCAGAAAAAATTTCGGACAATGCTGCTTTAAGAAAAGATTTAAGAGAAATGCTAGTTAAAAAGGGTCATATTAAGGCTAAATTAGACGACAAAAAAGAGGGTCATGAAACCTATGAGATGTATGCCGACTTTGATGCTGATATTTCTAAAACCCCAAGCCACCGAATACTTGCAATGAATAGGGGCGAAAACGAAGGTTGTTTAAAAGTAGACCTTGACTTAAATGAAGAACTTGCATTAAACAAAATAGAGAGCGAATTTATAGTAAAAAATTCTCCCTATCAAGATTTGCTAAAAGAAGTTTGCGTTGATAGTTATGACAGACTTATTTTCCCTAGTATAGAAAGGGAAGTTCGCACCAGTCTAACAGACAGTGCAAACGAACAGGCAATAAAGATGTTCAAGGTAAATTTGGAACCTCTTTTAATGCAACCACCATTAAAGGGTAAGGTAATTTTAGGTCTAGACCCTGCCTACCGTACCGGTTGCAAAATAGCAGTAATTGACGCAAACGGCAACGTGCTAGACACAACGGTTATTTATCCTACTCCTCCACAGAACAAAATTGCCGAAGCCGAAGTTATTTTAACAGGGCTTATCAAAAAACATAATGTAGATGTTATTTCTATAGGAAACGGAACGGCAACAAAAGAAAGCGAAATTTTTGTTAGTAACCTTATAAAAAAATTAGACCGCAAGGTAGAATACGCCGTTGTAAACGAAGCGGGTGCCAGCGTGTATAGTGCATCAAAATTGGGTGCTAGTGAGTTTCCGGACTTTGATGTTGCACTAAGAAGTGCAGTTAGTATAGCAAGAAGATTGCAAGACCCACTTGCCGAACTAATAAAAATAGATGTAAAAAGCATAGGCGTAGGTCAATATCAACACGATATGCCACAGGCAAGGCTAACCGAAGTATTAGACGGAGTTGTAGAAGATTGTGTAAATAAGGTAGGTGTAGATGTAAACACGGCAAGCCCAAGCCTACTTTCTTATGTGTCTGGTCTAAATAGTGGAATTGCAAAAAACATAGAAAAATATATACGAGAAAATGGTGCTATCAAAAACCGTGAAATGTTAAAACAAGTGCCAAAGTTGGGCGAAAAAGCCTATGTTCAATGTGCGGGCTTTTTGCGTGTTGTAGGTGGCGAAAATGTTTTGGATAATACCGGCGTTCACCCTGAAAGTTATGATAAGGTTGAGCCAATTTTGAGCCACTTTAATATGAGCGTAAGCGACTTAGGTTCAGATAGGGTTAAACATTTGCCAGCACTAATAGAAAAAGAGGGTAGCGAAAAGGTTGCAAAATTGTTAAATATTGGTGAACCTACGCTATTAGATATTGCGGGAGAATTAGCAAAGCCGGGCAGAGATATAAGAGATGAACTTCCTAAACCAATGCTAAAAAGTGAGTTGCTAGGTATAGAAAATTTAAAACCCGGAATGGTTATGATGGGTGTAGTAAGAAATGTTATAGATTTTGGCGTGTTTGTAGATATTTCGGTGCATCAAGACGGATTGGTTCACATTAGCGAAATAAGCAAAGATTACATAAAGCACCCTAGTGAAGTGTTAAAGGTTGGCGATGTAGTAAAAGTTAAGGTTATGAGCGTAGACCTAAACAAAAAACGTATACAGTTAACCATAAAAGGTGCGGTAGATGACGAGGTAAACGTTTAAAAAGTTAATGAAATTTTGTTAATTTTGATTAAACACTTGAAAAAATAATTTATATATGTTAAAATATTGCACGAAATCCTTGCTTTGATATTTTCAAAGCCGATTTAGTCCAAAAGGAGGTAAAAGTATTTATGCAAAAGTATGAAATGTTGTACATAATTTCAACCGGCACAACTGACGAAGAAAAAGAAGCAGTTATGAAGAAGGTTGAAACCATTATTACAAAAAATGCTGGCGTTATTGAAGGTGTTGAGAAGATTGGCGATAAAAAGTTTGCTTATCCTATCAATTACAAAACCGAAGGTTATTATGTTCTAGTAAACTTCACATCCGAAAATAGCGATACCGCAAATGTTATTGGCAAACAACTTAACATTACAGAAAATGTCGTAAGATATATGATTGTTGCCAAGTAATTAAATCGCTCAAAATATTAGGAGAGAAATTATGAACAAAGTTATTTTAGTTGGAAATTTAGCAAGAGATCCAGAGCTTACAACAACCCCATCGGGCGTAAGCGTATGCCGATTTACCGTAGCAGTTTCTAGAACCTATGCCAATGCAGACGGCGAAAGAGAAACCGATTTTATTAACTGTGTAGCATGGAGAAACAATGCCGAATTTGTAGCCAAGTACTTCAAAAAGGGTAGTCCTGCTGGCGTTGTTGGCAGTATTCAAACAAGAACGTACGAAGGCAATGACGGCAACAAAAGATATGTTACCGAAGTTAGTGTAGACAATGTAGAATTTGTTGGCCGTAAGTCTGGCGGAGATGGAGAACCAACCGAAAAATCTAAATTTGATGACGAACCTAAAACATCTTCAAACTCTGGCAACAAAATTGCAAAGTTTGAACCTATTGATGACGATGATTTGCCATTCTAATTTAGCAAAATTATTTTAATCAAGGAGATACAACATGAAACCACAAAAAAATAACGCAAGCTATGATGATAAGTCTGGAAAGAAGACCAAAAAGCAAGTTAAAAAAGTTTGTGCATTCTGCCAAGATAAAGTTGAAGCTATTGACTACAAAGATGTAGCAAAACTAAAAAGATATATGACAGAAAAGGGCAAAATCGTTCCAAGAAGAATTTCTGGTCTTTGTGCAAAGCACCAAAGAGAACTTACAAATGCTATTAAGCGTGCAAGAGTTATGGCGTTGTTACCATACAAAAACGACTAACGTTAAAAGCGATGAAAAATTCATCGCTTTTACTTTTGCTTTTTTGGTGCAACAACCCACAACTAATTGTGGTAAAACTAACAAAATAAAACAAAAATTGTTTATTTAATAAATTTTGGTTTGTTTAATATATTAAATTTTGTTATACTTAATTAAAAATTAGGAGTAATTATATGAGAAAATTTGCACCAGTAAAAACCAATATGTTAATGTACGGGCAAAAACCCGAAGATATAAAAATGCCGGTAAGAGCAACCAAGCACGCCGTTTGTTATGATTGTTATTCGCCAATAGATGAAGTAATTGAGCCTTTTGATACAAAATTAATTTTTATAAATTGCAAGGCTTATTGCAACACCGATGAGGGCTTTATGTTAAGTGCAACATCAGGTATGGGGAAGCGTGGTGTTATGCTTGCTCAGGGTGTTGGTATTATAGAAAGTGATTATGCCGATTGCGAGAGCAATGACGGAAACATTGGCTTTATGCTTTTTAATCATGGCAAAGAGCCATATATAGTAAAAAAGGGAGATAAGATAGGACAAATATTTTTCTTTAAGTTTTTGACGGTAGATGACGAGGCAGAAATTAATAGGGAAAGAAAGGGAGGGTTTGGTTCTACAAACCAATAATATTATGAAAGAAATAACAATTTATACCGATGGTGCTTGTTCTGGTAATCCTGGAAAGGGCGGTTGGGGAGCGGTTTTAATTTATGGCACAATTAAAAGGGAGTTGTGCGGATTTGAAGACGAAACCACCAATAACAAAATGGAGTTAACGGCGTGTATAGAAGCATTAAAAATGTTAAAAGAACCTTGCAAGGTTAATTTATTTAGCGATAGTGCCTATGTGGTAAACGCTTTTAATGATGACTGGATTTCTGGTTGGATAAAAAATGATTGGAAAAATTCGCAAAAAAAAGAAGTTGCAAATGTAAATCTTTGGAAGGAGTTAATAAGTCTTACGCAATATCACAAGGTAACTTTTAACAAGGTAAAAGGTCATGCAGGCAACCAATATAACGAAATTTGTGATTGCTTGGCAACGGGAAGAAAACAGCCAAACACATAATTTTTAAAACAACCTAAATAATTAAAATTTCTTAATTTACACAGAGTTTAGTTGGGAATAGTTTTCCCCTAAACGCTGTGTATTTTTTTTGCAACAAAAAAAGCCCTAAGCAAAGCGAACAGGTTAGGTTTCTTCACTTAGGGTTTTGTTTGAAGGATTTTATTAAAATATGAAATAAAAATATGTAAAAAATTTTAATGATTATTATTTATCTGTTTTTGATTGTGGGTCGTCAACCACAATACATTCCGTTGTAAGAAGGGTAGAAACTACGCTTCCGGCATTTATAAGACCGGTCTTGGTTACCTTTGCGGGGTCTATAATTCCGGCGGTTATCATATCTACAAACTCATCATTTTTGGCATCATATCCATAGTTCGCTGTGGGGGAAGACAGACATTCTTTAATAATTACGCCACTGTTTTTGCCGGCGTTTTCGGCAATTTGAGAAAGTGGTGCAAAAAGACTTTTTAACACAATTTCTGCACCAGTGCGGGTGTCGCCAACAAGGGAATTAATATAATTTTCTAGTGGTTTTGTGCAAGAAAGTAGCGCTACGCCACCGCCTGCAACTATGCCCTCTTTGGTGCCTGCTTTTACGGCGTTTAGGGCGTCTTCTATACGCAATTTCTTTTCTTTCATCTCAATTTCGGTAGAACTTCCTACTTTAATAACGGCAATTCCACCCGATAGTTTAGAAAGGCGTTCGGTGTATTTTTCCCTTTCAAATTCGGTATCTAGTTGTTGTATTTGGTTTTTGATTTGGCTTTTTCGAGCGTCAATTTTTTCGGGTTTTCCAAAGCCATCAATAATGGTTGTATTAGTGCTATCTACAATAACTTTGCGGGCGCCACCAAAGCACTCTGCGGTTGCATTAGAAAAATCTAATCCTATTTCGCTAGATATTATGGTAGCACCTGTAAGTGTGGCAATATCTGCCAAAAGTTCCTTTCTTCTATCTCCAAAGGCAGGCGACTTAATGGCAACAATATTTAGATTTCCACGAAGTTTATTAACCACCAGCCCCGCAATTGCTTCGCTTTCATAGTCATCAGCAATTAATAATATTTTGGGGTTTTGAGGCAAAATAGGTTCTAGCAATGGGGCTATTTCGTTTAATGTACAAATTTTTTTGTCCGTTATAATTATGGTTACATTTTCTAGTTCGGCGGTCTGTTTTTCTAGGTTTGTTGCCATATAAGGAGAAAGTAGACCTCGGTCTATTTGCATACCTTCGGTTATTACGAGTTCGGTAGAGTTTGTAGAGCCTTCTTCTAGCGTTATGGCTCCATCTTTTCCTACTTTTTTTATGGCAGAAGCAATAAGTTTGCCAATAGATTGGTCACCAGAAGAAATTGTGCCAATTTGTTCAATTTCGGCATCGGTGCAAACAGGCTTAGAAAGGGCAGATAATTCCTTGGAAACAAAATCAATTGCAAGGTTTATACCCTCTTTAAGTTCTTGAGGGTTGGCGCCTGCAACAATGTTTTTTATGCCTTCTTGCACCATTTTTTCTGCTAAAATTATGGCAGTGGTTGTGCCGTCACCTGCAACATCGTTAGTTTTTACACTAACTTCTTTTATAATATTTGCACCAACCGCCTCAAAAGGGTCTGCCAACTCTATTTCTTTTGCAATGGTAACCCCGTCATTGGTTATTAACGGATTTGCAAAAGGTCTATCTAGTATAACATTTCTGCCCTTGGGGCCAAGGGTTACTTTTACGGCGTTTGCCAGTTTTTTGACGCCTTCTACAATGCTTGTTCGTGCATCTTCTCCAAATTTTAATAGTTTACTCATTTAATTCTCCTTTAATTAGTTATTCTTGCAAGAATGTCGCTTTGTCTTATTAAAACAACTTCGGTGCCATCAATTCTAAAATTGATTCCGGCGTATTTACTATAAACCACTCTATCGTTTACATTTACAGCCATATCTACTTGTTTTCCATCTGCGGTAAGTCCGCTACCAACAGCAACCACTTCGCCAATTAGTGGCTTTTCTTGATTGGTTTCGGGCAAAATTAAGCCAGCAGATGATTTTTGGGTGCTATCTTTTACTTCTTTTAATAAAACTCTATCAAACAATGGTTCAATTAACATATTCATTTCTCCTTTAAATATTTCTATTTAATTTTAGTTCAATATTTGATTTAGGTAGTATAAATTTCTGGTTTAAAAGCACAAATATTGTCGACTCTGGCGATTATATATCAAAAATAAGAGTTGTCAAATTTTTGTGCCAAATTATTGCATATACTTTGTATAAAAAAAGGGGTAAAAATATATTTAGTTTTTAAATGAAGTTAAAAAATTGTTAAAATTTATAAAAACCAAAATGGTTTGAAGTTGACTAAAAAAGGAAAAAACTATATGTAAAATATTTTACTAATAGGTTTTTTTATGGTAAAATAAAGATATATTCAAAGGAGAATAGTTTAAAAGTGGGATTATTTAACTTTATTATGAAGGGAATTGGGTTTGAGTCGGAAGACGTTGAAGAAACTGCCGATGACAATAAAAAGTTGTCATGGAGAGAAAGAAGGCGACTAAAAAAAGAACAAAAAAGAAGGGGAGAACAAGGGTTAAACGATAATTTTAATTGTATAACCGACTTTAACCAAGCGGGAAATGCGGAACCCAACTCTTTTGCAATGAACAGAGATCAGTTTAACACTGTAAACGCAGACGGAATGGGAAAGACTGGCATAACCCAAACATATAACCCATACGGGTCATACAATCAAAAAAACTTTGTATTTTTTACCCCAAAAAATTATGAAGATGTAAAAAAATTAATAGAATATTTAAAGCAAACGGAGCCAGCCATTGTAAATCTTGATGCTATTTCTGACGGCGAAGCTCAACGAATATTAGATTTTATTAGTGGTGGAGTGTGTGCATTAAACGGAAGCATTCAACGAATTAAGGGCAATATATTTTTGGTGGCTCCCGATGGTTTTAACATTATGATTTCTAAGGAGCAGTTAGAAAAAATATCGCAGTAGGTAGTATAATTTGTTGATTTTTTTAATACAATGTAGTATATTGAATATAGAAATTATTAGGAGGATATATAAAAATGGCATCAAAGAGCGATTATTTTGGTTTATCATGGATTGTTAGTGTAATTCTAGCAATTATACCAGTTACTTCTTGGGTTTGTGGATTTGTTACAAGATTCATGGAAGGCAAGATTGTAGCAGGCCTAATCAGATTAATTTTTGGTTGGAACATTATTTGGATTCTTGATCTTGTGTTTATGATTTTAAACAAGCACATTTTCAGATTGCTTAACATCTAATTAATAAAAAAGACGAAGGAAATAATTCTTTCGTCTTTTTTGTTGTAAAAATTATTATGCTAATTATTGTTGTTCTTGTTTTTCGCCTACATTTTCATTATATACTTCTTGACAGATTTCTATGTACTTTATTACTGCTTTGTAGCGGTCTTCAAAAGAAACAGGTTTGTTTTTATTTGTACTCAAAAATTCTTTAGAGTGAGTGTATTTTTTAAACTTTTGGTCAACTAATTTGCGTAACGAGTCTATTTCTTTGTCAGTTAATCGTATTTTGTCTACAAGTCTTGAAGTTGTTTTGCTACCTAGGTCACGGTTACGCTTAAACAAAACACCAATGGTGTAATCAAGGTCGCCATTAAATAGTGTGGCAAGATTTCTTAATTGATTACAATAGGCGTAACTTGTGTGTATGCCAGAAATTTTCCCCGTTTTTGTGATGGTATCTATATTATTTTGTGTTAGAGAGTGGTCTTCGGCAAAGGCAAAAAGCGTATATTTTCGGGTAGTGTTAAACGCTTTTTGTGCATCTCGCGAAAAGCTGGTTAGCATATCAATGCTTTCGGGATTCAAAATTTTTCCGTCAGGAGATAACCTTATTTTGCTATTTATAGCCAAAAAGTTTTGAACTAAACCCTCATTTAACTTTAATGACGCCTTTGGTGTTGTTAGGGCGTGCTGGTAAAGTTCTGTAAGCCCTAGTTTTTCGGTTACTAAACGCATTTGGTCAGCATTTAAATTTTTTGTTTCTTTGTTTATTAAGTATAGAGCAAGCGGTTTGTTGTTTAATGAGCGTTTGTCAGAATTTTCTAACGAAAGGTCTACATCGTAGCCGGCAGAGTATGCCTTTTGTAATAGTTGTTTTCGAAAATCATCATCTTTGTTGGCTTTTTCGAAGTTTTCTAGTACAATGTCGGTATTTTTAGGAACGCTTTCAAAATTAAATCCAAGCGCTTTTAATTTTTCGTGAACACTGCCAACACCAAGACCTGCGATATTGCTATCAGAAATTGTTACATACAAACTGTGGTTATATGCTCTTAGTCCATCTAAAATACGCCCACTTATAGAAGATTCGTTTACGCTCATTTTTAAATGTGGTTTACTTTTAAGTATGGCTTTTAGGTCGGCTTCGGCTCGGCTTCTAATTTGGTCGTCTTGTAACAAGTTGCAAACCTTGTTGATTATATTTTTTTGTTGAGAAGCGGAAACCGTTGGCAAACCTTTTGGCTTTTGTTTTAGTTGCACCTTAGCGTGCTTTCTTGCAGTGGCTTTAATTTCTTTTATGTCGTCACTATTTAAGTCGTCATAGCCCAAAAGCGCAAAAGTGTGTTTTATTACATTGTTACTAAAAGATGGAGTTCTAGAATCTATTGAAGAAATAAAACTTCTTGACAATTCTTGAATATGGCGGTCGTTTTCTTTTAAATATTTTGTAATGTCGGCAATGATTATGGTCGCAATTTGTTTATCAGTAGGGTTAGGTAGGTTATAGTTTACCAAAAACCAGTTTTTAACTTCGCTAACAATTGTTTTGTCAAAAATCAGTTCGCTTAGTTTTTTGCTAAGCCCTTGCGACATATTTCTAACCTTTAATTTTGCATCATTAACCTTTTTTCTAACAGAAGATATTTCGGGTATATCTGAGTAAAACTCTTTGTAAACAAATTTAAATGCTCGGGTTTTGCCAAAATCTATTAGTAATTGATAGTTTACCGCTTCATCAGTTGGTGGCAAGTTTTGGCGTTTTAGAGTTTGTATGGCGTTTTCTCTTATTTTTGGTTCGGTCATAAACTTGTTGTAGGCGTTTTTAAAAGTCAACACATTGCTTTCTAATTGCTTGCTTGAAGCGATGCTAATTTTGGTAGGAGTTAGTGTAATATCTAAATTAGGAAACAAAAATTTAAGTTTTTCATCTATGGTGTTTAATTTTTCGCCTCGTCCGTTGGTATGAATGCCCGATAAAAATTTTTGATTTGCCGATTTTCCTGCCAAAAAGGCAATAGCGTGTGCCTTCTTTTCGTCTTCGGTGGTTGATGCCACTATTTTTTGTCGCAAACTAGAATATCTTTTTTCTCTGTTTTTGCCGGGAGATAATAAGCGTACGAGTTCGTCTGACTTTGCGTCTAAATCAAGTTTTAATATATGTAAACCAAGCAAATCGTGATTTTTTATATATTTTAGGGTGTCTTCATCAAAACAGTTGTCACATAAATCGGACAAATAAATTGCTGTTCCGTTTGAAATTGAGGTGTTTAACAAGTTAATACTGCGTTTTGCGTTGTAATTTAGAAGACGGGTTACAATATACGCAAAGCAAGCAGGAATATCCCTTTGCTTAAAAATTTCCTTTTTATAAGCTTCTTTTTCGGCTCCTTTTAAATTTTTACCATCACGAGAATTAATAATGCGGTCATAAATTTGATTAACGGTTGCTAATAATTGAACGGTGTCTTTTTCAAAATTTGCGTTATATGAATTTTCTACCATACATTCCCCCAAAGTTTTTATTGTAATAATTTTACCACAAAATGTAAATATTTCAAGTGTTTTTAACAAAAAAGTGATTGATAATGTCTGGTTTCCCTTTATTTTGTGACACCATAACTTGTTGGTGTTTTATAGGCTTTTGCGAAAGTATAAACTACAACTACTTAACAAAAAGAAAAAACCATTAAACAAATAAATGCTTAATGGCTTTTTATTGCAAAATAATTTGCTATATGCCCGTTTTAATTATAGACTTTTTAATAAGTTTAAGTGTTTTTTCTTTGCGATTGCATTCAAAGTCAGAGAGTTTGTCAAAGTTGCTAAATGTTCCGCCTTGTGCATTTCCCCAACCAACAAGCCAAACATTTCTTCTGTCGCTTTCAAGATTTTCGCTGTTTGTCATAAATTTGTAAATATAATAATCTCTTTTTTTAACAGACTTAACACCCAAAAATTCTATTTTGTCAGGTACTTGACCCAATTCTGTTGGGTAGGCAAGCCAATGCACCAACGCACTTTTCGCAAGATAGGTAGGGTTATTAATGTTTGCAGGAAACAGGTCGGTTCGCTTGTATCCGCCAAGAAGACCATACAAGAGAGCACCGTACTCTAAATTGTTTGCGAGTTTTGTAAGCATATCGGTGTCGGGTTCTTTATTTTTATGTAACTGGTATCTTATTGTAGCAAAAACAAATTCGTCATCGAATTTTGCAAGGTCTAGCATTAATTTTTCGGTGTTTTCGGTATCGTAAAAAAATGTAAGGTCGGATAAAATGAATAGGGTGTATTTTTGGTCTTCTGTAAGTGCGGGATAACACTTTTCGCCATCTTTTAATTTGTCAAAAATGTAATCAGCAATTTGCTTTTTTGCAGTTGGTTCAAAATGTAGTTGATCTTCACGTGTTTGCTCTAATAGTTGCACAAATGTGCAGTTTTTAAGGTCAATGTCCTTCATTTTTTCAATTTCGGCAAGCAGTTTGTCGGCGGCTTTTTGGTCGCATTCCTTTTTTTTGCCTAATTCTAATATGGTGTTAATTGGCCCACGAAACTTTTTAACAACATTAGAAAAATTTTGCAAAAGAGGTAAATTGTCTTCATCAATAACTTCGGTAACTATTAGTAAATGAAAGAGTTGTTCGCCGTAGGACAAAATCTCATCATTGTATTTAAACCCCTTGCTATCATCTAGTGCAAGAGTTAATTTTTTTATTTCGTTGATGCAAAAATTATATACATTTTTATTTCTTTTTACTTTTAGTTCTCCGTTTTGGCTGGCGTTTATTAAAATCATTGTCAAGCCGAGTTTTAGTTTATAGTTTTCTGCATCACTAATTCTGTTTAAAATGTCAAAATCCATTACAATCTCCTTTTATTCGATTAGCAATTTTGATTATATCATACAAAAAATTTTTAAACAAGCATAAGCAGATATTTGTTGTTACAAAATTTTTTTAAAAGCAAGGTATTAATGCTAATTGTTATTAAAAACACTTGAAGTTACAAGGCCGTTGTGATAAAATAAACTCATTAATTTACAAGGAATGAATAGCAATGAAAGAATACAATTTTAAGGAAGTTGAAGAAAAGTGGCAAAAAAGGTGGGAAGATGAACCATCGTTTAAAGCGGTAGATTTTCATCCTACAAAACCTAAATACTATGTATTATATGAGTTTTTTAATGTTAGCGGTAATTTGCATATGGGGCATTTAAAGGGTTCTGTTCCGGCTGATGCTCTTGCAAGATACAAAAGACTAAAAGGTTATAATGTTTTGTTTCCAATAGGTGGGGACGCTTTTGGGTTGCCAGCAGAAAATGCAGCAATAAAAAAGGGAATAAACCCTCGCAAATTTGTAGAAGAAGGAATGAAAAATGCCCTAAACCAAGTAAAAAAAATAGGGCTAAGTTTTGATTGGACAAGAACAATCTGCACATCAGACCCAGACTATTACAAATGGACACAATGGATTTTTATGCAACTATTAAAAAATGGCAAGGCATACAAAAAAAATGGCACCGTTAATTTTTGTGAAAAATGTCAAACGGTTTTGTCTAATGAAGACAGTCAAGGAGGAAAGTGTGACCGTTGCGGAAGTGATGTAATACAAGTTAATAGAGATGTTTGGTTCTTAAAAATGAAGGAATACTCAGAGAAGCTTCTAGACAATGTGGATAGAATCAATATGGCAGAGAGTTTAAAAGAATCTCAACGCAACTGGATAGGAAAGAGCGAAGGAATGCAGGTTAAGTTTAAAGTTTTTAATAGCACCAACGAAGAAGTTGGCGTGGTAGAAATTTTTACCACCTGTATTGAAACCATATTTGGGGTAACCTTTGTTGTTATGGCTCCTGAAAATAAATTAGTAAATACACTAAGTCCGTACATAACAAATTTAGATAAAGTTAAAGAGTATCAAGAAAAGACCACTCTTAAAAGTGAGTTTGAAAGAATTAGTCAAGTTAAAGACAAGTCGGGTGTAGAACTAGAAGGTGTTTACTGTGTAAACCCCGTTAACGGGAACAAGGTTAAGATATATTTAGGTGATTTTGTTGTAGCAAATTATGGAACAGGTGCTGTTATGGCTGTTCCTGCTCACGACCAAAGAGATTACGAATTTGCAAAAATGTTTAATATTCCACTAATTCAGGTTATAGAAGGGGACATTTCTTCAAAGGCCGAAGAAAAGCAAGACTATTTGCAAAACAATTCAAAATTAATGAATTCGGGCGAGTTTAGTGGAATGCGGGTAAAAGACGCAAAGCCAGCCATTGCCGACTTTGTTGTAAAAAATGGTTATGGCGAGCGTAAAATTAACTACAAAATGCAAGACTGGCCATTTAACCGTCAAAGATATTGGGGTGAGCCATTCCCTGTGGTTTTTTGTGACAAATGTGGAATTGTTCCAATAAACGAAAAAGATTTACCATTGGTTTTGCCAGAAACTGACGACTATTTGCCTAACGCAAAAGGCGATTCGCCTCTTTCAAAAATTGATTCGTGGGTTAATACAATATGTCCTAATTGCGGTGGTCCTGCAAGACACGAAACTGACACTATGCCAAACTGGGCGGGGTCTAGTTGGTATTGGCTAAGGTATACCGACCCACACAACAACGAAAAGTTGGCAGATTTTGATAAATTAAAATATTGGGGCAGTGTAGATTGTTATACTGGCGGAACGGAGCATATTACCAGACATGTGCTTTATGCATTCTTCTGGCAAAACTTTTTGTACGAAATTGGGGCTGTGCCAACCCGTGACCCTTTTGCAAGAAAGATGGGTAGTGGTCTAATTTTGGATAGCGAAGGCAAAAAAATGAGCAAAAGTTCAATAAATGGCGTTTCTCCGCTAGAAGTTATAGACAAATACGGCGCTGATGTTGCAAGAATGCATTTGCACTTTTTGGCGGGATACGAAGATAATTGCATTTGGACATTTAATGGCATAGACGGAATTAAAAACTTTTTGGATAAAGTTTGGAAACTTCAAGATATGATAAAGGGCGATGGTGTTTCGGCTGAACATGAGTTTGAATTAAACACATTAATTAAAAAGGTTAGCGAAGACTACGAAAATTTAAAACTTAATACCGCAATTAGTGCTTGTATGAAGTTTATGAAAAAGATTAAAGAAGATGGGTTTATAACTCGTGAAGAATTAAGACAATTTTTAATCTGTCTTAACCCGCTTGCTCCACATTTAACAAGTGAATTGTATGAGATTGTTTTTGGCAAAGATATTGCAGGCGAGAGTTTTCCGGAGTATGATGAAAGTAAATTGCAATTAGACGAAATAGATATTCCTATTCAAATAAATGGAAAACTTCGTGGAGTGGTTAAGGTTAATAAAGATGCTACACAAGAAGAGATTGTTGCCGTTGCAAAAGAAGTTCCAGAAATAGCAAAATATTTAACAAGCGAACCTAAAAAAATAATTTATGTAAAGGGCAAGATTTTTAATATTGTTGTATAATTATTAAAAGTTTAAAATTTGTAAAAAGGAAAAATATTTATGAGCGATGTCGAAACAAACAAGGCAAAATTTATTGGTTTATTAAAAGACAAGGTTAAGCGAGAGGGCGTAGACGAACTTATTGCTTATTTAGAAAAGAGCGACTTTTTTATTGCGCCAGCCAGTGCAAAATATCATTGTGACCACGAGGGCGGACTTTGCGAGCATAGTTTAAATGTTTATGATAGACTTAATAAACTAATAGTTAGCGAATATGGTGGATATGAAAAATATCCAGAAGAAACCATAGCGATTTGTGGACTGCTTCACGATTTATGTAAGATTGATTTTTATAAAATAGATTATAGAAACGCCAAAGAAAACGGCGAATGGGTTAAAAAACCTTATTATTCAGTTGAAGAAAAGTTGCCTTATGGACATGGTGAAAAATCTGTTTATATTATAAATGGGTTCATTAGGCTTACAAGAGAAGAGGCACTTGCAATAAATTGGCATATGGGTGGCTTTGATGTTAGAGTTTTGGGTGGAGCAAACGGGCTAAGCGAAAGTTGTAGAAGGTTTCCGCTTTGTGTTTGGATGCATATAGCCGACCTAACAGCCACTTATATAGATGAAAATAGTTTAATAAATAACAAAAAAGGAGATTAAAATGCCAACACTAGATGAATACAAGATAATGGCGGATTTGTTGTTCCCTAACATCACAAAAACGCCCGAAGATTATTATAAGATGTACCCAAAGCGAAACTTGCCAGAAGACGCCGAAGTTACAAGATTTGCACCAAGTCCAACAGGATATATGCACATTGGCGGAGTTTACCAATGCTTAATAAACAGAGCGGTGGCAAATTCTAAAGAAAAAGGTGTGTTCTTTTTAAGAGATGAAGACACCGATAGCAAAAGAGAAGTTGCTGGCGCTGCTGATATTTTTGTTCCTGCATTAAAAGGGTTTGGAATTGAGTTTGATGAAGGGTTTATTTCCGAAAATGAAGAAAAGGGCGAATATGGGCCATATATTCAAAGTCGAAGAAAGGAAATTTATCAAGCGTTTGCAAAAGATTTAGTACGCAGAGGACTTGCTTACCCTTGTTTTTGCGATGGTTCTGATGATGATTCGGCAAACGAGCAAAAAAGATTGGGCTTGCCACTAGGTTATTATGGAAGATGGGCAAAGTGCAGAGATTTAAGTTTAGAGGCTGTTGAAGAAAATTTGAAGGCGGGTAGACCGTTTACAATTAGAATAAAGAGTAATGGAGATGGCACCAAAAGATTTAAATTTAAAGATTTAAGAATTGGCGAAACCGTTCTTCCGGTAAATTCTAATGATTACATTATTTTAAAAAGTGATGGGCAAACCTTGTATCATTTAGCGCACTTGGTTGATGATACTCTTATGCACACAACTACCGTTATTAGAGATGAAAGTTGGTTTCCAAGCGTACCACTTCATATACAACTATTTGAATATATGGGGTTGCCAGCGCCAAAATATTTACATACCCCAACCGTTAATACCATAGATAAAGAAACGGGAAATGTACGCAAGGTAAGCAAAAGAAAGGACGATTGGGCAGATAGTAGGTGGTTTCATGAGTCAGGGTACCCTAGCAATGCAATTGTAGACTATTTAATGAATTTAATTAATTCTAATTACGAGCCATGGAGAGCGGAGCACCCAGATGCCAATATTTCTGAGTTTGATTTTAAAATTAGCAATATGAGTAAAAGCGGTGCACTTTTTGACTTAGTAAAGATAGATAATGTAAGCAAAAACATTATTAGCCGTTTTACTGGCGAAGAGATGTATGAAAAAACTTTAAATTGGGCACAAAAGTACAATGCCGATGTTGCAAAATTGTTGACTGAAAACGAAGATTATTGCAAAAAAGTTTTTGGAATGGATAAAAACATTAATAGACCTCGAAAGGATATTACAACGTTTAGTGAAGTTGTGCCTTTTTATAGTTTTATGTTTAATAGTCTTTATAAAAATGATTATTCTGCATTTGATTATGAAAAGATAACAAAGGAAAAAATAGTTGAAGCCCTTGAAAAATATAGCCAAAAATTTAGCACAAATATAGATAAGGACGGTTGGTTTGCGGGTGTTAAGGAAGTTTCGACAGAATGTGGCTTTTGCCCAGATATGAAAGAATATAAGAAAAATCCAGAAATGTTTGTGGGCAGTGTGGCTGATTTTTCTACAATAATTAGGGTTAGCATAACGGGTAGGCGTCAAACCCCAGACCTTTATGAAATTATGCAATTATTAGGCGAAAAAGAGGTTAAAGACAGATTTAACAACGCAATAAGTTTTTTAAAACAAAATTAGAATTTTTCATAAAAATCATTGACAAGACGAGTAAAAGGTGGTAATATAATTAAGTCGAAAACAAATAAGACACATTAGAATATTTCCGCCACACTCGTTTTGGCATTATGGGGGTATAGCTCAGTTGGCTAGAGCACCTGCCTTGCAAGCAGGGGGTCATCGGTTCGAATCCGATTATCTCCACCATAATTTTGACAGTTGATAAAGTCGTAAAAACAAACAAAATTGGGATTTAGCTCAGATGGTTAGAGCACCACCCTGATAAGGTGGGGGTCGGTGGTTCGAGTCCACTAATCCCAACCATAAAAAATATCCAAGGAATTTATCCTTGGATATTTTTTAATTGTTAGATTTGTGTAGGGTTCAAACCGCCACCTTCCGGCCTGCAAGGGGCTATTTGCCCGGTGGGCAAAAGCCCCTGCATTAAAAATTGCCGAACAGTAATGTTCGGCATAAGGTGGGGGAGTAACAAAATCCAAAGATTTTATCCTTGGATATTTTTTAATTGTTAGATTTGTGTAGGGTTCAAACCGCCGCCTTCCGGCGTGCAAGGGGCTATTTGCTCGGTGGGCAAAAGCCCCTGCATTAGAAATTGCCGAACAGTAATGTTCGGCATAAGGTGGGGGAGTAACAATATCCAAGGAATTTATCCTTGGATATTTTTTAATGGTTAAAGATGTTAAGAAGAAACGAATAGTAATATTATTTGTTTATCTTGCTTAAAAATTAATATACAAATTAAAAAACTTTATGTTATACTATATTTATAAAGTCGCAAGTTTTTTGATTATTTACTTAATTGGCAACAACCAAAAGTATTTAATAACAAAGGAGTAAAATAAATGTATAAAACTGAATTAATAGGCTACACGCCCGTAGCAAATAAAATGGCAAAGAAAATAGAAGATAGGTGTAACGAGATGGAAAAAGATGGTTTTGCTTTAGTTTCTGCAACAACCACACCTGGCGCAAAGGCTATTTTGATTTTTAAGAAATGATGGAAACATAAATTCATGAATTAGGTTTTATTAAAGGAGAAGATATGAAAGCAAAACACAAAATTTTAAATTTAATAATGGCAGTGTTGCTAGTTATTCCGGCAACATTTTTCTTAACCGCTTGTGGCGATGATGGAGATAAGGGTTCGGGGGGAAACTCTAATTTGCACGACAGTTCTAAATGGTTTACCGAAACTGAGTTGTCCGCAGTCGGATTGACCAACTTAACAGCACCAGTTGGGCTTAACGGAACAATATCTTCCAGTGATTCTTGGTTTAATGGCGGGTATTCATTTTCGCAACCTTGCGACAATGTTGATGTTTTAAAACAAAATGCGGAAATTTATTTAAACTATTTCAAAACAAACTATAATGGCTATTTTGGACACATCTCTAATCATGGTGTAATGTATAGTGAAAATGAAACATGGTATGTTTTAGAACAAGGTAATAATGTAACTGATTATTTTGATGATAATCCAAGCAAACTTTACAGATTTTACTATGTTACAAACCACAATACAGATGAGGGAGGATATTTTGTTAGGAACTCCGTTTATACTCTTGAAATTCGCTACGAGTTTAACGCTTCTACAAATCAATATCTATTTAAACTTTTTATAGAAAAGGCGGATACTTCAACTAGCGGGGTATATTCATATTATTACAAAATGAAATAAATTCACTAAAAAATATTTCAAGCGTTTAGAAAAATGAGAGCAATATTTACTCTCATTTTTTGTTTGAAACAAAATGAAATTTTGCGAAATCTAGGATTAAAAAAGTTAACTATGCTAGTTCTTTTTAATATATTCAATAATTTGGTTGTAGGACATATTTTTAAATTTTTCTAGCAAGTTATCCCTATATTCTAGTGCGTGGTCATAGTTTTTGATTTCTTTTATAAATGGCTCAATAGTGCAAAAGTTGGCAAATGCATTGTTGTTAATTAGTCTTTTATATTCGGCGTTATCAAAAACTGCTTTTGCAAGAATGTATACATAGGGTTTACCAAAGGTGTTATAGTTCCAATCTTTTGGGTTGTCGTAAACATTAACAAAAGGAACTTTTGCAACAACCACAAAGCCACATTGCATATAATAACTTGCCAAAAATTCTCCATAACAATCGCCTTTGGTTGCCCCGTTTTTTATAGCACATTCTACTAGTTGGGGTAAAATATGTTTTGCGTTGTACATTTTTGCAAGTGCATTGTTTTTGTGAACAGATACAAACTCGCCGTCTGGAGTAATTGCAAAGCCACCAATATTGTGTTGCATCAAAAAGTTTTTTGTATATTTATAATCTGTGGGATTTCTTAGCAAAACAAACAGCCCGTGCTTATTTTGTTCACGGGACAATTTTAGTGATTCATAAAACTTTAAATAGTCTTGTTGTTTTAATTTTGTAATTTTAAATTTGTTTTCCATAGCACTCTCTATTATAGAGCATATATACAATTTTTCAAAGCAAAAAACTAACTTTTTTAAATTTAAAAAACGCTATCAATTTTTTAACTAAAATTTTCAAAAACCGCTTTGACAAAAAAAACGGAATTGAAAATGGGGCGAAAATTTGCCCCATTTTAGGAAGTTTGCGTCTGCTCGACTAATTGCTATACGGCACAAAGTGTGGTCGCCATGACCCATGTGTAATTATTAAAAAACAGCCACAAAAGCCACATTTAGGTGTGGGTTTATGCAAGTTTTCGAAGTAGTTTTGCTCCCTTTGTAAATAGTAAAAGCAGTACCAATAATAGAATTGCGCCATATATTATGTAGGTAAAAGTGCATAAAACTATTAGGGAAATTTGATTAAAAATTAGAGTAATTGCGAGTGGGAGCAAGGCAATAATTTGCGAAAAAACCATTGCAATTAAAACTGAGATGCTTTGCTTTACTACCTTTGTTTCATCTTCCCAGTCTAGGTTCGGTATCCACAAATTTATAAGCAATCCACCATAGGCTATTATAATGGTTAGTAGACTTGGTAGTGTTATCAAAACCAAAGATTGCAAAAATAAAAAGTTTAGAGCGATTGAGCAAATGATTGCCGAAAGTACAACGGCGGGTAACATTATGCTAATGTGCAACAACGCCTTTGCGTTAAGAAGGAGTCGTTCGTCTATTGGGGAAGACTTTATTATCCAAAGATTATGACTTTCTAGCGAAATTGAGCAACTTGATATTACCGTTGTTGCAGACATCATACAAAAAATTAAGGTAAATATTGCACAAGACATGCCTTTATTTGTGATATTAATGGCGAGTAGTGATTCTACACCGCTGGTTCCAAGAATGGCAATCAAAATTGAAAACACCATTAAAATAGCAGGTCCGATTATTGTGTTTGTTATGTATGCTGGGGTAGATAAATAGGCAAATAGTTCTTTTTTGTATAGGTTAATAAACATAGATTTTGGTGAATTAAATTTAAATTTGGTTGATTTTGAGTGGTAACTTGCGCTGGTCTTTCCGTAGTTGTGTGCAAAAAGTGTTTCGCCTATCAAAAATAATCCTATGGCAAGAACCAAATATATAATCAGGTAGGTTAGGTTTTTATTTAAAATTATTTGCAAAAGTGAGTTAGAAATTGCTCTGTCGGTAAAGTAGTTTTCCATATTCGTTTCATTAACCGTGCCATAAAAACTAGTTTTTAGCAAAAGCAGAGCAAGAATTAATATAAAGATAATAGATGTAAAAATTGATTTAATAAAGTTTCCGCTTTTTAGTTTTGTGCAAATTTTATCTACAAAAAAGTTTAAAATATAACTGATTGCAATACTTATTAGGGGTAGGGTTAGATTAATTAAGACGCAAATAACTAAACGAGATAAATTAAATGGTGTAAAAACTAAATATAAAATATAGTAGGGAGCAAATAGCAGTGTTTCAAAAAAGAAATCAAAAATATATTTGTTAATGGTTTTTGCAATAACTATATAACCCCTTTTAATAGGCAAAGATAATAAAAGGTCGGCATCGTTGGTTTTGCTTTTTGCAGAAATTCGCATTACGCCAATTAATATTGTAACGCAAACGGTGGTTAAAATGCCGTGAAACAAACATAGGTCAAATAGCCCTAGTTGTTTTCCTAGCCCATCATACATTGTTTTTGCTTGATAGGTATAAATTGCTACAAGTGCAATTACGCCCAAAAGCAACATTGTGCTAGCGTAAACTGTGGACTTTCTGTGCTTTTTGCCTTGAATGGAGCCCAGCAAAATATTGTACTCATTTTTAATTAAAATGCCAAGTTCACGCATTTAGTTTGCCCCCTTCAAAAAGACTTCTTCTAGAGTTTGGTCTTTTTTGATTTCGTCCATTGTTCCGTTTGCGATTAGGGAACCATCTTTAATAATAGCAACTTTGTTGCAAATTTTTTCGGCGACTTCTAACACGTGTGTAGAAAAGAATATTGCACCGCCATTTTTGGTAAAGTCTTTAAATATTTCTTTTAAAGAAAAACTTGCTTTTGGGTCTAGCCCAACAAAAGGCTCGTCTAAAACAAGTAGTTTAGGACTATGCACAAAGGCAGAAATTAGCACCAGTTTTTGTCGCATACCGTGCGAGTAGGTAGAAATAGGGTCGTTTAAAACGCCGTTTAATTCCAGCAAGTTTGCATATTTGTTGGTAAGTAATTTGCGGGTGTTTTTATCTACATTAAAAATATCTGCAATTAAATTTATGTACTGAATGCCCGTTAAAGCATTGTAAATGTCGGGGTTATCGGGAATATAGGCTAGCATTTTTTTGCATTTTATTGGGTCATTTTTCATAGAAACGCCATCAATAATAATTTCTCCGCTAGTAAAATCATTAATGCCTACAATAGATTTTATTGTGGTGGTTTTGCCTGCGCCATTGTGTCCAATAAAGGCGAAAATGTCGCCACTTTCAACGGTAAGGGTTATGTCTTTTGCTCCTATTTTGCCGTTTGGATATACTTTTGTGAAATTGATTAGTTTTAACATAATAATTTTCTCCTTATTGATTATTTTTTGCTTCAAAAATGGCTTTTGCAAACTCTAAATAGTCATCGTACTTTGCTATGGCAATACCACGTGACTTGTCGCCAAACAAAATTAAAGAGTCGCCGGCTTGCAAGTTAAAAACATCACGGGCTTCTTTGGGGATTACAATTTGTCCTTTAGAAGTCATTTTGGTTGTCCAGATATATTTATCTTTTTCCATAAAACCTCCTACTTTTCCTACTTTTCTTACAAATTATATCTTTGGTTGGTTATTTTTGTCAACTGTTTAGTTAAAAATTATTGATTTAATAGTACTTTCAAAACTTTTAAAATGTTTGCAGTCGGCAATAATCTAATTGATTTTTTGCTAAATATTATGATATAATTTTTATTAGTATATTGAAAAGTTATTATAAGGGGAAGCAAATGTTTCGTAAATTTTTATCAAATTTGCTATTAGATGTTGTAAAGAGCACCGAAAACGATTATGTTATTGTTGGTGATTCTGAAAGCGTTGGCGGAAAAGTCAATTTAGACAGTACGCTTGCGGCTATTATTGCTATTTTGATGTTGGTAATTGTTAGCACGGTGTGTATTATCTGGATAATAGTTAAAAAAAGACAATATGACAGGATTGTGCAAGAAGCACTAGACGAAAAAGAAGAACGAGAAAAAAGACAAAAAGAAGAACAGCAACGGCTGGAAGTAATGCAGGCTAACAAAACCGAAAATACATTATCTCAAACCAAAGTTGTTAACCAAGCCCCAAACTTGCAAGAATCTAACCTAAAACCGCAAAATAATGTTGCAGTGCAACAAAATGTACAACAACCTGTTCAAAAAACTCAAAATGTAACAAATATTCAGCCTACAAAGTTTCAACCAAGCGGGCAGCAGTCTGCGACGAGTGGGGAAACTCAGCAACAGCCAAACAATGTGCATACGAAACCTTCGGTAGAACAGCAGACCAAGCCTTTGCAAGAAAATGTGCAACAGCCACAAGCGGGTCAGCAAGGAGCGTTGTTAACGCAACCGCAAGTTGCAACAACTGTACCACCTCAGCAAGCACAAAGTAATATTGCACCACCGCAAAATAATACCACACCTCTTCAAGGTGTAATGCAACCACAAAATAATATCACACATTTTCAAGGTGTAGTGCAACCACAAAGCAATGCTTCGCCACAACAAAATGTAGTTGCACCACAACAAAATAATACTATGCTTCAACCAAATGCTGTTGCGCAACCAGAAAAAATCACACCTCAACAAAATGTAGTACAGCCGGCAGTAACTGTTGGTTCGCCAACCGCACAAACGGGAATAAAAAGGGGATTCCCAGGCAAAATTTAGGGGGAAAATGACATGAAAAAAATAATCAATGCAGTAATTTGTTTAATTATAATTTTATCGTCTGCAATTGCACTTGGTGGGTGCACTAAGTCTAGTTATATTTATATGAATGCGGAAACCTATTGCGTGGGCGATGGAACAATAGACGATTTAAAAATTTCGACAATAGATATAGACTGGCTGGCGGGTTCGGTAGAATTAGAAGTTAGCAGTGATATAGAAAAGGTCTCAATATCAGAAAGTTACAAAAAAACTTTAAAAGATGACCAAAAATTAAGATATAAACTATCAAATGGAACGCTTAGCGTTAAGTATAGAAATAGTTCTACAACCAAAGTAGATGTGGGACTTGAAAAAACGCTTGTTGTCAAAATTCCGGCAAGCGTTGAAGGTCTAACAAAAATTGTTGCCAAATCTTCAACGGCGTCAATAAAGGTAAACGGAAATTTTAAAAACGCTGTTTGTTCGCCTCTTACAGAAATTAATTTGCAATCAGCGAGCGGGCTTATAACGCTGGGCGGGTTTAATGCGACAAAACTATTTGCTAAATCGGTTAGCGGAAATGTAATTGTAAAAACTTGTCAAATTAGTGCGGTAAACATTGAAACAACCTCTGGCGGAATTTACACACAAGATATTATCGGCTCAACAATGGTTGTTAAGACGGTTTCTGGTGCTTCAAAAATTAGGTGCAATAGTGCGGTTTCTAGTGTGTCGGTAAAGTCGTCAAGCGGTGCTGTAGAATTGCTTTTGCCACAGTCAATTGTGGGGTATGAAGTAAATTTTAAAACCCTTTCGGGTAAATATTCTTCTGAGTTTGCAGAAAAAACAGTTGATAACAAAAAGGTTTACGGAACGGGAGTTTCATCTAGCATAACTATAGAAACGGTCAGTGGCGGATTTGCAATTAAAAAGAACGACAACGCCTAACAAAAAATAAAAAATCAACAACAAGGAGGAATTTGATATGTTGAGTGATATAGAAATTGCAAGGGCGGTTACTCCAAAAAAAATTACCGAAGTTGCAAAGGGGCTAGGGATAACTGATGAACAATTAGAGTTGTATGGTAATTATAAAGCAAAAATTAATATTACAAATGCAAAGCCTTCGGGTAAGTTGATTTTGGTTACCGCAATTAACCCAACAAAATCAGGCAATGGCAAAACAACGGTGAGTATTGGTTTGGCTGATGCCTTTAAAAATGCTGGTGAAAGTGTATGTCTTGCATTAAGAGAGCCTTCTTTGGGTCCAGTTTTTGGTACCAAAGGTGGTGCAACGGGTGGAGGACAAAGCCAAGTTATTCCTATGGAAGATATAAATTTGCATTTTACGGGAGATTTTCATGCAATAACAAGTGCAAACAATTTGCTTTGTAGCCTAATAGATAACCATATTTTTCAAGGAAACAAACTAAACATAGACTCAAAACAAATATTGTTTAGAAGATGTATGGACGTAAATGAGCGAGCTTTAAGAGAGGTAGATTGTATAACGGGTTATGACCGCCACGAAAGATTTATTATTACGGCGGCTAGCGAGATTATGGCTGTTATGTGTATGGCAGAGGGTATAGACGACCTAAAAACTAGGCTTGGTAATATTATGGTTGCCCTAGATATATCAGGTAAACCAATTTATGCTAAGCAATTAAAGGCAGAAAACGCCATGGCAATTTTATTAAAAGACGCTCTAAAACCAAACTTGGTACAAACTCTTATAGGCACACCGGCAATTGTTCATTGCGGGCCGTTTGCAAATATCGCACATGGTTGTAATTCGGTTACGGCAACAAAACTTGCAATGAGTTTGGCGGATTATACCATAACCGAGGCGGGCTTTGGAGCCGACCTTGGAGCCGAAAAGTTTATAGATTTTAAATGTCGAACAGCGGGGCTAGCACCCGATTGTGTTGTGCTAATTGCGACAGTTAGAGCATTAAAACTTCACGGTGGAGAATTGTATGAAAATTTGGCAAATGAAAATTTAGATGCAATAAAAGCAGGAATAGAAAATTTGACACATCACATTAGCGTGCTAAAAAATGTCTACAAAGTGCCACTTGTAATAACATTAAACAAATTTGTGACCGACACAGATGCCGAGATAGAATTGGTAAAAAAGTTGTTAGGCGATGAAGATGTTGAGGTCGTAGAAGTTTGGGAAAAGGGAGGACAAGGCGCTAAGGGGTTATATGCTAAGGTAAAACAAAAGTGTAATGAGCCAAAACAAAATTTACAATTTGCCTATAATTTGACCGATAGCGTAGAAACAAAAATTGAAGATATTGTAAAAAAGGTTTATGGTGGAGCCACGGTTACATATACCGAAAAGGCAAAAAATGCCATAAAAACCATTAATGACTATGGCTACAACAACCTTCCTGTAATAATGGCAAAAACGCAAAGCAGTTTAACAGCAGATAAAAAATTGCTGGGAGCGCCAAAAAACTTCAATGTAGAAATTAGAGATGTAGAAATTAGGACGGGTGCAGGTTTTTTGGTTGCCGTATGTGGAGATATGTTGTTAATGCCGGGGTTAGGAAAGGTTCCCGCATCAGACAATATGACAATTGATAGCAATGGCGTCATATCTGGATTATTCTAAAAATTAGCAAAATAATAAAACGCACACAGGTTTGTAATTTTACCAAACTAAGTGCGTTTTTTGTTATAGTTTTTAACAATTTTTAAACAGTTGTTAAAATTGACAAAATGATTAAGTTAAAAACTTGCTATTGAAACTGCAAAATTTAAAGAAGTAGACTAAATGCTTTAGTTCTTATTTTGTCTACTTTAATTTAGTTTATATGTGTTGCTTGCCTACCAAAACAAATTGACGAAATTTGCATCAAGAAAATCACATATTTAAATGCCTTTTTAGATTTATTAAATAAATAAATGCAAATTTTTAGATTGTATGGTATACTTAATACAAAGGAGAAATTTATGTCCAATATTAAAGTTTTTGAAGATAATAAAATAAGAACTTTGTGGAATGCCGGGGAAGAAGATTGGTATTTTTCAGTTGTTGATGTCGTTGAAATTTTGACGGATAGCAAGGAGTTTCAAACCGCAAGGAAATATTGGAATAAGTTAAAGCAAAGACTAAAAGATGAAGGAAGTGAACTGGTGACAAATTGTCACCGGTTGAAATTACCTGCCCAAGATGGCAAGTTAAGAGAAACCGATGTTTTAAACACAAAGGGCATTTTAAGGCTTATCCAATCTATTCCAAGCAAAAAGGCAGAACAATATTGAAAAGAAAAACTAAAAATAATACAAAAGACTTATGTTAAATGAATGGAGTAAGAAACAAGGTAACCCTTATAATATGAGAACTTGAGTAAAAATTTGAAAAAATTTATGGTCGGTTCGTTTTTGTCTCATGTGGTATGATATAATAAGAATGGAGGAAATGATGAAAAAGCACAAAAAACTTATTATTTTATATGTTTATGATGCGTTAAAATATGGGAGTTCAAAAGATTGCTTATTGCATCAAACAAAAATTGCAGAACAAATTGGCAAAGTCTGTGGAATTTCTTGCGATAGAAAAACAATTGCTCGTAACATTAATTATCTTAAAGAGTATGGGTGTGATATTGTTACAATTAAAGGCAAAGGTTGTTACATGAAGTCCTATCCACTTTTAGGGGTAAGTGTACCAACAAACACAACTGTTTTGGAGAAAAATAGTGAAGAGAACTGAAACATTTTATATGCCACTATATAAGTGTAAATGTTGTGGCGAAATTATTGCTGAATCGCAATTAGAAGATTTTGAAATTGTTTACAAAAAATATCATTGTCATGGGAGATGGTGTTTGTGTGAAAGGTGCTTAGAAAAAGGAGTAAATGCCCCTAGTATAACGCGTTTTACAAAACGCCTACAAAACAAAAATATGATTTTATTTTTGAGAGAATTGATAGATTTAATCTTAAAATATAAGATAAATCAAGGAGATTGTTTTTTTAAGGAGATTAAAAAATGATTAAAAGATTTTTTGATAGAGATTTTGAATTCGGCGGAACATTGAGAGATTTGAACGAAAGCAAAGGGAATTACTATGGAGTTTATATTTTTGTTCTTCCTAGTGATTTTGGAAAAGTAGATTTTAACGAGACTGCTAATTTAGAGATATGGAGAGATAGAAAAGTCGCTGTTTCCATTGATGAGTTGCAAAACAGATGGTTGAAAGATGCCGATATTCTATATATTGGGAAAAGCGAATCTAAAACTGTTTACAAAAAAGTCTTGAAACATCTCAAGTTTTGGGGTGGGAAAAATGTTTCCGCCTTCGGTGGTAGAATAATTGGGCAAATACAAAATTATGAAAATTTGCACATATGGTATATGAAGTGTGATGATTCTGAAAAAGTAAAAAAAGAATTGTTGTGTGAATTTAAAAACAAATATGGACAGTTGCCTTTTGCAAATTTGAAACAATAAACAGGTGTTTTGATGGAGAATGATAAATATAATTTGGAAAGGTTTATAAAAGCACAAAATGAAATTTATTGTGATGTTATCAAACAATTAAACAATGGTTATAAGGAAACACATTGGATTTGGTATATATTCCCACAATTAAAGGGTCTTGGAAGAAGTGAAAATTCAAATATTTATGGAATTGAAAATATAGAAGAGGCTGTGGAATATGTGAAAAACAAAATTTTGTGGTATAGATATTTGGAATGTTGTAATATTTTGTTAAATTTAAAAGATTTTACTATCTATGAAGTATTGGGATTTATAGATTCAATAAAATTTTGTTCTTCATTAACTCTATTTTATGAAGTAACAAAATTACCAATATTAAAGAATTTATTATTTAAGTATTTTGGTGGAAACAGATGTGAAATAACATTAAACAAAATAAGAGATTTTAAGAATAAAAATTTATGATAAAACATTTTACTTGTTTCCATCGAAATACCTTATAGTGTATTTCATATACAAAAAAGAGGAAAGAATTATGAATACGAACGAAAAATTTATGGATAAAGAAGAGGATTTTGATACTTGGTGCAAAATGCTACTAGATTATACCCAGGCAATGGTTCACAATCCAACAGTCGCGAACAAGTGGATATTTGATAGAGCAAGTCACGACGAGTGGGTTTTATCAAAATTTCCAAAACATTTAGCAAGTGTAAAAGCTTATAATGAGTTTTATGATTTGACAGGCAAAGACATAAGAGATTATGACTGGTTAAGTTCAGTTAGAACAAATGATGGGACAAAAATAGTTGTTCATCAACATTTTGTAGACGAACATATGACGACTGCTTTTGATTTTAAAACCAAACTGCGTAAACTTTGCGAAGAAGGAAAACTTGATATTCAAAAAATCAAAGAACTTATTTCAAAACAACGACTTTGTTGGATAACAAAAGATGAAAACAAACAACTAAATGCACAAGGATATAGAAAGCATCGTGAAAATCCGCTTAAAGCCTATGAAGATTGTGGCATAGAAATTTACGATAGAGAAAATGAAGATTTAAACGATATTCAAACAAACCCACACAACATAACAGTTTCTTCAAAACCGGAAAAAATATGTCCAGAGATAAAAATGGAGGTTTCTGAAATGAGAGATGAAGAAAAAATAAGAAGAGATTTCTTTGATAAATTAGCACAATGTTTTAAAGAAAATTACCCTGATTTCTTTGTAAAATATAGAAATAATTGCGAGCATTTTGATATTCGTAAAATGAGCGATTTGACATTTAGTAAAATTATGGTAAATGTAAGAGTTGACCGTTATGCTTGTTTGCACGATATTTGTGTGTATCTTGGAGATAGAGATGCAAAAACTATTTACGACAAACTTTATTTGCATAAAAAAGAGATTGAAAACGAAATTGGTTATGAACTTATTTGGGATAGAAATAACGAAAAAATGGCAACAAGAATTGGTAGATTTGGAAAGTATTATAAAAAACCATGCTCTCGCCGATTAAATGGCCCATATTTTGATACAACAAACTATACAAATTATGATTTTGACCTTGATGTAGAAAAGATAGCAAACGAACTTGTGAATATGTACAATGTTTTTATGCCAAGAGTAAAAAGAGTTTTGGCAAATTTGTAAAATTAATTAAGGCAAAATATAGACTCCATAGTTAATGAAAGTTAAAACTATCAAAAAGGAACAATGCATTAAATTTGCATTGTTCCTTACTTTTTATTTTGCTAGTTTCAAAAGTAATAGGCTTTAATGATTGCTTTTTAATTTAGTAGTAGTAGCAAGTAAAAAAATCAATTATAAGCAAAAATTGAACAAGTATTGATAACTTGTTTTTTAATTAGCGGGCAAAGAGTTTGATTTTTTTAAAATGCAAACACTTTCTACATGTGCGGTTTCGGGAAACATATCGTAGGGAATAACACTTTCTAGTACAAAATTTCCGTCTTGCACAATTAAAGCAATATCCCTTGCTAAGGTTTGTGGGTTACAAGATATATAAATAATTTTGTTTGGCATAGATTTTTTTATGCACTCAACAACTTCAATTGTTAAACCTTTTCGTGGCGGGTCAACAACTAGGGTAAAGTCATTAATGTTGTTTAAACTAATTAGTTTTGGTAGTTCCTTTGTGCAGTCGCCACAAATATTAATTAGGTTATTTATGTTGTTATCTATTTTTAATTTTTCTGCCGAGCGAGAAGCGTCAGAAACAATCTCAATTCCGTATACAAACTTTGCTTTTGTAGAGATAAGTGCCGATAAAAGACCTGCTCCGCTATATGCGTTAATAACTACATCTTTTGCTGAAATATTATTTAAAACTGTTTGATATATTTTTTCGCAGATTTCGTCATTAACTTGCATAAAACTAGCGTTAGTAATGGGGTAGGTAATTCCAAAATCGGTTTTTTTGAGCGAACTTAGACCATAAATATGAATAAATTCATCAGTTAGTATAACATTGTTGCATAGTTTATTTTTGTTTAGGTTTAAGCCAAAATTTTCGCCAAAAGTTTGTTTTAAGTCGCTAATTAGGGGGTCAATATTTGGCAGGCTGTCGCCGTTTATAACAAGCGTAATTAAAATGTTATTATTAACCTCTCGTGCAACAAGGTGCTTTAATAGCCCCTTTTTTGTGCTTTCATTATATATAGAAATTGTGGATTTTTGCAAAAAATCATTTACCACTTTTATTAATGGCTTTATCCAGTCTTTTGTGATTATGCAGTCGTCTACCGGCACTAATTTATGCGAATTGGTTCTAAAAAGCCCAACTCTTCTACATTCGGGGTCTATTGGCATGGCAATTTTATTTCTATATCTAAAAGAATTAGATGCAACCGTTTGAGTTGGTAATATGGTTAGTTTGGCAACCCTTTTAAAAGCATTTGCGACTTTATTTTGCTTAAAAACAAGTTGATCGTTGTAATTTAGGTGTTGCAAAGAACAGCCCCCGCAAGACGTGCTATATGGGCAAGCGGGAGGTACTCTTAGTGGGCTAGTGGTTAAAAGTTCGGTAACCTTACCAATTGCAAATTTGCTTTTAGAATTAATAATTATGCCCCTAATTTTTTCATTTTTTATGGTATCAGGCACAAAAACGACATCGGAATCAATTTTTACAATTCCGTCACCGTCATCATTTAGGTCTATTACTGTGCCTTCAAAGAGTTTATTTTTTTCCACTTTTTTTCTTCTTGCCCTTTTTCTTTTTGTTGTTTTTTGTGTTTTTTACTTTATTTGAATTTTCTAAAATGTCGTGAGGTATATAGGTTGGGCGTTTCCTTTTGATAGGTGTTTGAACCCGACTAGATACAAACTCTGGAACTTCTTCAATTCGCATATACAGTTTTGCAAAGCGGTTGCTTACTATAATTGAAAAGACGGAATACAGTGCTTCTAAAATAATTAGCCATATAAAAAGTGCCGATGTAGACAAACCAATTATATCAAACTGTTTTACATCTCCGCCATTTAACTCTATGGTGTTGGTAATGCTGGTAGAAAAAATGTATATACAATAAAAGGTGCAAAGCAATGTGTAAATCCACGAAGCCTGAGAGTTAATTATGTAAATAAATTTTACATTCAAAAACAGGTTTATAAGATTAAATAAAAATAAAATTAGTGCTAGTCCATAAATTACTATGGTTATTATGGAAATTAAATGTACTTTATCTTGTATTCGTGCAAAGTCGGCGGTGCCGTCATAAATGGTAGAAATGTAATATACATTGGTTTGTTCTGCATTTGCCAAATATTCTTCGTATTCTTCTTTTGTCCAATTTCCTTGTGAGTAATAATCGTCACACCACTCTTTAAAGGTGGCGTAATCTAGTTTAATAATTTCAATGGTTTCGTCATTTAGCCAAAGGTTTTTCATAAGATCTATTGGCGTAATTTTTGATGCCACTGGCGAATAACTGCTGGCATAGTCTGAAGCATATTTTGTGTCAAAAAATTTGTACTCGGTATATTTATCTATTGAAACAATGGGCATAAAAGAAGTTAGTAGTACACAAGCAAAGAATACCACCATTACCAGTCTATATGGCAAGAAAAATTTTAAATCTCGTTTCATTACACATTATTATACACAAATAGTTTAATAAAATCAAAGTTTTTTGCAAAATATAATATTAATATTTATTATGTTTAAAAGTCCAAAAATTTACTTTGAAAATTCGGCTTGTAAGTGTATAATAAAATTACTAAAAATTAGTGGGGTTAAATTTTATGAAGAAAAAAATCCTTTCAACTGTGTTTGCTTGCATAATTTCGGCTGTTGTGCTGGCCTATGGTTTATTTAGGTTGGTTCAGCAATCAAAAGATTACAAAATTAGTGTTACATTATATATTGGTTCTCGTCCAGTTCCTATTACCATGTCGGTAGGGGCAACGCTTTTGTTGCCTACAAATGCACAGTCGTCTGATGCAATTGTAAATAACACAGATGGTTCGGTTATTACAACGGGGCTAAATTTGACGGGGTATGATAGCGAATTTTTAGGTTGGTTTTATGACGCAGAAGGCACAAAGCCTTTTGACCCATCTGCAAAATTAAGATATGACACGGCTATTTATGCGGTGTTCGCCGAAAATGTGGGGGGTCGAATAAATAGGTAGCAAAGGAGAAAATTGATGGAGTTTTTTCACAACGATTGGGATAATGTCTTAAAGGGCGAATTTGAAAGTGAATATTTTCAAAATATTTTAAATGGTTTACAACATGAATATGCAACAAGAAAGGTCTATCCGCAAGAAAATAAGATTTTTTCGGCATTTAAGCTTACACCATATAAAGATGTTAAGGTTGTAATTATTGGACAAGACCCTTACCACGGAGAGGGGCAGGCTCACGGGCTAGCCTTTTCGGTAATGCCGGGTGTTCCTATTCCGCCATCTCTTGTAAATATTTTTAAGGAAATTGCCGATGATATAGGTGGATACGTTCCCGATAACGGATATTTGGTTCCGTGGGCAAAACAGGGCGTGCTACTACTAAACACCGTGCTTTCTGTTAGAGAGGGTCAACCAAATTCACATAGATTCTTAGGGTGGGAGCAGTTTACTGACGCAGTTATAAAACATTTAAACCAAAAGGATAATAAGGTGGTATTTTTGCTTTGGGGTAACAATGCAAAGCAAAAAGCAAAACTTATTGATAGTTCTAAGCATGCTATTTTGTATGCTACGCACCCAAGCCCTTTGTCGGCATATAGCGGATTCTTTGGCTGTAAGCATTTTTCAAAAACTAATGAAATTTTGAAAGAGTCAGGTCAACAGCCAATAAACTGGCAAATAGAAAATATAATGCATACATTTTTGTGATAGGAGCAAAATGAGCAAATTTACAAAAAAAGTTTTTTGTTTAATAATAGCCCTTTTTTTGGTGCTTTGTGGAGCGGTAAAAGTAGTTCCACAGGCGTTTGCTGTGGCAGATGAAGTGGCGGTTACGCCCTATTCAAAAAAAATATATTTCGCTTCTCAAAATACAATGCTCGAAAATAGGGTAAATTTTACCCCGCTAAAATATAAAGATGGGGTATACACGGGCGAAAGAGAGGCGGGTGTAAGTTTTAAGCCGACCTTAACGCCCAACGGCAAACTAAATTATATCGCACCGCAAACCAAAGTTTTTGAAGAACAACTATTTGAAAACAATATAAAAGTTAGTGACATAAATAATTGGGGTGTTAACATTTGGATTTATTTTGATGCAAATATTAAGTATGCGGGCAGTTGTTACGATTTGGAGTTAGGTTTTGTTAGTTCGGCAGATGCAACAAAAAAAGTTACATTTTCGCTTAAATCAGATCAACTAGATGAGTTATTAAAAAAAGAATCATCGCTTAGCGGGGCGGAGTACGAATATAATTACGATTCTGCTTTTAACAAAAATACCATTCCTTATGGTTGGAACCTTGTAAGTTTTCCGTTAAGCAAATTAACGGGGTTAGATAGCATAAAAAACACGGTTACCGAAGGCGAAAATGAATATGATATTTATTCGTTTAGCGAGTTAGATTCCTTTTATATCTCTCAAAATAACGAATTTATAAACCAAGGCTCAATGTATTTTTATTCGGCAGAGTTAACCACTACGGGGTTTAGCAAGGCTTCTAGTGTTGTAGCCCTTCAAAAACAGCCGTTTGTTTATGTAAATAAAAAGGTTTCAGATGTAAAAACGTTTACAAGTGAGCCGTGTTATGTGGGAGAGCATTTTAACCTGCCAAAAACAACAGATATTTTTAACAGTTTATGGTTTGGCGAAAAAAATTTGCTTAGTGAAGAATATAATAACGGCGATTATTTTAGAATAACGGTTAGTAAAGATGGCGGAAGTGAAAAAACCTATTTTTATGGTAGTGACGATGATACAAACCTCGAAAAACGCAGTTTTAAATTAGAAAGTGGGCAATATGTTTTAAAATTTATGTTTGGAGATAAATTTTTTGGCGAAACCACCATTGGAAAAGCAACGCTTGTGCCACAAGATTATGGCACGGGTGTGTGGTTTACAATTAATTCGTTAAACTTAGATGTTGGTGATAGGTATTCGGTAAACTACAAAGTACACAGCGTTTTTACGAGTTCGGAGTTTAAGCCGGTTTTTAAATCTACAAATGAAAGCGTTTTAAAAATTGTAAAAATTGATTATGCCAACCAACAGGTTACAATTGAGGCGGTTGGCAAGGGCGAAGCAAATATAGAAATAACTGTTTATGATGATAGATTGAACACGTTTAGAACCGATTATACAGACGGTATCAAAAATACAAATTTTAGCGTAACGGTAAAAAATCCAGAAAAGAATGTGGACGTTGTGGCAATTTTGCTTTATGGAACCGCTGGATTGATGGTAGTGTATTTTGGATATTTGGTATACAAGGTAATAAAAAATAGAAACAATTACGAAGTAAGATAAAGGAGTGGGTGTATGTATAACGATAATTATAATCCCAAACGAAAAATTCCCTATGATAATGAACCCATAAACCGTAATACGCCAGAGCCAAAAAGAGAGAGTCGGCGAAGGTTAGGGTTTGTAGATTCATTGCAGTTTGTTATATGTTTGCTGTTGGTTTTTGCAGTTGTTTTAACCTACTCTAAGGTGTCAAAAATTTCTCACGAAAGGGCAATTTACAATTTAGACATCTCATCAACCGAAACGGTTGGGCTTGCAACGGCGGCGTCTAAGGGAATGCTTAGTACAGTTAATGTCGGCGCTATGAAAAAAGAGTATGTGGGTCATAGAAGTATGAAAACCACGGACGATTTTTTTGACAACAATAACTCTTGGGGCTCGGGCGTAATTTACAAAATTGATGAAGGTTCGGGTGATGCGTGGATAATTACGAACTATCATGTAGTGGCAAACGCAAATAGTGTCAGTTATAAAAAAGGATATGGCGCATATAGTATATTGCTTTGGGACGGCGTTGCGCCTATTCAAGCAACGCTTGTTGGAGGAAGTAGTGTTTACGATATTGCAGTGCTAAAAATTAGCAATAAAGAAGCCCTAAGCAACAGTTCTTGTAGGTCGGTTGATGTAGCGGTGTCTACAAACATTGCGCTTGGAGATTCTTGTGTTGCCATAGGAAATTCTCGAGCGAATAATTTAAGAGTTTCTACCGGTGTCGTTGCGGTAGAAGAGATGGCGTTTAGGAGTTCATCGGGAGATAATGTAACCTTTTTAAGTCACACCGCCCCAATAAATGGCGGAAACAGCGGTGGCGGGCTATACAACGCAAGTGGCGAACTTATTGGTATAGTAAATGCAAAGTATGCCGATGTAAATGATGACGGCACAATTAAAGATGAGGTAGTTCAAGGCATATTTTACGCCATTCCTAGTTCTATAGCGGTAAGCGTTGCAAAGAATATAATTAGAAACAATGGTGCGTTAAAAAAGCCTAATATTGGTCTTGCTTATGGCAAAACCTATGAGTGGAAAGAAAAAACAATGAACATTTCGGACACCGATGGCAGATTAAGAACCACCTACTCTATAAAAATGCTACAATCGTCTGGCAAATTTTTGGTGTCAGACGAGATAATCAGCGTTTCGTATACACTAAAAAATGGCACCAAAGTAGAAGATAACCTTGACCATATGTCTAGCATAGAAAGTCATATTTACAACTGGGAAAAAGATATGGTCGTGTCTTTTAGGGTAAAGCGAGCAGGCATAGAACGAACAATAGATGTAACGGTAAACGAATTAATTGATGTGGCTTAAATGTACAAAATTAGTTGACACTTATTGCGTTTTGGTACTATAATATAAATACAATTTTATTAAATTGAATAATAGGAGAGAAAAATGACAACTTTTGAAACCGTAAGAAGCATTATTGCAAAAACTCTTTCAATAGACGAAAGCAAGGTTACCCTAGAAGCAGACTTGCTTCAAGATTTGGGAGCAGATTCTATTGATTTGGTAGAAATATATATGGGGTTAGAGGACGAGTTTGGTGCAAGTATTCCAGATTCCGAAATCCCAGAAATTAAAACTGTTCAAGACTTAGTTAAGTTTGTTGACGAAAAACTAAAATAATAATAACAAAAATTAGGGGGTCAAGGGAATTTTGCCCTTGACCTTTATTTGTTTATAGGTTATAATCATAGCGTTGCAAAACTATTTTTAATTAATTGCAATTGGTTCAAATTTTGCCAAATTACATCTAAAAATTAAAGACAAAATTCAAAACAACCAAAACAATTGCTGGCAAAGTGCAAACCTAACCATTATAACCAAACAACTCAACACAATATACCAAATTTGCTGATATGGCTCAGTTGGTAGAGCAATTGATTCGTAATCAATAGGTCGCCGGTTCGAATCCGGCTATCAGCTCCAAGTAAATAAAAAGAAAGTCAGGTTTTAGCCTTTCGGGTTAAGTAAGGCTTTCTTTTTTATTGTAAAAATTAGCCATACGGGGTAAACTCTGTGTAGGCATTGACAAATGAATAGTGTTATGCTATAATATGGCAAATCAAAATAAAGGGAGATTAACATGAGTAAAAATTGGAAACTGAGAGGTTGGTGTGGTGCAGGTTTCTGGTATGAAGATGAAAATGAAAATATAAGCGAGGTATTCAGAGAGGCTTCTGATTATTCTTATGGGTTTGGCTTAGTTGAGTTACATAATGGTATGTGTGCGTATAGAGATATGGACGGCAATCTAAGCGAAGAGTATATATGTGCTGACCCATATTCAGACGGCCTTGGTCGGGTTCTGTTAAAAAATGGAAAGTATGCATATAGAGATGTAAATGGGGAATTAAGCGAAGAGTATAGATACGCTGAGCCATATTCAAACGGTGTTGGTTTTGTTGTGCTAGAAAATGGAACGCGTGAATATAGAGATGTTGACGGTAATCTTTTTAATTTAAGCGAATATGTCGCTATAAGAAGATTCTATGAAGACAAAGTTGATGTAGACGGTTTAGAAGACGAAGTTTTTGTGAGTAATAAACTTTTAGCATTCGTTATAAAAAAAGTGAAGGATGATACACGTCGATTTATTAAACTAGCCCAAAGTAAAGAACAACTTGAAACTGCTAAACGCTATTATTTAGATGCAATTGAGTATGTTTTATCCACTGCTCATGACATCAGAATGAAGAATGAACAAAAAAAGAAACAAGAAGAGCAAGAAAAAATAAGAAGACAGCAAGAAGCAGAGGAAGTTATGCATAAACATGATAAGGTGTTAGAAGAATTAAATTTAAAGTAAACAACTGTAATTGTTGGGTTAAAATTGATATAAACAAAATTTTAATAAAAAGTGTGTGATAATCAAAATCAGTCGCAAAATCAAAGAAAAATAATCAAAAAAAAGACTTTTGGTTGTACACACACAAGTAAATAAAAAGGAAGGCTATTTTATAGTGACCCTTAGTAGGTATTACAAAAATAGCTTTTCTTTTTTTTAATGAGAGAAAACTTTATATTCAAAAATTGATAGGTTTGACAACTAATATGTAAAAATTTGACATAAATTTAATAAATGTGCTATATTGTAAATGAAAAATCTATACTAAAACCTCCCAAAGATAATTATATAGTTAGGAGAAAAATGATGAAAGAACAAATTGAAAAGGTTTTAAAGATACTTGCTAGTGATAAAGAGTTGCAAAATGAGGTTAGTAAGAATTTTAGCAACAATCTTTGGTGGCCAAGCAATGTTGAAGATAAAAGATTAAGGTTAATTATTGCAGGGTTGTCAACCAGAGTATCCTATTCAATGATAGAAAGTTATAGAAAGGTAATTAATAATTTAATTTCAATAGGCTTTGATAAATTTAAAGAGTTTAGTGATGATGAAAAAATTGATGTTATCAAGACTTTAGGGTTATCTGCAACAAGGTTGAAGTACATAGATTCAATGTATGATTTTATTGATAAGCATAAAGATTTAAATATTTTAGAAGAAGATGAATTTATTAGTTTAGTTAATAAAGAAGTGGTAGGAGCTTCTTACAAGGTTGCTCAATGTTGTTTATTGTATTATAAAGGATATCCAAATTCAATAATGCCCGTTGATTCTGGAATGAAAGACATATTGCTTCCCTGCTTAGGGTATAAAAAACAAAAATCGGGAATTGGTCATGAATATGCCAGAAAAGAACTAGAAAAAGATGTTGCGTTTATTGATAAAAAGAAATTTATAGAAGAAAATGGATTAGATATAAGTGAAAATGCTTTTAATTGGTGGGCACATTTATCTTTAATATATTTCAAGAGAAAATATTGTAATAAAAAGAATCAACATTGTCCATTACACAGCAAAGAAATACATTTAAAAGATAAATGCTCAGAAAGATGATTGTTCTAGAGAGATTAGATTGGATTGGAAAAGCAATAAATATTGAACATTTTAAATACTTCGCGTTTCTCAGCCATTCAAGGCAACCAAAGATAAGAATGTTGTCGCTTTGCCTTGCATGGGGTGGTTGTTTCCGTAATTTTGGTTAACAATTAGGCTTATTAGGTATGGTTAAATAAAATGAATATTTAACATTGGTAGACAAATGGAAAAACGGGAATTACAAATCAAAACCAATCATATATTGTTTCAATTCAGAATATTGTAATAAAAATATATTAACAATGGAGCAACTAATAAAATTTTTAAAAAGGAAGGAAAAGAAAATGGAGAAGAAACCTATAGACCTTAATTTGGAAAGCAATGAAAAAACTTTTGAAAACGACACTATGATTGCTGTAAAATCAAACAACTTGAAAAACAATACCCTTATAGGCTCATATGTAATTATACCAAAGTCGCAGGTTGGAACACCGTTTGACTTATCAGATAAAGAGTGGATGGACTCAAAGGCTCTTCTTAAAGAATTGAAAAAATATTTAGATGAAAAATATAAACCAGACGGATATAATATTGGCTGGAATGTTGGAAAGGTTGGAGGTCAAGAGGTCGCTCACGCTCATATGCATGTAATTCCAAGATATGCTGACGAGCCTTATGCTGGCAAGGGATTGAGATATTGGTTCAAACAACCCGAGAATATTAGAGCGTCTTTAAAAGATTCTGATTAAAACACAGGGTTATATTATAGAATTTTTAGGTAAAAATACAATCATTACAAGCGAAGGCGGTGGAGAAGGTTGTTGCAAAATGGTTGTTGGGGTGACTTTCAACAAAGGGCTTAAAAGTTGTTAAAAATAGTGTACAAAATTTAGTTTTGTGTTATAATGTACTAAATAGAAAAACAACTAAACTATTTAGCATTAAAAATTTTTGTCATAGACAAAAATGTTTGTAACAAAATATGCGAATGACAAAATTTTAACGGGAGAAAAAATGAACTATAATCTACTTGCGACACTGGGTTTTGTGGTGTTTTTAGCATTAAACTACTTACTTTTTAAATTTAGATACACTTTAATATCGCTTCGAATTATCAGTATATTTTTGCTTGTATACAAAATATGTTTTTATGTTTATTATAATATAACAACAGATGTTGCGTGGTTTCCGTTTGAAATTAGTACGCTAAGTTATTTTATAATTGCAATTGTACTGATATTTAATTTAGAAAAGGTATATAACATTGCTTCCTTTTTGGGAATTATTACAGGACTAGGTTATTTTGTATATTATATAGTGGCGGGCGGAAGTCTTGCGGAAGTGTTTACCATAAAAGAAATAATTATAGGAATATTGTGTCATGGCTTTTTGCTAACGGCGGGGTTGCAACTTATGAAGTTATACAAGTTCGACCGTCAAAAATTATACACTATTTGGATAGCCGTTTTGGGAATAATTTGTTATGCGCTAGAATTTTATGATATGAAGCCGGTTGGTGTGGCATTTATTTATTATGTAATTAAGCCAACATATTTGTATTTGTTTGACCGTATGATATATAATGTGTTGTTAGTAGCATTATTTTATGTGGTGTTATTAACGGCGGTGCATTATTTAATAAAACTGTTTTACTTTGTTAATGCAAAAATTCATAAAAATGACGCAAAGTAATTTAGCAATAAAAAAAGACTAAACAACATTTTTTGCTGTTTAGTCTTTTTGTGTTATTGAATTTGAGTAGATTCTATATGTGATTGTGTGTTTTTATAGTTTATTATATTATTTATAAGCGTGTTACTAGATTCTAAAAGGTGTCGCTCAAAAAAATCGGCAAGAGGGCAATATTTGGTAACATCATCTCGCTTGCCAAATCTTTTTGCATAATAGGCATAAGCGTTATTATAGTAATCATCTCGGCAAAAGTCTTTATCGGTTGTTGCTTCGGCGTAATTAATTGCACAGTGATATTGTTTAACGCCTGCTGGTGGAATGTTTACAAGTGGGTAGCCATTAATTAACAACAAATAGTTTGTTAAAAGTCGGGCTGTTCTGCCGTTGCCATCACGAAATGGGTAAATTCTTATAAAGGTAGAATGAAATTTGGCAATATCATACATAATTGATTCGCTGTCTTTAAAGGCGTCATTATTAACCCAGTTAACCAGTTCGTCCATCTTTTTATAAACATTTTTATCTGCGCTTGGTTCGGTGTTAAAAGTGCTTTGGCGAATCTTTCTTCCGTTTTCGATGCTACAAATAGACACATCGGCATCTCTGCCCCAAAAGTCTTTGTAGCGGTATGAACCTATGGCAACCTCGCCCATACGATTTAACAACAATTGTTCATTTATTGATTTGATAAAATTATTGGTTATCTTTGGCTCTGTTGGGTTTGCTAATTGCTTTTTTGCTTGCAAAACCACTCTTACAAGAGCAACAAAGTGATTGCCAAGCCCTGATATTCTTATAGATTCATTTGCTTGGCGGTTTGTTGCAACAAGTTCATAGTTATTTGAACCCGTTTTTACGGCTACAACCTCGGTATCCGGACATTCCAAAAATGCAACCACGGTGTCTTTGTCTATGGTTTTAAAATAGTCTTTTCCAGAAGGAAATACTGTGCTTGCGTCATAATTAAATCCTTCTAATAATACGCTGTCTTCAATTATTCTAAACGCTTTTTCGCTTATATTAAACTTATTCTTTCTCATAAAAATCCCTTAAAAAACTATATATTCTATTGTTTAATTAGTTTATTTTAGCACGCATAAATAAGTTTGTCAAGAGCAATCTTGTTCCTATCGGGGTGTAAAGTTTTATATTTTTGCATAATGAATTTATTTAAAATTAAACCAATAATGGAAGGGCAATAATTTACAAATTTTAGAATTGTTTAATTATTAAACCTAATAATTCCCATAACTAAGTTATATGAAAGGGCTCTGCTGTGACCGGTGGTAAAAACTGTCTAAACTCAGTCACTTCACAGAGAGCGAAAAAGAAAAGTTAAAATAATTTTGCTTTTTGTAGTTTTGGGGTTGACAAACACGCCGATGCGTGTTAGAGTAATAGTAGAAATTTAAAAAGGAGGTATAAAAAATGAACAATAGTGTTAGTAAATTAAATTATGTTAATTTTTGTGGTATCTCTTTTGGTGAGTTGTTTTTTTAGTAATTAATTTTTGAAACTCAAAGTCACACCGCAAAAGTTGGGTGTGATTTTTTTTACGAAAAGATAAGTAGAGTGTTTTAACGAAAAATTGTATACAAATGCTTTTAGCAAGATTTTTTATCTAAAAATTTTGTACAAAAATTGCAATTAATAATTAAAACAATATCTTATTTAATGCTAACAAACTTTTACGTAAAAGAGAGGAAATTAATTATGAAAAAGAATAAGACTGGATTATTTACATATTTAAAAAAATATAAGTTAAAGATAGCAATATACATTTTAACAGTTTTACTTTTTAATGCGGGAAATATTTTTGCTACAATTAAACTTGCAGATTTTATTGCAGAAATTAGTGCAGGCAATTACAGAAATGCGATAATTGCTGGTGCGTTGGTTGTTGCGGTTACCTTAATAGGTAGGATATTATATTTTTGGTCTTGTCGCATATTTGTAACTATTAGAAGTGACTTGTCTTATGATATTCAATTAGATTTAACGAAGCAATTTTTTAAAATAAAAACTCAAACTTTTAGCAATGTTAAGTCGGGCGATTTTATCAACCGTGTGTGCTATGATCCCGAAAATGCACTAGATATGTTAGATGGTGTTTTAGATGACTTTGCTAAACTTATGTCATTTACAATTACAACGGTATATATTTTATTTTTAAATGTATATATTGGTTTAATTTTGGTCGCATTTTTGACGGTGTTGTTTATCTTAGAAAATATTAAGATTAAAATCAAAGTAAAAAACACCAAAAAGAAAAAAGAAGAAAAAGACAAAATGCTTGGCTTGGTTAATGAAATTGTTAGATCTGAAAGAGATATAAAATCATTAAATTTAGATGCTAATTTAACGAAAGAAACAGAAAAATGTTGCGATGGATACAGGGCGATTTCAAAAAAGCGTGACGCAATTGATGTGTTCTTTTGGAATTTTAGACAATTTATAATAGTAATTATGCTTGGTGTGGTATCCTTGGTGTCAATATTTTTATTAAAAGATGGAAAACTTGCTTTAACAAGTTTCTTGTATGTTTTAATGAACAGAAGTTCTATTTCTGAGGTTGTGTGGATAGTTGGCAATATAGCAAACAATTTTAGCGAGGCAAAATTGAGCATAAAGCGTATGTTTGAAATTTTAGATGATGAAAAATATCCAACCGAGCGATTTGGCGAAATAATTCCAAATAGTTGTGAAGGAAAAATTGAGTTTAAAAATGTTGATTTTGCATATCAAGATGAAGGCGACAAAGAAGAAACGTATGTGTTAAAAAACTTAAATTTTACAATCAAACCAAATACTACGGTAGCCTTTGTAGGAAAGAGTGGTTCGGGTAAAACTACAATATTAAATTTAATAAGTAAACTTACCGATTGCAAAGATGGAGAAGTGCTTTTAGATGATATAAATGTCAAAGATTTAAGCAAAAAGTACTTGCGTGAAAATATAAGTATGGTAAATCAGTTTCCATATATTTTTGACAATTCTATCCGCAAAAATCTTTTAATGGTTAAAAAAGATGCAACGGAAGAAGAATTAATAAAAGCGTGTAAAGATGCAAGTATATGGGAGTTTATATCTTCGCTTCCAAAAGGGCTAGATACAAAGGTTGGCGAGAGTGGAATAAAACTATCTGGCGGACAAAAACAAAGGTTAGCAATAGCTCGTTCACTTTTAAGAAAAACAAAAGTTATTTTATTTGATGAGAGTACTTCGTCATTAGATAACTTCGCACAAGCAGAAATAAAAAAGAGCATAGACGCTCTTTCAAAAAACAGCACAGTAATAATTGTTGCACATCGTTTGTCAACAATTAAAAATGCTGACAAGATTTATTTTTTAGAAAATGGCAACATAAAAGGCGAAGGAACTTTTGAAGAATTATTTGCAATTAACCAAGACTTTAAAAATATGTTTATGGTAGAAAATATTTAGCAAAAAACATATTAAATAAATATCAAACACATACTAAAACTAAGTAAGTGTATAAAAAATTACTATTTTCTATTAATAAAAATTAAACACTCAATAGTTATATTATCGGAAGTTGAGTCGGAGAGTTTACTCTCCAGCGAGACTGATGGTTATTCAAATTGGAAGTACAAAGCATTGCTTTGCGAGTGCGTTAGCACAAATTTTGAACTTGTTTCAAAATTTACTTCCTATAATTTATACTAATAACAACTTTTATTAAAAGTTCTTTATTGAGTGTGGAGATATATTATTTCATTTAAAATCTAACGCAAGTAGTTTGTGTTAGATTTTTTTATTAAACCTAATAATTCCCATAACTAAGTTATATGAAAGGGCTCTGCCGTGGCCGGGGTAGGCGGTATCAAAGGTTAAAGATTTTATTCTGTTTAAAGAGTTTTGTAACTCTGCATAACTTCCGCCAAATAGGTCGGTTCTACCCACAGAGCCTTGCAAAATTGTATCGCCAGTAAACAAAATGTTTTTTACTAATATGCACATTGAGCACTTTGAGTGGCCGGGGGTAAATAGAATTTTAAAGATTAAATCATTTATACTAAGGCATTGATTATCAAAGACTTCAACAATATTTTGCCTAACAACTTCGGGCAAATTAAAGTCGTCAAAATAGCAACTAGCATTTTTAATTTTATCAAACAAAAAGTCGGTGCAATCTTTGTGTATATAAATTGGCGGACAAAATGCTTTAAATATATCATAAAGCCCAAAAATATGGTCAAAATGCGTGTGGGTTAAAATTACCGCATCAATCTTTCGGCTTGCCAAATTTAAGCGAATTAAGGTGGAATTTAGCACCGAAATGTCACAGCCTGCGTCAATTATAACCAAAGCGTTATCTGTGTATACAAGGTAAGAATTTTGGTCCATTCCGTTGGTGCTAACAATGGGTTCTATTTGCATATTTTTCTCCATTTTTATAAAAAAATAGCCGTGAAATAAATTCACGGCGTACCCTAGGTTATGGTGGGAGTTGTAGGACTCGAACCTACGACCGCCTGCTTGTAAGGCAGATGCTCTCCCAGCTGAGCTAAACTCCCATATAAAGAAGGGGTTGTGTCTTTGGGAACAATCCCAAAAGACTAATATAATATACTATATCCAAAATTGTTTGTCAACCATTTTTCAATATTTTTCATAAAATTTTATAAACAATTAAGAAAAGTGCGTAATTAGTAAAACAATCCCTGCAATAAGAGCCACAAGGCCTAAGGTAAATAGTCCAACTTTTAGTTTGCTTAATGGGGCAACGCCGGCGGTTTTTCCGGTGGTTCCATTTATGTAGCAATTATATTTTTTTTGCTTGTAGGTGTACGATGCCTTCCAAAGGGGGGCGTAGCAAAGTGCAAATGCGGGGCTAGATAGGGTAGTTGTTCCGGTTAAATTTAAGATATTATCATAAACTAGCCTTTTATTGCTTGTGGCTTCTGCTATGTTTTGCCTTTGAATTTGCTCTTTTGCTTTTTGGTAGCAATCGTTGGCGCTTATAGTTGTAGGACAAGCCGAAAAGCCATACAAATATCTTTTATCAAATTTGGTGGTGCAAGATAGTTTAAATGGTGCAAGGCTATTTATTGCCCCTGCACTAATTTTGTCGGTTGCGGGAATAAGCATACTTCTTATAGATGTATTTAAAGAATCCGAAAAAGGACAGCGCTTTGTTATACTGTTGCCTTTGGAGTCGGTGCGGTTAATAATTCCTACGCCTGAGTAGTCAAAGCGGTTTTCTGCGTCTAGCACAAAAAGAGGATAATAAATTGGCTCGGCACTATCTAATGACGCAACCTTTTTTAAGTCGTGCGGAGCAAACCATTTGCGTCTTGTCCACTTTTTGAAATGTTTAGAAGCCACTGATTTTGAAAGCAAAAATGGAAGTATGGCATCTGGTACAGAGTTTAGTGTAGAGGTTATCAAAAAATTGCCCGAACCACAAGAAGGGCAGTTGTTGGAGCGTTCGTCCTTGCTTTCGTATATGCAACCACAATTGGTACATTTATATATTTGTAACAACTCTTTAAAAGGCAAAAAGTTACTATTATTGCTGTATTCATTTTTTTTAGGAAAGCCACGGTCTAGGTTTAATGGCTCCGCCGTATGGCAAAAGGGGCAACCAACTGCGCTTCCTGCGATATCGTATGAAGTGATTGCTCCGCACGCTTTACAGCGATTTAAAATTTGTTTCATATAAATCCTTTAAAAAGGGGAAGTGTAAACGCTTCCCCAAAAATGCAAATATTATTTTAGTTTTGTTCCACACTCTGGACAAAATTTAGCCTTTTCGGAAACCTTTGTTCCACACTCTGGGCAGAACTTTTCGACCTTTGCAGGCAATTTTTCGCCACATTCAAAGCAGAATTTTGCGTTTTGTTTGTTCATGGCGCCACACTTAGGACAAGCCTTTGTTGTAGGTGTTGTAGAACTTGATGCGTTTGTAGTAGTTTCGGTTTTTGGATTTTTGCTAAAAGCACCTTCAATTTGGTCTTTCATCATTTGACCCATTGCCACACTTGTGCCTATTTGCATACCTACGCCACCCATTCCTTGGTTTTTTGCAAGGTCGCCAATGGCATCGGCAGACTTCATTTTTATATAGGTGTCCATAGATTGATCCAAAATACCCATAGAAGAGCGGGTGTCAATTGCCTTTTCTACGCTTTCTGGGAAGCTGATGTTTTCGATAACGCAATTTGTTAAGGTTAAGCCAAGTTCGGCAAAGTGTGTTTTTACATTTTCTTTTACTTGCTTGTTAAACTCCATTAAGTTGCTTGCAAGGTCAAGTGCGCTAATTTTTGATTCTGCGATGGTGTCCGAGATGCAAGAAATTAGCATACTTCTTAAATAAGACGTTATATCTTCGGTTGTAAATGATGAGTTTGTGCCAAAAAGTTCTTTTAAAAATAATGCAGGGTCGGCAACTCTAAATGCGTAAGAACCGTACGCTCTTATGCGAATGGTGCCAAAGTCTTTATCTCGCATTGTAATAGGGTTGGTTGTGCCCCATTTTAGGTTGGTAAATTGTTTTGTAGAAACAAAATATACATCTGCAAAAAATGGCGACTTAAACCCGTATGGTAGGCCAAGTAGGTTAGATAAAATTGGTAGGTTAGAAGAATGTAGTGTGTACATTCCTGGCTCAAAAACATCGGCAATTTCGCCCTTGTTTAAAAATACCGCCATTTGTGATTCTCGAACGGTTAGTTTTGAACCAAAAAATATCTTTCTTCCGTCCATAGGGAATTTGTAAACCATTGTGTTTTTGCTTTGGTCTTCCCAGTCTAAAATTTTAAGTGTTAAGTTCTTTGAAAAAAATCCCATTGTATAATCTCCTAAATTTACTATTATCTTAATATGATGTCGGTGCTAGTTGGTGTTACTTCTTCGCCTTCGGCAATTACAACGGTTTGCCCATGTTTGTAATTTTTTACATAGGTGCCAATTCGTACCAAAAAGTCGTCTTCGTTATCTTTGGTTGACAAAATTGTGTATTTGCCGGGTAAAAAGTCTAGGTTTTTACCTGCGTGATAGGTTACATTTTGCTTTAAAACGATGTCGCCTTTATTAAATGTAACATTCATATCGCCGTGCTTATCTACAATTGTTTCGTCATCGGTATATCTTACACCGTGTTTAACAATTACATCTTCTACCTCTCGGTCGGCTTCTTCCATTTTTTTTTTGCGTTTTTTAAGGTATTTTACAGTACTTACAACAAATGCTGTAACAAACAAAACTCCAACTATGCTTATTAGCAAAATTACATCGGTGGTTAATGCTGTGGCTAAAAATGATATTGTTTTCATAAAAGTTTCTCCAATTTTTTTACAAATATAATAATAACAAATAGTTGTATAAATGTAAACTTTTTTTGTTAAAATTTAAAAAAACTTGATTATAAAATTGCAAAGAGTCGCCCAATGTGGTATAAATTAATTGTAGGATAATTATTTTATGAATTATAAAAAGTTAAATCAAGAGATTGTGTCGTTTACCATTTTGCTATTTGTTGCAATGTTTATTGCAATTGCTTCGGTTGTATATATTAAAATCGGTTACGAAAAAGATAATTTTGTATATATGATAGGTGGGGCATTCTTTTTATGCTTTTCAGTTTATGGGGATTTTGTTTTTGTAAAAAGAATAGCAAAAGTAGGGCTTGCTAGGCGTTCGGGAGAACTAATTTTGTATGACAAAGTTAGATCAATAGAAGAAATTTCTAACAGACTAAAAAGAAGAAAAACACTAGTAGCGGGTTCTATTTTGTTTTTGATAGATAACGAGTACATTGAAGGCGTAAAGGTAGAAAAGGACCGCATTGTGCTAGTTGTAGAAGAAGAGCAAAAACAGCGAGAAAGAAATGCACTAGAAATAGCGAAAATTGTAAACAAAACCAATTCCAAAAAGTTTCTTAATAGTGCAAAGTGTGAAAATTGCGGTGCAACCGTTGTTTTTAATGGCGAAAAGGCAATTTGTCCATATTGTGGAAATTTACTAAAAGCAAAAAGCGAATAAATAATTTTTTAAACTTCTCTCAAAATATAGTTGAGGGAAGTTTTTATGTTTGGTAAATTAAAACTAAATTATTCAAAAAAAGAAGTGGACAGAATTATTGAAAGTTATGAAGATATGTTAAGTATTCAAAAAAGAGATATTGAATATTTAAAAAGGGATAACCAAGATTTAAAAAACTCACTTTTTGAACTTTCGGTTGAAATTAGTGAGATGTCCAACAAGAATTAGCAACTAATTCTTTGACAATTAATTTTAATTATGGTATATTTACTATTAGGAGAAGGGTAAATGGTAAATATACTTTTTGTATGTTCGGGCGATACCTGTCGGTCGCCAATAATCTCGGCAATCTTTAATGATGAAATCCAAAAAATGCAAAAAGATACCCTTGTAAAAGCGTCTAGTGCAGGTATTTTTGTTAATAGTAATGATGTTTCAATATCTGACGATGCTAAATATGCTCTATCAGAATTTAATATTTTGCACAGCAATCACACCCCAACGGCGTTGTCGCCAAAACTAATTAAGCAAAACCAATTGGTAATTTGCGTAAACAGTGCAATCAAAAACGCAATCTTAAATAAAGAGCCATACGCAAAAAATGTGGTTGCTTTTTCTGACTATATTAAAGGTGCGGAAATTGCCGACCCTTTTGGGCTTGGAAGATCGGCGTATTTAGAGTTGTGCAAAATGGCGAAAGCATATGTTACAGAATTAATTAATATTTTAAATAAAGAAGGTATAATTTAATGAACATTGCAATAGGTTCAGACCATGGTGGTTTTTTGTATAAAGAATATATCAAAGAAAATTTAAAAAATGTAAATTTTATTGATGTGGGTGCATTAAATCAAGACAGCGAAGATGATTACACCGATTTTTCATTTGCGGTGGCAGAAAGCGTAAAAAATAAAAGTGCCGATTTGGGTATAATGATTTGTCGAACGGGAGTGGGTGCGGTTATTGCTATGAATAAAGTGTTTGGAATACGGGCTGGCGTTTGCGAAAGCGAAAATGCGGTAACACTTGCAAGACACAAAAACAATATTAATTGTCTTAGTTTTGGTGCAGATAATATTTCAAAAGAAGAGGCTCTAAAAATTTGCGAAATTTTTATAAGAGAACCTTTTGACGGAGGGAGACACCTTAGAAGAGTTAATAAAATTTTGAGTTATGAGGAGAAGTGCAATGCAAAAGGATAATTCAAATGAGTTAGAAGATTTTGAAAAAATGTTAAATGATGCACTAATAGATTCTGGCGAAAACGGAGAGAAAGAGCAAGAGGAGCAGTTTGACCGCAACAAAAAATATTGGGTTCAAGCAGAATGCCCAGAAGAAAAGAAAAAAGGGGAGGGGACTAGCGTAAAAAAGAATAAATCTAAAAACAAAAAGGAAAATAAAAATAATGCTAAATCTGACCCACAAAAGCCAAAGGTAAAAGTGGGTACAGTTATAAAAACTGCCTTTTTTACCGTATTTTGCTTTTTATGTAGTTTCTGTTTTTTAATAGTATGTTTAACTCCAATAATTCCAAATACAATTTTGCAGGCCTTTAATTATGTGGGGGCAAAAAGTGCATCATATTTGGTGTATAAAAGAGTGTACGAAAGGCATAAAACTAACGAAAATTTATATAATGTAATACAACTTGCCATCGAAAGAAAAAATTATGAAGACATGGAGCAATATATAGAAATTATGGTGCAAGGCGATAAATTTTCTAACTTTGCAAAAAAGGTGGACGAAAAAACCAAAGTTGCACTAGGAGAGTTGTATAGCGTTTATGCAAATAGTTATGAGTCCTATCTTAGAGGTAATTGGGTTCTTGCTCTTTACAAAAACAACAACAAACTTTCTGCAAAAATGCTAGCAATAGACTCGGTAGAGGGAACGGTAACCGAATTATATGTGTATGTAAATTGTATAAAAAACGACCAAAATTTAACCGAACTTCAAAAAGAAGCAGAACTAAAAACCTTGCAAACAAGATATAATATGGTAGAAATGCTAAAAGTTAAACTAGATAGTTTGCAAGATGAATATTCTATGGCGACAACGCCTAGTGCAAAATTGATAGCCATTAATCAAAGAGTATTAATTTTGGATATTATTATAACAATCGGCATAAACACTCTAAAAGAAGAGGAGCTTGGCGAGTTTAAGCGTGCAAAGGAAGAATTGACGGTTGAAGCCGATGCTATTAAGACAGAGTTGTTTGGTTAGGAGCGGTAGATGGTAGAAATAATTAAAGATTTTATTGTAAATGTTTTTGGTACCAATGTGTTTTTGGGCATAATAATATTGTCTGCCATTCCTATAACCGAACTAAGAACAGCGCTTCCTTTTGCTATGAGTTCGGTTTGGGGGGCAAATAAATTAAGTTGGTGGCAGGCATACATTTGTTCGGTGGTTGGAGCAACCCTTCCAGCATTTATAATAATACCGCTTTTGCTTCCACTGTTTAACTTAATGAAGAAGACCAAATGGTTTTCAAAACTCGCAAATTCGCTAGAAAAAAGGTTTTCAAACAAAAGCAAGGGAATAGATGAAAAGGTTAAAAACGCCGAAAACATCAAAAAGTCCGAAAGAATAAAGTTTTGGGGGGTAGTTGCTTTTGTTGCTGTGCCACTTCCGCTAACGGGGGCATGGACGGGGTCTGCGGTTTCGGCATATTTAAAAATGCACTGGGCAAAGGGTGTTTTGGCAGTGTTTTTAGGAAACGTTATTGCTGGTCTTATAATGCTTGGTATATGTTTATTGTTCCCAAATAGCACAACGATTATTATGTATGGCTTTTTGGTGCTTGCACTAATTGTTATTGTAGTAAGTTTAATTTTACATTATATTAAAAATAGAAAAAATGCAGAGGCTCTTGAGGTTGCAGATACATTACCAGAAAGCGAAAATCAAAAATAAAAAATTTTTATAAAAGTTTTTATAAAATGCTTGACAGTTGAATGGTTGTTCAACTATAATTGTGACAGTTGAATGATTATTCAACTGTTATTTTAATTAAGGAGAAAATTTTTACGGAAAAAGATTGTGAACATCTATATGATGAAAAAATTAATAATATTATAATAGATGAAAAGTTAATAACAGGGTTAGAAGAATTTTATGGGGCATTTGCAACGGCTAGTCGTATAAAAATTCTTTATGCGCTAAACAATTCAGATTTTTGCGTGTGCGAATTGGCAAAATTGTTAGATATGACAAAGTCGGCGGTGTCGCATCAGTTAAAATACTTAAAGGCGCTAAGACTAATTAAGGGAGAAAAACGGGGTAAAGAAGTGATATACTCTCTGCTAGATGACCACGTAAAAGATTTAATAGAAATTAGCATCAGCCATGTAAAGGAGTTGACAAATGAATAAAGAGTTCAAAATTTTAAATTTACATTGTGCTGACTGTGCAAGGGTTCTTGGCGAAGCAATTACAAAAATTAGTGGTGTAAAATTAGCAAATATTGCATTTGTATTGCAAAAGTTAACAATAACTTTTGAAGAAGATGCCGATGTAGAACAAGCAATGCAAAAGGTAAAAAAGACAATTAAAGATTTTAGCCCAAACATTGTAATAGAAGAGGTGCAGACAAACAATTACCAATTTATTACCGAAAGAAGGTGGAAGGTTAAGGGCCTTGATTGTGCAATGTGTGCACAGTCGGTAGAAAATGCTTTAACAAAGTTAAACGGTATACAAAGTTGTGTGGTAAATTATAAACTTGGTAGTATTTGTGTTGCGTTTGACGAAAACAGTTTAACGGATATAGATATTATAAATTTCTGCAAAAAGCAAGAGCCAACTCTTGAGTTTTTGGGCAAAGATAGTGCGACAAAGGGCAAGATTAAACCCGGAAATATTTTGGTTGGAGCGGGATTGGTGCTTGGAGTAGCCTCATTATTTGTTCAAAATATATCATGGCTATATTGGACGATGTTAATTTTGGCGGTGGTTTTAATCGGGCATCAAACCTATATTACGGCAATAAAACTTTTAACTCACGGAGTTGTAAACGAAAATTTGCTTGTGACAATATCGGTTGTTGGAGCCATTATTGTTGGCGAGGCTACGGAAGGATTAATGGTTGTTGCACTGTATACAATAGGCAAAGCATTAGAAGCCTTGGCGGTAAATAGGGCAAGGCGGGATATTCAAAATTTAATAGAAATTCAGCCCGAATATGCAAACATAATAGATGATACTGGGTGCGAGCGAAAGGTTAATCCTGAAATTGTAAAAATAGGGCAATCTATAATAGTAAAGCCGGGCGAAAAGGTTCCTATTGATGGCGAAATTATTAGTGGAACAACATCGGTTAATGTTAGTCATTTAACGGGCGAAAGTGTGCCAGTTTTAAAAACGGCAGGGCAAACCATATTAAGTGGAAGTGTTGTGCTAGATGGCGTTATCACCGTTAAAACAACGACAGAGTTTAAAGACAGTGCGGTAAGCAGAATTCTTACCATGATAGAAGATGCAAGCGAGAAAAAAAGCCGAACGGAAACAATTATTTCTAAATTTTCCAAATATTATACATTTGTTGTGATGGGGCTTGCCCTTTTAACTGGCATAATTGTTGGGATTGTAACAAAAAATGTAGACGTTGCAGTGTATAGAGGATTAATTTTCCTGGTATGTTCTTGTCCGTGTGCTTTTGCAATAAGCGTGCCATTAAGTTATTTTTCGGGAATCGGTAATGCTAGTAGACATGGTATCCTAATTAAGGGCAGTAGTTCACTAGATGCAAGTGCAAAGTTAAAGGCAGTCGCTTTTGATAAAACTGGCACATTAACAAACGGAGAGTTTGAGGTAGAAGAGATTGAGTCGCTATCAGAAAACTACTCAATGCAAGATGTTTTAAAGTTTGCGTGCTGGGGAGAGCAATATTCTTTGCACCCTATTGCAAGGGCAATTATTAAATATGGTGAAGATATAAAACTTAGAGATGTAGAAAATCATCAAGAAGTTGCAGGGCATGGTGTTAGTTACACTTTGGGCGGTATAAAAATTTTTGTAGGAAGCGACAAAACCGAACAGCACGACAACAAAACTACTGTATATGTAAAAGCCGATGATGAGATAATAGGCAAACTTGTTTTGAGTGATAGCATAAAGAATAGTTCTAATGAAACCATTATGGCATTAAAGCAAAAATCCATAAAAACCATAATGCTTTCTGGCGATAACAATGTTGTTGCTCACGCAATTGGCACAGAACTAGGTATAGATGAAGTATATGGCGAAATGACCCCCGAAGATAAATATAATTGGCTTATAAAAAACAAGGCAAAAAATTATACTACTGGTTATGTTGGTGACGGAATAAACGATGCACCAAGCCTTGCCGTTAGCGATGTTGGTATTAGTATGGGTATAAGCGGAGCAGAAAGTTCTAAAGAAGCCAGTGATATTGTGCTTGTAGATGACAACCCAGAAAGGGTGGTAGAACTAATAGAAATTTCTCGTCATGCAAAAAAGATAGTAATTGAAAATATTGCGTTTGCACTAATTGTTAAAATATTGTTCCTATCATTGGGTGCTATTGGTGTTACCGGTATGATTTTTGCAGTGTTTGCAGATGTGGGTGTAACAGTAATTGCGGTGTTAAACAGTTTAAGGGCATTATTTTACAAAACCAAAAGAGATAAACAAAAAGCAAATAAAAAATAAGCGTTTAGGTTACACAAATTTGTGTAACCTTTTTTATAAATATAATTTAATAATTTGGAAAAAATAGGGTCGGTATGATAATATAATATTATACGACTATATATTTTTAAGGAGATGTAAAATTGGAATTATTAGATATTGATGCTAGTTTGGGCGATATTGTAAGAACAAGTTATGATTTGGAGCGTGCAAATAGGCTCGCTCGAGAAAACCCAGAAAAATTGGTAGAGGTTTCAGAAAAAATTGTAGATGACCAAATTAACAGAATTGTGGAGTGTATTATTGATAAAAAATACAAATTTGTTTTGCTAGCAGGGCCAAGTTCTTCGGGCAAAACTACAACTACGCACTTTATTGCAAACAAACTTAACGACAAGGGCGTAAGGGCGGTGGTTATATCGCTAGATGACTTTTTTATAGATTTAGATAAATGTCCTTTGCAACCAGATGGTACGGTAGACAAAGAAACTATTTCTAAACTAGACTTGCCTCTTTTTAACAAGTTTTTTACCGACATAATGAAAACAAACAAGGCGCTTATGCCAGAGTTTGATTTTACTAAACAAAAAAGAAAGGAAAAATTTGTACCTATAAAAATAAATGAGGGCGATGTTGTCTTGGTTGAGGGAACACACGCATTAAACCCAGAACTAATTACAAACAAAAATTATAGTAGTAAGGTCTTAAAGGTTTTTGCTTGTGTAAATAGTGAGTTTTATATAGGCAAAGAAGTGGTAATTACTCCAAGGCGATTGCGTTTAATTAGGCGTATAGTAAGAGATATGCAAACTAGGGGAACAAGTGTAGAAGATACCGTAAAATATTGGAATGTTGTATGCAAGGGCGAAGATTTATATATTGGACCATACAAAGACAGTGCCGATTTTATTGTTGATACAACTCATGTTTATGAACCATTGGTTTATGATAAATTTTTGCCAAAACTATTAAAGCCAATTCAAAATGAAAGGTTTGCAAAAGAACTTTTGGGAGTTTTTGGAAGAACTGCATCACTAAATAAAAAATATGTGCCAGATAATTCTTTAATTTGGGAATTTTTGGTAAACAAGGAGGATTAATTATGAAGAGTATGGTACCAACACCACACAATAGTGCAAAAGTGGGCGATTTTGCGTCAACGGTAATAATGCCCGGAGATCCAAAAAGGGCAAAGTTTATAGCGGATAATTTTTTGGAAAATGCGGTACTGGTAAATGATGTGAGGGGAGTACAGGGCTATACCGGTTTTTATAACGGCAAGAGGGTTTCGGTTATGGCGCATGGTATGGGTATGCCATCAATCAGTATTTATGCCTATGAACTATTTAAATTTTATGGCGTAAAAAACATTATTAGAGTTGGAACTTGTGGTGCCATGGTAAAAGATTTGCACGTTGGCGATGTTGTAATTTCTGGCGGGTCTATGACAAACTCTAATATTGCACAGAGTATGGGGCTTGGAGAGATTAACGAGGTTGAGCCTAGTAGCAAGTTGTTTAATAAGGCAAACAAGGTAGCAAAAAGCCTTGGCAAAAAGGTTAGCAATGGAAAACTATTTACTAATGATGTCTTTTACAACCAAGGGAGCGAACTAAAATATGTAAATAGCGGTGTAGTTGCTGTGGAGATGGAGTCCTTTGCTTTGCTACTGGTTGCAAAGTCGTTAAAAAAATCGGCTCTTGCAATTGCTACAATTTCGGATAGTTTGGTAAATGACGAAACGAGTTCGGCAGAAGACCGACAGCAAAACTTTATGGATATGGTAAAAATTGCTTTAGAGGTGGCAGAATAAATGGTAAAAAGAGTTTTTTTAATTGTCTTTGATAGTTTTGGTGTTGGCGGAGCGGTAGATGCAGACGCTTTTGGAGATGGCGGAAGCAATACGCTAAAAACGGTTAGTTCTAGCAAAAGGTGTAAAATTCCTAATTTAACAAAAATGGGAATTTACAATATTGATGGTATTAATTTTGGCAAAAAAACAAAAAACCCAATTGCATCTTACGGCAGAGCAGAAGAGGTAAGTGCGGGTAAAGATAGTACTACCGGTCATTGGGAGATTGCAGGGCTGGTTACAAAAACCCCGTTTCCTACTTTTCCAAATGGGTTTCCTGATGAGTTAATACAAAAGCTTGAAAAGGCGTGGGGCAGAAAAATTATAGTTAATAAACCATATAGCGGAACAGATGTTTTGCGTGACTTTGGTGAAGAGCATATAAAAACGGGGAACATTATTGTTTACACATCGGGAGATAGTGTTTTGCAGGTTGCGGTTCACAGTAGCGTAGCAGATTGCAATACCCTTTACAAAATGTGTGAGCAAGCACGAGCGCTTTGCAGGGGTAAATACGCTGTTGGCAGAGTAATTGCAAGGCCGTTTGTTGGCAGTTATCCAAACTTTGTAAGAACGCATGAAAGAATGGATTATTCGTTAACACCGCCACAAAAAACCGTGTTAAACAAATTGCAAGAATGTGGCAAAAAAGTAATTAGCGTTGGCAAAATTAACGCATTATTTAACGGGTATGGCATAGATGTAAGTTTTGTTACGCATTCAGATGCAGAGGGTATGGAAGAAACGCTAAAACTAATAAATAGAGATTTTAATGGCTTATGCTTTGTAAATTTGGTGGACTTTGATACCGAATATGGTCACAGAAATAATATAGATGGCTATGCAGAAAACTTGTCAAATATGGATAAATATGTTGGCAAAATTATTAAAAAACTTAACAACGATGATATGCTAATAATAACTGCCGACCACGGTTGCGATCCGGGAACGCCGTCTACCGACCATTCTAGAGAGAATGTTCCGGTGCTGGTTTATCAAAAAAACAAAGATAGCAAAAATTTAGGAACACTTAATTCTTTTGCAGAAATTGGAAAAATTGCATATAACGCACTTGTCGAAAAATAGAAAATTTACATAAAAAATATTAATAAATTTAAACGCTCAATCCCAAATTGAGCGTTTATATTTTTTAAATTAGCAACATAAAATATATAATTTTTGTAGTCCAAAAGGGGTTGTTTTATAATTTACACTGCCGTCATTACGGCAATGGTTTTGTCGGTTGTAAAATTTATCGAGCGACCGCAAAGGTTTTAAATTGACCCAAATTTGGGGCTGATTTTGCCATATACAAAATTTCAACCAGAGTGAATTGTGGCTTTTGTGTTGAATTTTGTTGTTTAATATTAAAATTTTTTTATTGGCAAAAAAACAAAAATTCACCCGGTTAAAACTGGGTGAATTTATTATTATTCTATTGTTGCAAGTAGGTCGCTTGTAAGAGTAAGTTTTACATCATTTAATTTGTTTCCGTTGGTGTCATAAAGAGAGAATGTTAAAATATCTCCAACGTTAAATTGAAAAGATGCGTCAACTATTGAATACAATCTTTCTATGTTTATACTTTTGGTTGTTTCGTTGCCTTCGGCATTAAAAGATGAAATTGTTATTTTTTTCACTATTGTATTTTCGGTTATCTTGCCTGAAAGTGGGGAGGTTTGGTCTACCTTTTCAATGGCAACAGTTTCTAAAACTTTTGCACGGGTTCCGTCATAAACGGCACTGCTGTAAATTGACTTAACAGCTATCCCAAGTGTAATCTTTTGCAAGTTCTTGTTTTCGCTATCACAATATTTAATTATGTTTTCGGCAACGCCTACCGCTATGTCTGCTGGAATTGCGTAACCAATATTATCTATTTGTGAGCTTACCAGTTTTGCGTTTACTATGCCAATAAGTTTACCTGCACTGTCAAATAGTCCACCACCGCTGTTTCCACCGTTTACTGGGGCATCGGTGCGAATTACTCTAATTTTTATAGTGCTGTTTTTTGCGCTTGTCATATCAATATATTCGCTATCTACACTTATTATGCCAGAGGTTGCACTTAATCCGCTTGATGCAGGGTTGCCTATTGCTACTGCTTTTTCGCCTACCGTTATTTCGTTGCTGTGTTTTATGTCTGCGGCACAAAGGTTGCTGTTTTTTACAAGGTTTTTGCTCTCGTCTGCTACCTTTAAAACTGCTATGTCATAACTTGCAGAACCACCAACATATTCGCACTTTATTGCATTTTGGTTTGGCGTATAAATTGTATAGCCGTTTTCATCGGTAGAGGTTGTTTTGTTAAGACTTCCTACATTGCCATACATAAAGCAATAAATGTTTGTTGCAATACAACCATCGCCCTCATCGCTTTTTGTGTAGGTGTAATTGCCCGTTATTTCGTTAGATGCGTATATTACATGAAAGTTGGTTATTATATATGTAGAACCGTCAGTTTTATCCGTTTTATATACCACCCCAGAGCCTGCAGAGATTTGGGTGTAAGGAGTTTTTTGCAAAGACCCTAACGGGTTATTAATGTATTGGTATGTTCTAAATTCGGAATAAACGCTAACCACACTAAATAGATTTTTGTTTGTTGAGTATTCGGTTTCGGTAACAGAAGAGTGGTCTTTAAATACATAATCGTTTAAAAAACTAGAAAAATCTCCAGTATAGCCGTTTTCTTTTAATGTAGCAAAAACTTCACTTAAATTTATAGAGGAGTTGTTGTTGGTAACATTTATGGTTGTTGGGTTAGAGGTTTGGCTTTGGTTTGCGTTACCGCTGTTTATGTTATACTCTTTTGCACTTTTTATGCAATTTAGACCGTTCTCACGAGCAAGGTCCAAAACGGTTCCGCTATCATTTGCACAGCCCACAAGGGTAAAAGAGCAACATACTAATAATAAAATCGATATAATTATATTTTTAATTTTTCCTTTCATTATGAATCATTCCTTTTTTGTATTTCATTAAAAACAATAAAGAAAGTGCTACCTTCGTTAATTTTGCTTTTGACACCAAATTGCAAGTGGTGGTCGTCTAAAATTTGTTTAACTATGCTAAGACCAATTCCGCTTCCCACCGAAACACGCTCGGCGTTGGTGGCTCTAAAATGTCGGTCAAACACCTGTGGAATATTTTCTTCGGGTATGCCGATGCCATGATCAATTACCGATAGTTTTAATTTTCCATTTTCTAATCTTTCTAATTTTATACAAATATTTTTATTCTCTTTTGAGTAATTTATTGCGTTATTTAATAGGTTTGTAATAACTTGTTGAATTCTATTATAGTCTGCATTTACCAAAGCGTTCTCAGGACATTCTAGTGTTATATTGTATCCGGCAGGCTCATATTTTGTTTTATATTTTTTTACCATTTTTTGCAACATATCAGGAAGGTCAAATTCGTTAAAGTTGTAAACAATGGTTTTGCTTTTTAGTTTAGAAAAGTCTAGCATATCAGAAATTAAGGTTTCGAGTCTTTTCGATTCTTCAATTATGACATCTAAGTCATGGTCACGCTTTTCTTTGTCATCGCCTGTTATATCCTTAATTAATTCGGCGTAACTTTTAATCATCGTTAGTGGAGTTTTTAATTCGTGCGATACATTACTAACCAATTCGTTTCTTAGTTCATCGGTCTTTTTTAGTTCGCCAACTGCATAGTTTAGAGTGTTAGAAAGTTGCTCCGATTCGGTATACCCCGAGCCGTCAAATTGTGTTGATAGATTGTTTTTAGAAAGCGACTTTGCAGAATTGCTCATTTTTTGCAGTGGGGCAGAAATGCTATTAGAAAATATTAGTGACAGCGTACCAGCAAGCATAATAGAACCAATAAAAATTAAAAGAATACTAGTACTAAATGTTCTAAGGGTGCTTTCTACGGGTAGCAGTTTTGTAGATGTCATAAAGTAGTATGTCTTGCCATTAATGGCTTCACTTGTACCATATACAAGTGTTTTTGTTCCATTTTCGGTAGTTGTATAAAGAACATCGGTATCTGGACTAGAACTTAGGCTGTCTATAAAGTATTTAATTCTAGCAAGCAAACTGACCTCATCTACTCTTGTACCATTAAAAATTACAACACCTGTATCGTTTTCTACAACAAACAAAAGTGCGTCTACTTCGTTTGGATTTATTTCATTATTTAATACGCTTTGCAAATTATTGTTTTTAAACCCATCTATCATAAGAGCGCAAACTCGTCTAATTTCTTTTTCTTTGGATTGTTTGTATATAGGCTCAAAAAAATTGATTGCAAAAAACATAAAAAATGTTAGCATGCTTGTTGCAACAAGAAGGAAGTATAAAAAAGATTTTACACGAACGCTATGCCAGTCTAGTTTTGATTTAGATTTCAAATTTGTATCCTACGCCATGAATGGTTTTTATGCAGTCGCCGAACTTGCCCAAATGTGCTCTAAGCATTTTTATATGAGTGTCAACCGTTCGACCATCGCCGTAGTAGTCGTATCCCCAAATTTCATTTAAAATTTTATCACGGGATAGGGCAATTCCTTTGTTTTTTACTAACGCTAGCAACAATTGATACTCTTTATTTGTTAGGTCTACGGGCTTGCCTTCAACCGAAACCGACCTTCCTTCGGTGTCAATTTCAATTCCTGCAACCTTAATTTGCTCTACATAAGAACTTGTTCTTTTCATAACGGCTTTAACCCTTGCGATTACTTCCTTTGGCGAAAAAGGTTTAACCACATAGTCGTCTGCACCTAGCGAAAAGCCTTGAAGTTTGTCGGCTTCTTCGCCCTTTGCGCTTATCATTATTACTGGAACATTTTTGACCTTTTTAATTTCTTTTATGGCGTCAAACCCATTAAGATTTGGCATCATAATGTCCATTAGTATGCAGTCGTAATTATTTTCCATAACCTTTTCTACCGCTTCGTAGCCATCACTTGCACAATCTGCTTCAATTTCGTTAAAATTTGCATATTCTTTTAATACATTTACAATTCTTTCTTCGTCATCTACAATTAATATTTTTGACATAAAAAACTCCTTTTTTATTTTTTGTAAATTATAAAAGGCTGTTGTGTAAAATCAGTGAATAAATTATACAAAAAAATAAAGGGAATTTCAACTAAACTAGCGAATTTAATTTATAACGACACAAAAGAAATAGGAGAAGTTGGGTGGGTAGAGGTTTTAGCGAAGAATTTTTAAATGAACTTAAATCTCGCTCCAATATTGTTACCGTTATAAATCGCTTTGTTCCGCTAGAAAAAAAAGGTAGCAACTATTGGGGGCGTTGTCCTTTTCATATAGAAAAAACACCGTCTTTTTGCGTAAACGAGGCCGACCAGTTTTACCATTGTTTTGGTTGTAAAGCAGGCGGTAATGTTTTTAAGTTTTTAATGGAGATGGAGTCAATAACCTTTTTTGATGCGGTAAAGATGCTTGCAGATGAAGCAGGTATGCAGTTGCCGGAGTATGAAAAGGAAGATGACTACGAGCAAAAAAAACGACATCGAGAAGAACTTTGCAGATGTATGAAAGAAACGGCAAAGCACTATCATGAAAACCTATTAAACAGTCCTAACGCACTAGAATATCTAAAAAATCGAGAAATACCAAACGAAATGATTTCACGCTTTGGAATAGGGTATTCAAAAGATTTTAACGAAATTATCGACTATTTACGAAGCAAGGGGTTTAGTGATAGTTGCATTTTGGAGTGCGGGGTAGCAAAAACCAAAAATGATAGGCTGTATGATGCAATCGCAACTCGCATAGCCTTTCCGGTTATAAACATTTATGGCGAAGTTGTAGCCTTTTCGGGCAGAACAATGGAAAAGAATGTTGACTATGCAAAATATTTAAACACCGCCGAAACACCGCTGTTTTCAAAAAGCAAAAATCTTTTTGGAATAAACCTTGTAAAAAAGGCAAAGCAAGCAGGTGGATTAAAAGAGGTAATAATTGTAGAAGGTCAAATTGATGTAATAAGTTTGCATAAAGCGGGGTTTTGCTCGGCTCTTGCAAGTTTAGGTACGGCACTTACAGTAGACCAAGCTCGAATGATTAAACGGCTGTCAGACAATGTTGTTATATGCTATGATGGAGATTTTGCGGGAGTAAAAGCCACAATCCGTGGTCTTGATATTTTAAAAAAGGAAGGCTTAAATGTTAGGGTTGCGAGTATGCCCGACAAAATGGACCCCGATGAACTTATAAAAGCGAGGGGAAAAGAAGCATTTGAAAAGGTTTTATCGGACGCTCTTCCGCTAATAGAATACAAATTAAACTATCTTGAAAAGCAATACAATTTAAATGATTTTGATGGAAAAACAAAGTATGTAGAAGAGGCAATTGCCGTTCTTGATGAATTGAGTGATGTAGAAGCCGAGGTGTATTTAAACCTAATTAACGAAAAGACATCGGTTAATATTGAGTTCTTGCAAGACAAATTGCGAAAGGACCGAAATCTTAAACTGACAAATGCAAACTTAACGGTGCAAGCACCTCTTCGTAGACCGGTAAAAAAAGACGGAATATTAGATCAATCGCTAAACTGTTTGGTTGCAAATTTGCTAAGGCGTAAGCCTTATGTTAAAAATGTAGATAGTATAATTGAGTTTATTGAAAGTCCTTACGCTGAGTTTGTTGCTTTTTTAACCGAAAAAGAACGAAGTGTGGCAGAATTTATAAATCAGTTTGATGAATTATATAATGAAGAAGTCGGAGAAATTGTAAACTATATTTTTTTAAATGACGAAAAAGAAAATGAAGAAATATTTAATGATTGCTTCTGGCTTATATACAAAGAGGGCTTAAACAGGAAAAAAGATGAATTATTATTAAAACTTTCATCGGCCAGCCCTGACGAAAAGAAAGATATTATGAAAAAGTTAATGGAAATATCGCAGAAGATTGACAAAAGGAGTTTGTAGGATAAATGGGAATATTCGACATGTTAAAAAAGGGAAGAATTGATAAGGGGGAAAAGCCGGAGGGTTCTTCAAAAACAAAAAGTAAACAAAATAATGAAAGCGAATTAAAAGCAGAAAGTGTTATTGCACCACAAAAAGCAAAGCCAGTAATAGCGTCAAAGCCAAAAGTGGAAGTTGTTGCAAAACCAAAAGAAGTTGACAAAGCAAAGCCAAAAAATGAAACAACCACAAAACTAAAAGCAGAAAAACCAATCGTTTCAAAAAAGGAAGTAAAAACGGAGTCGGTTGTTGTAAAAAAGACAAAGCCAGAAACCGTAAAGATACATGAAGAAACAAAAACACAACAAATTAAAAACCCCGAAAAGCCAGCCGAAGCAAAAAAGCCAATCGAAGAAAAGAAGTCAACCGTAATAAAAAAGCCAGCCGAAGCAAAAAAACCAGAAGTTATGTCAAAAGCAAAAAGGGTGGAGCAGGTTAACAATGCGGGCGATAGTAGGCTAAGTGCAAATGTGGTTGCAACAGCAAAGCCAAAAAAAGAAACAGAAAAAAAGAGGGCTCTACCCGAAGAGTCTTCGCAACTAAATATGTTTGAAGTGGCAGAGAATGCAAAATCAAAAACCGCTCCTAAAAAAAGTTCCACACAAAAGCCAAAGGAAACTAAGGTAGAAAGTGCAAAAACAGAAGAAAAGTTGCAAACAATAGAAACCAATCAGCATCTTGCGGAATTAATTGCAGACAAAAAAGCGGAGTTAAAAAATGTTTCTACACAACAGACGGGTAGTCAAGATGCACGCCAACAAAAAATTCAAAATGAAATAAATAGAGTTTTAGAAAAAGCAAAGAAAAAGGGTTCGGTTACAATGGAAGAATTAGCAGATAGTTTTTCTAAGTTAAACGCCGACCAGATAGATGAAATTTTGGCTCGCATTCAAGAAGAGGGAATAAAACTACTAGAAACTACATTAATGGAAAATGATGACGAGTTAGAAAAATTAATCAACCAGTCAAACATTGAAGACCCTGTTAAAATGTATCTAAAAGATATTGGCAAGGTTCCATTATTAACCCAAGAAGAAGAATTAGAACTAGGCAAAAGAGTAACCGAAGGCGATCAAGAAGCCAAAGATAAACTTTGTGAAAGTAATTTAAGACTTGTTGTTGCAATTGCCAAAAAATATGGCGGTAGAGGAATGATGTTCTTGGATTTGATTCAAGAAGGTAATTTTGGGCTAGTTAAAGCAGTAGAAAAATACGATTATAGTAAAGGGTTCAGATTTTCGACATACGCAACATGGTGGATTCGTCAGGCTATAACAAGGGCAATAGCCGATCAAGCCCGTACAATCAGAATTCCTGTGCATATGGTAGAAACTATCAATCGTCAAATTAGAGTTTCAAGAGCGCTTACCGTTTCGCTTGGTAGAGAACCAACACCAGCCGAAATTGCAAAAGAAATGGGCATTAGTGAAGCAAAGGTAAGAGATATTCAGCGAATTGCACAAGACACCGTTTCGCTAGAAACCCCAGTTGGCGAAGAAGAAGACAGCAGTTTGGGTAGTTTTATTAAAGATACTAATACCGCAACACCAGAAGAAAACGCAACATCATCTATGCTAAAAGAACAATTGGTTAGCGTGTTAGGAAGTTTGACTCCTCGTGAGCAAAAGGTTGTTATGATGAGATATGGGCTAGAAGATGGTCATGCAAAGACGCTAGAAGAGGTTGGTAAAGAATTTAATGTAACTCGTGAGCGTATTAGACAGATTGAAGCAAAAGCACTTAAAAAGTTGCGTCACCCTTCTAGAAGCAAAAGGTTAAAGGACTTTTTGGACTAAGATGGGGCAAAAGATAAGGTTAAAAAAATTACTTGCCCTTGTAGGATATGGAAACAAATTGGTTATAGATATAGGTGCAGACCACGGGTTGCTATCTAAGGCTATTTTAGACGAAAACCGAAGCGAGTTTGTGGTCGCCACCGATATATCTAGTATGTGTCTTAAAAAAAGCGAGGCATTATTAGATTGTTACATCAAAAACAACAAAGCAAAGTGTATGGTGTCAGACGGATTAATTGGTTGTGGTAATATAAAAATGTGCGACAAGGTAATAATTGCAGGAATGGGTGGAAACGAAATTATAAAAATTTTAAGTGAAAACCCGCAAAAAGATATTTTTAATAGGTTTTTGCTTCAACCAATGCAAGATGCCGATATTTTAAGACGCTTTTTATCTACAAATGGTTACGAAATAATAAAAGATGAAATAATTGTTGAGAGAAATAAATTTTATTTTGTGCTAGAAGTTGTAAATAGTGCCAAAAGCAAAAAATTAGATGAACTAGAAATTGCTTTTGGGCGGTTTTACAAAAATAACAACTCAGCAGAGTTTATAAGTTTTATAAACTATACATTTAATAGTTTGAAGGCAAGAGAGAAATATTTATCAAAAAATGACTTGCTAAAATTATCTTTTTGTGAGAAGATTATTAACGAATAACAAAAGGTGGTAGGGATATATGAAGGAAATGTTAAAATACCAAGATATGGATTTGGAAATTAAAAGGCTAGAAGGAGGGCTATTGGACCACGCAGACCGAAAAAATGCATTAAGAATGCAACACATTCTTAAAGATTGCCAAGCAAAGTTGGTAGAACTAGAAAGCAAATCAAAAGAAACACTAAAAGCATATAATCAATATAAAAGTGTATATAATAACATGGCTAAAAATTTGGAAGTTATAGAAAAAAATGCCGACACAGACAACATTTCAAAAATTGAAGGGCTGGTAGAAGCAATAGATGCAATAGTTGGCAATTTAACAATGCTAGACAAAGAAATGGCTACAATTATTAATTATGCTGAGGGTGTTCAAGCAGAATATAATTCTATTATGAAAAACGCCCGAACGGCAAAAGCTTCAATGCAAAAATACAAAGAGAGTTTTAACGAAGCAAAACAAGAAACCGAAAAGTTAATTCAATCTAAAAAGTCAGAACTTCAAAAGCAAGGCGGTAAGGTAGATAGCAAACTCTTGCAAAAGTATAAGCAAAAGGCAACCGATAACCGCAAAGTTGTGGTGCCTTTGGTAGAAACCAAGTGTGGTGGTTGCCGAATGGAACTAAGTGCAGGAAAATTAAATATTTTAAAAACGCAAAAAGTTATTGAATGCGAAAATTGCGGAAGAATTATTTATATAGATGATTAACAAAAAACTCTAATCGTTTTCGATTAGAGTTTTTTATTTTGCATATTAAATAAAAATTATTTATCAAAAAATGTTAAAAAGTTAATTTTATGCCATTTTTTGTTGTGGATTTTGTGGTAATAACCACCATTGAAGAGTCGTTAGAAATTAAACTGATTGAATCTGCAAAAAGATGACCAAACTCAGTTGCAAGGCTTTCTATTGTAACATTTAAATTTTCGGGATAGATAAAAGAGATTAGTAAATTTAAAAGAACGACACTCGAAGCGGAGTCTTTTGTGTTAACTGAAAGCGTTGCGTTGGTAAATTCGAAATTGTTTTCTCCAAGATTTTTTACATCAAACGAAGCAGAAAAGTACATTACATCAGGTATAAGCCAATCTATTAAAAATGTTGGCGTGTCTAAATTTTTTGCCATTGTTGAGCGGAGGGAGGCGGTGTCTAGTTTTATTATTATCTGTATGTTTGCTAGGTTTGGTAAAATTTCTTTTTCGCCCGATGCCGGTTGAATTTTTAGTTGTTTTACATCTATACTTGTGGACGTTGTGTTTAGATAATTTAAGTTAGGAGTAGATGTTAATATATTTGATTTTATAATATCATCTAATATTACTGCAAGACCAGAGTCTTTTACTAGCAAAAAGTCGTCAGTAAATGATGGGTCAGGAACTCGTGTAAAAGGCGAATTTTCCCAAATGGCGGTGTAATCTATTTTGCCGTTTTGCAAGCTTGGGTAACCGGCAAGCGCTAGTGACTTATTAATTTCAGCAGAGTCGGTTTCGGTAAAGCCGTTTGTTATAAAGTCTTTTTCTTTTGGGAGTTTGTACATGGCGTTTGCAAGGTCTACCAATTCATGTAAATTATTTATACCATATTTTCCTAAATAATTAGGTACCATTTTTTTGTCTATAATTAAATACCCGCCCAAAAATATACCTACAAAAAATATCAATACAACAACTAGCGTAATAATAAACTTAATTTTGTTTTTCTTTCTTTCTCTCATGTGCAGAAGTCCTTAATTGATATTTATTGATAGGGCAAGTTTAATTACGCTAAAAACCACAGCGAAAATGCTAATAGCCACAAGGGTGGTGTTTAAAATTTTTGATAGCAACCGGTCTTCATATTCGGGATTTTTTTCGGTATAACTTAGCCCAAAACACGCTATAATTAATGAAACGATTGGCGAAAGTGAAATAAAAGCAAAACTTAAAGCCGAATAAAAAATTCCGTTATAATGAAATTGGCTGTTTTCTTTATTGCAAACCGTTTCGGCGGTATAAGTGGTGCCGGAATTGTTGGTATGCTCATCAGACAACTGTTTTTTACCACAATATGGGCAAAAAACATCGCTATCATTTATTAAATTTCCACAATTGGTACAATACATATTTTATCTCCATTACTTATTATATTATAGTTATAAAACAAATATTTGTCAACAAATATAGTTTTTAAATAAACTCATTGCATAAAATATATTAGTTAATTGTGATTGATTTGTAAAAAATTTTAAAAGAAAGAGGTTTTGCAACAAAAAATGCAAAAATATTTACATTTTGTATAAAAAAATCGAAAAAATCGCCGACTTTTTTATAAAGTAGTATTGACAAAACAGGGTATGGGTGCTATAATACAATCACTTAAATAAAGGGAAAGGAGAACTTTTATGGGGGAAATTATGTCCAATTTTAACTTTTGTTTAGATATTACAAGCAAAGTGCCAGTTCCTGCAATCTGTTGTGTTATTGCGGGTATTGTAGTTGCACTTGTGTTTATTATTGCATTTTTCTTGGAATTGTTCATTCCAAAAAACACGGTAGAAGAAGAAACAGAAAATCTTGATGTTGACGATATGCTTAAAAGACTTGATGGCACAACCGCAAAAACCGAAGCGGTAAAAGAAAACGAAGACAACAAAAATTATGATGAACTTTTTGCACAATTGCAAGAAGAGTTAGAAGAATCTAAAAAGCAAAGAGAAGAAGCAGAAAAAAGGGCATCTGCTAGCGAAAATTCTACAACAACTACAACTGTTACTACCGAAATTACCAATAGAGTTGTTGGTCCAGAATTTGATTACTATCAAAGATTAGATACTATTAATACAAGTCTTATAAAACTAGAAAAAGATTTGGCAAAATCTTCTCGTGAAGTTAGAAAGTACGAAAAGACCGAAAAGAGAAAAACAAGAAATGAAAAGTTATTAGATAGAAAGGCAACCGAACTTACTAACCTAAACCTTGTTTTGTATAATGTTAACGACATCAAAGATATTGACCCAGAAAAGAAGGAACGCCAAGAATCATTAGTAGAACATATTGCAGAATTAAAAAATTCTATCGCAGAAGCTGATGAATATCTAGAAAAGAACAAAGAAAAATATGAAAATGCTAAAAAGATTACTACATTCTTAGAAGGCGAAAAAGCAAGATATGAAGCAGAAATTACTGAACTAAATGCATTAATTGCTGAATCTAAGAAGAAAAACAACAACTAATATTTATATTTTTGTGGCTTATAGCAAACACGCTATAAGCTTTTTTTATGCAAAAAAATCGGTCTATAAAAAAATTTTAACTTAATTAAGTAAAACCTTTATATATTAATGAAAAATATAAATATATATTATTGGTAAAAGTGCAACTAAATAATTTGGTGGGTTAAAAGGAAAGAATTCAATTAATTGACAAATTAGGCGCCAAATATTATAATTATATAAAAATTCAATGGGTTTTAGGCTAATAATTAATAAAACAAATGTTTTATAAAAATAATATAGCAAAACCTTAAAAAATAGTTATTAACAATTTTTTAACAGTTGTTATAAAGGAGAAAAAATGATAGCGGTAGTGCAGAAGGTTAAAAGTGCAGTGCTTTATAGCGAGGGCAAAAAGTATAGCGAAATAGGAGCGGGAAGTCTTATATTGTTGGGTGTTTCGCAAAATGATAATTTAGAAAAGGTAGAAAAACTTGCCGAAAAGATTTTTAAGTTACGCATATTTGATGATGAAAACGGCAAAACCAACAAAAGTGTTAGTGATATTGGTGGTAGCGTAATGGTGGTTAGCAATTTTACGCTTTGTGGCGATGTTTACGGCTCTAACAGACCTTCATTTATTAATGCAGCAAAACCGGAGCAGGCAGAAGAGATATACAATAAATTTGTAACCAAACTAAGTTCGCTGGTGCATACCGCAACAGGTGCTTTTAGAACTTATATGCAAATAGATGCCGTGCTAGATGGCCCCGGCACCTATATATTAGATAGTGCCAACATTTAACGAAGTGTAATTATTAGTTGAATTGTTGTTAAAAATATGCTAAAATACAATCAAACAGGCAGATAGGGGGAATTTATGAAGAACACAACGGTTGCTTTTATGTTTGACTTTGATGATACCTTAATTGATGGCTCCATGCAAGAGTTTGAGTTGTTTAAAAAACTGGGTGTAAAACCTGAGGAGTTTTGGGCGGAAAAAGATAAATTTGCAATTGCCAACAATATGGATAACATCAATGCGTATATGTATATTTTGCTAGAAGTGGCAAAGCGAAAAAACATTCGTATAACCAAAGATTTTTTGGTAAGCTGTGGTAAAAAATTGCCTTTTTTTAAGGGAGTAAAAGAGTTTTTCCCAAGACTAAAAAACTACGCACAAAATTTAGGGCTAGAGTTGGAGTTTTATGTTATATCTTCGGGAAATAAAGAGATTATTGAGGGTAGCGAAATAGGCAAAAATTTTAAAAGAATTTTTGCAAGCGAATATGTTTATAATAATTTAAATGAGCCAATTTGGATAGCAAACAATGTAAATTTTACGGTAAGAACGCAATTTGTTAACAGAATTCGTAAGGGATTGTTAGATAACCTATATGATTCAATTCAGGTAAACGAAAAGTTTATGGATAAGTCGGCGTTAATTCCGTATTCTAATATGGTTTATTTTGGTGACGGCTTTACCGATGTGCCATGTATGAAAGTGGTAAGTATGAATGGTGGAAATTCTATATGTGTTTACACTCCAAAAAACAAGGCAAATGCTGAGCATACACTCGAAAATGGCAGAGCCACACATATTGCTCCAGCCGATTACACCGAAAACGGCAGGGTAGACAAAATTTGTAAAAACATTTTAGAAGAAATAGCATTAAAATTATCAAGATAGGGTGAGCAAATGGGTTTTTGGGATTTTTTTAAAAGGGGAAATATAACCACAAAAAAATTAAAGTTAGAAAGGCATTTTAAAAGGCGTAAAAATGTAAAAATTGGGCTTGCACTTAGCGGTGGAGCCGCAAGGGGCATAGGTCATATTGGAGTAATTAAAGCCTTTGAAGAAATGGGTGTTGATTTTGATATTGTGGTTGGAACAAGTGCGGGCAGTTTTGTTGGCGCTTTGTATGCTTATGGTTGGGATAGCAAGCAAATGTTAGATGCACTTTCTACCCTAAAAACCAAAGATATAAGAAAAAGCAATTGGTTTATTTTGCCGTCTAGCACAGACACAATGATTGAAACCATAGAAAAATTGATGGGCGGACAAAAGGTCTTTTCTGATTTAAAAAAGCGTTTTGTTGCAGTAGCAACCAATTTAAAAACGGGCAAAGAAGTAAGAATAGAAAGTGGAAGTGTTGCAAAAGCCGTTGCTTGCAGTTGTGCGGTTCCTGGAGCGTTTAAACCGGTTAAGTGGGACGATAAATTGCTTTGTGATGGTGGACTTGTAAACTCCGTGCCGGTAAATGTATGCCGAGAACTGGGTGCTGATTATGTTATTGCCGTAGATGTAAATATGACAAGGGGCGATGGCAGAGAAATTAATGGATTTGGCGATTTAATAAATTCTACCATAGGAATTATGCTAAAAAGCAATGCCACAAGTTATTTGGATCTTGCCGATTATGTGCTGGCTCCCGAACTAAAAAGTTTTAAGTCTTCTAAGTTAGAAAACGCAATAGATATGGTTAGAGAGGGCGAAAGGGTAGTAAATGAGCATAAAGATGAAATTATCAAAATTTTAAATGCAAAACCAAAGAAGAAGGATATTGTATGGGTACAAAAGGAAGTAGAACGCATTTAACGATTTGTTTAATTGTTATTATGCTAATTTTTGCATTGTTTCCTACAAATTATTATTGTTTTGGGGTTGCTAATGCAAAAGATAATGATGCAAATGTAAATTTTCTTTCGTCAGTGCATTTTATTGATGTGGGGCAGGGCGATTGCATTTTTATAGAAATGCCAAACAAAAAGTCTTGTATTATTGACGGAGGTTCTAGCATATATAGTTCTAGGGTTGTAAACTATATTCAAAATTTGGGTTATTCAAAAATAGACCTTATGATTGCAACGCATTCTGATGCTGACCATGTCGGAGGGCTTTCGGCTGTGCTTGCAAATTTTGAAGTCAAAAAAATATTAAGACCCTATGTTTTAAGTAGAGGAAGCACGCTAGAAGCACCAGATGAATTAGAAAAAACATACAATGAAGATAGAAACATAATTATTGATAGTGACGACACTTTTGCAACTTTTATAAATTTTGCTTACAAAGAAAAATTTGAGGGGCAAGATGCCGAAATAGAAGTTATATCTAATCAAACAAAATTTAATGGTTTAGATAGTTTTGTAGAGGGTTTAAATATAAATTTTGAAGTTGTTTCGCCCGTTGGGGAAGAAGATGGGTTTTTGGGCGATGCCTCAATGCGAACAAAAGGATACAAGGTAAAATATTCAGCTGGTGAAGACCGCTCAAACGAGCAGTCTGCCGTAGTGATGTACACCATACAAAATGCCATAGAAGAAAGAAGATTTTTGTTTATGGCTGATGCCAACGAAAAAACGGAAGCCGATATTATTGCAAGAAGCAATACAAATGCACAACTAAAAGAAAGGTTGCAAGATATTGATGTGTTAAAGGTGGCACATCATGGCAGTAAGTACGGTACAACTACCGAGTTTTTAGACTTAACCCGTCCAAAAATTGCGGTTATAAGCGTGGGGGTAGATAATAGTTATGGTCACCCAGCCGAAAGCACAATGGATAGAATAAATAATTATGTCGCTAGCGAAAACCTATTTAGAACGGATATAAGCGGAACGGTGGTAATTAGGTTTGGTGATGACGGCAACTTGTGGGCAGAAATTAAATCTATTAAAGTAAAGGACCCTATTCCTAACTGGGTTTTGTATTTGGTATTGGGACTGGTTGTGTTATCTATTGTTGCAATAGTTTTAGTAAATTTAATACAGCGTAAGCTAGAAAAGAAGGTTAAGCCACAGTTAACAGAGGACTTGCAGGATAAAAACACAGAATCAGAGCAGTTTTATAATGAAGAAATACCCGATGAAAATAATTATAAAACCTACGAAACAAAAACGGGTCAAATTACATTAATAGACCCTAGCGATATACCAAACAAAAAAAAGAAAAAAGAATAATAGGCGTATTTTCAAAAGTGCAAAATTAATTATTAACAACAACATTTAGTAAAAAATTTAAAAAATTTGGTATTTTTGTTTATCTACTTGACAAAAATTATGTTTAGGAATACAATATGCTTAGTTATACATAAAGTTTGAGCCGATTCAAGTAGTATGCAAAGTGTTGTTTTTAGAGAATGAGGGATAGGTGTAAGCCTCTGACAGCGTTGCAATATGAAACCACTTCGGTTATTTATGGGGTTGGTTGTGCCTAACACAACTTGCGAGTGGTCTTAATGACAATTAAGGTGGAACCGCGGAAATTTATAAAATCTCCGTCCTTATGACAATAGTCGTAAGGGCGGTTTTTTGTTTAAAAGGAGAGAAATTATGAACGAAGAAAAAAACGAATTACAAGAAAAAGAACACATTTTTAGACATAGTATGGCGCATGTTCTTGCAAAGGCATTGATGGAGTTGTATCCTGCAACAAAACTTACCATTGGGCCAGCCATAGATAACGGTTTTTATTATGATATAGATTTAGATTGCTCTATTTCGCCAGACGATTTCGAAAAAATAGAAAGCAAAATGACAGAAATAATTAAAAGAGATGAGCCATTTAGAAGAGAAGAGGTTTCTAAAGCACAAGCCTTAGAAATGTTTAAGTCTAATCCTTATAAGTTAGAAATTATTAATGAGTTGCCAGAAGACGAAGTTATATCTGTTTATTATTTGGGAGATGATTTTGTAGACCTATGCCGTGGACCACATGTAGAAAACACCAAATTTTTAAGAGGGTTTGCCTTTAAAATTAATAGGGTAAGTGGGGCATACTGGCGTGGCAACGAAAAAAATAAGATGCTACAAAGAGTATATGTGTACGGATTTTTAGATAAAAACGCACTAAAAGAGCATTTGGCACTTGTAAAAGAAGCATTAGAAAGAGATCACAGAAAACTTGGCAAAGAATTGGGCATATTTATGTTTTCGGACGTGGTAGGAAAGGGTCTTCCTATGTGGCTACCAAACGGCTTTATTTTGCGTAGGACGTTAAGCGACTATATTACCGATAAAGAACTATCATTGGGCTACAAGCATGTTATGACCCCCTCACTTGCAAGCGTAGAACTATACAAAACATCGGGTCACTGGGAGCATTACCACGAAGATATGTTTCCATCTATGAATAGAGATGGCGAAGAATATGTGCTAAGACCAATGAATTGTCCACATCACATGATGATTTACAAAAACTTTATGCATTCATACAAAGATTTGCCTTTAAGAATAGCCGAAGTTGCCAACGATTTTAGGTTTGAAGGTAGTGGTTCGCTTTGCGGAATTGAAAGAACAAGAGCATTTACGCAAAACGATTCGCATATTTTTTGTAAGCCGGACCAAATAGAGTCAGAAATAGATGGTGTAATAAAATTAATTTTGGACGTTTATAACGATTTTGGCTTCAAAAAGTTTAAATTTAGACTTTCTCTTCGTGACGAAAATAACACCGAAAAGTATTTTGGCAATGATGCTCTTTGGGAAAAAAGCGAGAGTGCTTTAAGAAAAATTTTACAAAACAGCGGTGCGGAATATTACGAAGCAAAGGGCGAGGCTGCCTTTTATGGCCCAAAAATAGATGTGCAAGTGCAAAGTGCATTGGGTCACGATGTAACGCTTTCTACCGTTCAGTTAGATTACCAACTTCCAGAAAAGTTTGAACTAGAATATGTAGACGAAAACAGCGAAAAGGCAAGGCCGGTAGTAATTCATAGAGCAATTTTGGGGTCATTAGATAGATTTGTTGCATTTTTACTAGAAGAAACTAAGGGAATTCTGCCTGTTTGGCTTGCTCCAACACAGGTTAAAATTGTAACCGTTGCCGAAAAATTTGGTGAATATGCCGAGCAATTAAAGTTAAAATTAGAAGGCTTGGGTGTAAGAGTGGAGGTAGATAACCGCAACGAAACAATCGGTAAAAAAATTAGAGAGGCAGGACTAGAAAAAGTTCCATATACCCTAATTATTGGCGAAAAAGAAATTGCAGAAAAGTCGGTGGCTGTTCGAAAAAGAAAAATTGGCGACCTTGGTTCTATGTCAGAAGATGAATTTGTAAAAAAACTTTTATGCGAAATAAAAAGTAAAAGTTTAGATTAGCAAAGTAAAAATAATTAAAAAGGAGATTTTAGCCCTAATGGGTAACAAAATCTCCTTTTTTTGGTGTAAAAAAGCAGGTTTGTGAGGCGGGGTGGGTATTATTTACTTACAAAACGGGGTCTTGTACGGCTATTAGCAAAATATTAATAATTTTGTTTGCTGGAATGGTAGGTAATATGTTAAAATTGTCTTATGGAAAAAAGAGAAAATAGCGATATTAACATAATTTTAATGGGACTAGATTATTTTTACACCCTAGAAGTTGGCAAACTGCTTAGCGAGCAACTAGAAATGTATTTTTTAGATTCGCAGGGCTTGTATGAGTTTGATATAAAACCAAAAACCATTGATGATATTGTAAACGAGTTTGGAATAGAATATTACAGAAAGGCACAAAGCGGAACGGTAAAATATATCTGCTCATTTAACTCATCAATTCTTGCCATAGAGAGCGGGGTGGTATTAAACCAAGAAAATATGGAAAGATTAGATAAATATGGCTTAATTGTTTATATTCGTCAAAGCCAAGACCTTTTGCACACTCTTTATGTGAGCGAGGAGGGATTGTCGGATACAAAAAAGCAAATTTATCATCTTACCAAAGAAGAAATTGAAACTCGTGATGAAAAATTAAAGATTGCAAGCGAAATATTGGTAGAAGACAACGGCGAGCCACTAAAATGCGTGTTTGATATAATTAAAGGAATCAAAAAATTTTATGGCGTAGAGCAATAGTATATCGCAAGTTAAATCGTTTTAGGAGGGCAATATGAAAAAGATAGATGAACAAGCCATAGATAATTTGAGATATTTATCGGCAACCGAAATTAGCAATGCAGGGTCGGGGCATACTGGCGTAAGCGTAGGAGCGGGAGCAATTTTTTACGCTCTTTATAGCGGTGGGCTAAAATATAGTTCGGCGGAACCCGATTATTTTAACAGAGATAGGTTTACTATGTGTGCGGGGCATGCTTCGGCACTTTTGTACTCTACACTTTGTATGTTTGGGTTTAATTACACCCTAAATGACCTACAAAATTACCGAAAATTAGGCAGTATCACAAAGGGGCACCCAAGTGTAAACCCAAAATTAGGAATAGACGCATCGGGTGGTCCGTTGGGTCAAGGTATTCCTATGGCGGTTGGTATGGCAATTGCAGAAAAAAAACTTGCACACCGATTTAACAAACCGGGGTTTAATATTGTAGACCATTATACCTATTGCTTTGCTGGCGATGGTAGTTTAATGGAAGGTGTTACGCATGAGGCTAGCAGTTTGGCTGGCACACTAAGCCTAAACAAATTAATTGTGCTTTATGACAGCAACAATATTACAATAGAAGGAAGCACAAGTCTTGCCTTTACCGAAGATGTTCTTTTAAGGTACAAGGCATTAGGTTGGAATTGTATAGAGGTAAAAAACGGTAACGACTCTGACGAAATTATTAAAGCAATAAATTTGGCAAAAACCGAAAGGAAGCGCCCAACCCTTATAAAAATTGATACCACCATTGGTTACAAAACTTGTATGGCTGGCACATGCAAAATTCATGGAACACCACTAACACCAGAGCAGTTATTGGATTTTAAGCATAATTTGGGCATTAATTATGGCGAATTTGAAATAGAAGCGGGTGTAAAAAAGCATCTTGCCGAAATAATAAAACAAAGAAACGCCGAAGTTTTAGCCGAAAAAGAAAAACTAAACGAATACAAAAAGCGTTTTCCCGAAGAGTATGCCGAATTGGTTAAGTGGCTAAATGACGATTATTCAAAAATGGTAGACTGGAAGAGTTTTGAACCGTTGGGCGATGAAGCCACCAGAGTTAGTAGCAAAAAGATTTTGCGTAAACTTGCAGAGCAAATACCTAACCTTTTGAGCGGGTCTGCCGATTTGTCTTCTAGTATTGGTACAAAAATTGAAAGTGAAAATTTTAGCGCTACAAATATAGATGGTAGAAACCTTTGCTTTGGGGTTAGAGAACATGCAATGGCAAGCATTTGCAATGGTATTGCGTTGCACGGCGGATTTAGGGTTGTTTGTTCTACCTTTATGGTTTTTTCGGACTATATGCGACACGCCATAAGAATGAGTGCATTAATGGGTACAAATGTGATATATTTGCTATCTCACGACAGTATTGCCGTTGGCGAAGATGGAGTTACTCATCAGCCAATAGAGTTTAATGCAATGTATAGAGCCACTCCTAACCTAAATTTTGTAAGACCAGCAGACTTTACCGAAACGGTTGGGGCGTACAAATTGGCATTACTTAGCAATCGTCCTACAATAATTTGTCTTACTCGTCAAAAGGTCAAAAATTTGTGTGCAAAAACTCAAACGGATATAAGTTGTGGGGCTTATGAAATTGGTCGGGTGCAGAACCCAGATTGTATAATTATTGCCACAGGTAGCGAATTGGGGGTTGCGGACACCGCTCGAGAAAACTTGGCAAAGTGCGGAGTAAAAGCACGGCTTGTTAGTATGCCTTCTACCAATTTGTATGACGAACAACCTATAAACTACAAAGAAAGGTTGTTGCCAAACGCCATTCGTAAACGAGTGGTTATAGAAGCCAGCCATGATGACGGACTGTATAAATATGCCGGGCTAGACGGCGTAGTAATGCAGATAAATCGCTTTGGTCACACCGGAAGCGGGGAAGAACTTATGCAAGAGTTTGGGTATACGAGCGAAAATTTAGAAAAGATTATAAAAGATATGCTTCATAAAAACTAACTATTTTTAAAATATATAACTATCTTAAAGCAAGGAACTTTTTTACAAAGTTTCTTGTTTTTTTACATTTTAAGCGTTTGATGGCGGTGCGGTTTTGGATAAAATGTTTTTATAAAAACTTTGGGGAGGGATAAATGCAAATACTATATAAATGCAGTGGCAACACCTGTGTGGTAACGCTTTGTGGCGAATTGGACGATTGCACGGCGGTAGAAGTAAGAAGCGAACTAGATTCTATTTTTTGCAAATTGCAACCTTTTTCGCAAGTAATTATAGACTTTGAGCATGTATCGTTTATGGACAGTACGGGAATTGGCGTATTAATAGGCAGATACAAAAAGTTTGAGCCGTCACTAATCTCGTTTTCTATAAAAAATCCAAACAAAACGGTAGATAGAATTTTAAAAATGACGGGAATATATAACATTATTCCAAAAGTCGCATAAAAAGGAGAATTTATGAAGGAAGTAAACGAAAAAGATTTTGATTGTGAAAAAGAAACTAATCATTTACAGGTAACCATGATGGCAAAACCCGAAAACGAAAAACTCGCTCGTAACCTTGTGGCAAGTTTTTTGTTAGATTTAAACCCTAGCGTAGAAGAAATAAGCGATATAAAAACGGTTATAAGCGAGGCTGTTACCAACTCTATAGTGCATGGGTACAACAAAGGTAGTGGAGATATAATAATAGATGCCAAACTTTTTGGCAATAGACTGGTTTTAAAGGTTATAGATAACGGCGTAGGAATAGCTGATATAAAAAAGGCGATGCAACCATTTTTTACCACTCGCCCCGAAGAGGAGCGGTCGGGTATGGGCTTTACCGTAATGGAAACTTTTATGGACAAAGTAGAGGTGGAGTCGGTTAACCCGCATGGTGTATGCGTTACATTAACAAAACAAATTTTGTCAGCGGAGAAGGGTGTATGAGCGAATTTCAGTTGCTTTCTGTGGAAGAAACTGAAAACCTTATTAATTTGGCACAAAGTGGCGACAACGAAGCAAAAGAAAAACTTATAAACTCAAACTATCCGCTTATAAAAAGCATTGTAAGGCGGTTTGTTGGTAGAGGGGTAGAATACGATGATTTGTATCAACTTGGGTCTTTGGGCTTTACCAAAGCCATAAATAACTTTTCTACCAAGTTTAAGGTTAAATTTTCAACTTATGCGGTACCTATGATTGCTGGTGAAATTAAACGCTTTTTGCGTGATGATGGCAGTATAAAAATATCAAGGTCTATAAAGCAGTTGTCCCAAAAAATTAATAGGTATTTAGATGAGTGCAAGAAAAAAGAGTTAGAATCTCCTACAATCTCCCAACTTGCAAAACTTTTTGAAGTAGATGAGCAAGATATTGTTGTGGCACTAGATTCTAACTTTTGTATGGTGTATTTATACGACAAAACGGCAGACAAAAGCGAAAACAGTCCTAATTTAATAGACAAAATTAAGCACCTAGATAACGAAGAAGCAAACATAGAAAAAATTATGCTAAAAGACTATATTGAAAAATTGGAGCCAAAGGCAAAAAAGATTATTCTTTTAAGATATTTTAGAGGTATGACACAAACGGAAATTGCCCGAATGCTGGGTGTTAGTCAGGTTCAGATTAGCCGAATAGAAGCAAAGGTGCTAAAAAACCTAAAAGAAGAATTGTCATAAAACCTATTAGTGCAAAAAGTATGCAAAAGGGCTTTTGCAATAGTGCAAAAGCCCAAAAAATTGGTATTATATAATATTTTGAATGCTAAATCGGTAGTCTTCGCTATAATGATTACAATAATCTATAAGGTTATTTAATTCGGTATATGCCTCTTCAAAATTATTCATTTCGGTGTAACTGGTTATTCGGCTTAGCCCAACTTCTACATCTTTTATTCCGGTATGCCAAACAAAAAATTTAAGTATTTTGGTGTGTTGTTGCCAATGTGAATGTAGTCCTTTTAGGGCGTCTATGTTTTCTTCGGTATCAATGTGGTCGGGCGACTGTTGCAAGGTTTGCTCTATGGTTTTTAGTTTGCCCGAAAGTTCGTCAAAGGAGGACAGTATATAACTAGACTCAAAAAAACCAAGTCCAACAATACTAATAATGAAAACTATTATAACTATTAATTTTTTTATCATTGCACTTCTCCTATAATAAAAAACGACAATATAAGGACAACAAAACTATTGTTTGTAGGTTCCTTACCAAAGACCAGAACCATTATAGTCTATTGTAAAACTTTGGGCTTCGTTTTTGTAATCTTGAATATAAACATCGCCATTTGCATTTATTGTCATAATCATAATGTCCTTTAAGTTTTTTGACGGTGTTTTGTTTATACACTCGTCTATTTGTGATTGGGTTAGTTTGGTTAGCGTTACATTTTCTTTCATAATTCTGCCGTCCATAATTATTGATACCGGCAGACTGGCGGGCGGGGTAACCAGTTTTATGTCCTCTCGAGTAGGTGTTTCTACGCTAGATTTTTTTATTACACATAGTTTTCCGTTCGTTTCTATTATTGCGTATGCAACATCGTCTAGGTTATATACATTAGAGCATCTAAGGGCTTCAATTAGGTCGTCTAGGTTCATATTTAGTGCTTTTAACTCAGCATAATTTATTCCCGATGGGTTTATAACAATTGCCGACCTACCGCTAATTATATAGCGGGCTTTCATACTTTTTCTAGAAAGCAAACAAATAAAATAGTGCATAATAATTATGCTAAATATTGGGACTATTCCGTGCAAAATGGGAACGGAAATTTCTGACATAGGAATGGTAGCAATATCCGCAATTATAAGGGTTATAACAAACTCAAAGGGTTGCATTTCGCCAACCTGACGCTTACCCATAAAGCGTATTGCAAACAATACAAACAGATATATTATTATTGATCTTACAAACATATTAACCATAGTAGTTTTAGTTTGTAAAAAATTTAAAAAGTTATTTAAAAATATCTTAAAAACTTTGTAAAAAAACCGCCTATTTTGGGCAATAAAAAAGTCATTTATAAAAACAAAATAAAAATCGCCCCAAAATATCAAAATCTCTTTATTTTAAAGGGATAGAGCGGTTTTAAAACACTCAAAAAAAAGACCGCCTATTAGTATAATAGGTGGTCTTTTTCTAATAATATTTTACTCTAATGGCATAAATATATCAACTTTTTTAACACAAATTTCAAAAATTGGCTACTTTAAAGGGAATTTTTTTCAAAAAAGACCACCTATTATACTAATAGGCGGTCTAAAAAGTGGACTATTTTTTGGAGATATACTTATGAGATTTTTTAAAAGATTTAGAGCGTTTTTGTTTATGGTAGTATGCTTAATAATTTGCTCCGTTCAAGCGGTGCAAGTAATTTGTGCTGTTAATATTAGAGGGGGTGGAAGTACTACCGTAACTTATGATGCGTTTTTAAGCAATGACGACATATTAAGTGTATACCAACCCATAAATTCTGAGGACCCAAAGTGGACAAAATATGGTCATAACGCTACACTAAATGCAAACGCTACAAAAATAGAAACTACAAGTGCAGAAGCCTTGCAAACTGCTCTAACTAATAAAGATAGTGAAGGTAACGCCGACCTAACCAAAATTAATGCAAGTTTAACTTACGGCATAGACGATTACACAAAAGCAAGCACTCCAGTATATGGCAAAATAGATATAGTAAATGTAGATATAAAAACGGGCGAAATTATAGGAAAACTCAGTGACCCAACCTACAACTTTGAATGGTTTGGAAGAGATGTAACAATTTCTGCTGGCACAATGCTTGCCAGTGGCAGAACGCTAGATACAGACACCACCTTTACCGTAGATTGTTATACATACTACCCAACAATGTATATAAGAAGATGTATAATAGACGGCAACCAATGGCTAAGTGTATCCGAAAAGGATTTTGCCGGTTCGGTAGAAGTGCCAGAATATTACACCGCCACATTTACCGCAACGGTATATAACCCAGATAAAACGCTTGCACAAAATGAAAATGGAGTGATTGTAAGAAGTTATATAAATAATGATATGCCACTATCTTACTGCAAATCTGCCTACCTAAATGAATTTTACTCAACCGACTATTCAACAGAAAACAGTGTTAATATTACATCGCAAACAAATATGCTACAGTGGTGCACAAACCTTACCAAGGCGTGGGAGGCAAGTGTAACCAGCCTTGCACGATACAAGTGTGCAAAAAGTTGCCAAGGTGAGGGATACACCGCTTTTGTATATAATTACCTATACCTAATAAAGTATGCAGATAATAACGCGCAAGAAATGGTTGGAAATGGCAACTGTCGTTCTTTTAGCAAATATAACACAATAACAAATGCTAATGGTAGTGCGGACAACGCCGGCGAAGAAGAAACGCTAACGGCAACAATAAATGGCAAAGAAATAACTTATGGTAAAAAGGTAACATTTGCAGGAACAAGCCAAACAAGAACATATTCAGTAGTAAATTATTTAGAAAGCATGAAGTCGGGCGGAACAATTGGTATGGAAGTATCCAATGCAAATGGTGGAAATGAAGCAGGTATGCTTTATGGATATAAAGTAAACTATGTAAACACAACAAAAAATGGATATACCGAAAAAGAGGGTTTATATACCACGCAATTTTTAACCCACATAGCAAGTGGTAAAAGGGCACTATTAGATGGCTATGTAGGTTCTAATGGGTATACTTCGGTAATGTGCTTGGGGGTTGCGGACCCTTGGGCAAATATGTTTACTTGGGTATTTGGAATGGCTGTATTAAATAACACTGATGACCCCAATAGGGGAGAAAGCGAGGCGGTAATAAATATATACGCAACCACCGAAAATTATAATTACAAAACAAATAATTGGATAGTGGATAGTTATTCTGGTACAGGAGCAGATGCTTACGAGGCCAAAATATCTGCATTAAATAATGCGGGATACAATAAACTTAGTTACAATTTACCAACAGCAGAGGGTGTGTACTTAACGCTTGGGGTAACCAATGTAGCAACACAAGGAAACCCAAAAGATGCTCTAATAGGTCTACCAAGTGCAAATTCTAGTGTGGGCGGTAGAACAACAGGTCTTTGTGACTACTACTATTGCAATTCTACCACCAACCAAACATCGCAGTATCTTTTGGGCGTGCTTTGTGGTGGGGCTATAAATAATGGAGTTAATGTGGGTCCTTTCTGCGTTAATGCGGGTTATACACTGGCTAATTGTGTTTATAATGCCGGTTTGCGGTCGTCCCTAGTGAGTTAAACCATTAAAAATACCTTAAACAAATTAGTACAATCTTTTTAGTTAAAAACATACTTTTAGTTGGAATAATTAAAATTTGGCAAACATACCAACCATATTAAAGCAAAAGGGGATTTTGTTTATAAATAAATTGGGGCAATGTAAAAAGTTTTACATTGTTCCTTTTTTGTGTTTGTTAAAAGAGGTAAATCGTCAATTGTATTTTGTGGTGCCAATTTTAGCGTTATTTATGTTTTAGTTTTTGTGGCAAAAATTGATTTAAGTCAACCATATTAAAGGTAATTAGCATTATTATAAGCGAGCCTACTGAAACGCTTGATGAGGCGATTATAGAGAGTAGGTTGCTCATAGTTGTGCTGGTGCAAATCCCGTTTACAAACAGTGCAAACAAACAGGCAGGAATGCACATTATTAGGTTTTTTATTAAAATAGATAGCGGTTTGTAACAAAGGTAATTTTTTATTACCAGCAAGTTTAGTATGCAGGTAACTACATTCATTGCAAAAAAGCCATAAAGTAGGGAATATATGCCACAATATTTCGGCAAAACTATAATAGAAATTATCAAAATTATGGCACCAATAGATTGAATTAAAAGACCGTGTCGCTCCTTTCCTAGTGCGTTTAGTATGCTAGAAGTAATTTGTGAAACTCCTAATGGCAACAGCAAAAAACTGCCAACCGAAAGTAGTTTGCCCGAAAGTGCGTTTCCGTATAGCCAGATGCCAATTTTGTCGCCCAAAATAAAAAAGATAGGAAAGAGTATCAGCGAAACCATAATAGAGTAAGACAGGGAACTGTTTATTTGTCTTTTCACTTCGTCAGCGTTTCCGCTAGAAATTTCGGGAAGAAGAGCCACTGCGATGGAGCCTATTATAATACCGGGAATAGACAACAGTGGAAAGGTCATTCCAACAGCAACACCAAATTCTGCAACGGCATCATTTAGAGTGCTTCCAAAGCGTGTTAACATTGCGGGCATTATTACCGAAATTAACATGGCAACCATACTTGTGCCTATTCTTACAACTGCAATAGGAATACTCTCTTTTAGTATTGGTTTTATAAGCCCGGCGTTAGGTTTAATTTTTCCGCCACCCTTAAAATAAAAAATTAGGGCAATTATGGTGCTTATTATGCAGGCAATGGTATATATTAGTGCGGTTAGAGATTCGCCGTTTGCATATAGCAAAATATTAAACAATATTACGCAAAGAAGCAATTTTGCAATCTGCTCAATAAGTTCTACCATACCAAGTTCAAAGAAATGGCGTTTGCCCCACAAACTGCCTCTAATTGGCACATATATAGCAGTAAAAAGCACGGCAGGGAGTAATATGTACAAACAGTTAAGAGATTGGGTTTGTCCCCAAAGGCTTGAAAATAGGCGGGGAAAACACAAAACAAAAATCACTACCAAAGTTGTTACACTAAGCGATATAATTAGCCCTGCACCTACGGTTTTGGCTTCGGAATGAAAGTCTTTTGCAACCCGCCGAGAGATAATTAGCGGTAACCCCGAAGTTACAAGCGAACAAAGCAAAAAGAACGCCGAAAGTGAAATTTGGTAAAAGCCAATAGCGGTGGCGCCTATTTTTCGTGATATATAAATTTTTAACAAAAAACTTAAAAGTTTTGTTAAAACACCGAGCATAGTTGTTATTAGCACGGCTTTAAATATTCTTTTCATAATTAATTTTATTAGAAAAAAATATTCATTATGAGTCAAATGGTTGCAAAGTTGGTGCAAAAGGTTTACAATTTAACTATGTAGGAGTGAAAAATGATTGAAGTTCGTGAAGTAAAAACAAAAAAAGATTTTAAAAAGTTTGTAAAATTTCCCACCCAGCTATACAAGGGTAACAAATATTATGTTCCACCAATGGAAATTGACGAGTTAAATTTAACTAATCCCAAAAAAAACGCATCTTTTCATGATACCGATGCCGTTTACTTTTTGGCGTTTGAAAATGGCAGGGTGGTTGGCAGAATTGCGGGACTTATTTGCAAATTGTATAATGAAAAAAACAATGCAAAAAGAGCAAGGTTTTCTCGTTTTGACCTTATAGACAGCAAAGATGTTGCAAAAGCCTTGTTTAATGCGGTAGAAAATTGGGCGATTTCTAAGGGTATGGAAGACATTCATGGTCCGCTTGGGTTTAACGACCTCGAAAGGGAGGGTCTTATGACCTATGGCTTTGACACAATTGGTACCTACCAAGGCTCATGGAATGCTGAATATTATGAGCAACATGTTTTAGACAACGGTTATATTCCTGACGCAAAGTGGGTGGAGTGGCGAATAGGCGTTCCAAAAGCCATGGACGAAAAGGTTGACCGTATGGCAAAAGTAGTAGAAGATAGATACGGTTTTCATGAAAAGCAATTTAAAAGCGTTAAAGAAATTGTAGATAATTATGGCAAAGAATTGTTTGAAGTGCTAGATGAAGCCTTTGCTCCGCTTTATGGAACAATGCCTTTTAATGAGCAGTTGGTAAAACAAACAATAGACTTGTTTAAGTTTGTGGTAGACAAAGATTATGTAAGCATCATTTTTGATAAAGATGAAAAAATTGCTGGTTTTGGCATTGGCTACGCATCGCTTGCACGGGCAATGAATAAGAGCAAGGGAAGGCTGTTACCATTTGGTGTATTTAGAGTTTTGCATGATATAAAGCACCCAAAATATTTGGAACTTGCACTTGTTGGCGTTAGACCAAAATACCAAAAAATGGGCGTAACCGCCATTATAATTAGAAATATGCTAACCCGAATAATTAAAAATGGTATAATTTCTTGCGATACGGGGTGCCAGTTAGAAGATAATTACCCAGCACTTGCTGTTTTGGATATGTTTGAGCGAGAGGTTGTAAGGCGTAAGGTTTGCTATCTAAAAACTTTGTCAAAAAAGTAAAATAGTTATGAATAAATAACAAAAACTTCACAATAATTATGTTGTGGAGTTTTTTTATGCATTATTATTAATAATCAGACAACTTGTGATTTGTTTGGCTATATCATTTTTAATTAGGCTTTAATAATGGATATTAAAACCAAAGTATACAAAAATATACAATTTTCTTTCGTCATCATTTGCGAAAATTATGCTAAAATAGTTAAAAAAACAAGAGGAGATGAAAAATGAATCCAATAAAAATTATGTTAATTGAAACAGAAGAAGAGTGTCAAAAATACACCAAGGAGTTTGCCGACATTGAAAATATGAGCGTTGTAGGTTGCTCGGTAGACGGCGAAAATGCACTAATGAAACTTTCTCAGTATGAGCCAGATGTTGTAATTTTGGATATTTTGTTGCCACTTCAAGACGGGTTTGAATTGTTTACCAAAATTAAAAACGAAAGTCCTAAAACAAAGGTTATTGCAGTTAGTGCCTTAAATACGCCCTTTTATGTAAACAAAGCAATAAGAATGGGTTTTGATTATTATATGATTAAGCCGGTAGAAACTTCGGTTGTTGCAAGAAGAATTATTGAGATGTTTAGCACAGGGGAGCGAGAGGTTGTGCCGGTAGAAAAGCGTATTGAAGAAAAAATTACAAACATATTTATTACGGTGGGGATTCCTGCGCACATTAAAGGCTATCAGTTTTTAAGAGAAGCAATAAAACTAACCATAAGTGACCCACTAATTATTAATAACATAACAAAAAAATTATACCCATCTATTGCAAGTATTTATTCTACCAGTGCTAGCAAAGTGGAGCGTGCTATTCGCCACGCCATAGAAGTTGCGTGGAATAAAGGAAAAATAGAAAACATTAATGATGTTTTTGGTTTAAAGGTGTATGACACCAACGAAAAACCGACCAACGGCGAATTTATTGCTCTTGTTGCAGATAAAATGCTTTTAGAAGGGCAAAACTAAAAAAACCAAAATTTCTCCTAAAAGAGTGTTAAAATTGTTATGAATATATAACAAAATTAATACTCTTTTTTTGCTAGAAGTTGCATACAAAAATTGATTATTTTTTTAAAAACTGTGTTTAGATACAAAAAATTGGAAACTTATTAATATGAAAAATATAATATATAATATAGAACTAATTTTATGCTTTGCAAACAATGTATTTTAGTGCGTAGTTTAGGTGCATAAAAAATAGTTAAACAAATATAAAAAATTAGTTGTATTTTTATTCCTTTTGTATATAATAGTTTGCAGTGTTGTACATATTTAGTTCAACGCCACCTAATTTTATTTGAAATTATGCAAAGGAGACATATTAATGAAAAAAGTATCCTACATCAAATGCCCAAGGTGCGAATTAAACTATATTAAAAACACCGATAGGTATTGTCCGGTTTGTATGGCAGAGTTAAAGCTTGCTGGCGAACCTTTTGAACATTTTGAAGATGAAGATGAATTGGAACTTTGTCCTATTTGTGGTCAAAACTTTATTTCCCCAGACCAAAAGTGTTGCGAGGAATGCGCAAGGGGAAGAGATGAAGATGACGAAGACGAAGTTGACGACAGGTCAGCAGATGACGAAGATGACGAAAAGCCAGAATCTTGGGAAGACGAAACGACCAATGTTGAAGATGACGAGGTTGAGTTGGTTCCGCTTTCTACCTTAGCAGATGATGAGTTTGATGACGAAGATGACGAGAGCGAAGAGGAAGACAGTGTAAAACCAGGAGCCTTTGTAGATGAAGACGAAGACGAGTTAGATTTGGACAACTTAGACGACATTGACGAAGACGAAGAAGATGAAGAAGACGAAGAAGAAGATGATGATGACGAAGACGATGATGACGATGATGAGGATTACGACGACTAGATAAACGCAAATTGGCATGGTAAAATTGGAGCAACTAAAAAAATTTAAAAAATTTTAAAAAAGGTGTTGACAAATAAAAACAAAGGTGTTATTATTGTTTCGCTGTCAACGAGAAAGCACCACAAAATAAACTTTTTAAGTAAATTTAGTTGCTTCAAAAAAAACTTTTAAAAAAATCGAAAAATTTTTGAAAAAAGTGTTGACAAACAAAAACAATAGTGATAATATTGTTAATGTCGTCACGGCACCGCTGAATTGCGGAAATGTGCGACAAACGAAACTTCACAATTAAATAATTTGAATTGATAGGTTTTATACAAGATTCGTGTTGAAGAATTTTTCAACTTAAAAATCATGTCCTTGTCAATCGTGAATAATATTCACACAATTTTTTAAAGTTTAGCAAATACAAACTTTATTACGTCAGTAATAAAAGTTCGTTAGTTAGAATAAAAATCTTAATTTTTTTAAGAGTTTGATTCTGGCTCAGGACGAACGCTGGCGGCGTGCTTAAAACATGCAAGTCGAACGAAGTTAATTTGGAGCTTGCTTCGAGTTAACTTAGTGGCGGACGGGTGAGTAACGCGTGAACAATCTGCCCTATACACTGGGATAACGTCTGGAAACGGACGCTAATACCGGATATGACCACATTCCCGCATGGGAAAGGGGTGAAAGGGTTTACTGGTATAGGAGGAGTTCGCGTCCCATTAGCTAGTTGGTAGTGTAACGGACTACCAAGGCAACGATGGGTAGCCGGCCTGAGAGGGTGATCGGCCACATTGGAACTGAGATACGGTCCAAACTCCTACGGGAGGCAGCAGTTAGGAATATTGGGCAATGGAGGAAACTCTGACCCAGCAACGCCGCGTGAAGGATGAAGGTCTTCGGATTGTAAACTTCTGTTCTAAGGGAAGAAACAAATGACGGTACCTTAGAAGAAAGCCCCGGCAAACTATGTGCCAGCAGCCGCGGTGATACATAGGGGGCAAGCGTTGTCCGGAATGACTGGGCGTAAAGGGAGTGTAGGCGGTTCTTTAAGTTAAATGTGAAATCCTAAGGCTTAACCTTAGAATTGCATTTAATACTGGGGAACTTGAGTGTGGGAGAGGTAAGTGGAATTCCTAGTGTAGCGGTTAAATGCATAGATATTAGGAGGAACATCAGAGGCGAAGGCGACTTACTGGAACACAACTGACGCTGAGGCTCGAAAGCGTGGGGAGCAAACAGGATTAGATACCCTGGTAGTCCACGCCCTAAACGATGGATACTAGATGTAGGCGGTATCGACTCCGCCTGTATCGTAGCAAACGCAATAAGTATCCCGCCTGAGTAGTACGGCCGCAAGGTTAAAACTCAAAGAAATTGACGGGGACCCGCACAAGCAGAGGAGCATGACGTTTAATTCGACGCAACGCGAAAAACCTTACCAAGGCTTGACATCCGCAGAACACCTGAGAAATCAGAATGGTCTAGCAATAGACTGCGAGACAGGTGGTGCATGGTTGTCGTCAGCTCGTGTCGTGAGATGTTCGGTTAAGTCCGTCAACGAGCGCAACCCTTATTACTAGTTGCCAATATTTAGTTAGGAACTCTAGTGAGACTGCCGTGGCTAACACGGAGGAAGGTGGGGATGACGTCAAATCATCATGCCCCTTACGCCTTGGGCTACACTCGTGCTACAATGGCAGTTACAAAGAGACGCAATACCGTAAGGTGGAGCAAATCTCATAAAGGCTGTCCCAGTTCGGATTGAGGGCTGCAACCCGCCCTCATGAAGCTGAATTTGCTAGTAATCCCGAATCAGCATGTCGGGGTGAATGCGTTCTCGGGTCTTGTACACACCGCCTGTCAAGCCATGAGAGTTGAGAGCACCCAAAACCGTTAGCCTAACCGCAAGGAGGGCGGCGTCTAAGGTGAGATCAATGATTGGGGTTAAGTCATAACAAGGTAGCCGTATCAGAAGGTGCGGCTGGATCACCTCCTTTAAAGGAGTTGCAAATTAGATTTATCTTGTATAAAGCCTAATGCAACATCTTGTCGACTTATTGGTTGTACACCAATAATGAAGAACCTGTTATTCTGTAAACCGACAGAAGTATCTGTGGACAGTAAACACACAGAGAAATATGTTACAAGGACTGTAAAGTATAGGCCTATCAATTCAAGTTATTTGATGAAGTTTAAATCCTTAGAGAGTTTTCTCTAAGGATTATTTTTTTGTTAAAATTAGTTAATGCATAAGTAAATCTGTTATAAAAGTTGCATACGATGTTCCGTCCGCCTGCCGGACGGACGGCACCAACTGTCCGCATCTTTACCAATCTTTTGGGTTGAAACATTTCAAGCCAGAACGCTCATAGGATAACCTTATGGGCAACCTGTCTTAAAAGTTTCATTCCCAAAATCTTGGCAAACCTGCTGGGGTGGTATCCTTTTTGAGTGTTGAGAAATTATGTTGTTATAAATAAAATATGAAAAATAAACGGGCGTTTCCGCCCGTTATTTATAAACCTAAATTTGGGCGAAACTTTCCTGGTTGTGAATGAATACACTTTCATATATGCAAAAATTCTGTCATAACATTTATTATGAGTTTTAGTAATGAAATAGAAAAGTTGTTTGGTATTGATTACACTAATGCAGAATATGCGCTTCATTGTTTTGGCGACAAAATTTTAGTGGTGGAAGGATACAAAAAAATTATTTCTTTTTGCAACACCAATATTTGCATCAGATTAATGAGTAATCAAAAAATTGTTGTAGATGGTGCCAAAATGATTATAAAACGACTAGAAAAAGGCGAGTTAATAATTAGTGGTGATATTTTATCAATTACAAGGCAAGGTGCGTAAAATGGGTAAAATTCGATGCGAAATTATTGGGCTAAATTTGGATAGGTTTTTGGACGCCTTGCAAAAGGAGGCTCTAAACCTAGAAAATATAGAAAGAAGTGATTATAATAGGCTAGTTTTTTTGTGCGAAAGCAAAAATTTTGCTAAAATTAAAGGCGTTATGGTAGCACATAAACTAGACTACAAAATTGTTGGTGGTAGTGGAATATTATATTTTTTAAGGCGAAATTGGTATAGATTTGGGTTAATGGTTGGGTTGCTGTTTACTTTTTACGCTTGTTTTTTTGCGACTGGAATTTATTGGCGAGTAGAGGTTGAAGTAGATACAAACAATGCAAAAATTAAAGAGCAGGTCGTGCAATTTCTTAATAGCGAAAACTTAAAGTCGGGAGCGAAAAAACAAAAGATTGCCACACGAGATATTGAACGGCAAATATTAAAAAATGTTAACGATTGCTCTTTGGTTGTGGTAGAAGAAGAGGGTGTAAACCTTAAAGTTTTTGTAAAGCAGGCTGTTGGCAAAAAGGCTTTGTCCGAAAAAAGCATAGTTGCAAGCCATAGTGGAGTTATAGAAAAAATTGACTTTGCAAGCGGAAATTTGCTTGTAAATGTAGGAGAGGCGGTGGTGGCGGGTCAGCCATTAATTAGTGCCGGCAAGGTTGGCGATTGTTTTATGGAAGCCAAAGGCGATATTTTTGCTAGGTGCTGGATTATGGGCGAGTGTGTGGGTTCTACCATAAATAAATCTACCTCAAAAACAGGAAGGGAAATAACGGTTGAATATATCGAAATATTTGGCAAAAGGGCGTATATTTCTAAAAACACCGAAGATGACGCCAAAAGTTTGTTCGCATTATACGAAACCGAACAAACCGAAAGCAATTTAAGTCAAAATAATTTGTTGCCGATTAAAAAAATTTCCATTAACTACTATGAAATTGAAGAAGTGTGTGATATAATAGACTCAGAACAGTTGGTAGAAAATTTAAAGCATCAAGCGTTAGAAAATGCAAGCAAAAATATGCCTGTCGGTGCAGAAAATTTAGGAGTAAATTATAAAGTTATAAACTTAGGAAGTGTTACCAAAGTGATTTGTAATATAGAAACTGTTTTAAAAATATCTATACGTGGAGAATAACAGATGATTGTTAACTTTTTAAATACATTAAAGGTGCCAAAAAAAACAAGAGAGGAAATGCAACGGGTTATGGAAGAGTGCCTAAAATATTTGCATCAAACGGCACCAACCGAAATTAATATTGCGTTTGTAACGCCTGACGAGATTAGAGAGGTTAACAAAAATCAAAGAGGAAAAGACACCCCAACCGATGTTTTAAGTTTTCCGTCAATAAATTTGGCGGTTGGAGAAATTATTGACCTTACAAACATAGACCACAAATTTAATATAAACCCAGAAAATAACGCCTTTTCGCTTGGCGATATGCTACTTTGCATAGATGTTGCAAAAGCACAGGCAAAAGAGTTTAAGCATAGCCTTGAAACGGAGTTGGTTCGGTTAAGTTTACATAGCATTTTGCATTGTTTGGGTTATGACCATATAAAAGATGAAGACTATGTTGTTATGCATAAGGTAGAGCAAGAAGTTGGTGCTCTGTGCGGATATAATTTTAGTGAATAAGGAGAAAGTTATGGAAAATCAAAAGAAAAAAGCAGGTTTTGTAGCAGTGGTTGGCAGACCAAATGTTGGCAAAAGTAGTTTAATTAATGCAATGGTAGGAGCAAAGGTTTCTATTACGGGGCCAAAGCCACAAACTACCCGAAACAAAATATTGGGAATAAAAACGGGCGATGATTATCAAATTGTATTTGTAGATACTCCGGGCGAAATAAATCCAAAAAATGAACTTGGGCAATATATGAAAAAAAGCATAGATAGTGCAGTTAATGGAATAGATGTGCTTTTGGTAGTTTTAGACGGCACAAAAATAGGCGAAAAAGACTTTAAATTGCTCGAAAAGTACAAAAATGTTAAGGCTCCAATTTTTGTTTGTATAAACAAAACGGACATCTCAAAATATGACGAAGTTTACCCAAATCTTGCAAAGTTAAATGAATTGCCATATATAACCGAATTTTTCTCTACAAGTGCAAAAACGGGAAAAGATGTTGAAACTTTGGTTCAAAAAATTGTAGAAAGATTGCCAGAGGGCGAATTTATGTTTGACCCTGACCAAATTACCGATAAAAGTATTAGGTTCTTAACGGCGGAAATTATTCGAGAAAAGGCTTTGTTGTTTTTGCAAGAAGAAATTCCGCACGGCATAGCGGTAGATATACCAAAGTTCGATGAACGCAACAAGGTAGTAGAAATAGAAGCAGAAATTATTGCCACCAAAGAAAATCATAAACCTATCATAATAGGTAAAAATGGCGATATGCTAAAAAAGATTGGCATAAGTGCAAGACGAGAAATAGAAAATTTGGTTGGAAAAAGAGTCAACTTACATACATTTGTAAAGGTTAGAGAAAACTGGCAAGACAATTTAAGCACGCTACGGGATTTTGGTTACGACAAAAAAGGACTTTAATACCGTTGTATTCAAAATTATAAAATTTTTCAAAAAGGGCATACTTACAATAAATCAACAAAAAGGATAGATGTGGTATGAAAAAAGACAGTGGTTTTGAAAAAGAAAAAAGTGCAAAAGAGTTGGCGTGGGAGTTGTTTAAAAGGTCGGGCAATATAAATTATTATAGACTTTATAGCGACCTAAAAGAGCGAGAAGAAAAGTAAAAAAACAAGGTACTATGTAAGACATAGTTGTTGTAGGTAAAACCGCCCTATGCTAGCAAATTAAAAGAATAGGGCAAGGTACTATGTCTGGCATACAAAAGAAAGTATGGATAGAGAATTAAAGGAAAACGCAATCTGCTTAGGCGCAAGCGATGTTGGCGAATATGACAAAATTTTGACATTGCTTTCGGTAGAGCGGGGGTTAATAAAGGCAAAAATTAAAGGGGTAAAAAAGCCTAAGGCAAAACTTGCATTTTGCAGTTTTCCTTTTTCTTTTGGCGAATATATTTTTGTTAAAATTGGAAATTCTAACACGGTAATAAATTGTACGCATTACGATAGTTTTTTTGAACTGACTACCGATTTAAACAAATATTATGCGGGTGCGGGGTGCTTAGAAACCACAAAATTAATAGCCAAAGAAAATCAACCTTGCACAGGGCTTTTTGTGTCCTTGTTAAAGGCTTTGCAAGATTTGTGTTACACCGATATTAGCGTACTAACCATACTTGCAAAATATGTGTTAGACTGTTTAGAGTTTTGCGGTTTTGCAATAAATATAGATGTAAACCTAAACACGCAAAAACCAATTTATTTTGATATAGAATTTGGCGTTATTTGCAACAATTGTTCCGAAAATAGTGTGGAATTAAGTATGGCTGATGCCGAAACCCTTATGCAGTTGTTGTCGGGTGGTATGGACGAACTAAGCGCAACCATTAAAGCAAGTAAAAACCTATTAAAACTTTTGGTCACTTTTTTTGAAATAAAAATTGATGACGAATTAAAAGTATTGCACAAATTTATTTAGATATGAATTAAATAGTTGTGTTGAGTGCAACTTGTGTGATACACTAGTTTAAAAGGAGTTTGGTGGTATGAAAGCGTATGAAGAAAAATTGCCCGAGGGTTACACCTTAACCGAAGCGGTAGACCTAAAACCTACAAAAATGCAAGTTGTACTAAACCTAATTGCAATAGTTGCTATGTTTGCAGTTTTGGTTCCTGTGGTGGTTATTTTGCTACCTACACTCAAAACGATTGGAAGAATTTCCAATTGGGCGTTTGTGGGCTTTATTGCGGGAACAGTTGCTTATGTTTTTGCACATGAAGGGATACACGGATTAGCGGGCGTAATTTTAACCCACAAAAAACCTAAGTTTGGGTTTGGTGTGGGCGTTTCATATTGTTATTTTGAAGGTCTATATTTTTATAAATGGTCGGCACTTATATTAGCGCTTGCTCCATTTGTCGTATTTTCGGCGGGTTTTTTAATTCCTGCAATAGTTTGCACCAATGTAGTTATAAAGTTTATTTTTTGGTGGCTTTTTGCAATGCATTTTGGTGGGTGCGTGGGCGATTTGTACGATGCATATCTTTTGTTATTTAAAAGAAATTCTCCCGAAGTTTTGATGCTAGATGACGGAATTGTACAGCGTTTTTATGAAAAATTGGATATAAAAACCGAACAGCCAACGCAGTCAAAACTAGCAGATGTAAAAAGCGAGTTAGAAACTCAAAAGGGTGCCGAAATAACCATAGAAAAAACAACTTTTAATGCTTCAAAGCAATAAAAAAAATCTCTCACAAGTTAAAGTGAGAGATTTTTTTGTGTACCTTTAACAAAAGGGGTTTCATTACCTTAGTCAAAAAGATGTTTTTTTTGCAGGCTACAAAATAAATAGGCTACATAAGTAAAAAAATAGTTTTTTTTGTAGGCTATCAAAATATATTAATGCATAAGTTAAAAAAACATCAAACAAGTTGCAAAAGTGGGACAATTTTAGCAAAAACCAAACAATGATTTTTGTGGGGAGTTAGCGGGCGTTGTGTACAAAAATTTTAACAAATTATTAAATATGGTTGCAACAAATAAATTGGGTGTGATATAATACACTTTGTCGAAGACAAAAATATTTAAGGAGAAAATTATGGCAAATAAATACGTTTATTTATTTAGTGAAGGAAATGCCAAAATGAGAGAACTTCTTGGTGGTAAGGGCGCAAACCTTGCTGAAATGACCAAAATTGGTCTACCTGTTCCTCAAGGTTTTACTATCACAACCGAAGCCTGCACACAGTACTATGAAGATGGTCGTCAAATTAATGACGGAATTCGTGCTGAAATTATGGCGAACATCGAAAAGATGGAAGAGATTACTGGTAAGAAGTTTGGAGATAAAGAAAATCCACTTCTTGTTTCTGTTCGTTCAGGAGCAAGAGCATCTATGCCAGGTATGATGGATACCATCTTAAACTTAGGACTAAATGAAGAAGTTGTAGAAACTCTTTCAAGAAAGAGTGGCAACCCTCGTTGGGCTTGGGACTGTTATAGAAGATTTATTCAAATGTTCTCAGATGTCGTTATGGAAGTTGGCAAAAAGTACTTTGAAAAGCTAATAGACAAAATGAAGGAAGAGAAGGGAGTTACTTTTGACGTAGATTTAACCGCAGAAGATTTAAAAACTCTTGCTAATCAATTTAAGGCAGAATACAAAAATCAATTAGGAAAGGACTTCCCAGACGATCCAAAGGAACAGTTGTTTGAAGCAATTAAGGCGGTATTCCGTTCTTGGGATAACCCACGTGCAAACATTTATCGTATGGATCACGACATTCCTTATTCTTGGGGTACAGCCGTAAACGTTCAAATGATGGCATTTGGTAACATGGGCGAAACTAGTGGTACAGGTGTTGCGTTTACACGAAATCCTGCTACTGGCGAAAAGGGTCTTATGGGCGAATTTTTGATGAACGCTCAAGGCGAAGACGTTGTTGCTGGTGTAAGAACTCCAATGCCTATTCAAAAAATGGCAGAAGTAATGCCAGAAGTTTACACTCAATTCCAAGAAATTTGCAACACTCTAGAAAACCATTATAGAGATATGCAAGATATGGAATTCACTATTGAAGATAAGCACCTATATATGCTTCAAACCAGAAATGGTAAAAGAACCGCTGCCGCTGCAATTAGAATCGCTTGTGATTTAATTGACGAAGGTATGATTAGCGAAGAAGAAGCACTTATGCAAATTGATGCAAAGACATTAGATATGTTATTGCACCCACAGTTTGATGCAAAAGCACTAAAAGAAGCAGACAAAAACAACATTGTTGGTAAGGGTATTGCAGCTTCTCCGGGTGCTGCTGCTGGTACCATTGTGTTTACAGCAGAAGACGCTGTTAAGCATGGCAAAAACAAAGAAAAGGTAGTTTTAGTTCGTCTAGAAACTAGCCCAGAAGATATTGAGGGTATGAAATATGCTCAAGGTATTTTAACCGTTCGTGGCGGTCAAACTTCACACGCAGCCGTTGTTGCTCGTGGAATGGGAACTTGCTGTGTATCTGGTTGTGGCGATATTAAAATGGACGAAGAAAACAAGTGCTTTACACTTGCAGGCAAAACCTATCATGAAGGTGACGGAATTAGCCTAGATGGTTCTACCGGTAACATTTATAATTGCATCATTAAAACCGTTCCAGCAGACCCAAACAGTGGTTATTTTGGAAGAATTATGAAGCTTGCCGACAAGTACAGAAAGCTTGGTGTTAGAACCAACGCTGATACCCCTCAAGACGCAGAGCGTGCCGTAGAATTAGGCGCTGAGGGTATTGGTCTTTGCCGTACCGAGCATATGTTCTTTGACCCATCAAGAATTGGTGCATTCCGTGAAATGATTTGCTCTGATACACTAGAAGAAAGAGAAACCGCTCTTGCAAAAATTGAACCAATGCAACAAAAAGACTTTGAAGGACTAATGGAAGCATTACATGGTATGCCAGTAACTATTCGTTTCTTGGACCCACCTCTACATGAGTTTGTTCCTACAAGCGAAGAAGATATTGCAGCTCTTGCAAAAACACAAGGCAAAACCGTTGCTCAAATTAAGCAAATTATTGCCGACCTTCATGAGTTTAACCCAATGATGGGACATCGTGGTTGCCGTCTAACCGTTACCTATCCAGAAATTGCAGTAATGCAAACAAAAGCGGTAATTAAGGCTGCCATCGCTGTTTCTAAGCGTCACCCAGACTGGAAGATTGTTCCAGAAATTATGATTCCGCTAGTTGGCGAAGTTAAAGAACTTGCATTTGTAAAAAATACAGTTGTAGAAACTGCTGACGCCGTTATTAAAGAAGCAGGTGTTCAATTAAAGTACGAAGTTGGTACTATGATAGAAATTCCTCGTGCTGCTTTAACCGCAGACGAAATTGCTACCCAAGCAGAATTCTTCTGTTTTGGTACAAACGACCTAACCCAAATGACCTTTGGATTTAGCCGTGATGATGCTGGTAAGTTCTTGCCAAGTTATTATCAAAATAAGATTTATGAGTCTGACCCATTTGCAAGACTTGACACCGTTGGTGTTGGTAAACTTATGGATATGGCAGTAACTCTTGGAAGAAAGACTCGTCCATCTATACATTGTGGTATTTGCGGAGAACATGGTGGTGACCCATCAAGTATCGAATTCTGCCACAAAATTGGTCTAGATTATGTTTCTTGCTCTCCATTTAGAGTGCCTATTGCTCGTCTTGCTGCAGCTCAATCTGCAATTAAAGAAAAGATGAACAAGTAGTAGTTTATAAAAAATCAAAAAGTACTTTACCTATTTATTTGGTAAGGTGCTTTTTTTGTTAAAATAGATGATTGTATTGTAGTTTAAATATATAAGTATAAAATTAACCCCAAAATATGGGCGTATGCGGTCATAAATATTGACAACAACAAAATACAAAACTATAATATAAGGTATGAGTAAATGCACAATTTGCCCACGAGAGTGTGGGGTAGATAGAGAAAAAGTTTTAGGTTATTGCGGAGTATCTAACAAAATAAGGGTAAACTATGTAATGTTGCATCATTATGAAGAGCCTATTATTAGTGGCGAAAACTTGTGCGATAAGGGGTCGGGTGCAATCTTTTTTGCTGGGTGCAATTTAAGGTGTGAATATTGCCAAAATTATCAACTTTCGCATGGTGCGGTTGGGCAAGACATAACCATTTTTGACCTTGCAAAAATATTTAAGGGGTTAGAAGGAATGGGTGCTTATAATATAAATTTGGTCACGCCTACTCACTTTACCCTACAAATTATAGAAGCACTAAAAATATATAAACCCAAAATACCTATTGTGTGGAACACCTCTGGCTACGAAAAGCCCGAAACAATAGAACTATTAAAAGGATTTGTAGACATATTTTTAACCGATTTTAAGTATTACGAAAAACCTGCCGAAAAACTCTCTAATGCCCAAAATTACTTATACTATGTCACACATAGTATACCAAAAATGCGAGAGATTGTAGGGGAAAATATAATTAAAAACGGGTTAATGCAAAAGGGGTTAATTATAAGACATTTAGTGTTGCCAAATTTTACCGCAGACTCTTGCAAGGTGCTTAGTTGGATAGCAAATAATTTGGGCAAGGAGCAAATAGTAAGCATTATGAATCAATATGTGCCAATGTATAAAGCAAAAGAAAACCCCTTGTTAAACAGAAGAGTAACACCATTAGAGTATAAAAGGGTTGTAAACTATGCACTTTTTTTGGGGTTAAAAAACGCCTATATTCAAGATAGTGACAGTGCAAGTGCATCATTTACTCCATCGTTTGGCGACAATAACAATCTTTTAAACAAATTACTTCAAAAATAATTTAAAACGCTATGATTAAAGTTGTCATAGTTTATAAAAAAAACAAAATAAGTAGCAAAAAATATCACTAAAAAACATACAACAATTTTTTATTATATTAAACTCGCAAAAAACGCTCTACCGCTTTATTGTAAATGGATAGAGCGTTTTTGTATTGCTTCAAAAAAAAGACCGCTTATTAATATAATAATAGGTGGTCTTTTTTGAAAAAAAATTTCCTTAAAAATAGCCATTTTTTGGAATTTGTGTTAAAAGTTGATATATTTATACCATTAGAGTAAAATATTATTAGAAAAAGGCCACTTATTATACTAATAGATATGGTCTAAAATTTGGACTAATTTTTGGAGTTGGGTTTATGCGATTTTTAAAAAGAATTAGAGCGTTTTTGTTTATGGTAGTGTGCTTAATAATTTGCTCCGTTCAAGCGGTGCAAGTAATTTGTGCTGTAAACATTAGAGGGGGTGGAAGTACTACCGCAACCTATGATGTGTTTTTAAGTAATGACGACATATTAAGTGTATATCAGCCTATAAATTCTGATGACCCAACGTGGACAAAGTATGGACATAACGCCACACTAAATGCAAACGCTACAAAAATAGAAACCACAAGTGCAGAAGTCTTGCAAACTGCTCTAACTAATAAAGATAGTGAAGGCAATGCTGACCTAACCAAAATTAATGCAAGTTTAACTTACGGCGTAGACGATTACACAAAATCAACTACTCCAGTATATGGCAAAATAGATATAGTAAATGTAGATATTAAAACGGGCGAAATTATAGGAAAACTCAGTGACCCAACCTACAACTTTGAGTGGTTTGGAAGAGATGTAACAATTTCTGCTGGCACAATGCTTGCCAGTGGTAGAACATTAACCGCCGATACCACTTTTACCGTAGATTGCTACACCTACTACCCAACTATGTACATAAGAAGATGTATAATAGACGGAAACCAATGGCTAAGTGTTTCCGAAAAGGATTTTGCTGGTTCGGTAGAAGTGCCAGAATATTACACTGCAACCTTTACTGCAACGGTATATAACCCAGATAAAACGCTTGCAAAAAACTCAAATGGCGTGATTGTTAGAAGTTATATAAATGATGATATGCCACTATCTTATTACAAATCTGCCTACTTAAATGAATATTACGCCGAAAATGAAACCGACTATTCAACAGAAAGCAATGTTAATAATACAACGCAAGCATATATGCTACAATGGTGCACCAATCTAACTAAGGCGTGGGAAACAGCACAAGCAAATGCTACATTGCAAAATTATACCTGTGCCAAAAGTTGCCAAGGTGAGGGATACACCGCTTTTGTATATAATTACCTATACCTAATTAAATATGCAAATAACAACGCACAAGAAATGGTTGGAAGAGGCAACAGCCGTTCTTTTGACAAGTATAACGCATTAACTAATGCAGGCCATAGTGCAGAAAACGCAGGCGAAAATGAAATACTAACGGTAACCATAAATGGCAAAGCAATAACTTATGGTAAAAATGTAATGTTTGCAGGAACAAATATAGTAAAAAAATATTCTGCGGTAACTTTTTTTGAAAGCATAAAGTCGGGCGGAACAGTTGGTATGGAACTATCTTATGCAAGTGGCGGAAATGAAGCAGGTATGCTTTATGGGTATAAAGTAAACTACGCAAATACTACAAAAAATGGATATGCCGAAAAAGAGGGTTTATATACCACGCAATTTTTAACCCACACAGCAAGTGGCAAAAGGGTTCTGTTAGATGGTTATGTAGGGTCTAATGGGTACACTTCGGTAATGTGCTTGGGGGTTGCGGACCATTGGGCAAATATGTATACTTGGGTATTTGGAATGGCTATATTAAATAATACCGATGACCCTAATAGGGGAGAAAATGAAGCGGTAATAAATATATACGCAACTACCGAAAATTATAATTACAAAACAAATAATTGGGTAGTGAATACTTATTACGGCTCAGGGGCAGATTCTTATGCAACCAAAACATCTGCACTTAATAGTGCCGGATACCGAAAACTTGGTTATAATTTGCCAACGGCAGAGGGCTTTTATTCGACACTAGGAATAACCAATAGTACAACGCAAGAAAATTTAAAAGATACCTTAATTGGACTACCAAGTGCAGAATCCAGAACTGTGGCAGGAACTCAGGGCTTATGTGATATTTATGCTGTATCGAGTAATAATAAGGAATCACAATACATTTTTGGAGTAATTCGTGGAAAGAATAACGATCACGACAATTGGGCGGGACCTTTTTCTATTTCTATAGTTTATAATTTGGGTTCTGTCGGCAATAGCATTGGCTTACGCACAACCCTAGTAGGTTAAATTATAAAAATTTTTACTTCAAACATTTAACAAAAATGCAAAAAAGCATAAATGTCTAGTCCTTTTGAAACTAGCAAAAATAAAAAAAAGAATCTAACGACTTTTAGTTAGGTTCTTTTTGTATTAGTATCAAAAAAAACACAAACTAAAATACCTATTTTTTATTTATTATACAATACAAAAAAAGAGCATTGCAACAGTTGAGATACCCCCAAAATTTTGCAATGTTCCTTTTTTGTTACACCAAAAAATGTAGGCAAATATTAAAAGGGCTAGGAGTTGGTGCAAAAGTGTAAGTAAATATTTAAGATAGAGTTTTAAGATTAAACTATATTTCTCTTTCTCCGCTGATTCCGTCAGCAAAACCGCAAGGAGATTGACACTTGTAGTCTTTAAAGGTGCATCTTGACCCCTTTGTGTAACCCAAAAGATGCTCCGCTAGTTCGGGGTTGGTATCTTTTAGTGCTTCATAATATTCTTTTATGGTTGCGGTTGTTTGTTCCTGAATTTCCTTTTGGGCAAATGTGCAACAACGCTCTTTTGCTTTTAACAAAAGGTTTTCATAGGTGCCAGATTCATTTATGTTTACAAGTAGTCCTTGTGGAATATGCACGCTTAACGAATTAATGTCCTCTTTCCACTCTGCAACCAGCGTTGGGTTGCTTTTTAAAATAGGCGGAACGAAATATTCGTCACTATCTAACAGGTTAATGTTATAACTTAGTGTGCGGTGGCGTTGTGCTTGAGCAAGTTGAGCAAAGGAACCTTTGTAGTAGGTAGAATAAATGGTGCTGAAATGTTTTTCGGGCTTTAAAATAGGGTTTCTAAATAGCGAAAGGCGTCTGTTTTTGCCGTCATTTTGCAACATTTCATCTAGGTAAGGAAGGTTTTCTTCCATGGCACGACAAAATTCTTGCAAGCATGGTTTTAATGCTTTATAAAATTTGTGCGAATTGTTTTCTTGCTCGCTTTCTCTTTTTAAAAAACTATATAAATAGTTTAGTTGGCGGTACGAAAGGGTGTATTCCATAGAAGTAGGTGTAAATACACTGGTTAAATACCTTGCGTTTTCTTGAGCGAGTTTTGTTATTCGGCTGTTGGTAAAAAAGTCGGGACACTTTTGTTTATATTTGTCAGATATTAGTTTTTCAAAGACTTCTAACCACTTATCATAAAGAACTTTTTCATCATCTTGTAGCACCATTTTGGTGTATCTTGCAGATTTTTCGCTTGTGGCAAAGTCCTTTTCGTTGTTTAAAACTATGGCAAGTGCTTTTGGAATATCTTCCAAATACAAACTAATTTTTGCGTGGTCATATACGCTATGATGCCCACTATTTTTTGTTTGAAGCGTTCTACGAGCGGTTTTTTCGGCTGGCTCATTTAACAAGTCGTTAAAACTGCTTGGCATATAGCAAATGCCGGCAGATTTTCCGCCAAAATTATCAAATTCGGCCTTTGAAGCAATGTCTTTTGGGTTGCTGGCAACATGAGTAGTTGCAGTAATGCTAATTTTCATAAAAAAACCTCCTTGTCCTTGCATTTGATTATATCATACACCGCAAAACGCTGTCAAGAATCAAAAAAGGTTAGTCTTCTAATCCTAATAAATAGTCTGTTGAAACATTAAAATAGACAGCAATTGCTTTAAGATAGGAAATCTTAGGTTCGTTAATTCCATTTTCCCAGTTAGAAATAGCGGCGTCTGTTGTTTTTATGGCAGATGCCAACATTTTCATTGATAAATTATGTTCTATTCTTAACTCACGGAGTCTTTCTGCAAATATTTTCATAACTCAATTTTACTAAAAAAACTTAGTAAATGGCTTTACACTAAGAAAACTAAGTGGTATACTTAGTATAAGTTAAAAATATAAAAGGAGTATAGCAATGAAAAGTATTTTAAAAAAAATAATAAGTTTTGTTTTAATTGCACTATCGGTTAATAGTGTTTTTTTATTAACTGCGTGCAATAATGATAACGACCAACAAGAAAAAGGCACAAAAACGATAGAAAATAATATTCCAAACAATGAGCCTAAACAGAATAATGAACCTGAACAAAATATTGAAAATAAAAAGATGGGAGAAATTTCAATCAACAGCAATGTGGATATAAAAATTATTAATATTAATGCTGATGTATATGGGGAAAGTGCTATATATACACAAATTTTGGGGTCTGATGGCTCAAAAGGTATTGCTCCAAATTTTGCAAAAAAAATTACACCAAGCAATGATTTGACTGAAAATGGATATAAAAACCACCAAGATTACGAAAATGGATATTTGTTATATGCAATAGGAATAGGGGGCTATAACAATGGGCAAGCGGTTGCTTTTTATAACGGTTGTGGTTGTGAGTGTTGCACAAATAATGTAGGTGTATATGTAAATAATGAATTTGGCTATAATAAATATATTCAAGAAGTAAATAATAATAATTTTTTAGCCACTAAATATGCTAAACCTAATAAAACAATTAAACCAAACAACTTTTCGATTTGTGATGAGGGGGAATATCCATACACAAACTCATATACAATAGACAAAACCACAAAAACCGCACAGATTGTATATATGTATACAATAAATCAATGGAAAGCAGACGGTACAAACAATGCAATTTTGGGCAAATTAACGGCGAGTCAAACAGAATCGTTAGGAGATAATGGACTGGGAGTTATAAATGTTGAAACAAATTTATATATAGGGAAGTTGAAAAATTACGACACAAAAGTTACTAACTGGACAAAGATGACATTTAATTCTTTGGGCGAATCTTATTTTGAATTAAAAAGCACAAATCAAGGCGGAGAAGATATTGAACACACTTATTATATTTTGCTAACATTTACTGTTGTTTTTGAGCAGGATAATAAAAATTTTGAATTATTAAACAAAACGATTAGTCATAATTTAAAGTTAGGCACTAATGATGAAAGAGAGCAAGACAAAGACTATGTTGTTATAGAAGAAGGTAGCGATTTTGTTTATATGGCGTCAAATAGCAGTTTAGACGAAAATGGTAATATAAAAATAGAGGGGGAGTTGTTTAACCCCGATACATCTTAAATTAAAAATCAGGTTGTGGGTTCGTTTTCTCAAGAAAAATTAAAAAACAATTTTGCACTAGATAGTGAAGTTGAAGGGAATAATAAAATAACATTTTTACCTACGGGTGAATATGGGTTTATTTATTAAAAAATAAAACAATAAAAATCAATCAAGGTAGTTAATTTGCAAAAATAAAAAAGTCTACTTTTTAGGAATTGTTCCTGTTGTGTAGACTTTTTAACAAATTAACTACCTTTCTTCAATTACAAAATAGTCTTCGTTGTCCCGTATTTTTAGTTCGCCACGCAATACATCTTCTATATATAATGGGGACTTACTGTTTTTTACTTCAGATTCTAACTCCGCTTTTTTTGTGGATAAAACTTCAATTTTTTTGTCAGTTTTTTCTATTTCTTTTTGAACGGCGGTGTATTTTATGCGTTGAAAAGTTATTATGCTAACCAATAGTAGCACAAACATTGTGGCACAAGTAGTTATTAGTTTAACAAGTCGGTTTAGTTGCTCTTGATTCATTAGCGTCCTCCTTTTTCATTTTTCGCTTTTGTTTTATACCTTTCGCTTTTTTGTTAATTTTATTATAAATAGTTTGTGCCAAAAAATCAAGCAAATTTCCAACAGAAATTATTACAATTAGTATACCAGATAAAAATGCACAAATTGTATATAGTCTAATTATGCCACTGCACTCGTTTATAATGCAATAAATAAATATTATGCCCGCAAGCACACTGCTTATTATATCTGTTATTATATACAAAAAGGCTTTTTTGTTAAACAGTTCAACAAAAAAGTGCATCAAACTATATACGCACCCCGAAATTATCCCATAAAAACTAATTACTAACAGTGTAGACATTTGTACCTACTTAAACAATTTTTGCATAAAAGATTTTTTGCCACTTGTATACTCGATTTTTGTAATCTCGCCAACGGCTTCTAGTATTTTTTCGGCAATTAACACGCTTTTTACTTTTAGGTTATTGCCAAATATTTTTATGTTTCCGCATTCGGTTTTTGCAAAAATTTCGTTAGCCGTTGCAAAAATAACCTCTATTACGCCCGTCATTTTTAACTCTTTTCTGGCGTTTAGTTCTATTTTGTGTTCTGCGGTTGTGTTTAAAGTTGTGTTTGCTACCATAGTTTCTCCTTTATTACTAATAAATATGCCGTGGTCTACAAGTTTATGATTTACAAAATTTGCCAAATTAATGAAAAAATCAGTTATTTAAAAGAAGGCAGGCTATTGTATATTTATTTTATGAAAAAAATTGTTAAATTGTTAAAATTTGTTGGTGTAGTTACATTCTTTTTTGTTTTGGGGCGGGCTTGCTTTTATGGAGAGAGTAGTCCTTTTGCAATTCCGTTGGTGTTTGCTCTTGGGCTGGTTTTTAATATGGGCATAATTAATACCCTAATTTCCGGGGTAAGTATATTTTTTGCAAATTTTACTATTTGGTCGGGGCTGGTGGTGGCGTTTGCAATAAGTATATGTTTGTTGCTAAAAGTGCTAAAAAAGATTATGAAGCCCAAATTTTGGTTAGTTACTTATATTTTGGGCGTGGTAATTGCTAGTATTCCGCAAATTTTTATTTATGCAAATTCGTCAATGGAAGTGCTTTATTATTGCATAAATGCCGTGCTATCGCTGTGCTGTTTTTATTTGTATTATAGGTTATTGCTTGCCATAAAATTTAGGGGCTTTAAAACGGCGTTTGTGCTAGACGAAAAGTTTTCTATGTTTGTGGTGTGTCTTGCTGTATCTATTGGTTTAAACCGATTAGATAGGCTAAATTTTGGGCTAGACAGAGTATTTTGTGGGGCTTTGTTAATGTTTTTTACAAAATTGCAAAATCCGTTATTTAGTTTTGTGGTGGCATTGTCTGCGGGGTGCGGTAGGCTTGCTATAAATAAGTCTGCGGGGTATTTGCTAAATTATTTGTTGTGGGCAATAGGTTTAACGGGGTGCAAAGGGAGTAAACCTGTTACACGCATGGGAGTGTTGTTAATAATAGATTTTTTGGCGAATGCGGTGTTGCAGACGGTAGAAGGCTTTTCGGTAATGGGCTTAATTTCTCTTTTAGTGGGTCAGGCAATTTATTTGGTTGTTCCAAAAAAAGTAAAAGTAAAATTAACCGAAAAGTTTGAATATTTAGCAGAAAACGGCACCGAGTTAGCAAATTTTGAACGAGCCGAACTAATGGGCAGATTGGCGGTGTTTTCTACTCTTTTTAATTCAATAAACAGGGTGTACAAAGATATGGTTGTGCCTACTGAAAAGTTAGAAAATAGCGTAAATGCGTTAACAGATGAGGTGTCGCAAAATATATGTAAGTCGTGTGTAAAATATAACGAGTGCTACAAAACAAAGGGTGTACAAAAGGAGTTAAAAGAAATTGTTAATGTGGCAATTTTAAAAAATGGAATTAATTATATTAATTTACCTAGCGTTTTTAATTCGTGCATATCTAGGTCTGCAATAACCAATGAAATTAATGCACAAGTCAAAAAATTTAAGGGCATAAAAAGTGCAATGATAGAGCAAAACTTAAACAAAGTTACCATAGGTAACCAATTTAAAAGCGTTGCAAACGCACTAGATTGTTTTAGCGGTGCAATAGATGGCGAAAGGCGAGCGTCCAGGAAGCTTGAAGAAGACTTTATGAATTATCTTGCATACGAGTTTGTAGAAAGCAAAGATTGTAGAATTGTTTTAGATGAAAAGGGAGAGTTTAAAAAGGCCATTATTATGGTAAAACTTGGCATAAATAAGGACAAGTTTTTAAAAGTTGCAGGTAAATATTTTAAGCATAATTTAATAATTAGTAGCAACAAGTTTGCAATCAGCAGTGGTTGGCAGATTGCAGAATTAAAATATGCTCCCAAATATTCCTTTCTTTATGCTGTTGAAACAATTGGTGCGGGAGGTTCTACAAAAAATGGAGATAGCCATAGTTGTAGCAAAGTGTTTGGCGGAAGTTATTTGCTATCTATTGCAGACGGCAAGGGTCACGGCGAAAACGCTCATAAAACAAGCAAAAAAACGGTAGAACTTATTGAGCAATTTTTTAGGGCGGGAATAGATAGTACTACAATAATTAAAAGTGTAAATCAAATTATGTCTTTTAACTCTTCCGAAAATTTTAGTGCAATGGATTTGTGTTTGTTTGACCCATATTCTGGCAATGCAGATTTTATAAAACTCGGTACAACCCCAACGGTTATTAAGCGAGCAAACACTACTAAAGCAATTGTTTCTAATGCTTTGCCTGTGGGGGCTTGTGAATTTATTAATGCAACGGTAGAGTCGGAGAGGTTGGTAGATGGCGACATAGTGGTGCTTACTTCTGATGGGGTTTTTGATGCTTTTGGCGATATAAATAACTTTGCAGGGTATATTAATAATTTGTGCGTTTCTAATGTAGATATTATTGCAAAAAGCGTAATAGGCGAGGCGGTTAGGCGGTCGGGCGATAAAATTTTGGACGATTTGACAGTAGAAGTGTTTAAAGTTTTTTGAACAAATTGTATTTTTCTTGCAAATTAACATAAAATGAATTAAAATACGATTATGGAAAACATTGTTTTAAAAAATATTAATGAATATAATCTAATTAAAAGTGGCGACAAAGTTGGCGTAGGGTTTAGCGGAGGCAGTGACTCTGTTGCACTGTTGTTTGCCTTGAAAAATATCTCAAAGCAAATGGGTTTTAGAGTGGTAGCAATTCATATAAATCATCAAATTAGGGGCGAGGAGGCAATGCGTGACCAAGTCTTTGCCGAAAACTTTTGCAAACAAATTGGGGTAGATTTGGTTGTAAAAAGCGTAAATGCACCACTTTTTGCAAAGCAAAATAAGTATACACTAGAAGAAGGTGCAAGAATTTTAAGATATAACTGTTTTCAAAGCGTTAAAAAAGAAATGGGGCTAAATTCTATTGCTCTTGCTCATCATTTGCAAGACCAAGCCGAAACCATTTTGATGCACATTGGGCGTGGTTCTGGCTTAAACGGAATTGTAGGAATGACCGAACGCTCAGGTGATTATATAAGACCACTTTTGTGTGTAACAAAGGCAGACATTTTGCAATATATTAGGGCAAACGGGCTTTCGTTTGTAGATGATTCTACTAATAGTTGTGTAGACTATACACGAAATTTTGTTCGTAAAAATGTGGTTGAGCCTATGCTTTCGGTTTATCCTAAATTATGCGAAAACCTTTATAAACTTTCTAAAAAGGTGCAAGAAGAAAACGACTTTTTGGACAGCCTAATTAAGAGGTCTTGGATAAAAAAGGTAAATGGCGGAGTTGAGATTTTGGACGAGGTTGCAAGCGTTAATAACTGTTTAAAGTTTAGAGTTATTATTAAAGCGCTTAAAACTATAAACGCCAGCGTAGATATAGAAGAAAAACACATAAAAATGATTGCAGACTTATTTAATAAACAGGTGGGCAAAAGCGTAAACTTGCCAAACGGCGTAATTGCTATAAGAAAGTATGTTGGAGTATCTATAATTTTTGAAGACAGCATAAAAAATATAGATTTTAAGGCAGAATTTAAGTTGGGTAAAACAAAGTTTAATGATTATGTGATTTCGGTGCAACAAATACCAAAAAGTGAGATTAAGTTTGGCGATGGACTATATATAGACCCCGATAGGGTGCCAAAGGGTGCTTATTGGCGAATGCTAGAAGAGGGGGATAGTATATTAAAGTTTGATGGTAAAAACCGAAAATTAAAGCAATTTTTGGTGGATAAAAAGGTAGATAGCACCACAAGAAACAAGTTGCCATTGCTAATGTATGGCTCAAAGTGCTTGGTTGTGTATGGGGTTGAAATATCTAGTATGGTTGGTGTGCTAGAAAATAGTAAAAGGGTGGTTAAAATTTGGTAAAATTTTACATAAGAGAAGAAGTTAAGTCGCTAGCACGCTTTGCAAAATTAAAAGAAAAGTTGTTCTTGCTTGTGGGCGGGTTTGTGCGAGATAGCATTTTGGGAAGAAGTGTTGGCGACATAGACAGTGCAGGAACATTGTCTATTGATGATATTAAATTATTTTGTGAATCAAACAATTGCAAAATGGAAATAAAAAACAAAAAATTGCAAGTTGTAAAGATAATCTTTTTTAGCGGATTTTGTTTAGAATATGCAAGAATGCGTGTGGAGTATTATGCAAGCAATTTTTTACATAACCCAACAATGGTACAGTTTACCGAAAAAATTGAAGAAGATTTTGCCCGAAGAGATTATACCATTAATGCAATATACTATGACCCACAAACCCATAAAGTATACGATTTTGCAGGTGGTATGTCAGACATAACACAAGGAATTATAAGGGATATAATGGTTTTGGGGCGTAGTTCTCTTAGTGTCGACCCAGAGCGAATTTTACGAGGGATAGAACTTGCAGAAAGGTTACAATTTGCAATGGATGAAGAAACTATTAAAAAAATGCTCAAAAATTTTGAAAATGTATACAAATTAAATAGTGACAGGTTATTGGAGTGTTTACAAAAAATTAATTCACACAATAATTCACTTTTAGACGAGCGGTTAAAACAAAAAATTAAAGAGTTAAATGATTATAATAAAAATATTGGTTAATACATAAAAAGAAGCCAAAATGAAAAAATAATGGTATGAAGAAAATTGTTCTGCCATTATTTTTAATTTTAAATATTTTACTACTCTCTTTTGGTGGGGGTGGTAATTGCGTTTCAAAATGCGAAGCAAATCGTTATTTTTGCAAGCAAATGGGGGTTTGTTATGGTGCAAATGATTGCTTATGGTTAAATTATCGTAATTTAAAATATCAGCCCAATGCAATCCTAGTAAACAAGTTGAGAGAAATGGGGTTTGACGACAAAACTATATGCGAATATTTATTTGATAACTTTTCATTAAAACTTGAAGAATTAAAGAAAAAAACAAATATTCAGCCAACGAACTCAAAATTTAGCACCAAAAATGGCGTTTTAGAAATATTGGGCGACATAGATGGGCAGGGTTTGGTAGAAGAAACGCTTTTTAAAGAATTGATTGATGGTGTAGCAGAGGGCGAAAACAATGTGTTTGCAAAGTTAAAAAAATTGCCAGCAAGCATAAAAAAAGAGGACAATATTAAAATTAGAAATTTGCGGTCGGCGTTTGAAACACCCATAACCGGAGTGCATCAAGAGGGTAGAATAAATAACATTGGAGTCGCACTAAAACAGTTTGACGGAATGATTATTGAACCAAACGAAACAGTTTCATTTAACAAAATTGTTGGCGAAACTACAAAAGAAAAAGGTTACACTCTTGCAAAAGTTATAATAAATGGCAAGTATGTGGACGATTACGGCGGGGGTGTTTGTCAGGCGTCAACTACATTATACAATGCGCTTTTGCTTGCAGATGTAGAGGTTTTGCGGTCTAGTCCACACAGTTTAAAGGTGGGATATGTTTTGGGCGGGTTTGACGCTATGGTTGCGACTGGTAGTAGTGATTTGGTTTTTAAAAACACCACAAACGAAAGATTGGTTATTGCTACATTTTGCAACAAATTAGAGTGCGGTGTGCGAATATATGGTGCAAAAAACGATTTCACTATAAAAAGAATAAGTGAAAGTGTAGATTTTGATTGTGAAAGCAATCCGCTTGTTGCAAGTAAGTATTCTACAAGTCTTGAATATTTTAAAGATGGTAAACTTGTAAAAACCAAAAACTTACGAAATTGCACCTATTATAACCAGTCAAAAAAAACGGCTTAGAGAATTGGCAGTGTAAAATATTTATGGTAAAAATATAAATTATAGGAAGTAAATTTTGAAACAAGTTCAAAATTTGTGCTAACGCACTCGCAAAGCAGTGCTTTGCACTTCCAATTTGAATAACCATCAGTCTCGCTGGAGAGTAAACTCTCCGACTCAACTTCCGATAATATAAAAATTAATTAGTTTTTAAAATTGCTCCCTTTGATTATTTTTGGCAATAATGTCAATTATTTATAAAAGGAGAGAATTATGAGAAAAGCAACCCTATCACTTAATGAAATTATTGAAAAAATCAAAAAAATGCAAGGTAAAGATGTAAATATGGAAGTAAACAGGGGTAGAAAACGCATCGAAAAATATGTCGGCGTTATAGAAAAGGTTTACCCAAGTGTTTTTACAGTCGCAATCAAAAGTCCAGAAAACCAAAATAGCCAAAGTTTTAGTTATAGCGATGTTCTTTGCGGTGATGTCAAAATTAAGGATAAATAATTTTTTAGTCATAAACCACGCATCTTTTTTATACAATGTAGTAACCTAATAGTTTTTGAATTAAGGAGGACTTTATGGCAACTACGACTTCAAAGAAGGTGTCGAATGGTGGATTACTAAAAGTAGTCGAAACAAAGGTAGACTGCAATTATAGTGCAGTAGAAGGCGTTCAAATAGATAAAGTTTTGGACAATTACGCAACTTGCGAAATATTGCAGGTCGAAAAAATCAACGAAATGCTAGACATTGCTGGCAGGGTACATCTTACAAGCGTTTTTGTTGATGCTGAAAAAAATGTACATAGCAATGTGGCAATGGTGGATTTTGCAGAGAAAATTCAAATTATGGACGCCGATGCAATTGTGGTTATTCCTAAGGTAAAAAACATAAAAGCACGCAAAGAAACATCGGTTTTTGTTGATTGCACCATTTGTATGGATTTAGAAATTTATGGTGTTTGTCAAGAAAATGTAAACTACATAGAACCAAATTCTAATAACTTGACCGAACTAACCGAAGAAATTTGTGTAGATTCGTTGTTATGTTTTAACAACTCTCAGATTGACCAATCGGAAACAGTAGAACTTGATCAAGGTGCCGAGATGATAGCGGTGTACTCTAATTTGTCAATTAATAAGGTTACCCCAAACGGTAATTATGTAACGATAGATGCCGAAATTGTAAGAGATATAGTTTATAGTGTAGACGGTGTTATCAAAAAAGTTCAAAAGCGAAGTGATATAACCGAAGAAATTTCGTTGTTAAACTGCACCACAGAAACGCCTTGCACGGTAAGGTGTGCAATAAATAGTAACAAGTTTGAAACAACGGTTAATGCTGACGCCAAAACGGTTGTAAATGTGTCGACTACGGTGGCTGTCGCAATTTGGGGTTACGAAAGGCAAAAAATTGATGTAATTAAAGATGCCTATTCGGTTACAAAAAAATTAAATCTTAGTACCGAAACGGTGATGTGTTCTAATTACAAAAAGGTTATTACGGCAACAGACTCGTTAAATGTTGTAAAAAATATGGCAAGTGCAAAAAGAATAGATGAAGTATTGTTTGTTGGGTCTAATTATGTTAGAGTGGATAGTACTGCGGTGGTAGATGGAAATGTTGTAATAACTGGTACAATTACTCAAAATGTAATAGGCAAAAACTATGATAATGACGACATTTTTAACACCGTTGTAGAAAGCGAGTTTAAAACTACGGTTGGCGGTGTATCTGATGCCGAAAACTTAGATTATGACTACATTGTGGAAGCAAATTGTCAGTCTATAAAAAACAAGGCAGGTCAAGAAATTGCCATAAATTATAATATTGATGTTCAATTAAACACCAAAAGTTGCAAAACTGAATATTTTGTAAACGAAATAGAAGAAGTGGGCGATGTAGAGCCAAGTGAATATAGCATATTTATTTATAAACCGGAGCCAAATGAAAGGGTGTTTGACATTGCAAAACGCTTGGCGGTAACGCCCGATTGCGTGTTGTCACAAAATCCAGAAATAGTAGATGGTCAGCCTATTGAACGGGTTGTGCTATACAAAAAGAAAGCACCACAAATTTAATCGTCAAACAAAATTCAAAAACTATCACTTAATAAAATACAAATTTTATTAAACCAAAAATTCTATCTGTAAAATATCAGATAGAATTTTTTGTAATTTTGTAATTTTTTTGTCGGCTCTACAAATATAAACTTTGTATTGAATGGGGTAGGTGCTATGTGTGAAGTAGTACTCTACAATGCTTAAAAACTAATGTACTATGACAGACAGAGTATTATGTATTGCGTATCAATTTATTCCAAAACAAAATTTTAAAAGGGCTAAAAATTTAAGGTGTAAATTAGAAGGTAAAGGAGGGATATAATTAACTTTGAATATAATTTTGTTATTAGTGCAGTATAGGCTTAAAAGTGACAAAGTGTTTTTAAATAGTTGTTTTAAAAATATAGTTGTACCCCCGTAATATAAAGGGGTTTAATTGATTTTTATTTAAAAATTAGCGATTGTTTTTAACGGAGTTTACTTTGTTTAACTGAATCAAAAATTCGTTATGCCACTTTTCATAAGATTGTTTTGCATATACCGCCAATTCCTTTTCGGGCGTAAAAACCTTAGAAATTTGTGTGTTTTCGCTTAATGTATCCAAACTGTCTACCACGCCAGATGCCAGTAATCCCAAGTTAATAGCACCAATTGCGGTACTTTCGCTTTCTTTTGTTCTTAAAACTGTAAGATTTGAGGTAGAAGCAATCAATTTTAAAAGGTAATCGGTTTTGCTAACTCCGCCATCTACATGAAGTTCTTTAATTTTTATACCTTTTGCTCTTAGGTTAGACAAAATTTCTTCTAGCATAAAAGCAAAACTTTCTATGGTGGCTTTGGTTATATCAGAACGAGAAGAGTCAAAGTTCAAATTTATTATGCTTGCACGCAAATCGCCATTCCAAAAGGGTGCTCCAATCCCCGTAAAAGTAGGAATCATAACAAGTCCATTGGTTTTTGATTTGTTGCATATTTTATCTAATTTTGCATAATCTTCAAAAAGATTTAGCACATTTTTTATGTAATTTACCGCACTTCCACAATTAAATATACTGCCTTCTACAGCGTAGGTTGTTTTGCCATTAATAGAATACGCAACGGTGTTTAGAAGATCGTCATTTTCTAAAACTATGGTTTTACCGGTATTTACAAGCAAAAATCCGCCCGTGCCAAAGGTCATTTTTGCTAGGTTTTTGGTGGTACAGCCTTGTCCTACAAGGCTAGATTGCTGGTCGCCAATAACTGCAATAATTGGCAAATTTTCACCCGTTTCGACCTCTACTCCAAAATTGTCAATGCTATTTAAAATTTTTGGTAGGTAGGTGTTATTTAATTTCCAAAATGAAAGAAGTTCAGGGTCGTATTCAAACGGATTTTCCAAGTTTACAAGCATGGTTCTAGAAGCATTTGTGCTATCAGTTGCATAAACCTTTCCGCCACTTAGTTTGTAAATTAGGAAACTATCTATGGTGCCGAAATGTAGTTGCTTTAATTGGTTTGCTGAGGCGATGTTGCTATCGTTTTCTAGAAGCCATTTAATTTTGCTAGCAGAAAAGTAACTATCTAATATTAAGCCCGTTTTTTGCTTTAAAAAGTGTTTTTTGTCGGCACTCATTTTTTCGCATAGGTCGCTCGTTCTTTTGCACTGCCAACTAATAACAGGGGCTATAGAGTTTCCTAAATTATCCCAACTGCAAACGGCCTCACGCTGGTTTGTAATGCAAATACCATGAGTGTTTTGTGCGGATAGTTTATGTTTTTTTACAAGATATAACAAACTGGTTCTTACGCTTTCCCAAATTTGTTCGGCGCCTTGCTCTACCCAGCCACTATGTGGGTAAGAGGTCGAAATAGGAAGGTGGTGAGTGTCCACAATTTTGCGTTTTGAGCAATCATACAAAATTACTCTTTCACTGGTGGTGCCTTCATCTATGCTTAATAAATATCTTTTCATATTGCAATCCTTTGGTTTTTTTCTTTTATTTTAGCAAAGTCTTAATTTTTTGACAAATAAATATTCAAGGAATAAATATTTTTCAAAAAATAATTAAAAGTGTTACAAGCGGTTGAAATTTGGGAACAATTAGATTATACTAATAATTGCATCTAATTTTAAATTGTTTGGTAACAAAAAGAATATGGTTTTAGTGCAAAATGTACAAATTTAATAAAAATTTTCAAAAAAAGATTAAATGTTTGTTACAAAAACTATTGACAAGGCGTTAAAATTATGTTAAATTATATGCAACACTTACCGAGTAGGGAGTGTTAATTTTTTGGGAGAAATTTTTTATGAGAACAAAGATTACATTAGAATGCTCAGAATGCAAAGAAAGAAATTACGACAATTACAAAAATAAAAAGAACGACCCAGATCGTATCGAAATGCAAAAGTATTGCCCACGTTGCAAAAAGCATACTACACACAAAGAAACTAAGTAATTATTTTAGGGGGTATTTTAGGTGTCAAAGAAGAACCAAAAAACCATTGTTACAGAAGAAACTGAGTCTAGTAAGAATGTAGTAGAAACTAGCGAAAATCAACAATCTGCCGAACCTAAGATGAAAGAAACAAAGGAAAAGAAGCAAAAAGACAACAAAAAGACTAACTCCAAAAAGAGTCAGTCGGGCGAAGTAAAGCGTAGCCGTATAAAAGAAACTTTTGCTGAACTAAAAAAGGTTACATGGCCATCATTTGGTAAAACAATGAAACAAACCGGTATGGTATTAAGCATTGTTTTAATATTTGGTGTGGTCGTTTTTGGGTTTGACCTTTTAATTAGTTACATCATTAAGGTGCTTTCTTCAATATAAAATAGGGGAGATAGATTATGGAAGAAAATAAAGATTTAGAAGAGCCAAAGTGGTATGTTCTTCATACTTTCTCTGGTTATGAAAATATGGTTCAAGACAACTTGTATAAGGTTGTAGAAACCAACAATCTTCAAGACGATATTCTAGAAGTTACAATACCTATGGAAGACACTATTGAAGAAAAAAACGGAAAGCGTAAAGTCGTACAACGCAAAATGTTTCCAACCTATGTTCTTATAAAAATGAGATATAGGGACTCATTGTGGCATACAATTGTCAACACTCGTGGGGTAACAGGTTTTTGTGGACCTGCGGGCAGGCCATTGCCATTAACTCAAGACGAAATTAGAAGAATGCGTCTAGAAAAGGTGAATGTAGATATTAATATTAATGTTGGCGATAAAGTTAAGGTAGTTATGGGTCCGCTAGAAGGGTTTGCAGGTGAAGTTACCGATGTAGATAGTGCAAATCAAAAATGTAAGGTTACCGTATCTATGTTTGGTAGACTTACTCCAGTTGAGTTAGATTTTGCTCAAATTGAAGTTATTTAATTAGATTTTACCCGTTTGGCTAAGTTCAAACGGCTAAAATATAGTGGGAGAGATAAATTTTTTCATATCTCGAAAAAACCACAACTGTTCATATTTTGAACAAAGGAGAATATTATGGCAGCAGCAAAAAAAGTAAAAGCCGTAGTTAAGTTGCAATTACCAGCAGGTAAGGCAACAGCAGGTCCTCCAGTTGGTAGTTCGCTTGGACCTCACGGAATTAACATTCCGGGATTCGTTAAAGAATTTAACGACAAAACTGCACAACAAGCGGGATTAATTATCCCAGTAGTAATGACAATCTATGAAGATCGTTCATTTACATTTATTATGAAGACACCTCCAGTTGCAGTCTTAGTAAAAAAAGCACTAAGCATTGAAAGTGGTAGTGGCAAACCAAATCGTGAAAAAGTCGGAAAACTAACTCTTGCTCAAGTTGAAGAAATTGCTAAAATTAAGATGAAAGACCTTAATGCTTCAAGTGTAGAATCTGCAATGAGTATGGTTAAGGGAACTGCTCGTAGCATGGGCGTTACCGTGGAAGAATAAGGTAGGAGGAATCGCATATTATGAAACACGGAAAGAGAACCGAAGCTGCAAGAAAGTTAGTAGAAAAGTCTAAACTATACAATGTAGAAGATGCAGTAGAACTAGCAATTAACACCGCTACCGCAAAGTTTGATGAAACCATCGAACTTCATGTTAAGTTGGGTGTAGATGGCAGAAACGCTGACCAACAAGTAAGAGGAACAGTTGTTCTTCCACATGGTACCGGTAAAGAATTAAAGGTGTTAGTTATCGCTAAGGGCGACAAGGCTGACGAAGCAAAAAAGGCTGGAGCAGACTATGTTGGTGCTGAGGATATGATTGCTAAAATTCAAACCGAAAATTGGATGGATTTTGATGCTTGTATCACAACCCCAGATATGATGGGTCTTGTTGGTAGAATAGCAAGAATTCTTGGACCAAAGGGCTTAATGCCAAACCCTAAGTCTGGTACAGTTACAACCGATGTAACAAAGGCTGTTAACGATGTTAAAGCTGGTAAGGTTGAATACAGACTAGACAAGAACAACATTGTTCACGTTATTATTGGTAAAAAGAGTTTTGGTAAAGAAAAACTAATTGAAAACCTAAACACGCTTATGGACGCCGTTGTTAAGGCTAAGCCACAAGCAGCAAAGGGTCAATACTTAAAGAGTGTTACCATTGCAAGTTGTATGGGACCTGGAATTAAGGTTAATTACAGAATTGGTTAATACCAAAGAAAAATAGAGTCATAAACATTTCCCTTGTATAAGGCAAAAGTTTAAGGCTCTATTTTTTTGTTCAAGAAAATCACGGATCAACGAAGTGAATCCGTGGTTTTTCTTCAATAAAAAAATTTTACATTGAATCAAAGCGGTATATAGATTTTTCATTTTTTTTGCTGGCGGAACATAGCCGTTCGCATTACAACCCATAATCCCAGTGTGGCGGAACATAGCCATGCGCATTATAACCCATAATTTCAGTGTAGCAGAAGATGGTAGAGTTGGAAAAATAAAAATTAAAATACAAATAAAATGTATACAAATGTAATTTTCATTGTATACATTTTTTAGTTTAAATGTATACTTTTTTGCATTGTCAAATTACGGCTTTATTCCAAAATGCCTATAACTTATTTGGTAAATTTGGTGGTTTCGTCAAATAAACTAAACATTTTGACACTTCTAGTATCATTTAAAACGTTTGACATTCCTGAAAGAAAATTAGTATACTAAACAAAATCAAGAAAGAGGAGATTGTTATGGAACTAGAAAAAGAAGTAAGGTACCAGGTTACCGAAAATGTGTGGAGTAAGGTTTTAGAAAATACTTCGCCATTAATTCAAAAAACACACGTTCTAGACATCACTTGTGGGGCTTTTGGAAGTGAATCGCTTGCAAAAACGGGTAGAGTTTTTAGGGTTAGGCAAAAACCTACTAAAATCGCTTTAGAAATCAAAAAACGCATAGGAGGGTGCGATTGGCTAGAAGAAGCAATAGAATTAAAAAGCGTTAATCAAGGACTGAGATTTTTACATCTTGCAGGGATAGACCCATATTTATACATAGACCGTGAGCGTGAAGTTAGAGAGTATAAGGGTCTAAAAATCTTTTTTGACGACATTCAGTTGCTCGGTAAGCTTATAGAAATTGAGTACCAAGATAGTAAAGACGCAAGAAACGAACTAGATGAATTTACTAAAAAGTTTGGTATTACGGGCGAACCTGAGCCACTCTACGGCGAGATTATTAATAAAAGACGAAATTCAGACGTCGACTTTAACGATAAATTTACTAAAAGATTAAAAGAAATAGTCGAAGAAGCAAAAAAAGATTTCTAGTATAAACGCGTTTTGATACAATTTCAACTTAAAAATATGCCAAAACCCGTTGATATTTACGAGCAAAATAAAAAAACAATTATTGAAAATAGTTTTTAATTATGCTACTATATATCAAGGAGAAAACAATGATAACAAAATTGCCAAATAGTAATCAAAAAGGGGAATACAATTTAAAAGTTACCGATAAAAACGGCAAGTCATTTATTATGACCATTGGTGGAGACTATGATTTATTTTGGGTACCCGAAAATCATAAAGAATGCAGTACTTTCGAAATCTCAAAAGATGATGATTATACTTTTAAGATATTTTCTCGTTTGTTTGATAGTGTGAAGAGAAACGATGATAAATACCGCCCAGTGCTAAAAGACGACACAATCACTTTTATTAGCGAAGATTACAATGAAAGTGAGGCTAATGTACTAAAAATTAGAAAACAAGAAGATTCATTTATAATTGATTTTGTAAAAAATGAAAATAAAATGGCGTGGTCTTATCCCCATATAGGTTGTGTAATTTGCTTTTGTAATAGCGGAAGTAGAGTTCCAGATGTCGAGCAAATATTTATGCAGATGTTTAAACATCTTGCTTATTATAGCAAATCAATAAAATTTGAAAACGCAAAAGATAAAAGTAAATTAATTAACAGTGAAAGTAGTGAAAACGAAAGCAAATAAATTAAAGAAGAAAACACAAAAGATGAAATATATAGTAGTAATTAATTGATAAAAACGCACTAAAAGTGTTTGAATAAAAAATACAGTTTATCCAAAGTTAAAGTATAATTGCTTAATAAAAGCAAAAAAACACTTGACAAACGGTGGGTTGTATGTTATATTATTGCACGTAAATAGATAATTTTCTAGTACCGAAGACGGCAAGTGGTAATTTTTATCATAAATCTTGCTTAGGAACTAAATTAATAGAGTATAGATTGGTTAATATTCTAGAATTGTGTTCCTTGACGCAAATCTAGAATTTTTATTTATTTTGCAAAATTTCAAGGAGGTAATTATGTCAACAAACAGAGAGTTAAAAAACGGCATTGTTGCTGAAATTAAAGACCGTATTCAAAACGCTAAATCTGTTGTATTAGTAGACTACAAAGGTCTTACAGTAGAACAAGATACCGCTCTTAGAAACAAATTTAGAGCAAGCGGTTGTGAATATAGAGTTTACAAAAACCGTCTTATCAAAATTGCTCTAGATGAACTTGGTATTAAGTTAGATGAAAAGCATTTTGATGGACCAACTGCACTTGCTACAAGTGCAACAGACGTTGTTTCTCCTGCAAAAATCGTTTTTGACGGAGAAAAAGAGTACAAGGTAATTAAAGCTAAGTGCGGATACATTGAAGGTAACGCAATGGAATATGCAGAAGTTAAAAAGATTGCATCTATTCCTGCAAAAGAAGTGCTTATTGCTCAATTGCTTGGTATGTTACAAAATCCAATTCGCTCACTTGCGGTTGTTTTGGATCAAGCTGCTAAAAAAGCAAACTAATTAGCAAGAAAACAAAAAATAAAAAACAAAAAGGAGATTTTAAGATGGCTGATATTAAGAAGATATTAGACGAAATTAAAGAACTTACAGTTGTTGAACTAAACGACTTAGTAAAATCATTAGAGGAAGAATTTGGTGTTAGCGCTGCTGCTATGGCAGTTGCTGCTCCTGCTGCTGGTGGCGCTGCTGCTGCAGAAGAAGAAAAGAGTGAATTTAACGTAGAACTAGCAGAAGTTGGTGCAAACAAGATTGCTGTTATCAAGGTTGTTAGAGAAATCACTGGTCTTGGTCTAAGCGAAGCTAAGGCTCTTGTAGACGGTGCTCCAAAAGTTGTTAAGGAAAACGTTGCAAAAGAAGCTGCAGAAGAAATGGTTGCTAAGTTTAAAGAAGCTGGCGCTGTTGCAAAGCTTAAGTAGTTATAATAAAAAAGAAGTGAACCCAAAGTTTTTTATAAAGGGGTTCGCTTCTTTTTTTATTTTGCAAAAAATTAGTTTGTTTTTACATAAAAAGTTTTATACTAATTAGTTAACAACATTTGCTATTATTTTGGTAAGTAGGTGCCACATTCAGCGGAATTGTCTTCTCTTAATATAGATATTCCGTTTGCTAAACATTTTCCGCTTTTGTTAAATAAGCATTTTGCATCACACAAAATTTCTACGCTTTGTCTAACCAAGGGTTGAGCGATTTCGTCACTAAATTCCGCCTTTAAGTTGTCGGCTGATGGGGTGTAGGTGGCACACCGTGATGAACTGGTAATTTGTATGGCGTTTGCTTTGCAATTGCAATTTTCGTTAAATTCACATTTTCCACATTTACATTTTAAATCTATCATAAATTAACTCCTTTGTTTTTATTATTGCCAAAAGCATATAATTTATTACCCTTATTTTGTTGACAAAATTTATTTTTGTTGCTAAAATTATTTCAAAGGAGAAATTTTTATGAAGGTTATTTTAAAAAAACAAGTTAAAAATGTTGGCAAAGCGGGCGATGTTGTAAATGTATCTGACGGATACGCTAGAAATTTCTTATTTAAACAGGGGCTAGCAGTAGAGGCAAATGCAGTTAATATTAATGAAAATACCCAAGCAAAACAGGCACAAGAAAGGGCTTATGCACTAGAAAAGGCAGAGTGTCAAAAAATGGCAGAAAAATTAAAAGATGTTACAGTTGTTATAGGAATGGCTACTGGAAAAAATGGGCAGTTGTTTGGTGCGGTAACAAATAAAGAAATTAGTGAAGAGTTGCAAAAGTTGGGCTATACAATAGATAAAAAGAAGATTTTGGTGCCATCTCCAATTAAAACGTTAGGAAACTTTTCTGTTACAATAAAACTATTTCCAGAAGTCGTTTGCAAATTATGTGTACAAGTTAAGGAAAATTAGTTGTTAAATAGTATCATTTTTTGTTAAAATAAGGTAGAAAATAATACCTTATTTTTTTGTTGGAGAAATATGGAGAAATTAAAAGCAATTTTAAAAGAATTTGGAATAGTTGGCGTAAAAAAAATAGCCCCATTTGGAACGGGATTAATTAACTCAACCTACAAAGTAGATAGTGCAAAAATGGGTAGTTTTTTGTTGCAAAAGTTAAATTTGGTGGCTTTACCAAATATAGAAAGGGTGTTATTAAACATAGAGGCGGTTGGCGAATATTTAAAAGGGCTTGGAGAGCCTTGCTTGCTGTTACAAAAAACAAAATCGGGTAAGTTGTGTGTAAATGATGGAGCGGGCTTTGTTTATAGGGTGTATCCATTTATTGAAAATTCTGTTTCCTATGATTTTTCTTGTGACCCAAAGGTAATTTTTGAGGTTGCTTATGGTTTTGGCAGGTTTGATAAACTGGTTAAGGGAATAAGGAGTGGTGCCGTCAAAATTTCTGATGAGCATTTTCATGATAGCGAGTATAAATATCAGCAATTTAAAATTGCGGTGCAAAAGGATTTAGCAGGAAGAAAAAAAGATGCAGAAGCAGAGATTTTGGAAGCCGAAAACCTAATTTTGTACGCAAAAAGCAATTGGGTTGACCTTTTTAAAATTTCATCACTTATGAATGCAAAAAAATTAGAGGTTCAGGTGGTGCATAATGATACCAAGTTAAATAATTGCTTGTTAGATAAAAACAACAACTATTTATGTGTGGTAGATTTAGACACTTGTATGCCGGGGCTTGTTATTAACGATTTTGCAGACGGTGTTAGATACATTGCGAACTGTGCAACCGAAGATGAGGAAGATTTGAGTAAAGTGGGTGTAAATTTATCTTCATACAGTGCTTTTGCAGAGGGCTTTTTTAAGGGGCTAGACTATCAAATTACTTCAAGTGAAAGGGAATTGTTGGCAACAAGTGTTATATCTATCGCTTTTGAGTTGGGGTGCAGATTTTTGGCGGATTACCTAAATGGCGATGTATTTTTTAGAGTTAGTGACAGTCGTCCTAAATTAAATTTAATAAGGGCGAGGGTTCAGTTTGCATACTGTAAGGCACTAATAGATAATTTGCAAAAGGAAGAAGATATAATAAAACTAGCGCTAACAAAAGCGGGGAAGCCTTAAATTCTCTTGTATAAAAGCACGCTTTATGCTAAAATAATTGTAGGACAAAAAATATGAAAATAATCACTGCTGAAACACACGAAATAATTTTAAACAATATAATTAATGAAGTTTCTAAAAAATCTATGGATAATGATAGAAACTTTATTTTGGTTGTGCCAGAAAAATTGTCGCTTACGGTAGAGCAAGCCCTTTTAAACGGCTCTACAAAAAAGGCGGTTACTAATGTGCAAGTGCTTACACTTTCTAGACTGTTAAAAAGGTTTGTAAAATCTAATGATAATTATTTACCAAAAGAATCGGGCGTTATGATTATAAAAAAGATTATCATAGAAAACCAGTCTAAATTGGTATGCTTTAACAAAACGGCAAAAACAATAGGCTTTGCCGAAAAAATATTTGATACAATTTCTAATTTAAAAAACAGCGGTGTTACACCCGATGACTTTTTAAAAAGAGCAAACAACAAGGTTTGTCAATCATTAAAAGTTAAAATGCAAGATATTTTATTGCTATATTCCGAATATCAAAATTATATTGAAACAAACGGGTTAATTGATGCATCAGATAGGTTTTTGCTGTTGGCAAACCTTGTAAAAAATAGTGAATTAATTAAGTCTAGCGATTGCTATATTTTTGGCTTTGACAACATTACTCGTTCGGGGTTAGAGGTATTAAAGGCACTTTCTAAGTGTGCAAAAACATGTACTTTTGGGGCAATAACCAATGTAGGATTAAACAATAGTTATATTATAGAACCCGAAATGCTAAATAGCGTTAGGGCTTTTTGTGCCGAATTAAAAATTCCTGTTACCGAAGTAGAAATTAAAGACAACAGCACAAGTATAAACAGTCATATAAGACGCAATCTTTTTGCCTATCCTTATAGCAAAATGAAGATTGAAAACGAGATAAATATAATAGAATGCAAAAATATAACCGAAGAAGTGAGTTTTGTTGCCGAAGTTATACGAAAAAATGTTATCAAAAAAAAGCAAAGATACCGAGATTATTTTGTGGCGTGTTCAGATATAGACTCTTATGCAAAGGTTATTAAAACGGTTTTTGATGAGTATAATATTCCAGTATACATAGAAAAACCCGAAAAATTGTCGTCACATGCACTGGTTCAGTTTATTAGTCAAATTTTTCATTGCGTAAGAAGACATTTTTTGATAAGTGACTGCTTAGCACTATCCAAAAACTATTTTGCGGGCGAAAATTTAAACGAGTTAAATATATTTGAAAATTATTGCATCAAGTATGGTATAAATTATGACAAGTTTAAAAAGCCGTTTGAGTATGGTGAAGATAAAACACCCGAAAATCCAATAACAGACAAGGTAATAGCCGAAAAAATTCGTGTTAGTTTAATTCAAAAGCTTATAAAAGTGGCAGATAAATTAGCAGAGTGCAAAACGGTGCATGACTATGTTTTGGCAATAAATTATATTTTTGAGTGCTTTAATTTAAAGGAAAAGTTAAATGAATTTATTACCGAACTCGAAAACTCAGAAAACAATTTAGAAGCCGAACTGTCTAAACAGGTGCTTGAAAAATATATGGGTGTGTTATCTGAAATTGATAGAATAATGGGAGATATAAAACTATCGCTAGATGAGTTTTATGGTATTCTATCTAGCGGGGTAGATAGTCAAACCATTTCATTAATTCCGGTGTTTGTAGATAGTGTTTTTGTTGGTGATGCTAGCACTAGTAAGTTTGTCGCTCCAAAAAACCTTTTTGTAATTGGTGCAACAGATGGTGCAATGCCAAAATTAGTAGAAGATTGCGGGATTATTGTAGATAGCGAAATAGGGGAGTTGTCTTCTGGAATAGGCAAAAAAATAGAACCAACCATAAAAACTATAAATAAGCGAGAAAGATACAAATTTTTGTCGCTACTAGCATCATTTGGCGAAAAAATGTATGTTACATATCCAAAAATGGACGCAGGACTAACCGAGCAAAATCCTAGCCTTGCGGTGCTAGACCTAAAAAAGATTTTCTATAAATCTGATGACCCTAAAGAATGTATGGAAATTATGTCGCTATCTAGTTACAGAAGGCGTAGAAGTCTTTTTAGAGAGGACGACAAAGAAACCAGTTTTGCTTATGAGTTTTCTACCCCAAGGGTAGCATACAAAAAACTATTAAACTATTTAAATGACGAAAATACCAGTACTATGTTAGACACAGTACCGGTTGTTAGCAACCTTTTTTATGCGTTAAAAGGGCTAAAAGTGTGTGATGAGGCATCAATAAAACCTATTCTGCCAAAACTAAATAGAATTACCGCACCGCAAGAATTTTTCTTTCCAAATAAAACCACGAGTATATCTCAATTAGAAGCCTATTTTACCTGTCCGTTTAAGTTTTTTGCAAATTACGGACTAAAAATTAGAGAAAGGGAAGAAAGTTTATTAAAAAGTATTGATTTTGGTAACATTTTGCACAAAATAGCCGAGTTATATGTTAAAAATATAGAAATGTTTTTAAAAGAACAGAATTTGGTTATTCGAAAAAGAAAAATTGAAAACCTTATCAATAGGGTTTTTGATGCAGAAAAGTTGGCGGTAGCAAAAAATAAGCATATTGTTGCATCGCTAAAAAATGAAGCAAAAAGGCTAATAGATGCACTTACATACCAATATTCGGTATCTAATTTTAAGCCAAAATACGAAGAGTTTGTGTTTGGCGAAAAGGGTAAAGTTAAGGGGCTAGATTTAGGAAATGGCATAAAACTAGAAGGTAAGGTTGACCGTATTGACCTATTTAAGGACAATTTTAGAGTTATAGACTACAAAACAGGAAAGATTGATTTGCAAGCAAAAAATGTTTATTATGGCAACAAAATTCAGTTATTTATGTACTTAAACGCCTTAAAATCTAAAAAAATCAAACCAGTTGGAGCCTTTTATTTGCCTATCAAAAATGTGTTTGTCGAAGAAGAGTTAGGTACCTTTTTGTCTACCTATAAATTGCAGGGCTATTTTGTAGATGATTGTGCAATGGCAAAAAATATGGACATTCAATTAAACGCCAACAATCTGTCTAGCAATTGCTTGGTGGCAACGCTAAAACCTGATAGAACAAACAAAGAAACGGACAATTTGATATTAAAAAAGCAAAACCATATTTTGAGCGAGCAAGAGTTTGATGGTGTGCTAGATTATTGTATGCAATTAAGCAAGGGTGCGGTAAAGGAGATAATGTCGGGGTATATAGAAAAATCGCCAATAAAAACTGCCGAAAAGCCAGCGTGTATTCATTGTGAGTACAAAAATTGTTGTGGAAATTCTAAATTGCAGGTAAAACCTAGATCCACCGAGTCGGTTACATTCTCAGAATTTGCATTTTTTAAGGAGAGGAACAATGGCACAAAAGCAAAAAAGTGAAGAACGAAAACTAACAGCCGAACAGTTGGAGTGTATTGAAAATAGAGGAAACAATCTATTAGTTTCGGCGTCCGCAGGCTCAGGTAAAACCTTTGTAATGATAGAAAGAATTAAAGAGATGATAAAAAGAAAAGAGGTTTCGGTTTCTAATATTTTGGTCGTTACATTTACAAAGTCGGCAGCGGGAGAAATGAAAGCAAGGCTAGTAAAGGGCTTAGAAGAGATAGAAAATAAAGATGACTACATAAAAGAACAACTTTTAGAGGTAAATTCGGCATCTATTTGCACATTGCACAGTTTTTGTTCTAAAATGTTAAAAACCTACTTTTATGCAATTGGCTTAGACCCTGCTTTTACGCTAATAGACGAAGAAGAGAGTAATAGTTTGCGGGCAAAGGCGTTTGCAAAACTTATAGATAACGCCTTTGTAGATGACGACAAAGATTTTTTTGAATTGCTAGATTGCTTTTCGGTAAATAGAAAGGAAGATAATTTTAAAGAAAATATAAACAAGTTTTATGAATTTTTGCTAACCATTGTAGACTCTGACGACTGGTTTAACAAAACTATTGAAAAAGCCTATACCGATAACCTTGACCAAAATGTGTGTGCAAAGTATATTAATGAGTATATTTCTAAAAATTTTGAAAGACAACTATACATTGCAAACAATCTTTTAAAAGATGATTTGCTTTTAAAAAATGACAAACTAGTTGCCTACATTAATAGTTTTTGCTTAAACCTACTAAAAGTTAAATCAAAAAACACCTTTACCGAAAACCAAAAGGTATTAAAAACGCTAGAAAAAATACCAACAATGCCCGTTTTAAAGGACGAGTTTGTTTGCTTAAAGCCTATGGTTAACGAGTTTAAAGAATACACAAAAGATTTGTTTGAAAAGGCTCAAGAGTTATACCTAAAAGATAGCGGAGCAACTCTTAGCAAAAAGTTAAGTATAACAAAAAGTCACTTGCAAAATTTGTACAAAATTGTACGACAATATGAAGCAATATATAGCGATTTAAAAAAGGAAAAGGTGTCGCTAGATTTTTCTGACCTAGAACAAAATATGATAAAACTATTAGCGATTCCCGAAATTAGAGAAAGCATCAGAACAAAATACAAATATGTTTTTGTAGATGAATATCAAGACACAAATGCCATACAAGAAGCAATAATTAAAGGTGTTGCGGGCGAAAACAACTTGTTTATGGTAGGCGATGTAAAACAAAGCATATATAGGTTTAGAGCAAGTGAACCCGAAATTTTTGTAAACAAATACAATTTATACGGAAAGCCAAGCACAAAAAACTCAAAGGCAATTAAATTAAATGCCAATTTTAGAAGCCATAAAGATATACTAGACTTTTCTAACGAGGTGTTTTTGCGTGCAATGACACCCGACTTTGGGGGCGTGAATTATTACAAAGACGCTATGTTTGTGGTGGTTTCGGGAGATAGTTCTAAAAGCGTTATAAATGGGGCAAAGCCAGTAAAAGTATGTGTTTTATCTGAACCCGAAAAAGAAAGGACTGATGCAGAAGAACAAAGCCTTTGTGTGTATAGCGTAAAAAATCACACCGAAGAAGAGAGTGAAAACATAAAAAAGGCAGAAGCAGAAGGTGAGGTTTTAGCACAGAATATTAAGCAATTACTAAATAGTGGAGCCCGTGTAAAAAAGAGAGAAAATCAGCCACTAACTTATAGAGATATTGCCATTTTGTCACAAAACAGGGGAGAATATCTCGAAAATGTTTTAAAGGTTCTAGATAAAAACGGAATTCCTTATACCTCAGATATAAAGCAAGACATTTTTGAAAATGTACATATAAATGCCTTGCATGCCTTTTTGATGCTTGCAGACAACAGAAATAACGATATTCCGTTATTTACTGTATTGCAATCGGTTTTTTCAGATTTTACAATTAATGAAATTAGTGAAATAAGAAGAAACAACAGAGAAAAAAAGTTCTTTTATCAAGCCTTTTTTGAGGGGGATAGAACTCAACTTGCCAAGAGAACAAGAGAAAAAGTAGATAACTTTATTGCACTTTTAGACAATTTGACTTTTTATAGCAAATTTTTAAAAGTAGATGAAATGCTAAAAAAACTTATAAATGTGTTAGATTTTGAAACAAGGGTGTTAAAAACCGAAGATGGCAAACTAACACTAAATTTGTTAAACAAATTTTTAACATATATTGGAGCCAAAAGTTATAATAGCAAGTTATCCGATTACCTAGAAAGCGTGCAAGAAAACGAAATAACCTTTGCAAGCGAGCCTAACGAAAATGCGTGCTTAGTTACAACCATTCATCAAAGCAAGGGGCTAGAATATCCAGCGGTATTTTTAATAGGTGCAGGCACTCAACTTTTAAACAAACAAGCCATAAGAGATTTTATTCCGTCAAAAGAATTGGGCGTAGGTATTCCGTACCAAGACATAGTGGTTAGAACAAAGTGTTCGCTGTTGCCACTAAATGCCATAAAACTACAAACCAATTTTCAAAATTTGGAAGAAAAACTAAGGCTATTATATGTTGCACTTACAAGAGCGGTGCAAAATTTGTACATTATTGGCTTTGCAAAAAAAGCCGAACGCAGGGTAGAACCTTTTGAGGCAAAAACTTTTATGGACTGGATTATGCCCGTAGTTTTTGCAAAAAGTGTTGGCGGGTTAAACTCATTTGTGGATTTTGATGTGGAAAATTATACTATGTCAAAATTAAATTTATGCGAAGAGCAAGGCACCAATGTGCGAGAACTAAACTTTTCAGAGCCTAACGAAAAATTTATCGGTACTATACAAAATGTACTTTCTTTTGTTTATCCTTATGCAGAAGCCACAAAAAGGTCGGTAAAAACTAGCGTTTCGGAACTTTTGGCGTTGTCTGATAATGAGGTTGTTTGTCGAGCCTTTGCCGGCATAGATAATAGTGAGGCGATAGCAAAAGGTAATTGCTACCACAAATTTATGCAAACGGTAAATTTGGCAATTTCTACCGAAGAGGAGATAAAAAAGCATATAATTAGTTTGGTAAAAAGTGGAGAGATTTCGCAAGCAGATGCCAAATTGATTGATGTTTTTGAAATAAAGACACTTCTTACCAACCCGTTGTTTAAAATGCTTAGCAAGGGTAAAGTATACAAAGAGCAAGAGTTTATCTCAAAAACCGACTACAATAAGGATATGCAAAAGCGTGTAGGAAAAGATGCAATTATGCAAGGAGTTATAGACTTTATATCTATAATAAATGGCGAGGCCTATGTGGTAGACTACAAAACAAACAATTTTAAAAGAATAAAAGATTATACCGATAAATATGCTTTGCAATTAAAACTATATGCAGATGTGGTTGCCGAAAGTTTTGGCGTTAAAGTTAGGGGAAGGTACATTTATTCCTTTACTCTTGGTAAGTTTATAGAGGTAAACTAAAAATTTTTGCAAATTAATAAAATAGTCAAATTTTATTCGACAAAATATTTTTGACATGATATAATTTTTATGCTGAATTATTATATTTTTTATTATGGAGAAGTTAAATGTTTGAAGGCATACGAACGGCATTTAAAGTTTTAAGTGCAGGGTTAACCATTAATTCTACTTGTATAGTATGTATTGTTTTACTAGCATTGCTAGTAGTTTGGTGTACAATTTCGTTATTAATTAATAACCATATTTCTTTAAAAAAAAGGTGTATTTCGGTTATTAATTTTGTTCAAAACAATGGTGTAAACCGAGAAAATTATTCTAAGTTAACAACCTTGCTTTCGTCTTTTCCTACTGCAATTCGTTTTAAATGGAAAAAGTTTGAAAACGAAAAGCGTGGTAGAGCCAGCGATTATTTGGGACAAAATGAGTGTATAGATTTGCAAGTAAATGGCGGAATTGGTAGGCAATGTCGTTCGCTTATGCGTAGTGCAATATTGGTTTGCACATGTATGGTAGCATTGTTTTCATTTACGCTAATTGGTGCAACCGTCCTAGATGGGGCAAGTTCGGTAGAACTAACCAATACCTTAGTTGCTGATGCCTTAATTTTGCCACTTTTGTTTTATATTTTGTGTATGGTGGTATACTATGTGTATACTTCGTTAAGACATTTACAACACCGCATTTTGGTTGACACCTTTTATGACTTTTTAGATGTTTTGGACGAAAAAGTTGATATGGAAGACCTTTTTGGGTTAGATAGCAATGCTGTTAGTTTGGTTAGTAATGTTTACACCAACGAAACCGTTCAAACTATTTTAGACAAAAAGAAGCGTGCAAGAAAAAGGGAGGTTGTAGCAAAAGAAGTTAGGGTTGGTAGTCAAGCGGGGCTAAACAATCTTAATAGTGGCATTTTGGGACAAAGCGACATAGAAGACAAAACTAACGAAAATGTAGTAAAAAGCTATGAAAAAATGAGTACTAAGTTGGAGCCAAAAAGCCAAACCTCAAAAGAATCAAAGAAGATAAAAAATGAAGCAGAATTTGTCGAAGTAATTGGCGAGGTAGAAGAACTTGTAGATACCATTGGTAAAGAAAAAAACAAAGAAAAACGCACCGAACTTGAAAGGTCGGTAAATTCTAAAATAAAGGCATTAACCGATTATAAGCAAAAAGCAAAATCTCAAAAAGAAGCAGTTACAATAAAAAAATCAACAAAGACAAATAATAAATAGGGGAGAAATTAATGAAAAAGAAAGTAGAAATAAAAAAGACAATGACACTAGATGAAGTTTTGACCATAAATCCTAACTTTGCAGAAATTTTAATGGGCTTTGGTATGCATTGCTTAGGGTGTCCTTGCTCTAGAGCCGAAACGCTAGAAGAAGCGTCTATGGTTCATGGGTTTGATGTGCAAGTACTTTTAGATAAACTAAATGAAGAAATGAATAAATAAATTTTTAATGGTAGTGAGTCAAATGAAAAGATTTTTAAAGGTAATATTTTCATTAATATTTTTGTGTGTGGCAGGTGTTTTGTTTTCGGGGTGCGGAAGCAATACACTTATTCCTGTTGCTGGGGTAGACTTTTATGAAGATGAAGTATATGCCGTTATAGGAGATAAGGTAAACTTAAAGCACAAGGTATATCCTAGTAACGCAAGTAACAACTTAGTGTCTTATTGGAGTACCGATGAAAATATTGTATCCGTTGATAAAGACGGTGTAGCAACAATAAAAGACTCGGGCGAGGCTTATGTGGTTGTTCGTACCATAGATGGCGGATATGAGGACTTTTGCAAAATAGTTACTAAAATTGATCCAGATGAAATTTCGTGGGATACTACCGACCGCAGAATTACCGAAATTAATGACAGAAGTTTGCCTTATTCGGGTGTTGCAACAGTAGCGGTAGACCAAGATGTAAAACTAGAAGTAATTTACTCACTTGCAGGCATTAAAAATAATAGTGCAATTACAAATAAAAATGTAAAGTTTACCTCTTCAAATCCTGACAACATTGAAGTTATAAACGAAAAGGAAGGAATTTTAAGAGCAATAGATAACAATTTAAGAAGCGAAGAAGGCGTGCCTTATTCGGATATTACTGCAAGCATAACCACCGAAAAGGGCGAACTTAAAACGGTTTGTAGAGTTTATGTAAATGAATATTCTACAACGAGCAAATTGGTTGTAAACAAAGTAAAAGGCAATAAGCCAATTTTAAATAATCGTGATGGTAGCGACAAGTTGATATTAGATGCCGACAACCACACCGGAGTAGAGTGCTATACCTTGCTAATGAATGCTTCTGACTACAAAAAGGACGATTATTCTATAAACATTTATAGTTCTAATACCGATGTTTTCCAAATTCTTGGAGTAGAACAAGTTAATGGAGTTTATTATTTTACCATTGTTCCAAAAAAAGAGGGAGAGGAGCGTCTTTGCATAGATACAACTTGCTATGATGAGAGCGGAAAACAAATTAGTGTTGTTATAAATGTATCCGTTCAAGCGTCCGTTCATTTTGTTGAGGTGGGAGCAAAGGATAACAAAAAACACGAAGACCGTAGCGAGGCTGTTATAACAGGGTACAATATCATTTGGGTACTTTTGTCCGATGAAACAGTAGAGTACGAACATGGTGTAGAAGAGGTAGAAGTTCCTATTTTGGATAGCGAAAACCAACCGACTGGCGAATTTATAATTAAGTATATAGATACCGAAACGAGTGCCGATGTGACCGATATTGTTAAAAAGGTTTATGTGCCAATATATTCAAAAACAAACAATTACAAAACCGAAATTGTGACAGATGGCGAAATATTCTCGTTAGATATGACCTATTATGATGAGATTACAAAAGACGGAGTTACCACAAATAAGGTAATAGAAGGCGCTGAAAGAAAATTGTATTTTGAAGAGTTGTCTTCTAGTTTGATAGTATACAAAGACGAAGAAGGTCGTGCGTATACCACTATAAATTACAACAATAACGGAACAATAGAGCCAAAGACAATTTATTTAAGATCACTAAATGAAATGAATATCCCTAGAGAGGGTAGAAGTTTTGCCGATTGCAACCGATATGTTTCAAAATATGGCAACAATAGTTTTAAAGTTGTAGATGTTCCAAAAGATATGGATACCGAATTTTATATTTTAGGTTATGTTGCTAAAAACAATACCGCAGAAGGTGTTGATGGAGTAGAAAACTTTGAAGATAGAGTTTACTGTGTGTATACTTTCTATATCCGTTCTGAATTAGACGGGGTAATTTGTTCGGTTAATCCAGCAACGGTGGTTGACTCAACGGTAACCCTACCAAGCGTTGGAACCACCGAAGTTACCATTTTGCTTGGCAAAGAGATACAGTTGTACATTTACTCTTATTCGTTTAACCTAACTAGTCCACAACCTGCAAAGGTAAATATTGATGCTTCATCTTTAAACGGAATAATTGAAGTTGTGCAAGATGAAACAAACAAAAATATGTATACATTAAAGTCGCTTAATAACACTGCTGGCGAAGGTGCAATATTTATATCTGTTACAGATGGCGTAAAAACCTATACCACAGAAGTTATTGTGCATGTAATAAATGTAATAGCATAGTTTTTATAGCAAAAAACACTCAAATTGTGAATAATTTGGGTGTTTTTTTTGCAAAGGGTATTGACATAATGGAGCGGTTGTAGTATAATTTGAACACATTAAAAATAATATAGATTTCGGGGGATATATATTATGAAGAAAAGAATTTTATTAATCGTTTCATCAATAATTGCAGTCCTAGTAGTAGCATCACTTGTTATACTTACGGTTATTAGTAAACCAAAAAAGAAAGGCGACACAACTGTTCCTGGTAGCGATGGTAGTAATTCTAATATCGAAAAACCGAGCGATAGCTTTGGCGAAGATGATCCAGACGATAAGTATAATAAGTATTATAGTTATATAGTCGGTGACAAAGTTGATTGCGAAGATTTTATAAATAATTATGACCAAATTGGCGAAAACTTCCCATTTATTACAAAAAATGAAGATGGCACATTTACCGCAAGCCAAGTGGGTGAAGCTTCGGCAACAATTGTTTTGACTAATATGCAAATAACACTGCATATACATGTATACGAAAAGGGCGATGGCTCTAAAGAAAACCCATACAACATTGTAAGAATAGAAGATTTTGTAAAATATTTTAATCAAAAGAACAGAGGCGTTTATTATAAACAACAAGCAAATATAGACCTATCTAGTTACAATAATGGCAATTGGATTCCTCTTGGTACGCTAGACTACCCATTTATGTCTAACTACGATGGTAATGGTTACAAAATAAGTAATTTAAATATCAAAATTACCGAATCAAATATAGAAAAGTATATCTCAAAAAATGGTTCAGCAACAACACTACAAGTTGGTTTCTTTGGCGTTGCATGCGGAGATAAAGACTCAAAAATATCAATAAACAAATTGATTTTAAGAAATGCAAAAATAGATACTACCAAAATAGACACAAAAGCCTTTAAATCAAGCAATAAAGCCTTTAAATCTATTAATGTTTCGTCTGGCATAGCACTTGTTGCAGGGTATGTAGAAAATGTGCAAATTAATGAAGTAAAGGTTAATGGAACAATTGATGCTTCACTAGGTGCATCGGAGGCTTTTGGGGCTTACGATAGTCCTGTTGCAGGGCTGGTTGGTGTAGCGATAGACTCTTCAATAATAGACACAAATGCAAAAGTAAAAATTACTTCTACAGGCGTTGGCTTTGTAGATGGCGAAAAAACACTATCTAGTTGCGTGGCAGGGTTGGTTGGTAGAATTACTAAATCAAAAATTGAAAGATGTCAAGTTTCTCCTACAATTGAAGTTGTAGATGACAATCTTGCATATATTGCTGGTGCAGTTGGTGTGATTGGCGGAGAAAAAACAGGTAGTGAAATTAATGACGTGGTTGTGATAGGTGCCACATTTAATTCACTATTAAAATATGGTAAAGAAATTAATGTAGCGGGCTTTGTAAGCGTTTTAAAAGCAGATAATAGCATAATTAACTGTCATGTTTATAATAGCGTAGCGTCAACTTCGGGCAGTGGCGAATATGTAGATAGCGTAGTGGCTGGTTTTGTAACAAAAAATATTGGTACAATAACAAACTCTACTGTAGAAAGTATAGGTCTATCAGAAGATATTTGTAAGACAACAAACACTACGATAGAAGGTGTAGAACTATCAGCAAATATTGCGACAGGGTTTGCAATGTTTAACAAAGGTAAAATTGTTTATGACAAAGAATTTGACCGTGAGTATATTGCAAATGTTAAAATTAACGGAATATATCAAGCAAGCGGTTTTGTATATAATAACAGTGGCGACATTTGTGGCGACAAAAAAGCAGTAGATATGTATGCAGAAATTCATTGCGCAAGAATTAATAAATTAAATGACGAAAAGATATTACCTAATAGTGTTAATAGTGATTGCTATATGGCAAGCGGATTTTGTATTACCGCTAGCGGAAAAGGTTCAATTAAGAACATTAACGTTCTTGCAAATATGTATGACACCATTAACGCATCAGGATTAATTGGTTTTGTAAATGGTGAGGCAACTATTGAAAATTGTTCGATAAGTAGCACTATTAGAACTTTGCCAGAAGTTAGTGGCAAAAATTATTCAGCAAAATCATATATTGCAAGTGGTTTAATTGGTATAATTAACAAAACAGGCAAGGTAAACCTTAAAGATACATCTATTGCAATAACAGTAAACAATCCAAAAACAGCAGTTGAAGGCGAAAAGTATTCATTAGGAGTTTATGGTACATTAGTTGCATTAAATTACGGCGAAAAACAAAGTTTTAAAATAGCAGGCAAAATTAGTGTTTCAAGCGTAAAACTATTGCTAGATGTTACAACTGATATAGCTAGTGTAAAGGTTTGCAAAATTGGTGCGGTTGCAGGTGTTGCAAGCCAAAATCAATTTGTATCTGTAAGCGGTGGCAAAGTAAGTATGAAGGATACTATCGGTAAGGTGGTTATTGCAGGAATTGAAACCACATTAAAAGATCTAAAATTAATGAATGACTAACAATTGGTTTAAATAAATAAAGGTTCGAAAAAATTTTCGAGCCTTTATTATTTTATTTGTTTTTTTTTAAAGCGTTGTTTTTATTTGACATATTTTTGTAAAATAATTAAACTAATAATGAATATACTAATAGAAAATGGGTGTAGTGTAGATGAGTAAAAAAACCACAGGTAAAAATACCTCAACAAAAAAGAAAAAAATAACCTTCCCAAAAGTGATGCTTATTTTGGCAATTGTAGTCGCTTTGGGAATTATTGGTTATGTCGTTTTTGATAAAATTAATAGTTCAACCGTTAAGGATATTTCTATTGGCGGAGCATATTCGGAGTTGTATGTTGGAAACCCTGAGTATGACGAGGTAGAGTACAATGTATCAATTTATCCATCTAACGCAAACCAAGCCTATACCGTAAGCTCATCTAACAATGCGGTAGCACAAGTTTCTATTAGCGAAGAAGGAAAAATTAAAATTAAAGCGGTGGGCGAAGGCTCTGCAAAAATTACCGTTCGTAGCAAGGCAAAGTCTAGCATAAAAGACAGTTGCGACATTGTAGTAAAAAGTATTGATGTACAAAATGTAACAATTTATGATTTCGACAATAACGAAATAGATGTAAACACCAGTCAAATTATAGAAATTCAAAAAGATGGGTTAGAGCATTATATTCCGTTTGAAATCAGTCCGTTAGATGGCAATATGGATAAACTTCAAGTAACAGACTTTGACAAAAATGCTATTCAAAATGTATGGATAGATGCAGAAAATCGCAAGATTGTAGTGGTTCCATATACCAATATAGATAACAAAATTGTAACAGTATATTTGGGCATTTACCAAAACACAACAAAGGGTGCAGTTGTTTCAAAAAATATTCCTATAACCATTAGTTTGGTAGAAAGAAAGGCTTATTTAAACTTTGAATTTGCCAATATGTCAAAGGGTGGAGGGTTGTCTTTTAGCGACAATCACAAAAACATTGTTTATTTGGACCCAGCAAGTGCATCTAGTATAGGCGACTTTTATACCCGTATTAATATAGCGTATGATGAAAATTTCAAAAATATGGGTGAGTTTTTGGCGCAAGATTTTAGAGTAAGCGTTAGTGATACAAGTGCATCGGTTACAGATAATGAGATGTCACATATTTTGTTTGATTATGGTAGCACCGAAAATTCTGCAGAATACAAAGATGATACAGGCAAAGTTGTGTTTACAATAACAAAAGAAAATGGTGCAAAATATTATAAAATTGTAGCAGGAGAGGGCTTTGTATGCGATGATGCTACAAGTTATAAGTTTACCTTTACACACAAATATACGGGCGACAAGGGCGAAATAGAGGTAAAATATTTTGAACAAAACCTTTTAAGCGTAGACGGCAGTGCCGTAGAAGATTGGAAAATTAAGTGCAATGATGACAATAGTGCAGACCCAGAAGCAAACAGTTTAACGGGGGCTATAAGAGTTGTTGACCCTGATATGAATAAATATGCGGTATCAAAAGGCTACACCGTTTTGTTAAGGTCTAACATTGATAAGGGTATCGAAAAGGGAATTTTGGGCATATACACAGTAGGAAAAGACGGAAACCCTTGCAACTTATTTACCGATAGCAATGGAAATTCTATAAAGATTCATAATGATGGCAAAAGATTAAAACTAGAAGTAAATTCTACTATTAGCAATAGTTCTAACTATAATTATATAGAGGTAATTTTCAAATTTTTTGCAACCTATTGGGATTCGAGATATGTATCTAGTTACAGCAGTTTAATAGCAAATCAAAACTCTCGTATAGTAAGATTTTTTATAGATGACCTATACGAAACTAATGGTAATGAATTTAAAGAGCTTGTAAATGAAACCGCTCAATCTAACGTAGAGTTTAAAAATGGTGTTGGTGATATTGCTACTCAAAAAGACGCAATGAGAGTAGAAAATGTGTTAACTGATAACGCAAGCGTTGCTACCAGTTTGGCAAAAATTGCAAATGACAACAATACCTATTATATATTCAAACTAAATGGTGCTTATTATAAGTTAATATTTGGAATGGATACATCATTAGATAACAACTCGCAACAATTAACCTATTTGGTTAGTTACAAAAAATGCACCGAGAGTTTAGATGAAAGCGGTGCACTAAGAGCAATAGATTTAGGGGACGGCGTTACCGTTTCGGACGTAGAAGAAATTTGCGATATTACAGCAGATGGCTTAACAAAAGGAAAACTTCAAGTTAGGTTTGGTTTTTATAATTTAATCAAAACCATACATTTTACCATAGGTTAACAATGGAAGATAGTTTTTTGTATGGCAATATAAAAAAGTTAGATTTGCACGGGTTAACCAGAGAAGAGGCTTTGTCAGAACTTCTCTATGAGTTGCAGATGGCAGATAGTGATATTGACGGCATTGCGGTAATTCATGGGTATCACGGTGGCAGAGTGCTAAAAGATTTAGTCAGAAAGGAGTTTAACTCTGACCGAATAGAAAAGAAGGTTTTTGTAAATGCTAGCGTAACCGTTTATAAATTAAAAAAATATTAACTTTTTGTTGTGAACCTATTGAATATTATTACATAATGTGTTATAATATGGACACAATTAAGGGGGGAAGATTGAAATGGTAACAAAGAAATTATTAGTAGGAAGCATTATAACCGTTATTTTGTGTTTGGCGGTAAGCATTGTATGTGCAGTTATAAGACATTTTGATGTTGTTTCAGTAATTTTACTTTCGGTTGTTGTAGTTTTAGGAATTATAACATCTATAACTGCTTGGAGAGAAATTGTAAATCAAAAACACGAAGAGGAAATATAAAATAATATAACAATAAAGTCTAACGATATTTTTCGTTAGATTTTTTGTTTATATAAAAAATTTTTGTCAATACTTCTTTTAAATAAATCACTATTTAAGAGGGGTAATAATGGAAAAGAAAACGATTGCAACAACCGTAGCAGGATTATTAATACTAGCATTAATTATTTGCGTGGGAGCGACATTGTCTGCGTTTAAGGTGCAAAAAGAAAAGGTAGAAGTTAAAGCAATTGCCATTACTACAAGAGATGGCATTAGCGTAAAAAACAAAAAGGGCGAAGACATTACCGAATTAAAAGTTATATCTTCGGGGCTAGGAGTAAGACCTGCCACGGGCGAAGAGGACAATACAACACAAGTACCTTCTACCATAAATGATAACATTGGCTCAGAGGGGGCGTATGCCGTTTGCTACATAAACTCGGATAGTGAGTGGTGCATAAAATTGAGTTCTTGTACACTAACGGCGGGCGAAGAAGAGAATTTGGATAATATAAGAATTGCTGTGTTAGACAAAAAGAGTGAAGCCATTAAAGGTAGCGAAGTAGGAAAGTGCTTAACAAAGGGAGAGCCCGCTAAAAATAAAGAAGTGACCGTTGTTGTGTGGCTAGACGCAGATGCAAAAAAATCTATTGCTTCGGCAGATATAAAAATTCAATTAGAAGTTGTAAATATTTAGTTATATTTTTTGCATACTAATGGTATGCAGTGCAAAGGCCCTCGTGCGACAACAAACTATAAAGGAATATTGGCACTTACTACGGTGGGTGCTTTTTCTAAAATTGTAAGCGTGCTTTTTAAAATTATAATAATTTACATTATTGGAACAATTGGTATAGGTTATTACCAATTGGCTTTTCCGCTGTTTGTATTTTCTTATACATTGGCATCTGTGGGAAATGCAACATCGCTTACAATGTTTGTGGCGGGAGAAAGCACCTCAAAAAACGGTGGAATTATAAAATATGCCGTAGTTTTTTCGGGAGTGATATCGGGCGTGGTGGCAATGCTTATAGCGTTGTTTTGTAAGCCAATTGCAATTTTGCAAGGAAATGAAAATCTTTATGTTGTATATTTGGGGGTTGCTGTTTGTATTGTTGCCGTTTCTATTTTGTCCACTTATAGGGGAGCCGTTAGGGGTTTTAGACTTATTACCAAATACGCAATTTCCGATTGCGTAGAGCAAGCCTCCAAATTGTTGCTTTCGGTATTGTTTGCTTATTTGTTGATGCCGTCAGGATTAATTTATGCTGTATTAGGCGTTTTTTTGGGAATTAGTTGCAGTGCCGTTATTGCATCGGTTTATACCATTGCGGTTTTAAAGGTTCATCAAAAAGGTTTAGTTGCCAATAATAACAATATAGATGTAAAAAGGTTTTGGATATTTACAATCTTGTCTTGTATAACATCGTTAATTTTACCGCTTACACAATTTATAGATTCAACTTTAATTGTAAGGCTATTGGAACATATTGGATATTCGCATATTTATGCAACAAAGTTGTTTGGTCTTAGCCGTGGTACCGTTTCGTCACTTATAAATCTCCCAAACTCAGCCTTTATTGCAATAGAACTGTTATTGTTGCCCGATTTGGTAAAATTAAAAGCGGAAGAATTTACAAAAAAATCACAACAAATAATAATTATAACAACTTTTTTGGCGTCGTTATTTTGTGCTACATTTTTGCTGTTTTCAAACGAAATATTATCGTTAATTTATGGTGCAAAGTTAGACAAAACGGAGTTTGATATCTCGTTAAATTTATTAAAAATTGGTGCGGTTAGTATCTTTTTTTCTGGGCTGTCACAAATTCAATCTACTATTTTGCAAGGTAAAAAAATGTTGTATCTGCCCATTATATCATTGGTTGTGGCATCGGTTTGTAAACTTGCATTTGAAGTGTTTTTGATACCAAACTTGGGAATTGTTGCGGTAGAACTATCTTTTGTGATGTTTTATGTGGTAATATGTTTGCTAAATAGCATCTTTATGTGCTACAAAAATTTAAGTTTTGGCTCCACAAAAAACCTATTAGCATTAATTTTGGGTTTTGGGCTAATAACATTGTTAAGATTACTATATTTACTATACGCAAAAAAGATGAATTACATTTTTGCAATAATTTTGGCAGGGGCTTCGGTGGTGCTAATAATTTGTATGGCACTTGTTTTTGTAACACAGCGAAAAAAGCAAAGGCAAAACAACAACTTTTAGAATAAAATTATCTATTTAGGAAACTATTTAATTATAAATAATTTTTAAGGAGATAGTTTATGAATAAAAATGATTTAATTAAAGGTGTTAGTTTTGAGGCGGGCTTAACGCAAAAAGAAGCAAGAGAAGCACTGGTTGCCATAGGAAAACTTATAAAATCAGAATTAAAGAGCGGGCAAGAAGTAAAAATTTCGGGCTTTGGCAAATTTGGAGTAAAAAATAGAGCCAGTCGAATAACTACCAATCCGCAAACCAAAGAACGAATGGAGATTCCTGCAATGAAAGTAATGACATTTAAAGCAGGCAAGGAGTTAAAGACGGCTATAAGCGAATAATTGATTGACTTACTTTGACCTTTAAATGTTTTGCTAAATGATTGTGTTTTAAGTGTCTTTGTAGTATTATATTTATATGAAAAATTTTAATATTAAAGACTATCTAAAAAGCAATCCCTTATTAGTTGCACCAATGGCGGGTTATACCGACATTGGTTTTCGCTACTTATGCAGAAAATATGGTGCAGGCATTGTTTTTACAGAAATGGTAAGTGTAAAGGCAATTTTGTACAATAGCGAAAAGACTAAGTTACTTATGGAAACCAACGAGTTTGAACACCCGATTGCTTTGCAGTTGTTTGGTCACGACCCAAAAGACTTTGAAGAAGTTATAAAAAGGGGTGTTTTAGACAATTTTGATATTTTGGATATAAATATGGGTTGTCCTGCGCCAAAAATAGTGAAAAACGGAGAGGGGTCAGCATTATTAGAGAATTTAAACCTTGCAGAGAAAATTATTAAAACTTGTGTTAGAAATACTACAAAACCTGTTTCGGTAAAGTTTCGAAGCGGTATTGACGATGAACATTTGGTATATTTAGAGTTTGCAAAGATGTGTGAACGAGCGGGAGCAAGTTTTATAACCTTTCATCCACGAACGCAAAAACAAGGATATGCAGGACATTCCGATTGGAAAAAGTTAAAGGAAGTGACAAAGGCGGTTAATATTCCGGTAATTGCCAGCGGTGATTGTTTGACTTACTTTGACTTTAAATATTTAATGGAGCAGTGCGGTGTAAGTGGGGTTATGATTGGTCGTGGTGCGGTAGGAAGACCCGAAATATTTACCGAAATAAAAAACAACAAACCGCTAAATTTAACGCTAAAAGATAAGATAGAACAAATAAAAATTCATTCAGAATTATTAAAAAAGAACAATTCATACGCAAGCGTTTCTATGGAGATGAAAAAGCATATATTGGCGTATATAAAAAATTTTGAAAACTCTACAAGCCAAAAGGTAGAACTTTGCAGACTAAACACCATAGATGAAATGATTAAATACCTAGAAGACAACATTTAAAGCCTTTTCATTTGTTTGACAAAACCAATCGCTTTTTGGTACAATATTTATATAAAATGTAAAGGGGATACTTTTTATGAATAAAAAAACTTTTAAAGATATTGATGTTTCAGGAAAGAGAGTTTTAGTTAGAGTAGACTTTAATGTTCCTGTTGATGATAAAAATAATATTATTGATGATACTCGAATAGTTGCTGCTATTCCTACTATCAAATACCTTATAAATAACCATGCAAAGGTTATTTTATGTTCGCATCTTGGTAGACCGGGTGGAGTTTTTAACGAAACCTATTCATTAAAGATTGTTTTGCCAAGACTAATTGAATTATTGGGTCAAGATGTAAAAATGGCGTCAGATGTTATTGGCGAAAGTGCACACGAACTAGCATCTAATTTAAAAGAAGGCGAAGTTATGATGCTCGAAAATGTTAGATTTCACAAAGAGGAAGAAGAAAACGATGAAGCCTTTTCTCGTGAGCTTGCTTCTCTTGCCGATATTTTTGTATTAGATGCCTTTGGAACAGCCCATCGTGCGCATGCGTCTACTGCCGGTGTTGCAAGATTTATACCTGCAGTGGCAGGATTTTTGGTTGCCAAAGAAGTTACCGAAATTGAAAAGGTTACTGTAAATCCAGAAAGACCTTCAGTTGTAATTTTTGGTGGCAAAAAGGTTTCTGATAAAATTGGAGTTATTTCTGCACTTATTGATAAGGCTAACACTATTTTAATTGGTGGCGCAATGGCGTTTACCTTTATTGTTGCAAAGGGTGGAGAAATTGGACTAAGCCGATACGAAAAGGATAAAGTAGAATTAGCAAAGCAAATTATGGAACTTGCAGACAAAAAGAATGTTAAATTGCTTCTTCCAGTAGATTCGGTTGTAACCAAAGAATTTGCTCCAAATGCAAAGGCAAAAAATGTGTCTGCTTACAAAATTCCTGCAGATTGTCAAAGTATGGATATTGGTCCAAAAACAAGAAAACTATTTGCAAAAGAAATTAAAAATGCAAAAACTGTTATTTGGAATGGGCCTATGGGCGTTTATGAATTTAAAAAGTTCCAAAAGGGAACGGTAAGTATAGCAAAGGCGATTGCAAAAAGTGGAGCGGTTAGTATTGTCGGTGGCGGAGATAGTGCTGCTGCGGTAAGAGAAAGTGGCTATGCTGATAAAATTACTCATATTTCAACAGGTGGTGGTGCTACACTAGAATTTTTAGAGGGTAAGACACTGCCAGGTATTGCAATGCTTAACGATAAAGATTAGTATTTAAGGAGTTAATTTATGAAAAGACTGTTAATTGCGGGCAACTGGAAAATGAATAAAACCATTAGCGAAACGGAGGAGTTTTTAACCCAATTAAAGGAGAGAATGCCAAAAACCAAAAATGAAGTACTACTTTGTCCGGCATATTTATCTTTGCAAAAGGCGTGTGAGGTGGTTAGTGGCACACCTATAAGAATTGGTGCTCAAAATATGCACTACGAAGACAAGGGGGCATATACCGGCGAGGTTTCGGCAAAAATGCTTACTGAAGTTGGCGTAGATTATGTAATTATTGGTCATAGCAGTAGAAGACAGTTTGATAACGACACCGATGAAAAGATTAATAAAAAATTAAAAAAAGCGTTGGATAGCGGGCTTATTCCTATATTATGTATTGGAGAAACTGCAAAACAGCGTGAGCAAAACCGAACATACCGTGTACTAAAAAAACAATTAACCCTAGATTTTGAGGGTATTACGGAGCCAGAAAGGGTGGTTGTGGCTTATGAGCCTCTTTGGGCAATTTCGGACGGAGTTAACCCAGCACCAACCCCAACATTAGAAGAAATAAGCGTTGTAAATAGTGGCATAAAAAGAGTTCTTCGCCAGATGTATGGCAAAGAGCCTATTAAAAAAATGCGTATCTTGTATGGCGGAAGCGTTGGGGAAGAAAACGCAAAAGAAATATTAAGTGAACGCAGTGTGGGTGGCGTGCTTGTTGGTGGTGCCAGTATGAATATAGACAAATGGATAAAAATTATTGAGGCGTCAAACAAAGATTAAATTTTAATTTACTATTGAAATTTGTCACAATATGTGTTATAATTTATTGCAGATAAGGGGTAAATAAAAATGATTTACAATTTTGTATCTGTAATACAATTATTACTAGCACAAAATGAGAAGCAAAAGAGCGAAACATATATAGGAATATGTGTTTTAGCACTTTTAAGTTGCATATTTATTATTGATATGTTTGCAAAAGAAACCTTTGCAAAAGAAAAAGCACTAAAAAAGACCTATTTGTTTTTATCATTCGTTTCAATAGTTGTATTTTTTATATTTTATTTCTATATTAAAAAAGTTTAAAAAGTTGTTGAAAAAAGCAAGTGTTGTGTGATATAATACTTGTACATTTAAAAAGGAGTAGCGAGATGTTTCAAAATATTTTTGGTTTATTAGCAAATGATAAGGTTAGACCTAATTGGGTTGTTAATTCTTTCCCAATTATTAAAACGGTGGTTGTTGCACTACTTTTGCTTTGTTCAATTTTTATGATTATATCTGTGTTAGTTCAACAAGGTAACACAAATGGTATTCAGGGTATAACGGGCGATTCTAGTGATACCTTTTACAACCGCAACAAAGGTCAATCAATGCAAGGCAAAATTAAAAAGTTTACTATTATAGATGCTGTTTTAATGATGGTTCTTTGCATTACCTACCTAATTTTAAATACAATATATTCTGGCGGATTAATTTAGTTAGCAAAAAAATACTAGACAAGTTCTAAGATAATTGAAACTAGCAAAAGCACTACATAAACGTAGTGTTTTTTTATTTAATTAGAAAATTTTTCAAAATATAATACAAATAAAATATAAATGTGCTATAATTATTTCATAATATATCTAATTCGCGATATATCTAATTCGCGAAATTTACAACTGCTATTGTGAACTCATATTTGAGTATTTAATTAAAGTGAGGTTTTATGGAAAATTATAAGTTAAGAGCAGATGAAGTTGTATTGTATAAAAAAGACGACATTATTACAGATGACGGTCAAAAAATTGATATTAATACTTTAAAATTATTAAGTTCTGATGGTTCAGAAGTAATTGTTTATCACGATGATAATCTAACATATAAAATCTTTAGAGATAATTACAGATTTTCACACAAAACAGCAAATGAATTAGATTATCTTTCTTCACTGAAAACTTCTAGAATTCTTATGCCTAAACAAAAATTATTTCAAGAAGATAAACTTGTTGGATTTACAATGAAATACATATCCAATGCAAAAAATATATTCAACGACCCCATATCACATTTTATTGAAGAATTATCTATTCTGGCACAAGATGTTGAACTAATAAGCCAAGCGGGTATAAGACTATTAGATTTAACAAAATCTAATTTGGTATATGATGGTGGAATATACTTAATTGACTTTGGCAACTACAAAATCAATGAAAATGATGATATGTTTTATGATATGAATGGCAAAAAATGTTTTATAGACAATAGTAATCAATGTCTAGTTGCTATTGATGATTATAAAAACCAAACAATGCAATATTTTATTAGAAAATGGAATTATACAAAAATAAATTCGCTCATATATGAAATGCTATTTATGGATAATCCTGACATAGACTTCTTTGTTTTAAGAAAAATACTAGAATTTTTTACAAATCAAAGAAAATCTCAAGACGATTTATATGATATAAATGTGTATAAGCAATATTTTAATAAAGATTTATCTGTCGGCCGTGCTATTCAAGATTTTATAGCAAACAATGTACAAAAAGACCAAGACGAAAAAGATACTCTTATGTCTATGCTCGAACAATAATCAAGTATTAACAACATAACATTCTAAAAAATAGAATTCTCTAATAGTAATTTATTTGAAAATACAAACTAAGACGATTAAAATTAAAAAAATTCCTTAATAAGTTCTAGTATTTTTTTGTATAAAAATTGGTTATTTACCTAAACTATTGCTATAAGGAGAAACATTATGGCAATAGTTACTTTAATAGCACTGATTATAAGCATAATCGGTACAACTAATTGGTTTTTAGTTGGCGTATTTACCTTTAACCTTGTTACCTTTATTTGCGGAGTGGGAATTTTTGCAAGAATAATTTATGCTCTTGTAGGTATTGCAGGCTTTTGGTTAATATATATGCTAATTAAAAATCACGGTAAAATTTTCGTTGAATAGTTCATAAATTTATTACCAAAAAAAGTTGCTTTTTAATGAATGCAACTTTTTTATTTGCAAAAAGCGTAAACTTAATCTCTAATTTTTCATATATTTTGAGTAGGAGAAAGTTTATGTCAGATTCCTTTTCGTTTTCTACATTTGAGGTTCACCCCAATGCAATATTGTCTAATATTAGGTCTGCAAAGAAGCAACTTAATGCAGGTACCAAAATTATTGCGATGGTAAAAGCCGATGCCTATTCGGTGGGGATAGAAATTGTTGCACCCATTATTGCGGGTGTGGTTGATGCGTTTGCGGTGGCAAATTTGCAAGAGGGAATTAGTTTGAGAAACCTAGGAATAGCGAAAGAAATTTTTGTTATGGCACCCATAAATATAGAATTTTTATCGGTATATTCTTATTATAAATTAACCCCTACAATAGCATCAATTTTTGAGTTGAACAAACTATCGAAAGAGATTAAAGTGCCGTTAAAGGTGCAAATTAAGGTCGATAGTGGGCTTACCCGTTTTGGAATTTCTAAAATTTCGGAATTTAGACGGCTTTTATGCAAAATAAAATGCAATAAAAATTTGACCCTTTGTGGAGTGTTTTCACACCTTGCCACAAAGCAAGAAGATGTAAAATTTATACACCATCAATGCAGACGATTTGAAAAATTTGTAAGCGTTGCCAAAAGTGAGTTTGGCGAAAACTTACTCTTTCATCTTGCAAACACAAACGCAATATTTTTTCATAAAGGTCTAAACTTTAATGCTGTCAGAATGGGGTTTGGTTTGTATGGAATGGACAACTCAAAAATTAAAAAGCTTAAACCATTTATTTCTATAAAATCAAAAATTGTTAGCATAAAAAAAGTTAGCAAAGGTGCAAGCATTGGTTATGATAGAACGATGATTGCAAATAAGGATATGAAAATAGGGATTGTTCCGTTGGGTTATGCTGATGGTATAAATAGGAGGCTATCTAATGTTGGAAGGGTTTTGATAAATGGACAAAGAATTAATATCGTTGGAAGAATAAGTATGGATTCATTTATGGTTGACCTTAGTGGATTTGACGAAATTAAGAATTTTAGCACAGTTACGCTACTTGGAGCAAGCGGTGGAGAAAACCAAACTTTAAAAGAAGTTGCCGATTTGTGTGGGTGCAGTATGTACGAGTTTTTGGTAGGGCTTTCGCATAAGCGAATGCGAATAGATTATATAGATGATTAATTATATTTTATGTTGACCTTTCCTTGCAAAAAAAGTTAAATTGTGGTAACATATTATTTATATGGAACAAAAAAAGTTGTTACTAATAATAAATCCAAATTCTGGAAAGCAAAAAGCGTCCAAACTTAGCAGTAAAATTGTTAAGCAATTTGAGGACGCTGGTTTTTTGGTGGACTTAAAATTAACAACAAAAAAAGGCGATGCCGTAGAGTTTGCAAAAGGTGCAGAAGAGGGCAGTTTGGTGGTTTGTGTTGGTGGAGATGGCACCTTGCACGAAACATTAAATGGTGCAATGAAGGGGGCTAAGGGTGTAACCTTGGGGTATATTCCTATGGGTTCAGTAAATGATTACGCTCGGTCGGTAAAAATACCTAAAAACTACAAAAAGGCGATTGATTGTATAATTAATGGCACCGATCAATATGTAGATGTGTGCAAGTTTAACGATGAGTATTTTACCTACATTGCAGCAGCGGGGCTGTTTACCAAATGTTCTTATTCTACAAGCCAAAAACTAAAAAACAAAATAGGCAAGCTGGCGTATGTTCTTTTTGGCATAAAAGAGCTTTTTGAATATCGTAAGATGCGACTAAGATTTGATGTTGACGGCGAAGAGTTTGATGACGACTTTTTAATTGTTGCGGTTACCAATACTCACTCGGTGGGTGGGGTGGTAAAATTTAACAACGGATTCGTTAAACTTAATGATGGATATATGGAATTATTGATGCTAAAAAACCCAAAGCACTTTTTTCAACTGGTTAAGGCAGTTAGAATTTTTAGAAAGAAAAATTGGAATTCGGACATTATGCAATATATTCACGCAAAAGAAGTGCGAATATATGACCGAAACAAGGTAATGTGGTCGTTAGACGGCGAAGAATTTGTGGGAGAGTTTAGAGAGGATAATATTTCTACAATTTCAATAGTGCCAAAGGCAATAAAAATTAGAGTAAAAGAGATAATTGATTAAAATTTTAATAAATTTTCAAAAAACAGTTGCATTATTAAAATATATGTTGTATAATTGTCAGTGTTCTAGACGAAATTGCTAGACAATACAATATTCCTCCTTAGCTCAGTCGGTAGAGCGCTCGACTGTTAATCGATAGGTCGTTGGTTCGAGTCCAACAGGGGGAGCCAAAAGATGGTCTTATAGCATTAGCTTTTAGACCATCTTTTTTGTTTAAGAAAACCCCAGACCTGTCTTGGGTTTTTTAAAAACAAAAAAAAACAAGCTATTATAATCAATAGTTTGTTTTTGTGTTATAAAGCATGTATAACCACCTTAGCAACAGAGAGGATAACAAATAGTTGAGGTAGGGGTTTAAAATTGGCTTTTCCTCTCACTTTGATATATTATATACTCTATTCTCATTTGTTTCTTTCGTTTAGTAAATCTATTTAGAACTAAATCTTGCATAAATTATTACATTATTTGCTGGCATTGTGAAGGTGTATGTTGTATTTGTTGACAATAAACGCCCATTATAATACCAGCCATCAAACTTGGTAAGGTTTAAGTATGGTGTTGCGGTCATTATGATTTGAGTCCCAACTTTTGCTCGTGTAATGCCACAACTCACACTTCCATTAGCCCCTGTTTGCAAAACCTCAATACTATAGTAGGTATCTTGTGGCGGATTTATAGTTGCTGAATTTTCAAAAAATTTTGCCTCAATATGCATATCATATTCAATCATATAAAAAGATAGAGTTGTTTCAGAACTGAAAAACTTTCCCTCCACATACCAACCTGCAAAAGTATATCCGGAAGAGGGGTTGGCTTGTAAATTTACTACTTCATCTACGTGGAACGATGAACTTTTAGTGGTTTGCGTTGTTGTTAAAACCATACTACCATTTACCCAGCCACCATCAGTTTTGGACAAGTGTATTGTATATTGTGACTTTTCATAAAATATTGCTGTTATTGTTAAATTGCTTAATGGCATATTGAATGTATAAGTGCTTTGTGTTATAAGTTGATTTCCAATTTGCCACCCATAAAAATAGTAATTGTCAGAAGCGGTGGCGGTTATTGTTACTTCGGAGTCTTCTTCATAATTTCCAGATCCGGCAACTGAACCTTGTCCTGTTTTATAAATTGTTGTATTATATATTTTTGGTTCATAAGCCCAATCTGGCGGATTAAACGAACCTTGATTGTATTCAATTTCAAAATTAAATTCAGCATTTACAATGGTATCTGTATTAATGTTTCCCGAACCCCTAAAAACAACACTTGCACCATTTTCTTTTGCTTCTATTTTTAAGTAACTTAATTCGCTTATCCAGCCGTCCCATAAAGGATTAAGATTTAAAGGGTTCTTTAATATGTAAACATTGTACTCTTCGTTTAAAAACATTTCTTCTGTAATTTGTCTAAAATCTGCGTCAGATAAAAAAGCGTTAGTATTTGTTGTCGTTTGATAACTGCACTTTCCCCAAACTGAGCTTTCTGTCCTTGTTCTATGATAAGCTTCATTATAATTATGAGGATAATACCATTCATTATACCAATTTTCTGTATTGTCGTGCAGATTGTCATTTTTATCATAAGCATAAGAGCCAACAGAATTGACTTGATATGTCAAATTAACAATTCTATGATAGTTTAATTCTTCATTATCTAAATTGCCAGTTCCTGTAATTTTAAAATTGCCAGTCCTATCTTGTAGTTTTGATAACACACTAGAAAGTCCTATTTGTTCTTTTTTGTTGCCACTTGAACAACCTGTAAAAACAAAACAAAGCACTATAAGTGGAATTACGAGTAATACGCTTAGCCATATTATTTTATTTTTCATTTGTATACCTCCAATATATAATAAAGTATACCATAAAAGTGTTATTATTGCAATAGTATTTAATGTTATTATATATTTTGTTTAATATTGGATATAATTGTATTGTGTTGTAAATATAGTAAAAGCTCCTAAATTGGTAAAATATAAATATATAAGGAGCTGGAATTATGGAATTAAAGGAAATTGTAACAAGAATAGGCATAATAAGAACTCGGGCTAATTTATCAGCTCGTGCATTAAGTTTGATGATTGGGAAGAATGCAAGTTATATACACTTATTGGAAAGTAGCAAAACGACATTTGAGCCGTCTTTATCAGTTTTGCTTGATATTATAGAGGCTTGTGGCTCAACCCCTGCAGAGTTTTTTTCAGAAGATATAAATCAATATAAGTTAGATAAGCAAACATTAGATTTTTTAAAAACATTATCCCCATATCAAAAAGAAGCAATTATGAATTTATATAAAAAGTGAGATTATTGAAATTTTAATTTATCTTTTTTTGTGCTTTTTGTAAAAGTGTTTACAAGGGGGCTTTTGGGAGTGTAGAGTATTGATTGGTTAAAAGGTTGCATTTTATTGACTTTTGAGGTGGGGTAGGTTAAAATAATTGTTAAATAAGGATAGTAATTAATATTACTAATAATAGTAGGGGGAGTTTTTTGTGGGTAGAGTTTTAGGAGGCGTTAAAGAGTGTGGCAAAACCATAGAAGATGCTCTATTTGTAAACTATTGCTGTATAGTTTGTGGTGATGAGATTGACTCAAATTGTGACAGCAGAATTTGTGATGAGTGCAAAAAGACCTTTCCTATTTTACCGCTAACCGATATATGTTCAAAATGCGGTGCACCGCTAAATAAAACTACAAAAATATGTGATGATTGCAAACTTATTAAGTTTAATTTTGATGAGGCTCGAGCAAGTTTTGAATATAGTGGCAAGGCAAAAAATTTAATTTTGGCTTTAAAATATAAAAACAAAAAATATTTGGCGAAAGAATTTGCAAGGCTAATGTATGAGTACTACCTAAAATGGGGTGTGGTGGTAGATATGTTGGTGCCGGTACCAATTTCTGACAAAAGACGCAAGTTTAGGGGCTATAACCAAAGCGAAATAATTGCGGAGGAATTTGCAAAACTAACGGGCGTTTCTACATTTACAGACATTGTTGCAAGAATAGATAACGATACCACTCAACAACACTCTACCAGAAAAGAAAGGTTTGAAAATATGAAAGGCGTTTTTAAACTTTTAGACAAAAGCCCATTAACCGACAAAAACATTTTGATAATTGATGATGTTTATACAACGGGAGCAACTGTAAATGAACTTAGTACCATGCTAAAAAAGTTAAAGCCAAGAAAAATTTATGTTTTAACGGCGGGCAAAACGTTGTTTAACAATAAAAATACAACAAAGAGAAAGTGGTATCAAAAATTATTTATGGCAGGTTAGGGGTAATTTTTTTTGGTATTTTTTAAGCGATTTAACCAATCACTTTTTTAATTGCTACAATTGTTAATCTGTCATAAAAAGTTAAAAAACGAAGGAAAATTATGTTGAATTTTTAATCATAATTTGTTACAATTAAAAGGTAAAAACATACAATGGAGATTTACGATGGGTTTTCTTACAAATTTAGACAATAAAAGAAGTTTAAAAAAATTGCAAAAAATTGCAGATAAAATAGATTCACTTGAAGACAAATACCTAAATATGACCGATGACGAGCTTCGTCATCAAACCGATGTTTTAAAAGAAAGGCTAAAAACGGGAGAAACACTAGACGATATTTTGCCAGATGCTTATGCTGTGGTTCGTGAAGCCAGCACAAGAGTTCTTCATATGCGTCACTTTAATGTGCAGTTGCTTGGTGGTATTGTTTTGCACCAAGGTCGAATTGCCGAAATGCGTACTGGTGAAGGTAAAACTTTAATTTCTACCTTGCCAGCCTATCTTAATGCACTAAGCGGTAAGCCTGTGCATATTGTTACCGTAAACGAATATTTGGCAAAAAGAGATGCCGAATGGATGGGTAAGGTTCATAATTTTTTGGGGCTAACCGTTGGGTTTGTTCACTCCGCCCAAACGCCAGAGCAAAAGCGTGCAACCTATGCATGTGATATTGTATATGGTACAAATAGCGAATTTGGTTTTGACTATCTTCGTGATAATATGGCAATAGACAAACGCCAAATGCTTGCTCGTGGATACGAATATGTTATTGTCGATGAAATAGATAGTATTTTGATTGATGAGGCAAGAACACCGTTAATTATTAGTGGTCCAAGTGGCGAAAGTGGTGACAGATATGTTGTGGCAGACCGCTTTGTTAAAAACTTGCATGAAGAAGATTATTCTATTGACGAAAAGCAAAAGAGTATTCATTTAACCGAAAGCGGTATTGCAAAGGCAGAAAGATATTACAATATTGCAAACCTTTCGGATATAGAGAACACCGAAATTAACCATGATATTAACAATGCCCTAAAAGCCCGATATATAATGAAGTTGGACAACGATTATATTGTAAATGGCGATGAAGTTTTAATTGTAGATGAGTTTACGGGTAGAATTATGGTCGGCAGAAGGTTTAGTGATGGTTTACATCAGGCAATAGAAGCCAAAGAAGGCGTTAAGGTAAAAGCCGAAAACCGCACGCTTGCAACCATAACCTTGCAGAATTTCTTTAAACTATACAACAAAATGAGTGGTATGACGGGTACCGCAAAAACCGAAGAAGGCGAATTTAGAGAAATTTATGGATTAGATGTTGTGGTTATTCCAACCAACCTTCCTATGATAAGAATTGACGAGAACGATGAGTTTTATTTTAGTCATGATGCAAAAATTAAAGCAATTGTAAATGATATTATAGATTGTTATAACCGCAAACAGCCCGTGCTTGTTGGTACCATAACGGTAGAAAAGAGTGAGGAAATAAGCAAAATTTTGCGTAGCAAAAAAATTCCGCATAATGTTTTAAACGCAAAAAACCACTTGCGAGAAGCCGAAATTGTAGCACAAGCAGGTAGAATTGGTGCGGTAACCATTGCAACCAATATGGCTGGTCGTGGTACAGATATTTTGCTTGGCGGTAACGCTGAGTTTATGGCAAAAGACAAAATGAAAAAAGAGGGCTACACGGAAGAGGTTATAGAAAATGCCGTTTCTTATGCCCCAACAACCGATGAAGAAATTTTGGAAGCAAAGTTAAAATTTCAAAAATATCTTGCAGAGTTTAAAGAACAAGTAGGAAAAGAAAAGGAAGAGGTTAAGGCTCTTGGCGGGTTGCACATTGTAGGTACCGAACGCCACGAAAGCAGAAGAATAGATAACCAGTTAAGGGGTCGTGCCGGAAGACAGGGGGATCCGGGGTCTAGCGTATTTTATATTTCGGCAGATGACGACCTTGCCAGAATTTTTGGTAGCGAAAGATTAAAAAAGATGGCACAAATGTTTAAACTAGAAGAAGATGCCAGCATAAAAATGAAGTTCTTTTCTAAAAGCGTAGAAGTGGCTCAAAAGAAGGTAGAAGCACGAAATTATAGTATCCGCAAAACGGTAGTAGAGTTTGACAATGTTATGAACAAGCAAAGAGAGGAAGTTTATCGTGAAAGAAACAAAATTTTGGAAAAAGAAAGTATGCACGACAAAATTTTGGATATGGTAAGCGAATCGGCTTGTAGTGTTGTAGACGAATTTATGAATTACGACAAGGTTAGTGATGCTGATATAGAGGGTTTTAACATTGCGCTAGAAAGAAGATTGGTAGAGCCTGGCACCAACCTTATTACCGAAGAATTTTTGGAAACGCATTCTAGAAGAGAAGTAGAAGAAATTGTGGAAGAAAGTGCGTTGCTTAAATTTAAAGAAAAAAAAGAAGAGTTTGAGTCGCAAGGCATAAATTTTGAAGATGTGGAACGCCAAATGCTACTAATGGTTTTAGACAAAAAATGGATTGCACATATTGATGAAATGGACGCTCTTCGTCAAGGGGTTGGTCTTCGAGGATACGGAAACCAAAACCCTGTAACCATTTACCAAAAAGAAGGCTTTGATATGTTTGAAGATATGATTGAAAGTATGCGTATTGAAGTTGCAAACAATCTTTTGGGTATAAGATTGGGTATAAGAATAAATGGACCAACAACACGCCGTCCTGCACAGATGGAACACAAAGCAGAAGGTACGGTAAAAAATACCGCCTCTTCAATTGGCAGAAATGATCCATGTCCTTGTGGAAGTGGTAAAAAGTATAAAAACTGCTGTGGAAAGTAAAATAAAAAACGCTCACACCAAACTAAAAAGTGTGGGCGTTTTTTTGCGTAAAAGATAATAAAATCTGCTGGGCGTGGTTTTTTTGAGGTGTGGGTAAATTATGTAGTTACAAATGCAACATATAAAATGCCGGGCAAAAAATTTTGCCTGTTGTAGGGCGGGGATAGTATCCCCGCCGTAACCTTATATACCACAATTGTTATAATTTATCACTTAAAGGTATTGGTAATATTTTATTCCAAAAAAAATGAACAACATATTTTTGTTTATGTGTTATACGCCTATAACTTTAAGTAAAAACATACGGCAAATCGTTAAACAAGGTAACGGCGGGGAAGGTTTCCCCGCCCTACATGTATTGTTCCGTCCGCCTGTCGGACGGACGGCACCAACTGTCCGTAATTTCATTTATCTTTTGGGCTAAAAAGCACGAAACAAAACGCCGATGTAAAAATACTATCGGCAACCTGTTTCGTGTTTTTTATCTCCAAAATCTAAACGAACTTACTGGGTGTGTGACACTAATTGGGGGCTTAATAAAATTGTGGCACAAAAACGATTTAGTTATAAAATTAAATGGACGATGTTCATTTTTTCATAAATATTTCAAAAGAACCTAATTTGTTTTACAATAGAGGTTTTTTTTGATATACTAAATTAGTATAGTTTACAGTTTGGATAACAGTGTTTTTTTGGACGAACTATTGCAATTTTGCCATTGTTGTGGTAAAATATATGCAAACTAGAAAAAGGGCAAAAAACACACAAAAGGGGAATAAAAGTATGGCAGAAGAAACCACACTATCCCAAGAAGGATTGCAAAGCACTTATAATGCACGAATAGGCGAACTAAATGCCAAAAAAAATCAACTAAAAGAACTAAAAGCAAGCTTAAAAAGGCGACAAGAAGATGCTGTTAGACTTGAAGCAAAGATTCAGCAATTAGATGATGCAATTACCAGAATGCAGGCAGAAGGGGTAGATGCTACCGATACGGCATTGCAAAATGCCCAGCGAGAAAAATCACTTGCCGAGCGAGAACTTCATAATAACAATTTAACTTATTCAATGGAAGAGTCGCAACTTATGGGCATAACCCAGGGGCTTCAACAAGAAATTAAAAAGGTTTATGATGCAGACAAAGCCCTAAAACAATGGCAAATAGACGCCGACAGCAAAAAACTAGACAGCGAAATTGCCGAGAAAGAAAAAGAAAAACAATCGGCAGAAAAAACGCAAAAAGGTGCTAACCATCCTTCTAAATGGGAAACATTTAAATACAATTTTAGAAGAGCCATAAAGGTTGGTGGTTGGATAATGCTAGGGCTTGCAGTGTTTGCGCCAATGCTGGCAGGGGCAATTTTGGGTATGGCAACGGGCGTTGTAGGTACTGCAATTGCAAGTTTAAGCGGTGGAGCGTGTACCGCTCTTGCACTTTTTGGGGTATATAAGTACAGTACAGTAAAAGATGCTCACAAGGCAGACAAGAGCAAATCATATAAGTGGGCAAACAAAAACAAAGCCTATAAAGAAAAAGAGGCAACAGCCCAAAAGGCCGAAAAAGATGTTCAAGCAAAAACAATAGCATTAGACCAAAAGAAAAAAGAGAAAGAAAAAAACAATCAGTTAAAGAGCGATTTAGACAACATTTTTAAACAAAACACAGCCGAATCTTTGGTTTTAAGAGGGGCGGTACAATTAGATGTTTTGTTTGACGATGAAGATGATCCCGACCAAAGAGAGTGGAAAAACTACTATAAGCAATGCTTAATTAAACTTTGTGTAGACGAACAATTAAATGCAAACATTTATAATGAATTGTACCAAAAAGCCTTGCAAACAAAACAAAACGGTGTAAGTTTTGGTAGAACAAGGGTTACCAAGCCAGACCGAGTAGACTTTTGGATGCAAGACAGTGCATCTTATGTTGATGTTCCAGAAAGATAAAATAATTTAAAAAGGAGAAAAATATGGCAAGATTTGAAAAGGAAGACTTTGAAAATGCAGATGTAAATATGGCTTCGACCGTGGAATTTAACAAATTGTTAAAATTTATTCATTTTTATAACAAAGAAAAGGCGTTAAATCCTCAAGGGGCTATTTTAGATGAGGTTGCTTTTGCAACAGATGTTTGTAATAAGGCGGGGTTTATCGGCGGTACTGCTTTAGCAGAAGCCTATCTAAAAAGGGTAAAAATCCTAAACCAAAGAACGGGCTCATATTCAGTGCCAGATGCAAGCCAAGAAAAGCAACTTTGCACAGATTTTAGAGAATATGTAAACGCCAAAATTGATGCAAAGAAAAAAGATCTTGAAGACAAAGAAAAAGAGGTTGAAAAAGAAGAAAAATATGCCCAAGAGTATGATATAAAAGCAAAAGAAGTTGGCAGTGCAAGACGTTCTGTTTGGTGGCCTTTTGCAAAATGGGGTGCAATAGGTTTGGCAGGCACAATTGTTTTAACCGCAATTTTGCCAGCAGTTGCCGGAATTACTGCACTGGGCGGATTGTTTTCTACTGGGTTTACCGGTCTTGCAACGCTTGCAACGGGTTTAATTGGTGGTTTTCAGGGCTTTGGCGGAAGATATAGTGCATACAAAAAGGCAAAGAACGATTTAGCAAGGAGTAGAAGACCAAAACTAGCTGAGTTGGAAGCTGAAAAGGAAACAATTGAAAACGAACTTAAAAATCTAGAAAGTGAGTTTAAAAATAAAGACAGTGCAATGTCAAGACTAAATGTTATGAATGCAGAAGACCAAGCAGAAATTAGAACAAAAATACAAGAGATTTATAATGAAGTAGTTGCACAAAATAAGGACTATGTAGATAACGGAAAGTACATAACCGCAGGAATAGGAAAGGGTGAAAGTGATAGGGTTCATGCCGAGATGGATAGATTGGTGCAAGAACTAAACGCTTTGATGCTAGACCCAAACGTAGATGCCCAAAAATTGAAGGAAGCACAAGACAAAAAGGCGCAAGCCGATTCGTACAATGTAGCAGAAATTAAAAATACAGCGAATAAAACGGTGGCTAAAATAACTGCAAACGAAGCAATAATTAATAATTTTGTAAGTACATTGCCAGATTCTATTAAAAATGATGCTAATATTAATAACAAAGTTAATGGTGTATTAACACAAATAAGTGGGTTTAATGACACAAATAAAGTTTTGCATGAAAATGATACGCAAAAGCAACTAGAACAAGCCGAAAGAGCGATAAAAAAGGAAGTTATCTTGTTAAATGCCGACCTTGCAAAATCGTGGATAAACGAAAACGGTAGTTTAAATGACGGAAATCCAAAAAAGGCAGAGTATGATGCAATTGCAAAGGCAATTGGAGATGGTGGATCTTATCAAAATCATCTTAAAAACAATAATAATATATTAGCAGACCCAACCAAATCAGATGCCGAAAAAGAAAGAGCCCAAAGAGAGGTAGAAAAGGTTGGTACGCTAACCAGCTTGTTATTAATAAAAGCAAGATTATATAGGGCTTTAGAGGAATCAAATGCCCACACAATTAGAGGAAAATTTAAGGATATCAATGGAATCAAGGTTCCGCAATCAGACTTTCTAAAAAGTATTAATGGCGAAATAGACAGAGTAAATGATGCCTTTGAAGCGTTTAGAGATGCTGGTACAGATCCTGAGTTTGGTGTGTTGGCACAAGAAGTTTCTGAAATAGAAACAAATTTAGCAAATCAAATTAAAAAGTTTGAAGAAGAAAAGAAGCCTGTACCAAAAAGCTTTGCAAAAGCCAAAAGTAATAAAAAGACCGAAATAAGAAAGCTGTATACACCTATTCAAATACAAATAGCAAGGCTAAGTGCTAGTTATACCGATATAGAAATGGCACAAATAAATAGTCCAGAAATTAAAACACTTTTGGAACCTTTTGACGAAACAAAGGCGAACTCTTATATTGAGCAAATAGACGACTTGACCGACCTTGCAACATTTAGAAAAGATGCACAAAACATAATAGATTCTGCAACCGCAAAAAGAGACGAAATTATAGCAAAACTAGAACAAAACAAACAAACAGTTGACAATAACAGGACAAAGCCAGACTCATCAATTGCAGACAAAAAGGACGAAGCAAAGGAAAAAATTAAAGGTGCGATGAATGATTTTGTTGCGTCTAAAAATGCAGTTCAGGTGCTTATAAATGACTTTGGTGGAGCAGAATTAGAAAATAAATTTACAGAAGCAGAAAAAGAGTTAAAAGATGCAATTAATTCATTTGTAGCCGATGTAGATAGCATAAATGATGTTGCTAAATTAGAACAAATAATTGCAGGAAAAGGTGATTTTGCTGATTATTTAGCGGGACTAAATATTGAATTAGATAATGCTAAAAAGAGTGCCGAAATTACAAAAAGAAATTGCGACAACTTGGTTGAGGCGTTCTTTGGGGCAGGTGGTACGCTAGATAACAAAATTGTTGAACTTAACGCAAGTTTAAAAGCATTAGGCTTAGAGGATAAAGATGTAAGTGATTTATCTGATGGACTAAAAAGAATTTACTCACAGAAACAAGCAGGTATATTGAGCAATAAACAAAATTATGGCGTGGCAGAGATAAATGCCGAGATTAACGAAAAAGCGTTAGAAAGCGAGATAAGTGCAATTTTACAAAACGCAAAAGACCTTGTAGAGAGCGAAAAGGACGCCGAAGAAAGAGAAGAGCCTGTAAGAGAAGCGGAAGAAAGAGTAAGAGCCGAAAGAGAAGCAGAAGAGCAGGCGGTAACACCAGCAGACGAACGAGCGGAAGAGCAGGCTCAAAGAGAAAAGGAAAAGGCCGAAATAAGAGCATTTATAAAAGAAGTTAATGGTGTCAAAACCTCTGGTTTGATATGGAATATCGGAAGTATAGAAAAAACCAAAGAAGCTATTGAAGAAATTGCAAACAAATATCAAACTAGTGGCGAAACGGCAAAGGCTGAGGCAATTAAAAGCATGATAAGAGAGGCAATGATACCTGATAAAGGTAAAAGAGCAATAAAAGATGACCTAAAAGACCTTTTAATTAGATTAAAGAAAATTGAAAAACAAAACGCAAACAAAAAAGCATTAGGCTTAGATGATAAAGATGCAAGTGATTTGTCAGATGGGCTAAAAGAAGCCGAAGAAAGAGAAAAGGCTGAAAAAGAAGCCGAAGAAAGAGAAAAGGCTGAAAAAGAAGCCGAAGAAAGAGAA
>CAKVOE010000001.1 GCA_934778215.1 uncultured Clostridia bacterium | reverse complement strand
AATGGAAAGCTAAGTGAAGAATATGAGTGGGCTGGCTCATATTCCGACGGCTTTGGTTTGGTTAAGTTAGAAAACGGGAAGTGGGCATATAGAGATATAAATGGAAAATTAAGTGAAGAATATGAGTGGGCTGGCTCATATTCCGACGGCTTTGGTTTGGTTAAGTTAGAAAACGGAAAGTATGCATATAGAGATGTCGATGGTAATCTTTTTAATAGAAGCGAATGTAACACAATAAAAAGATTATATAAAGGAGATGTTGATGTATACAGTTTAGAAGACGAAGTTTTTGCTAACGACAAACTTCTAGCATCAATTCTAAAAAAATTGAAGAGAGATGCATACAGATTTATTAAACTAGCCCAAAACAAAGAACAACTTGAAACTGCTAAACGCTATTATTTAGATGCAATTGAATATGTTTTATCCACTGCTTATGATATTAGAAAGGAAAACGAAAAACAAAAGAAACTTGAAGAGCAAGAAAGAATAAAAAAGCAACAAGAAGCAGACAAATGGTCGGCTATCCAAGATGAGTTGTTAGAAGAATTAAATTTGAAATAAATAACAAGTGGAATTGATAGTGTATAATTAAAACACAAACCAAGAAGTGTTAAAAACGAAACTGAGTTAAAATATAACAAATTTATACAAAAATGATTTTTGATTGAATACAAAAAATGCAAGTCCAAACGGGCTTGCGTTTTTGTTGCTCCGGCGTGACGGCTGGCTATTAGCTCGCACGAATAAGCTTTGTAATTTTTATATATAAAAGACATTCAAAGTTTTTTGAATGTCCTAAACATTGAATATATTTTTAATTTAGTTGGTTTACATATTGTAATGTAGCCCACTATTATATTTTTTCTTCATATTTATGATTATAATATTTATACGCTCTAACACATGCTTGTAGTTTTGTTACAACATCAATAATTTCAGGGTCTGTTGTTTTTGCGTATTTCATAACTGGGTATGCAACATCGGTTACAAAAACATAAAATGCTCCGTTTTCCATATTTAAAATATCGGCTGGGACATCAATGTTGTAATCTTGCTTTAAAGTCTTTGCATTCTTTTTTAATGTTGCTTTTGTGTTATTAATAATCATTCGTCTTTCTTTTTTGTCATTTATTGTGTTCATAATTTTCTCCTTGTGATTTTAAATTTTTATAATTATTCATTTTGTTTTGTTGTGGCGTTTGTTTGATGTAAATATAGGGTGGGGTTATGATATAATACCAGCGATATGACCATAATTTAAAATTTGGTTTTCTGTAAAATTAAAGTCAGACACAAAATATAATTCGTTGGTTTTTGCTATATCAATTTGCTGTGATAATGCAAATATAAGAAATTGATTTTCTTTGTACAATTTGCTCTGCGTGATTGTAGGCACCTCCATTTGGGTTGTGCTACCACCATAAGATGTTGATGTGATAGTTGTAGTAGTAGGGCAAAGGGTTTCTAATGATTTATTTATATTTTTAAGTTCTTTAACAATCATTTCCAATTTTGCGACAGAGTATTTGCCTTTACCTAAAAGTTCTACACATTGTTTTGCGTTTTTTGTTTGCTCACAGATAAGTTTTTCTGCATCAATCTTAATTTTCATAATTTTCTCCTTTATTTTAAATCTTTTTGCATTAAAATTAGTTTTGTGTATGTTCCGTCTGCATATTTCATTCCGTGGTTAATATAGCCCGTTTCATAAAAGCCAAATTTTTTATATAAATGCCTTGCAGATGCGTTTTCTTCAACGACTTGAAGTTCTATTTGTTCAAAGCCTGCTTCTTTTGCCTTATCAATAATTATTTTCATTATTTCACTGGCAATACCTAAACCCCAATATTCTTTTAATACGCTAACACCCATATCACACCTATGAGCAAGCCTTGCCTTGTTTGATTTTGGACAGAAATTACCACTACCAACAAGTTTATCATTTATCTTTGCCGAAAAGATAAAGCTTCGGTTATTGTTTAGTGTGTTTTGTACCCATTTTTCTTGGCTTGATTTGGTGGAGGGTTCATCTTCTTCGCTCATTGTTATAAACTTGCTTTCACATCGTATAGTATTAGCAAAATCTGCAAGGTTTTGTGCGTCAGCAAGTGTAGGAGATGTGATTGTTAAAACTTCGCCATTTTTTAGTTTAATTTCTTTCATAATTTTCTCATCCAAATTCAAAACATAAAAATATTCTTCAAATTCTTTGTTGTCCCATTTCCTAATTCGTTTATCTTCTTTAACTCGCTTAAAGCCAATTTTTTCTGCAAGTTTTTGTGAGGATATGTTTTCTTTGAAATGGCTATAATGTAATTCCTTTGCTTTTTGTAATTTTAAATAATTTATCAACGCAATTAAAGCCTGTGTTCCATAACCTTTATTTTTAAAATATAAACCCAAACAGATGCCTAGGCGACCATAAATATCTTTCTCAATTTTATCAACACCTAAATAGCCAATGCATGTATCCGTCTTCTTTTCAATTATTAGATAAAATAAATTCCAATCTTTTGACCACCTTTCAAGTCGTTCCTTTGCTTCTTCTATACTTGTAGTTGGTTTCCATAACAAATATTTTGCAGTTTCTTGTTGGCAGAAGAAATTATTATATGTATCGCTTAAATATTTTTCATCGTATGTTTTCAAAATTAAATCTTTTGTTTCTAAGCTATTGGTAGGTGCTATTATATTTTGCCCCATTAAATTTATTTCCATTATATATTTTATCCTTTATGAAGTTTTTTCGCTTGTATATATGCTATCTATTGTTCTACTAGGATGCATTTCTAACAACTTTTTTGTTGTAACGCCCAAAAAGTTGCTTGGGTTTACTTTGCCCCAACCATTAAATTCATCTCTTGCGTATATTGCATAAGTTAAATCATAATGCTTAAAACCATCTCCAACATTTATCAAATTCCAAACGTGCGAAATTGGAGTTGCTCCATTGACAATATTGCAGGGTATATTTAATTCATCACAAATGTTTTTGGTAAACTCAGAAAAATCTGCACACACGCCTTTTATAATAATTCCATTTTTATACTCAACTAATGGTTTAGCCATATTCTTGGCACTTGCAAAAGTCCTATAATCTGTATGTTCGGGTATTGCCTTATTTAATTTTCCCATAATAACCATTTCTGGTCTGGCTGGGACGATAAAACTTTTTCCATAATTTTCTAATATTCTTAATATAAATTCATTTGAATAACCTTTACTTTTTATTAATTGAATAACCTTTTGTCTGTCTTCTGCAATTTCGGGATTGTAATGCGTATCAATATAATCCAGCAAACTATTATCAAATTTACAAATTTCAAGGGTTGGGTAATCATATTGAACACTTTGTAGCATATACTTAAACAAATATTCTATTTGTTGTTGCTTGTCACTAATAGTTTTTAGATGCTTTATTAATTCATCATATGTCATTAATCCTCTCCTTTATAATTTTTTTATAATCTTCCGCCCATAAGTGAGCCGGAATTGTATTTTTTTAGTCCTTTGTTAAATGTTACAAATGCTAATACTGCCCAAATTGCAGTGACTACAACCGCTCCCAAAATCCACCAAATATTAGGTGTTAGGAAGAAGTATTGTACTGGAATAAAAGTATAGAAGAAGGTAGGAATTAAAGTAAAGAATAATCCTTTGATAATAGTGTTGTATATTGCAGGTGGGTAATTTCCTGCTTTGTTTATAGTTCCTTCAACAGATTTTGCAACAGCGTCCCCACGTTTTATATAAAAGCAAAGGCTTACATATACAACATAAACAGCCACATAAATAAGTCCTGCACAAATCATTGCTGGCACCATTAGTAAATACCAATACCAAGGTGCACCAATAATTGCGAGTACTACAAAAGCATATAACATATCTCCAATTCCTGCAACTTCGGTTGAAGAACAACAAACATTTAAGAGCACGCTTTTAGGTTGTGTTAAGAACACATCTAATTTACCTTCATAAACAATATCTTTTATATTCCAAGCTCCCGCAAAGAAAGTATGAGAGAATCCATATCCACCAGCGGAAATAGCCCATAGCATCATTACTTCATTAAATCCATATCCGCCAATATTATCTACAAGTTGGAAGATTATTAACCACTGAATGATAAAGAATGCATCATTCAATATCATCATTATTATCTGCATAAAAAATGATGATTTATATTTCCATTCTTTTTTCAAATTTAATTTAAAGTAACTAAATATCAGTTTTAAATTGTTTTTAACCGCCATTTACATTCACCTTCTTTGTTCCAGATTTATATAATATTAGGCTAACACCCAAAAATATGGCTAGCCAAGAAATTTGAGAGATAGAAACTTTTAAAAATAGTTCCCAAGAAAAGTTTGCAAGTAGTTTACAAGGTCCGCTCATCATTGCGTACACTGGACTATATTCAATAAATGGTTGTAGCCAAGCAGGGAAAAATTCGGGCGGGAAGAATAGACCAAATAACATTTGAAATTTTTGAACAATCCAGGTAAATGGTGTAGCTTCTTCAATCCAGAAAGATAAAAGTCCTACTGTTCCGTAAATAATACAAGTAAGTAATACTGCCAATAGTAAGCTAACAAGTAGTGGTATAACGTAGACAATACTAAAATTTGGAATTGGACCAAGCAGAATTAGTCCCATAATAATACCGGTTGGCACTAGGAATATAAGTTTCCACATAAAAGCACCGGCTTGTGAGCATACTTGATAAGCAAAATAGTTATATGGTTTGTTTAATTGGTAAGCAATTTTGCCGGACTTAATATCGTTAGAAAATGCTCTTGTTGTTGCTCTTGCGTTTAAAGAATACATCAAAACTTCTGCCATTATCATATACCAAATCATCATCTGGGCAGAGTAGCCGTTAATTAGGGTTCCGCCACCCGACCCGCCGTAGATAAATTGCCATAATTGTTGAAATATGTAAATAATAACTACAAAAGACACAACAGAAGTAAGCGAGTTTGCAATTGTTTTACTCTCTTGACGAAAACTTGTTTTGAATATGCTCAAATATTTATTCATCGTTACCTCGGTATATATTTTTTATAATCTCTTCTAGTGGTTCACTAGAAATGGTAATATCTTGTAAATCATCTGCTTTAAATAACCCCATAAGTTCGTCCATTGTAGTTTTGTTCATATCTACTTCAATTTTGTATAATGTATCTTTTGCTTTTAAGACTTTCATACCATCTGTTTCTACAATATTTATGTTTTTATTAAGGTTAACTTCTACAATTTTTTTGTTTAAGTGATGATATTTTAGATTTCTCATGCTATCATCTAACACAATTTTACCATTATTTATTATTATAACTCGCTTACAAACTTCCTCTATATCTCCAACATCGTGTGAGGTAAAAAAGATGGTCGTTTTGAGTTCACGGTTAACTTTTTTGATAAGATTACGCAAGGTTTCTTTTGCTATTGGGTCTAGTCCAATAGTTGGCTCATCAAAGAACAGCATTTTTGGGTTGTGTAGAAGAGATGCTACCATTTCACATTTCATTCGTTGACCCAAACTTAAACTTTTTACGGGCTGATTGATAAAATCTTTAATTTCAAACAATGTTGACAATTCATCAATTCGCTTTTCTAAATCATCTTTTTTGATGTCGTAAATAGAACCGAAAAACTTAAAGTTTTCCATAGGTGATAAGTGAATCCACAATTGTTCTTTTTGACCGAACACTGAACCAATTTGGTAAGATAATTTAATTCGTTCTGTGCGTGGGTCTAGCCCTAGAACTTTTATATCTCCGCTTGTTGGATACAAAATTCCAGTAAGCATTTTGATAGTGGTAGATTTGCCGGCACCGTTTGGTCCAATAAACGCAAGAGCCTCGCCTTCTTCAACTGAAAAACTTATGCCGTCTACGGCGTTTTTAATACGCTTTTCCTTTTTGAAAAGATACTTTTTTCCATTTGGTTTAACTTTTCGGGTCTTTGTAATAAATTCCTTTTTTAAATTGGTTACTTCTATAACTTTCATTTTTGTTTCCTTTATAAATTTGTTTTTGTATTTTTTTGTGCTTAAAATTTTAATAAAAAAGAGCATCTGCCTTTTTTAGGGGTAGGTGCTCACAATTTACTATAACTCTTAATTTGTTAGTATTTATATGGGTAATATTATTAAGGGGTTTTATAAAATTGATTTTCGCCTACACGAAAAGGACTGGCTGTTAAAATAAACAGTCGATACACCGTCTTTTGAATTTGTAGGCATAAAATATTTCATTAATTTGCTCCTTTATGTGCTTAATATAACATATAAAAAATGAAAATGCAATACAATTTGCAAAAATTTTTATTAGAATGTGAATTTTTGAACTATTCATATATAAATTATAAAAAAAATATTAATATAATGTCAAATAATTATTGCAAAGAATGGAGAGATATACGAGCAAATAAATTATTGCATTTTTGAAAACTCATGTAAATGTGTTGGGGGTTATTGGTCTGCTGAAACGCCTTCTTTAATTTGCTTGTTGTATAGCGAGCGGTAGGTTTTGTTGGTGTGCATTAGTTCGGTGTGTGTGCCGTGGGCTACAATTAGTCCGCCGTCTAGGAAGAATATCTCATCGCAATCTTCTATGGTGGATAGGCGGTGGGCAATAGTAACAATGGTTTTGTCTTTTTTGAGTGAGTTTATAGATTCTATTACATGGTCTTGCGAAATGTTGTCTAGTGAACTGGTTGCTTCATCAAATACAATTAGTTTAGCATCTTTTAACAATGCTCTTGCAATGCAAATTCTTTGCTTTTGTCCGCCCGAAAGCCTTGTTCCGCCCTCGCCCAAAAAACTATCCAAGCGGTTTGGAAGAGCGTATACAAATTCGTAAGCATTAGACAGTTTTAGTGCTTGATAAATTTCTTCATCGGTAGCATCGGGTTTTACTAAATGCATATTTTCTCTAATAGTCATATTAAACAAATATGGGAATTGGTTTACCATAGTTACTTGCTTAAAAAACTCGTGAGATAAACTTTCGGCTGGCTTGTCGTCATAAAAAATTGAACCGCTGGTAGGGGAGTACAACTTGCAAATTAGACTAACAATAGTAGATTTTCCGCACCCACTTTCGCCGACAAACGCAACATGGGTATGTTCCTTAATTTTGAAAGATACGCCGTTTAGTACAAAACTGTTTGGGGAGTAGCCAAAGGTAACATCTTTAAACTCTACCGAGCCTGCAAACTCTGGGTAGTTGTCGGAACCATATTTGTTAAATTGATATTTTACGCCGTCTTTTAAGTCAAAAACACGCCATGCAGAAACTTCAATTTCTTTTAGGTAGTTTTGCAAATTTCCTAAATGAACGGCAAATTCCATAACATGCGACTTATATACATAAGCGGTATAAAAAATGGCAATTTCTATGTAGCCTCGTTGCATAAGCGTTATACATAGCATAACAAAGAGCAGATTGCAAACAATGCTTACAAAATTAGCAAAGGCACACAGCGAAACACCAATGTACCACTCTTTGTTGTCTGCCTTCATATATTCGGTTTGCTGAATTTCTATTTGGTTTAGTAGGGTAGACTGCATATCTAGTGTTTTGATGTCTTTTATGCCACGAATGGTTTCGCCAACGGTACTATTAACCGTTTCATTTGCTTTATGTACAATGGGCTTGTATATTGAAAAATAATATATTCTAACCTTGTATACATAATATCTAATGATGATAAATGCCAGCAAAAACAGCCCAAGCCATATATTAATTATTGAAATATATACCAAAAAGCCAATTTTGCTCATAAATGAAACGATGGTTTCGGAAATGGTTTTAAAGGAGTTACTTAAACTGTTTAGGTCGCTTGTAAGACGGGTTATAAATACGCCGTTGCCCATTTTTTCGTATTGACCAATGTTAATGTTAAAGGAACTATTTATAACATCTACTTTTACATCTAACTTTACCTTGTTTTCGAGCATCTTAAAAAAGGGCGTTTGCAAAACCGAAAAGCCTAAGTTTATAAGTTCAAGAGCAAACAATATCCATGCATAATTTAGTGCGCTATCAAAATTTGCATTTGCAATTTCGGATATGGTTTTACCCAAAATAACGGGCGTAAAAAAACCAATGACACCACACATAACCAGTGTCGCCCAAAAGCCTAAACATAGCCATTTATATTTTTTGAAATATTTTAAATATTTCCCTAAATTTTTAAATCCCTTAATGTGGTCTTCTTTTGTAACAACAGCCATAATGTTACTACCTTAGTTGCATAACAACATTTATTTTTTTTATTATCTTTGTATGCGTTTATTATAGCAAATCAATAAAAAAAAGCAAAATAAAATACAAAAATTTTTTTATTTATACTAAAAAAATAAGCCAGAGTAATAATAAATTATTACTTGGCTTAAACTTATTAATCTATTCTGCCGGTAAGACTCCCACTTTCTTTTAATCCGCAAAAGTTGTTTTGGCGTAAGGCTTCAAACAATATTATTGCGACAGAGTTAGAAAGGTTTAAACTGCGTGCGTTTTCTACCATTGGTATTTTTATGCAATCGTTTAAATGCTTTTTTAGCAAACTCTCTCTTAGCCCAAAACTTTCTTTGCCAAAAACAATAAAGCAATCGGCAGGGTAGGAAACATCGGTGTATTTTTGTGGGCTTTTGGTAGATGCAAAGAAGAATTTGCAATTTTTGTTCTGTTCATAAATTTCTTCAAAACTGTCTACAACGGTAAAGTCTGCAAGGGTAAGATAGTCCATTCCTGCACGCTTAAAATGTTTGTCGTCTAGCGTAAAACCTAACGGCTTAACCAAAAACAATTTTGTGTTAGTTGCCATACAAGTTCTAATTATGTTTCCGGCGTTTTGTGGAATTTCGGGCTCTACTAAAACTATATTCATTATTAAAACTCCAATAATTTTAGGTACATATCTTTATTTAATGCGCCCAAAAATAGGTATAGCCTTGGTCCAGAATCTTTGCCAATTAGTAGGCTGTAAACATTTTGGAAGAACTTTTTTTGGAATGGTTGGTTTTGCTTGTTGTCTAAACCGTCTTGTTTTGGAATATCGTATAACACTTGTTGCAATTCGGCAAGAGGAATATCATTTTTTGAAAGCGTGCTGTAAAGAGTGCGAATATCGTTTTGCTCACGCTCAGAAAGGCTATTAAAATATTCGATATTTTTGCTATCTAGCAATTTTGCAATAGACTCTGGTGCGTAGGTGGTTGCCCAATATTTTATGCGGTCTAATCGTGATAACAAGTCGGCTTTATCTACATTTGGTTCTACCTTTTTGTAAAGTTCATACATTAGGTTTGGTTCAAAGTTTACAATTGAGCCCAATGAGAACAACAATTGTGCCGAAACGGTGCTAGGCTTTAAATCTCTTCCGTAAGTTACATAACGCATAACATCTTTAATATTTGCAGGGCAATTGTCTTGATTGTACGCTACGAGCGAGCGGTCAAATTCGTGATATTGTCTTAAAATTTCGTCATCAAAGCAGAATGACCAACTTTGACGAGCGGGAACTTTTGAGTATAACCAAAGAATCATTTCTGGTGGGCAAACTTTAAGCAACTCTTCGGGGGTAATAGATGCACCCGATGAACTACTCATTTTACCGCCACCGCCTTTTATGCCAATAAATTCATACATTACAAAGTCTGGGGCGGTGTAGCCGTAAACTTTATCTACAATAATTTTGCCAACGGTGTACGAACTGCCCTCGGTGCCGTGGTCTTTGCCACCCGGTTCAAAGGTAACCTTTTCTTCGTTCCAACGCATTGGCCAGTCTACCTTCCAAACAAGCTTAATATTATGATAGTTGCGTACATTTACGGTATCGTGATGACCGCAGGCGCATTGGTAACTAATGCTTTCGGCGTCATCAGAAACATGGGTTACAGTGGTTGAGTCGTGTCCGCACTTTTCGCAATATACCTGAATAGGAACATAGGCTTCACGGCCTTCACTGGTTGCTTCTTGGCTTTTGTATTCATACAAAATGTCGTAAATAGTTTTGCGTTCTTTAAGTGCTTTAATAATACCCTCAACATATCTGCCACTGCGATATTCTTTGGCTTGGGTAATAAATTCGCACTCTATGCCAAAAGCAGACACTGCTTTTTTGAATTGTTCTTCAAAGTGTTCTGCATAACTACTATGGCAACCGAATGGGTCAGGGATATCTGCATAGGGAGTACCGATATAACAATCGTAAGAATCTCCTACAACTTGCTTGACTGCAAACGGAACCTTTCGTAGTCTATCAAAATCGTCAAAACTCATAATAAATCTTGACTTCTTGCCAGCCATCTTTAATCCTATATGAACAAAATAACTGGTTAAAAATTCACGGAAGTTGCCTATATGGATTGGGCCAGATGGGCTAATGCCAGCAGCACAAGTGAATTCTTCTTTTTGGGGATTGTCGTTAATTAATTTTTGAACGGCTTCGTCTATCCACAACATTTTATTATTCTCCTTTTTTGTATTTTTGCTAATTAGCAATTATTATATTAAAACTTTTCAATATAATAATGTATATAATACCAAAAAAAGCCCCAAAATGCAAGTGAATTTTAAAGTTTTTGGTGGGGTGCAAAGGGCTTTAATTGCGGGCATAAAAAACCGACCGTCCAGCGTTTTGGACAGTCGGTGTAATTTGTATTAAACGAAACCTTTTTGGTCGTTTGCATCTGATACTTGAACTTTGTTCTTTTTGCCGTGAGTCTTTTTGCGTTTTCCTGAAAGTCTAGTAAATACCAAAGCAATTATTATTGCTACTACCAAAAGTAAAGATGATAGTGTTGCAAATAAAATTTCTAGGGTACGGTTGCCCTCTTTGCTTTCTGGAAGTTTGTCATCGCTTGTTGTTGTAGAACTTCTTAAATCTAGTTTTGTGATATTTGGAGTTTCGGTGGAAATTTTTGCGATGCCAGAGTTATATGCAGACTCTGATGCTAACTTTTCGATAGTAACATTGCTTAAAGCAATTTTACCTGTGGTGTTTTCTAGCGATAGGGTTAGGTAAGAGGTAAGGGCGTTAGTTCCGCTTGCAAAGTATAGTGTGTATTCTTTGTAGTCGGTGCCAGAAATGTTTAGTGTTGCGTCAAGATTTGCAAACTTTAACAAGCCCGCTTTGCCTTCTGGCAAATCTATTGTTTTTGCTGTTACTGATAGTTTGTAGAATGAACTTTTTGCAAGGCTATATTTTTGGTTAAATTCTAATATGTTGGTTGATGCACTTTGGCTATCTAGTACCAATACATAAGGGCTTAAACCATTAGCGTTTTTGTAATTTTTGTAGGCTTCTAGCGAACTATCTAAAATGTAATAAGAATTGTTTTCTCCGCTTAAAGTGTTTAGAGTTAAACCATTTGCGTTAAATTTGCCATCGGCTTCTAGTTTGTCGCCAAGTTCGGTAAATGAAGTTCCTGCCAAATTAACAACCTTTAAGCGTTTTGCTTTTATTTCTGTACTGGTTAGTTTTTGGTTTTCTTTAAAGTCGTTTTCTGAAAGTGGAGAAAGGTAAATTGTTTTTGCAAGCAATGCACCTTGAAGGGTTGTTTTTCCGTTTCCGTATTGTATTTGAACATACATATTTTCGGCGGTTAAGCCACCCTTTATGCAGAACTTATATTCTTGCCAGTTGTTTTGATTTGCAGTGCAAGGAACTGTGTCTATATCTAGGCTTGCTATAACTTTGCTGTCTGCATTTAAAAGGTTAATTTTTGCAGGGCTAGACTCATTTAGTTCGGAATAAATATTTACTATTAATGATGTGTATTTGCCACTTGCTACACTAAACTTTTCGCTGGTGTATTTAATTTGTGGCATAATTACGCCGTTTGTATTGTTAATGCACAAAAAGTTTTCGAGTGCGTTGGTTGGGTTAACAAATGAAGCATCGTTTGTTGTAATGTTTTTTGAGTTAACTACATTAGAATAATCTTTACCAACTACAACACCGTTAATAATTTCATCGTTTTTAATAGTGTAAATAGTTGAGTTTGTTTTGCCATCGGTAGAAGTGTTTTTGTAAGTTTTTGTAGCAGAGTCATAGGTGTAGGTTATATGGTTTGTGCTTTCTGATTCATCTATAATTTTTACTTCATTTTCTATGGTTAGATATTTTTCATCTAAAATTATTCTTTCGGTTGTGGTTTCGCCCGCTTCATCGGTAATTTCTTTTATTAGGTAATAGTTGGTTTCTTTTGAGAACCCGCCAGCTGTATATGTCCAATTGCTTGGGCTGTATAGTCCAGCACTGGTTTTGTCACTATCTACTGTGTTAAAAAATCCGTTTGGTACACTTTCTTTTGGTAGGGTAGATGTAAGTGCTAGTTTGCGGTCGCTCATTGCACTGTATTCGGTGCTGGTAATTTCTTCTATGGTGTAGTTATCAAACAAGAAGGTGCTGTTTTTTGGAACGGAGATGTTTAGCCATACATCGGTAGAGTAAATTGGGCAGGCTTGAACATAAAATGAAGTTTGTGTCCAAAAGTTGCTAACATGACCGTTTCCATCGGTCTTTCTTTGGTTTTCGTTGTATGGGTCTATATCATACGACTTTGTTGCAACAGTTTTGCCGTTTAGCGTTCCGCTAAGTGATATTGTAAACTTGTCGTGGGTAAATGAGGTTGGATTTTTGAACATATCCAAATCTTCATAGTCATACCTTGACCAAATAGAAACTTTGTAATATTTAAATGGTTCTACCGTAGTTTTTGAGGTTTTGAAAGATATTTTGTTGTCGGTAGAGTTTGTAACCTTTAAGCAATAGTTATTGTCTTGAAAGGTGCTATATGAGGTTTTGTCCTCTTCTTTAATAACGGTAAAGGCGTCATCGGTGGCAGAGGTCGAGTCGTCCCAACTAAAACCCTCTTGCTCCATAGTTTTGGTGCCATCAAAAGAAGTTATTACACGCTCGTTATCTGCACGCATATTAACAATTCGGGTGGTTTCGCTAGATGCTAGCGATGATTGTGCTTTGTAAAAATCTTTATATTGAATTTCGGTTAGGTCAACATCGTCAAAAAATACGGCGCCGGTTGAAAGTTTCGAACTAGAGTTTCCTAGTGCTAGTTGAATACGGGTTTTGTTCATACCAGTTGAACCATAGTTGGTTGCAATATAATAGGTATATTCTTTCCATGTGTTTGAAGTGTTTATGCTTTCAAAACTAGCGTTGTCATTTTTTTCTAAATCGCCCGTTAGTCTAATTGATGCTAGGGTAGAAGAATCACCGCTGGTGTAAACTCTAAAAGTTAATTTAAAATAACAGTTGCTTGCAAGTTGCAAGTCGCTACTAGATGTGTAGGTTTCATAAACTGCGTTGTTAGTAGTTGGGTAATGTGAGCCGGTTTCTACAATTTGGTAGGTTGTGCCGTCTAGCGTTTGCTCCCAAACATTTCCAAGGGTGGTATCATTTCTAAAAGTGTAGGTGCCAGATGGAGCAACTGAGCCTGCTTGCGAAGTGAAGATAAAGTTTTGGTCGGCGGTTGGAAGGTTGGTTGAAGGTATTTCTACTTCTTCGGAAGTGGTTGAAGCATCTATTTTTTTAACGGTGTACACTTTTTTTGTTGTATCTACAATTTTGCCCGCATTTATTAGTAGGGCACTTGTAGTTGTGTTTTCGCTTTCGGTGCTTGCGCTGTCATACCTATTTGGGTAGGTTGGGTAATCTGTTGGTGCATAGTTTAAATAGGTAGAATTTCTAAGCATTGCTTCAATAGAAGAGCGGTATTTACTCTCATCTAAAACATTTACTACACCCGAAACGGTGCTGTTTATTTTGTTGTCGGCATGGGTTAAATCGTTACTAGAACTAATTCTTGAACTCTGCCAGCCAGAAAGGGTGTCGCCAACCGTTTCAAAATTGCCATTTGCAATAGATTTGCTTGATGGGGTATAAACTACGCCACTTTCTTTGGCGAAAGCGGGTGTAAATGCGTGTTTTGAAACAACAGGCATAGAAGCAAAGCACAAGGTTGAGCCAAGAGCGATTGCCAAAAATGATTTTAATTTGTTTGATTTGTTTTTCATAATTTTTGCCACCTAAATTTTATTTATCTCTATTATTTTAATACATTGCTCATTTTTTTGCAATAAAAAAAACGAAAATTTTGTTTTATTTGGACGACTTTTAACTATCCAAAATTTTGGGTTTTGTGTAATATACTACAAATTATTGAAAGTATGGTGAAATTGTTAGTGAGTGTTGTCAAATTTATCTTTAATTTTTTTGTACATTTTTGATTTGTAAAATATGCCATATTCTTTTTTTGCGTTTTCAACGGTTTTGTTGTAGCGATAAAGCATTTGGTTCATTGTTTGTTGGTAGTCGGCTTCGTTTCGAAATTTAAAACTAAATTCTTCCATTCGGTCTATGGCGTATTTTTGTGCGTCCCGCTCTACCGGTTGCAGGCTATATATGGTTCGGTCTTCAAGGCTTGTTACATAGCCGGCGTAGTTTGCCTTCCAGCGTTTGGCTCTAAAATTAAACCAACTTATATGTTTTTTGGTAATTTGCTCATATTGATAGGCGTGTCGACCCTCGTGAAAAATGGTTTCGAGAGCGTGGAAGCGAAGGCTTGGGTCATCAATTAAATTTATGCTAAGATAAAGGGTCTTTTTGCCCGAACTATCTACCTCAAACATTCCGTAAGATTGCCAACTGCGGTCAGAATTTATAACCACTGGAAGTCGCTCTCGGTTAAGTTTTTTTGATTGCTTTTCTTCAATCTTTTCCAAAATTTTTTGGCGTGTTCCGGGCGAGAACTTTATCCAGTTTTTGTACTTAAACTTGTTGTAAATGCTAAATAAACACATTTTGTTTTCCTCTAAAAGTAATATAAAATCACAAAACTATTTTACCAAACACAATTACTAAAAGTCAATTAAACTAAACGCATATTTTATTGTGCATTTTGCAAAAAAATAAAGGGGTAAAATAAAGAGTAAAACGATTGACAAAGCGGGTGGTAAAATATAAAATTAGTTTAATAAATTTTGCAAAAATTTTGTGGGGAATTATGTTAAATTATACTGAAAGCGTTGGAAAGATTGAAATTTTGGGCAAAGATGAATTTAATCCCAAACACATTTTGGAGTGCGGGCAGTTTTTTAGGTACAAAAAAATTAATGATACCGATTACGAAATTATTGCGTCTAATAACATAATTAAGATTGTTGAAACAAAAAGCGGTTTTACCATTTTTGCGAAGGACAATCAATTTGTTAAAAGCCTTTTTAATTTTGATACCGATTATGCAGAGATTAAAAAAGAAATTGCAGATATTAAAGAGGTTAAAGATATAGTTAAGGTTGCAAATGGGCTAAGAATTATGCACACAGACCCTTTTGAAACGGTTTGCTCTTTTATAATTTCGCAAAACAACAACATAAAAAGAATAAAACTAATTATAGAAAAGTTATGCAAAGAAGCGGGTACAAAGATTGATAGCGACCATTTTGCATTTCCTACAATAGAACAAATGGGCAAACTAGATGTTGAGTTCTTTCGCTCCATTGGTGCGGGGTATAGGGCAAAATATTTGGCGGAGGTTAGTAGCAGTTTTAAAAACTTATTATCTGTTGATACAGAAAAACTTTCTACCGAAGAACTTAGAGATAGGCTTTTAAAAATTTTGGGAGTGGGAAGAAAGGTTGCCGATTGCATATTGTTGTTTGCGTATAATAGAATGGACGTTTTTCCGGTAGACGTGTGGATGGAAAGGGTATATTTGGAAAACTTTTTGGGCAAGGCAAAAACTCGAGAAAAAATGAGTGCCGATTTAGTAAAACGCTTTGGACAACTTTCGGGATATATTCAGCAATATCTGTTTTATTATAAAACGGTAGCAGAAAGGGAAGGGCGAATGCAATAAAAACCAAAAATTTGGCAATTTAAAAAAAATTAAATATTTTCAAAATTTGTTTGACTTAAAATGTGCAAAGTGGTAATCTTTAACTATGGGATGCAAAAGTCCCCCGATTTATGCATCCTTGCCCTTTATTGAAAGAGAGATTGGTTTCCATCAAGTGCCGTCTCTCTTTTTGTTTTAAACAAATAAAGTTATGAAAGTATAATTATTGTGTAATTTTTTGGAGTGGCATTATAAAACAGTTAACTATTGACAAATTTTTAAATTGTGGTAAAATATTATTGCATTTTTGGAAGGGTTAATTAAAAAAAATTAACTTGTTTTAAAATTTTGTAAAACTTTGTAAATTTAATGGGCAATAGGTTTTTTAGTGAGATAGAGTATCTGTTTGCACTAAAACCTAATTACTTATAATATATAATGAAAAATATTTATATAAAAAACAAATAGGGGGAGTGTTAGATGCAGTTGCTTTTGCAGATTACAACTGGTGGCATTGTGTTTTTGAGCGTGCTTGGCGTTTTGCTTTTGGGTTGTTTGGTGGCGTTTTTTATCATTTTCCCAATAGGCGTTTGGTGGCGGGCGTTAATTTCTAATGCACCTATACCTATTGCAAAATTGCTTGCAATGAAGATGCGAAAGGTTAATTTAAACGAAGTAGTGGTGGCTTACATAACCAGCAAAAAAGCGGGAATAGAATTAAATATTGATGACTTAGAAACGCACGTCTTGGCGGGTGGAAACATTGATAAGGTTGTGCGAAGTATGATAAGTGCAAAGTCGGCAAATATTAAACTTCCGCTACAACTTGCAAGGGCAATAGACCTATCGGGCAAAGATGTTGTCGGCGTGGTGCAGTCGTGCATTGTTCCAAAAATTATCGAAACTCCACAGGTTACAGCCGTTAGTAAAGACGGTATAGAACTAAAAGCAAAAGCGCATATTACCATAAAAACAAATATGGGCAGAGTGCTTGGCGGAGCAGACGAAGGCACAATTGTTACAAGAGTTGCAGAATGTTTGGCAAGCACCATTGGGTCTAGTGTAAATCATGGTGCTGTTATAGAAAATCCAGATGTTATAAGCGATGTAATTATGAGCAAAAATTTGGATAGTGGTACCGCCTACGAGATAATTTCAGTTGATATTTTTGATATTTCTATTGGTAAAAACATTGCGGTGCAACTAGAACTTGAACAGTCAGAAATTGCAAAGAGAGAAAGTCAAGCCGAAATAGAAAAACGAAAACTAGAAGCAATCGCTATAGAACAAGAAAACAACAACAAAATTCAAGAGGCAAAGATGCGGGCAATAGAGGCAGAAGCCGAAGTTCCAAAAGCCTTGGCAGAAGCACTAAAAGAAGGTAAAATTAGTCCAATGGACTATTACGATATAAAAAACCTTGAAGCAGATACCAATTTAAGAAATATGTTAAGCGGTAAAAACAAGGGTGGCGATGACGAAAAGGGCGGTGTTGGGTCAGGCACTGCAAGGCCACATAGAGCAATTAGACGAAACAACCCATTTGATTTTGAATAAACTAAAAGGAGAAGATGTATATGCCTATAATTACCATTATTGCCATTATTGTTGCAGTTGTAGTGCTGTATATCTTTTTGTCTGGCAACGGAATTAAATTCAAAATTTTTGGAAAAAAAGAACACAAGGTAAAGGCTAGCAAAAGCAACGAAGAAAAATACAAAGATGTTTTACCAAAAGAGAAGGCAGAAAAAAAGGAACCAAAAACCAAATTTTTTAGCAGTGCAAAAAAAGAAAAAATTAAAAACGACATAAAAAAGGAATTGACGGAATCGGTTGCAAAAAGCAAAGAGGCATCAGTCCCTGCATCTAAGGGGACGGTAACAAAAATTACCAAAGAGGACTTTATAAAAAATAATATTAGTCTACCAAGCGGAAGTTTGTTTGGCGATGACGACAAAAAAAATACGGCGGTTGTGCTTCCAAAGGCAAAAGAACAACCCTATAAACCATACGATTTTGGCATTAGCGAAGAGGATATGTCTGACCCATTTGGTATGACGGGAGGAGATTCGCAAGACGAGCAAGACCCTTTTTCGGGTGTGGATATTGATGCATTGCTTAATAGTTCCGATGAAGACTTTGATGCTTTTTTGGACGGAAAGTTTGGTTCGGGTGCCGAAGAAAAAAATGATAAACCAACACAAACTGGCGACCAATTAAGCGATAAAAAATATAGTCAATTAGACGCAAAGGAATATTTTTCTAACAAAGCGTTTGGCGAAAATACCAAACCGCAAGAATATCCTGCTCCAATTATAAATAAAACTTTGGGAGATAGATTTGAAGAAGTTTTTGGTGATAAGTTTAGAGAAATGGGCGGAACGGAGCAGGGTAAGGAAGTGATTGTTAGCGATATTTTGGGTGCTCCACGAAGCGAAATTAATAAAATGAAAAGAGCCGAAAGGGAAAAACGAAAGAAGTGGATGTAAAAATAAAGAGTGAAAATGGTGCATATTTTTGCTCTTTTTTGTTTTGCAAAAATTTATAAAATTAACAAAAGCGATAAAAAGAAAAATTAAAAACGGTTTTAAAACTAGTAAATTTTTATGCCAAAATTTTTAAATAATTAAAAAAATAATTAGTGCGTGAGTAAAAAAATTTTAAAACTTTGTAATAAATTTTGCAAAAAGATAGCGTTAAATTTCTCGAATCTAGCAAAAAATTCTTAATAAATATTGGGCTTAAATTTAACAAGTTTTTGCGGTCAACTAAACACTCAACTTGTATACTATTAAGCAAAAAAGTGCAAATTCGGGGCTAATATGGGCTTAATTTATATAAAAAGTTATAAAAATGACAAAATTTTTGTAAAAATGCAACCATTTTTTGCAAAAAATATTTTAAAAAATTTGAGTTAAAAATATGGTGTGAAATTTAATTTCTTTATAAAGAATAGTAGTAAAAGACTCTCTTGTATAAATGCAAAAAAGTATTCATATAATTTTGTAGTAAAACCAAAAAAGGAGTGGGTGTATGGGTGGAGAGAGTAATACAAATTTAATTAATTATAGTTTTGTAGGAAAAGAAAATTTTTATAACAGCACCTTTGAGTCAGTGCCAGTAAAACTAAAAAATGAAAATGATTTAGAGGTAAAAAGAGAAGTACAAAATTGTTGTTTTGCGGTAGGCGATATTATCACCTTTATTGTTAGTATAAAAAATATTGGCGTGGGGTATTTTGCGGGGCTTAGGGTAGAAGATGATTTTGGCGGACAAAACTTTTTGGAATATGTTGCGGGTTCGGGAGCGGTGTATAAAAATGGCTGTTTAACAAGGCCGGAGGTCGTTTCGGTTTTGCCTTTAACCTTTTCACTTTTGCCGTTGGTTGCTAATGAAAGCATTATTTTAACCTATTCTTGCAAGGTAACAAATAATTTACCAAAGTCTATTAGTAAATTTTGCAGTGCGGTAGAGGTAACGGGCTACACAACAAACTGTACTATTACAAAAACTGCCGAAGTTCAATTAGAAAGAACAAAAACGGCAGAATTGCAGATTACCAAATCGGTTTCGGCAGGTGAGGTGGTAAGTGGCGAAATTTTTAGTTATTATTTGACCATAGAAAACAGCGGGCTACTAGATGCTGAGATTGTAAAAATTAGCGACAGCGTAGCAAGTGGCTTTAAGATTTTATCGGTAAAAATTAAGGAAGGCGAAAAACCCGAAAGGCTTTTGAGGGTGGACGAGTATTTGTTAGATAGTGCGAATAATTTTTGCTACCCAGCAAATTCATCGGTGCAAAATAAAATTTTTGTGCCAAAGTGCAGTGATTTAGGTGCAGGTAAAACCGTTGTTACTCTAACGGGGTATTTTGGAAAGTAAATTTTTAGAAGACATTAAATCGTTAAAAAATAAAACTTGCAGAAGTTACTAAAATAGTTAATTTTTGCAAGTTTTTATAATTTTAATTAATATAAGTTATGTTTAATAAATTTTATTTTTTTAGGCTTAAAGTTCAATTTTGTTGCAAAAATAATATCATTATTCTAATTAATAATTGCTTTATATTTGAATAAAGTTAATTTAAGTTTTCTTAAACTTACAGATTAAAATATTTTTGGTGTTCTTGTGTGTTTAAAATCGTTATTAGGGTCGTATAGGTATTTTTCTAAATCGACTGTTTCATTGAAAACAACTACACCTTCACTTTCGAGCAGTTGCTTTTGTGCGTCAGTTCCGCCAAAGGCAAAGCTATTAGATAATTTACCAAAGCGGTTTACTACTCTATGACAAGGTATTTCAATTGGTTTGGGGTTGCAGTGCAATGCGTACCCAACGATTTTTGCACTGCGGGGCATATTTGCTAGGTTCGCAATTATTCCGTAGGTAGAAACTTTGCCGGGCGGTATTTGCTTTACGGCTTCATAAATTTTTTCAAATGTATTCATGTGGTTCCCCTTTTTGTATTTATATTTACTCTAACTATATTATATATATTTTTCATTATTATTAATAGTAAATTGCTAAACAATTTAAAAAGTCGAAATGTTTGTAAAATTATATTAAAATAATGTAAAAGATAATTTGTTTTTTGTAGTAGTAATCACTTCGGGAGAAATTTTTATGAAAAGTGTAATTGAAAATGGTGTTTTGAATCGCTTTGATATAGAAGATTTAAATGATAAGAATTCGCCATTAAATGTCCGATTAGTCAAAAAAAGGGTAAAACTTATTTTGAAATTACAATTCCTAATGCGGTTGAAGAGATTGGTGAAAGGGCATTTGATTTGTCTTTTCCGTATGTAATAAATATACCTTCTTCGGTTCAACGAATTACATAAATAAATTGGGAAGTAAAATGAATAGTTTTAAAGTGTCAGACAAAATAAAATTTGTTCTGGCACTTTTTTATAATCTATATTATCGGAAGTTGAGTTGGAGAGTTTACTCTCCAGCGAGACTGATGGTTATTCAAATTGGAAGTACAAAGCTTTGCTTTGCGAGTGCGTTAGCACAAATTTTGAACTTGTTTCAAAATTTACTTCCTATAATTTATATTTAATGGGTCGTTATTAATTTATATATTTTAATGCAATTTGCTAGTTTTTTTATAAAGAGACTAAGTGAAGAAAACAATAAAACAAATATAAAGCAAAAAATAAAGGCGTTACAAATTGTAACGCTTTTAAACTTTTAGAATGATTGTGAAAGATAATTGTTAAAATTAAATACATACAACTAACAAGTATGGGTGGAGTCGTATTGGGCGGTTTGTTCGGAAAGGTATTGATTGAAAAATGCATTTTTTACATTAGGCGTTGGAATGAAAGTCCATTTTGACCTTTGTGTATTGTATCGCATAATATCTTGAGCAAATGCCCATAGTTTGCTTTTATCTTTATTTTTATTAAATACTTTTGCCATTGTATTATAACCTAATGATTGTAAAGTTAGATAAGTTATTGGTTCAGAATTTTCGTGTAAAAAACTTTCAATGGCGTTAATAGTTTTTAAGGTTGGTGGTGTAGTGCTATCTATTAACTCTAAAAGTGTTTCAAATTTTGGGTTTATACGCTTGTTTCTTTCTAAAAACATTTCAAAACTTGCATCACTTCTAAAAGACAATCCGCTTTGACTTAGGCTTATGTCGTCACGATCATAGATATAGGTAGGTAGATAACCTAAGCCTAAGGCGTCTGGGTAAGTCGTTGGATGGGGAACGGAGATTTTTCCCGCTTTATAATTCAAATATTGAGCGGTGGTGTATTGTAAGTCGGGTAGTGAAATTAGAAAATTATTTAGTAGTATGCCGTTACCATTACTGGCGTAATCTTTTGTTGGGTCTAGTAGGTAATATCCATCTACATTGTACTTAGGGTCTTTAATGTAAATTACTAAAGAGCGGTGTCCTGCAAGACCCCTTTTGGTGTAAACTTTTGTTCTATTATTAAAAGTTAAAATTGAATTAGTGTAATTTTTGTAATAAGCAGTTAGATAATTGATGATTAAATTTACATAACCAACACAAACAATTCGGTTGCTAGAGAGTACCCCATAGATTGACCTAGACATACCCGAGCCTTCGTCTTCGTTTTCAGCGTTATAACTTCGTTTTGTTGCTGTTGTGTAGCACCAAAGTAGGGCTTCTAACGGCGTTAGTCGTTTTAGGTGACAAATTTTACCAAATTCGTAAAATTCATTACTTACACGTCTGACGGTTTTTAAATCAAAGAAATTTTCGCTATCTAAAATTAAAAGATTGTTTTTATACTTTTTATTAAGCAAAAAATCAAATTGCTCAAATCTTTCTAGTGCTTTTTCAGAAATTAAGCCGTTTGTTGCAATGCTAAACAAACAATTTGTTGGGTTAACATTATATTCAAGTGATAATTTATTTATTAACTCTAGTGTTTCATTTGGAGATTTGATTACGTCGTAGGGATGAAATAAAATATTTATTTTAAACTTTTTATTTCTAAATTTTTGGTATTTGGCAAATTTTTCATTTAACGAGTTTGTGTCGTCGTTTAAATTTACATACATACTAAAAATGTTTTTCGGAAGTTTTTTCATAGTTTAATTATATCATTAATTTCTAAAATGTCAATGGTGTGGTGGAGAGAGTTCTTTAAAAATGGTAACCATAAGTTTAACATTTAAACTAAACAAAAAGGTTGAGATATAATCTCGCACCTTGCAATAGGTTAAAAAAATGTAAAACCTAAGAATTCTTTTCGCCTAAATCTTCGCAGAACCTAATAAGGTATCCATCGGGATCTTGAACTAAAAACTCCTTATTTCCAAGCAGTTTATTATTCTCACGATACCAATTTTCTTCCATATCAAATAAAATTGGATAGTTGAAATTCTTTAAGGAATTATAAATGGTTTCAACATTTTTAACTTCAATTTGAAAATTTACACCGTTGCCAAAAGGATATCTTAATGGTGCGACTTCTCATTTATCGTCTTTAGAGATTTCTTGTAGCATAATTTGACTGCCGTCTAATGATATAAAGGCAAATTTATCTTCGGGTCTTTCGTAGTTTATTTTAAACCCAAGAATTTTATAAAAATTTAAACTACTATTTAAATTTGTTACAGACATTTCTGGTATTAGTTTATTAAATTTTATATGTATCTCCAAAAATTTACGGTCACTAAGTAAGGCTTATTATTTTATTTTTAAATAATTAAAACAAGAATATAGATAAAATAATAATGAAATAAAATAATCCGAACAAAAAAGTTCGGATTATAACCATTTGGCGGAGAGTCCGGGATTCGAACCCGGGCTACAGTTTCCCGTACTAAGGCCTTAGCAGGGCCTCCTCTTCGGCCTCTTGAGTAACTCTCCGTATTTGCCGATTTTTTTGTAAACGCTTTGTTTTGCTGGCGTATTTTGCAAATGTGTGTTTGCAAAAGGTTGAGTTTTTGCGTTAAACAAATAGTATTATAACCTATAATTTATAAATTTGCAACAGTTTTTTGTAACAATTTTAAAAAGTGATGGTGCAAAAGGGTTGGTGTGCTTATAAAGAAAGGGTTGGCGGTAATGTAAAAATGGCAATATTTAGTGAAAATTTTTTGAAATTTATTAATTTGCCCTATTGAAAACATATAATGACTATGATATAATTAAAAATCCAAAGGGGTTAAAAAATATGATAGAAGTTAGACTGACGCAAGAAGAACTTGCGCTCAATATTTTTGATTATTACATAAATATGGGCAAAAGTAAAATTTCGAGAGGGGACGTCATTGCGTATGCAATTGCTTTTGCTGTGCGAGCCGAAAACATTGATGCTAGCAAAATTGGGGAGTTAAAAGTAATTGAAGATTGCAATTATATGGCTTCTGGAGAGGGTGTGTCTAGCCCCGAAAATGTGATAAAAATTTCTAACGGAGCCTTTCGGTCGGTTAGTGGGTTTGCCGAAGACTTAAATGTTATTTGGCACGAATTTAGACATATTGCGGACTTTGGCGAGGTTAGAGAAAATAGTGGCAGGTTTTTGGACTGTGTAAATATTAGCGAGAGTTGTGCACCTTTGTTTGCTTCGGCCTTTTGTGATGTCGAAAAATATGGGCTTTCGCCAAAGTTTAAACAAAATTGCGAAAAGCAGAGTGCGGAAGTTAATTTTGGCACATTTAGTCTTTTGGACGGCGTTAAAAGCGGTTGTGCGTTAATGGGTTCTAGAAAGGGTCAGCGTGCCATTGCCGAAATTTCGGAGTTTTTGAATAGTTTGTATTACACAAGTGAGGCCGAACGAGAGGCTAGGGCGTTTGAAGGTAGGGTGTTTACTGAGTTTTTGCAGACATTAATAAATAGTAACATTACACCAAAGCAAAGGCACAAGTTGGCAGATTTGCAACTTAGTATGTTAAACACAGAAGCGTGCAAAAAATTAACGCTTGATAAAATGTGCAAAGTATATAAAGAAGGCAAAGAGAAATTTTCTGATGCGTGCAGAGCCTATTTAAACTATGTGTTTGCAGAAGGTGAAGACGGGCTTAGTCGTTTTGACAAAAGTGACATTATGCAACAGATAAAATATGCGGGAATGTCTACCTTGTGCTTATTTAGAACGTTTAATCCTCTTTATGCAAGAAAGGTGTTAAATAAATATGACGAGTATGACCGCTTGCTACAAAATTTGGAACGCCGATGTGCAGTGGGTGGTAGGTTATTAGAAAACCAACGCAAGAAAAACGCTTTGGGCAAGTGTGGAGAAAAAACCGAAACCCTTTATAAAAGTATGTGCGAAAAGGTAAGCATTATTAGTTATTCATTGGGGCTTATGGAGTCGCTTATTAGTTCTACCCCAATTAAATGGGAGCCACAAGACAAAAAGATTTTGAGTAGTCGTTTTTCAAAAGAGCAGATAACTTTTATTGCTAGCAACCGATATGCAATAAATAAAGAACTTAATGCACTAATAGATGTTAACGAATTGTTAAGCGAGTGCGAAGAGCGTGGGCGATTAGATTGTCTTGAAAGTGTGTTTGTTTAAATTATACCCACCAAACTATAAATAAAATAAATTAGTCATACAAAAAATTGTATGGCTTTTTTGTATATTATAATGAAAAATATTATATATATAAAAACTAACTATTTTTTTTGGAAATATTAAAAAACTTAGGTATACTAATATTGTTAAAATTAATTTAAAGTTCGCAAAAATTACTAAAATTTATGCAAAAATATTGTTAAATATATAAAAAAGGATACATTTTAAGTGAAAAGAGTGCGTTTTAAAAATATACTAAATAAAATTATGGGGCTAAGTTTGTTGGTGGCGTTTTGTTTTGCAAGTCTAACTTTTTTTGCAAAAACTTTACCGCTAAATGCAAACTTAGTTTATGCTAGTGAATATAGTTTGAGTGATATAAAAGCGTTGTCGGTTGAAGAAATTGCTAATTTGCCAAAGTTTGATGGTAGAGATTATGGCATAGTTACGGGAGTCAAAGACCAAGGTAGCACCAATCTTTGTTGGGCGTATTCTAGCATAAGTGCCACAGAAACTAGTATTTTGTATTCAGGAATTGATTCGTATGCAACAATTGACAATTTAAGTTTAAACCCGTTAAGTGTTGGGTATTCTAGATTTATAAGACCCCAAGATCCGCTAGGTAACAGTGTTGGTAAACACAATTCGGTAAATTGGACGGAAAAGTCGGGTTCGGCAGATTATGTGTTACATATGTTTTCTAGTTGGTGCGGACCGATAGATAATTCGCTTGCAAGCAATGCAAACCCATTTGAAAACGCAAAATATAAAATGGTTGAAGGCGTAAAAATTGAAGAAGCCGGATTAACGGGAAATAAAAATTCTACCGGTGCCGAAGCCTTGTACAATAACGATGCAAGAATTTTGGCAATTAAACGGGCGGTTGCAACCTATGGGGCTGTTACTTTTGGGTACAACAATTTGTATGATAATCAATATTATTATAACCCAAAAAATATAACATCTACCGAGTCATATTTTCACGCTTGCACAATAATTGGTTGGGACGACAATGTAGAAACAGATAAATTTTATCCTAAAAAGAATGGGGCAGGTGCCAGTCAAAAGGGTGCATGGATAGTAAAAAACAGTTATAGCAGTTTGCCTTACTTGATGCTTTCGTACGATGTTAGCAGTAGTAACTGTTATGCTGTAAAAATGGTGCGGGCGGACGAATATCAAAACAACTATTTTTATGACAACAGTAACGAGGGCAATATGGCGGTTACGCTAAATGCCAATAAGGTGGCTAATATCTTTACGGCAAAAAAGGGCGAAGCGGGCAAAAAAGAGATTTTAAAGGCGGTAAATGTTAGCGTTTATTCTGCAAATACAAAAATTAAGGTTAAGGTTTATACCGGAGTTTTGGACAGTCCAGAAGGCGGAGTTTGCGTTTTTGAGGGGGAGCGGTCGGTTAAAGATGCCGGATATTATACTATTAACACTAGCGATATAGAATTGGGGCTAGATGAAAAGTTTTCGGTTGTGGTAGAAGTTACAAAAACCAGCGGAACGGGTCAAGCCTTGGTAGATGTTTCAACCAAAGAATCAACAAATGAATCTAACTCATATAGGTTTATAAATGGGGCGTGGCTAAAAATGCCTACTTCGGTTGCAAGGGTTAAGGCTTTTACCAATGTAGAAGACTCAGGCGGAAGCGAAAAAAAGAATATCGCAAGTGGGGTTGTAGAAATTTTGGGCGAACTAACATACAACGGAGAGGCTCAAACCCCAGTAGTTAGTGTGGTTGTAGATGGAATTACCTTAAAAAAGGATATAGATTATAATCTTTTTTATTATAATAACACAAATGCAGGAGAGGGAAAGGTTTCGGTAAAAGGTATTGGAAAATATTTTGGCGTTGTAGAAAAGACTTTTACAATTAAAAAAGCGTCTGAGCCTTTTGTTGAGGTGTCTAATAGTGTAGAAAAACCAACCACCGCAACGCTTTTGATGCATATTGCTTTGCCCGATGGGTGGCGTTGGGAAGACCCTTATGCCCCAATATTAAATAGCACTACAAAATACCGAGCAATATATGTTGGTGCGGACGCCGACAGTTTTGAACAGATTACCAAAGAAATTGAAGTTGTGGTAGAAAACAGTGGCGGTTCGGGAGGAGAAACCCCCGGTGGTGGTAGTAGCGGTGGAAATGAAACCCCTGATGGCGGTGGTAGTGGTTCGGGAAGCGAAAACCCCGGCGGTGGAGAAACCGCAGGTGGCGATGGTAGCGGAAACTTAGGTAATTCCGACCCAAATAAAAATTTATCTGGCGGGGCGGGGCAAATTGAAAAGCCTGCAAAATTAACCAGAGGCGAAATAGTTTTGGTGGTTGGTGTTGTTGTGGTTACTGTGGGGAGTTTAGTGTTGGGCATTTTTGTATATTTATTTAAAAAGCGTAATAAAGATTAAAATTATTTGGACGGTCAATAGTTTACATTTTTTAAAAACACACAACAACTAAATTTATTTTTAAATTTAACAAAAATTTGATATAATGGTAATACTATATAAAAAGTTTTTAAATATAATTTAAAATTACTTTTTGAGGAGATAATATGGAAGAATTTTCTAAACTAATTAAAAAAATTAAATGGGATAGCATAATTGTTGCTCTTTGCTCAATTATTTTGGGTATTTTGTGCGTGGCGTTGCCATCTAAGGCGGGCGATACCCTTTGCATTGCCTTTGGTATTTTGCAAATTGTAATGAGTGTTGGTTTGTATATTAGATATTTTAAATATGAGAAAATGTTTGGTGGAGAATTTTTGATTCTTGCAATTGTTATGCTTATTAGTGGTGTGTTCTTTATAGTGGCTAATAGTGCGGTGCAAAGCGTGTTAACGGTACTTTTTGGGCTATATATTTTGGTAGATTCGGGGTATTCTATTTTGGACGCAACAAACTGCATAAGAGCGCACATTAAAGGCGGATACTTTTTGTTGGGGGTTGGTATATTAACTGCCATTTTGGGCGTAAGCGTAATGTTTTCTACCTTTGATAGCGTTATGATTTTTGCAGGTATTTCTTTAATTTTTGATGGCGTAAAAAGGCTTATTGTTACAATTTGCTATGGCGTTAAGGTAAAGCAAGCAAAAAAAGTTTTGCAAGAACAAATGCGTGACCACTCACGAGATATTTATATGTAATAGCATACGCTCTTGCAAAAAGAAGTTGGAAGCGCACGAAAATTTTTTGCATTTATTTTTGGAATGTGTTAGTTTTTTTTGAATATCTAACCCAATGATGCTATACTATATAATGAAAAATATAATATACAGTGGCTAGATAATATTTTGCTATATATTTTTGAAGCAAACCAAAAAAGAATTTCTTTTGTAAAATTTAAAAGGAAAAATATATGAAAACAAAAGTCGTAAAAATTATAAAAAATGCAATGATTGTAGTTTTGGGCGTGCTGTTTGCGTCTGGACTGGTTTGGGGCGGGGCGAAAGTTTCTGCACCAAAATTTTGCGAGAGTCTGCAAAATGAAAGCACAATGGTTGCCGTGGCGGACTCTGCTCATGTGTCGCCCGATTCTCCAACCGAAAAGAAGGTAAAGCAAGAACAAAAAATTAATGTGCAAAACATATTTATTATTTGTATTGTGGTGTTTGTGGCAATAAATACCACCGTTGTGGTGCTTATAAATGTTTATAAAGGAAGAAGACACAAAGCACTTTTTGAAAAACGAGAACAACAACGCCTAAAAGAAGAGGCAGAAATGCAAGCAGAAAGCGAGATTGTTGCACCACAACCAAGCGTAACACCGGTACAAAATATAACATCGCAACAGAGGGTTGCACCACAGCCTAGCGTGGCACCGGTACAAAGTGTGACACCGCAACCGAATGTCGCACCACAGCCTAGCGTGGCACCAGTGCAAAGTGCAATTCCACAGCCTAATGTAGTATCACAGCAAAGTGTAACACCAGTACAAAATGTAGCACCACAGCCTAGCATGGCACCAGTGCAAAATGTAGCACCACAGTCAAATGTAATGCCACAGCCAAGTGTAACATTAGTGCAAAATGTGGCACCAGTGCAAAGTGCAATACCACAACCAAGCGTAGCACCGGTACAAAGTGTGACACCGCAACCAAGTGTAACACCTATGCAAAATGTAGCACCACAGCCAAATGTAATGCCACAGCCTAGTGTGGCACCGGCACAAAATGTAACACCACAGCCTAATGTAATGCCGGTGCAAAATGCAACACCACAACAAAGTACAACTCCACAGTCAAGTGTAACAACCGCACCGAGTGTAACGCCAAATGCACATACACAAGATTTACCTGTTGGTAAGTAAGTGGCAATTGTTAGGGTGTTTAAATTTTGCGAACAAAAGGTAAAATTTTTACTTTAAAGAAAAAAATTATTTATAAAATAAAGAAATTGTGCCCAATGTTGGTGCAATTTTTTTTTGAGTGTTGACAAGGGTGGTTTTTAGGTGTTATAATTTAATAAAATAATAAAAACAACTGTTGCAAAAAGTCGTTTTTGCTACTAAATTGCAATTGGTTAGGAGGAGAAGAAAGAATGGGGTTAATTGATGAAATTAAAATTTTACGAATGTGGAGAAACGCAAAAAAGGACCCAAGCAAGGTTAAAAATGCGTCTGGCGAAATGCTAGAAGCCTTTTCTAAATTAGATGCAATAGAGGCGGAACTACAAAATCAAAAAAGTGCATCACAAAAAGCCCAAAGCAAAGAAGTTAGTGGCAACGAAATTTGGGAAGAGTACAAAAAACAGAGTAACGCTGCACTAGAAAGACAAGAAATTGACCGCAAAAGAAGAGAAGAGTTAGATGCCATAGATAGAGCAATTGCAAATGCTAATCCTCGAATAGAAATTGAAAGTTTGATAAAGAGGGTGGGTGCCGAGTTGCAAAATATGTCTAATGATGAGAAAATTGCACTAAACAACTCGCTTTTGTATGAAGAACCAAACAGCGATACCTTGCTATATAACATTTATAAACTTAATGAATGGTTGAAGCGTACGGATACTGTTAAAATTCATTCGGGCAACTGGCAGGCGCTAGAACAAATGAAACAAAAGGGCGGTAAAAAGTTCTATTTTGATAGTTTTAGAAGGGCTGGAACTTGCGTTTATGATAATCCTCCACTGCTAGAAAGTTTTGTTTGTGACCACGATGGGGTAGATACATGTAGTAGAGTGGCTTGTGTTCCGCTAGATGTAGACTCCTTTTGCAAGTGCTTAGATTATTCGAGTTTGTCGCTAGTTAGATCTCTTGCAGATGAAATTGTGGCAACTCAAAAATGCCCAAAACGCTATGCCATTAATTTTGGTTGGGGTTGGAGCGAGTGTGAAAAAATTAAGCAGGCAATAGAAAAGCGTATGCGTGCTTTTAGAACTATGATTTATGAAGCAGATGAAAGAATGTATAATGAAAATGCCGAGTTTTTTAACGCTGAATGGGTAAACCCTGACATTATTGGCAAAGAAAACAATTAGGTTTTGCGGGAGTACTCCGCCGTTATCTTTCAAAAAAAATTAAGAAAAAAATATAAAAATGTTGACTTTTGTTAAATTTTTCTAATATAATATAAGTATGAGAAGTCAAAATTTAAAGTTTTTATACACCAAAAACCGTGAGTTTTTATAAACTTAAAGTTTTTGGTGTTTATTTATTTTTTGGCTAAAATAAAAAAGGAGAGAAATATGAAGAAAAATTTATTATTTAGTATGGCTGTTGCGGTTGTTGTGTGTTTTAGTGTTGTCACTGCCACACTTTTAACCGGTTGCGGTAGTAGTGCATCGGTTAAAACGGTTAATATTTATAAAGACACACCAAAGTACGAAATTAACACGCTAACTGACCATACAACTGCAATGCAAGGATTTGAATTAGCGGGCTATGGCAACGCTTTATCTTCTTCGCAAAACACTTACGCAAATCAACTTGTTTTTGACCGTTATAGTAACAGTGTTAACTATTTAAAGGTTTCAAAATATGGTAACACCCTTGTTACCAAAGTTGTTGATGGCGTTACAAAGATGGGTGTATATAGTTTAAGATATGGCCGTATGGTTTTTGATTTAACAGAATGCACCGACCTTGAAGTGGTTGCAGAAACCAAAGACGCTACCTATGTTAAATATGCTCTAACCGTTAATAGCAAAAACTATGTAAGGGTTGAGCAATGTGGCGTGGGTGTAGTGTTTGAAAGAGAGTGCGGACTTTCAGAATTTAACGTTCAACTAATTGGCTCGGTTGTAGATGGCAAAACCACCTATGAGCAATGGTTTATTGACGACAAAGATGTTGAATATGTAGAACTTCACAAAATTAAAGGGGACAAAAGGTCGGTTGTTTATGAAACCCGTGTAGACGCTGGCGACCCTGCTTGGCAAAGCGGACTTACTCCATTTTCTACGCAATATGGCAAACTTACACTAGACAATATGTATTTGTTTGCTGCAGAAGGTGTTGATTCTGCTGGCGGAACTACCATGAGTATTTATAATATGAAAAAGGTAAAAAAGGTTTGTGAATTATTTATTCCAATGTCTGGCGTTACCGGATTGGCAATGGCTGGAGGCGTATTTTACTATCAATCTATGAAGAAACTTCCTGCAAATTCGACCAACTATGATATCTTTGACGATAGCGGAAATGTATATTCATTAGAAACTAAGGTTGTAAATATGGAAACGGGCAGTGTTTCTGAACTTAAAAACTTTGATTATGTTTTGGTAGATCTTGTTGAAAGTGAAAATGATCAGTTTGCGCTTGCAGAAGCAATTAAGATTGAAGATGACAAATTTTTTGACAGCAGTGCAAAACCTGTTTATCTTCAAATAGATGGCAACAAAAAGTTTAAAGAAATTGAATATTATAAAAGCGCAACCAAACTTGGTGAAGAACGTTTTGTTTTAACTTACGAAGGTCGTCCAGAATTTTTGAAGGTTGTAGATGCAAACTATGACGAAGTTTTTGTTATTGATGGCGTAAAAGAATATTGGCTTGAATCGGTTGGCGAAATGATGGCTGTTAGAAATGGTGGCGGAAAAGTTGGCATCATTAATAAAGACGGCAAATGCGTTGCAGACTTTAAGTATGACGATGTTGTTTGTGTGGCAAATGGCAGAATGGTTGTAAGCGAAGAAAAAACAGTTGATAGCAAGAGCATAATTTATTATTATAGCATTGATAACACTGGAGTTGCTAGCGAAATTGCTTCAGAAAACGTTACCGACAACAAATATTTTGTAAAGGGTGTAGAAGTAGATAATATCAGTTTTGAGTACAATCTATTTTATACCGAAAGAGTTGTTGATGGCAAAAATGTTTATGCTTTTTATAACGCATTAGGCGAACAAGTTGGAAGCCTTACCGATGAAAGTGGAAGCACTCTAACTGTTTCGGTTGCAAACTATGGTATAAACAACGCTCATATTGCTTGTATGCTTATTGCAGGCAGAGGAGCATCTAGTGCGCATATAGAAAAATTTGCTACTTGGTATAATGAATCAGTTGTAAAATAATTTACACCAGCAAAAATGTAACCCTTCGTAAATTTTACGATGGGTTTTTTATTGCAAAATTTCGTTTTAATTGTTGTAAAAGCGTTTTTAAAAAATAGGTTTTGGGTGTATAATTATTGTAGGCAAAAAGGAGAACTTTTGTATGAATTGCATAAAAAAATTATATTGTAGGTGTTACCAAGGAGCATTTAGACTAATTAGTCCATTGCTTCCTTATAGAGAACCAAAAATTTTGAAGGATATGGAGGGGGTAAGAGATACCCTAATAAAAAATGGCGTTACAAGAGTTATGCTTGTAACCGATAAAGGCATTAGAGGGCTAGGACTTACAAAGCACCTAGAAGAGGTTTTGCTAAATGCCGGCATAAAGGTTGTAGTTTATGACGGGGTGGTGCAAAACCCTACAATTTCGTGCATAGAAACGGGACTAACCATATTTAAACAACAGTCGCTTGAAGCAATTATTGCTTTTGGCGGTGGCTCTGTTATGGATTGCGCCAAAATTATTGGGGCTAGGTTTGTATGCCCAAATAAAACGGTAAAAAAGATGAAGGGTCTTTTAAAAATTAGAAAAACCCTTCCGCTTTTTATTGCGATTCCTACAACGGCGGGTACGGGTAGCGAAGTTACCGTTGCTGCCGTTATAACGGACGAAAGCACACATAAAAAGTTTCCTATAAATGATTTTTCACTTATTTCGCACTATGCCGTTTTAGATGCGGACATTACGGTGGGGCTTCCAAAAAATATTACGGCGTGGACGGGGCTAGATGCTTTGGTTCATGCTGTTGAAGCGTACATTGGCAAAAGCACCACAAAACTAACTCGTAGCCGTAGCGAAGAGGCTGTTAAACTAATTGCCGAAAATTTGCTTTTGGCATACGAAGACGGCTCTAACAAAGAGGCTAGACAAAATATGCTTAGGGCGTCTTATTGTGCGGGGGTGGCGTTTACTAGAAGTTATGTGGGATATGTTCATGCTATTGCGCACTCTCTTGGTGGAAAATATGGCGTTCAGCACGGCCTTGCAAATGCAATAATTTTTCCAAAGATGCTCGAAGCCTATGGCGATAGCGTGTATGTGCCACTATCTAAACTGGCAAAAGTTATTGGTCTTGCAGATGAAAATGTGGTAGAAAGTGAAGCCTGCACTAGGTTTATTAATTGGGTAAAAGACCTAAATGCAAAAATGGATATTCCGGATAAGGTAAAAGAGTTAAGAGAAGTAGACATAAAAGACCTTGCAAAAACCGCCGAAAAAGAGGCAAACCCACTATATCCGGTGCCTCGCTTGTTTGGAAGAAAGGAACTTGAAAAGATTTATATTAAATTATTATAATGAATAAACAATTGACAAATTGAAGAGTTGTTTGTTACAATATATTTGTATAACTTTATTAGTATTTTTGATAGATAAACTATTATAAATTTCAATAAAAGGGTGAAAAATTTTTGTACGTATGAAAAAAATTAAGGAATTTTTTGGTAGACTTATAGCCAATAGGACGTTAGTTTTACCACTAATAGTGGGCATCTGCTTGCTTGCTGTGGTAAATTTTGGCGTGCTAAAAAAATCGGCACACACTAAGCCTAATAATAATTTTCCTGTAAACATTGAAAATGTTATTATTTATCCAGATAGAGCAAATCCTGCAATGTTTACCTATGATAGAGTTGGTGGCGGGTGCATAATAACTGGTGTAAAAAAAGAAGTTTCGGTAGATAAGTACGCCTTTATAATTTTACCCGAAAGCACCGCTAGTGGTACCGTTGTGGGTGTTGCAGATGGTGCCTTTAAAAATTCTCCTATTAAGGGGGTTGTTGTTCCAACTACCGTAAAAACGGTGGGAGAGGGTGCCTTTGAAAATTGCACAGAGTTAAAATTTGTTAAGTTTTTGAGTGCGACAGAGGGCGCAATTAATACCACCGTAATTTATAAAGATGCCTTTAAAAATTGTACAAATTTAAAAGATGTTAGGCTAGGTAACACCATTGGTGAAGTAAAGAATGGGGCTTTTGGCTTTTCGGTAGAAAGATTGGTAGTAGAAAGTGGCAAAATTTATGCCAGCATAAAAGCAAACGGAGCGGTTGGTGGTGCGGTTGATAAAAATACCGTTATTTTAACGCAAGCAACCGTTGCTGGGAATGTGGTTGACGATGGTTCTAATGACTATTTAAAATATTTTTACAATTTGAGCGAGTGCGTTTTAGATGGCGTAACCTATTTGGAGTACACGCTAAAAGGCGATATAATTACTCTTACATTAAACCTTTCGGGCGGAGAGATGGCAGACGGGGTTGCGGGTGTAATTTACCGTACAACCATTTCTTTTGTAAAGGTAGAAGATAATGACGGAACCATTAAGTTAAAGGTTTTAGACGACAATTATAATCTTGTTAACTTAGAAGACAACACCATTTCTTTGCCGGTGGTTCGAAAATTGGGTTATTGGTTTAAAGAATGGCGAACGGATAGCGGTGTGGTTTATTCTAAAATAGACCAAAGTTTAAATGAAGATATTACGCTTAACGCCATATTTTTACCAAGACTAATTTTTATAGATTTTGAAACCAACGGCGGAGTTAATGACGAACGCAATTTGAGTGGGTCTACCGAAAAAATTTCGTATAGCACAGGCGGAAACCCACGAGAACTTTATCCTGCCACCAAAGAATATTCTATTTTTTGCGGGTGGTATTTAGATGCTGACTTTAAAACACCAATTAGTGCAATAAATGATAATATTTTTAACTACATAACCTATTTTGATGAGGGCAAACCCGAAAGCGAAATAGAAAAACAAAAAACCATTACTATATACGCAAAGTTTGAAACCATACTAACCATAGATAGTGGGGTGGTTGTAGGCGTTAATAGTTTGGCAAAAAACTTGAACGAAATTGTAATTCCGGAAAGCGTTAACGGGCTTAATATTTCTGCCATTGGCGATGATTGTTTTAACACTTGTTACAACCTAAAATCGCTTTCCATAAAAGCAAGAATTTCTGCTATTGGAAACCGTGCCTTTAAAGGGTGCGACTCATTAGAAAAGTTGGTTTATGACGGAGTGGGGCTTGTAACAATTGGCGATTCGGCGTTTGAAAATTGCACAAGTCTTAGTGATTTTACCATAAAAAATTCGGTTAAGTCGATTGGCAAAAACGCCTTCAAAAATTGTGCTAGCCTTAATAAAATAACAATAGAAGAGGGCTTACTAATTACAAAAATAGAAGACGGCACCTTTGAAAATTGCTGGTCTTTAACCACAATTAATTTGCCAAATGGCGTGTCTTGGTTTGGCGAAAATGCATTCAAAAACTGTGCTATGCTAAATGCTAACACCTTTGATAACATTAAGTTTAGCGTGCTAAAAAAGAATTGCTTTGAAGGGGTTTTAAAACTAAAAAAACTAACACTAGGAAAAACCTTGCAAGTTGTAGAAGCGGGCGTATTTAAAAATTGCAAAGGTCTTGAAAGCGTGGAGTTTGAAAGCGAGTTTAACTATCCTGTCATTGAAGATGATATGTTTTTTGGAGCAACTTCGCTACGAAGTGTAACTTTACCTAGTTGTGTAACCAAAATTGGAGCAAATGCCTTTTATAACTGCACTGCACTAAAAACTTGTGCTTTGGCAGAAGGGCTTTTAGAAATTGGCGAAAGTGCTTTTTGTGGCAGTGCTATAACCGTTGTTAATATTCCTAACAGTTGCGTTAAAATAGGCAAAAATGCTTTTGCGGGTTTAAATATATTGACACTAAACATTGGCGAAAGAGTGTGCGGTTGGTGGAGTGGAGATAATTTTTTGGCAATAGAAAGTGTGTACGACCTTGTAAACGTATTAAAGAGCGGTCGTGCTATAACCTATTCGGCGCCTTACGTGCTAGATGAAAGCGGATTTATAGAGTCTGCCGATAGTAGACTACCAAAAATTATTGTGGCAAACTCAGTTAAAGGAATTAATGCGGGAGCATTTGACAATTGCACCAATTTAACCTCGCTTTTATTTGAAAGGGAGTCGGGCTGGTTTGCTGGGACAGAAGAACTTACCATACAAAACAGCAGTGGTAACGCAGAAATTTTGGAGCGAATAAAAACAACTTCCATTGCAAATGAGGCGGTTTTGGTAATTGAAAATGGAGTGGTAACAGGCTGTACGGCGTCTATTAATAAAATTTCGCTTTTGGTTGTGCCAGAGGGCGTAACCGAAATTAAAAGTGGAAGTATTGGTGCTGGTGAAAATATAATAAAAATAATTTTGCCGTCTACCCTTAAAAAAATTGAGGTAGGGGCAATAAGTGGACTTAACAATTTACAAAGCGTACAATTTGTTGATGAATTGTATTGGTACAAAAATGGCGAAAGCGTTTTGCTTGGAAACCCACAAACCTCAGCAACAATTTTGCGCTCGCTTGATTATGATTTGGTAAAAAAAGAGATGTTTAACATTTTTGGCAAGACCTTGGTTGGTTTAACGGAAGAGGGGAAGAGTGCAAATGAGTTACGCCTTCCTGCATTTGTAGAAGAGATTGCAAAAAATGCGTTAGACGGCAGTTTGGCTACAAAAATTATTGTTGGTAGCAAGGTTAAAACCTTTGGCGACTACGCTTTTGCTGGGGCAAAAAATGTAAAAAATATCATATTTGAGAGCGGTTCGGCTCCTTTGAGTTTTGGAGAGGGTTGCTTTAAGGGTTTAGAATATTTAGAAGAGATTGCGTTGCCAGAAGGAGTAACTGCTGTGGGAGCGAATTTGTTTGAAGGTTGCAAAAACCTTAAATGTGTAGACCTTGGAACTATCGAAACCATTTCGGCAAATATGTTTAAAGCTTGTTCTGCTCTTACCACTATAACGGGGCTAGAAAATGTAAAAGTTATTGGCGATAGAGCGTTTATGTTCTGCGTGAGTCTTGAAAGTTTTGTTTGTCCAACTAACCTTTCTGGCATTGGTCTGTTTGCTTTTTATAATTGCATAAAGCTAGAAAGCGTACAATTTAATGAGGGGCTTATAACAATTGGCGAAAGTGCTTTTAGCGGTTGCGAAAGTTTGGGCGAAACAGTTACACTTACCGACTCTGTTAGGGAGGTTGGCGGAAATTGTTTTTCTAATTGTTTTGGTTTAAAAACACTTGTGTTTGGTAGCGGAATTGAAAAAATTGGAGCATATTTGGTGTTTAATAACAACGGAATCGCCAGCGTTACAAACATTGTTTTGGCTGACGGGCTGTGTTTTGGGCTTTATGAAATTGAGGCAAATGAACCTATTATTAGCGGAATAGTTATTGGCACCAAAGATTTCACATCGGGCAGTGGTCTTGCATATTATTTTAATAAGCAATATAAGCATTTGGTTTGGATAAAGAATTAGCAAATTGTTTAAAAAATACTTACAAAGTGTGCAAAAACCATATCAGGTTTTGTTGCAAGTTTTGGTTTGGCTTACAAAACTAAAACTTGCATAATTTGCTTGAAACATATAATTAACAAGAAATAAAAACATAGGGTAAAGTTACACAAAATGTGTAAAAAATTATCCTATATTTTTTTATAAAACATATTGACAAAATTCAATTTTATGGTAAAATATATGCGAAATAAAGGGAGGACGAAAATATGAGAAAAGAAGGAAGAAAAAAGTTAGATAGTTTTTTAAGATTGTTTTGCGTAGGTATTGTATGCACTGCAATTTTGGCTGTCGGCACTTTTGCTTTGGTCGGCTCAGGAATTTTTGATGGCGTTGTGAACGGGGGGAATTCTAGCAAAGGCAATGGTAAAACCGAAATTACCGAAACTGGCGCTGGCGAAAACAAGCCTAATCCTACACCAAACCCTAACAACAATTTTGATTACAAGTTTATAGAAATTGATGGCGAGTGGTTTGTAGATGAAATTGGCGAAGACGCTATTGATGAAAATGGTAAAATTGTATTACCAGACAAAACACCTGATGGCGATAAAGTTATTGGTGTGGTTGGCGGACTGGTAGAAAGTGATAAAGAAGTTAACGAAATTTATATTCCAGAAGGCTACAAAGAAATTGCAGATGATGCATTTAACAATGCTAAACCTGTTAAAAGAATTGTGGTTGATAGCAAAGATATTTATAACGGTTTAGACGAAAACTTGTTTGGACTAAGCGGAGATAACCGTAAAAATGTTGAAATTTTGGTAAATACCAAAGTTGATGATGGCTCTAACACAATGCTTAATGATACCGATTTTTATTTGGTAGAAGAAGAAAACTTAAATAATAATAGTTATAACAGATATTTCTTTAATACTACCGATTACAAAATTGTAAAGGGCGTGGTTTTGGGCTTTACAAGTGCAGGTAGTGCAAAACAATTATCTACCATAGACCTAAACAAAGAATTTACAAGCGGTATTAAAGTTGTAGCAATTGGTGCAAGTGCTTTTGCAGGTAACACATCAGCAAAAAGTTTGAAGATGGGCGAAGGCATACAAACTATTGGCGAATTTGCTTTTTATAACAGTGCAATAGAAAGTATAGAAAGCACAAACGAACAATCTGAATTGCTAATTGACCGTTGTGCATTTATGAATGCAAATGTTAAGACGGCAAAATTTGGTGTAGTTAGAAAAATTAATATGTACGCATTTGAAAACTGTGAATTATCTGGCGAGTTTACACTAAAAAATGTTAACTACTGGAATTATTTTGTAGCACAACAATCTTATGCTGGCACAATTAAAATTCAAAAATATGCTGGTGCTCCTGCTGGTGGCTATGCTCCAAACAAAAAAGGCGATGTAATTTATGTTCGTGACTTAGAAGAATTTATGCAAATGAACGCTATTTACAAAATTTTAAATAGCGCATCTACTGTAACAATTACAAAGACTAGCGACTCTATTACAATTACCGATTCTTATATTGCAATGGGTAACTACCAAATTAGTGGTAAGAGTTATTTGTTTGAAAACGGTATTGCAAGCGAATTAAAGGCTCACCCAGAAAGAGAATATGGCGCAGTTGACATTAATAGTTTTATTCAAGTATCGGGCGACAAAATTGTAGGCGTTAAAGAAAATTCTAAAAGTATGCTATTAGCACTTGCAAACTCTTTCCCTAATTATGATCGTGAACTATATGTTGGTGCAAACATTAATACCATTAACCTAGATGTATTTTTGATGACCGCTAACAACGAAATGGTATTTAACAAAGTAAGATTTGAATTAGAAGAAGGTCAAAGTGTCGTATTTAGGTATGAAAACGAAACTAGTGATGTGGGCGATGTCGAACTTACCCTTGATAGCGATAGTAGTAAAAATGCTTTAAAAATAGAATCATTGTTATTTGTTTTGTCTATTAATAACTATACAGGTGGAAGACTTGTAAGAGTAAAATAGTTGGGTAAAAAAAACTAAACCTATTAGTGAACCAAAAGGGAAACCTTGTTGGTTCACTTTTTTATTAAAAAATTGCTGGGTTGACCCGAGGTTTACAACATTTACCCATGGATTATTTTTTTACTAAAATTTAATTTTTGGCAAACTGGTGTGGGTTGGTTGGCAAATACTAAATTTTACGCAAAAATATTCTCAAAATGTGTGCGTTTTGCAATTGTTTTTGCGGGAGGGGTATTGACAAATTGACATTTTGTGGTAAAATATATGTACTAATGAAGATTAAGGGGGACAATCTTTATGACGAGCAGAAAGGATAGTTTTATAAGATTATTGATTATAACCATTATTGTTTTGGCTATTGTTAGTGTTGGGGCGTTGGGTTTTGTTTACTATCGCAAAAAGGGCAATGTAAATAACGGCGGTGGTGCAAACAATAATTCTAATCAAGAATCTAATATTAAAGATGACGACAATAATAGTGGTAGCGATGAGCCTATTGTTCCTGATGTTCCAATAATTCCTGATGAACCAGAAAATAAAGATGGCTATTTGAATGATGCCTCTATTTATGAATATATTAAAATTGGTGATAACTATTTTATTACAGGTTTTAAAGATACAGGACTTAACTTTAATGGCAACCTAATTTTGCCAACCGAAACGACTTTGGGCGGTAGGGTTGTGGGTGTTGCAACAAATGCCTTTTGCGTGTATGGCGATGATGCCAATGCAAAAATTAAAAGAGTAGTTGTTCCTGCATCATATATGGTTGTAGGCAAAAACGCTTTTAAAAATAGTAATATAGAAGAGTTGTATTTGGGCTTAGAAGTTGATGGCAATGTGGTAACAAGACCTACTAAAACCTACAAGTTGCAAGTTAGTAACAACGCCTTTACCGATTGCAAAAAGTTAAACAAAATAGAAATTTATAAGTCGGTATTAAGCGTTGGCGAAAACGCATTTGCTGGTGCTACCGCTGTATATGAAATGATTATAGAAAGTGGTGAAGTGCTTAAAAATATAGACAATAATTTCTTTGGTATTAGTACTACACACAACATTGAACTTTTGGTAGAAAGAAAAATTGATGCGAGCAAAAGTGCAACTATAAGCCAATTGTTTAGACTAATAGATATTAAATATAACCGAAATGTAAGAATGAATAGATATATGCTAAAAGAACATTCTGAAAAGGTGTTTGTAGTTGTTGGTAACACCGTTGTTGGGCTTAGCGATTTTGCAATTGTAAATCAAATAGAAAATATGATAATTAATAGCGAAACAACGGGCATTTATGGTAAAAATGGTGATGCACTTGCAGATATTGCGATTGCAGACGGAGCATTTTCGGGTAACAATTATGTAAAAAGTGTTGTGTTTGAAAATGCAAATGTGGAAATTATGAGAGATGCCTTTAATGGTTGCAAAAATTTAAGTACACTAGAATTTGACACCGAACAGTTTACTATTAGAAAAAATGCCTTTGTAGGGTGTGACTCCTTAAAAGCGGTAAAGGTTTTAAAAAATAATACGCTTTTGGTAATGCGAAAACTTGCAAACGGCGGATATGGTGGCGACTATTCTATTATGGTAGACAAAAAAGAAAGTTATGAATTGATTAAGTTGCTAATTGAGGATAACACAGAAAACTATTATTATAATGAGTTTTGCACAATAGTTGGCTAACACAAACTATATTTTATAAAGATATAATAAAATTAGCAAAAATGAGCGTTACACACTAGTTGGCGAATATAAAACATATTTTATAAAATGGAATAAAATTAAACAAAAAAATGACAAAATGAAGTGAACCCCGCTGGGGTCTATTAAAAAACAAAAGATGATTAGGAAGAAATTTTGGGTTTCTTCCTATTTTTTATCTTTTTAACAAAAAAACAAAAAACTAATATACAAATAGGTGTAGCAAGTTTTTTAAATAGATTGACAAATGAACCCAAAGTTATTAAAATTAAGATATAAAATTAAATTTTTGTTAGGAAAAGTAGATGGAAAATATAATTGAGATAAGCGGTCTAAAAAAACATTTTGGAGAGGTTAGAGCGGTTGATGATATTTCTTTTGTGGTAAGGAAAGGTGAACTGTTTGCCTTTTTGGGCGTAAACGGTGCCGGGAAAAGCACTACAATTTCTATTATGTGCGGTACACAGAAAAAAGACAGCGGAAGCGTTTTAATTAATGGGTTAGATGTAGATAGGAGTATGTCCGAAATATCTAATATTTTGGGAGTAGTTTTTCAAAATTCGGTGCTAGATGGCTTTTTGTCGGTAGAAGAAAATTTGTACGCTCGTGCAAGTTTGTATAACATTACGGGTGACGAAGCAAAAAAGCGAATCAATTATTTGGCTTCTAAATTGGAATTTACGGATATTTTAAAGCGGGCGGTTTGCAAGTTGTCTGGCGGGCAAAGAAGACGAATTGATGTTGCAAGAGCGTTGTTGCATTCGCCTAAAATACTAATTTTGGACGAGCCTACCACGGGGTTGGACCCGTATACCAGAAGGCTGATGTGGGAAGTTGTTAATGAGTTTAGAAAAGAACTTGGTATGACGGTTTTTTTGACGACACACTATATGGAAGAAACGACAGATGCTGACTATGTAGTAATTTTGGATGCTGGCAAAATTGTGGCCCGTGGCACTCCAATAGAACTAAAAAACGCCTACACTGGCGACTTTGTTACCTTTTATGGGGTTAGCGAAAAAGCGGTGCAGGCACTAAATAAACCGTACACAATTACAAAAAGTGGAATAAGGGTGGAGGTTGGTAGCGTAAAAGAAGTGCTTGATATGTTTACAAATAATGCGGAGTTGTTTTGCGACTTTGAGGTCACTAAGGGCAAAATGGACGATGTATTTTTGAATGTTACCGGCAAAAAACTAGAAGGAGGCAACTAAATGAAAACGCTTTTTTGTATGACAAATCGCAATATTAAATTGTTTTTTAAAGACAAGGGAATGTTTTTTACCGCACTTATAACTCCTATAATTCTTTTGGTGCTATATGTTACTTTTTTGGGTAAAATTTATACCGATGGGCTAGCAAAAGGTGTTCCTGATGGCGTTTTGTCGTCTAAACTAATAGACGGCACCGTGGCGGTAGAGTTGGTTTCTTCGCTAATTGCCGTTAGTTGTGTTACCGTTGCTTTTTGCTCTAACCTTATTATGGTGCAAGATAAGGCAAACGGCATTTACAAAGATTTTTTGGTGGCTCCTGTTAGCGGGTCAACTGTCTTTTTGGCGTACTTTTTGGGAACATTTTTTACAACCTTAATTATTAGTTTTGCTACGCTTGCACTGGGCTTTATTTATATTGCTATTTCGGGCTGGTTTTTTAGTGTGTTAGATGTTGTTGTAATAATGCTAGATTGTGTTTTGCTTACGTTGTTTGGTACGGCACTTTCGAGCATTATTAATATGAATTTAAAGACCAATGGGCAAGGCACAGCAGTTGGAACGGTGATTTCGGCAGGGTATGGCTTTATTTGTGGTGCGTATATGCCACTTTCGCAATTTGATAGTTGGCTACAAAATCTGTTAGGAATTTTGCCAAGCACCTATGCAACCAGCCTTATTAGAAATGGGTTTATGCGGGGCATTGTGCGAGAAATGAAGGCTAGCGGGCTTTCAGCAGAGGCTATTGAAAAAATTAAGGACAGTGTAGATTGCAACTTAACAGTGTTTGGAAAGACGGTGAGTGTAGAAGCACTTTATGCCGTTGTTGCAATTTCGATTGTGCTAATTATTGGCGGAATTTTGCTTATTGCGAATATAAGAAAAAAGCACAATAGTTTATAGTTATGTTTTAATAATAATTGTGTAGTTAAATAAAGCGAATTTTGCATTTGGGGCTAAGTCTTACCAAAAAAGACTTAGCCTTTTTTGTGCAAAAAAATAAAACAAATGTTTGAATATGACACAAAGTACCACTTTTGGTGCAATCTATATGTTATACTTTGAGTGAAATAAAAAAAGGAAATATAAACAAATGAAAGAAAAAGAGTATGGAACTAATTTAGGGAAAATTGTTTTGGGAGATAGCAACTTTTTGTCGCTCGAAAAACCTACCTTAATTGTTGCCCGCAGAGAGGGGATTGTAGACAGTGTGATTGGGAATATTTTTGTAGGGCTAGAAAATGCCGGTGCAGGAGATATTCAAAAAATTGTGCTGGGCGGAATATGTGCTGGTGCAAAGTGCTATGCTGATGATGTCGAAATTAAAAAGGGAATGGTAGAGGTGTATAACTACATTAAAACCCTATCAACTTTTTTGGCACTAAACAGGTGCAAAAATATGGACGAGTATAACAAAAAATTTAGAAAGTCGGGTGCAAGGCTTGTGGTGGTATTAAAAAATTTAGAAAGGTTTAGCCGTATGGAAAACTTTTTGGAAATTGAACCAATTTTAAACTTTTTGATTACTAAGGCTAGTGAAGTTGGTGTGGCGGTAATTGCTACAACCGCTCAAATTGAAAGGCTTGCACTAAATGAAGGGTTGTTTTATAAATTTTCTAACCGTTTAATTTTTGGTGGGTTGTCGGGAGAGGTTGTTAAAAAACTTACTCTTGGAATGTATCGTTCTACTACTTCTCTTACCGAAAGCGAATTTTATTATATGACTATGAATAGAGGAAATGGCAGTTTGCTAGCGTTATAATTGATATTTTTGGGGCTTAGCGGGGGTAAAGGCGAAGTTTTTTGATAAGCAAATAAAAAACGCCTTGTAATTTTGTTTGTATAGGTAAAGAAATAAATTAGTTGATAGAAAAATTGAAAAATTACTATTAATATGATATAATTAATTAACGAAAAAATTTGGAGCAGGCAAAATGGCTATTGAAAGTAACAAAAAGTTATTGCTACTGTATGTTCTTGATGTTTTAAAAGAATACAGTGACGCAGAGCATCAACTGACGCAGGCGGATATAATAGAAAAGATTGATAAGCGTTTTGGAATGCAGTCTGAACGAAAGGCAATTTCTAGAAATATTGATTTTTTGATAGATTTTGGCTATGACATTGTGCGGGGAGAACGGGGATATTATTTGCTGGGGCGAGAGTTTGATTCTAGCGAAATTACCTATTTGGTAGATTCGGTGTATTCTAGCAAAGCGCTTCCGCCAAACGCCGTTACCGAAATTGTCAAAAAACTTGCGGGGTTTTCGAGCGTGTATGAAAGAAAGGCGTTTAAGCACCTGTTTAAGCCAATGGTGTCGGGCGGGGTTAATAAGCAATACTTTTTTAATATTGATGTATTAAATACCGCCATAGAAAAGTGCCACAAGGTTAGATTTAACTATCTTTCAAATAGGTCGGAAAATGGCAAGGTTATAGAGGTTAAGAAAAACCATTTAGTTAGCCCTTACTTTATGGTTAACAATAACGGAAAATATTATTTGGTTTGCAACAAAGACGGCAAAAACACGCTTAGTAATTACAAAATAGAAAATATTGTAGACATTGTAGAAACGGACGAAGAGGCTATAAGTATTCAGCACTTTGTAGATGACGACAAAAAGTTTGACGAGAACGCCTACATAAACGACCATATTTATATGTTTGGCGGGGCGGTTGTTAATGGCAAAATTGAACTATTAAATGATAGGGCAATAGGTGCCATTTATGAGTGGTTTGGCAAAAACACCACCATTGCCTCAGAAGAGGGGAAGATGGTTGCGTATATTAAAGCGGACGAACAAAGCATTGCATATTGGGCACTTCAATATGCCGAACTTGTAAAGGTGTTAAGTCCGTTGTCGGTGGTTACAAAAATTAAAACGCTTATAGAAACGCTAAAAAATAACTATGATTAACATCAAATAAATAAAAACGCTAGATAGTATTCTATCTGGCGTTTTACTAATTATAAAAACTATTTATTATACTTTTAGATAATTAAAATTAATTACCAAATTTTTAGGTTGTTTTAGTTTTGTGGTTGCGGGTTTTGGGTGTTTGTGGTTTGGGCGATTGTGGCTTGTTCGTTATTTTTTTCGGTTTGTATTTTATTTTTTTTGCGAGGGGTAAGTCCTTGCCACAAAATAATAGATATTTGTACCGGTACGCCAATTATAAATATTAGCCATACTTGGTAGGTTAAAAAACTTAGATACAAACTGGTTAGCAAACTCCAAATGAATAGCGAATTTATGTACATATAAAACTTGTGCTTGCCCCACTTAAAATTAAAAATGCCTAAAACCGTACAAGAAACAGGCACCGCCCAGACAAAGACTACCCACAAATTTAGGTTTAGGTTAATTTGGGTGTAAACATATACAACGGTTGCAATAAACCAAACAACGGTAACCGCAAGGGCGGTAATAGAGATTTTGTTTTGGTTGTTTTCCTTTGGCAAAACCAAATCTTGCTTGTCGATAAACGAGCCTTCTTGTAATAAATAATCTACTTTTACGCCAAACATATCTGCAATTTGCTTCAAAACTTCAATGCTTGGAATGCTTTCGCCACGCTCCCATTTGCTAATGGCTTTGTCGGTATAATTTAGTCGCTCTGCAAACTCAGCCTGTGTAAGTTTTTTTTGCTTTCTTAACTCAGTTATGTTTTGTGCGATAATATTTTTTAATTCCATAGTTACATTATATCATATTTTTTGTGCTAGTCAAGTAATTGAATGCAATAATTTAATGTGTATAATTAACTTTGCTTTGTCGAAATTTGTACCCTACTAATAGTAGCGTGTGTAGTAAATTTTTAGTAGATTGCCAAACTTTTTAATAGAGTAAATTTTGTGGTTTATTGCGTGCAGATTGCTTATAATGCACTTAGTAGTATTTGAAAAAAACCTTATACTACTAAATATTACTTGTTTTGGAGTGATGAGTATGCAAAATTTTATTAAGAGAAGTTATATAATTGGAGAGTCTGCCGTTGATTGCTTTGGAAGACTTTCGTATTTTGAATTGATGAAGATGTTTGAAAATGTTGCGGGATTACATTCGGCAAAAATGGGTATGAGTATGACAGACTTAAAAGCCAAAGATAATGGGGCGTGGGTAATATCAAAAATTGCCATTCACTTTGAAAGCGATTTTCCAACAGCCGGCGACAAGGTTTGTGTGTATAGTTATCCGACAAAACCCTCGCTTATTAAAAACGAGCGAAACTTTGTGCTAAGTGTTAATGGGCAAAGGTTTGCAAGTGTGCGTTCGCTTTGGTGTATTTTGGATACAGATAGCAGAAGGGCAATTATGACAACCAAAATAAACACATTGCCAAAAGATTTTAATTTTAGAAAAAACGAAATTACCGATTGGGACTATTCAAAAATTGATAGCGATATATTAGATGCAGAAGGCGAGGTGGCGTACGAGAAAGTGGTGGAACTATCTGACCTTGATATGAACAACCACCTAAATAATTGCGTGTACACAAAAATAGTTGTGGATAGTTTGGGAAGAGATTTTTTTGCAGAAGGCAGGGTAAAAAGTTTTGAAGTCCATTTTTTGAAGGAAGTATTTTTGAAAGAAAAAGTAGAGGTGGTAACAACAAAAAAAGAAAATGCTACCTTTGTGGTTGGTAGAGTAAAGGGCGAAAATGTGTTTGTTGCAAGAGTAGAAAAAGCGTAAAATTTTTTATAAAAATTGCCCACAAAAACCCTAAAAAATTTTTGAAATAATTTTTAAGAAAAGTTAATAAATTTTTGGGTTTTTAGGTTTTTGAATTTTTAATTGTTGCAAAAAGGGGGTAAAATTTGCGTCTTTTTGCCAAGTAGGTGCAAAATCGAATAATTAGTCGGGCGGAGAAAGTTACTCTGTGTCGGGCTTAAAAATTTTTTTAAAATGTATACAAAAAAGGCTTTTTGGTGAAAAGATTTTTAGTGCAATTTTTGACAAAACGGAAAAAATTATTTTGTTCATTTTTACAAAGTTTTGTTGGGTTTAATTTTTAAATAGGCAATATGCAAACTTTTTTGAAGGTATCAAAAACTGAGGTGCTAAACTGAATAGGTGATATGTTTACTTTTTTGAACTATAAAAAATTAAATAGGTTAAATTGAATAAGCAATATGTTGGCTTTTTGGAAGTAGAAAAATTTTAGGTAACCAATTTGAAAAACTATAAAAATAATTTTGTACAATAAAACGCTTGCACTAATAAATTTTTTTGTGTTAGACTAAGAAGCGTAAATGTTTTATGAAGGAAAATTTTTATGGATAAGTTTAAAATAGTTGTTATAATTAATGGACGGGGTGGAGTTGGAAAGGATACATTTTGCAATGTAATTTCTGATTGCTACAATTGTTTAAATGTGTCTAGCATTGACCCTGTAAAAGAAATTGCTCGAACGGTTGGCTGGCAAAACGGAAAGGAGTTTAAAGACCGCAAGTTTTTGTCTGATATGAAAAATTTACTCGTTGAGTATAATGACTATCCTACACAATATCTTTTGAATGAATATAAAAGATTTATGGAAGACGAAGTGTATCAGGTTATGTTTGTGCATATTCGTGAGCCTAAGGAGATTGAGAAGTTTAGGTCGCAGGTTTTTGGTCGGTGCATTACGCTAAAAATTACCCGTGCAGATATTGAAAATGTGGTTTTTGGAAACGCTTCTGATGACGGCGTTGACGATTTTGACTATGATTATGTTTATCATAACGATGGCCCATTAGAGAGTGTTTCGGTAGAAATGTTAAAGTTTTTTGGCGATTGTTTAGATAGCGAAAAACAAAAAGAGTTTCCGCATAACAAATAAATTGTTTACTTTTTTGAAAAATTAATTTTTAGTGAACCTTGAGTTTTAGGGGTTCACTTTTTTTATGAATAAAAAGAGTTTTAAAACCATCGGTTAAGTTTTTGAAGGAAGCGTTGAAACCCATAAAATAAAGGCATAAAAAAACAGAAAAATAGAATGAATTTATGAGCGATATAAAAATTGCTATCCTTTTGGATATAAGGGGAAACGCCTAATTTAGTATATAAAAATTGTTTGCAAAAGTGGAAGAAAGTGTGGTATAATTTGAGTATACGGGATTGTCTTACTATTTTTACAAATGAATATTTAGCGATAGGTTAACTTTTGGTGGCAAGTTAATAATTAAGTTAGTGGTGGCTTTATTTGTTAACCAATGTTTAAATTGTTGCACACTAAAAAGCAAAACTAACTTACAAGGCTTTTTGGTAACTCCAACCCGCAACCTGTTTAGCAAAATACAAAGTGTATAAAAATTTTGTTTGGTAAAAATTAAGGCGAGTAAAATACTTTTTAGGAGATAACTTTTAATGGCAAAAGACAACGAAAACAACGGCAATGATAAAAATGAAAATGAAAAATATGAAGAATTAAAAAACAAGTTGACCGGGGCTGATGGCGAAGAAAGTTCTATTCTTGATGGGCAGGTTGGCTTAGATGACCTAATAGAGCAAATGGAGCAGGTTAGCGAGCAAAGTGTAACTACCGACCGCTCTATAGAAGAGCAAGCCGAAATGAAGAAAAAACTTAAACAAGAGATGTTTGTAACGGCGGGTTTTGGTAAAAATGTTATCCAAAAAAGCGTAGATGTTGTTATGCATGAATCTATGATGCCCTATTCGGAGCATGTTATTTTGGATAGAGCCTTGCCACGAGTAGAGGACGGATTAAAACCTGTTCAAAGGCGTATTTTGTATGATATGCTAACCCTTGGTGTTACGCCAGATAAACCTTTTTTGAAGTCGGCGAGAGTTGTCGGTGATACTTTGGGTAAATATCACCCACATGGCGATACATCGGTTTATGATGCCATGGTAAGAATGGCTCAGCCATTTAGTATGGGTCAAATTTTGGTAGAGGGTCATGGTAACTTTGGTAGTGAAGACGGTGATGATGCCGCTGCTATGCGTTATACCGAAGCAAGGCTTGCACCTCTTGCTATGGAGATGCTTCGTGACCTTGAAAAGGACACTGTAAATTGGTCGTATAACTTTGATGACAGACTTCAAGAACCAGATATGCTACCTAGTAGATTTCCTAACATTTTGGTTAATGGTGCAACGGGTATTGCCGTTGGTCTTGCAACAAATATTCCGACACATAACCTTAATGAAGTAATTGCGGGCGTGGTTGCGTATATTGATAACCCAAACATAAAACTAAAAGAAATGATGAAGTACATTAAAGGTCCCGACTTTCCTATGGGCGGTATTATTATTGCGGGAGATGAGTTGGTTAATGCTTACGAAACGGGTAGAGGCAAAATTTCTATTAGGGCAAAAGCATATATTGAAACCCGTGACAAAGACAAAAAGAGTATTGTAATTACCGAATTTCCTTATGGCGTAAAAAAAGCAGGTCTTTTGACAAAACTTGTAGATATTAGAGAGTCTAAAAAGGAGCAGTTAGACGGCGTTGCAGAAATTGTGGACGAGTCGGACAAAACGGGTACTCGTGCTGTTATTAAGGTTAAAAAAGATGCCGACCCAGTTAAACTGTTAGAAAATTTGTATAAGTATACCGAACTTCAAGTTAGTTATGGTATTAATATGGTTGTTATTGCAGATGGCAAGCCTCAACAACTTGGTCTTTTGCAAATTATTAAGTATTATGTAGATTACCAACAATCGGTTATTGTTAGGCGTACCAAATTTGACCTTGACCAAGCAAAAGAGCGTATGCACATTTTGGAAGGCTTGGTTATTGCTGTTAAAAACATTGACGAAGTTGTTAAAATTATTAAAACCAGTGAAAACACTGCCGATGCAAAACGCCGACTTATGGAAAGGTTTAAACTTTCTGACCGTCAGGCGCAGGCTATACTAGATTTGAGGCTTGCTAGAATTACGCATCTTGAAGTGTATAAACTTGAACAAGAACTTAAAGAACTTAGAGAACTTGTAGATAAACTTACCAAAATTTTGAACAGCCCTAAACTTCAACTAGAAACCGTTAAGGGCGAGTTGTTAGAAATTAAAAAGAGATTTAAGGTAGAAAGAGCGAGTCAAATTATTAAAGACCTTAGCGAATTTACCGTTCCTACCGAAGACGATACTAAGCCTATTGAAGAGGTTGTTGTTGGAATTACTAAGGCGGGTACTGTTAAACTTCATACCCTAAAACACTTTAATATGAGTACTAAGGAGTTTAGCGAAAAAACTACCGATAGCGATATTTATAGAAAACTTATTAGCACCAACACCTCTAAAACGCTGATGTTCTTTACCAACCTTGGCAATGCCTTTAAACTTACTGCTGGCGATATTCCTGAACAAAAAATGAGGGATAGAGGTATTGAATTTAGGGTTATGTTTAAAGAGGCGCAAGAGGGCGAGTATCCTGTTTCGGTATTTGAAATGCCAGATGCTGAAAACGCCGAAGAGTGTGCTAAAAACTTGTTGTTCTTTAGCAAGTCCGGTATGATTAAAAAGACGGCGTGGAGCGAATATTTCTTATTAAAGAATTATTTCCAAGCAACTAAGTTTAAAGATGATGACTATTTGGTTGATGTTCAAAGCGAAAACACCGACCCTAAATGTACAATTTTGTTTGTGACTAAATTTGGTATGGCGTTAAATGCCTTTACTGACGATATTCCTTTGCAAGGAAGAATTTCGGGTGGTGTAAAGGGTATTATGCTTGCAGACGGTGACGAAGTTATTTTGTCTAGTCAGGCTATGCCAAATAACCGTATTGCAGTTGTTAGCGATAAAGGTTATGCAAAAAAGGTTAAACTTGCAGAAATTGAGCCTATGGCAAGATACCGCAAGGGTGTAAAAATTATGGATTTAACAGCGTCAAACAACGGCAAAACCCTGTTGTTTAGTGCGGTTATAGATAAGCCGTTTACCATTGTAATTGAAGCAAAAAATGGAGATAAGGGCGGATATAATACCGAAAGTTTGGATAACCAATCTCGTACCACATCGGGCAAGAGTTTGGTAAGAGCAAAGGCGGGTATTGATGTAAAATCAGCTGATATTTTTGTAAATTGGCTTAGTTAAATAAACATAAGTTTGGGCGGGGGAAAACATTCCTCCGTCTTGAACTTTTTGTTATAAAAATATAACAATTTTTGGAGTAAATTATGGAAGTAAAAAAGTTAACTCGGGATAATTTGGGAGATGTCATTTTGCTGTATAACAAGATGATTGAAACATTGCCAAACAGATTTTGGTACAAAGATATGAATGCCGTTGCCTTTGAAAAACTTATCGCTGACGGGTGTTTGTTTGGTGCCTTTTTGGATAGCGGAAAAATGGTGGGCTTATCGGCTCTTGAACTTGATGTGCCAGATTATAGGGTTTCGGACGAGTTTATGTCGCCCGAACTAAAACTTGGAGAGATTGGATATTTTATTGTGGACGAAAAGTTTAGAGGTCAGGGCATCATTAATAAAATTAATTTAGAACTACTAAAAATTGCAAAGTCGGTGGGCTTTAATGCACTGTGTGCGGGTATTCACCCAAGTAATATTTCGGCAATTAAGGCGTTTTCTAAACTCGGCAAACTTGAATATGTTGGAAGCGACCGAATGGATAGGTCTTACCCAGCAGTTATTTTTGGTGTAAGAATTTAAGGAGCGAATATGTTGATTAGTGAGGATATTGAAAGATTTAGAAACACTACCAACTTTGGTGGGAAGGAAGTTACCGAATTTAACCGTGCAATGCTAAAACCAGTGTTTGTGAAGTTGGGAATTTTGGTGCCTGCTCTGTTTGTGTTGGTGGGTGTTTATATGCTAGTTTTGAATGCAGGTATCGAATATGCGTGTATATTTTTTGTGCTTGGGGGTATAAGTGTTGTTATTATGCCATTTTTGTATAAAAATGTCGTAAAAAGGTCGGCAAAAAAGAATGTTCTATGTTCGCAAACGACCTATTTAGATTACAAATTTAGTGACGGCGGTTTTTATTTAAAGACTCTAAAAGGCGAGATTGAAATAGCGAACCAGACGGTAGATTATAGATGGATTGACCGTGTGGTAGAAAATGGGCATTATTTGTATATTTTTATTACAAGTACAATGTGTTATATTTTGGACAAAAACGGTATGACATTTGGAAAATCAGATGACCTTGTGAAATTTTTGAGTGCCAAAAATATTAAGTTTAAGTATGACAAAAAAATTGCAGGCAGACAAGAACTTGCAAAAAAGAGCAATAAAGCCTTTGCAAAAAAGGTGGAAAAGGAAAATAAAAATGCACCTAAACCCACAAGTGTAGATGAAAGTTGTTTTACACATACCAAAAACAATGTAGAAGATGACGATACACAATATAACAAAGTTGCAGAAACTGTGCAAAGCGAGGCGGATAGTTGTAACAAAAATGAAGATGAATGCGAAAATTTGCAAGGGAATTTTAACAAAGAAAATTTGACCGATACCAAAACAGAAATGGGTGATGGGGTAGATAATGAAATTGGTGCCACACAGAACACAAACCTAGCAAAAATAGAGCGGGCGGTTTTAAAAAATACCCAGCCGACCGAATTAACAGCAGAGGAGCAAAAACGCAAAAACGCCTTAGATAAGTTGATAAAGTGAGAGAATTGTTCCGCCCGTCTGGGCAGGCGGACGGCACCGCCTTTCCGCATCTTTAATTATCTTTTATGCAAAAACACCCAAAACAAAACGCCGACAGGATAACCTAGTCGGCAACTTGTTTTGGGCGTTTTTTCTATAAAATCTAATCAAACCTGCTGGTGACGTGGTTCTATTTGAGAATTTGTTTAATTTTTGCATTTTGTAAATAAGGGTATATATCGGTAACCTGTTTTGTGTTTTTTATCTCCAAAATCTAAACAAACTTACTGGGTGTGTGCCATTAATTTAGGGTTGTATAAAATCAATTCGTAGATATGATTATGCCTGTTGGTTTAAGTAAAATATTTGTTCGTTTCGTTAAATAAGGTTACGGCGGGGAAGATTTCCCCGCCCTACAAGAGTTGTGCCGTTCGTCAGATAGGCGGACGGAATAATATATGTACAGCGGGGGCGGGAGAAGATAGAAAATAATAAATTATTAAAATATTAATATAATATATATGTAGGGGGTTTTTGTTTGACTTATGGGGCGTAATTTTTTATACTTTATTTAGTGAAAAATGTAGGCTAAAAGTGTAATTGTTTTGTTATAAAAACATAACAAACAGTTGTTTAAATTAAATTGTTAGACCAGTTTTTGTTGTGTGTTGCAAAATTTTTTGAATTGAGAATTTGACTCGAGGTTTCCTTCTCATTTGTGCTTGTAAAAACTCAGCAAATAAATTTAACATTTTTTACTAAACAAAACCATAAACAGTTTAGCGGTTTTTTGACCAATTTAGGCTTAGGTATAACAATTGAAAAACTATTATCTTAGGTAAAAGTAATGTAGTTTTGTTTTGGGTCTGAGACTTAGTAGAGCAAAAACAGTAAAAACTAGGTGGGTAAAAACCTTTGGGTTTAACCATATAGGTAAAGAAAACAAAACTGGGGCTAGCAAAACAAAAGTTTGAGGTTATCTCACGTAGGTGGCTTGATAAAGATTTGGGCTGGGGATAAAAAATAGGCGATAGGATTATTACGGTTGGCTAGTTGGTAGATTAAAAAATTTAATTGGTGAACAAAATGATGAAATTTTTTAAGAATTCTAAAATAACGATTTTGAGTATTTTGTGTGCGGGGGTTGTTGCTCTTGTAGGAGTTTTAACGACCGCACATTTGATAAGCATAAATAAAGATGATTCTAAATTGGGTCAGGTTGATACTACCATTGTTGCCAGTGCAGATGCTGAATATGATGACTTCTTACGCTTGGTGCTATCTGGGGCGGATATGGAAGAGGGCAACCATTATTTTTCGTTTAAAACTTCTTCGTCTAGCGACAAAGAAAACCTTGGCGTTAATGACGATATGTATACCATTAATTGTGATTATTTGACAATTGACAATGCGGGCAATGTAATGTACGGAATGGACGGCGTTATTTCGGATTTGATGATGCTTGGAACTTATGCCGAAAAAAACAACAGTCCATCAAACTTTAAACTTCAAGTGCAAGATGATTTTAATATAAACAACACAAACACCATTGCAGATTTTAAAAATGGGGTAAATTCTAAATTTGTAAAATTTCAATTAGACCCAATAAAGGGTTACGATTATAACAAACTAGATGCGTACACTTATTACATTTCGCAAATTGTGGTAAAGTACACCGATTCTACGGGTTCAGTATTTACCTTGCAGACTATTAACGGCGTGTGCAAAGAGGGTGTTATTAGTTATTCGGGCAAAGACCTTTCGCTTTTTGGCGATAGTTATATATCTACATACAATATGAACACCGAAAACGCCTCTTACTTTTTTAAGTTTGTTGTAGACCAAGAAACGGGAAGATTAGACTATACGTTAACTACGGCAAACGGCGGACAGTTAAAGCACAATTTTGAGTTTGACATTAGGGTTAGTTTAAAAGACAAAGTTCAAGATAGTAGCAAAAACAAAATTGAAGTTACAAAAAATGGCACAAGCATTATCTTGAACGATGCCAAAAACAACGAGAACAACAACCGAATTTTAACTATTTCTGATGGTACATTTTTTGGTGGGCAACTTGCAACCTTTAATAACCCTGCAAACTATTTGAATAATCTAAACTGTTACACCACTGATGACCTAATAAATGTTAATCTTACAACGGCACAAGATATATTAACTAATAAAATGCTAAATGTTGCGCAGGTTGGCTCTTTTGTAACGGGTGCAGACGGCAAAAAAACTTACAAAGAGTGGTTTAGTATGTATGGCGGGGTGTATGGCGGACTTTTGAGCGACAAGCGTTTTTATTTTAACTCTACCATAACCAACACGCTTGTAAATAAGGGCGTGCTAAAAAGCGTTACCGAAACGCTAGATGCCGACCAAGAAAATGGCGGAGTGTATACTAACACCTACTACAAACTATCTGAAAACTATTCGGTTAGCGATGATGTTATAGAGATAGAGAAAAATAAATCTGTTTTAATTTTGAATGGATATAACACCTGTGTGTATATTGAATATTCTGATGACTTTGTTGCACTAAACCAACAATTGTTAGACGAACAAAGGGATATAACCTTTAATGCATTGGCGGACTATTATGACGGCGGGGTTATTGTTGGTAAAAAGTACTCTTGCACTAATAACCTAAACCAATATACAAAATTTGAACTTGTTATTTTTAACGATGGCAGAATTAGGCTTGATAAAACCGACCTAGAAAGAAGTATGTATGTAAATTTTACCACCCAAAACTTCTTTGTATTTTCGCTTATGAGCAAGCAGGCGGGCGGTACCAGTATGCTGTTGTCGGGTATTCCTTATGACAAGGTATATGTTAGAGTAAAAAGTGGTAGCACCCAAATTTTGGAATATGACTTTGTAAGAAGTGCCGAAAGTGGTGCAACGGGTAGAACCGATGCTAAGGTTGGTACCTTTTTTGCGGGGGTGTCAAATAACGAGTTTAGTTATAGCACCAACATAGTGCTTGGTAAAAATTATTTGTTTGATGAGTCTAATGGGTTAGATTCTTCTTTGCTTAGAGATGTAGAGGTAAACATTGGCGGTGAGTTGCAAAAACTAAAACTTCAATATTTGGAAAACAATGCCTTTATTGGTAGCAGAGAGTTTATTGGTAGGGTTAATAGTGACAACCTTACCGACTTTGTGCTAAAAATTAATTTGAAACTTCTTAGAGGTAGCAACGAAACCAACTTTAATATGTCTGGCACCACGATTACAACCAGCGGTCAACTTATGACGGGAAGTGTGTTATCTCCTACCGCTATTGGTAGCGGGTTTAATAATCAAACAACCTCAAATTATACCCTTACCCGAACATTTTCGGTAGAAAAGTTGGCGGACGGCTCCTTGCCTTTTGTAAAACTAAAATATAACATTGGTTTGCCTGCGGGCTATGTGTTGGCGGGCGGAAGATATAGATATACAGCAAACGAGAGCAACAGTTCGTGGAATGCCTTTGATTATATGGGTTATAGCATAAATCAAAACGATGTGGGCATAGACTTTTTGGGCGTATCGGTGGACGAAGCGGGTACGGTTATTGCAAATAATTCGGTGCTAGAAATAGATGTTAGAGTTATGGGCATTAGCATAGAATTGCCTTTGTATGTGCAGTATGATTCTGACCTATACGAAAATACAGACGAGTTTAAAGACCGCATTAAAGACTTAACCGAAGCCATTAATGACAACTTAAAGGTTACAGATGTAGCAAGTTTAAAGGTGGGCAAAAGCGGTAATGGGCTATATAAGCAAGTAGGTAATATTAAGTTGCAGGTAGAAACCGTTAATACTTGGGGCATTAGCGTTAAAAATGTGTCCGTTTATTATAAAGAGTTTGGTGCGGGCAGTGAATACAAAAAGTTGGATTTATCTAATCTTCCTAAAAAAGACGGATATGCCTTTTTGGGAGTTTATACAAGTTTGGAGGGGCTAAGCAACGGCAAAGATGCTGGTATTGCTCATATGGGTAACACCAGTCATGACAAACTAACCGACAGCAACCTAATTTCGACCATTGGAGCAAGGCTCGTTATAGAAAAGTCTACTCCAAAATATTACGAATTGTTTATAGATGGACAATTTTTTGAAAAGTCTGGCTACGACCGTTATTGCAAAAATATGGAAAGAGCAAGTGTTTGGGAAGAATCCTTTAACCTTTGCTTTAAAAAGGTAAAGGGTGCTAAGGTAAACGGACGCATTTATGCATCAAGCAATGGGCTTGTTTCCGTTTATAATGGTGTAGATAACTGGGGCGAAGAGGGCGATGTATATTTGTACGAACTTAATATGGACATCGTGCAAAAGGTTACCACCTTTGAACCTATGCGTTATTATTTTGACGACCTTGGGTATTCAAGTATGTATACCGGTGCAAATGATAGCGATTGGAAGGATAGATATTGCAGAAACCTTACCAAAGCAAAAAACAACTACTCTTATAAGGGTATAAAAAGTAGCAAGGACGAAAATATTGAATTGTTGCTAGAATATAGCACAACTATGGGTAAAACACAGCGATTCTTTAAATATACCGAACTTGATAGTGATGAACTTTTGTCGCAGTGGGATAAGGTCTTTTATGAGAATTTTGTGCAAGTGGATAGTGCCGTTGCTGGCGATGATAGTGTAATTTATGTTACCACTACCGGTAAAACATCGCTAAACTTTGAAAGCGGTAAATATTGCTATATTTTGCAAAACGCACGCTCTACAAGTGTTTATTTTGCAAACTTTGAGGGCAGTGAGTATATGTATTTAAACAAACTTGATGCCTTTGTAAAAAACCGTATAAAAGATGATGTTCATACCGATTTTGTTGTGGCATACACTATGTTTGATGCGTTGTGCAACGAAAAGAAGGTTGTGTTAAAAGACTACAACTATGTAGGACAAGAAGGTAGCGAAACACCTACCGAAATTAATATTGTTGCCGAAGGCTATGTGTATACCGACACCAACTTTTTGGTAGTTGAGCGATTGGTATATGAGCAACGCTTGTACAAAATAGGTAGCACAACTTCGGTTGTAGAAATTGCAGTTCCTTTTAGCGGTGGCAGAATTGAATATGGAAAATATCCGGTAGATTCAAAAGATTATGCGTTAGAACTTTACCCTATTGCAAACCCTGAATATATTGCAAAGGGCAAGCGAATTTATTATTTTACAACCAGTAAAACCGACTTTGATAGCAACAAAAATTCGTTAAATGCTAGTTTTGTGCCAACAGAGGCCGATAGTCGTTATTTTATGAACGAAAACTATTTGTCGGTAGACCGCAAGCGTGTAGAAGATAACGCCGTTTACCACTTAAAAGATTATTATAAAGATGGTGATAGTGGAAATACTTGGTATGTTGTGCCAACCAGCATAAACTATGAGTTTAGCATTGTTGGTACAGACGCCGAAAGACGGGTTGAGTTAGAATCCGAAACTCGTATAAACTACGCCGATAAAGGAAATTACGAGATTAAGTATGTTGATAAAATTCCTTATGGGGCAAGCATTACCGATTTAATTTCGGGCTTTGTGGGAGTTTCTGCTAGCAATAAACCTGAAATTGGTAGGTTTTCGGGAAACCTTTTGGGCGTGTTTGATGAAACAAGTTTAAAAAGAGAGGTTCCTACCCTAAAACTTAGGGGTTATGACCTTGTGGGGCTAATTCCGTTTAGTGCAGATTATGTGTCACAAGGGGTGCAAACGGACGCCGGCTTTGATAACGCCGTGTATGTTAATGTAGAATTTATTAAAAACTACTTTGGCATAACCGACAGCGAAGCCGAAGCAATGATTCAAAACTATTACACCCAAATGGAAAGTGACGGCGTAATGCAATTTGATATTGTTATGGAAGCATTAGAAAGACTTACCAAAACAGAATACTTTAAATTTGTAAAAAGGGTATCTGTAATTTATGGGGTGCATCAAGATAAACTAACCAACGCTATGCTTGTAGAAGCCTTTTTGAATGAAAACGAATTAAAAGGGTTAAGTTACACAAGAACGGGCGAAGAGGGCGATTATGAAGAGGGAATGTTTGCCTATCATACCGCACTTGTGGGAAAAATTATAGACGGCAGAGTTTCAAAAGACTTTTTGAACGCTCAACGCTTTATTTCGCTAGAATTTGTAGAGGGCAGTAAGTTTGCGGACATTACCATTTTGCGTCAAGACGGCGAAGGGCGAATTGCTTGCGAATTTAACTATTGCAGAGATATTGTGTTTATTCCAGTATTTGCCAGCAAAAACAGTGACCTAAAATATGACGGCAATGGCAAGGCATTTTTGGATAATAAATATTTAGATTCGGAAAACAATAGGGTAGAAGGCGTATACGGGCAAAATATTAAACTAATGACCGACCCTGATACCGGCGAACAGTTGGGCTATGAGCATTTTAAATTCTCTAACTTTTCGGTTAGCGCTATTGGATACAAAACGGGCGGGTTTGATGAAGGTTCGTTGGACCCTATTAGCGAGTTAAACTCTGTTTTGCGAGATATTGCCGACCGATTAAAATCTACCATTCGTATAAATAAACGAGTTAGGGTAGACGACATTAAGGCTATAAGCGTTGTGCCAAAAGACATTCAAAGCGGTTTTTATGCTTGTGGTATTAACCTTATTTTAAACAAAGGCACAATGTACGAAAGTTCTATAAGAATTATTGACTTTGAACTAAAAGTTGATGGCGAGAGGCGGGTATATGAATATATTCCTACCTTTAATAGCCAATATTTTGTGGAGTCGGGCGATTATTATATGCTAAAAGACGGACTAACCGCAGACGGCACAAAAACCTTTGGCTCTATGGCGGGTTTTGTGTATAGCAGTGCAGACGGCTACATTTATTGGGATATGCTAGAATCGGTAGATTTTAGATTGGAATACACTCCATTTAAGTATAATATCACATTTGGTGCAACCAGCGAAGAGGACGAAAACGAAAGCAAAGACATAACCACCGTTGGAATGATTGTAAATAATGATTTTAGTTCCGAAAGTTTTGATACGGGCGTGTACAAGCAAGACGGTATAAAAATTGGCGAGTTTATTAATTTGACGGATACCATTTATGGCGGTAGCAATGTTTATGTGTTTAATACGCTTAAATTTGTAAGACCGGTTATTAGCGATCGCACCAAAGTTTACTCTGAGGGCGAATATAACCGCTACCTATCTAATGGTGTATTTATTAAAACCATTTTGGTAGAATATACTTCGCTGTTTGGCGACCCTACCGTAAAGCATACTGGCATTCAGTTTACCATAAAAACCGATAGGTACGGGCTTCCACAAGTGGTAGAAAAGCAGATTGTAAAAGTTGTTGTGGCAGAGGACGGTTCCGCTAGTTTTGAAAGCGAAGAGATTACTCCGTCTAGCGTGGGCGAGGCTATTTTTGAAGCGTTAAACTACGACTTTATGCAAGATGTGTTTACCTTTGATATTGAGGCTTTAAGTAACGCCGACAATTCTATTAGTTCTATTAACTTTAAGTTTGTGTATGACTATAAGTCGTATGTGTTGTCGTTTAATGCGGGGCTTTATCACATTACTAACTTTGACGCAGAGGGCAAGATTGAACCATTAGACCCAACCTCTATTACCGAAAACAGCACAAAATATTATCTTGTAAAATACAACACTCGTAACGACCCAAAAACTTGGATTCCTTCTAACGAAGAGGGTGTTCCTACCGGCGAAGAGGCAGGGTTTAGCTCTGTGCAGATGCTAGGCAGTGGCGGTATTATAGATTTTAACTCTTTTACCTTAGAGCGAATTGTAGAAATTACCACAAGTTTTGACAAAAAACCAAGATTTTTTGCCTACTGGGTAAGAGATGTTAGGGGTGCTGATTATTTGACTCCTACCGGAGATATTGCAACCTATGAAGAATTAGGAATTTATGATGTTGTTTTGGGAGAAGATGGAAACCCGCTATTAGATGGCGAGGGCAATCCTATTTGGCAAATACCTAATGTATTTGATTCGGAGTCGGGCGGGTCATTTGACTATTATACCTTGTTTATGGACGAAGCCGATATAAATGTTTATTATTATACTTGGAATAATTTAAAAAATGTCAACTCGCAAAATGGCTACACCCGAACGGCACACAAAGGTTACTTTTTTGGAAAGGCAAAGGAGTATAAAGACTTCTTTACCGTTAACGCTTATGAGTATTATACCTTTGGTAATAGTAATGAAAAATATTATATATTAGGCTGGCTAAAAGTTTATGACAACATTTTGACCAAACTTGACGCTGAGGGCAATGTTGTGCTTGATGAGTTTGCCTTATATTACTTTTTGCATCAAGAAGAGCAGTTTGTTATTGGCGATGTAAAAATGAATAAGTTTGTATATGACCAAACGGGCGGGGCGATATTTGTGCCAGCGTTAGATGACGCTTCTCGGGCTTATACCCTTATGATGAACCAAAAATTTTCCGTTAAAAAGCGTGACACCGTAGACGAAAACTTGGGTGCAATAAATATTTATATGTACGCCATTTATGCTAAGGTAGACTTTGATATAACCGAAAACAAGGTTGTTTCGGGAGAGAGCGAAACGGTTAATAGTCTTGACTCTACCGCTTTTGTTCCAAACACCGTAGAAATGGGCAATATTAGAGGAAACCATCAAGAAAGCGACTACCAGTTTGCGACATTTGAAGAAAAATTAGGCAAACTTAATAGCGTTACAAACGCCGTTGTATATTGGGCAAAAATTAATTACTTTACCTATTCGGACCTTTATGGCAAATACTTTACCATTAAAGATATGCTAAATAGTGGCGAGTTGGCTTTTGAGATATTAAAAGATGACGCCGGTATTCCTATAACGGGCAAAATTAATATGAGCGATGTTATGGCAAAACTTAATCAGGGCGAGGTGCTGGTAGCCTTTTATAGTAGGTTGCCAGAAATAACCATTGTAGATGAAGGCATTTTGATAGATGGTAGTAAGTCTGACATAATTGCGGGCGCTATTATGGTTGGAACTCGTGGTACCGATAAATTTTTGTTTAAACAATTTAAAGAACTTAATTTGAACGCCGATGGTACGGTTGTTGGCACATTGGATAGTGTGGCTCCGCTAGAAGTTGGCACCGAATATTATACCGCATACATAAACGCCGTTAACTCGTTAAGACCTATTAAAGACAAGTCGATTACGGAATACAAAAAGCGTGAAGTTTTGGTAAGAACGGCTTTGCAACTGGCTAAGTGGAATGCCGACACTACCAAAGAATATAAATACCGATTTAGGTTTGCTGACAACGGTTCATTTAACCTTGATTTGGCAAACGCTGATGACATTACAAAACTTAACGACCTAATTACAAAAATGAGCGAAATTAAGGGAACGAACGAAAAGGTTTCGTACATTAATATTAACTCTGCAAGTTTAGTAAGGCTGGTGTATGCTATTGCAAGCATTAGTTTTGCAAAGGTTAGCGGGGTGGATCCAGATAAGGTATACTATATTAATACAGATAGTGGGCAAAAATACTTTAATGCCGAAAACACTCTTGTGTTAAACCCTGACTTTAAACCAAATGCGGGCGAAACGCCAAACCCAAATGAGCATTGTATGTACAATAAAGAAAGTGTTGGAGCCTACTATTATACCGAAGAAGATGAGCAAAATGGCGAAGGCATATTTGGTGGACTAAAAGACACTAATCTAATTGCTGGCGACATTTGTACCTTTACAAAAACAGATAAAGAGGTTGTGGTAAATGAAGATGGAGAAGAAGTGACATACGAAAAAACCACCTACATTTTTGCAATTTATTTGGGCATTAGCATTAATACAGTTAACAACACAAATAGCGTATATATTGCAAACAATAATAGCATTGGCGGGCTTAGCGTATCTAGACCGGCTAATGGTTGCTCGCTTGGGCAATTGGGCTTTGATGACCAAACAAGGGCATTGACCTATCTTGCGGGCGTTGTTGATGTGTTTAACTGCACGCACTTTATTAGAGTTTATAATGGCGAAACCATTTAAAAAAGGAGAAGTATAGTTATGACTAAAAAAAAGTGGATAATTTTGGGAGTTGTTGTGGGAGTTTTGGCGGTGGTGACCGCCACTCTCCTAACTTTTAGAGAGCACATTTTTGAGGGCGGGGGCTCCAATAAAGAAGTTACTATATCTATTACCAGAGTTAGTTTGGACCCGACAGCCGATTTTAGTAAATTTGGCAAAATTACATCAAGTTCGGTTAGTAGTACGGCAAAGGTTGGCACCAATCCGTGGATTAGGGTGGAGCCATCTTCTGTTGGGTGCATTTATAGTATTAGAGTAAACGGCGAAGAGGTTTATGATTACATAAACGACCCAAACATTCGCTCTATTACCGACCCATTTACCTATACTTTTACCAATATCCAAAAAAATTCTACCATTGTTGTAACGCTAGATAAACGTGGAGATATTAGTGAACTTAGAAATAGACTACTTAAAACCCAATTGGTTAGTCTTGAAGAAGATGCGTCTTTGGGCGGTGGTGCTACAAAGGTTTTACTGCACCCACTTTTTAGAACGGGTTGGGCAGATGTAAAAAATACCGTTTTGGATAAGGCGTCTCCTCTTTTCAACTCTGGGGTGTTTACCATTAAAAACAATGCATTTGTTTTTGGCGATATAAGTTTATTTAACGATGGAAATATTTTTGCTTCTCATGGCACCGTAAAAATTAAGGTTAAAGCCAATTCGGGTTTTGCTCTTTTGGGCTTAAACTGGGCGGGCGAAAATGACGCAACCTTTGACGAAGTAAGCGGAAGTGTTAACACGGGTGTTATTCATAGAGTGGACGATAGTTCGGTTACCAGTTTAAATTTTAGTCCTAGTGGCGATAAATATAACAACACCTCTAATCCGCTTGCTACATTTATTACGGGCGAAAATTGCATTGTTATTAATAATTTTGACGATTTTATTAGGGCAGACGACAATCTTGTGTTATACTATATACCTGAAGAGGTAGAAGTTATTACCTACAAAAAAACAGATATTGAGGCTGGAAAAATTGAAGGCGAAAGCCAAACCAAAAGATTTTTGGAGGTTCTAGACGCTCCAAAATCGGTTAGTTACAGCGAAACGGATAATATTGGCGGTGCAAATAAAACCACAAACCTTACCTATCTTAATGTAGATAGCGCAAGCCTTACCGTTAGTGTTGTAGACAAAAACTCTATGAATAATATTTGGCTTACCACAAACATTACCGTTACCGGTAGTGGCAAAAAGGTAATTAAATTGATTGTGTAAAAAAGTAAAATTTTAGATATATATTGCTGTACTTGTGGGCTATAAAGACTTTTTAGGAGATACAACAGTGGAAGAAAAGGACGCTCAAAAAAACTTAAACAATAAGTTAACCAACGCTCCCGGCGAAAATGAAACCGGGAAGCCTTTTGATGCAGAAAAAAATCTCGACACAAAGCAAAATGCGACATCAACAAATGCAGAAAATATAAAAAGTGCAACAGAAAGGGTAACTGCTGAGAGTGCTGTAAGTGCAAAAAACGGTGCAACGGAAGAGAGTGCAAAAAATGCGGTGGCAAAAAGCGGTGCGGAAGCGGGGGCTGAAAGCGGAGCAATGGGTGTTGAAGAAAACTTAACAACTCAAAGTATGGCAACTGCTGAAAACACAGAGAGTGCAACAAATGTTGGTTCTGCCACAAAAAATTCCGAAAGCGGGGCAACGGCAGATGCAGAAAGTGTGCAGGGTGCTGAGAGTTCTGTAAGAGCGGAAAACGGGGCAACAGTAAATGCTGAGAGCGTGCAGGGTGTAGGAAGTAATGCAACAGCAAGTGCAGAGAGCGGTGCGGAAAATAGTACTGCACCAGTTGCAGAAAATAATATTGCACCAGTAGTTGAAAATAATACCACACCAGTTGCAGAAAATAGTACTACACCAGTTGCGGAAAATAGTACTACGCCAGTTGCGGAAAATAGTACTGCACCAGTTGCGGAAAACAATGTCGGTACAGGGAGCGTAGAAGGTGTCGAAAATATAATAGAAGAGCCAAAAAAGTCTAAGTTTAAATTCCCCGGCAAGATGGGTACGGCTTCTGGGCCTACTGCTAGTTTGGCAGATATAGAAAAGTTGGAAGATGACGCTACCAAACAGGCAAAAAGCAAAGGAAAACAACAAAACAAAGAAGAATCAACTGAAAACGCCGAAACCAAACCAACCGAAGATGTAGAAGACGAAATTATAGAGGAAGAGGTTGTAGAAGAAGAAGTTGTAGATGAAGATTCTGCAAGCGATGGCGTGCCAGATAGTACAAAAGACGGGGTAACTGCAAGTGCAGATGAACAAAACGCTGAAACTATCAGTAGCGGAACCGATGTAGAGCAAATTAAACCGCAAAGCGGGATGATCGCTGGAGCGTTGCTCGAAAGCGAAGAAGAGCGGGCAAAAAGGATAGAAGAGGACGAAAAAAGAAAGTCTAAATTTGTGCTTTTCCCTAAAAAGACGAGCGATACCGGTGCTGTTTTTGGTGCGGGTTTTGATAAAGAAAAAATTAAAGATAGTAGCCGTAGTATTAGGTTTAGAGCGGGCGAACCCGAGCAGACCGAAGCGGATATAGAAAACGAAATTAAAAAGCCAAAACCACTTTGGCTAAAAATTACAATTGCTGTTGTTGCCGTTGTAATTGCTTGCGGTGCCATTTTTGGTGCCTATTTGGGTTATCTTCAAAGTGGGCATGAAAGAATTTATGACTATAAATTTTTGCAGATAGTAAACAAAAATAAAAATAACACCGTTATGCTAGATACCACATTAGATTGCATTACTTATAATATGAGTTACGGTATTATGGACCCTGATTTTACCTATTTTAGGGCAGAAAACAAGATGGCGAATGGAAACTCGACAAAGGGCGGAAGTTCTCGTGCAACCAGCAAAGAGCGTGTTATAATTAATGCAAATGGTTCGGCTGAACTTGTTGGTAAGGGCGTAAATTCTAGTGTGGATTTTATACTATTTCAAAACATAGATGTGGACAGCACTCGTAGTTATTATGTTGACCAAAAAACTATTTTGGCGGAGTCGCTATCTACCATGGCGGGCGTTTTTGCAGAAGCGGGCAAAAGCAATTATGTGTTTAGCCCTATTTCTAGTCCGCTTGGCAGAACGGATAGCAGAATGGCGACATTTAGCAATAAATATATTGGACATAGAATTAGGTATTCGTTGCCGAGCAATAGCGAGTTTATGTCTAAATATGGCACCAACGACAATTGCGTAATTTTGACAAGGGTGCGAACGGCTAGCAACAAAATGCTTAGCATTATTAATGTGAATGTAGACATTTACGAAAATGAGGATATTAGACAAAAAGACCTAGAAGCCATTTTGAGAATTATGGATTTTGAGCATAACACTATGGGTAACTATTGTTTGGTTGGCGGAACATTTGGGTTTTTGCTAAATGGCACTAGTGGAGCATTTTTAAACAATATGCAATCGCCTGCTTGGGGCAAGCAATTGCCAGAAAGTTTTAACGAAAGCGTTTTAAAAAACATTGGGTTTAGAATTACAAGTGATGAAATTGCACTAGACCAAGGCATAGGAACGGTTAGAGATATGAGCGTGGCATACAATAAAGGCGGAAGTTATGAGGCCATTGTAGACGGGTTCATTGTTAGCAAAGATATAAGCGTAGAAAAGACGGCGGTTATAGATAACGGCTACTTGTATAGTTCGCATAATCCAGTAAAAATTACATTTAGACTACTGAGATAATTGTAAAAAATATCTAAACAAAAGGAGAAAATTATGGTAGAAGAAAGGGTTGCGGTTGGTGGAAATCGTGAAAACACTATCAAAATTTATGACGATGTTAGTAAAACTTTGGGCGTGGTGCTTATTATTCACGGAATGCAAGAGCATTCGGCAAGGTATGAGTGGTTCGCCGAAAAACTAAACAAGGCGGGGTATATTGCTGTAACCAGCGACCTTAGAGGTCATGGCAAAAATATGGTTATCTCTCGCCCCGGGTATAGCGATGGCAACATTTTTGAGGAGATTGTTACCGACCAAAAGGCATATATTAAATATCTTAAAAACAAATACAAAAAGTTGCCACTATATGTGTTTGGTCACTCCTTTGGTAGTTTTATTACGCAAAGACTTTTAACCGAGGCGGATAACCTTGTAGATAAGTTTGTTCTTTGCGGTACGGGGTATGCAAAAAGTCCGGCGTTCTTTTTTGGGTATTTGGTTGCTAAGTTAACCGAAGACTTTAAGGGGCGTGATGCCGAGGCAAAACTTATTGAAAAAATGAGTTTTGGGCATTATGAGAAAAAGTTTAAAAACGGCAATTGGCTATCTAGAGATGACAGAGTTTGGAAAAAATACCACGAAGATGTGCTTTGCGGATTGCCTTTTCCGGCGTGCTTTTATTCGGCATTTTTTGGGTCTGCAAGAAAAAATTACAAAAACCTTGCCGTTGTAGACGAAAGCACACCAATTTTGGTAATTTCGGGTGCGTGCGACCCTGTGGGCGAGTATGGTAAGGGCGTAAATAAGTTGTTAAAGGTGTACAGACATCACTGGTTAAATGTGTACGCCAAATTGTACGCCGGTGCAAGACACGAGTTGTTAAATGAAACCAACAAAGAAGAAGTAGTTAAAGATATTTTAGCCTTTTTAAAAGCCGACAACAAAAAGATTAATCATAGGTGATATAATTCCGCCGGCGGAGGTTACCCGCCGGCGGAACCTTTTTATTTTTATTATAAAAATATGGAAATTTGGTATAATTTATTTGCTTGAAATTGCAAAAAAAAGTATAATTAATATGATGTTAGTATTTAAAGGAGATAGTCTTCGCTAGACTGACGCATTTGTCCATGGCAAAAAGGGTTAATCTTTATAAGTGGCATAGGATGAAAAAGAAATTAATTTCTTCGGTCATCTCTATTTTGTGCTGTCTTGCTGTTATGGCGGTGGGCGTTTATGCTTCTACTACTGCTCAGTTTGTTACGACTATTTCTAACGATGTTGATATAAAAATTTCCGTTGTTGATGGCACTCTTTCGGCTAAGCGAAAGGGAGGCATTTTTGGCGAAAATACCAAGTACGGCTCTAAGGGTATGATTGCAGAGGTTTTTGGTACCAAAAAGGCTGGCGCTACCAGCGACCACTTATACGATTACGATTTCTTGGAGTTGTATAACCAAAACACCGGCAACCAAACGGATAGCAATGGCTATTTTTTGGGCGTTAATGGCAACCTTGCAAAAATTCAGGGGCAAAAACTGGACATTAATGTGTATAACAACAAAATTGAATATGTCTTTAAATATATTGTTGAAGAAAACAACGGCTTTCCGACCGTAATTTCGCTAGAAGATAGGTCGCTTTATGCTTACCTTACAAGTGACGGTACGGGACTTGATGCAGACGGCAAGGCCGCCTTGCAACGGGATAAGTTGCGTATAAAACTTAATTATTCGTATGTTGCTGGCGGTACCGACTTGCAAGAACCTGCCGATTGGGATAACGACACCAGCGTGAAGGCTTTTCCTGTAAAAAAGGGTGCAACCGGCGAAGATACCGTGGCATATACCATTGCGGTTGGTGGAAACGCTGTTGACGGTGTGGTGCCAAACACTTGCATTTATATTAGGTGTTTGTTGGAATATAACACCGAGGCATACGCCAAAGACGATGGCGAATATAATTCAAATGCCGTTGGCGACCCAGATGTTAATTTTGGTATGATTTCTGACGGCGGACAAAACGCATCACTTTATAAAAAATGGGCATTTAAATTGAGTCTTGTTGCAGGAGCGTAGAATAGTTTGTTCCGTCCGCCTACCCGGACGGACGGCACCAACTGTCCGCATCTTTAATTATCTTTTATGCAAAAACGCCCAAAACAAAACGCCGACAGGATAACCTAGTCGGCAACTTGTTTTGGGCGTTTTTTCTATAAAATCTAACCAAATCTGCTGGGTGTGAGGTTCTAATTGAGAATTTGTTTAATTGTTGCAATTTATTAAATAACAACGGGGAGTTTGTGTTTTACAAAATCTTTATAATTAACGGGCGTTTTGCCCGTTGTAGGGCGGGGATATTATCCCCGCCGTTTCCTTGTTTGATGAAAGGTAAAAATAATGCACTTAAATTAATAGGTGTTAAATTATGTTAAATAAGTATGTTTTTAGTTTTTATTGTTCCCAATAGGTTTAAGCAATTAATTGTTGCAGTGGTGGTAAATAAGGTTACGGCGGGGAAGGTTTCCCCGCCCTACAACAGGCGAAGCCTGTTATTTTATTTTCATTTAGAAATGCCGAAATTTTTCTAGCCCTAATTAGTGGCACGCCACCAGCAGATTTGATTAGATTTTATAGAAAAAACGCCCAAAACAAGTTGCCGACTAGGTTATCCTGTCGGCGTTTTGTTTTGGGTGCTTTTGCATAAAAGATAATTAAAGATGCGGAAAGGCAGTGCCGTCCGTCCGGGTAGGCGGACGGAACAATTTGTTAGGATAAAAAGTTACCCTTATTGTTGGTACAGATTGTTACCCTTATTATTGGGACAAATTGTTGTCCTTATTGCAAGGGTCGTCCTTTGGGGCGTCTTTTATGACTTTTTGGGTTTTAGATTTTGCAAATGACTTGCGAAAAATTATTATTACTATTAGTAACACTATATTTATTGCAACTAATATTATTCCTATTATTTGTAGAGGGGTTAGTTTGTCGGCTTTTACATCTTCCGTTTTTACATATCCTAAAAATTGCTTGCCGTCATCATTTTGGTAGACGGCTTTTGTAAACTCGTTGCCAGCACTGATTTCTTCTAATAGTTTTAATCTTGTATTTTTTGCGATGTCCAAAGTTTCAAACTCTGCGATTTGCTCGTCAGAATAGGTGGTTTGCAAGGTAGAAGAAGGGGAAAGATACATTGTTGTATCTCTTTTTGTTCTGCCGTTGCACTTGACCTTTTTGGTGGCAATTTGGCTATTTGCCGAACTCATTTGTGTGTAGCGAATGTAACCCGTGTTACCACTAGGAGTGCGTACACAGTAAAAGCTCTCATCTTTGCTATTTTTTACAATTTGTAAAACTATTTGAGTGATTTCGGTGTTGGTTTGTAGGTTTTCTAAAATGGTGTTTTTGTCGTCTGTTATTGAAGATGGCAACCTAAATACTGGGGTTTGGTTGGAGCCTATAACTTTGCCCATTGTGTATGCGGGAGTTGTTTTTGGTAATTCTCGTACCGAACTGTCCTTTTTTAGATACAAATATTGGTTTGTGTTGTCTTTGGTGTACAAACAGTAATAATACCCTGCAAATTCGGGCTCGTCATCAGCGATTGCTACAAGACGGGTTCCTGCGCTAACTTCAAAAAGTGGAACTATTGCAAATGGCGAAGTGTACAAACTCGCAGTGCCAGTGCTAACTTCTAAATATTTATGCTCGGTGGCTGGCGTGATGCTTGGCGTTGGCGAAGTATTTGCCAAAAACACGTTTGCTACATATTGAGCGGGGTTGCTATCCGATTTGCCATAAACAAATAACACTTGGTTAGCGGGGTCGGTGAAATATATTTTGTCGTTTAAAAAGGCTAGCGAAGACAATTCAATTTTTTCGTATTGGATTGCATTATTGCTTTTTACCGCTTCAAAAATATCTTTTTTGACCCTTAAACTAGGGTTTGGGTCTGTGGCATTTGTAATTATTTCGTTAGCGTTATTTAAAAGTGTAACACTGCCGACTGAGTTTTGTGAATTTGCGATAATCTCGTTTTTGATTTTGCGGACGGCTTGCGTTTCGTCAGACAAACTTTCGGTTTCGTCTGTGTAAAAAACGGTGTTGCCGGTTGTGTCGGTTTCGGTTTTGTAGTAATAACCGCTTGTACCGCTTGGCGATAGTTTTAATTTTATGGTTCTTGTGGTTACGGTCATTTCTTGCGTTTTGGTATAAGACAAGAAAATGTCCGAGCCCGAAACAAGCATATTGGTTACCGAAACGCCCGATGTAAACTCGCTTGTGTACTGGCTAGATGCAAAGGTTTGCGGACTTTCGGTTTCGGTGGTATTTGCAATTAATGTTTCGACATTTATTGCGTTGGTTCCGTCCATTAAATATAGGTAATAGTCGGAGCCGTTTTTTGCGATGTCAAACCTTGTTGGGTTTGGCATTTGCGTTTGTATTTTTGTGTAGTTAATAGCGGTGTCTTGTACTTGTAGTTGGAAAATTTCACTGCGTTCGCCATTTTTGGCAAGTGCAAATAGGGTGGTGGAAAGTGAACGCAGTTGTACAATATCTTTTTGCACAGAGGTTGATGCAACTGTGCGTTTGGTGGTTGCGTCTATTTTGGAAATGATTTTGGTGTGCTGGTCGTATACAAATAGGTCGGTGCCATCGGTTGTTATTAGAGTTGGCGATTTTAGGTAGGTTATTACGCTTGTAGGCGCCAGTGATGGGTCGGCAAATGTCGTGTTGGTGCCAGAGTTGCCACCAAAAGTTAAATTTGTAAGACCAATTACCGCAATGCAAAGAATATTGATTGTGGCAATTAGTAAGTGTATAAGATTTCCATTTTTTGATTTGAAATTTTCCATTTTTAGTTCCTTTTTGAGAGGGGATTAATAGGTTCCGTCCGCCCGAGTGGGCGGATAAAACCAGTAAATGTGTAAGATAGATGGGGTCTGTTAGTTTAAGTGCGTAATTTAAGCAATTTGTTAGATACGGTTACGGACAGTTTGTTCCGTCCGCCTACTCGGGCGGACGAAACAATGTATGTTTTTATAGGTATGAGGCTGGGTCGGAGGAGGCGGTTAGTGGGGTTCGGGCAACCTTGCCTGCAAAGTATAGGTCGTCTTTGTAGTAGGTTTTCATACCTTGAATGGTTAGTAGTGATATTGAAATTGTTAGTGAAAGTGCTATTGTGATAAGTTTTGTAAAGGTCTTTACTATAATTGCTACAATTTTTACAAATTTTATCACGCCGGCAACTACCTTTGCCAATGTTCCTGAAACCATTGCTAATAGTTTTATGCCAAGCCCTGCAACCGTTCCTGTGCCTGCACCACCTGTTGCAATTGTAATTATTACGGTAGAAACAAGTATTATTATTGTGCCTGCAACAATTGTAACAATTGCTTTTGTTATGGCGTCAGATTGTGTTTTGGTCATTAGGGTTACGCCTTCTAGGTTTAGTCCTACCGACCTTATAATTGCTCGGTCAGAGAAGATTGTACCTTTTTTTGAAGTTGAAGTAAATACTTCTTTGCTAACATTACCTTCTGCGTTGTCGCAACTGGTTCCAACTTTAATTACATTTGTAAGCTTTGCAATGCCGTTGTCGTTTGCAAATACATTTTTTTCGAATACCGAATCGGTTAGTGCTATATAAGACTTAACCTTTAAACTGTATGCGTCAAAGTCGTCTTCGGCATTAAATGATGACAAGTTGTTGTATAAGTTTGGAGAATCTAGTATGTCAAGGTCGCTTGCCATTGTGTAGTTTGCACCACGAGAGTAGGCGTTTGCAAGATATGGAGTAAAGTAACGAGATGCCTTTTGGAAGGAGTTTGCAATAGCACAGTCAGACTGTGTAATTGAAATGTTTCCGCCCTGTTGTACATTTTCGTCATAAGTTAAACCAGCGTACATCAAATATTCGTCTGTGGTAATTTTGGTTGCTCTTTTTGCAATGTCGCTATAGGTATAAGCGTAGTCGCTTGTTACATTAGATACATAATAGAACCCAACAGGTGCTTCGTCTAGAGTTATGTTTTTATCATTCCAAACTAAATCGTTTAGGTCATCGGTTGTTCGTTTTGCGTCATCGCCTTTGATTAGGTTGTCGTATATAGTGTAACCCAAAACTCCAAGAGGACCAGTAGTTCCGCTTATTAATGCGTATTTGCCAGCATTTGCAAAACCTTCTTTTAGAGTGGTTTTGTCTACCAAATTGTTAGCCTCAGTAAGTGAGCCAAGGTTAACTTGCTCTTTTAGGTCTATGTTTGTAACTATAAAGTCGTTGTAGTTTGCACTTAAATCTAATTGTAAAAGTTCGTATGCGGATAGCACATAGGTTGTTAGGTAGGTTTGCATTGTAAATTTTTCGGTTAGTGTGTTTATTTTGAGTAGGTCTTTAATTTCATCAAAGTAGCCCCGTTTTTCAATTGCTTCGTTTGCAAAGCGTCCAATGTAATTGTATTGTTTGCCATTATAGATAGTGTATCTATCTTTACAAATTTGGTTATAAGCGTTTACAAAACTCTCTCGGTCTTTAAACTTTAGGTTGTCATTTAGCAACTTGTTGTATTTGTCGGCATTTTGCTCATTCATAAGGTAATACAACTCTTGCTGTTCGCTTATTGCTTGTGCCATATTCATTGTAGTTTGACGGTAGCCATTGCCGTTTGTTTTAAATTGTGACATATCCAAAATGGTATCTACACTCTTTAAACTGTCTAAACTCTTAAATATTAAGTTAGAGGAGCGAACGGTTTCTTCGTAAACTGGTCGGTCTTGATATGGTTTATGCGATGCGGTGTAGTCATAACTTACGCCATAACCCACCTTTGTGTAAACCTTAAAGTTAAACTCTAAGTCTTCTAAATCAGTATCAAGGGTGATTTCATTGCGGTTATCTCCACCGTTGCAAACGGTACCAAGCAACCCGCCATTTATTATTTCGTTATATAGGTTGTATGGAGTTGTGCCTTTGATAACAAATGGGTAGGTGGTATGTATTTTTTCTTCGTAGTTTATGCCTTCTTTCTGCCAGTCGTTGTCGTAAGTATTTAACAAATACAATTTTCCGCTCCAACTAATTTTGCCGTCACTAACGCCAATTCCTGATGTGTTACCAGATGTAGCCCACATGGTATCGGTTAGGTTGTTTGTTATAGTTGCGGGGTCATACTTAAATGGGTTTCCTAGTTCGCTACCAGTAAATTTTACCTGTGATACAATCGAACCGTTTTTAGATTGGTCGGTAACTATATTAAACGTTGCAAGCAATTTGTTAAAGCCTTGTATAAAGTAGTTTTCGACACCCTTAACGCCTTCGCCGAAGGTTTTGCGGTATAGTTCCTGATACTTTCGGGCTTCGGCGTTGTCGGTAGAAAGTGGCTTAATGAACAAGGTTTTTAACCGTTCTGTTGCAACAGGATCTAGATTTTTTAACTTGTATACATATCTGCTTTCGGTTATTGAAACATCTACTATTGGCTCAGCAGGAGTATTTGGTGTGTACTCTGCAACAGATTTGACCAAATCTATTACGCTGAAATTTATGCTAACTTGTGCGCCGTACATATCGGTGTACATTATGTTAGTTATGCGTGGCATAAATTCTTTATCAAGGATAGTTTTAAGTGATTTTAGATCTTTGTTTTTGTATTCGTTATAACTTAGTATGCTTTCGGCTTTAATTTCTGTTTCGCCTATCATTCGGTTTGGATCCATAAACACAATTGTGCCCGAAGTAAAGGTGTAGTCATTGAATATTAAGCCGTACGCTAAGAATGCCGAAATTGCAATGGTTTTGTATTGGTCGCTATCTGCTCCGAAATTGCTATATGCAAATATTAGGTCGTATAGTACGGTGTTATAGTAATTAGAGAAGTTATTTAGATAGTCTTGAACGGCTAGCATTGAGTTGTAACTTTCTATTCGTTTAATAATGGAGTCGGCGTATTTGCCATTAGAATAAAATTCTGGTTTTGGTTCAAAGTTGCCGTCTGCATTATAGAATGCGTTTTTGTCAACGGTTTGTTCGGTGTAACTTTCTATTAAGGCACATAGGTAATAGTAGTAGTAAAGTTTTTCGCCGTCTATGCCGTAGGTGTTGGCATCGTTATCCTTACTTATGCTAGATAGTAATTGTGAAATGTAGTTTTGTATGCCATCATTATTAGAAGTTCCCTCTTCGGCAAGTGTAATAATTGTATCGTTGCCGTAAAGTGTGTAGGTTACCTGCCAGTTTTCGCTATCTTTATCTTTTGCAATAGATTTTACTCTTAGTGATGAGTTTAGGTTAGATTGTAAGTCTTTTTGAATTACCAATTTTAGGCTCGTGTTTATTAGGCTATTAGAATTTTCTAGTTCTCGGAGCATAATTTTGTTAATTCTTGAACTTAATCCGCTATCTACTAGCGTGAAGTTTTCGTTTGAAATTGAAATGTTTGCGCCAAACATTTTATTAAATTTTTCAAACGACTCTGCAAGTTCTTTGTTGTTTACAATCTTTTCGTTAAACTCTTGCAATTGATTTAGATAGTAATTTGCACCCTTAAACTTGTATATTGAATAGTTAGAGAATAGGTTAGAAAGTTCTTTGGTTAGTGCGTTGTATTTTTGCTGGTCGGAAGCAATATTAGATGAAGCAAGTTTAATTAGTTGATTTATTAGGTCGGAAGTGTTTTGGTAACTTACTTTATTTTTGTCTTCTTCGAAAGAAGGGGTTACAAGCGAGCCTAACTTGTCGTTTGTTCCGCCCGTAGCGTTTAGGTCAATTTCGAGAGCAACTGCTTTAAGTTTAAAGCCAACTTCCATTTGTACGTTGTAGGCTGGGCTTGTGACGTTGCCGTATTCATCTGGGAAGATTTGGTTGTTGAATGATTTGTAGTTGCCGTAGGTGAATTTGCTTTCGTCTATTTGCTCTATGCCTGTTGGGGTAATGTATGATGCTCGGAAGATGTTGGCGTTTCGTTCTAGCCCGTTTAGTGCTGAATTTTGGTTGTTGCCGATGTTTTCGTTTAGCAATAGTTGAATGCTTGGGAAACCACTAGATGGGGTGGCTGTTACCTTTGCCAATACGCCAAAAGTAGTTGAGGTGCCACCTGTTGTGCTTAGGGTAGAACTATTTATACCTAAAATGCTTTGGTCGATGGTTTTGTATGGAACAACTTGTACATTTTTTTGATTTGAAGTGTTAATTTTGATGCGGTCGGTGTTTAACTCGCCAGTGCTTGCGTTTATGTACTCATTTATGTCAGAAATTGAAGTGTTTAGAGTGTAATCGCAAATGGCATCGGCTTTTAGTTTTACTATGATGTAGTTGCCACTATTAAATCGGGTTTCGTCATTGGTTTTACACAAAATGGTGTAAATAGAACGGTTTTGTTGTAGTAAATCGTCTTCGGCAAATGGGTGAGATGTTGACCCATCTGAGGTAATTATTGAACTGTAATAGATATTTTTGCCCTCTTGCAATAGGCTATATTGATTAGCGGATAGTTTTGCAAAGACTAAATTCTCTATTTTTGAAGGTTGTCTGCGATAGGTTGATAGCATATTGAAGTCGTCCTTAAATGAACTCGTTATGCCAGAACTAACGTAAGCATCTATGTATTCTTCTCCGTTCCAAATGTAATTTGAAGTGGTTTTTTGGTTTAGCAATTTAGTTAGTGAGGTGCTTGCGGTGTTACCTACAACCAACAAATTAGAATATTCATTTAGCAAGTCGCCATTTGCGTTGTAAATGTATGGACCTAGTTCGTTTGGTGAAATGCCGTTGGCTTCTGCAAACATTGCTCCAACTGGTTTATAGGTTTGAACCTTGTTGCCAGTGTCTTGTTCGGTTGCATAATAATATCTTTTGCCCGAAGGATTTAATTCAAAGCCCACATTTGTGTAGTTACCGTCTGAGGTAGATTGCAAGGTGTCTTTGTTATATGAGGTGTTTTCGGTTAAGGTGCCTGATGCTGGGTCATATTTTTCGTTGGACTCATTTACCTTAATATTCAAAATGTAACTTGCGCCTCTAAAATATGCATTTAGAGTGGTTCGTCCAGAAACGGTGGCGCTTAATGTGTTAAAGGCTTTTTTGTCGCCAAACATAAAGTGTCCGCTTGTGATGCCTGTGGTTGCAGGTTGTACATTAGAATAGTCGGAAATGGTTTCGGTTTGATGCCTTGCTTGCAAAGTGGTAACTGGGTAGTCGGTGTAATCAGCAGGGGTAGTAATTGCAGTGGTATAAGTGTAATTTTGTGCTGATGCCGTAAATTGAAGTAGGTTGAAACCAGATACTAGCGTTTGTGTAACTTGGAAATTGTATGCTGTGTCAGAAATTACCATTGTTCCATAAATTATTGAGTTTTGAATGTACAATGAATAACTGTATCCAAATGCGTTGTTTGCTGGAATTATATAATAGGTAAGTGCGTTTTCGCTTATTGAAGTAAAGCCAATTTGTGTTTTTAGAGAGGCTAAAACGTATTCCGTTTTGTGGGTTAGTGTATTTATTAACGCATTTAGGTCTTGCTCTGTTACGCCTGCTGGAAGCGTTACGCTAGAACCGTTTATTTGTGATGCTAGGGTTAGTTGTTCGGTTTGTAGCGCTGATTTTTGAACTACCTTGTGTGCAAGGTATGGGGTTATGCCCTTGTAATATTTTAGTGTGTCATTGTTGCCTTCTACAACCTTACGCACGGAACTGATGTAACTTTCTTGTGCAATGCTTGGTGCGGTAAATACCGTGTTATTTATGCTAGAAAGATATTCATTTGCAAATGAGTATTTGTCGGTGCCAGTTAGTATTACTAGGTTTGACACTGGGTTGTAGGTAAATTTTGGAGTAACTACATGCTCTAATTTTTGGGTTAGTACCTTTTTGAACTCGCTAATTTCTGATGCTGTCATTGACAAATTGCTTAACTTAAATTGTTTAGCCCCGTTGTCGTTATATATAACGGTTATTTCGTCTAGTTGGGTTTGGTCATTTAACTCAAATGGGGTAAAGAAGTAAGTTGCATTTTTTACCGAATTATGTAAGGTGCTTGTAATGCTATCGGCTTTTTCGGTGGCAATTTGTGGTGTTTCGCCAGCATTTAGATAACTTTGTTTAATTAGGTTATATAAACTTTCGGTTGAGCCATAAACATTTTGGTTATCAAACTTAACATTTTGTGAACTGTAAGTAACATTTACATTTTCGTTAGTGATTGGGGTTAGGCTTCGTGCAAAGCGTGAGTATACAAATATTTGCTGGTTAGAACTGTTTATGTATGAGTCTTTTAGTACGGTGCGTAGGTTTGTAAACTCGCCGTTTATGTAGCAGTAGAAGTCGGTATTTGCAAGGGAGGTAAACTTACTTATCATTGGCTTTTTGCTATAAAAGATGTTTTGTGCGATAGAGGCTTTTCTATCTCGCTTTGGAGCGATTACCTTAGACTTGGTTATGGTTAAACCTTCGTATTTGACGCTACTAAATACCGCATTAAACTTGCCAATGGTTGATTCGTCTGTTTTTGAAAGCGTTATGGTTTCAAGTGTTCCGCTAGAATTTAGCGTGCCTAACATACAATTGTTTTCGTAGGCTTCATCGCTTATAACTCCGTTTTGGAAATAACGATTTAGTGTGCTGTAATTTATGTTTAGATATACCGTAGGAGAGGTTGTGTAGAACATATTTTGAATTATTTCGTTTAGTCGGGTATAAACGGCGTTTGGTTGAACGCTTGGGAAGTCTTTGATTAGTTCGGCTATTTTTTCTACATTGTATTCATAAGCGTAGAACAATGTGTTGTTGTGCAAATAGGTTTCTTGCTTAGACATATCGGCGTTGTTTTGCACTTGAATTGGCTTAAATAAGTAGTTTGTAGAAGTTGGATTTACTGAATAGTCGCCATTTTGAACAAGTTTGTACATATAATACTTTGTTCCATTTATGATTTCGGTGCTTTGGGTTTCGCCCGAAAGAATTGCACTTTCGTCTAGTTGGTTTGTAAATAACCAGCCTGCGAATTCTGCGAATGGATAATTTACACTTGTTAGGGCTAGTGGGGTAGATTTACCGGTTAATCTTGAACCCTTTATGTAGCCACTGTAACTTGTTGTGGTGGTGTATGGTGCAAATTTAACTTCTTTTAGTGTACTGTTGCCATCTTCATCGGTTATGCTTACTCTTATTTGACCGTTGTAAATGTTTTTGTAATTTAGGTCGGTGTAGAAGTTTCCGTCTAATTCATTTAGGAAGATTTGTATGTTTTGTCCCGTTTGTGGGTCGGTGCCCAAAAGGTTACTAGATTCTACATATTGAAGTGAGCCATCGGCGTTTTCGTAACTGAATCTTGATGTTTGATATTCATAAGTATTTATATCTACTGGATATAGGATATCTTCGTATAGAGCAATTACGCTAATGGTTGTGGTTAGTTCACCCGTTGCTTGATAGTATAGCGTGTAGGTGCCATCGGCATTTTTTATCCAGTTGGTGCCGTTGGTGTGGTTTGCATCAAAGAAGACTGAGTTTGTTGCGTTAAAGGTTAGGTTATTGCGGTCGGTGGTTGAAGCCGTATTTATTTTTAGCGTTTGTGCGTTCTTGCTGGTAGAGGTTACCACAACACCCTTAAAGTAATATCCGTTTTTATTTGGTATGTTTACCATTAGTTCGGAACCGCTTGCGGTGGTGTCATAATTTGCTCCGCCCTTGTCGCTAGAAGCAAAGTATACGGTGGCTTCTTCGGTGTCTTCATTTATGTTTATGTAGCCATAATTGAACTCTTTTGTTAAATCTAATGAATATTTGTAACCTAATGCTTGTGTGTATTGTAGTTTCTCGGTTATTTTTGCAATAGAACTGTTAGATTCGTCTATTTTGTCTTCGTCATTATCGGCATTTACTAATGCTTGCAAGGTGCCGTTTGCCGTTTGCAATGAAATTTTGCCTGCTATGTAGTTGGTGTAAATTTCTCGTGCTTTGGTTTGAATGTATACTGGGCTGTTGTTAGAAACCACAAAATTGAACTCTTGTTCTTTGTCTGGGTCTTCTTTAAACATCTCTTCGTAACTTTCATCTCGTATGCCGGCGTTAAACTCTTCGGTTAAACCCTTTTCGGCAAGGCTTACTAGCATATCTATAAACTTTTGATAGGTTGAAGATTGTAAAATGTCTGATTGGCTAATAGTGATTGCATCACGGTTGATTGCTACTACCGATGTGTCGAGAGTGATACCAAATATGGTTGCCATATTTATTATTTCTTCGACTTTACCGTTGGTTGAATACTCGGTGTTAAACTGAGTTATTGTTTGGTTGGTACTCTTTTGAGTTTCGTCATCTGCAACAAATACTACCTTGTGGTAGGTTGGGCTGGTTAGTGCAAAGTTTTTGTAACTTACATCGTGCAAGCCCGTTTTCCTTTTATAGGTGTAGGTGTATTGTTCGGTTGGGGTAGGCTCTGTTGGTTCGGTTGGGTCGGTAGGCTCAACTGGTTCAACTGGTTCAACTGGTTCGGTAGGTTCAACTGGTTCTGCTGGTTCGGTTGGAGTAGTAGGGGTGGTGGTAGGTAACTCATCTCTGCCTATGTTTGGCACCCTTGTTCCGAGCATTGCGCCCGTTACTATAGTGTTTGTATGTGAGTAGTTGGTTTGTAGCATAGAGTTATCTATTAGTCCACGACTTTTGATAACTACCGAAGTACCCTGAGTGAAGTAACCAAATGATACAAAACTAATTGCGTTTTCGTTAGCACCCGATGACAAGTTTATGAAGCCCTCGTTTGTAACGAATGTGTTTTGTGGAAGTGGTACCGTAACCGTTTTAATTTCGGTGGTGCCATCTGGGTTGGTGACGGTTATTTGGCGGGTGGTGACATTTGGTGTTATGTGGTAGCCAAATTCGCTAGTTGTAAACAACTGAACGAATGAACCGTCTTGTAGCATATTGCCGTTTTTGTCAGTAAGTGATACATTTGCTAGGTCGTTACCCCAAACAAAGATTAGTTGTTTTGATGTGTAGTTATTAAACATTCCGCTAATATCTGCAAAGAATATTGCGTCCGTTTTTGGAACTTGTACAAAAGACAGTTCGCTTGTTGCAAGCGTTAGACTGCTAGAAATTAAGTTCCACTTAATATCATTCCAACTGGTTGAAGATGGGTTAGTTAGGTAGTTGTTTAGTAAATTTACCGAATCGCCATAGGTGTATACCGTTTCGCCATCTGCATTTTGGGTGGTTTCGGGTTCGGTGCCTGATTTTATTGCATCTAGACCCTTTTGAACGGCGTTGTATGCGCTTGCTTTTAGTAGGTCTTTGCTAGTGTTATCTTGCAATACAAAATCGCTAATTGCGCTGTCTGCGTGGTAGTTAAATAGGTAGTTTGCCGAAATGTCGGTTGCTGAGTAGTTTTCGGTCATAACTTCAAAATACTCTTTGCCGGAGGTTAGGCTTTCTTCTACCCTTGAAACAAAGTTTCGGACATCGGCTTCGCTTACGGTGTCGCTAAATACCGATTGAATTGCAAGCCCTGTGGAGGTTAGTCGGTTAATTTTGCGAGCGTAGTTAGATTGAATAATTATGTTTTCGCCAAATGCGAAGTTACCGTAGCCTGCGTTTTGTTCGGCATTTATTATGTTTGAAGTAAGAGTTTTGGTGTCATAAGTGCCGTACTTTTGTGGTAGGCTAATTAGGTTTGCAAGAATTAACTTAAAGGACTCATCTATATTTAGGTTATTTAGTTCGGTTTCGTTTGTAAACTGTACAAAGTCGTTTCTGCCGTTGCCATATATATTTGCATCAAAGAAATACATATTGTTTTCGGCGTCATTGTATTTGTGTAGTTGTAGTGAGTACTTTTGGTTATTTAGCATAGAGTCTGGCATAAAGTTGTTTATTTGTACAAAATACTCGTTATCTTGCAAGTAGAATGAAGATTTGCCTGCAACTATTGGACGGGTGGTTGGGTGAAGTGAGTTATTGAACAATTCGCTATACTTAACTGTGCCGTCTTCGACATACTCAAACATAAAGCCTGAGTTATCGGTTGCTTGATATAGTTTTGCAATTACACCTAAGTCGGAAATTTTTACCTGACCAATGTAATCATACTCTTTATAAGTTTCGGTAGATAGAAGTCTGCCAAACTTTGGCATATCTACATTTATGTAACTTAAATTTATGTTATTAATTAGGCTTAAATCGTACTCGGCGTGCTTTTGACTTTCGGTTGCTGTGCGGTTTATATAGTGCCAGCCATAGAAGTTATCTATTTTTTGGTTATCTATTGTTAGCCACATAGTAACAAGTTCGCCCTCTTCGGCTGTTAGTGAAATTATCATATCTTCTGGGTTTAGTGGGTTTAGTTTGGTAGAACCGCTCTTGCCCGTTGTGGTTAGGTAGTGTGCTTTTACTTCCGTTTGGGTGCCGTCTATAATCTCGCCATAATTTAAGATGTTTTCGGTAGAGCCTACTATTGTTATTTCGGTACGGAAGATACCTGCAAAACTTAGACCCAGAGTGGTTTGCTTGTTGTAATTTACATTAAACGATTGTTCCTTTTGGGTGCTACTAAATTGTGCAAGCGTTTGCGGTGTAGAAGGTGTTTCGGAAAGTCCGCTAGAAGAGGCGTAAGCAATTGACCCGTTTAGACCGATTAGATTGTTTTTGACTTGGTCAAAGTTTAGTTTGGTTAAGTCTAGCGTTATTTTTGCATCTGCAAGTAATTGAGGGATTGTAACAACTATTTGACCCAAACCTAAATTTTTTGCATTTTGGTTAATTTTTGTTAAGTCAACAGTATCTATTAGCGTTGGGTCTTGGGTGTAAACTATTCCGCCAAACGTTGAGCCGTCACTATTTGAAACAGTGCTATAATTTATTGAGTTTTGGCGTTCGCCAAATGATGGACGAGCGTTGTTTAAATTTAGCAATGTTGTGATTGTGCTAGAAGTAAAGTTAGAGCCCGAAGCCGTAAGTAGAATAGGATAGTAGGTAATTTGGGTGGCAGAGGTAAAGTCTAACAATGTGCGGGTGCTGTCTGGCATATATCTTGCATAAAGGTTTTGTATATTCTCAATTTTTGCCGTGGTTACAAGTGACGCTGAATACAATCTATCATCTGCGGTGTGCCAGCCTACAAACTTGTAGCCCGAAATTTCGTAGGCGGTTAGTTCGGCTAGGTTTTTGCTAGAACCTACGGTGTAAGGCGAAATTGTAGGAAGAGCGTTGGCTTCGGTTAGAGCGTTTTCGAGCGATTGTTGTAAACTTACTGCGTTTGGCCTAAATAGGTCAAAGTATGTAGGAAGTCCAATTTTTGGAGCGGTGGATAGGTAAGAAACCTTGTTTTCGGTATCTTTTGAAGCAAAGTTTAGTGCTATTACTGTGTTGTATTCAAATGGGTTTTGCTGGCTGTAATTGTATACTGCTAGCAATAATTTGCTTTCGTCTGCATAGTCGCACAAATAGAAGGTTTTTACCAGACGGTTTTTGATGCTTATGCTAATGTTGGTTAGTGCGTATTTAGAGAAAATAGTACTCTCGCCGTCTAAACTTAACCACGCTTGTTGCTCTGCTAGTGACTGGTCATATTGGAAGTCCTTTTTGTAGGCGTAAACGCTAGATTCTTTGCCCACAGCAAATGGGGTTTCGGTTAGAGTACGGTCTTTGTCTTTGTAGTTGGTTTCGGTTTTGATGTTGGTTAGCGAACTAAAATTAATTAGATGTTCGTTATTGTTTTTCTCTTCGGTTAGGTTTGAACCGTCTACCACTATTTGAGTTTCGATTGCAAAGACTTCTTTTAGTGTTACATATACATAATAGTCGTCATTTATGTTGTCAAAGCACAAGTAGTTGTCTTTTGCTGACTCGGTATTTAGTTGAACGCCACCTAATAGTGCAAGTGCATCTAAATTATCTTGCTCGTTGTTTTGTAGTCTAAATGTAAATGAAGAGCTACTGTTTGTAAAGGTTGATGCGTTTGCATTAGGGTTTTCACACAAATAGCAATAGCGAGCAGATGCAGAAACTGTATGAGAGTTGTGTTTGCTATTCATATTAGCCAACTTGTTTTTGATAGATACAAAGGTTACCGAAGTAATAATGTAGTTATCTGACGAATAGATGTAATATTTACCAAGAGAACCGAAGTTATCGTTGTTGGCGTCTTTATCAAAGAAGGTTGCACCGCCCGGTGTTTTGTAACTAATGGTGGTGTTTTGCTTTTGATAGTGGTAATTTTCGGGGTTGGTTTCGGGAGTTGTGTCAGAACTTCGGGTGGTTTCGATAAACTCGTTTGCGTCTTCGAACATACTTATTTTGTAGTCGCCAAGTCCGTAATAATGCATATTAAAGTCTTGTTGCGTGTTGCCTGTAATATCAGACATATTTTCAGTTGTGAAGTAACGAGGGTCACCATCTTTTGGATTGGTGTTTATGCGGGTGTAGATGTGGTGGTACAACATATAGTCGTAGTTTTCACTATTTGAGTCGGCGGTAGAAGTGAATATGGTAAATTCTTCGGTTAGTTGGTTGTGTTGGGTTATTACCGTTTCGTGGAATAGTGGGTTTATGTTTTCGACTGTGGTAACACTTTCTTCACCCTCTGCATTGGTGCCTGCTTCGGTGTAGGTACGGCGTATAAATTCGCCGTGGGTGTGGTTGCGTGCTTCGTTGTACTCGGTTAGAGTGTAGAAGATAAGCGTTGCACCCGTTGGTAGGTTTGGCACCAGTACAAAATTGCTATACGAATAAACTGTTGAGCCATCGCTGTTTTTGGTTATGTTTGTGCGGTGGTTACTAGCAGTTGAGCGATAGTCGTAATTTTGGTTAGTTTCGTTTAGCGTTTGTTGTGTTTGAACAAGTGGGTTGTAATAGAAGTAGTGAATATTGTAATGGAAGTTTTCGTCCATTTTTTCTTCTGGGGTTAGCGTTATTGTAAATTGTTGTTTTGTAGTGCCTTGCCAGATTGCAAAGTCGTTTTGCTCATCTATTGAGAACACATAACTTGATGAGTAAATAGTGCTTTCGTCCATAGATGGGTCGGCTCCACCAACCGAAATGTTAATTGCGGTGTGGCTGAGTTTGTAACTTTCGAATCCGACTACTACATTTAGTTGTTTTTTGCCAGATGCTATTAGTTCTTCTATTATTTTGTAAGGTACTATTACCGTTGCGCAACTAGAACCCTTTTCGTTATTAATTATGCTAATAGAGTGTTGGGTTGAGGTGTATTCTTCGCCATCGGCTAGCAACTTGGTTTGCTCGGTGCTTAGTATGTAGCCCTTTGGTAGGGTTACGCTTAATATTGCGTCTTGCGCTGAATACAAGTAGCCAAAGCCTATATCTTGCAATTCATTTTTGATTAGTGGGGTTATGGTTGTGCTTGGTGTTAGGGTAGAGGTTGTAGGGTTGCCATCGGCTATCTGTGCGGTATATTCTAGCACCTTTTTGGTAAAGCGTGCTTCTACCACTTGTGAGATGCCCTTAGATATTGAGTAACTAAATTTTGATAGGGTAGATAGTAATATTCCGTTTTTATAGAAGCCTGTAAAGGCTAATCCGTTGTTTTGTGCTTGCTTTAAAAATTCGGTTGCGTTTAGCATACATTCTGAGCCATCGTCCGAAAGTTCTTGCGTTAGCCCAACTAGGCGGGTTTCGTCTTCGATGACTTCGGTTGTGTCATCTGTGTTTTGTATGGTTGCGTATATTTTTGACTCGCTTGGAACAAGGTTGTTGTTGCCGACATCGTCATACTTTTTAACAAGGTTTAGGCCTTGGGCGAAGTTTCCTGCCGAAATTGTTAATTTGTTGTCGTATGCGACAAGTTTTTGTTCTGCTGTTTCGGGGTCTATTATATACCAGCCTACAAACTTTAATGTGCTTTCGGTGCTAGATAGGTTATGCACGGTTACGGTGTCGGTGGCTTCTAGTACCGTTGTGCCTATTATGTTAGTTAGTATTGATGAGGTGGTTATGGTGTCATAATAGCCATAGAATACATTAATTTTTAGTGCGTTTGCGTTGGTTAGAATGTAACGAATATTGTTAAAGCCCTCTACAATTTGTAGCGTTGTAGAATAGTTGAAGTCGTTGCCTGCTACCTTAGATGTTACTCCGCCCGACTTGATTTCGGTAATTTCTTCGGTGTCGCCTATCTTTTTGGTTGTTATGGTGCCGGTTGGGGTGTGTAGGTCGGTTACCGAGATGGTTTCTCCTGTGGTGCTGTCGGTTAGAGTGTAAGAATGCTCTATCATTAGCGTGTATAGGTTCTCTTTGTTTATTGACATACTGAATGTGTATGCCTTTTGGATAACTGAGTAACTACCAATAGAGTGTGACATATTGCTAAACCCTGATGGCATTACGTTATCTACGCCGTCCGTTTGAACGCTTACCGTTATTTCGGAAGTTTTGCCGTATACGGCGTAAAGAGAATTGGTTTTGATGCTTGCTATTGTAATTTCGCATTCGTTAGAAGGTCTTTCTTCTTCGTTGGTTTTGGTTAGTTCTATTAGTTTACCCGTTTGGGCATCTACATAATAGAAACCTTTTAGATAATAAGTGTCGTCTGGTTCGGTACTTTCGGCTTCTCGGGTTACGGTAACCTCTCGTGGGGCGTATAGCACTACTTTGCCAGTGCCATAAGCTTCTATTTGAGGTATGGTGCTACCCGTACCGATTTCGCCCGAACTACTAAATACATTTATAAAGCCCGTAGAACCGTATCCGTTTGATACCGTTGCTACCATTTTTTTGCCTCCGCCCGTTTGGTCGGTTGCTATATCTAGTGGGGTAAGTTCGTTTGCTACATTATCTACCACTGCCGTTAGGTTAAAGTGGCGGATATTAGAGTAAAATCTTGCTTCTACTATGTCGCCATCGCTAATTTTTAGTAGTGAGGTTGGTGTGGTTGATGCAAGTACTCCGTTTATAAAGTAGCCTAAGAAACTATCCGTTTCGTTAGTTAAACTAAACTCAACTTCGGTATTTGCTTCACTGCAATAGAATACCGCTTGACCTAATTCTAACTTAGTGCTATTTTTTAGGTTTCTTCCGCCAAGTGAGTAGTAATATCCGTCTTCGGTGGTGGTTAGGGTGGTGTAATCTAGCGATGCGAAGAAGTCTTGTGATGAAGCGGACGGAGCGGTTAGTTGCAATGAGGTGTTAACTGATGCAATTGGGTTTACTACATCACCATTTAGAGTGGTTAGCACTGCAAATGATGTGGTTAGTGTAGGAACGACTCTGGTGCGATAACTGATGTAGTAATTTTTTGGGTTTATGTGGCTAACCATTGCACTTAATGTGGTTTCGGTGCTGGTTGATGCCGTTGTTACCCTTGTAAGTTGAAGCGATTGTTTGCCGGTTATTTCATCGGTTACATATTCGGCAACATAGATGCCGTCTATATAATACTCTTTGTAAGTAGTTGCGGTTAAACTAGACTCGCTACCGCTACCACCCGTTGTAGAATAGTAGGTTAGTGGGGTAGTAGATTCGGTGCCGTTAAAGGTTGATACCAAATTGGTGTTAAACTTGCCGTAATTGGTTAGCAAGTAGTTTATAAGCCCTAAGCGGTTAACCGAAGTGGTTGTGATTTCGCCCGTTTCTTCGTTGGTTTGGTAAGTGGTTTCGACAAAATCTTCTTCGCTAGTTATTTCGTAACCCGTTTGACTTTGGGCAAAGTCGTTTATTACGTTTCCTAGGTCGGCGTCTATTACCTTAATTACCTTAAATCCGCCTGCACCTTCTGCAACTGTTGGCTCTATTGAGGTAGAGTCGTTGGTAGAAAATCTCATCTCTATATTTATGTCTTCCGATTTGGTAAAGATGGTGTAAGTAGTACTGCCATCTGCAAAGGTTCTAGGTTCGTTTAGTTCGGTAGTTGCGGTAACTTGTATTGAGTTGTCTTTTAGCGTAATAGAAAGGGTGTCTGATGCGTATACGCTTATTAGTTCGTTATTTACATACCAGCCTACAAACCTTGTAAAGGCGTTTACCTTTGTTGCACTTGGGTTACTATCTGAAACAAGTAGTAGTGGAGAAGATAGTGTGATTACCTTATTTTTCTTGAAGTTTGAAACTATGCTGGTTTGAGGGGTTTGTGTAACGCTATCTGAAAGCGTGTAACTTGCGTATCCGTTATATTTTACCCTACGGTCTTCGTCTAACTGATATTCTTGTGAAAGTAGGTTGTACTTTGTGTTCTCGATGGTTGCGTTGCCGTTGGTGCTTTGTTTTAGTGCGTTTATATCGGTGGTGCCAGCAAACTCAACTTCGTTATAGAACTCTCGTGAATATAGCGAGTAGGTTAGGTTTACGGTTGGCCTACTGTTAAACAATGCGTGTATGCTTGTTACATTTTGGTAGGTGTGAGTAATAGGCTCGCTCTTTTCGTTTAGTGCAGTTAGAGTGGTTTGAATGGTGCCATCGGCTTGCATAATTTGTTTTACCGAAATTGCTTCGGTGGCGCCGTTTTGATAAGTATAAATAATTGCTTGGTCATTTCGGTAGGCGGTTTCGCCCGTTTCTTCGTTGGTTACATATTGGGTTAAATAGCGTACCAAATAGCCGTGTACGGCGTAGCCTTCGGTGGTGCTACCAACTAGTACAAAGTTACTGCCTAGTGGTAGACGGTTGTAGGTGTAGTCGTATCTACTGCTAATTTCTTCTAACTCTTGGTTTACTACCTCGCCGGTAGAAGCGTTTGATGGAGTGAAGATGACGCTACTATTTAGTTTGTAAACATTTTCGAAGTCTTGAACGGGAACGGTTTTGGTTTCGCCCGTTTCGGGGTTGGTTTGTGTGGTTGTGTATTCATAAACGCCAGACATTTGAGTGTCGGTTAAAAGTTCGTACACTGCGTCTAGTCTGCCATCTATATGGTTTTCGCTTTCGTAGACGTTGTTGCTTGTAACTTTGATGGTGCCGACATTCTCGTTAGATAAATACCAGCCAATAAACTTGAATATTTTGTGTGAATAACTGCCATCGTCATTTAAACAATTGCTAATTACATATTGTGGGGTAGATAGCGTAAAGGTAGAATTTAGATTGAAGTTTAGATTGCTCTTTGTACCTGTATCTTGTTCTACAATTCGGAATCCGCCGTCATCAAAATCGTAATTTATAATGCTTAGCCCGTTTTCTTTCATAGATTGAAGTTTTTCGGCAGAGATTTTGTTAAGTCTTGCAAGTAATATTGAATTACCGTTATCTGAAACGGGTTGACCCTTGTAAATTCGAATACCGTTAGAGCCGTAGTTTAATGCTATACCATTAGACTGCTCGGTTATTGCGGTGGTAAGTTCGTCTACAAGTTTGCCTAGTGGTGTGTAGCCGTTTGCTTTTACCAAATCGCCAAAGCGTGTGGTTTCGAGCGTTTTGCCGGTGTAATCGTAGTTGCCGTTTACCACTGTTATGTTTACTTGTAGCATACTTGCACCGTTGTCGTAGGTGGCGTTTGCTACATGAGCGGTTTGACCATCTAGTAGTTTTATTGAGGCTTTGCCAGAAGCATCTTGTATGGTTTTATTAAAGTTACCATTTAGATACCAGCCGTCTAGATATTCGAGGTCGCCTTGGGCGGTGTCGCCCTCTTCGGTGGCTACGCTTGATGCCGTTATTGATACGGTGTTGCCCGCTTTAAAATATCCAAAGATATACAATATGCTTGCACTGCTTAGGTTTGAGGTATTGTAATCAAATGATTTATTTATTTGTAGCGGTTGACCGAACTCATCGGTGGTTTGGTAGCCTTGGGTGGTTTCCCACTGGTAGAACTTGTTTAGTTTTGCATAGCGGGTTTCGCCATTTACATTAAATTCGAGCGTGTAGGTAAATAGGTCGCCCGTTTGTTCTTCGCCAGTGTCTTCATTTATGTAAGAAGTTTTGGTGTTTACTACCTTAAATACTACAATCTGTGCATCTTCGGTTAGTATGGTTAGGTCGTTTGCTGTACCCTTTGTTATGCTACGCTTTACATATTCGGTAAAGTTTACGGTGTCGCCCGACTCATTTAGCACAAAGGTGTGTGAATCTGGGTGCTCTACCAAATCTTTGTATGCAGGAACAAGGCTAGTAGATGCATTAGTGTATCGAACGGTGGTATGAATGGTTCTTGAAGAGATTACATTTGTAACTGAGTTTGCAGATGATTGTACCGTTTGCCCAACAACATTGAATTGGTCTTTGTTGTATTTTTCTTGGGCAATTTTTGGCAACATATCTGGTAGGTAGTTTTGAATGCCATCTATGTAACCCGATACCACATTTTGGTAGGCTTTGCCTGCAAGTGGGGTTATGGTAATGTTTACATCGGTGCCGGTGTCGAGGTATCCTGCAATTGTGACGGTGCCGTCTGCATTTGTAATTTTGCTTAGAGGACTACCAAAACAGTCGGTTGCAATGTTTAGATTAATTTGCGTTAGGTTAGGGTCGTAGGTTATAGACCACCACTCAAAGGTGCGGTATAGTGCTACTAGTGTAGAGTTGTTTTGCGTTGCAACTATTGGAGAGTACTCTGAGTTGCCAATTAGTGTCATATTTTCGAATGATTTTGCAATGTCGGTAACATTAGATTTGTTTGCATAATACCAGCCTGCAAACCTTATGTTGTAGGTGTTGCCGTCATCTAGTAGAAGTGTAGAGTAGTGAGTGTTTGGCACAGATACATTTAGGTTGTGGCTTCCGACCTCGCTTAATAGTTTTGCTCTAAATGTTAGTTCGGTGTCGGCACTAATTAAAAATTGCTTGTATTGACCGTTTGTGTTGTACGCCTTTTGGTTTTCGGCGGTGTTATAGTAACCTAAATCACAGAAGTTGCTTGGATATAACTTAATAAGTTTTAGATATTCGGCGTACGCTTCTTTTGTAATAGAGGTGTATTCGCCAACGCCTAAGTTGTCGGTGTTTGCTCCAAACAAGCGGAAGTAGTTGTATAACTTGTCGTAACTAACCGTTGGGTTTGTGCCAAGAACGGTTATATCATTTTGCCCAACGCCTGCAAAGAACTCATCTATTTTGGTTATTGATGATGATGTGTTGGTTGTAGGGTCGGTTACAAATGAGGTTAAGCGGTCGTAAGTGTTTTCTTCGGAGTTGTAGTTTAGTATAGCGTGATTTACATCTAGCGTATAAACTAAGAAACTACTAAACCTTAGTATGTTTAACATACCCGATGTATTAAAGTTTTTGTTTAGCGTGCTAGAAAGCGTGCTATTTACATTTTGGTAGTTTACATAAAGTTGTTTTAGATAGTTAAAGTAGTTTAGCGCCTCGGTGGTGCTATACGCTTCGCCGGTGTAAACGTTTTTGAATAGTGCAAGTTTGGTTGAAAGGCTTAAATTGTTGTAGGTTATATTAAAGTCGGCGGTGCCAAAGTTTTCACTATTTAACAATTTGTTTACGCTGACGCCAAAGGCTTTTGCAATTGCGTTAAACTTGGTGCTTACGCTGTTTAGTTCTATCCAGTTATTTTGAGCAAGGCTAAGTATTTTTGCAAAGGTGTTTTGCGATGAAGAACTTAATGTATCAAAGAAGGATAGGGTATTTAGCGTAAATGTAGGAATATGAGTTTCGTCTATTTCGCCATTGCTTCCGTCAACAAAGTATACCGATGGGTCGTATATGCCAGCATTTATGTAGGCATTTAGTTCGGTGTCGGCATTTTTGATGTTAGAAATATTTAGACCGTTATAACTTACTTGGTGTGCGGTATTGGTGGTTGGGTCAAAGGTATAAGGAATAAGTGCTTGTGTAGAAGACCTTACCAAACGCATATTGCCAAAGGCATTTGCCGAAATTTGTGCCATTTTTAGCACCAAATAGTCGGTTAGTGCATTAGTTATTTTTATAAATGAATGTGCAAACTGGTTGTTTAGTAACATATCTTCGGTAATGTCGCTAGTAAAATCATCTAAGATTGGTTTTAGGTTAGATTTTAGCGAAGTTAGACCAACTAAGAACTGTTCGTTTTCATTTATGTAGTTTAGTATTCCGCTAAGCGTGGTTACGCTTGGGGTGGAGTCTGTCAATAGGTTAAAGGCGGAGGTTAGGTAACTTACTACCAAATTTTTATCCATGATATCTGGGTTTTGGATTAAATTATCTACCGTTTGCTTTACCTTGTAGAATACACCATTTGAGGTGGTGTTCTTATAATAATAACTTGATGCATCGGCAGTTGAGTAGGTGTTGTTGTAGCCTAATACATTTTGGTATTTGGTGTACAAATTATTTAGTTTTAATAGTTCGAGTTCGGCTTTTACAGAACTTATTGATACGCCGTCTAATAGGTTTGTTGCAATTTCTTGTAGTTTTTTGTTTGCGTTAAAGAATATTGCCAAATCGTCTTCGGAAATTGTAAAGTTTTTGGTGCTAGTGTTTGAAGTGCTATTTTTAGTGTAAATTATTGTATCCGATTGTACCGTTTGGTATTTTTCGGGTTCAAACTGGAAGCCGTAGGTTGTTTGCAAATATTCTTGGAAGGCGCTTAGTGTTTTGCCGTTTTGTTTTACCACGGTGTAAATTGGTGTTCCGCTAAGAGTGTAGTTTGCACTAGGGTTAGACTTAATATCGGTAAAGTTAAAGCCACTGTTTGTGCTACCTGCATTGTAGTCATTACGCATTAGGTATACCGTATAGTTGGTGTTTTCGTTTGCGTTAACTTCGGTAATAAAGGTGCCAGATGCGTTAGAGTATTTGTGCATATTTGCATTAAGTGTGGTTAGAGTGTACGAAGTTGGTTGAACAAAGGTGTAATATCTGCGGTTGTCGGTGCCTATAAATGAGCCAGAAGCCGAAGCAGATAGTTCCTTTATAGAATTTACTCCGTTATCTGCAAGACCTAAAAGGGTAGAGAATGAATCGGTGGTGGTAAGCGTGGTGTCAAACATCATACTTATGCCACGAGAGATATGGTTCATGTATCCAGTGTATTCGTTTAGCATATCTCGGTTAAAGGTAACCATAAATAGGTAGTATAAATTCTCGTAATATTTTTCGGTTGCAGAACCCTCTTTGAGTGCGTTTGAATCTATAAACTCTTGCGTTGGGTACATTATTGCGTTTAGCGTGTAGTATGGGTTTGTAGAATATGACGCATTTAGTTTGTACTTGCTGTTTACCTTAACTTTTATTAGTAGGGTGGTAGATGAATCTATGTATAGGCTTTTGTTTACAAAAGCGGTAGGAATGGAGTTACCATTTATGCCGTTATTGTCTACCAAACTTACTATAAAGTCGGTGGAGTTTATTGGGTTTTGGGTAGAAAGACCTGAACTATCGGTTAGCACGCCGTATTTTTTTATCATACTTTGGGTGTATGAAGTGATGTCGGTGGTGTAGTTTGGTGAAGTTGTGTTTTGTACAGCGGTAAGAGATAGTAGGTCACTAAATGACTTTGAGCCACCATCTGCAACATAACTTGCTCCACTTCTTGTAAACTGCGTTGCCGTTTTGGTGCCGTTACCTGATGTGGTAAGGGTGTAGAAGGTGTTAACTTGTGTGCCGTTATTGTATATTACTCCGCCCTTTATAACTGCACCGTAAAATGGTAGGTAAATTTTAGCGTTTGCAACTTCGTCTTCTGTTAGAAGGTATCTAAGTTCGTACATATAGTGAGGGGTGTCGTTAATTATGTCGCTTTGTTGCGAAATATCTCGAATGGTGTCATAATTTGCTACCTGAGTGATGCTATCCATATAAAGCATTGAACTATTAAGCGAAGAACTTTGCGTTAGTTGTATTAGCGTTTTGTTCTCTAAATAGAAGAACATCATTTGGGCAATGTTAGCGTTTTTGTTGCTACTCATATCGGTTAGAGAATAAAGCGTGTACATTTTGCCGTCTATGCCCTCAGCCGAATATTCGTAATAGGTAGAAACCCTGCCCGTATTATCGGTAAATTGTACTGCAATGTAATTGGTTACATTTGCTACCGAATAACTTACCTTGGTTGCACCAAAGTCAAATATGTTTGTAATATAATCTTTTGAAAGTGCGTTTGATTGGCTATCGGTTACGGTTGCTAGTTTATTATCTTTGTAGTTTACATAAGCCATTTGCTCAATTTTGATGCCTGCGTTGTTGCCAGCGTCTGTAAATACCAAAGTATTATAACTTTCGACAAACTTTGCAATTACGCAAACATTTTCGGCAATTCCGTTAATTTTTAGACTGCCGTCACTTGCAACTTCATACAAGCCTGCTGTACGAGTTTTGTATAACTTGCCGTTATGCAAATATACTTCTTCGGTGCCACCATTTATTGAAGCCGTTAGGTTGTATATGGTGGTTTCTTTTGAGGTGGTAGAGGTTGAGAAGGTATCTGTTGTAGGAAGTTCTAAGAAGGCTAGTTGGTACAATGCAGAATTGTCAGTGCTTTGTATATATGAATAATAATATATACTATCATTAGTTCTATTATAATAAAGCGTTTGGATATCTTCTTCTTCGCCCGACTTGTTTAGTGCTTTGTGTACAAGCACGCCCGCTTCGTTTAAATTAAAGGTTATGTAGTTACCTATGCCTCCATTTAGTAGGTTAATGTGGTCTTCGTCTAGGGTGTTGCCCGAAGGAGTTGTGGCGACTTCTGATACCTTATTTAAGTTGAAGGTGTTTGTTACCGTTACCGTTGCGGTATTTAGGGTATTTTTTAGTGAGTAGCCTGCATTGGTGGTGGTAAATGGGTTAAGTGCGGTGCGGTAGAAGGTTATGGTGTAATAATATCCGCCGTTTTCGGTGCGGTCTACCAAAAGACTAGATACTTTGTAGCAAAGCGAGGTTAGTAGTTTTGCACCATAGTTATTTATGTATGCCGTTTGGTTAGAAAGATTTAGGTTTATGCCCGTGCGTGAAATTACATCTTGTTCGGTGGCTTCTACACGCTTTTGCAAGTAGTAGTCGCCAGTTAGGTTTTGTATGGCGTGGGTTAAACTCTTTTCGTCTATAACCGAATTGTTTGCTGGGTTTAGATAGTCTATTTGTATGCCAGCACTTGTAGCCCTTAGGTGAAGAGATAGAACATCTTGTACTTTGCCATCGGCATTTAGACCACGGTAGGTGTAGGTATAACTGGTGTAGAACTTGTCGCCATCTAGGAACATATATTCGTTGCCGGTGCTAGACTTTTTGGTTTGTACCAAATTTATGCTAGATAGAAGTGGCAATGTAAAGGTGTATTCTTGTTCTGTTGTTTCGCCATCATCATTGGTTACGCTTGCGGTGTATTTTGCACTAACAGATGAAGATAGGTTGGTTATGGTAGAAGTTAGTGGAATGCGTGTGCCGTTAGATAGTGCGTAACTAGAAGCAGTGTAAGTGCTGGTGGTTGCAAACTTGGTGGTATTAACAATTTGAGTGTATGCTGAACTTGCACCAAACTTTGTAGGTACTACAATTTGACCGTCTGCAATTATAAATGGTGCAACTGGCTTAGTTAGGCTTGCAAACTCGCCGTTTTGTAATAGGTTATATTCGGTAAATGACTTTTCGCCGTTGCCAAAGTTTGCCGAAGCTAAACGTTCTGTGTTGTAGGTAAATACCTCTTCTTTGGTAGATAGAGCAAATTGTGCTTGTGAGTAAGAAGAATAGTAATTTGCTTTTTGGCTTGCCATATCTATGTACTTAATTAGTTCGGTAGGGATACGCATTGTTTGGTTGTAGTCATAATAGTAGGCGTTTTGTGCCGAATTGTAATAGCAGATGGTTGAATATATTGCCTTGTTTTTGAAGTCGGTTATGCGTTTACCCGTGCTATCGGTATAGTAGCCACCAACGCTATTGTAGGTAATATCGGATTTGGAGCCGTCTGCATTTACCAAATAGGTTAGGTAGGTGCCAGTATATAGGTTTTCGAGGCTGGTTGGAAGCGTTTCTTTTTCGCCATCGGCGTTTAGAAGATATTGTTTTGCACCCGAACTATTATAGCCTGTTACTATATAGTATCGCCCGCTGTTGGAGTCGTACTCTACTTGCTTAATTTCGTCTGAGTAGCCACGGTTATTAGATGCTGTAATTTTTTCGTCATTGCCATATTGGTCTTTTTTAATTACATATTCGCCCGTTGCAAGGTTGTAGGTTGCAAAGTACCAGCCCATAAAGCGGTAGCCTTCGTCTGCTGTTGCCATAAGCTTTATGGTGGTGTGGCGGTCGAAATATTGCGTTAGGTAGGTGGTATCTATGCCCGAATAGTAATTTTGTGATGATATAAAGTAATCTTTTACCTTGCTTTCGCCATTTTTTACCGAAACATAAGTTGCGGTGTTGGTAATTTTGCGAGCAAACTTTTCGCCGTCTGATGCCTTAGAGATTTCGTCTGGGGAAGTTTGTTTGTATACATCAAAGTATATGTTAGACAAAATTACTGGTAGCGATAGTGATGAGGTGCTAGATGATTTTTTTGTGGTGTAAATTTGGTTTACCAAACTTTCGTATTTTACATTTAGTTGTTTTAGGTAAGAATATCTTTCTTCCAAATTTACATTTTCGGTGTTTGCCATTTTGCTAGAAGATTGAGAGTAGGTAGCGTTGGTGTAGCCCTCGTCAAATAGGTATTGCACTGGGTTAAAGTAGTATACAAACTTTTGGTCTTGGTTTATGCTGGTGTTTACTTTTATGTCGGTGCCGTCCGTTTGTACGCTTTGTATGGTTGGAGCAATGTAATTACCCTTGGTGCCATTTTCGTAATATCTTAGAGCAAATGACACAGCGCCCGTTGCGTTTTGGTAGAATGAATTGTCGGTAAATGACTTAAAGCCACGGGTTAAACCGCTTGTAGAAGTAGAACTGTTGGTGTCATATAATACGCCCTTGTTATCTTCAAAACTGATTTGTGGGTCAACATAGTTGCCGTTTGCATCTAGCAAAAAGAAATATCTGCCGTTAGAGTAGTGAATTTTGTATAGTTTGCGTGTTCCGCTAGATGCGTTTAGTGAGTACAAATAGTATCCTGTGGTTTGCATTGTTTCTATTTTTACTACGCCATAGTTTACGCCCGGTATGGTGTAAACCGTTTGGTTTAAGCCGTTGTATTTGTTGGTAAAGCCTATTTGCAATGCTTCTTTGCCAATTTCTCGCTCTACCATATATGGGGTGCTTAGTGGGGTGTTGGTTACGTTTAGTTTGCCACCCAAATATTCTTTTACATACATCTGCTCAATTTTTGATTTCGTTGCATCTGCGGTGCTGGCATCACGGAAATATTGGTATTCGGTAGTGAATATGTAGTTTTCTATTTCCATTTTGTCATAGTCGTAAATTAGGTCGGTTTTGCCACTGCCATCGGTACGCTCTACCGTGCCTGTTGGGGTGTACTCTATGAAGTTAATATCTTGCGTGTTGTTGGTTATGGTGTCGGCATCTGCCATTACACGAGAACCGTTTTTGTAGTAGGTTGTAATTACGCCACCGTTAGATTTTACGCCGTCTGTGGTTAAGGTAGAGGTGGTTAGAGAATATACCCTTTCGTAAATTGGCAAGAACACATAATTTTTTGCAAGGTTAGAAGAGAAGGTAAAGGTTGATGAGTTGGTGCCATTTATTCTTGCGGTGTAATCTCGGTACAAAATTTCGGAGTTGTATCTGGTGTACGCACCCCATTCTTTGAACCTATATACTACGCTTGAAAGTCCGTCACTAACTACTATATTAGGGTTGGTTACAAAAATTACCTGTTCTTCGCCAATGGTAAAGAAACTGTTGGTTGCAAGAGTGGCATTTTTGATTGAGTATGGGAAGCCTGCATACAAGCCTTGGTAGTTTGATGCAAAGCCCGAAGTAGCGGTGCTAAGACCGGTACGGTAGGCACTTGTAATGCCTGATATTACCAAATTGCCATAATTTACTATTGCATCATTATTTATGTTAGTTATGGCGTTGCAGATGGTGTCTTTGGAACATTCGCTAGTAAGTGTGATGCTACCGTCTGCGTTTTGGGTGTAGGCGTGAATGTCTAGTGTGCCAGCATTGGTTATTTCGGTATAAGAACTGCTCCAACTATTGTAGTTTTGTGATAGACATGGGAAGTTTGCATTGTTGTACACAATTTCGTACCACAAGTCGTCTACTGCGTTATAGCGATAGTGCGATTTGGTTAGCAAGTCGTATCTTGATTGGTTGTTGCTTAGATAATACTCTTGCAATAGGTGGTAGCGAAGTGAGGCTGTGTCAGTAGAATTGGTGTTATCTATCCACTCCGAACTAAATGCGTAAGGGGTAAAGAAGTCTGCAACATTGGTTGTGTAAACATAATATGGTGTACCCGTTTCGGTTAAAATTATGCTATTAGATGGGGTGGTTAGTTTTACCTTTTGGAAGTAAACCGTTTTAAAAGATTGTGAGGTTGCGTTAACTGAAAGGTTTACTTTGGTGTAATCAAATGGGTCGGCGCCATAAGGAATGCTATTTAGCGGAGTAGCGAAGTGCAAGTAATATGAATAGTTATTTTTTGCTAACTGGCTGTAACTAATGTAACTATCGGTTTCGGGGGTTTCGCCCGTGATTGAATAGTAGTAATATACGCCGTCTACCTTTATGCGGTAGTTATCTTGCTTGCGGGCGGTTTGATGTACATTCATACCACTGCCTAGTTGAGATAGTGTTTGGGTGGTATCTCTTAGTAGCATCATACCCGAATTGTAGAACATATAGTTAGAGTTAAAGTTGCCGTCTACCTCGGTAGCATTTACCAATGCACCAGACAGTGTGTTATCTACCAATGCGTAGGTTAGTATGCTTGTTATGTCACTGCTGGTTATTAGTCTGCGGTCGCTGGTATTTTTTACATAATGTGGTGCGCTTGGAGTGCTGTTTGCCAAACTGTATGGGTGACTAGAATATAATGGTTCGTTGGTCTTTTTGTCGGTTACCGCTACTATTTGGTCTGGGTATTTGTTTTGGGTTATGTTTGTAATGGTATCTTTAAACTCGTAGGTTGCATCTGGCGTTGCAAGGTTGGTGTTTTGAATGTTAGAAATTATGCCACCTAACTCTACTGAGTAAACCTTATCTATTTTTAGACCCAACTGAATTAGTTGGTTGTCGCCCAACTTGTGGCGAACGGAGAAGGTTAGTACGGTGTTAGGGTAAGGTGCACCTTTAAGCAAAGTTACGCCCGGAAGCCCAAGTTTGGAAGATTTTGCCGTTTTGTAATCTATGGTGTAATAGTTATTGAAGTCGGTTATAAAACTGGTTGTAGAACTATTTACATCGGTTGCAAAGAAACTTGGATATACTATTGGCTTTGTAGCAGTCATTATTGTTTTGCCAAGGATATCTATTTTTTGGTTGGTTTTGTAGTCGTATGCCGAACGAATATAAGCCGTTTTGGTGTGTACCCGAGATAGTGCCTTTTGGGTTAAATTGATGCGGGTGCCATCGTCTAAAATTCCGTAATAGATATTTTGGAAGGTAATGCTGGTTGCTGTGGTTGCATTTAGAAGTGTAGAAGCCGTTTTGATATATTGGTATGCAAGGTATTCGGCGCCAGTAATTGGGTTTATGTAAACTTCTTTAATTAAGTCGTTGTAGTTATGCACTAATATGCTATTAGAACCTACAATTTCTTGCATTTTGCCAAAACTTATAATGTAACCAGAAGTGATGCCGTCAAACCCTTTTATGGTGGTGTAATAGTAGTAGTTGCCGGCTTGTGAGATGTAATTGTAGTTTTCGCCGTAGCCTGATGCAAAGCGGTAGGTTGCGGTAAATTGTTTGTGGTCTGTAACTTCTTGCAATTGACCTAATTTGTTGTATGCAAATAGGTGGGTTAGTGTAACATCTTCATTAACCTTTTGAACGCCCTTTGTGGTAGCGTTTGTAAATGGGTCGGTAAAGGTGTAAATTTTGGTTAGGTCGGTAGTGGTGTGTGCTTCGCCCGATGAACTATATACCACGCTATCTGAAATGTTTGCCAAAAGACTGTCATCTAATCCCCCTAAAACTGGACGCAATGAGTTGGTTTCGGCATAGGTTAAAGGTTTTAGTAATTTTGCGTTGTAAATGGTTTTTATTTGGGTGGAGCCGTTTGTTACATCGGCGGTTATATTAAATAGTTCTGGGTAGGTAATAGATTCGGTTTTTACCATTGACGACAAGTCATCTGCAAGTTTATTAAAGTAGGTGTATTTTACTATGCAATTGGTGCCATTTATAAGTGGGGTGTCTACCTTGTATGAATAGGTGTACAAAATTAGGTCGGTGTTGGTTAGTTTTATTGCGTATTGGGTAGACTGTGTGCTATCTGGCAACTGACTTGCAAAATAACTTTCGCCATCTTCGGTTAGTGCTACTTGCTCAACCTCGTAAGACTTTTTGACCAACTCGCTGTTGGTGCGGTTAAGTCTTTCGATGGTATTAATAATTTCTTGAACGGAATTGTAGTTTGTAAGTTCGCCCTTTAAACGGTAGTAAAGCGTGTAGTTTTGGGTGATAGAAGCGGTAAATGCGTTGCTAAACTCGCTAATATTAATAGCGGTGTTGTAGTAATTTCCGTTGTTTTGGTAAACTTCGTTAAGGGTTGCTATTGTGGTACCATTTTGAGAAATGGTAGAAGGTAAAGTACTTGGGGTTCCTACAAAGTCCCTTGTTAGGTTATCGGCAGAGAACACTACCAATAGGTTTCGAAGAACTACCGTTGTGCGGTCATCGGTAAATACATCATAGGTTTTGAGGTTGCCTGCGTTATCATAAACGGAGTATTTGCCCGATGTGGTAAATTGGTTAATTAGGTCTTCGGTTAGGGTAATGTTATCAGATGCCACAAGTTTTCCGGCTGAGTTATATAGGTTTGCACGAACGATTGTGTTTGCAGTTATATCAGATAACACATAGTAGTTGTTGCCAGAGTTAAATGTTATGCTTACCGAATTAGATGCATACGACAAGCCGTAATTTATGTAGTAGGTTGAGGTGCTTTCGCCATTGGTTAAACTAATTGGATAGAAGTAGTTATCATTTGCTTTGGTGGTGCCAGCGCCCGCTATAAAGGTGCGGTTGTTGTACCTTGCTACTTGGTATATGGCGTCCTGCTTAAATTGTAGTTTTGCTCCACCGTTTGCTACAAGCGAAAGGGTGGTTAAGCCCGAATTTTTGATGGTGGCTTGAATGAACTTGCCCGATTTTGCGTATAGGTTATTGTTAAATACGGTAAGTGTAGAATCGCTTTGGGTTGGTACAACTTGGTGGTATGAGCGTGACGATTTTACATAATATTCGCCATTAATTTGAATAAGTTGTAATTTGCTGTTTGGAGTTGGAATGTAGGTTATATCTGCAATTTCTTGGTAGGTGTAAAAATTGTTTTCGGCATCTTTAAATACTGGAACGGTGTAAGTTACTGTATCTATTAGTGTAATATTGCTTGGTGCTACATTTGTGCCAGCATTTTGTGCCAAAAGTGAGATTAAATCGGTTTTTGAATAGTTAATTGCATAATTTTTGGTAATTGTAGTAGAATTTGCGAAACTATCGAAGAAGTTATAACTAAATAGGTTTAATTCGCTAATATCTTCTACTAAGGTAGAACCCTCGAAAAGATTAATTATTTCGTCAGAAATTTGAGCAAAAATATCTTCGGATACAATTTCTTGTAAAGTTTTAGTGGTATCGGTATTTTCTTGTAATAGGTTCAATATTTCGGCTTGAACATCGGTATTTAGGCTAGATAGTGCATATTTTCCTGCAATTTTGTATAAAAGTTGGTTATTTTCCGAATCGGCACTTATTTTGCATTCGCCCAAAGAAAATTCAATATTTTTAGAGATTTCTTGATTTTTTGTTGCCAAAAAGTACTGATTATTAAAGAAATAGTAATAATCTTGTGCATTTTGGTAAATTTGAACACCGGTTGTTAGGCTGTATTCGCCCAAAACTGATGAATAATATTTGTTTGTGTCTTTGTTATAATATGCCTTTTGGAAGGTTTTGCCACCGTCTGTGGAGTACATATAGTAATCTACGGTGATGCTTGCGCTATCATAATAGGTGCCGTCTAAAAGCGTTGCGCCTTGGTAGGTGTAGGTTTGGCTTTCGCCCTCGCCCGTTACGCTTTTGTATACCAATTCATTTAGTGAGGTATAAACATGGCTTAGTGCGCCTGACTCCGTTTTGGTTACATATACGGCGTTGCCGTTGCCCGCTCCGCTTGTTATAAAGTAGGTGTAATAACTAACTTCTTGGTAACTACCATCGGCTAGTTTTATTACGGCGTTTTGGGCGCCATATATTCCGCCATCGGTAGATAGTACCAAACTGATGTCATTTAGTTTGCCACTAAGGGTAGAAGACACTGAATCATAGGTGGTGTATAGTGAGGTGTTGCCAGCAGTGTCGGTTGCTACATAGTAAGTGGTGGTAGAACCATCTTTATTTAGCGCTTTAACCGTTTTTATGATGCGTGCGTTAGATTTATCGTACTCGGCGTATACTTGGTCGGTAAACTCTACTAGGTTGTTGTCTTTATTGTAGTAGTAAACGGCTTCGTAGGTGGTGTCGTTGGTGTATACCTTTTCTTGTGTGATGTATGCTCCAACGCCAGCATCTTGATTAATGCTTTTGAAATAATAGTAGAATGCTGGGTCTATTTTTGCACCCATTAGTTTGTAATATCTGTAAATGTAACTAATGGTAGAGTTTAGTGGCATAAATTGTAGAAAATCGGCGTTTTGGTCTATTATTTGTGACAATGTTTTACCGATTGCACTTAGTATGTCACCACGAATTATTGCACTGTTTGCGTTTATTTCGGTAAGCGTTAGTAAGTCGTTAAATGATGCGTAATAAAGGCTAGATACCACGCCGTTGTACTCAAATTTTAGTAAATCAAAGTTGCTGATTTGACCAAAATGCAAAATGTCGCCATTTGGAGTGCTTTCGCCTATTACCGTAGTTAGGAAGGTGTAGGTGCTTGTGGTGTACGAGGTGCCTACTGGTGTTGCAAAGCGTACGGAATCTAGGTCGTAATGCAAGTATATGTTACGGTTGGTTTCGGTTAGGGTTGAGCCTAAACTATCGGTTGGAACATAACTTAGTGTGTGTCCGTTTTGGCTGGTGGTTTCGGTTAAAAGCATTGCGTAGTTGTATTTGTACTTAACGGCGCCGTTTGGTAAAAAGTCTGGCATTGTGGTGCCGTTTTCTTCTTGGGTGTATAGTTCGGTTACATACCTAAACCCAACAGGTACAAGGTTAGAGTTTAGGATAATTTCGTAATAGAACTTGGTGCTAGTTAGTTGAACATACTCATTTAGCAAACGGACACCAACTGTACCTGATGAAGCAATGGTAACTTTTGTAGGAGTGTTATATATAAAGTAGGTGCCTTCTGCAAGTGTAACTGGTGTGCCGTACTCATCGGTTTTGGTTTCGGTTACGCTAAATGAGCGAAGTTCTGTGCCATCTGCAAGACGCACTGCGGTGGTTTGACCGGCTGTATTTAGTGCTTTATAGAAGTTTTCGTGTATGGCGGTGTCGTCAAAACTGAACCTTAGTGTAACGGCGCTAGATTTTAGGTCTGATGGGTAGGCTTTTGCAATTATTGATGTTGCACTGCTGTTGGAGTTGTTTGTAAACTTAATATTTTGTAGTACGGTAGTGCCGTCTTCTGACCTAATAAATAAACTATCGTTAGAGGTTGGTACAAAGTTTAGGAAACTTGGGGTTTCGTCTGAATTAGACCTATGCAAGGTTACGGTGTAGGTTTTGGTTTTTGCATTAGAACAATTGTAAAATAGGTAACTGTTGCTGTTTTTTAGTTTTAGTGCGTTTATTGTAGCATCTGTTGTTGCAAATGTATAAATTTGGGTGCTAGTAGAACTGTTGCAAGCAAAACCGTTTTGGGTAGATGTATATATGTTTGCGCTTAGTTCGTTAATTGAATTAAACCTTAAAAAGGTTCCGCCCGTTAGGTAGGTGTATATAAATTGGTCGGCGTTTGGAACGAATATGCTAGGCGAAGAGGAGTTATTTAACTCTATTGCTTTTGTTACGCCATAAATTCTTGAAAGGTTTAACTTTATGGTGCTAGTGCGGTAGCATAGTTCGGCATCATTATAGGTAAAGTTGTAGGTAACGCCATTGTGCTTAATAATAATTTCGTCTACTGCAACAAGCCCCGATGCGGTGTCGGCTTTGGTAATAGGGTAGTTGTATTGGGTAACTTGTTGGTGCGATGTAACAAATGAAGAATTAAATACTAGTGGGGTGAAGTTAACTATACTTTCGGTGGTGCTTTGGTTAAAGCCCTCGGTTTTGGATAGTTGTACCGAATTTTGCAAACCAAAGGCATAGTCGGTGGTAACTACCGAACTTTGTAAAAGTGTACTGTTAAAGTAGGTTATTGCTTTGTAAACTAGTATAAATAATTCGACATCATATTTTTCCGTTTGTGGGTTGTACTTTGCGTATACCAAAACGGGCGAACCGTTGTAGGTTATGGTTGCTACGCCGGTGTTTTTGTTTGTTAAACTTAATAAACTTTGTACGCTTGTAAAGTTTTGCAAATCTGTTAGGCTATCGCTATCGTTATTTTTGTAAGAGTAGGTGGTGCTAGTTTCGGTAGAGAATGCCGAAATGTAGTTGTATTGCTTAGTTTCGGGGTTAAAACTTGCGTAGGTTTGAATATTGGACATTGGGGTACTAGATGCAAGAGTGGTACCAGAAACGTAAGAGGTTACTCCGCTTGACTTATAGTAACTAGCGCTACTAAGTGGAGCGTTTTTGTAACTAGATACTAAATTGGTGTTTTTTGCTACAAAGTCGTTTAGTTGTTGCACGCTGGTTATGTTTTCGGGAGCGGTTTCGGTAAGGCTCAAAAATTCGTTTAGTTTGTCGCCCGAAATAAAGTTGGTGCTGGTTTCGGCGGTTTTTGTGTAGGTTACTAGCATAAAGCCGTTGTTTGCTATTGCTAACTTTTGGTAACTTTCTGGTAAATGTATATTAGATGAGGTTAGTTGGTTTAGGTTATCGGTAATGTTACCAACTATGGTGTAGCCCAAAACTTTGGTGCTGTAACTGTTTTGACCGCTAGATTGTTTTACCAATCTTTCTATTACTAATTTATATGTATTATTTTCTTGATCCTTATAGTAATAATATTGAGTTAGGTTGTTTGTGTAATCGGCGCCTAAAAGGGTTAGTGTATAGCCATTTGCTTTAAAGTAGTTTTTGCTAACCTTGGTTTGGCTAAATGTATTTAGCAAGGTTGGTGAGTAGGTTATGAATTTACCCGATGCCAAAAGGGTGGCAACTACATTTGCACTACCGCCCGTTAGGTTGGCGTTTGCAAAGTTGGTTGAATTTTGCAAGGTAACCGAACCGTCCGTTTTGCCAAAGTAGTTGGTGGTGTAGGTGTAGGTGGTGGTAGATGTGGTTTTTACTGGGTAGGTGGTGCTACCTATTGTTAGACCTTGTGGGGTAAGGGTAGCGTTTTCGACCTTGGTGCCAGTGGTGTCGTAAGCAAATAGACCCTCTGCCGATTTTTGTACATAGTAGGTTGCAACTCCGTTAGAATATTCTTCAAAAAGGGTTAGTACTAATTCGCCATTTATTTTTTGTACAGAGTTTGTAATATCTTTGTAGGTGTAGTTGGTTTGGTCGGAGCCAATTTGGTTTAGTGTGGCTTGCAAATATATTGGCGACAAACTTGCACTGCCGTAGGCTTCTATAATAAAGTCGTTGCGTTCGGCATTGTAATAATAACCAATTACCCTTGCAACTACATCGGTAGCGGACGTTAGCGTTGTTCCTGCTTTGTTAGATTGAATTAGGTTAATTATGCCCTTTGGGTTAGATTCATGTGCTACTAGTGTTATTAGCGAGAATGAGGTTATAGAGTTTTGGTCTATGGTGCTAAGGTTTTGCAAGAAAACCTTTGTTGAACTTTGGTGAAGTGTAGCCATTTGGGATTCGGAAACGTAGTTACCGCTTTGGTAAACTACGCTACCACTTGCGTTTGCTTTGGTTACGGCACTAATTACACCGTTGGTTAAAGGTATATTTTCGGCTATGCCAGATAGATTTAGCAAAAGAGTTGAACTATCTGCATTTGCGTCTTGCACGGTAAATTGACCGTTTGCACCCGTTAAATTAAAGCCGGTAAGAGTAAATAGTTTTGAGTTATCTGCTACCTTTATAACCTTGGTAGATTGTACAAGGTTGGTGGTGCTTGGTTTGTTATCTGGGTTAGAACCGTCTTCGTACAATACATTTAGCGTGGTGTTATCTTTAATTTGGAATTGGTTAAATTGTAGGCTATCAAAGGTGGTAATAAAGCCTAGCAGAGTGGTATTTTGTGAGGTAAGTGTATTACCATTTTTGGAACCTATTGTAAACTCCGAAAGGTTTGAAACATTGTATTCTGCAAGAGATAAATCGCTATTAAATACCTTAAATTTAGAACCTAAATAACTTAGTGAAAGTGCGTAAGTTAGCGAGGTTTGACCATCTGCAATTTCGGCGGTTGAGCCTGCTAGGTTTAGTGTGTAGTAGGCTTGAACATAAAGGTTTGGTAATAGGTCGGTTAAGTTAACTTCGCTTAAACTAACATTAGATAAGTCTTGCACATTGCCACGGTGGTCGCCATTTAGCATACGGTAATTAAATTGGTTTTTGGTGGCTGTTGTAGAGCCATAATCGTTGCCTGCTATTTGAATGCTCTCTATTCGGTTTACGTCCAAATAAATTCGGTTGCCCGATTGCTTTGCTACTTGGGTAGATGAGTATTTTTCGATGCCGTCTTCTAGATACATATAAGCAAACAATTGGTTAAATACCTTAATTGCATCATACTCATTTGCAAACTGAATGTATGGAGCAAGTGTGAAGTTTAGTGAGCCATTTAACGCTTTTGGAGTGCTAAGGCTTGCAAGCGTGGTGCCGTTTAGCGTGGTTATTTGCTTTTCGGTAAGTGTGATGCCGTTTGCGGTGCCGGTAATAATTTCGCTTGTACTTACATCGGTTTCGGTTAGGGTGTAGGTGTATGATGAGTCGGTGGTGGCACCCGTTAGTTTCTTGATAGCGTTTAGTTGGTAGGTTTTGCCCGAAATTGGGTCAAAGTACATTAAAAATACATCGTTATTGTTGTAGGTTTGAATGTTGTACCCTGTAAGCGTGCTGTCTGATGGAAGTAGGGTAGATAGTAGCACATCGGTGGTAACATAGCCATCGGCATCGGGGTCGGAACTTATGCTACTAATTAGTTCGTAACTAATATCTATATTAGAGTCTTGAATGTTTACAAAGTTGCCATTTGCATCTTTTACCACCAACTGAATGTTTAGGTTTGAGTTTTGGTCTTTGGTGGTGGCTATTATGCTTATGCCCGTTTTGTCTTGAAAGGTTTTGCCGTTTGCCCCGTTTTCGGTTGCAACAGATAGTCCTTTAATGTTGCCAGCATAACTTAGGTTTTTGTAACTTGCTGAATATAGGTGGTAGGAGTTTCCGCTAATTGCCGTAGATGAACCTAGTAAAAAGTCGGTTAAACTTAAACCCGTTATTGTAAACTCGCCAGTGGTTGGGTCGGTTTTTACCATGCTTGGGCTGGTAAGTGTTCCCGTTTTGGCTTCTATTCGCCAATCTTTATCTTCGTATACTCGGGTTAGTACATTTATGGTTAGGTTGCCAAGTTTGGTTAGTCCGTTGTCGGCATCAAACGCTGTACCTTTTATTACAAAGTTTTTAATTTTTGCATAGTTTGCTTTAAAGACATTGCCGTGGTTTGCTTTGTTGGATACTACTGTTATTGTAGAGGTTTTGTCTTGGGCGTTTATGCTTTCAAAATATAATCTATCATTACCGGTGCCAGTGGTTATGGTGCTTTGAAGGGTGTTTGCTAAATATTTTTCGCCTACTGCTGGGCGAGTGTTTTCTGGAAGAAGGTAACCGGTTGTTTTTAGTATATCTGTTCGGTCGGTGCTTAGGTAACTTTGACGAACAATGTCTGCTCCGCTATGTGCATCGCTTACCAAACAGTTGGTTCCGCCAATGTTATTGTAGTGGTTGGTGGCGTTGCTTTCTTTTAAAATTTGGAGTTCGCTTCCGTTTAGGGCTACTCCGCTATACACTGCAAAGTTTGCACTTTCGCCGTTGGCGTTTAAAACCGTTGTATCTACTTCATTACGGTAACTGTTTACCGTCCAACTTTGTAGGGCGTAGTTTGCACTGTTGGTGGCGGTTGCTGAGGCGGTAACTCCTTTACTTAGTGTGCCTGGGTAGGTTCTTTTTACATTTACTTGTTTGCCAACTGGGAAATATCCGGTAAGTGAGGTGGTGTAGTTGGCTTTGTTTTCCGAACTGTATGTTTGAGTTTTTGAGAAGAAGTAATATTTGTCGGCACTTTCGCCGTTTTCTAGCGTGATTTGGTCGCAGGATAGTTCGGCAAAACCTACTTCTGAACTGTTGGAACTTTCAACCGTAAAGGTTAGTTTGCTTGCATCAAATAATAAGGTATTACTTAAATTACTATTACCATATATGTTTGAGCCCGTTTGTACTATACGGCGTACCTTTATGCTACGGGTTTCGGCGCCGTTTTGCAAGCGTGGGTTAAATACCACTCTAAACTCTATGGCGTTGGCGTAGTTCTCTGCGGGTTCGGATAGTTGGTACTCGTTGGTGCTTTCATTAAAATAGGCTTCGGCATTGGTGCGGACATTTTTTACTATTGACCTATATTGTAGTTTTATGTACGATTTGTCGGCACTTGTGCGGGTGGTTTCGCCACTTTCTTTGTTTATGCTTAGTAGGTTAAAGTCATAATTGGTGGCAGTGTCGTAATATTTGTTTAGTTGGCTGTCTTCGCCCCTAAACTTGTTGCTGTGTATTAGGGTGGTGCCTGTTATTCCAAAACGGGAGAATACTTCTGCCGGTGCGACCATATCGGCTACCGTTTGAAGTCCGTCTTTAAACCTTGGCTCAAAATACACGCTTTCGCCATCTACCACTATTTGGTAGTTTGACCAACTAAAATTAGATGCTGAGCCATCTACCGTGGTGTGTATGTATGGATTATCTTGAAACACCAAACTACCAGTGTTTTCATTGGTAACTGGTATGCTTTCGCCATTGGCGTTTGTTATATATTCGTATGCTAAAGGCTTTACCGATACCGGACGAAGCAATATTCTGCCCAGCGCATCGGTTGATGGGGTGGTGCCAGAACCAAACAGTTTTTGTATGTCTTCTACACTGCAACCCGTAAATGTGATTGCACTAAAAAATACTGCAAATAGTATGGCCATACTTTTTGTGCCATTTTGCAGTACCCTTTTTATTTTACTAAAAATGTTTTTTGTTCTTCTTTCGTTTGCCATAAGTTTCTCCCTTTTAGCATTTGTAATTTTTAGTTTTTTAACCCGCTTTGTTATTAAATTATAACAATGTTTGGCGAGTGGTTGGTTGATGATTGCCTTTGCAACAGTTTGGTTTGCCCGAGTGGTTGCTTGGATTTTAAGCGAGTGAGTGGGACTTTTTTGCAACCGCTGTTTTGCCCGAGTGTTAGTGCGGTTAGGGCGTTGATTAGTTGGGTTCTTTGGGCTTGCCCGATAGTTTTACCCTTGTTTTTGCAACCGTTTGCTTTATTCCAAAGCGTTGCTTTGCTTAGTGGTTTGCCCGATTAGTTTTACCCTTGTTTTTGCAACCGTTTGTTTTATCCCAAAGCGTTGCTTTGTTTAGTGGTTTGCCCAATTAGTTTTGTAATCGTTTTTTGCTCAAAGCGTTAGTTTGTAAGGCATAAATGGCTTTGGCTGTTGTTTGGTTTTTTGCCCAAACTTTTACTCCACCATTTATAATATTAATTATATATATATTATGACAAAATAGCAAACAATTTGGCGTGTTTTTTAAAAAAAGTGTAAAAGGTTCTGCTTGCGGGTTACCCGCAAGCAGAACTGACTTTTCGTAATTTCAATTATCTTTTGGATTAAAACACACGAAACAGGTTGCTAATACATATAATCCTTATTAGCAAAAATACAATATTTTAATCAAACCCCAATTAGTGGCACGCACCCAGCAGGTTTGATTAGATTTTATAGAAAAAATGCCCAACACAGGTTGCCGACTAGGTTATCCTGTCGGCGTTCTGTTTTGGGGGGTTTTACATAAAAGATAATTAAAGATGCGGACAGTTGGTGCCGTCCGTCCGGCAGGCGGACGGAACGGTACATGTAGGGCGGGGATAGTATCCCCGCCGTAACCTTGATTGCCACAATCGAAACAAGCACTTACTTAAACGTATTGGCAATATTATTTCTTAAAAAGTGAATATCAAAATTTAGTTGAATATCACACATTTGTCTTTAAGTAAAAACTTATGGCATATCGACAGATAAAGTCACGGCGGGGAAGGTTTCCCCGCCCTACAAGTACTATTCCGCTTGCGGGTGACCCCGCAAGCGGAACTGACTGTCCGCATCTTTACCAATCTTTTGGGTTGAAACATTTCAAGCCAGAACGCCCATAGGATAACCTTATGGGCAACCTGTCTTAAAAGTTTCATTCCCAAAATCTTAGCAAATCTGCTGGGGGTCGGGTTCTAATTGTGGGTTGGTTTAATATTGCGTTTTATAAAACATTAAATGGGCTGGGTGGTTGAATTTAGCGAACTAGAAGCCGAGCGGAATAATTTTGGTGGCGGGGTTGAGGTGTGCTTTGGGTTGGGGGCGAAAGTGGGACGGCGGGTGGTGTATTATGGGCGTATGGCAAAGAGATATGGTTTTGGTGCACCAATTGTACCTTTTTGCCATAAAGTGGTTTTGTTCCGTCAAAAAAACAACTAATTTTGTGGCGGAATGTTATAAAAATATAACAATTTTTTAGTGTAGAAGATAACTTTGTGGTACAATTTGGGCTTCTTATTTTTCGTGAAACTCTGTTTTTTGCGGGCAAAAGTTCAATTGTAAAAAATTTGTGAAAATTGTACGCTGTTGCTTTGTTTTTCGGTCTTTGGGCGGGGTTTATTCGCTTCTACCGTGGCACAATTTCGTGCAAACCGCAAAGCCATACGCTATCTTCAACTTGTAATAATTTTTAAGGAGATTTTATGAATAATTTTGATGAAATTTTGGGGGCGAATGGGGGCAAAAAGGACAATTTGCTTTTGCAAAAATCCGTCCGCAAAATGGAGGGCGATGGGGGAATTTCTGCCTGTATTAAGGCGGGTGTGATACAAAAAAATGACGAATTTTTGTCGGCTGATTGCGGACAGTTTGTGGCAGACGCTAAGGGTAATGCTAACGGTAGTTTTGCGGGTGCAAATGGCGGGGTGGCTTATGGCGGGCAAGAAAAAAACGAGGCTCTTCCTTACTATATTTTGTCGGGCGACAAGAATGCTTGTAAATTTGTCACTTTTTGTGATAAAATTGGCAGTACTATGCGTGACATAACTTATGGAGCAAGGGGTACTATGTTAGACATAACAAAAGGAAAAACCAACAAAAATAAAGAAAAAGATGTTGACCTATGCGTGAAAAATGGCGTAAAAATTTGTACTCAAAAAACCGACCGCAAAAGAAAAAACGCCAAGCAAAATTCTAATAATCTAAACCAACAAGCGGAAGAACTTGGTGGCAGAGCGGAAGAAAAATTTACTGGTGTGGGTGCCGTAGAGAGAGAAAATTTGGCTGGTGGCGGTACCGTAGCAAGAGAAAATTTTTCGGGTGGCAGTGGACGAAAAAGTGTAAACCCAAACCAACAAGCGGAAGAACTTGGTGACAGAACGGAAGAAGATTTGACTGGCACTGAAACCGTAGTGGAAGAAAATTTGGCGGTTGGCGAAAACCATAAAGGTAAACCATTATCTGTGGGTGGCGTTGCAAAAGTATCCGCTAACGAGCGGGCAAGAGTTGAGCAGATTGCAAGACGCCGTATACAAAAGATGCGGGAGTTGGAGCGGGGTGTGCATCCTCATTCTACCGAGCGGTTGGTTGGCGTTTTGACCGATGCCGAAAGAGAGGCGGTTAGAAGTCGTTTTAGGCGTTTTGGGTTGGGTGTAAAAAGAGTTCGGGCGACTGACAGCGTTTGTGACGGAATTTTATGTTCGACTGACGAAAATTTGTCGGCAAAAAATTATAACGAAATTTATGAAAATAATGCGGAAAATTTAAAAATTGACGAAAAAACCTCAAAAATTGACGAAAAAAGTGCAAAATTTTCAAAAAATATCAATAATTTTGCAGAAAATTGTGATAAAAATCTAAATATTTATGATGAAAATGTAAAAAATTTCGATAAAAGTGCAGATTTTGGGTCGGGTTATGAGCAGGTTTCGAGGTGCTTTTGTGCGAGTAATAATTCGGCGTATGGCGATGATGATAGTTATGACCGTGGCGAGTTAATTAGTTATGGCAAACTTATTTTTGATACTGGGGCGTCTGGCTATGGTGATGAGGAGGACGAAAACAACAGCTATAACAATAGGCAAAAGAAAGGTACTTCCTTTAATGGTTGCGGGCAAGGTAACGCCAAAAAAGTGGAAAAAGTCGAACAAGCCAAAACTGACGGCGAAAATAATTTTGGTGCGAATAATGATTTGGGCGGAGTTCAAAACAATATTTCATCTAATTTTAATTTGGCGGAAAGCCGTTTGCAACAAAATGAATCTGGCGGAAATAATGGTGGCGGAGCAAATAGTAAGGCAAACAAAAAACAAAACTATCAAAACAAGCGGGCGTATATTGTAGACGCTGGCGACACTAACGATTGTTTTCCGGCTATGGCGAGGGCTGACGGTGCTAGGCGAATGGTGTTAGACGCTAGTATGGTTGGGCTAGACGAGGAGTTTATTCCGCTAGAAGTTAAAAATTGCGAACTATTAAATATGCGTCTTGATAAGCGTGATGTGAAGGTTTGGGGCGAAAAGGAGTGGATGAAATTTTGCATTAAGGTTGACCCGTGCTTATCTATGTGCATTGATTATTGCGATAGGCTGGTAGAAAAAATGTCGGTGCTGGGCGGGAATTCGTGCGAGTGTATGGCGTTTGGGTCGGCGGAAAATATGTTTAACGAGATTATTGACCTTATTGAGCGTAAAAAATTGTACATACGGCTAAAAAAGTTTGTAAACCGACTAAAAAAGGAACTTGAACCGATTGATTTAAAAATTATTGCCTATTTTGTGTTTGGCGAAAACACCAAAGACGAACTTTTGCAGGTAATGAGTAGGCGTACCGTTTACCGTAGGGCAAACAAAGTGGTGCAAAAACTGGCAGATTTTTGCATTGCAAGAGGGTATACCGCAAGTTGGTTGTATTCCAAATTCGGCGAAATTGTGTAAAATGAACCGTTCCGTCCGCTTGCCAGACGGACGGCACTGCCTTTCCACATCTTTAATTATCTTTTATGCAAAAACTCCCAAAACAGAACATATTTATTCCGCTTGCGGGTAACCTCCGCAAGCGGAACTAACTTTTCGTAATTTCATTTATCTTTTGGGGTAAAATCCCCAAAACAGAACACCGATGTAAAAATACTATCGTCAACCTGTTTTGTGTTTTTTATCTCCAAAATCTAAACGAACTTACTGAGTGTGTGGTTCTAATTGGGTTTTTGTTTAAATATTGCATTTTTGCAAATATGGATTCGTGTATCGGCAACCTGTATTGGGCGTTTTTTCTATAAAATATAATCAAATCTGCTGGGGGTATAACACTAATTGGGGGTTGGTTAAAATGTTTCATTTTATATTTAATTAACGGGCAAAAACTTTTTGCCCGTTGTAGGGCGGGGATAGTATCCCCGCCGAAACCTTGGTTGCTATAATCGTTATATGTCATTACTTAAAGATATTGGTAGGTATTTATTTTTAAATATACAAACGACAAATAAATAACAATAAATTTTGTTGGGTACAATACACAACAATTGGTTTAAGTGCAAAATTTTTTCATTTGCGGTACATAAGGTAACGGCGGGGAAGATTTCCCCGCCCTACAAATATTATTCCGCCCGCTCGAAGCCGGGCGGGCGGAACCATTTAATCCCCGCCCTACATAAGAAGTTCCGCTGGCGGGTGACCCAATTTTTTGGCTGTTGGGGTCGTTTTGAGGTTTGGCTACTTTTTTTGTTGTAGGGCTTGCTTTGGTTTCGGGGTGTGTTTTTTTCTTGTTGCTTGCTTTTGGTTGTAGGGGTTATTTTGGTTTTTCTACTTACTTTTGGCTTCGGGGGCGGGGAGAGTGAGTGGTGTTGTTGTCGGTGCCAAATAGGGCGGAACTTATTGTTGGACTTATTGAAAAATCTTCGGAAAATTCAAAGTCCGCATCTATATTAATTTTGGGAAATTTTGGGGCAGATAAAATATCTTGGTGCTTTAAATTATTTCTCTTGTTTGTTATGTTTTCATAATAATCATTATAGGAGTTTTCTAGGGTAAAGTCGGTTTTTGTGCTTGTTTGCGCTTTGTCTTTTGGGGCGGGGTTTTGCAAGTGTAAGGCGGGCTTTATGTTTGTTTTGGTATCATCAAAAAAACCTAATAACGAAAGCAACGGTTTTTTGGTTTTTTTGCAATAGGGCTTTGGTGAGGGTTGGTTGGTGTAAGAGTTTTGTAGCGTAAAGTTGCCCGGTGGAAGAGAGGAGTTATTGGAAAGGTTTTGGTCTTTTATGCAGTTTGGGTTTAGGTTGTTATTAAAAGGTTGATTTATTGTAAAGTTGTCCGGTGGAAGAGAGGAGTTATTGGAGAGGTTTTGGTCTTTTATACAGTTTGGGTTTAGGTTATTATTAAAAGGTGGATTTATTGTAAAATTATCGTTTTTTTGATAATTTTTTGCAAAATTTGATGAATTTTTGCTATTTTTTTGCATTTTTTGCGTTTGATTGTTTTGAAAATTGTCTTGCGGGTTTGTGTTGGGGGTTAGTTCGTTTGCGGTTTCCATAGTGGTGGAAAATTTTACAAAGGGGTTGATTTCTTTGGAAAACTTGTAGGCTTTGGGCTTGTTTGTGCTTTTGGTATCACAAAATTCGGGGATTAGGTCTTCGTCTGTGGGGTAGTTTGTGCTATTTTGTGGCGAATTTGCAAAATTTTCGATAAAATCGCTTGTTTTTCGTGGTTTTTTGATTAAAAGTGTAAAAATTATCACTATTGGAATGATAAATAACAAAGCAATTATCCATTTTAGCGTTGGCGATGCGGACAAATTTAGCGAAGTGGTGGGGAGTTTTTCTTTTTCGGTGGCGGACAGAGTGGGTGTGGTGGTGCTTTGCTCTGTGCTTTCGGTTATGGGTTGAGGGCGTTCGGTTAGCGGGCTGGATAATATTGCTCGCTCAGAATATATATAGCCCAAAACGGTTTTGGTGTCGGAGATATTGTACTCCACAAAATACCAAACATTTGTTGTGCCGTCTGTGGGTGTGTCGCCATTTATGGTGCCAATGAAAATTATGTTTGTTGTTGATTGTGGAATGATGCGGATTTTGTTGTCGGCAATTTCGGGCGTTTGGCGAATGTAGGTGCCGGCGTCACTGTACATTTTTAGCGTTATTCCGCTTTGCGTTTGGGAATTTTGGGTTGGGGTTTTACCTAGTGCTGATTGTTTGCAATAACCCTCGTATCCGTTGTACCGAACGAGCAGTCCGTCTTCGCCACTGTCTAGTTTTTGTGAGTTTAGCACCTCTACAAAATAGGTTTTTGGCAAAATAAAGTAGATGCCCGCAAGGTTTTGTGGGTCGTCTGTGGTGGTTTTGTATAGCGGGGTGTATTCATTAATTTCGTAAAAATTTGCGGTTGGCTCGCTTTGTAAATTATTTATTTTACAAAAAATTGGTGAGGTTTCAACCGAAGAAAATTTGGTTTGGGTGGGGTTTTGTGGGATTAAATTTTGGCACGCCAAAAAGGAATTAGTTGTGTTTTTGCGTGAAAAATTAGCAATTTTGTTGTTGCATAAACCGCAATTGGTGTGAATTGAGCCTGTTAGCATAAGTTTTTTAAAAAAGAGGCTCGAAAAAATTACAAGCAATGAAAAAAACATTAGCAATATAAAAAAGACAAAATTTGAGTTTAATTTTTTCATTTTTACCACCTATAAAAAATTGTTTGAGTTTTGTAGTTGTTAAAAAAATTTATTAATTATGCGTTGTGTTAATTAATTATATATAATTTTTGCCAATTTTGCATTTCGTAATAATGTGCAATTTGTCGAATTTGATGTTTTTGAATGGTGTTGGGTGTGCCGTCTGGATGCTAGTGGTGTGACACTAATTGTGGGTTGGTTAAAATGTTTCATTTTATATTTAATTAACGGGCGAAAAAATTTTTGGAGGAATAAAGTATGAATTGTAATAATAGTTTTGCAAGTAATATTTCTAATGAAAAAAATTTCAAAAAGTTGGCGGGAGTGAGTGAAAAAATTGTGGGTGCATTTGGTGACGGGTTTGGTTGTCGTGGGGAGTTGGAATCGTTGGTTGCTGTAAAAAATGAGATTGAAAGGCGAAAAAATCTTGCAATTTTTGGCTACAATGTTGGTAAAAAAGTTCACACAAAGCAATTGGAGTTTCATAAGTCGCCAAAGCGAGTGCGTTTTGTTTTTGGCGGTAACCGAACGGGAAAAACGGAGTGCGGGGCGGTGGAGTGCGTGTATATGGCAAGGGGCATACACCCCTTTCGGACAAATAAAGCAAAAACTGACGGCTGGGTGGTGTCGCTTTCTACAAGGGTGCAAAAAGATGTTGCTCAAAAAAAGATTTTAAAATTTTTGGATCCCGAGTGGATTGAGGGTATTGTGATGCAGTCGGGAAATTCTGCAAGCCCCGAAAATGGCGTAATTGAGCGAATTTTGGTAAAAAATGTGTCGGGCGAGATTTCGACCATTGGTTTTAAGTCTGTTGAAGAGGGCAGAGATAAATTTCAGGGGGCGAGTTTGGACTATGTTTGGTTTGACGAGGAGCCACCCGAAGATATTTATGTGGAGTGCGTGATGCGTGTGCTTGACAAGTGCGGGGATATTTTTTGCACGATGACGCCACTTTTGGGTCATACTTTTGTGTATGATAAAATTTATTTGAACGAGGCGAACGATAACGAGATTTTTTACACCTTCTTTTCGTGGGCGGATAATCCCTTTTTGAGCGAACAAGAGGTTTTGCGTTTGCGGTCGGTTATGAGCGATGACGAATTAGAGGCACGCCAGTACGGCAGGTTTATGATTAATTCGGGGCGGTTGGTGTATCCGGAGTTTGACGAAAACGAAAATGTGATTGACCCGTTTGAGATTCCGCCAGAGTGGCAGGACAATATTTCGATTGACCCCGGGCTAAATAATCCGCTGTCGGCACACTGGTATGCGGTAGACCCTTACACCGGCAATATTTATGTGGTTGCCGAGCATTTTGAAAAGGGGCGGGCGGTAGATTATCACGCCGAAATGATTAAACAAATTTCCGAAAGGCTAAATTGGAAGAAAAATTGCTTTGGCGGGGTGGACGCATTAATTGACAGTGCGGCGAATCAGACGACTCTAAATAACCCAAAGTCGGTTACAACGCTTTTTAGAGAGTTTGGCGTTTTTGTAAACCCTAAGGTAAACAAAGAAATTTTTGCAGGAATTAACCGCATAAAAAGACTTTTGTGCGACAGTAACGGTAATAGACATCTGTTTATTTTTAGGACTTGTGTAAATATGATTAGGGAAATTAAAAATTATCGCTGGGGCAAGGCGGATTTGCCGATTAAGGTAGACGACCACTCTATGGACGAGTTGAGATATTATGTAAATAGACATTTGTTTTTGCACCCAGAAATAGAGGAGCCAAAAACTATTATACAAAAGGATAAAGAAAAATTGTATAGACATATTTCTGGGGTTAGCGGTCGGACATTTTAACTAACTAAACTAACCAAAATTTGGTTAAAAATATTTTTGATTTTTGTGTCGCAAATTGCTTAATTTTTCCCAAAAATGCGACAAAAATATTTTAGACACAGCAAAATTGGGGCGAAAATTGGGTCTTTTTGACAAATAGATGTTCGCTTGATAGTTTGCTTATGTAAGGAAAATGGCAAAATATAGGGGTAAGTGCATATAAAAAATATTGACGATAATTAATGTTTTTTTGTGCGTTTGCCCTTATTTATTTTGGGCTTTTTTGGGGAAAGTTTTACAAAAACACTTTTGCAATTTATTTATTTGGGGGTAATTTATTTATGGGAATGTATGGGTTTTATTTTAACGATAGTTTTTATGCGGTGCTTGCACAGTTGCGTTCGGATATATCTAGGTGGCGAGTTATGGACGCTCTTTGTGGCTTGGTGTTTACGGGAGAGTGCAATGTGTCGACACTTAATAAAAAAGAGTTGACCGCTTTTGAATATTTGAAAAAGAAAGTTGTTGGCGGAGTGGTTAAAAGTGTAGAAAGTGTGGTTGCAAGCGGAGAAACGATTAGCGTGACAAACGGAGAAACTGTTGGCGTGACAAGTGGTGTGGCAACAAGTGAAGCAATTAGTGATAGAGTAAGCGGAGAAATGAGCGGAGCAATTAGTGATAGAGTAAGCGGAAAAATGAGTGGAGCAATTAGTGATAAAGTAGATGATGAAACGAGTGGAGCAACAAGTGGAGTAATTAGTGATAAAGTAGGCGGTGAAATGAGCAGAGTAACAAGTGGTGTTGTAGGTGGAGTTGTAAGCGGTAGTGCAGAAAGTGGTGTTGCAAGTGTGGTTAGTTGTGACGAAAAAAGTAATTTGCTAGGTGGAGCGGAAGGCTTTGTGGAGGGTTTGGTAAAGGTCGATACGGCGATTTCTAATAATGAAAAATATTATATATATAATAGGGGGGACAATGAAAGCGGAAAATGCACAGAAGGTGTGGTATCTAATAAAAAAGTTGGCGGGGATAGTTTTCAAATTAATAAAAAAATTGTGGGCAGTGGTAGGTCTGGCGCTAGGGCTTGCGTTAATGCTCGAAATTTTGAAGCGGTTGGTTTGATGCCAAAAGAGATGACATCGAAATTTTTTAGAGCCGTTGATTTTATTAAAAATAATTTTGGAAAAGTTTTTCATAAACAAAAAGTTTTTGACTCAAATTGTACAAAATCGGGCAAAATCGGGCAGAATCTGTCCAAATCTGTCCAAATCGGGCAAAATCGGGCGAAAATTGTAACGCATAATATATATCCTTATAAAATAAAAATAAAAAATATTACAAAGAAGTTAAAAGAAAAAGAATGTGAAGAAAAAGAAAAAGAAGAAAATTTTGCGGGTAAAGGAATGATTGATAACAAAATTGTGTTATCCGACATTGAAGAATTTGTAACAAAAAACAATTTGTGTGTGGACGCAAAGGCTTTTTATTATTTTTATAAGAGCAAGGGGTGGAGGGTTGGTGGCAACATTATTATAGATTGGCAGGCGAAGTGTTTGGAGTGGCATTATAGGAAAATGGCGGATAATGTCGAGAGCGGTTTGGTAAAGGGTAAAAAGGTTTTGGGTGGGGAAAGTGCAGAAAAGGAAAGGTTTTTGAATGGTACGCATTTTACCAAAAAGAAAGATTTATATAGACCCAGCAGTGAAAGGGATAAAAGCCGAATGGATTTTAACAATGTTTATAGCGATTTGGATAATGTGGAGATGTAGAGAAGGAGAAGTGGTCCGCCGGCTGGAAACCTCCGCCGGCAGACCAGTTGTCCGCATCTTTAATTATCTTTTATGTAAAAACCCCCAAAACAGAACGCCGACAGGGTAACCTAGTCGGCAACCTGTGTTGGGTGTTTTTCCTATAAAATCTAATCAAACCTGCTGGGTGTGGGGCTTTGATTGGGGGTTGTTATGCTATGGCGTAAGATAAATTAACCATAAAATAAAATGAGCATAGTCCGTTTTGTAGGGCGGGGATAGTATCCCCGCCGTGACCTTATTTGTCGATACGCCATAAGTTTTTGCTTAAAGATATAGGTGTGATATTCAATTAAAATTTGATATTCATTTTTTGGGAAATAATATTACCAATATGTTTAAGTAAGTGATTGTTTCGGTAGTGGTATATAAGGTTACGGCGGGGAAGGTTTCCCCGCCCTACATGAAAAGTTCCGTCCGCTCGAAACCGGACGGGGGAAACGATTATGTGTTTTAGTAGTAAAAAATTTTTTTGATGGTTTTTTTGTGAAAGTGACACAATTTCACGCAAAGAGAAAATGTGTGGTGTATAGTGCTTTTTGTGAGGGTGGTATTTAAAGTGGGGTTGGAAAAAATTTATTTTTAAATATATGAACAACATATTTTTTGTGGTTTTTTTCGTGTCAATAGGTTTAAGTAAGTGATTGTTGCGGTAGTGGTATATAAGGTTACGGCGGGGAAGATTTCCCCGCCCTACAACGGGCGGAACGCCCGTTAGTTTAGGTAGGTGGAGGGAAATATTTTTGCTTTTGAAAAAAATTTAAAAAATTTTTGGTTAAAAAGTGACACAAATTTTTGCAAAGTGAAAAATATGGGTGTATAGTGCGATTGAACAATTGATAGGCTTTTTTGAGAGGTGATATGGTTAATAATTTTGAAAAAGAAAATAAGAGAGAAGAGTTTGACGGGGCTAAAAAGAGGATAAGCAATGCTAGAAAGAAAATAGGCGAAAATTGTTTTTATGAGCAAAGTAAAGATACAAATAATTTTGCTGACTGCTGTAATAATTTTGAAAAAGAAACTAAGGAGAAGTCGGTTGGCGGGGGTAAAAAGAGAATAAGCAATGCTAGAAAGGAAATAGGCGAAAATTGTTTTTATGAACAAAGTAAAGAAACAAATAATTTTGCTGACTACAATAATGGTTTTGAAGGAGGGAATGTGAGAAAAGATAAAAATATTTCGGATACGCTTGATGAGTTGGTTTTGAAGCGTGCGAAGGGTGGCGATTACATTGAACTTAGCGAGGACTTTGAACTTAAAAATAAGGAGTTTCGCCCCGTTTTGTGCAAGGCGGGAGAAAAGATTATTTTGCCTTTTGGCGAGATTGATATTAAAAATGCGGAAAATTTTGTTTTTAGGTTTTTTGACGGCGAGTTTGAAAAGGTTACAAGTGGTAACGTAGGCTGGCTGGAAGTTTGCGATGAAAACTCTTGCGATGAAAAAAACTCCAAGCATACTAATTTGTGTAAAAAAATTGGCGAGGTGGAATCTAAGATGGTTTGTGTTAAGCGTAAGGTTTCTAAAAAATATAATCCGCCCGATATGAGCGCCGTAAAACTACTGCTTGAACTAAACGAGAAGAAAAATAATGACGCCGTTGGAATTGTGAGCGAAATTAGGAACATGTCTAATAGCGAATTGGAAAGGCGAAAGGCAGAGTTAGTTAAACGCATTTTGGGCGGTGATGAGATTTAGTTATTAAGGAGTGAGTATGAAGGAGTTTGGTAATTTATATAATTTCCAAAAGGAAAAAATAGAAGAAGTTTTGGAAAAAGGCGGGCGTTTGGGCAAAATTAATAGTTTTGCGGGAGTGGTGGGCAAGATTGGAAATGAACCCAAAACCTCTAAAAACAAAAAAAATAATTTGGCGGGGGTCGTAATGAAGATGAGAAAAGTTAGCGAAAAGGCATTAAAAAAACAAAAAAATGAAGAGTTAGGAAAAGGCGAGTTTGCTCGTGACCAAAAATTAAGAGAAGAGCAACTGGTGCAAGAAATTAAAGACGATTATTTGAAGCGAAAGGAAGAACGCCGAGCGGTGGAGCAGAGTTGGCTACTAAATATGAATTTTTTGGTGGGCAACCAGTTTAGTTTTGTTACGCCATCGGGCGAGATTGCGGAGTATGACAGGCGATCGGCATCGGAGTCGAGGGAGGTTTTTAACCACATTGCACCCATTGTGGAGTCTAGGCTTGCAAAACTTGGGCGGGTTAGACCTACCATGGGGGTTAGGCCTGCAAGTCCCTCTGAAAGCGATTTGGAAACGGCAAAATTGTCGAAAAAGATTTTGGAGTCGGTGTCGAACTCTTTGGATATTTCGAATGTCGTTAGCGATGCTACTATGTGGAGCGAGGTTACGGGAACTGCCTTTTATAAGGTGGTGTGGGACGACAACGCCGGCGTGATTGTGGGCTACAAGGGCAAAAATGGCGAAATTTATGACACCGAAACGGTTGAAAAATTTAGAGAGTTTTCGCCTGATGTGATAAATTACCTGGAAACTATGGTTGAAAGCGGTTACAATTTACCAAAAGAAATGGGTAATGAAGAAAACTTGGAAAACTCTGCAAGTGTTTTTAAACCTGAAAAAATGGTAGAATTAACCAAAGAAATTACTAAAAGTGAAGAAAATAACGATATTGCGACCAAAAGCGAAAGGATTAGCAAGCCATGTAGAATTGTTGCTAGTTTTAGCGATGCGCTAATTTCTGTACGCACAAAGTTTGGGCTAACGGACGAACAAATTGTTGAAATTGAGCGAATTTTGCCAAATGAAAGTAGGTTTTTGGGGTTAACCAACGACTTAGAGCCTATTTTTGATGGCGATGTGGTGGTGTCGGTGTGTTCGCCTTTTGAGATTTTTCCAGAAAATGCGAGTATTTTTGACATAGAAGAACAGCCAAGCATAATTCATGCACGGGCGGTGGATAAGCTTGTTATAAAGTCGCACTATGGAGTAGATGTTGCGGGCGAAAATATTAATTCGGTAAGTTTGTCGTCTTTTACAACCGACAACTTTTTTTCGGGCAAAAGCAATGTTAAGCGGGTGCTGGGCGAAACTTGCGAAAATCAGGCCATTGTAATTGAGCGTTGGGTGGCACCGTGCGAGGAGTTTCCGAGTGGCAGGCTTAGTGTGGTGGCGGGCGACAAACTCGTTTTTGATGGCGATATGCCTTATGAAAAATATCCTTTTGTTAAGCAGGTGTCTAACCGTGTGGTGGGAGATTTTTGGGGCGTGAGCGTGGTGGAGAGGTGCATTCCTATTCAGCGGGCGTATAATGCTGTTAAAAATAGAAAACTTGAATGTATTGGTAGACTTTGCGGGGGCGTGCTTGCCGTTGAAGAAGGCTCGGTTGACCTTGACGAACTAGAAACGGACGGGCTAACAGCGGGCAAGGTGTTAGTGTATAGAAGCGGGTCGAGCGTTCCGCATTTTATGGACGCCGGGAGCGTGCCTAGGGAGTTATCGGAAGAGGAAGAGCGACTTTCTAACGAGTTGATTTCGGTTAGTGGCGTGTCTGAACTTATGCGAAATTCTACCTTGCCAAGCCAAGTTAATTCGGGTACGGCTATTAGTTTGCTTATAGAGCAAGACGACACCAGATTATCTGTTACCGCAGAAAACATCCGTACTGCTATGCTAAAAATTGCTAAAATGGTGCTCTCTATGTACAAAAAGTACGCCGAAAGCAAAAAACTTGGCAAAATTACTGACGAGTGCGGGCGTTTGCAGGTGTTTTATTGGTCTAAAAGCGATATTTCGTCTGACGATATTGTGCTTGAAACTTCTAATGAGTTGAATGAGAGTTTGGCGAGCCGTAAGCAGATGGTGCTAGAACTGTTAAAATATGGCATTTTGCAAAATGGCGATGGCAAACTAGATGAGCGAACGAAGTCGAAGGTTATTGAGATGCTGGGGTTTGGCAACTGGGAGAGCGGGGCGGACGAGTCGGCGTTGCAGATTTCGAGAGCAAAACTAGAAAACGCAACCAGTGACGATATTTGCGTTTTAGAAATTGATAACCACGAGTTGCACATTAAAGAGCATACAAAATATTTGTTGGAGCAAAATGGCATAAAAAATAACAAGCAAGAGAAGATTTTGCAACACATTAGAGAGCATCGTAGTTTTTTGAAGATGGAAAAAGAGGGAATTTTAAGCGAATAAAAAAATTTAGGAAAAGGTAAATAATGGATTTTGGAAAGTTTAAAGATGCAGAAAGTTTGTTGCGTTCCTATGAAAATTTGGAGCGAGAGTTTACCAAAAAGTGTCAAGAGTTAGCAAAATATAAGGTTGGGGAAGGACATGACGGTGGTAAACTTGCAGAAGAAGAGAAAAAGCAAGGTGTAGATAATTTTGCTTGCGGGAGTCTGGATAAGGTTTGTCCCCCAGAGCCTAATAAATGTAGTTTTGAAAATCGGGAAGAGGGAAAAACTGTGGAGCCGAAAGACTTGGAAGAAGCGAAGGCTTGCAAGTTTTTCCCCGATGCCGATGAAAACGCCAAATTGCAGACAATTTTTGAAGACTATGGAAATGAGAATACCGATAAAAATTTTTGTGAAGAGGGAAAATTCGCTGAAATTAACGAAAATGAAAGAGTGCTTAAAAATAGTGAAGCAAATGAAGTGAAAGAAGGTATGGAGGGTTTCAGCGACCCGACATCGGTAGAAAAAGAAAATGGCGAAAAAGAGCATGGTCTTTCTTTGACAGACCAGAAAATTGACCAACTAAGACAAGTTGGCGTGATGGACTACATTAAAAGAGTGTTAGATAAAAAATCGAACACCCCACGGCTTTTGACCAAAGCGGGTAAGGGCGAGCGACTTATCTATCAGTCTGAAATAAAATCTTTGGCGAGCGTTAAGCAAGCGGGAGATTATGTATTAAAAAATTATTTTTGAGCTTTTTGACCAACAAAAGTAGTTTTTTGTATTTTTATGCCAAAAAAGACAATTTTTTTGAATAAAATTATAGTTTTTTTATGCATTTGTTAAATTTTGGCAAAAATCATTTAAAATAAAGGAGAATTGTTATGATTTCATTACAAACTGCCGACAAGGCGTTGAAAGATGTGTATTTGGGCGTTGTAAGCGACCAACTTAACACTGCGGTTAATCCGCTTTTGGCTAGAATTAAGCAAACAACCAGTGATGTTTGGGGTAAAAACATCGTAAAAATGGCGCCTTATGGCGTTAATGGCGGTATTGGGGCTGGCTCCGAAACGGGTGCTCTTCCAACAGCCGGTGGCAACAATTACGAAAAATTTACGCTAGAACTTAAAAACCTTTACGGGAAAATTGATATTTCGGACAAGGCTATTAGGGCTAGTATGAGTAGTGCGGGGGCGTTTGTGAACCTATTGAACGCCGAGATGGAAGGTCTTATTAAGGCGTCTAGTTTTAATATGGGCAGAATGCTTTATGGCGATGGCAAGGGCTTGCTTGCAAAAATTAGCGACAACGCTGTTTCGGCTTCGGGCGTTACTACCTTTACCGTGGACGATGTTTCGGCTCTTGCTGAGGGTATGATTGTGGATATTTTGACAAGTGCTGGGGTGGTTAAATCGGGCGCTGTAAAAATTACCAATGTAAACCGTGGAAGCAAAGTTATTACCGTGGCAGTTGGTGGCTTTACAGCAAGCGAACTGAAAGTTACCACCAGTCAAACCACGCAATATTATTTTGCCGTTCAAGGAAGTTTTGGCAAGGAATTAACGGGGTTGGGTGCTATTTTTGATACCAATCTTAGCACTTTGTACGGACTTAAAAGAGCGGAGAACTCGTGGATGAATCCGTATGTAAAAGAATGCGGAAGTTCGAGTGCAATGGCTGACATTACAGATATTACTATGCAGTCGGTTATAGACTATCTAGAAGAAAATTTTGGCTCGCAAGTAGATTTTATTGTTTGTTCGAGCGGGGTTAAAAGAAATTATCAAAGTTATTTGAACACCTATCGCTCAAATATTGACATTATGGACCTTGCGGGCGGGTTTAAGGCACTTTCGTATAACGGTATTCCGGTTGTTTCGGACAGATTCGCTCCAAAAAATACCATGTATATGCTAAATACCGATGAGTTTAAGTTGCATCAACTTTGCGACTGGAAGTGGCTAGAAGGCGAAGACGGCAGAGTTATTAAGCAAAATGCTGGTACGCCAACTTATTCGGCAACTCTTGTAAAATACGCCGATTTGATTTGCGACAAGCCTTGCGGTCAGGCAAAAATTAAATTTATTTCTGAGTCTTAAAAAAAAATGTTTCCGCTTGTGGGGTTTTTCCTGCAAGCGGTTTTTTTGTTTTTGGCAAAAATTATTAAAAATAATTAAAATTTTCAATATATTTAGAATATTTGGCGTTTTGGGGCGGGTTGTGGTAAAATTAATGTAATTAAATTTAAAGCGAGGCACTAAATGGATAGGATTTATTACATTATTGGGCGTATTGTTCAAAAAACGCAAGAACTTGAAAAAAACTTGGAAACCGTTGTTAAGTATTCCGAAATTGTTGGCGAGAGCGAGCGGAATCAGAATTTTTCGGCAAAAGATTTTAAAATTGCGGTGGAGTCTGCGGAGTATCTTGAAAAGAAGATGGAAACAATGACCTTGGGTCAGCGTATTCATATTATTTGCGAAACCCGTTGCTTTTCGAAAACTGAGGCGGACGAACTAAAAAAGACGTTAGAAAAACGAAATTATTTTGCCCACGAGTATTTTAAATATACGCCTTTTGAAGATTTTTCGGCGTCCGATTTTGATGAGGAAGTGCAGGCACTTAAACAGTTTTTTGATTCCGTTGTGGTGCTAAACAAAAAAATTTGTTTGTATTTATCGGGGTATGAGAGAGATTATAAGGCATTAAAGGCACGGTTTGAGTAAGGGAGTTCCGTCCGCCGACAGGTGGACGGAACAAACAGGTTCTGTTTTGGGGTTTTACATAAAAGATAATTAAAGATGCGGAAACCTAAATGTAGGGCGGGGATTATACTGTTCCGTCCGTCCGGGTAGGCGGACGGAACAATACATGTAGGGCGGGGCTATTGGGGCGAAGTTGGTGGAATTTTGGGGAATGGGGGCGAATGTGTAATATTTGGGCGGGAAGTCGTTTAAAATATAATATATAAGGGGCGTTTTGGCGTGTCTTAATTTTTTGGCTTTGGAGGAATTTATGTTTAAAACGGGTGAGTTTGTTCTAAAAAACGGCTTTGGCGTGCTTGAAATTGTGGAGGTCTTGACCGAGTGCTTTGTGCCATCTGCCTTGCCGGTGGAATATTATAAGTTGGTCAGTTTGGATAAAAAGACGGTGGTAAATGTGCCTGTGGTGGGCGCTGGCGAGTTGATTAGTCCGGTGTTGACCAAAAAACAGGCAAAAAATATTTTGGACGACATTTTGCAGTTTGCTGTTAGTTTGGACCCCAACGAAAAGGTTCGCCGTAAGTTTTTGGAGAGCAAGTTAAACGGCGGGCGAAAGGAGTGCTTGGTGGTGGTTGGGTCGGTGCTAAAAAGGGTCGCTGATGGTAAAAAACTTGCATATTTTGAAAAGTCCGCCCTAGAAATTGCGGGCGATAAGGTTTTTTCGGAAATTGCTTTTGTGCTGGGAATTTCTAAGGAGGAGGCAAAAAATAAGGCACTGGCGTGGGCGTAAGAGTGTTGGCTTTTGCGAGTGAAATATGCGAGTATGCCCAATTTTTTTTGAATGAGGAATTTTCGATATTAAACAAATAAAAGGCTGTTGTAAAAGGGTTTTCGTAAAAAACGCAAGCGTTGGCGAGATTTATTTTGGCGTTAGTTAGTTTTGTGCTTGATTGCTTTTTTGTGGGGAAATTTATGGTTTTTTGTATTTAAAACTAAGCAAGTTGCGATATTTTATTAGGAAAATTGACAAAGTTTGCAAGGTGTGGTATAATTTAGGTGTAATAGGAGAAAGGTTTATGAAACTTAGTGCAGAAGAATGCAAGGGCGCAATTGTGACCAACCCAAATTATGTGCAATTGCCCGATAAAATTGATTATAACAGCGCAGGTAGAACTCATGGGGCACCGTCTATGTTGGGCAGAGGCGTTGTTGCTGTTCGCCCATCGGCGCATGCTCTTGACGGAGCCAGAGCATTATCTGTTCCGTCCGCCCGACAGTCGGACGGCACCAACTTTCCGCATCTTTAATCATCTTTTATGTAAAAACCCCCAAAACAGAACGCCGATGTAAAAATACTATCGGCAACCTGTGTTGGGTGTTTTTTCTATAAAATCTAATCAAATCTGCTGGGTGTGAGGCATTAATTGAGGGTTGGTTAAGTTGTGGTGTAAAAATAGGAAAATTTTAATTTAATATTAAATAAACAGGTGGTACACCTGTTGTAGGGCGGGGATATTATCCCCGCCGTTTCCTTATATACCACTATCGTTATATTTTATTACTTAAAGGTATTGGTAAGGGTTTACTTTCAAAAAAATAATACCAATTTTTGTTGTGTATTGCATACCTGTTAGTTTAAGTGCGTGATTTAAACGCAACGCTAGATAAGGTTACGGCGGGGAAGGTTTCCCCGCCCTACAACGGGCGATGCCCGTTATTTTTATGTGGGCGTGCGGAACAATTGCGGTTTCCCCGCCCTACATGAAAAGTGCCGTCCGTCCGGGCGGGCGGACGGAACAATTAGGGTGGCGTGACACTAATTTGGGGAGTTGGTTAGGCTGAGGCGTAAAATATGAATGCACACTAATGTAATATCAAGAAACTGGGCAAAATGCCCGGTTTGTTTATAATAAATTTATAAATGGAAAAATTTTTGAAAAAATTTTATCAAAAGTGACACAAAATCGTGCAAAGCAAAAAGTGGGGGTGTATAATGCCGTTGAAATAAATTTAAGGAGAGTTTTTATGCTTAATAATTTATATATTGACGAGAGCGTGTACGAAAAAATTGACGATGATTTGTTTGGTATCGCTAGGCGAATTAAACGTATTGATGACGGTTACTTTTTGTTGCGGAATAAAAATTCGGGCAAGATTGAGGTACATAACGAAAAAAATGTAGGCGGAACCCTTAGTTTGGTTTCGCCTTTTGACACCTTGGATATTAGGCTTGTGCATTTGCTGTATCGCACCCGTGTGGAGCGTATGGCGAACATTGTAAAAGAAATGGACGACCACAACGAAAAATTGGAAATAGAGCAAAACGAGCGGGTGGCAGACAACGCCAAAGAGCGGTTAAAAGAGGCTCTTAAAAAATTTAGAGAATAAAAAACCAAAGAATATGTTAAAATTTAATAATTATTTTGTTTTTTATACAATTTGTTAGATAAATTTAAGTAAAATGAAAACCTTTGCAATTAATGTATTTGTTGCTAGGTTTTTATTTTGCTAGGTTTGGTTTTGATTGGGTTTAATCAATCAATTTGTAAAGTTATATTAACTGTAATTAAAGTAAGTGAAAACCTTTGCAATTAATGTGTTTATTTGCTAGGGTTTTTTATTTGACTAGGTTTGGTTTTGATTGGGTTTAATTAATCAATTTGTAAGTTTATATTAACTGTAATTATAGTAAAGTGAAAACCTTTGCAATTAATGTGTTTTTTGCTAGGGTTTTTAATTTTTTAGATTGCGATTTTTAAGTAAAGAAATAATCAATTTGTAAAGCAAAAAATAATTATATTAGAGCGATAAAAAATGATGTGAATAAAAAACAAAACTAAAAATGAAGATTTGGGGGAGTTGTTATGTTTGTAAAAGATGTTGTGCTATTGGCTTGTAAAGAGTTGGGGCTTTTGGAAGTGGCGGACGAAATAAAAAGCGGGCAGGTGTCTGGCGGTGTGCAGGCAGAGATTGATAGGCTGGTTGGAGCAATTAATCTTGCGGTAGAAACCATTGTGTCAAGCGATTGCTCGGTTGTTTTGAGCGAGGAGGTTGTGAGTGATGCAGAGGGCAAGGTTCCGCTTAGCGATTTTGCAAGGGGTGTGTATATGGTTTTGGACGCAAAGTCGTGCGATTCGGGAGAGTCGGTGGACTATCTGTTGATGCCATTTCATTTGTATTTGCCGGACAAAAACGCTAGGTTTAGAGTTACATACAAAGCGGGCAGTAAGCCAGTAGAAAAGTTAGACGACCAAATAGAAATTCCGCCTTTTGTGGGGCTAGGGGTTTTGACCTGTGCGGTGGTTTATGAATATCTGCTTAGCAAAAATTGTTATAGCGAGGCGACCTTTTGGAAGGAAAGTTTTGAGGACGCTTTTAGTCGAGCGAAAATTAAAAACAAAAAATACAGATTTAAAACCTATACTAATTGGCTGTAAAAATAAAAAGGAAACCAAATATGAGAATTAAAAAAATTAATGATTTTAGGCGTGCAATTAATTTAAAATTGAACGAAAATTTAGTTGCGCTAAATGCGGGCAAAATGGCATACAATTTTGCATTTTTTGGGGGTTCGCTAAAAGGCGAATGCCCTTTTCAGGCATTTTTTGATAGGTATTTCGGGAGTTTGGGTGAGTATGATAAAATACTTAACCCCGAAATGGTGCTTGCTGGCGGGGCATGTGTATATTATGAAAAGACGGACGAAGAGACAGGCGAACGCTTGGATAAACTGGTTGTAATTGACAAAAATTATAAAGTTTTTTATTTGAATTTGTATGACGAAAGTCCAAAATTTTACAAACTAAACCTTACTTTTACCTCTAAGCCGACCGCCTTTTGTTACAATCATTATGGCGATGATTGTTTGGTGTTTTGTTCCAAAACGGATAACATGGTGGTGTGGGACGGAGTTAATTTGCCAGAGGTTGTGGTTGATGCACCAAAGATTGTGTCGAGCGTTATTCATAAAGAGAGGTGCTTTGCGGTGGTGCAAAACGACCCGCACACGCTGTGGTTTTCGGACGATTTGGACCCGACCAATTGGAGCGTTGGGCTAAACGATGGGGGCTTTATAAAAATGGCGGACGGCAGGGGAAGGCTTTTAAAACTTGTGAGTTATGGCGGGTATTTGTACATTTTTAGGGAGCGTGGAATTTCGAGGCTAACTGCAAACGGCTCGCAAGCGGACTTTTATTTGACCCACCTGTTTGTGTCGAGCGGGAAGATTTTGGAGGACACCATCACGCTTTGTGGCGACCGCATAATTTTTGTGGCGACTGACGGCGTGTATGCTTTTGACGGGTCAAACACCGTTAGAATTTTGGAAGATTTGGGTGATTTGCTAATTAAAAATTCGGGTGCTGTTGGGTGCTTTTTTAATGGTAAATATTATCTTAGTTGCAAAACGGACTTTTTTGATTCTCGCTATGATGACGGCGAGTTTTTGAGCAATATGCTGTTTGCTTATGATATTAATTCGGGCGAGTACGAGATTTTTAGGGGGCTTGATGTGTGCGATTTGGTTAGCGTGGTGGGCGGAGAGTTTAACACATTGGTTGTTTTGGCGAGCGATAATTTTTATTGTTTTACCGATACGCCAAACGAGTTCTTTTCGGGGTACAAAAGCGGGCTGTATAATTTTGGCGACCCCAAAAGAATTAAAACGGTTAGAAAAATTAGTGCCTTTGTGAAAAATACCGATAAGTTTGAACTGGTTTTGTATAACGAGTTGGGCGAAAAAAAGTCGTATTGGTTGACGCTTGGCACAAATGAGTTAAATGTTGTGTTTTCTGGCAAGGCCATTGGGTTTATGGTGTTTGGCAAAAATAATGGCGAACTGGTAGAGTTGGAGATAGGGTAGGGTGACGTTCCGTCCGCCTACCGGACGGACGGCACCAACTGTCAGTAATTTCATTCATCTTTTGTGTATTTTACCTCCAAAATCTAAACGAACTTACTGGGGGTGTGGTTCTAATTTTGGTTTGGTTAAATTGAATGGTAGACATATTGTGTAAGATTGTTCACGCCTGTTGGTTTAAGTGAGTAATTTTTGCGTTAGGGTATATAAGGTAACGGCGGGGAAGGTTTCCCCGCCCTACAACAGGCGGGTGGCATAATTATTTGACTAGTTATGAAAAATAGTTTATAATTAATGTATCTCAATAATTAGGGCTAAATTTAATTAGGAGAAATTGCGTATGTCTGATTATTTTGAATATGACGAAGGGAACATTTTAAACAAAAAAGACCACACCGATAGTTATTTAATTGACGACCAAGAAAAACTTATTGCCGAAACGAAAAAACCTATCGAAAAACTAGAACAAATAATTAAAGCAAGCGAGGAGAGTGTTTCGCTACTAAAATTGCAACAAGACCGTGCAAACCTAGAACTTGCGGTTTTGGACGAGAATATTAGAGATGCCGAACGCCGTAAAAAGAGTGGTGTGCAGTCCGATGTTTTGCAATTACTAGATGATGAGGATATAAAGTCGCTTATAAAAAGGCGTAAAGAGATTTTGGCAAAAAAGACCGAACTTGTTACCGAACTTAAAAAAACGGAGCAGTCGCTTGAAACCGACAAAGAAAAATATGAGAAACTAAGCGATATGGTATCAGTTGCCGAAATTAAAATTAACACCAAAAGGTATCAGTTGCCAATATCTAACCGAAGCGAGGAAGCCATTAGGGTTACCCAGCGTACCACATTTAGGCGTTTGCCACACCCCGATACCATTGCTCGCTTTACCCGTGACCAGTTTATGCAGGTTTGGAATGCTGTGTGGAACCGTTTTACCATTGTAGACGGCGAATCATACATTTATTCGGAGGTTGATGTGGTAGAAGTTACCGAAGAAGACATTGCTCTTGGTAACATTTTGAGTATGGACGGCAGAATTTATCGTCAGGTAAAAAATATCCCAATGGGCGAAAGCGAAAACGACAAGGCTATAACAAATGTAAAAAATAACGACTATTATGTAAAACTTACCGATGGCGTTGTGGTGGGCTACAACAGCAGAAAGAACTTTTTGTTTGATTTGTACGGGCTGTTGTCGGGGCTTAATGTAGACCGAGATTTTGACAGGCTAGACCCCGATTATAAGGTTGTAGATGCCCTAATTGTAGAAGTGCCTAAGGTGGTTGAGCATTTGCCATTGTATTTGTTTAATAGCACAAGGCTTGTAAATTTGATGGAAAACAGTTTGGTTTCGGCTTTTTCGAAACTAAAATCTGATGAAAGGTATAGCAGTTACAGCGAAGAAACTATAAATAAGCATATAAGTGAAGTTACGGCGTTGTTTGAAGCCCGTAAAAATGAAGCAAGGAAAGTCCGTCTTAACCAAAAACGAATGCTAAAAGAAGATTAATGTACTAAAACTTATTGGCAGAAAAATTTTGTAATTGTTATTAATTAATAACAAAACACAACGGAAAAATTTAATAAGATTTATCTAAATGAAGAATTTGCGGAGGCAGGCGTTCTTCATTTTTTGTATTGTTTTTTTTGGGGAGTGGTGTAGTGAACAGAGTTAAGTTTTTGGAAAGTAGAGTTGCCGAACTAGAAGAGCGGTTGAGTGCTGGCGGTGCAAACGAAATTTTGCTAGATTCGCTAAGTTTTTTTGACAACCAGTCGAAAAATTTGAAAATTAAAGACGCTATTAAACTTGCAGACTTTGTGGCGGGCGAAAACGGTTGCGTGCTATTAAATTTGGATATTGTGCTAAATTCGACTGTTGTAGGAAGCGGAAAGTTTTTGGTGTATTGCAACAATAGTTGCGTTGGCGAGTTGGCTTTTAGTGTAGTTGCGGGCGAAAACCGTCTGCATTTTAGCACGGCGGTGCAAGCGGTTAAGGGTATAAAAAATACGCTAAAACTAGAAGTTTTGCAGTTGGTGGGTGCAACAGAAATTGTGCTTTTGAGTATTAGTGGTGTGCTGTTTGGTAGGGGTGTTTCGAGCGGGGCGGTGGCTTGCCGAATATCTGCATGCAAAAAAGGTAGTAAGCTTGTGGAGGTTATTGTAGACGGCGAAAAGGTGTATACCTATTTGTCTAACGGCGTACCAGCAAAAAGTTTTGGCGAGTTTTCTTATTATGGCGTGGGCAAGCGTGCGGGGTGTGTGGTAACACAAACCGACAACGGCGAAAGAGTGCATATTGTTAGATTAAATAGCGAAAATTACGCATTTATGAGCGTTGGAGAAAATATTTCAAGCGAAATTGCCCTAATCGACCAAAAGGTAGACGATGTAGCCATTGGTGTGAACGGTGCCGAGGTTTTGGTGTTTTACATTAAAAACGGACAGGTGTATTTTAAAATTTTTAACGGCACAAGGTTTGGGAGCGAACGGTTGGTTACCCGAGGAAACAAACGCAAATTTGTAGAATTAAGCGTTGTTGGCGATGGGACGGAGCTAGTAGTAATTGCAACGGCAGAAGACGGCGGAAATTATTTGTACGGTCAAGTAGATGTGGAAAAATGTTTTGGCGGAAGCGGGGAATGTATAAACGCCAGCATATCGGTAGAGATTATGTAAATTGTTCCGCCGGCGGGTAACCGCCGGCGGTACCAACTGTTCGTAATTTCATTTATCTTCTGGGGTAAAACCCCCAAAACAGAACGCCGATGTAAAAATACTATCGGCAACCTGTTTTGTGTATTTTACCTCCAAAATCTAAACAAACTTACTGGGTGTGTGGTTCTAATTGGGGGTTGATTATGCTGTAACGCAAAATTTTGAAATATAACTTTTATATCAAATTAAAGGGCGGAACGCCCTTTGTAGGGCGGGGATACTATCCCCGCCGAAACCTTGGTTGACGATATGCAGTAAGTTTTTACTTAAAGTTATAGATGTGTAATATATAACAACATTTATTGTTCGTCTTTTGAGGATAAGATATTACCAATACCTTTAAGTAATAAATTTTAACAATCGTGGTATATAAGGTCACGGCGGGGAAGATTTCCCCGCCCTACAACGGACGAAGTCCGTTATTCTGGGTGTGTGGTTCTAATTGGGGGTTGTATAAAATTAATTCGTATATATGGTTGTGTCTGTTGGTTTAAGTGAGTAATTTTTGCGTTAGGGTATATAAGGTAACGGCGGGGAAGGTTTCCCCGCCCTACAACGGGCGAAGTCCGTTATTTTGGGGCAAGGCGGGGTCAACCGCCGGACGGAACAATAAAAAATTGGAGGGATAGGGTGGAAATTCATAATAAATTAGAAATTATTATTAAAGACAAGTGCAGTAGCAGTGCAAACAACATAAAAAAGTGTGGAAGTGAAGCAATCGGTAACGACAAGTGCAGTGGCGGTGCAAGCAACATAAAAAAGTGCGAAAGTATTGCAAGTAGTAACAACGAGTGTGGAAGTGTTGCAAACAACAGCGAAAAGTGTAGTGGCAGTGCAAGCAACATAAAAAAGTGTGGAATTGGTGCAAGTAGTAACAACAAGTGCGGAAGTGTTGCAAGCAGTAAAGAAAAGTGCGGAAGTGTTGCAAGTAGTAACAACAAATGCATTAGTATTACAATCAATAACGAAAAGGACTGTGCCACCGTCAGCAAAAGGGTGTATTATAACAAGATGTGTGCGGGGGCTATTGGTGCTATTCAGTCGCTTAGTGCTTACAACAACTATTTTGCTTTTGGCGGTGGAACTTTGGATACGGTTGGAAGTGAAGTGTCCTTGCAAAACTTTTTGTTTAGTGTGCCGTCTACAATAGAAGAATACAACTTTAATGCTAGTTTGGGCGATGTTTTTGTAACAAAGTCGTACAATTTTGGCGATAGTTTGCACGAAGAGATGCAATTTAGCGAAGTGGGAATTGCTACCACGGGCGAAGAAAATGCAACCATTATTGATAGGTTTGTAACCAAAAATGACCTTGGCGAAGTGGAGCCGATTGTTATAAAAAAAGACGCCGAGGTTATAGTAAAAATTACACTTTATTTAAAACTAGACAGCACAAACACAAATGTTAAGTTCTTTAATGTGCAGTCGCCGTTGTTTGCAAGACTTTTGGGTGTAAATATTTTGGCGGGCAACCCCGAACCTGAGTTAAAAGCAAGTGTTTGTTATGTTGGGGGTGATACAAAGTCGGTCGATTTGCCAGAGTTTAGCATTAGTGCAAACGCAATTACTATAAGCCCTACAATTAGTGTTGCAGGTGGCGTTATAAAATTTGAGGGACAATTTACCATAGATAATCAGGTGTTAAGAGGGCTGGTGTTTTACTTTTGCGGAGTGAGTTGTTTTTATATAAATTGTTATGATTTTGCAACAACCTCTGCAAAAACTATTCAAAATGGAACACTCGACAAAGACCGAAGCCTAATTTTGACCGATAAATATATTAAAAATATAGAAAAAATTATGATAGATAGTGCGGGGCTAGAAACTAAGGTTTGGTATCAAACGCCCTATTCGCTAGAACTGGGCGAAATAAATTTAAAGCCTTTTGGCGACTATGAATACAACAACTGCAACAACTTTTTGTATAACACAAGCGGGTCTATGCTTATGTATATAACGGACGGCAGAATTGATATTTATTACAGAAAAGATGCGGTTTTTAAAAGGGTGGATAGTTCGCTTATTCCTACCAAAAATTTCTTAAAAGCAAAGTTTTTGGACGAATATTTGTTTATTAGATATTTTGACCCCGAAAGCAACAAATACTCATTTTTGGGGTTTATGCTAGACCCTGACGCATTAAAAATGGTGGACTTTGGCTTTGTAGATACTATTCTTCCTACACTAGATTGGGTAGATTGGGATATGGCAGTTTGCTACTCTACATACTACCCGCATACGCTTATTGCCCAACTTCAAGACAAGTGCCACATATATACCATGGGGCGAGATGAAGACGGAAAATATGTTCTTAGTGACGACTGGGCGTACGACTATCAGTTTACAAATGTCTTTGCTCAGCACAAAAGCGAACTATGTGACGCCAAATATTACGGCTTTACCACCAACGAAAAGGGCGAAAAGGTAACCTATTATATAAAAAATTCTACCGATGTTGAACAAAAGCCTACAATTAAGGTTATTCAATACATTTTGTTTACCCGAACGGCGGATATGTATTATGTAAATGCAAACAGTTATACACTTGGCGTAGATAACTCAAAACAATTTTACGACTCGGTAAGGTTGTATCTTTCTAGCATTGGGGCGGAGCGAAACGCAAACTTTTCGGCAGGAACGGGGTGCATAAGAGCCTTCTTTTCGCAAGACGGCAGATATATTGCAAAGGTTATGAACACCGGCAAGGTAGAATTTTATTTTACTAAGTTTGACCGTATGCAACAAACAAAGTTTGTAAATTCGTACACCATTCCTGCGGGCAGAACCATTAAGCGTATTGATATTGTAGGAAGAGTGGCACTAATATTTTTTAATGAGACAGATGCAAAGGTTGTGGCAATTCCGTTTATTTGCGACTATATGTATATAGAAAATATTCCGTCTGGGTTAGAATACACCGTTTATTACAATGTTTCAGACCTTCCGGGAAGTAGCGGACAATCGGTAAATTGCAAAAACCAAATGCTGGTAAATATATAAATGGTAAAAATAGGGGGAGGAAAATAAATTATGACCTTTTCTAAAAGACCGCTACGATTAGGGTCAGGGAGTCGCTATCACGGAAGAGTAAATGGCGACAAACTAGACCTTGTTTTTGTGCTAGCGGACAACAGTTTAAAGTTAAAAACTATCACGCAGTCGGCGGGTGGTTACCAGTCTACCGAAAAAACTCTTCCAGTAGTAGCAAACGAAGGAGTGATTGTTGGCGACCAAATTATTTCGGTTTTTGCACACACAATCACAAATATAAAAATTTAATTTTAGGAGTGTAAAAAATTATGGCGAAAAAATCTGCAATTGGAACAAGAGTTCCTTTTTGGTTTAAACTTAGGTCTATTGCTGAACCAATTAAGATAAAAAAGATAGGAGAAATTTTGGACGGACTAAACAATAAAGATGTAAAAGAATCTAATACAATAACCAAAGTTATAAAGCAAGAAAAAAACAACGAAGAAAAAAAGCCAAACGCATCTACAAATACAACCGAAGAGGTATCTGGCAATACAAAAATTGTTGACAATATGCCAAAGGTAATTACAGATAACACATACCTTGATAATATGCCAAAAATTACCCCAGATGATACCTATTCATATAATATGCCAAATGTAAAACTTCCCGAAATGTATGAAAGTGATGAAACGAATGCTAAAAATTTTGATGCAGAAAATTACGAAAAAAATGCAAAAAATAGCGAAAAAAACGCAAAAAATGATGAAAATTTGCAAAAAAATGAAAAAAATTACGAAAATGACACTGATAGTTCATCTGTAAATTTAGATGCAAGCAATAAAATTACGCAAAATAAAAGCGAGCAAAACGCCACTCCAAAATCGGTCAGCGAGTTTGAACAGTTAATAGACGACATTTTAAAAAAGCACGAGGGCAAAACCGATTACGACTACTATAAAGACAAAATTCCGCAAGTTAAATCTTCGCTTGAACTAACCCCGTTAGATGATGTGGTAATAAATGAGGACGAAATACGAAAGTCGGTAGAAGAGCGTCTTACCAAGAAAAACGCCGAAAGCCAAGCCGACCTAAAAGCCAAAACGCAAGAAAAGATTGATAAACTGGTTGAAAGTATAAATGCCGAAAAAGAGAAGTCGGAATCTGCCGAAGCAAAACTTGCTAGCACCATACAATCGGCAAAGGACGACATCTCTATGGACGCTCTAAAAAGGGGCTTGCAAAGAAGTTCTATTGTAATTCAGCAACTTTCAAAACTAGACGGCAAACTGGCAGACGAATTGGTGGATATGCAAAAAAGTTTGCAACAGTCGGTAGAATCAAGCACCCAAAAAATTAATGCGTTAGAAGAATTTTTGGACGAAAGTTTGGCAAATCTTGATGGCGACCTTGCCTCAGAAATAGAAAAGGAAATTTTGGCAGAAACGCAAAACCTTAAAAACAAGCAGGCAGAAGTTGTAAAATTTAACAACAATATTAAAAAGTTGGAGTCGGACTACCAACTAAAAGCACAAAAGCAACAGGCGTCCGCCGATGAGCAAGAAGAAAAACTTAAATCCGAATATAAAGGCATTGCAAATAGAACCAAAAAGGACGAACTAGTAGAAGCGTGCAAGAAGTTTTTGGGTGGAATGAGTAAAGCCGATGCGATTAATTATTTGCAATCTTCAAAGAAGTTGCAAGACGCCCTTGGCGACCGTTATTACGATGTGTATTATTTGGTGCGTAAGGGGTAGATTGTGCCGTCCGCCTACCGGGCGGACGGAACAATCAAAAATAAGGGGGAAAGGATATGACAGTAAAAAAGAAGGCTCGGCTGACCAGCTATAACTTTTGGGTTAGAATTGTGTCCGCCGTTGTGCTTATTTTAAGAATCGTGCTTTCTAAATTTGGCATCAAAATTGACAGCGCATTCATTTTGGACATCGCAACGCTGGTTGCGGGGTTTTTGGTGGTGGTCGGCATTATCAACGAGCCAACCGGCATCACTATCAGTTATAAAAGCGAAAAGGGGGATATTATGCAAAATAACGAAATTTTTAAAAAGCAAATAGACGAAAAATTAAAAGAGGTCGAACAAATTTTTGCGAGTTTCGGCATTAAGGACAAGGCAGTGGTGGCGGAATCGTTGCAAGAAATTGACAACTTTTTGGTGGACCTTTTGCAAAGGGAAAGCCAAGAATTGCAAGAACTTCAATCGGAACTAAACGCCACCGACAGTTTGCAAACCGAACCCAAAACCGAAGAATTGGCAGAAACCACACCGCCAGACGAGCAAGCGGTTGAGAAAATTGAGCCAGTAGTGGTTGAAGAATCAGCAGAAACAATGGCACAAGCGGAAGCAATAACACAAACGGTTGAGAAAAACGAGCCGGCAGTGGTTGAAAAACCAGCAGAAGAAAAAATAGACGAGCAAGCCAAAGAAGGGCATATTGAAACCATAGAGGTGACACCGACAACCGAACAGACGGCAGAGTTGGTAGACGAAAACACAGAAGCATCAGCGGTTGAAGAAAGCAAACCAGTAGTGGTTGAAGAATCACAAGTGCAACCCGCCGAAACCATCATTGTTGAACCAACACCACAAATGGAACCAGCACAAGCGGTTGAAGAAAACGAGCCAACGGTGGTTGAAGAACAAGGAGAAGAGCCGGCGGTGACACCAGTCGAAACCATAATTGTTGAACCAGCACAAACAGAAACCATAATAGTTGAACCAACACCACAAATACCAGTGCAGACAGTACAAACCCCTGCACCAATAGACGAAGAAACGGACGTGTAGTGTGTTCCGTCCGGCAGGCGGACGGAACATACCCAACGGGCGGAAACGCTCGTTCATATTTAATAAAATGCAATGTTTAAACAAAACCACAATTTGAATAACACTACCACAGTCGAAACAATCACTTAGTGTTAAATTAATTGCAAACAATCGTTATTGTGGCGTTGCAGAATTTCGCTTGACAAATGAAAACAAATGGTATATATTTATTTGCATAAAAACACTTTCGATTAATTTTTTGGTTTGATTTATTATTTTTTCGCACAAATTTGGTTATAATTCAAATAATTCAAAGAGAGAATTTTTGGGTAAAGTAAACTTTGCATTATACAAATTCAGGGTTTAATTTTGTTTTGTCTTTTTGCGGATATTTTGCCCGCAAAGGCACACACAGTGCAAGGTTTTGCAAAAAATTGACCAACGCCCCAAGCGGGTTTTGGTTTATTGCAAAAACTTAGGTGGTTACCGAAGTACTATTTATTGGGTACGGTAAAAGAAAGGCGAGTATTTTGTAAAGGGTTTAAATAAAAAAGGGCGTTGTAAGTTTGTGCGACAACAAAACTAGCAAGCACTTACACAAAAATTAAAGCACTTGCGCCAAAATTAAGCGACCACACAAAAAATTAAGCGCTTGCACCAAAAACTCAAATTAAAGAACTTTTACCCAATTTAAGCACCTACATTAAAAACTCAAAAGTAAGCACTTGCATTAAAAACTAAGAACTTGCATCGAAAACTCAAATTCAAGCGTTTGCACACAAAAATTAATCGCTTACACCAAAACTTTATTCGTTTACATTAAAAAGTTGCCTTGCTAAAAAAACGGGTACAAAAAGTGAATAACAACCAAAAAAGTAAACAACAACCAAAAAACAAATGTCAATCGAGCGTGTTTTGAAAAAATAAAGGAAAGTACAATATGAATATCAAAAATTCGTTTTTGGTCTGCACCAACAACTTTGTGCTAGTGCTAAAACAGTTGGCGTACTCGCTAGTTATTGGGCTAATAGTAGGCATAAGTTTATATGGGTTGACCAACCCAATAACAAGAATTTTGCAAGAAAACGGCTGGACGGCAGAATTAAAAGCCTTTTTCTCGGGGGTGTACACCGACCCAAAAGGCGTGGCGTCATCATTTAACGCCGTTGCGAGTCACTTTTTTAGCATCTTTGTAGATAATTTTAGCACGCTTTGGGGAAACTACATTTTTAGTTTATGCGTAATTTTCTTTGTGCCAATTTTTGCGGGGTATCTGTCTAACTACTGCTTAGGTGATGTGGTAAATGCAAAAATGAATTCGTGGGTAAACTACGGCTATGTAAACCGATTCTTTTCGGGACTAAAAAAGAATGTTGTTTATTCATTATATATGGTACTTTTTGCCTTGCCTACGCTCGCAATTTTGGTGCTACTTTTTGTGGCATACGGCAAACTTAGTTCGTCATTTTTGCTTGCAACCGTGCTGTTGCCAGTTTTGGTAATTGCGTGCTTGGTGGTGCTTGCCATAAAAAATACCTTTACCATGTGGATAATGCCAAGTTGCTTAAACGAAGATGGAAGGGTTAGCAAATCTATTAAAAAGAGTTTTGTTTTGGGTGCAAAGAACTTTGGCAAAACAATGCTCGCATCATTTTTGCTGTACCTAATTGAGTTTTTCTTAATAACCTTTGGCGGAGTGTTTACCTTAGGAGCGGGGCTGTTTGTAATTTTGCCAGCAATTGCCGTAACAAACACCGCATTTAGCGTAATACATTTTTACCAAGTCGAAAAGTTAAGATATTACATCAACGAGTTTACCATAGTCACCCCAGAGGGGTAGAGTTGTTCCGCCTGTCGGCGGGGTCAGAGCCGGCGGAACAACAAACAAATTTAAAAAATATACAAAATGGAAAATATAAAAAATATGAACAATACAAATTATACAAACAATCAAAACGAAACAAACGCAAATTCTGCGGTCAACAAAAACGAAATGAATACAAATTATTCAATCAATAAATCTACAAGCCCAAATGCTTTTGCAGTCAATGCCAAAGCGGGTTTTGTAAACGACAAAAATGCCGAAAGGTCAATAAGCCCGCAAAATATCATTGGTACGCAAAACAACGCACCACAAACCAAAGAGGTGCAAAAAATTTCGCAAACCAATGCAAATACATTTAACACTCAAAATGCTGACACTTTAAACAGGGTGCCAACCTTTGTTGCACCACAAAACACGGCGGGAGTCCCACAAAATACTCCTAAAACCAGCCCGCAAAACGCCCAAACCGAAGATGACAATATGCAAAAGCAAAATGTTGGTGCAAGTGCAAATACACAAAAAAATAGCGCCATGCAAAGACAATTAGGAGCGGGAAATGTACAAAAGCAAGCGCCAAAGCAAGCGAGCGGGTCAAAAGGTTTTGCATATACTTCAAATGGCACCTCAATCGGTAAAACATCAAACGGCAAAAACCCAAACGGCACCGCAAAAAATATGCTGAACGCAAACCTTGCTGGCGGTGCGGTAAACTTTGCAAGTCTTGGAGCGTTAGACCCGCTAAAAGCAATGATAAACGCCAGCGGGTCAAGGGTCAAAAATTTTGACAACAGCCTAACAGGTGTGTACAGTTCATCGGGCTACAACCAAAAACCGACTACAAACAGCGTAAAAGCATCGGGTTTTAACGCCAAAAAAATAGAGAATCCAGCAAGACGAACGGGACGCAATGCCCTTCGCCAAAAAGCAAATGAAATAAACGGCGTAACGGACGAAATTTCCGCAGAGCCAGAGGAGTTACAAATGTCGAATATAGCAGATGAGCACTCAATAAATTCACGCCGAAAACAACTAGAAGAGCGACTAAAACCAACCGCCCTAGACGGTATTCCGTATTCGGACGATATGGCAAAAGAAAACTTGCGAGCAAGACGCAAAGCCAATCGCAAAAACAAGCCAACTAGCGGGGAAGAAATAAGGATAACCTATCTTGGTGGCGTGGGCGAAATAGGTAAAAATATGACCGCCATAGAGTACAATGGCGAAATAGTGGTAATAGATTGCGGAGTAATGTTTCCTAGCGAAGATATGCCGGGCATAGACTATGTAGTGCCAGACACCACCTACCTAAACGACAACGCCGACAAGGTAAAAGCCTTTTTAATAACTCACGGCCACGAAGACCACATTGGCGCCATTCCTTATGTAATTAAAAACTTCCCAAAAGCAAGCATATACAGTTCTAGATTAACGCTTGCACTTATAGAAAACAAATTGCATGAGCATAATATTAAAAATGTAAGTTTAAGGGTTGCACAAGCCCGAGAGCCTTACAAAATAGGCAATTTTGCAGTAGAATTTATAGATGTAAACCACTCAATTGCAGACGCATACGCAATAAAAATCAGCACGCCAGCAGGCACAATTTTTCATAGTGGCGACTTCAAAATAGACTTCCGCCCAATAGACGGCAAAATGATTGACCTACCTCGAATAGCCGAAATCGGCGAAGAGGGCGTAGACCTATTTATGTGCGAAAGCACCAATGTAGAACGCCCAGGTTACACCATAAGCGAAAGTGATGTCGGTGCAAAAATTGAGGAAATTTTTAAAGATAGCGTAGGAAGAAGGGTGTATGTAGCAACATTCTCATCTAACATTTACCGTGTACAACAAATAATTAACCTTGCAATTAAGTACGGCAGAAGAGTCGCAACGGTAGGCAGAAGCATAGCAAATAACCTTGAAGCGGCTACAAAGGTCGGCAAAATGAATTTTAAAAAGTCGGTTTTTGTAGATATGGACAAAATTAACAACCTTCCAGACGGCGAAGTAGTGGTAATTTGCACCGGCGCACAAGGCGAAACCGCCAGCGCACTATCAAGGCTTGCAAACGGAGATTATCCAAACATAGAAATCGGCTCTAACGATACCGTAATTTTAAGTTCGTCACCAATTCCGGGTAACGAAAGTATGATAAACCGCATTATTAACAACCTTTGCAAAAAAGGCGCAATAGTCATTCACGAAAATGTGCATGCTTCTGGTCACGCTTGCCAAGAGGAACTAAAAACCATTCATAGCCTTATAAAACCAAAAAATTTCGTTCCTGTGCATGGCGAGTATCGCCACCTAAAACGCCACGCCGAACTTGCCGAAAGTTTGGGTACCCCTCGTGAAAATATTATGGTTGTCGAAAACGGCAATTCCATTATTTTAAGGGACGGGCAAATTTACAAAACCGATAGCGTAAAAGCCGAAGATATACTAATAGACGGTAACGGCGAAGGCGACATTGCAAGCGCAGTGCTAAGGGACCGCAGACAATTAGGCGAAGACGGTATAGCAGTTATTACAATGGTTTTAAGCAAGCAAAACAAAGCACTTTTAAGTTACCCAGTTATCTTAACAAGGGGTCTTGTTTACCAAGACGAAGCCGAGCAACTAAACGCCGAAATTCAAAGAGTAGTAATAGAAGCAATTCAGGGCATAATAAACTTGCCAAAGTTCGACATCGAAGAAGCCAAAAACCTTATAAGACGCCCAGTAAGAGCGTACTTCAACAAAAAAATGGGCAGAAGCCCGGTAATCCTCCCAATCTTCCATGTGGTATAAGTTGTTCCGTCCGCCTACCCGGACGGACGGCAACAGATGTCCGCATCTTTAATTATCTTTTATGTAAAAACCCCCAAAACAGAACGCCGATGTAAAAATACTATCGGCAACCTGTGTTGGGTGTTTTTTCTATAAAATCTAATCAAATCTGCTGGGTGCGTGGTTCTAATTGCGAATTTGTTTAATTGTTGCATTATTGCAAATATGGATTCGTGTGTCGGCAACCTGTTTCGTGCTTTTTATCTCCAAAATCTAAACGAACTTACTGGGTGCGAGGTTCTAATTTGAAATTTGTTTAAATTTTGCATTTGTAAATAAGGATATATATCGGCAACCTGTGTTGGGTGTTTTTCTATAAAATCTAATCAAATCTGCTGGGCGCGTGGTTCTAATTGGGGATTGGTTGAATTGTGGCGTAAGAATTGGCAAATGCAAATGTCGGGCGAAATTTTTATATTTGGCGGAACTTTTCTGCCCACGGCGGTGGCACTCCGCCAAAATTGGCGGGCAACCCCCGCCACGGGCAAGGGGTTTCGTCTGACAAGTGGACGGGCGGAATGATTTTTTCCTTTCGTGAAATTTTGCCGAAATTTACAACTTTTGTATAATTATTTGACAACACATTATAAATAAATTAAAATAATTGTATACTAGTAATAGTTCCGTCCGCCTGCCGGACGGACGGCACCATCTGTCCGTAATTTCATTTATCTTTTGGGGTAAAACGCTCGTGGCGGAACGCTGGCAGGATAACCTAGACCAGCAACCCGCCCCAAACCTTTTACCTCCAAAATCTAAATAAACTTACTGGCTATGTAACACTAATTGGGGTTCGGTTATGCTGTGGCGTAAACAATTCGTTGCATCAAGCAAACAGGTGGCACCAACCAAATCTTACACTCAGAAAAACACCATCAAAATTATATTAATGGAGCAAAAAATGGCACAAGAAATTGTTAGAAGTACAAGAGGAATAAAATCTAGGAGATTAAAAGGCCACGCAAGGCTAACCAAAAAAATAACCATCTGCCTTGCAAGCATAATTTGTTGTCTTAGTTTTGTGGCAATAGGCGTATTAGCAACCGTCACAAAATTAGACCTAAACATAGACAACTCTGCCTACTATTACGCCACCGCCTTTAACAAAAATGGCGATGACGAGTTTATGCTAACTTCGTACAATGACCTTGTGCTAATGAGCGAACTGGTAAACAGTAACGCCCTAATTCCTGATACCAACATATATTACCGAGATGCCAAATACCTTTTAACCGCCGATATTGACCCCGTACAAGAGGCAATATCCGCAGGCGTATCGGAGCAAACGGCAAAATCTGGCACCTATCCACTAAACCCAATAGGTACCAACAGTACAAGTTCTTTCCGTGGCGAATTTAACGGCAACGGACACACCATTTCTAACATCACTATAACACTCACTTCTGGTGGGTGTTATGGTGGTCTTTTTGGTTATACCGAAGGCGCCACAATTAGCGGGGTGGGCATAGGAACCCCCGAAGATATAGCCGATAACGGCACCTACACAGCCCCAAAAACTTGCACCTACAACTTTGACCTATCTGGTAAAACCATAACAATAGCCGGCTTTGGCGGAATAGTAGGCTTTGCAAGTGCGAATCAAACCACCAACAAACTAACCGAAATATCCGAATGCTACAACTATGCAGATATTACAATTTCTGGCAACTGGAACTATTCGGGTTCCGGCACTAATGGCACCGGTGTTTCGGGCATAGCGGGTGTTACCGCTGGTGCAAGCATAAAAAATTGCTACAACGCCGGCAATATGGTAAATAACATAGATATTGATGCCTCAGTAAAGTGTATATTCGCAGGTATATCTTGTCAGTTTATGCCAAATGCGGATAGGGTAAACAATTGCTACAACATAGGCTCATTTACCGACAAAAAGGGAGATAGTCTTAATAACTACTATTCGCTAGTAGCAAGCATTCAGCAAAAAACTACCACTGCCACCGATGGCAACGCATTGTACACAATTGGTGTATCGGGCGTAACGCAATCTGGCGAAAATTCGCAATTTACCTGTTACGAATGCTACACCCCCGCCACCACAGTTAAATATTCTATGAGTTTAGACGCAATGTCTGGCGAAGATTGTCTTACCGCTACCACAGGTATGAACGGGTTGCAAAACCAAATAGACGGCAAAGATGTTTGGCACGCCACCAAAAACACATCGCAAATGTTCAAGTTCCCACAACTTGCAATTTTTGAAAAGCACCACACCACCGCCGAAGAGCAAACCCAAATAACCAACAAAACGGATAGCGCTCTGCACTACGGCATATTCAAAACGGTAGAAATAAGAGATTTTCATAACTTTTTGTACGACCCTTATGGGTTATACAACGCCTTTACTTCGGCAAATGCAAATGCCCACGGCGGTTGGTATCATACCACCACTGGTAAAAACAAAACCGTAATAAACCACACCACGCTAAACGAAACCACCAAAAAGTTCGAAATAGCAAACACCGGCATTCAAGACTATTGCCCAACGCCACCAACCTCAGCGGGCGAGGGAAGTAATATACAACTAACCTTCAAAATTGGCACCGAAGTAATAATTTACGCCACGCCAAAAGCAGGCTTTGAGGTAGCAGGCATCTTTTTGGTAAAGTCCAAAAATTCTTCTACCAGCACCAACAACTACTTGCAAGACTACTTTTACTTTACCGAAAACGCCGATGGCACCATAACCTTTTTGCACAAAAACACCGCAAACGGGGTAATTGCCACCAGTTGCAGTGATATTACCTACATTCCGGCATCTGCACTAACAAACACCACGCTAAGCGATGGCTCTTCTGCTTATGCACTGGGTGCCGGTGCCAACAAACTAATAGTAAAACGAAACGCCGAATCAGCAGACGGCTCGGGCTGTTTGCAATATAATGGCGAAAACTACTACCAATTTTACACCCTATACACCTCAAAAAGTTTCGGTTGGGATAGTGTAAAAGATAACATTACACCGGGGATATATGGTAACTATTATCCACAAACAGAAGCAGAACTTCAACGAGTACATGATAGTGGCGAGTTTGAGAAAAGGTTAATTTTTGATACCCGTGCCGGGGGTTACAAACTAACTCAAAGTTGTGGCGACCTAAAATTTAATGATTTTACTAATACCAAAGATGCTACCGGTGAAGACACCACCAACGGTAACGCCATAAGTTTTTACCACAATGGCTACATTGGTAGTGCAAGTTACAAAGCCGAAGATATTGCAAAATACCATACCATAAGATTAACTTCTGTATTGGAAAATATTGAATTAAAAAGTCAGTATGATAGTACTAAATATTTAAAACCCTACATTTTTTATGGTTTTTATGACCTTTCTAACACCGATTTTAGTAGTGTACAAAGTGCTATGCAAACCACCAAGCCCATAGCGGGCCCCAGGGGCGAAACCCTACTTAATTTGCTTGGGCTAACCACCGACCTTGTAACGCCCGCAACGCAAGACGCTACTAATGCCGATAATTATTATATAGACCTAGTGCCATTTGTAGATTCCGAGGGTAAAATTGTTTACAAAATGCTTATGCCCGATGGCTCTCTTAGCACCGATAGTTATTCCAAAATTATGCCACTATTTATAACCAACACCGCCGATTATAGTTTACAGTTGCAATGTTTTGATGGCGACATTTATACCGAAGAGCATGAAATAGATATGGAAGCACAAACGGAAAACTCCTTAGCGGCAGCAAGTGGTGCGACATCTTTTGTTAATGGTTGTGATAACGGCGATGATTTAGTGGTAAGTTTGTCTAAGAGTCCATTTTTTGGGGCTTTCATAATTCCTATGCCTGCAACAAAAAAGACTATTCCTATGCCAACCATAATAGATGGATATGTGGGCTTACAATGTGACGAATATTACGGCTTTAATTTTGTTGGTTTTTACACCACTCAATATGGTGGGGTTAATGACGGAAAAATTGAGGAAGTGAGTGGTTCACAATCTACGCCGTCTAATTATGACCAAGAAAAGCCTAGTTTTGCAAGTGCAAACTTTTACCTAGACGCTAATGCAATTAAACCATTCAGCAAAATTGTTTTTTATATAAGGTACTCGCTAAAACAAGTTGATGTAAACCTAAAAGCGGTGTGCTATGATGATAAATTAGGTGTAAAAGACGACACCACCGTAACGGGTTTTGCCGACAAAATTGGCTACTTTACCGTGCATGGAGTACGATACATTGTAGGTAACACCATAGTAAATGGCAGTGTGCAGTGGGGAGATTACACCCTTGGCACCTTTGAAGAAAAAAGCACCAGCCTTGCCATAAAGGGTGTTGCAAGCAATGGTAGAATTTTCTTTAAATTGCACCCAAGGGTAGGGTGGCGTTTAGATGGCTTTTATTTAGACCCCGCCCTAACCGAAGAAAGTAAAATTAATGCTAACACCACTTCAACTAAGTTGCAGTCAGATGGCGAAACCGACACCTACTATTTTGTATCGGTAGGTCAACAAAGCATTAATGACTTAGGGTCTACCTTGTACATTAAGTTTGTGCCAGACAATGTAGAAGTAAGCATTGGCACCGCCTACGAGGGCGACTATTTTGCAAACTACACCGAGCCTGCCACCGCCCAAACAGGAGCCAACGCAACCATGGGCGGAACGGTAGACCTAAATGGCTACATAGCAAACGCCATTGGCGAGTTTGAAGCCACTACCCATACCGGAATATATGGCTTAGCACTACCAAAGGTGGTAAGTGCGGGCGGTAGCACTGCACCAAGCAACTACTACAAGTTTACGCTAACCGCAACGGCGAAAAAAGGATACGCCTTTAAGGGTTGGTATGGTGTAACCACGCAAAATGGTAAACTGCTAAACACCAGCGGAGAACTTACCGCAAGCCCAATATCTAACCCAAATAGCAACAAATTGGTATTAACCCTTGTAGCAAAGGGCGGTACCTTGGTGGTAGACGGCGGAACCACGGCAGAATACTACGGGGTATATGCAGTATTTGCCAAAGATGTTTTAACCTTACCTGATATTTTGCGTGTAGGCGTAACCGACACCGAAAATACCCCGGGCGGAAGCCTATTTGGTGGTGTAGCGGGCGTAATAGGGTATGACGGCACAAGTCACCTAGATAGAGCCGTACACACGCAAATTACAGCAAATTCTAGCAGTACAGAATACAAAAGAGTAACTTACAGCACGGGAACCAGCGGTAATTCGGTTGGTTTATTTAACAACTCGTGGGTAAGAATATACATAGCCCAAACCACAGCGGGCTACACCTTTAAAGACTATTCTAACACAGCGGATAGTTACTTTTCGCTAGTGCCTAGATCTAGCCTTACCGAAAACCTTTCGTCTAGCGGAGAGGGGTTAGGCTCAGGCTTTTACATATATGTGCAAATAGGCGTAAAAAATGGCGAAAGCACGCCAAACGCCACTACTGGTCACTTTAACGGTACTATCAAAAAGGTAGCAATTCCGGTACAACAAGGAACCGCTGGTGCGGTAAATATTGCCACCCAGTTTGAAACCAATACCACAACCACCGTAAAAATTATTAGTCAAGACGAATTGTCTTGCATATACGCAAGGTATGATAGAGTCCCTGTGCAAAACGCCGTTCATGCAGTAAACGGAATGTACGACCTTGCAGGCACGGGCGTAACCTTTAACCCAAGTGCCGAAAATCACGGCGACAGCAAATACGCCCCAGCACTAAATACCGACCTTGCAAACTACACGCCAGACCTAATGGGCTATGTTACACTAACTTACACCACAGGTAGGCTTGCAGGCTCAACCGAAGTGCATTCTACCTATTTTGCAGACGGCACTTGCAACCACCTAGCACTATCTGGCGACCCAGCCGACAAATTTATGTTGTCGGTTCATGTTCGTGACGGCTTCAAAATAAAAAGCGTAAATTATTATTCTAGCACACTTTCAAACGGCAAGCCAACGCTTTTAACCAGCCTTACAGACGAACCTTTTAACTACAATTTTTATAATTCTACCACGGCAAAAAATTACCAAACGGCAAACAACATTTTGCTATCTGGCTATAATAATAATGAAGAATATTATATACTATTACCAAAACCTAGCGTATATGCCACAAGCACAGGCTACGGTTGGCAAAACTTTGTTATGGGTACAAACGATTTTAAGTTTACCACAAGCACTGGTAATTCAACCGCTATAAGGTACATTGCAGTGGCATTTGAGCCAAAAACCTACCAAATTAATTATGAGGGCAACGACAAAGACATTTTTGGCGATCAACTAATATATTGGCAAACGGGTGCAACCACACCAACTACTGGGCAAAATGTGGTAACCGCCAACGGTACAATAGCAAAAACCAATCACTCATACACCTACCGTGGCAGTTACAACGGCTTAACCAATTGCTATGTAAATAAAGCAGATGACACCAACATATATTCGGCAAACGGCTACGACTTTGTAGGTTGGGGATTATATAACGCCAGTGGAAAACTATTGTACGTTATAACCACCGACAGTAAAATTAGTGGCACCACCGCTGACAAAAAACTAAAACTACAAACGCTAATTAGTAGACTAACCAAAACCGATGACATTTGTGAAAACCTATTTGTATATGCCTCTTCGCTTACTACCCTAGACGGAGCAAACGCATGGTACGACACCACCTACCGCAAAGTTGTTAGTGGTATATCTGGCACCGTCATTAGTTACGGCGATAGCAAAAACTTGCAAAAGGAGTTATTTGCAAGCATTATAGATAGTAAAACTTCTAGCATAACCATGAAAGCACTTTGGCTACCAAAAAATCTTAATACATACGAAAAAACCTATTTGGTATTACACAAAGACACCACCGTTGGTACCGCAACGGGTAATGTAAATGCCTCTAACTATTCTTCGCTTGCAGGTTACGGAGCAGGGTACGACAAAGCCTTCGAAATTGCAAACCTAACCGCCTTTATAATCTCCGACCAAAACGGCACGCTTACGCTAAAATATACCAACACCAACCAAACATTCCCACTTGCAACCGCCCTTTCAAAAACGGGGTACAAATTAGTTGGGTTTACAAATATGTTGGGTTCAGACGGCGGAACAACGGTAAAATATGACCTAAACCGCAACATTATTATAGACGGCAAAAACTTTACCTTGCAAGATGACCCCACAGCCCCAGCACTTTATATGGATTTAAGCCCAACCACGGGTATAGCCGACTACACCGCAGGGTCTAGCACGCAAAACCCATATTGCACCATAGAAAACATAACGCTAAACGGCACCACCATAAAAGCAAAATTTTTGCATCTTTACGCCGTATGGCAAAAGCAAGTAAATATATACCAAGGTACGGTTAGCACCGGCACCAACTTTGTAGATAGGGTTTCGGGCAATAATAGTGACTTTGGTACGCTAATTAAAACCAAAAACTACAATTATAGGTTTGATATTTCGGGCAGTCAAACGCTAGACTTAGCACTATCATCAGACACCGACCTAACAAACGGGCTTACAAACGCCTTTAACCTATACGGATATATGAATCTTGCCGATGTATTTACGCTTTCTCCAACCGTTGCATATAGTTGGGGCAAAACCTCATTTACGCAAGAAGACGACTCAGCACTTTTTGCAAAACTAAAAACCAAAACCACCGCCTACAATTCTTCCAGTGACACCGAAAACATCTGCTTAATATACTCTAAGCAAATTGCGGGCGGGCTAATAACAGGCGTGTATACCTCAGATAATGTTAGTAACACGCTGTCAGACAAAAATAAATACACCGGTTACGAAATTTCTACCATCACGCAAACCCGATATTATTACATAACAAAAACCACCGAAGGCGTTTTTGCCGAAGATATAACCTCGCCATTTGTAAAATTAGATGCTGGCGATGGCTACATATATTTTGTATCTAACGGCACCACACTTTCGGGAGTAAGACTATCCGCCACCGACAACACTTTGCAAGTAAAGGTAAAAAGCGGAAGTTCTTATATAGGTAACTTTATTACCACCACGCTAAAACTAGCAGGTTACACCAATGGCTTAACCACCTTTAATGCCAGCGACCAAACCATGCTACAAACGCTAAACACCAACAGCCAACAAAATTATAACAAGCAACTAATATATGGGCTAAATAATACCCTTTCGCCAGTTAGTATGTTTGACGGAGCCTCTACGCCTTTGCAAGCCCAAAATTCGAATAATTATCTAACGGCAATCTTTACGGGCGATGTACCACTAAAAGTATATTTTAGTGTAGACGGCAACAGCGCAAACTCCATTGGTTCACGCAAATACCTAACCTACAACTATAACGGCACCTCTACTGGTGCATGGGCACAAAGCGGGGCATACACCACGCTAAACACCACGCTAAATACCCCAAGTGGTAACTTGCAAAACCAAAACCTATATTTCTGTGCGACGACACTTACTTTAGGCACTTACGCTCAACCAAACGCAATAAATATGCCAGTGGTAGACCAAAACCAAACTTTGGGTAACGGTCTTACTGGCGATATTGCCGAATGGGCAGATTACACCTTTGACGGCTGGGTAACACTAAGCGGTGGCAAAATTAGTAGGGTGTGGGATACCTCTACCAAAACGGTAACCAAATGGTTTGGAGATGTTGACGATGGCGAATCTGATGGCACCAACCTAATTAACCGCAGTTATTATATAGATTACGACAACAGCCCCGACCAAGACCATTGCACCAAAGCACCCGCTGTTGCAGGGCTTGGGCTAAGCGTTTATCCGGTATTTAAGTACCACACGCTAGTAGTATCGGGCGACCCAGACATAAACCCAATTATTGTAGACCCATCAAGCGGGTTAACACTCGAAGATGTAAAATATGAATACGACTTAATCAGAAACCGCTTTACTTACAACCCATCAACCAAAAAGTTTACCGGTCGTGCCACCTTCTATACCGGTCATAACAACGCCGAAAGCCACCTAACGCTAAAACTATCTACCAAAACGGCAAAAACGCTAACCTTCTTTGCAAAATATGATAGCACCAGTGCAGGCGGGTATGACTGGATAATAAACGCACAATACACCATTTCTAACGGCACAACGGGTACCATAAACCTAAATAACACAACGGGTGCATACACCACGGTAAATTTACCAGCAAACACCACCACAGAGTTTAAGTTTAATATAAATGTACCAGCTATGTTTAGTTCGCTTGCAAACGGTAACTATGGGGAATTAAGTTTTGATATAAAGTATGCTTCTTCTAGCGGTAGCAAACCACTGTTTTTAAACTCTGACGAACTACTAACCACCAGCAATTACGCAAGCGGTGTAGAACTAGTTAGCAAATCGGGTTCGGTTACCCTAACGCCAGATGCCGGCATAAATTTGTCGGGCAGTTCTACTTCGCCAGCAACTGCAATATTAAAATTTAACTTAACCCAACCCGAAGAAGACTGGGGGCTAAAATTAGGCTTTTTAAGCACCCTTGCAACGGGCGCCAACTTTACCCTAACTTATGGCACAAGTCTAAATTCTGCCGGCACAGATATTCAAAGCCCTTTTGTGTTCTCTTTACAAAAGCCAACAACCACCTCTAATATTCAACCGAGCAATACCTATTATGAGGGCGTTGTTACCTACAATAATGTACCCGAAACCATTTATGTAAAATTTTATCTTAACAGTTCGGGAGCGGTTTGGAACTCTGCAACCGTGCAATCGGTTTTAGGCTACACTTATTACACAGGACAAAATAACGGAAGCGTTCCAACCACAGAAGCACACACCTTGTTTACCACTGGTACCAATGTTGGTGCGGTAAAAGAAGGCACAAGCGTAGGCATAATTGCGGGCTACACTTCATCTGCCAACACAAAAAAATTGGTGGCTAAGTGGTCGCTATATAACGCCAACACCCGCAGATACAATACAAAAACCGAGAGTTTCTCGGGCAAAGAATATATGCACGCAACCGCCGACTTTATGCGAGTAGATATAGTAAACACCTTGCCTGCAAACATTTTTGCAAAACTAACCGCCGAAGCCGATAGCGACTTCAAAGAAATTTTGTTTGACCTAAACACTACAAATATTCAGTCATCAGATTGCTTTGTGGGTACGGTAACCACCACCAACCAAGCCGAATATTATCCATCTGCTGGCGGGGTGGGAATAAATGCCTCTGGTCAACTAATCCGTTACGGTATGTACCGTACAATACAAGGCGTTACGCTAGTAACGGGCGGGGTAGTGGTGCAAAGCCCAGATAGTGCAACCATTGGCTCTACAACAAATCGCAAAGAAACCATTTCTGCCAACCGTTCGGGCTATGTTCTAACGGGCTGGTACACCCAAAAGGTGGGCGGGCAAAAAATTCTAGATTACGCCGGCAATATGTCTACCGCTAACGGTTGCGAAAGCGTGTATGGGTATACTACCTATTCAAGCGGTGTAGGCAGATGGGACAACAATAATACAATTGTTTTATACGCTCAGTGGGAAGAAGCGGGCGATATTGCAATTGTGTGCAACAACCCATCTAGTGACGAAGCCTACCACGACAAAATTAATAACATTAGCACCACCAATATAGACGCATCAGGTTACCCGCATCACCATGTAACCACCGACCTAACTTCTAGACTTACGGTATATTCTTCGGCTCCATCGGGTGCGGTTCAACCGGTAGATTTCAACATTCACGATTCTAGTTACCCTTATTGGGTAATAACCCGCAACTCGCAAGGTCAAGTAATCAAGTTTGTACCATTTGCAGACAGCACCAAAACCACGCTTTGTAGCGACTATGTAGTATTCATTCGCCACAACGCCGGTGCGGTAGAAATTTACCTTACAAAAAAAGCCAATGGCACGCTAGCAGATAGGGTGGTAAACGACACCGCCTCAAACGACTACACCGGCTTACCACTTCCTGTTCAGCGAGAAACTAACGGCAACTACAAAACCAACGCCGATGGCACCAAAAAGTTCCTAAAAGACAGCACTTGGCTGTTTGAAGGCTTTTATGTAACAAGTTCTAACGGGGCAGATATTCAAGTAGCAAACGCTCTTGGCAAATTGTCCTCTAACGCAAACATTTCAAACGCCATAGAAGTTACCGACAACAAGCCCCCAGTAATTTACGCAAAATATTCCCGTAACTCAGTAAAAATAGTCCTAGACGCTAGCACCAATTATTCCAACTGGCCAATGTCGGGCTGGAAAGACTACATAGGCTCAGGCACCTTTGCCGATGGTTCATCACAAAAGGAATTTTACATTTACAAGGGCGCATCAGGGCTATATCTCGACAAAAACTGTACTAAGCGTGCAACATACAACGCAAGCGTACATAGCGTAAATAGGGCAAGTACCGACCCATTTTACACCCTACAATTTGATGGTTGGGTATATTACACCAATAATAATTCAATGGCTTCAGGAGCAACCGAAAGCAAGGTATTAGGAACCTCGTGGTTACTAAACCCAGCAAACTCAACCTTTGTAACCACCGATGCCTCCGCAGGGCAAGAGATTTGGAACTATTCGGGCGACCTAAAAACCATTTACCTAAATTCGGTGTTTAACTACAAAAAAACAACGGGTTTAACCAAATATGTGCTAGAACTTGTGCAAGGCACTGCGTTAGTTCGTATCACAAACTCAAAACAAAGCGGGCTAGATGTTAAGTTTAATTTAAGTTACAAAACCGAAGATAATCTAACCTTTGTAAGCGGGCTATCTTTAACCATGGGCAACGCATATACCGTTACCACCACCGACATAACAACCGCCTACAACAACAACCCAACCGCCTATGCCGACATTAACACCGTGGCAAGTGGCGCAAAGGTTTACAAGGCATACAAATTTACCGTACGCCTTGCAAAGGGCGGACAGTTTGAGTTTTATGGCTATGTAGATTCGCTAAATTACAGTGCATTTGCAATATTTAGTCTGCCAACCCTAACTGACAATTCGGTATATAACTTCCATTACACCACCCGCAACAAAATAGATGACGACTACGTTGTGGCAGAGGGTCCAATTTGGTTTTATGAAGACGTACCGTTTGCATCGGGAAACTTTGCATCGGGCAACTTCACAACCAGCACCATATTGCAAATAGAAGCAAAGGCAATTATTAACACCAACTGTCACTTCTTGCAAACCAACCCAAATTTGGCATACATAACCACCAAAAACTCGTCTGGCACCATAATCTCCCGCCACGCCTACCTAAGTCAGGCATTGCAAGAAGCCAACAACAACTCATCTATAACCACAATACAAATTCAGTCGGGCGCCTCAATATTTGAGTATCTCCCATGCGAAAAGAAATCTACCTCCGCCACCAACCTAACCATCACCACCACCTCCACCGCCAAGGCAAGGGTATATTTCCTAAACGAAACGGTTGCAATAGGCTTGCAAATTTCGGGCGGAACAACCAATATTTCAAAAATAAAATTCGGTTCGCTAGGTGCATTCAAAAACCAAACGGGTAACGCTTGCATTAATGTTACAGGTTCTAGCACCAAACTAAATTTACAAAACTCCGAATTTAATGTAACCATTTCTGGCGATGGTGCGGTTATAAATGCCCAAAATATCAACACACTTAGCCTTTCTAACACAGTTATAGATTCTTATGGCAAAGGTTACGGTATAAAAGCAGAGGGTATTCCAACCATTAGCCTTACCAATTGCACACTAAATCATTATGGCACATCAGACTACAAAGTCGGTCTTTTTGCAAAAAATTGCACCAGTGTTTCTATAACTGGTAGCACGCTCCATTCTTCAAACACAGATTGCATAGAGTTAGATAACTCTTCCGCAACTTGCAACGGCTCAACCATTTCAGCAAGCAAAAGTCGTTGGGGCATAGACACCACAAATGGTAGCCTAACCCTTACAGGTAGCAACACCTTTTCTAATTGCAACTATGCAATTTATTTATACAAAACAACGCTAAATATAAATAGTGCACCAACATTTACCAATAACAACGCAGATATTTATATTGGTTCGGTTAATAGTTATTCAACCGCCCCAGTTAAGTGGTTGTGTTCAATTCCGTCAAGTTCAATCAAAGTGTACACAAGTGATGCTTCAAGTTCAAACTTCCCATGGTATATTGTAGAGTGTTCAACATTAAACAATGCTACAAAAATGGCTGAGATAATTAAAACAAACCTCTATGTAGCAGAAAGTGATGATGAGTACGTTATATTAATATATGCATCAAATATTAGATTGGTTAACAAAGTTTATATGTCAAATGTTACCTATGGTGGGGAAGGGCTACTCAGTGGAGAAGAATTAAAAATTGAATATGGTACAGTTGTTAATGGAGTGGTGAAAAATATTACAAAATTAAGTGACAATTATGTAATGCCATACAAATACAAACTAAGAGTAAATGGCAAAGATTCAGGGTATGCTATAAATGATCCTACAACACTAACTCTAAATGCAAATGCAAACTTTTTCGAAGTAAAGGATGATAGAAAAGATAATGGAACGGGTCTATTTTACCAATACCTTCCAATACAAACCTTCCACGACTTTATTGATCAAATTCAATCCTACTTTTTGGAAAACTACTCTTGCACCTATCAAGAATATCTAAAAACCCGCAGTTTCACAAGTGCAGACAAAAACGCAATACAAAGTGCCTACAACTCTACCTTTAAAGCCGATCTGCTAGTATGGCGAAATGGGCAAAGCAATGAAATACCAGAAAGATTTGCTAATTTTGGCTGGTTTGCGTTCATTTCAGCAAGCGTAGATACACAAGATATAAATTGGCTTACCGGCTACGATACCACCTATTTGAAACCAAATCTTCTATCCTTTATGGTAGATAATTCAGACAAAGAAGCATTTAGTTATGTTACTAAAGGTAAAACTATGCCAAACCCAATTTCACCAACTCCTAGTGGTGGCAGTGGTACCGTTTCGGCATCAACATCAGACCCGGTAAGAGTTTTACAAAATTTTGACTTTTCTATAGTGGTTAACAACAGCATTCTTCAAGATAGCACCAAAGTCCTAGTAATTACACATGTTAATCCAGTATATGCTTCATCAAGGGTAGCTTTGGCGGATGTGTATGCCATTCCAGACTTTTCAGGAAGCGTTTCTTCTAATACATCAATATGTGTTATACCGTTTAGTAGATTAACTAATCCTGAGCAGGAAAATAAATATTGTGTATTAGTGGCTATTGAGCATTGATTAGTGTATAAAATATACAAAAATTAAATAAATTATTTTTATAAGTTCACAAAACCCTTGACAATTTTGTTGTTGGAACATATACTTATGATATAATAACAAAATTGAGGGGTTGTGTTATGAAAAATAAAGAATTGTTGTATGCTCTGCGTGAGTTTTTTAAAGGGCTTGACGCCGAGCAAAAAAAAGAATTTAAAGAGAACGATACAGACTTTAAAGAAAGTTTAAAAGATTTAGAAAAACTAAATAAACTATCAGCAAAACAAAAGGAGAAAGAAGTGGGTAATTTTTTTAAAACCATAAAAAATAAAGTTGCTCCAATAGTTGCAGCCGCACTGGTTGCAGTTTCTCCTTTGGTTTTAACTGGTTGTGACCAAGAGAGCAAACAAGGCACTCCGTCAAAAGGTCACTATGATTTCACTCCGTCAGTAACCGAAAATATGGACGGAACGGAAATATTTACCGATAAAGCAGGCAACGAATATGTGCTAGATAAAGTAAGAGATTTAGCCGACTGGTCAATAGAAAATTTAAAAAATTATTTTGCAGACCGAACCATGCAAGATATTATTAACAAAAGATTTACGACCCAGTTTAATAAAAATATAGAAGCAGCCGACCAGATGTATAAGGACTCAATAGAATTGGCAAAAAACCCTCCGAAGGTTGGTTATTTTAATATCAAAGAGGGTGTTTTTGTTCCTGTTACAGATGCCCAAGAAGAAAGTAATGCTACGGTAGAAGTAAAAAAGAGTGATTTCCAGAATGGGCTAGAAGCCGTTCAAAAATACCTAATGGGCGACAAGGTTAATTACGCAATACATGTAAACAACCCAAGAGATAAAACGGGTTCCGACCTAACCTATTACCGCAAGGGTTCAGATACCGCAGTGTTTGTAATAAAACAAGGCTCCAACACCTACCTAAATGGTATTTATGAGGGCGAGTTCTACACCGATGGGCAAGACTATTTCCCAGAATGGTTCTCATTTGCACTAAATGAACAAAAAGCATCACTTTTAAGACAAGCCGACATTACAGGTGCAGAGTTTGGCGATGAAATTTTAGCAAGCCTTGTATCCGTTCATAGTATAGAAAATTGGGCGAATAAAAGACCAAACAGAGATAGTTCATCTGAAGACTTTGATAAAGCAGAAGACGCTTGGTATAGTGTGGCAGGCTACGGAATAAGAACAGCCGATGATGGAAGTGTTGTTCAAGACAATTCTTTAGCAAATGCAAAGGTAAAATTCATTCGTGACGGAAGAGTAGAGGCTATATCATTTACATGCCTAAGTTCAAACAAAGAAGAAACGATTGCATTAACCGAAACCCTATTTCAAGGTTACCTAGAATATCAACCACAGCAATCAAAAATAATTGCCGAAGAGCCACAAAAATAACCACACATTTAATATAAAACAATACAAATTTCAGTTCCGCAAGCGTTTCCCCGCCCGCGGAACTTTTTTCCTTATGTGGTGTCGCAAAAAAGTTTTTGGATTTGAATCCAAAAAGTATTGACAAAAGCGTAGGGCGGGGATATTATCCCCGCCGTTTCCTTATATAACGAAATGTAAAAATTACTTACTTAAACAAACAGGCACGCACCTTGCATTAAACAACACGGAAAACTCCACCCACGGCGGTGGCACTCCGCCAAAATTGGCGGGCAACCCCCGCCACGGGCGGGGCTACTTTATCTTTAAGTACAAACCTTTAACACCCGTTTTTCTAAGGCTACGGCGGGGAAGGTTTCCCCGCCCTACAACGGGCTTCGCCCGTTAATTGTAAAAATCCCGCCTGTCCATTCCGCCCGCCCGTTCATTATTTAACAAGATATAACAATTAAACTAAACAATAATTAGAATTACGCACTCAGTATTTGCAACAATGCAATATTCAACCACCCCCAAATTAGAACCTCGCACCCAGTAAGTTTGTTTAGATTTTGGAGATAAAAAACACGAAACAGGTTGCCGATAGTATTTTTACATCGGCGTTCTGTTTCGTGCTTTTTAGCCCAAAAGATAAATGAAATTACGGACAGTCCTTTCCGCCGGCGGAGGTTACCCGCCGGCGGAATTATATTCATTCCCCCTTGACAAACCTCACATTTAGTGATATAATTGCATTAACAAATAAAGGGAAGGGGTTTTGTTATGAATAATAACACTAATGGTTCTAATAAAAAGGACACTATCGAAAAACTAAAAAAGGCGTTATCGCACAAGGTTGCACCGGTTGCGCTTGCGGTTTCTACTCTATTTACGCCAGCACTTGCTGGTTGCCGAGAAAAGGAAGTTATTCCGGGCGACATTGAGTATCCGGGCGAAAACTGCACATACTTTGTCAGCCGTAATGGCAAGGTTATTTTTTCTAGCGGGCATCAAATTTCTAACAGAGAAGCGTTTAATGGCTCAGATTATTACTATGTAAAAATGTCAACGGCGTTTTCTAACCTAATTTTAGATTACAAAATTGCAGAATTAAAGGGCGAGTTAAACGAAGCCAAACTAAACGCATTGTTTAAGCAATACCAATATGATTCTATGGCTGCCGACTATGGCTGGTATGCATTCAAAAAGTCAATTTTGGGGCAGTCGGGCATACATTATTCAATAAACACGCAAAATATGTTGCAATACGCAACCGAAAAGGGAATGGTAGAAAAACGCAAAGTTGTAATAAACGGCGTGTCAAAAACCGTAGAGTATCCAGTTTCGGTAGACAAATTGCTAGAATTTTCAAAAAAGCCAAACGAAGCAACCAAGCAGGCAAGTTTCCCATCTGAGCGTGCTTTGCAAAACCTAGACCTTTCATTTAACGCCGAAGAAGCAGAAAGATAATTGCACTCTTGATAGATGCTGGCATTTAGGTTAGGCTCTTTTTGTTATTTTTTGCAAACATTTACTCACACAAAAGCAATTTGTTTGCCAAACCAAATTAAATTAAAACTAAGCCAAATCAAACTAAACCAACTAAAACTATTTTAATTCCGCCTTAATCTTTTTTAGGGCGGTTTTTTCTATGCGAGAAATGTAGGAGCGGGATATATCCAGCCGTTCGGCAATTTCCTTTTGCGTAAGCGGGGTGGTTTTAAACAGACCGTAGCGGTGGGTTATTACAAACAGTTCTCGGCGGTCAAGAATTTTTTTACTAATCTCTTCAACCTTCAAAATTGCCAATTTTATATTGGTTTGCGTTTCGGCATCTACCGAAGTGTCTGCCAAAATGTCCGATAGGCTCATATCGTTGCCGTCTTTGTCGGTGCCAATGGTCGTTTCTAGGCTAATATCTGCCGTACATTTCTTCTCCGACCTAAAAAGCATCAAAATTTCATTCTCTATACACCTAGACGCATAGGTGCTAAAATTGTTCGCCCGCTCGGGGTCAAAACTTCTAACCGCCTTAATAAGTCCAATGCTCCCAACACTAATTAGGTCATCGGTGTCACTGTAACTGCTTTTGTACTTGTTTGCAATGTGTGCAACCAGCCTTAAATTGTGCTTAACCAAAATTTCTTCGGCTTCGGGGTCAGACTTTGCCATGGCACGAGCCTTGCAAATTCGGGCAAAATATTTTTTCTCGTCCTCAGTGCTTAGTTTTTTCTCAAACGAGTTTTTGTTGCCAAGTTTTCCTGTGAATAAAAAAATCTTAGATAAAAATGCAAAAATCGCCTTAAAGAACATATAACCTCCAAAAAACAACTTATTTACCCAATTTTATGCACCCACCCACAAAAACTATACCACCAAAAGAATTGTTCCGTCCGCCTACCGGACGGACGGAACAAATGGAAACCGCTTGACAATTTTGGCTGGAATGGTTATAATTACTAACGATTACACAAAAAAGGACGAAATTTTAATGACCAACGAAGAACGCAAGCAAGAACTTCAAAAAAGAAGATTAGAACAAAAAGATTTTCCAATAATTAGAGTAGAAACCCAAAAATTAATAGAAAACATTGTCCAAAAACGCAAACCACAAATGGTGCTAGAACTTGGCTCGGGCAAGGGTTACAGCGGTTCGGTAATGCTAACCGCCGAAGATTCGGTAAACCTTCTTACCATCGAAAAGGACAAAGATAACTACACAGACGCTATGCGAATGTATGCCGAACTCGATTTTTTTGAACGTGTTTTGCCAATTAATGCCGATGCCGAAGAGGTGGTAGAAAAACTTGTAGGCTCCAAAACTGGGCAAAAATTTGACCTAATTTTGCTAGATTGCAACAAAAGTAGTTACAACAGAATGTTCGAAAATGTAGTAGAACTGCTTTCTCCGGGTGGCGTGCTAATTGCAGATGATTGCTTGTATCACGGCAAAGTGCTTGGCGAGGGCGAAATTCCAAAAAAGAAGCACCGCACAATAGTTGTAAATATGCGAGAGTTTATTAACAAGGTACAAAATTCCGAAAAGTTAGAAAATGTCACAATCTACGACTTTGAAGACGGCGTTTTGGTCGCAACAAAAAAGTAGTATAACAATTTTTTCAAGCAAAGTTATGGAGAGATAAATGGCGGAAAATACAAAAAAGCAGGGCAACATCTTCATATTCATTTTCACAATTATCTCGTTAGGCTTTCAAACGGCTCTAACATTCGTTTTGCTTGCAAATTCTAGCAAAAACACCGTTGTTGGCAAAATTACAACGGTCACTTTTTTGGTGTATGTTGCAATATTTGTAATTTTTACACTCGTAAGCCTAAACGCAAAAAAATACTCCAAAACCGCACTTGGGCTTTACAAAAACTCAATGAAATGCATAAAATACCTGCTAAAATTGCTACTAATTACGCTGTCTATTTTAAACATTGTTTCGGCTTCAAGGCTAGACCTTTTTGCCCTAATTTCTAGTATTTTTTCGCTATTATTAATAATTTTAACTATCACACTAGATGTGTTTATTGCCGAAATGAAATTCAAATTTAATCGTTACCGCAAACGCAAAAGGCAAAAAAAAATTCAACAGCAAAAGGAAGAAACGAATCGCCAAAGTGACCTATTGTGGCTAAAAGATTTTAGAGAGCGAAAGAACGCCGAAGCCGACCCCAAACCGCTAGACCTTTTTGGCACCGCCGAAGCCGACCCCTTTCCAGACGCCCCAAAGCCCGAACCCGAAGACAACGGAGGCACCACCGGCAAAGGCTACCTCGAATAATCTACCCGCTAAACGAAGCCTGTTGATTCCGTCCGTTCAATTCAGACTGGCGAAACTATTTATGTAGGGCGGGGATATTATCCCCGCCGTAACCTTATATACCACAATCGTAACAATTACTTACTTAAACTAATTGGTAACGACAAAAACAGAACAATAAAACAAACGGACTTTGTCCGTTTTTATTTTGTTCGGCAAACAAATTATTTCATGTAGGGCGGGGATTGTATTGTTCCGTCCGCCTATCGGACGGACGGAACCAACTGTCCGCATCTTTAATTATCTTTTATGCAAAAACCCCCAAAACAGAACGCCGATGTAAAAATACAATCGGCACCCGTGTTGGGTGTTTTTTCTATAAAATCTAATCAAATCTGCTGGGTGCGTGCCACTAAATGTGTTTTGGTTGTGCTGTAATACAAAAATTTTGAAATATAACTTTTATATCAAATAAACGGACTTTGTCCGTTGTAGGGCGGGGATATTATCCCCGCCGTAACCTTATATACCACAATCGTAACAATTACTTACTTAAACTAATTGGGAACGACAAAAACAGAACAATAAAACAAACGGACTTTGTCCGTTGTAGGGCGGGGATATTATCCCCGCCGTTTCCTTATATACCACTATCGTTACAATTATTCACTTAAACATATTGGTAACAATTAAAACTGAATAATAAATCAATCATAATAATTTACACACCTATAACTTTAAGTAAAAACTTATGGCGTATCGACAAACAAGGTTACGGCGGGGAAGGTTTCCCCGCCCTACAACGGGCTTCGCCCGTTAATTTTAAAACTACACACCCTTTATTTAATCTGTCCGTCCGCTTGTCGGGCGGAAACCGCTTGACAATGCAACCATTTCGCCATATAATTAACAGGAAAAACATTGGTGGAGAAATTTAATGAATAACAATTTTGAACTTTTGGCGCCTGCGGGCGATATGGAAAAACTAAAAACGGCGTTGCACTTTGGTGCCGATGCCGTATATTTTGCAGGAAACAAATTTGGTTTGCGTGCCTATGCAACCAATTTTTCGGATATAACCGAACCAATAAATTACACGCATTCTATGGGCAAAAAGGCGTATGTCACGGTAAATATCTATCCCCGAAACAACGACCTTGCCGAATTAGAACGCTATTTTAAAGAACTTGAAAACGCTGGAGCCGATGGCGTAATTGTGTCAGATATTGGGCTAATGGATATGGTAAAAAGGGTGGCTCCGTCACTAGAACTCCATGTTTCTACACAGGCAAACACCACAAATGTGGGCAGTGCGTTAACCTATGTTCAAAAATTTGGGGCAAAAAGGGTGGTTCTTGCCAGAGAATTGCCGTTTGCCGATGTCGCCGAAATTACCAAACAACTACAAAAACACTCTGCCGAGGTAGAGGTCTTTGTGCATGGTGCAATGTGCATATCTTATTCGGGTAGATGCTTGCTTTCTAACTACCTAACAGGCAGAGATTCTAACCGTGGCGAATGCGTGCAAGCGTGCCGATACAGTTACCACTTAGTAGAGCGTGCCGAAGCCCCCGAAAATAGCAAGTTTGCCGAAGAACGCAAGGGCAATGAGTACGAAATGCAAGAGGACGAGCGAGGCACCTACATTTTAAATAGCAAGGATATGTGCCTAATTGAGCATATTGGCGAACTTATGCAAGCGGGCGTCAAGTCTTTCAAAATAGAAGGCAGAATGAAATCTCCTTACTACCTTGCTACCACCATAAACGCCTACCGCCGTGCCATAGATGCCGTTATTAATGGTCGCCCAGACCCTAATTTAACCCCAGAAAACTATGTAAAAGAATTAGAAAATTGCTCGCATAGACAGTTTACAACGGGCTTTATGTTTAATGACGGAAATTGCAAGCAAAACTATTTGACATCACACCAAGTGCAAAACTCAACCTTTTTAGGAATAATTAAGAAAACCGAAAATGTTGCAAATTCTACCACTCTACCACCAGTAGAGTTGCAAAAATCTGCACAAAACACCACAAAAATTACCGTAGAAATGCGAAACCGTTTTAAGATAGGTGACAAAATTAACATATTGTCAAAAGGTAAAGCATTTGGCAAACTTTTTGAAATAGAAAACATAACAGATACAAACGGAGAAGTTGTTCCCGATGCAAAAAGGGTACAACAAACGCTTATATTAACCATCAAACTACTCTCCCCAGAAACAAACCTAAAACAACCCGAAACCGCTTCAACCGAAATTTACGCAAGCATTCAGCCCGGCGACATCATAAGAGGGTAGAGTTGTTCCGTCCGCTGGACGGACGGAACCAACTGTCCGCATCTTTAATTATCTTTTATGCAAAAACCCCCAAAACAGAACGCCCATAGGATAACCTTATGGGCAACCTGTGTTGGGTGTTTTTTCTATAAAATCTAATCAAATCTGCTGGGTGTGTGCCACTAATCGGGGCTTGGTTGTGCTGTAACATAAAAGTTTTGAGATATAACTTTAATATCAAAAATAACAGGCTTTGCCTGTTGTAGGGCGGGGATATTATCCCCGCCGTAACCTTATATACCACAATCGCAATAATTACTTACTTAAACCAACAGACACGCAACTTGCATTAAATCATTCGGGCAACCCTCGCCACGGGCGGAAATGGTTCTACCAATACTTTTAAGTACCTACCTTTAACGCCTGTTTTTCTAAGGTCACGGCGGGGAAGGTTTCCCCGCCCTACAAGGGGCTTTGCCCTTTAATTGTAAAGCCTGCAATGTAACAATTTAAACAAAACCACAATTAGAACCATACCCCCAGTAAGTTCGTTTAGATTTTGTAGGGAAAAGGTTTGGGGCGGGTTGCTGGTCTAGGTTATCCTGCCAGCGTTCCGCCACGAACATTTTACCCCAAAAGATAAATGAAATTACGGACAGCTAGTCCGCCGGCGGAGGTTACCCGCCGGCGGAATAATTGTTCGCCAATCTTCTTGACAATATCAAAAAAATGGGGTATAATATAGTCGTTAGTTGAACTGCTACGCTTGAATATGCCATTAATTTTGCTGACTTGCGGGGCAAACAAAATCTTTTTAAATTTTTTTTACCGCTTGGCTCGTTTAATATCCTAACGCTACCAATATTGGAGTAAATAGGTATCTAAATATTTTTGCTAAGCGTTTTAATTTTTTAAACGGACGCTGTTTACCAAACGCAAATTTACAACTAAAACATTTTAAAACTGGTTATCCTTGTTATAAGGGTGTGGGGTCGAGCAATTGCTCGCCTGTGCGAATGAGATTTTATCTCCCGCCGATACACAAGCGTTTCGCTCCAGCGTATCCGCATTTTTTAAGGTGACTAGTCAAAAAATATTTGGTGTTGTTACACATTGGCAAAATGTCGGCACATTCGGTGAGGAAAGTCCGAGCACCGTCAAGAGCGGAACGCTTTCTAACGGAAAGCCGGGGAAACCCGAGGAAGAGTGCAACAGAGATATACCGCCGTCTAATCTTCGTCATAAGACGGTAAGGGTGGAAATGTGGGGTAAGAGCCCACACGCCTGCTTGGTGACAAGTGGGTGATGTAAACTCCGTTCGGTGCAAGATATGAAAGATGTATAACTTCCAAATAAGCGACCAAATTTAGACAACGTCTTGTTGGTTGTGGGAAGAAATACGGGTTGCTCTTACCCTAATTCTTTCTAAAAATCGCAATAGAACTTGTTGGCAACAGCAAGTCAAGATAGATGGCAGTTTTAAACAGAACTCGGCTTACAGACTAACTAAACAAAAACCCTTTTTATAGTGTGAATCATCCCATCACATTATAGAAAGGGTTTTTGCATTGTATGCGTTCCGCTTGCGGGGTCACCCGCAAGCGGAGTTTTCATGTAGGGCGGGGATATTATCCCCGCCGTAACCTTGTATACCACAATCGCAATAATTACTTACTTAAACTAATTGGTAACATTATTCCCTAAAAAATGAACACCAAATTTTAATTGAATTACACACCTATAACTTTAAGTAAAAACTTACGGCGTATCGACAAATAAGGTCACGGCGGGGAAGATTTCCCCGCCCTACAACGGGCTTTACCCGCTCATTATTTTATAGAATGCAACAATTTAACCAATCCCCAATTAGAACAACACCACCAGTAAGTTTGTTTAGATTTTGGAGATAAAAAACACGAAACGGGTTGCCGATAGTATTTTTACATCGGCGTTCTGTTTTGTGTTTTTTAGCCCAAAAGATAAATGAAATTACGGACGGCTGGTCCGCCCGTCCGGTTTAGGCGGGCGGAACCTTTAATGTAGGGCGGGGATATTATCCCCGCCGTAACCTTATTTAACGAAATGTAAAAATTATTTACTTAAACCAACAGGTGTGTAATGTGCAACAAAATTTGTTGTTCATTTTTTAAGAATAAGATGTTACCAATACCTTTAAGAAACAAATTGTAACAATTGTGGTAAATACGGAAACGGCGGGGAAGGTTTCCCCGCCCTACAACGGGCGGAACCGCCCGTTCATTATACCCCCGCCACGGGCAATGTTGTTCCGCCGGCGGAACCTTTCATTTTTTCGTGTGAAATTTTGCCGAAATTTACAACTTGTGCATAATTGTTTGACAACGCATTATTAATAAATTAAAATTAATATATACTAGTAGTAGTTTCGTCCGCTCAGTGGGTGGAAGATACTTAACTCAACGAAAAAACAATGGGGTATACCAATGGCACAAGAAATTGTTAGAAGTACAAGAGGAATAAAATCTAGGAGATTAAAAGGCCACGCAAGGCTAACCAAAAAAATAACCATCTGCCTTGCAAGCATAATTTGTTGTCTTAGTTTTGTGGCAATAGGCGTATTAGCAACCGTCACAAAATTAGACCTAAACATAGACAACTCTGCCTACTATTACGCCACCGCCTTTAACAAAAATGGCGATGACGAGTTTATGCTAACTTCGTACAATGACCTTGTGCTAATGAGCGAACTGGTAAACAGTAACGCCCTAATTCCTGATACCAACATATATTACCGAGATGCCAAATACCTTTTAACCGCCGATATTGACCCCGTACAAGAGGCAATATCCGCAGGCGTATCGGAGCAAACGGCAAAATCTGGCACCTATCCACTAAACCCAATAGGTACCAACAGTACAAGTTCTTTCCGTGGCGAATTTAACGGCAACGGACACACCATTTCTAACATCACTATAACACTCACTTCTGGTGGGTGTTATGGTGGTCTTTTTGGTTATACCGAAGGCGCCACAATTAGCGGGGTGGGCATAGGAACCCCCGAAGATATAGCCGATAACGGCACCTACACAGCCCCAAAAACTTGCACCTACAACTTTGACCTATCTGGTAAAACCATAACAATAGCCGGCTTTGGCGGAATAGTAGGCTTTGCAAGTGCGAATCAAACCACCAACAAACTAACCGAAATATCCGAATGCTACAACTATGCAGATATTACAATTTCTGGCAACTGGAACTATTCGGGTTCCGGCACTAATGGCACCGGTGTTTCGGGCATAGCGGGTGTTACCGCTGGTGCAAGCATAAAAAATTGCTACAACGCCGGCAATATGGTAAATAACATAGATATTGATGCCTCAGTAAAGTGTATATTCGCAGGTATATCTTGTCAGTTTATGCCAAATGCGGATAGGGTAAACAATTGCTACAACATAGGCTCATTTACCGACAAAAAGGGAGATAGTCTTAATAACTACTATTCGCTAGTAGCAAGCATTCAGCAAAAAACTACCACTGCCACCGATGGCAACGCATTGTACACAATTGGTGTATCGGGCGTAACGCAATCTGGCGAAAATTCGCAATTTACCTGTTACGAATGCTACACCCCCGCCACCACAGTTAAATATTCTATGAGTTTAGACGCAATGTCTGGCGAAGATTGTCTTACCGCTACCACAGGTATGAACGGGTTGCAAAACCAAATAGACGGCAAAGATGTTTGGCACGCCACCAAAAACACATCGCAAATGTTCAAGTTCCCACAACTTGCAATTTTTGAAAAGCACCACACCACCGCCGAAGAGCAAACCCAAATAACCAACAAAACGGATAGCGCTCTGCACTACGGCGCATACAAAACAATAGAGTTTAGCAACTTTCACAACTTTTTGTATGAACCTTATGCCTATTATGGTAGTATTTTAAGCAATAAAGGAGCGTATTTTCATAATATCTCAAACTATGGCAATAACACTACAACGGTAACGCATCTAACGCTTACAGCAAGCGGTTTTGAAAGCATAAATACCGTGGTTTCTAGTTGCCCAGATAACACACAGTCTGCCACAATTACGCAACAATTTTCATTTAAAATAGGCGATAACTTTACGCTATCTGCAACCCCAAGCAGTGGCTTTGCCTTTGCGGGTTTTGTGCTAGTAAAAAGCAATGAAGATTATTACAGAAAAAACAGCATATATTTGTTTGATGCAACCGATAGTTCGTACACAATTAAAAGAAAAACTCTTGATGATACCCTTGTTTACACCGATGAAGCCAATTTTACACTAATAAAAGCGGGCGATGTAGACCTTGCGTACAACACCGAAACAAACACCTACACATTAGGTGCTGGCGACAACAAGTTGGTTATAAACAGACTTTCAGACGGCACCGCAGTAATAACTTATGGTGGCGAAAATTATTACCAAGCCTTTGCCTATTACACACCACAAACCTTTGATATAAACCAATCTAACTCTATTGGTTTGCCTTATGTTGGCGGGTGGGGAATGAGAAATGATACAGAAAATGTAGAATATAACACCACCCTAACAAACACCCTAAACACGCAAAATAACACAAACAGTATAGGTCTTGACTATGTACTATTAGGTAGTTTAAACGCCGGCGGATTAAAAATCTTCCAAAGCAAAGATTCAACAAGGTGGAACGACTTTACCTACGAAAGTATGCTAAAAGAAAACTTACGAGATGCAAACGGCAACATAATTTTAGATGCCGACAAAACCAACAAAAATTTGGTAGAAGACACTACACTAGGCAAACCTATTATGTTTTACCATAATGACTACACCACAGGTTTTGGTTACCACACCTTACGCTTTGTAAGTAATGTTAACAAAGTTGGTAACGCCTATAACTTTGCAGGTTTTTATGATGCTTCGGCACTAACCGACAGTATGACTTATGTCGAAAAAATTTCTTCAATGGTACCAATAGCCCAAACGGGATATTTAGACTATTTAACTTCTAACACATTGCCACACGCAGGCAAAGGGTTAGGTATACTAACCAAAGGCGCATCTACTTCACAAACGGGCAACGGAATAGTAAATGTTGCCGATTATTATGTAGACTTAGTGCCAGTAGTAACCACCACAGATGGCGAAACCAAAGTAGGATACAAGGTAAAAACGGGCAATACATTGTCTGATACTATATATTATAATATTGTACCCTTATATATAACAAACTCCGTATACACAAAAATTCACATGGACGCTTATTATGGAGATGATTATGATTCTGGTACCAAGTTAACGCCATCTTCTGTTATGCCAGATTATGCAATGGGTTACATTTCGGGAACTTCATTAAACCTTGCAGATAAATATGTGCCAAACATTAATGGCGCTATTTACAAAGATTATTCTACCCTAAATGAAACCACCAAGCAGGGTTTAGGTAACTACTATACCGCAGGTGCAGATAGTGGGTCGCTTCCACTATCCATAATTAATGGCACAACCATACAAATTTCGGTACGACAATATTACGGCTTTGGGTTTGAAGGGTTGTATGTTGATATCGAAAACTCTGAACCAGTACCCGTATCGCAGTTTTTTGCGGGCGGGTTAGGCACGGTAGATGTTAGTTCTGTAACCAACCCAACTTTTGCCGAGCAACAAGCAGGAGCCTATTACAAAACCTACACCATAAAGTTAACGCTTCAAGATGAAAAACTTGCTTACGTTATGACTCCCATAATCTTTAGATTGCGATACAAAATGGTAACCACAGATGCAACCATAAAAACGGCTTTGGTTTCTGGCGAAACCATCAAGCCAACTAATAGTGAAACCGCCTTTGATAGCACGCTTTCTGCCGAATATGGCGATGACAACTATTTTAAAAACAATGTTGGCTACATAAACATTTCAAAAATAGAATATTTAACAACATCTAACGCAACCGATTCCGACAAGTGGCAAAATGGCTACACCACGCAAAAAACCGGTGTTACCGAAACCAATTTAACCACAGCCAATCTAACAAACATAGCAAGCGGTAGCCGAATTTACTTTATGCCACACTACAACGAGGGCAATTTGCAATGCTTTAAAGGTGTAAAATTTTACGCAATGCTAGGAAGTAATTGCATAGATGTAACCGAGCAGTTGTCCGCTCAGGTGCAAACAGATGCCTCTGGCAACATAACAAGTTATTATGTAGATGTAAATAGTTCGGGCTTAGTGCTAACAGGGGCAGATGCAAAATCTCAACTAATAGTAACCTATTGGTTAGATTCTAGCACCGTTAGTATGTCTACCAAATACGAGGGCGACTCTTTTGGCGACTTTGTAGAACCAACGGTTGATAAGTCTAACCAAGACTGGTTTGAAGGCGGTGTAATAAACGCAACTTATTACACACTAAACACCTTGCTAAAATTTACAGAGCAAACCAAAATAATTTACACATTAAGCCAGTTACAAATAATGCAAACCCAAGCATTAAACAATGACAAATTTTTTATAACCTTAAACGCCGTAGCCCAGCCGGGATATAGGTTTAGGTTGTTTACCAATGGCGAAAATTCTGAAATACTAACCAACAAAAGCGGAACACCTTCCGTTCCGCAAGGCGTAGATTCCGCCACCCAAAGTTACACAACTCTATATTGTTATGTAAACCAAGCGGGCAAGTTTGTAGTAAATGGGGTAGAATACACCACCCAAATAAACGCCCTATTTGAGCGAGATTATGTTCAAATACCAAATTTGGCACATACATCAATATCTAAGTACGAGCAAGATAGCATAAAACCAACAATGCAACTAAATTCGGCACCATATATAAATGATGTCGATAACTATGCAACCCAACTAAACACAAAGGGTTGGTACACCTCTGTAACCATAAATGACGGCAATTTAACCAACCAAAAATTAGCAGACACCAATGCAAATGTCTTCCCAAAATACCGCCAGTGGATAAAGTTTACTCCGCCAACTATGCCCGAGCAGTATGAGTTTGAAAACTGGTATTCGGGGCTAGTTTCTGATACCCCAGTAATTCCAGCAGAGCAAGTACCCGAAAATGGCGAAATTTACGCAAGACTATCCTTTAATGGCAGTTACAAAATGGTAAATATTGTCGAAAATACCGCTAATGGAGAGGTAACCTACCAAGTAAAAGTGTACGATGGCTTTGTGTCATTCTTTGGCATAAAAACCACCGAAGTTACCGATTACATATACGAGTACGGCAACCCAAAAACACAAAACTACATAAAAGTGCTAAATAACTCCATAGACGCCACCACGCTTTACGCAAGGTTTAAGAAAAAACCGGTAACGCAGTTTGGTCACGCAGGCAAAGACGGTGACGAAGCCAACTTTACCGCCACCACTACCGATGCCGATGGCATGCATTCGCCAGTGCTAAATGCAGGCTCTACCAGCCCAGAACCAGAACTTATGGGCGAACTAAACATAAATTACACATCGGGCAGACTAAACGGCGTAACCTATTCTACAAATCCAAAAGGCACAAGTTTGCAATGCACCAGCATAAACCTAGACGGCGACATTGGCGACACCGTAACCATAAAACCCAAGCATTTTACGGGCTCCAAAATTAAAGGAGTATATCTAATAACCGAAGACGGCACAAAACTAGAATATCCGTTTAATACCTCCGACTTTACTAACAAAACGGGGGCGGGTTCATACAACTTAACCTACACCTTTAACCCAGCAGGCACAGCCATATTCAAGATTTACGAAAAAGGTCTAAAAATGTACAAAAATGGCACGGTAGACGAAACCACATCAGGCAACTGTGTCAAAATTGTAAAAATGCTTTTGGTATTAAAAACAAACTACCTAACACTAAGGTACAAAACGCAGGATATAGACATTTTTGGCAACGGGCTAATTTATTACGATACCAACGCCGGCACGCACAAGTTAGGCTATGACTGTTTGCTAGCAAATGGTAACAACGACCGAGAAGATTTGCGAAGCAACCCAGCAACAGCAATGGTAAATGCATTTACCGAAAAATACTATTACGCAACCAAAAGTGGTAACATTTTAACCAACGATAGTTTTGTGGCTAATAGTTCGGATTCTGTAAACTTAGGTTTTGCAAGCAAAATATCCCCACAAACGGGCGAAAAGGCTTACACCTTTGTAGGTTGGGGAATATATGGTGCAGATACTGATACCAGCCTAAGATATTGTATGATGCTAGACCGAGAGGGCGAAATTTACGATAACGCAAAAAGTTATTTGCAAAATGCCGAAATTAGGTATGACACCTTTGGTGCAAATGGCGACAATTCTATGTCTGCCCAAATGGCATATAACTTCTTCCGTGCAACATGGCAAGTAGATAGTTATGTAACTGTATATGCACTGTGGTATCCAAACAACTACAACGCCTTTGAGGGTCGCACCTACCTAGTAATGCACACCGATGGCGATGTAAAGGTAGACTATTCAGGAGCGTGCAACATTGCTACCTATGCAGACAAAAACGCCGATGGCACCAACAAATATAAGTCTTTTGGTTATGACAAGTCTATACCGCTAAGTTATGGTGTGCCATTTACACTTGCCGATTACTCAGCCTATTTATCAGACGACTTCTTTACCAAGCAAGGCTTTACATTTGCAGGGTTTAACACACATAGTCCAACCATAAAGCACTCCGTAGCCCAAACCAACACCGTGCAGTTTAATATGGATAGCGTAATTTACGCCGATGGTGCAAATGTTACATTAGATGATATCTCTGCCGAAACCTCCGACTCGCTATTATTGTCAGTGGTAATAAATGTAGGGGCATCTAGCGAAACGCTAAATCCATATTGCACCATAGAGCGTGACCCAACCACCGGCACATATTACAAATTTATTCACTTATATGCAGTATGGCAAAAAGCGGTAACATTCTATTATGGTGCGGTAGACGCTAACAATAATTTAATAGATAACACCAATGGCGGGGTAGCCAGCACCTATGGTACGCCACACTTACACAAATACAATTTTGATTACAGCACCTCAAATAACCCATCTGCGGGCAGTACCGAGTTGCAAGTAACCATACCAGACGCCGTTCTAAAAACCAATTCGGGCTACACCTATGCGTGCATAGTGCCAAAAGCAAAACTTTTCCAAGAGGGCAACTTTATTGGCGACACATGGATGGACGGCCCAATAACTGGCGACTTTAACTCGGCTTTGCAACAAGCCCTAGCAAATGGCGACATATCGTCATATTCGGTAAATATAACCCTAACGGGCGACACCGAGCAAGAGTATTTTGTAGCCTTTTACCGAACAATGCATATAAGTTACATATCAGGCTTTAACGAAAACGAACTAAAATATATAACCACCGACAGTGGCGCAATAGAATATATTTATTATAAGTTATCTGACACCAAAGAGATTATCCCAGCCAAGAACCCACAAACCATTCCTACGGTTTCGGGGGTAGACATAACCTACATAGGTCTAAGCGAAGGTTATAGTAACCCAAAAACCTATGAACCTCTAAACTACCACAAACCAACAGATAACCTACAACTAAAATCTAACACCACGCATTTTTATGCAATTTATAGGGGTGTAGTTCAAATAGCGGTTGTAAACCCAGCACTAAATAGCGAACTAACCTTTACCACCCAAAACCTAACAACACCAAGCATATTAGACGGCTCCGTTACACTAACCAATGGTTCCACCCGTAATTCTACAACGCTTACCAGCACATCAATTTTTGCAGGTGGCGAAGAAATTACCGGTAGCCCAGTATATTTTAGTTGTACCGATAGTTGTTTAAGCCAAACCTACATTATAAACCTACCACAAGTAAGCAATGTGGCACTATCTCCAAATGGCTCAAACACAAACACCGAGTACGGCTATTACACCATGGACGGTTGGGTTTACACCACAGGCGACTTAACATCTAGCACCAACCCAAAGGTAAATAGAGATTGGGACTTTGCAAACAACAAAGTAATTCAGTGGTTCAAAGAGTACGCCAACGGCGCAACCGCCACCATAGACGGCGTATCTGTTACAATAAACAGAGATTTTTATGTAGATTACAACAACACCTCGTCATCTCAAACGGTACAGGTGCAATCAGCACCAGGCTACACGCCAAAACTAATGCCAGTGTTTAAATATCACACGCTAAATTTTGATATTTTTGATGAGACTTATTGTGTATATATGTTTACATCGGCATTTGGTTCGCCACTTCGCCTAATAGAGTTTGCACCCGTTGGTAGTTCGCTAACCGATAGAAGTTATATTACCTACTTAGGCTGGCAAAATCGCATTGGTTTTACCGAAGATTACTCACAAATATTAGGGGCAAACAAATATACCGGCGTAAAATATACCGTAATAAATACTTCTTCATCAGTTTGTTACCTAAAACATGATATAACCTACAATTTAGTAGGCTCCCCAACTACCACATTTAGTTACAAAAAGGTAACAGATTCTACCTACACTTCATTTGGTGCTACCGATACAATAGCCTTGCAACCAAATACCGAATACGATATAGTGCTAAAAATTAAAAATAATAGTGCTAGCGACTCCATAAAAGCCTTCTCATTCTGTCCTCAATACAGCACTACTCAAAATGGGGAATATCTACCACTTTTAGAAACGGGAGAAATTAGCGACCAGCCAACCAATAGTGCAGATAGGGTAATAAATTCACCCCTTCAAATAGACACCACTAACTCATCTAACTACAAACTTATTGGTGCATGGTTATATTTGGCACCAAATAATGGCAAGGTAACCTTTAACTTTACCAATGGCAAAGCTGAAAATGTTTACAGAATTTTAAAAGTTAAAGTACAAAGTGCAACATTTTCTAATTACATTTACAGTGCAACAATAAAAGACGCTAGCGGCAATGTATTATCTACACTTACAGACCCAACCGTAAACATTACACTAGGTGCAAACCAATCGGTAACAATCTCTTACGAAAACACCGGTAGTGGCAATGTAGCATTTTCATTTAATTTGCGTAAAAAAAATCAACAAGGATATTATTGGACCCCTGTTCAAAATGATACATACTTTTCTTACGGAGCAGTAAAAGAGGGCGAGATTTACGCATTATTTTTGTTAAGTAACGAAGAGTTTCACGCCTCTCCGGGTTCGTCAATATTTACTGTTGGCTCAACAGATTTTAGTAAGATTATTATAAATAAGGGAGATTCTGGTTGCCGATTAAAACTAACGGTAGGAAATATTTACCCCGCAAATATGAAGATTTCTTGGTATTTAATTTCGGCTACGCCAACAACGTATGTTGCGTTTGATATTAATGGTGGCGACACTCTTTATGCCCAAAAGGTATCTAGCACAACGCTAACAGATGAAGGCACGCCAAAAACCTATACGACCACCGTAAACGAATTAAACATAACTGATGGTTATGGTAGTGTAATAAGACCGGGCGGTTATGTTATGGCAAATTCATCAAACATAAACGAACTATACCGTGTATATGCTACACACCCAGAGGGCAGAACCTTTTTGGGCTGGTATACCTTGCCAGAGGGCGGGCAAAAGGTACTAGATAAAAATGGTAAATTTAATATGGCAGACGGCTGTGAGCCAGCAGTTGGCTACATAGATGAAGACGGCAGTTGGTTACCAGGTTACAGTAAAACGCTATATGCTCACTATGTGCCAGCAGTAACCAACCTACTAATTTGCACAGACGGAATTTACCATACACATACCAGTGCATCAGCGTCCGAAATACCAGCCAGCAACATAACGCAACTATCAGACGGGCTTGCAAGTTACACCGTTCCACAAGACACGGTAGAGTATATTGTATACTATCTTCAAAATGACGGTTACTACCTAACCAAAAACGCCGATGGCACCTATTCTAACAAAATTACACAATTTGCCACCCCTACAAAAATTAGCAATACCTTTACAGGGTTTGGCTACATAAATAAAGACAACACCACCGAAAGCCTAATTTTTGCAAACGCCGATGGCACCTTTGCAAACTTTATAAGGGTCAGCAAGGTGGTAAAAGACGCCAATGGCTTTGTATATGTATACGCACTATACACGCCAATAGTAACTAAGGTAATAATAGATGTTTCTGCCCACCCAACAATGAGTCCAGCCCTGCCAAACAGCATTGGTTACGGCTACTTTGCCCAAGGAACCGATAAGGTTTACCAAGTTATTGGCTACGCACTACATGGGGTAGACGGCAAGTTATACACCACGCCACAATGCAACCAAGAACTATACCTAAATTCGTACATTGCAAAGCGTGACGCCATTTACGAAGGCGAATTTAAACTCCTTAGCCTTGGCACTATCAAAGCCGATGGCACCTACACCAGGGTATACTACTACAACACGCAAGCCAGCACATACACCCTAGTAACGGGGCAAAACGGCATAACCACCGGCCCAAGATTCACGCTCGAAGACTATCCAGACGAAATGGTGCTATATGCAGAGTTTGCCATTAAAACGCCTTACCAATTTCACGGTTACCGCTTGCAAAAGGGTGTAGATGAGTTTGTCGTTTCTACCAACTCTTACGGCGAAATTTTAAGAATAAAAATGCAATACGATAGCAGCGCAACCATTTTACAAACACCAATTGCGTTGTCTTATAGGGGCATTACACTAGGTAGTTCGCTTATTACTACCTCGCAAGGCAAAGTAAATAGTTGTGCCGACCTAGCCCCTATTGTGCAAGGTGTACCAGCAGGGCACACCGGCAATATTTTAACACAAACCTACATTTGTTACACCATAAACATACTATCTGCAACACCTGTTGGCGAAGCAAAAAATATTAATATATATTTCATTAACCAAAGCCAATTAGACCCATCTAGCATATTTGTATTTGTTCAATTGCCATCATCGGTAAGAGATGAGTCTAGCAATATTCAGTACACTTTTAGTTACAACACGGCAACGCTAAATAACACGGTTTATGGCGACAACGGTATAAAATATGGCACAAACTACTACAATGCCAACTACATTGCAAGTATGATAAATATGGATAGTGGCTACGCTACAAACGAGTACTACACATCTAGGGCAAGAAGCATTTCATTTACCACATCTAATAATAGTGAATACAACTACATTGTTATGCCAGTTGTTCAACAGGCTGTGGTAAGATGCAAGGTAGGAGATTTGGTAGTAAGTTACCACACCAACCTTGCCGAAGCGGTAGAATACGCCAACACCCACGAAAATGTTACCACCGTAGAACTTACGGCAAGTTATTGGCAAGAGCGTGATAAGGTAGTTTGTCGTAGGTCGCTTATTATAGAAGGCAACGGTTACGGTACCGCCAACGATAGTGACGAGTGCTTTATAACCCTAACCAACGGCACCCTTACCATTAACAAGTTAAGAATTACAACAGCCACCACCGCCAGCAAAGAAAATAGTTTTATTGTAGAAGCCAAGGGAGCCAATAGCAAACTAATTTTAAATAACTGCACAATAAATAACGGCATTGGCGGAGCAATAAAAGTCACCGATGGTGCAAGCCTAACCGCAACAGGATTGCTGTCGAGAAATACAGGTTACACCATTTTTGCCTACAATGCAGGCGATATAACGCTTAGTAACATTACAAATATTTCATCAAAAAAGAAAAACAACATACATATTTTAGGTGCAAACTCTCTTAGCTTTTTAGATTGCAGAAACATAGAGAGTTATGTAGGTTCCGCACTTTACGCCAAAGATGTAATAACTCTACTTGTGCAAAACACAACTGCCATAGAAGAATCAACAGGTACAGCATATACATTTTTCACATATTCTCGCAAGGTGGTAGAATTATATAATTGTACCGATGCTTCCTTTATAGGAACAGGTTTTTTAAACAATTCTGGTTTTAGCAATGTAATATGTCTAGACGCACATGATTCTAATGTAAAAATAGGAGGGTATGTTAACGGCGATAAAGTTGTAAAATTATATACAAGTGGTCAAATTTATTTAAATAATTCAATCTTGAATGTATTAAATTTGTATACTGTTAGTATGCCTAGAATATATAACAACACCCCAAATTCCCCAATTTATTCTTCTGCAACACAAGGATCGGGTGCAAAGGTTTCATTTGTATTAAATTTAGATGGTATAACTATCGGCACACAACTAAAAGCCGTACAATTTACTTCGGCGGAAGCCTATACCTATGGAAACACATTCTTTAACAATGGAAATATTGATGCATATAGAATATTAAATCCTACCGAAAAGGCGATTTATGTAACAAAAACAGATATATTTACTATAAATTTAGACCGTACACCATTCCGTCCAGAAGCCTATGATGCCGGAGGTGTAGACCAACATATAAAATATCCTAAACGCCCTAAACGATATTATTTATCTATTGACGAAAATAATGTCATAGAAAATAAAACCAACGGTATATCAATTTTTTATGAAAATAACAGATGGGTTCTTAAATTTAAGTTTGAAACCGATGATGGTAAAATATTTGAAATTGAAGAAATTGTGAGCATTGCCACTTTAAGGCCTCCAAAACTAAATTATAGAAATGACGAAGGTTTATATGCAATCGAAAATACAGGTTCCGATGGTACCAAAAATTATACCCTAATAACCCCCGAAGGCGATGTTTACACCGGTACCGGCACATTAACACTTTTGTCTACAACACAAGTTGAGTATTGGGACGAATTGGTAGACGCAAAGAAGGATTTTGCAAAATTAGATGGTTACAACCACATAATGATAGAAATACCAGAATCTACCAAAATATTTAATATACCTAACGCCATAGACCCAACCAACCTAAAAAATTCTAACGGCACCGCCTTTACCTGTGATAACAACTTTATAATACTATCTTATGAGCAAATACAAGCAAACGCTAACCAAATAACCTTCTGGTTCAACTCCCAGTGGTAACCCCAAACCAAACAACCTTCTGGTTCAACTCCCAGTGGTAACCCGCAACTTACACACTAATCTTACCTAACCACGCATCAATTTCATACAACCCTTACAAAAGGGTACCACCCCCAGCAGATTTGCCAAGATTTTGGGAATGAAACTTTTAAGACAGGTTGCCGACTAGGTTATCCTGTCGGCGTTCTGACTTGAAATGTTTCAACCCAAAAGATTGGTAAAGATGCGGAAAGTCCGTTCCGCTTGCGGGGTCAGAGCAAGCGGAAATACTATTTACCCTTGCATTTTTACTTTACTTTATGGGCAAAATAATATATAATTAATTTGATAAATAATAAGGGGTTGTTGGGTAACGATGAAAAACCACAGACGAACATTTAACACATTATTTTTACCTGCACTTATTTCTGCGGTTTTTTTTGTAATCTTTAATTTACTAATTCCGACCACACCGCCAAAATCATTACAAAATATCACTCAAAATTCTACACAATCTAACCTAACGCAAAATGACACCACGCAAAATACCCCAAACACTCCAAATTTACAAAACAACATAAATTTTAATCCGTATTGGCTACCAAACGAACAACGCACCCCGCAAGAGGCTATAATCACGCCACTTTACGCATCGCCTTTTGCGTGTTTTAATGTGCAATATGCAATAGATAATTCTTATGCAAACAAAATTACCGACTATTATAACTACTACAAACAAATGTACAATACCGAAACCCAAAAATGGGGAATGGCATCTGACATTGCCGAATATTTTTATGCCCTATTTGCCGAATTGTATAATAAAACGGGCGATGATGGGTCATATTCGCTAAATGTATATTTTTACAGAAACCAATTAAAAACCACCTACAAAATTGTAAAAACGGGGCAAGACACTGCGGGCATAATTATTACCGATGCAGAAGGCAATACATATTTCAACGGTTATTTTAATGGGGAACCTATATATTCGGGGGCAAGCAAAATGCAAACCGACTTTTTGCCGGTTTTAACCGAAGAAACCGACTTTTTAATTACGCAATTAGGCGTTCCGCACAAGGCAATTTACTGGCAAAATTTAATATTAGGGCATATTATAGACCTTGGCACAATTAGTGACCTATCTACTAACCTTGGTGGCGTGTCGCAAAACATTTTGGAGTACAATATAGATGCAAACGCCGACTCATACATAACCCTTTTGCAAAAAATAAAAAAAGGAGATAAAATCTCCAACGGTTCCATATTTTTTAATATTGTAACAGAGTTCCAAAACAGCCGTTACGACAGTGCCACCGACACCTTTTATGACAGCACTTGCAAAATTAAGGCAATGGGCTTTACCATTTTTGCAAACGATATGCCACCAACGTGCAGTATGCTTTACGCCCAAACCCTTGTCGGCTTCACCGCCTAGCATAAAAAGTTCCGCCCGTTTGTTGGGCGGAACTTTTCGTTTGTCCCGTCCGCCTTCGGGCGGGCGGAACCAAAACCTAACCCTTTTTTATCACATCTACAATATGTGCAGATGCACCAATTAAATCTTGTCGTTCGGCAACCGATTTTACATATTCAATAAACAAATTATATTCATTTTCGTCCATCTCGTTAATTTCTCTACGCATATATTCGGTGGGGCCGTCCGTTCCCAAAATTTTAATTCTCTCAACGCCCGAAACCTCTGTCATTAACTCGTCAATTTCTGCCAAACTCATATAACTATACAAATCTTCTTCGGTATATTGCGTGCAAAACTTGTCGTCTAACTGTCCTTTTTTTATGCACTCTGCAATTTTGTGCGATTTAAACCCATGCGTTACAACCGAATAATCGTTTGAAATATATGCAACCATAATTATGCCACCGGGCACGGTAATTCTTATGGCTTCTTTTAACGCTTGCAACTTTTCCGCTTTGGTGCCAAGATGATACATTGGGCCAAACAGCAAGCACATTTGCACCGAACAATCTGCAATCTTTTTTAAGTTTATGGCATTGCCAAGCATGGTCTTAACGGCTGGTTCGTTGTTTTTTAATTTATTCAAATTGCACTTATATGGCTCAACTGCCAGCACATCATAACCTAAGTTATGCAGTGGGATAGAGTACCTTCCTGTGCCAGCCCCAATATCTGCAATTTTTATTTTTGCGTTTTCGGTCTGCAAAGAATTATTTTTTTTATCGCTTTTTGCACTTTCGGTGTTTGTGGCAAAGCCAACCAAAGTGCTTTTAATTTGCTCCAAATATTTTAGCACATAAGAAAAAGTGACCTGAAATTCAACATTTCCGTGTCGCCTTCCAAGTCGTTTATCTTCGTTAAACTTATTGTAATAAATCTCTAACTTATCTCTCATAAATTTAATCTTTTCCATTTTTGTAGACGCCCCAAGACAAAGCCTTAAAGGCGTCACAACCGTTTAAATTATTTTTGGTACATTTTGCAAAAATTTTTATATTAGCAGAAGTTACTACTAAATGCGTTGAGATTCTTCTATATGCTTTTTTGCATTTCTTTTAGGAACCTCGCCTTTAATAAAACGCTCCATAAATGCTCGTCTTTTTGGCATAAGAAGTTTAGCAACCATAGCCCTACGCTCAAACTTCCACATACTTTCGAGTTTCAGTTCAATGTCGTCATATTTTGCATAATATTTAAGTTCTCTGCATTTTGCAATGTCTAGCATACTTCTTGCAGGCTCCTTTTGGTCTGCAAAAATCTGCTCTGCACGCTCTCTAGAATTATTGTCCAAAACAGCGTTAATGTCTACTTCAATACTGCCACGGTTTTGTCTTGAAAATCTATCGTTATAAAAGGCTTGCAATATATTAGTAACATCAGGGTTTGCAATAGTTATTTTTGCAAAGGCATAGTTAAGTTGTTCCAATTTATCTGCATAAAACCTAATTAGTGTATCGTTTTCAGCCAGAAATTTGCTTTCGTTATAGTTGTCCAAAACTTGCAAATATTCCAATTCCAAAAACTTTCTAAAGTCGCTTCTGTTTTTGCAAGAACTAACAATTTTGCCGTTAAATGGGGCAGTATTAAATATTCTTTCGTTCAAAGCCTCAATTTCGTCTTCGTGGTCGCCAATTACAAGCCCACCAAGTAAAATGTTGGCCTCAATTTCTAGGTCTTTATCCTCTATGGCAGAAACAATTGCCGTACGGTACATAGAAATCATATTTTTGTAATCATTTTTTGTACAAGTTTTGTTGTATATAGAGTCCAAAAATTCCCGTTCAGATTTGTCATAAAGTTCTTTTAATTTTAAATTCATAAATTGTCCTTTTTTAAAAATTTGCTTTAACAAGCGACAACTATTATACACTATTTTTATCTTTATGTCAAATCGCAACTTTTTTGATGTCAAAAATCGACAATTTCTGCACCAAAAGTTTAAAATATTTAATTTATTTTTACAATAAAACTTTTTAAACCCAATAGGTTGCATAAGCCAAAACCATTTATAAATCAGCCTTAAAGAGGATAACGCAAGCCAAAACAGTTTATTCAAAAACCAAATAAACGGTATTGCCGTCATCGGTGTAATCACAAAAAATAATTCGACCGTTGGTATATTGCTGGTTAGGTAAAGCCGTTTCTTTGTTGTCATCACTAATAGCGGTAAACGAAATTACATTACCTTCAATTTCGTATTTACCTCTAACGGTTAAGGTTACCGCAACATCGCTAAGCCCATACTTTGTATAGGTTTCTCTTTGTATAACAAAATCTTTTCTTATGCCAAGTTTTATTGTGTACTTTCCAAAACTATCCACAATACGTTTGTCTTCGTCTGACAGGTCGGCATATTTTACAATTTTATCATTTTCTACATCAACAAGCCCAACAAGTTTATAGGTTTTTGCCGTACAGCCAGTAGCCAAAAGCATACCACACACAAAAAAAACCGCCAGCACGCAACCAATTGTCTTTTTAAAAAAACCTTTTATTTTCATATATATCCTTAATAAATTTATTCATTATTATTATACATCATATACGCAAATTTTAGCAATTCATATTTTAGCAATTTTGATATAAATATTATTAGACAAATTTTTACAAGTTGACAAAAACCCCTAAAAACAATTGCAAACAATACACAATTTGTGATAAACTAATGATGAAAGTATATAAAGGAAGAAATGTTTTATGATTAATACTTCAAAAATTAAAAATGACGGGGCATCTAGCAAAGAATTTAGTTGGAGCGAGTTTGACGGATTGCAAGACCTAGAACTTACTCTTAGTGAAAGTGGTAGGGAAAAAACTCTTCAACGAGTTGGCAAACTGCTAAGCGGTCTTACCGATGAATATTTGGTTGTTGCCGATGATGTAGATGACGATGTAAAATATTATGTTTCAGTAAGCAAAGACACCCCCGAAGGTAAAGTGGAGTATGTAGTTGTAGAAGATACGCTAACCGAAGCCATCGAAAAAGAAAAGAAGTCCAAAGAAAAGTTAGAGGCCGTTAGAGCAATTCCTTTGTGTGACGAAAAGTACATCGCAAAACAAATAGAGCAAACGGGCAAAGACGCTGAGGATATTGTAGGCGAGTACCTAGACAATTTAAGTACATATTTATTAAATGAGCAGGGCGAAAAGACGCCAAAATCTAATAAGGAGAACTAGAAATGGCATCAGAAAAAGTTTTAGAAAGCGAAAGAGCAAAGTGTATTTTAGCACTAAAAATGCGTAAACTAACGCAAGAGTCTAAGGTCAAAAGACTGATTGACAAAGCCGAGATGTACAACTTATTAAAGCAAAAAGCCCAATCTGCCATCAATCTAGTTGGTATATTTCACCCAGTTTTCCGTTCAAAAACCAAGGTTATGATAACCAGTGCCGATGTTCAAGGCTCTTATTACAAAAAGCAATACGAAATTGCAAAAGCCGAACTCGAAAATATAGAAGCCCAACTAAAAGCAATTTTAGAAAAGGGTGCTGATTTTAGAGAAATTATGCGTAAAAAGCACGCCATTCAAGGCTCTAAGGTAAAGGTGCAGGGCGGTGTAATTAACTTTTCTAACCCAAAAAATGCAAGACTTACCGAGGGCTTGTTTGATGATGCAATGCGTCCAACCGATAACTTTAAACGCTTAACCCAATTAGTGGTAGATTATCCAAAAAGTGTTGCAACACTAAGTAAAGATACTCTTCAAGAAATTATCGCTCACGAAAATTATTTAGGCTTAGTGCTAGAAGTTTATAAGTTGTTTGGCAAAAAGAAGCGAGCCGATGGCACTGTCGAAAAAACAAAAAAGTTAGATTCTCGAACAGAAAAGTTAAATATGTTGGAGTCTTCTGAAGCCCCAGAAATTAAAGAAACCACAAAAACCGAAGATAAAGATTTAGATATAGAACTTGAAGCAATTAAGCCATACAAAAGTTCTGGTAGTGTAGATGACTACACCAAAGATTTAGACCCGCTAAACTTTTAATAGATAGTTGCACCCTAAAAATGGTTTAGTGGTGCAATTTTTATTAAACTACAATTAGGAGAAATAAAAATGTCAATAGAAAAGATAACTCCAAACGAGATTGACGAATTTAAGGCTGACCAATTGGACGAAGTGGAGTTTTTAAAGGCGGTAAACTATTTAAAGCGTCTTGCAGATGGATTTGAAGACGAACTTTTGTCACGCATAAATTCTCCGCAAAAATTTGTGAAAATTGATGAAGACAATATAGGTGAGTTAAATTTAACCGCCGAAAGCATCGAAACCAACGAAAAGTGCGAGCAATCAAGTAGTTTTGATGAGCCAACCCAAAATGAAAAACTTGCTATATACAAAAGCAATTTTGAACTAGATAACACCGATGACGAAATAAAAAACGCTTTTGAAAAAAGAGAAAATGAGTTTGACGGCAAAGCCAAACCAAAATTTCAACTAGATAATAGTTTTACTGGTTTTTTTGATGAAGACGATGATTTAAACGACAATAAAGACTCCTCTTCAAAAACAACAGAAAAGAGTAAGGGGTCTTCTAATGACGAAGACGATTTTAACGAACTAACCGAGGACGAAATAAATGGTGACACTTCAATAGGAACAAAAGAACAAGAAGATACGCCACCAAAAAATGAAGACGCAAAAAATAATTTAGTTGCTACCAAAAAAATTAATTCACCGAAAGAATTAGAAGATGAGTTTAATGTTTACCACAAATCTAAGTCGCTACCCGAAAAAATAACGGACATTGTTGATGACGACAATTTTGGAGCAGAGAGCGAAAAGGTTTTTGCAAGGCTAAAAGAGAACCGTGCAGGAGTTGACTTAGACGATGAAATTGTTTCGCACACAAAAACCCCAAAAACAGACGCTACAAACTATGCAAATATTTTTGCAAATATTTATGACTTTGGCGGAATTAAGTCTTGCGACCGTTATGCAAGTGCAAAAGTTACCCGCACGGTAATAAACCTAAAAGGGTTGGGTTTGCTAGAATTAGAAAAGTGGAAACGGCTTAGTGATATTAGCGAAAAAACTCTAACCGAATTTTTAGAACTCCCATCATTTACCGAATTTAAAAAGGTACAGTTTGCAGTAGGGGAGAATGACATTAATAAATTAATTTATGACTATCAGTCTATTATTACAAAGTTTATAAGTAACGGTAACACCTTGCTAAATATGACAGAGAATGAACTACAAAACGAGTTAAATTCGTTACAAAAAAAATAACAAAAAGGAGTCGAAATGAACGGCGAAAATTCAAAAATAACAGAAAATGACAATCAAAAATTGCAAAATAAGCCCCAAATTGACCCCTTTTTGGTTATTTCGGGCTTCAATGAGCAATTTATTAACCAGCAAAATGCCTTCAAAACAGGGCAACAAAGATTTGAAAATTTTGCTAAAAAAGAGCAAGAAATTTTAGCAACCGAAGGCGTAGATTTGGTTCAAACTTTGCGTGCAAAGTTGCTATATTTTAAGGTTAAAGAAAAAGCAATTTTGTATACTGAGCGACTAAAAGAGGTTGAAGCAAAGTTAGAGTTCACGCAAAAAATATTAGAACTTGCCAAAGACAAAAAATGCAAAATAGTTGGCTCAATGCTAATTATAGACGAAATTAATTCGGACAGCCAAAACAAAAATTTAGTGTCTGCAAGCCTAGATTTAGATGAAATTGACAACCTAATAGAAGAACTTGCCAAAAGTCAGCGTTTGTCCGAAAAACAAAAAACGCCTTTTAGTGAAGTGCCAAAATCTTTTTATTCTGCAAAAAAGCCAACTGTGGTTACAACCAAAAGAAGCGAAACCACCAAAGACTTAGATTTTGATGAAATTGCAAACAAAATTTTAAATTCAGTTTCTAACAAAAACTCTCAAAAAGGTGCAGAAGAAAAAACCAATTTTTACCCAGAGGGCGACTTAGAAGAACCGAAAGAAAATGAAGAAAATGAAAGTTTGCAAAACAAGAGCGACTCAACAGACCAGTCTAATGCTAACACGGTTGAAGATTATCCTTTTTATAATAGCGAAACGGAATATGGCAATGTAGACGTGTTTGACTCTGGCGAACTAGAAATTATCAAAACCTACAAAAGCAAAGATAATTATATAGATTTATTGCAATCTGCAAACTCCGACCTAATTTATGGGCTATACAACGAAGATTCGTTTAACGAAACATTTAATAAACTTTTAGATGTTGTATATTGTTATCCGCTTTCAATAACAACCTTGCCCGATGTCGCAATAGAAGAGTTAAAGTCACACGAAACCGTGGTCTCAATTAACGGCGTAGAACAAAATATAACCACATTTGAGTATATGGTTAGGTTTGTTGCTTGTGTAATTTTGCGAAAGGGCAAAAGCAAAAACTTTAAAAATAATGTGCTACAATTTTACCATTGGTGCCAAAGCGTCAATGCTAAATAACTATTATATAATATTTTTCATTATAATAAAAAAACTATACAAATAACTAAATTTGTGCAACACTAATATTGTTAAACACACTAAGTTTTAATTTGTTGGTTTTTGCATTGATATTTTTATAACAAAAAACAAAGGAGAAGTCTTGTGGAAGAAGAAAAAAGACCGGACGAAAATGTTGATGAAGATGTTAATGTCTGTCGTGGCATACCATCGGTTGGTGCAAAGTCTAGTGCGGTTGGGCTAAACAGTTTTGCCGTTAGGCGAAGTTACGCAACCAATGGTGGCGAGCATAAAAACGAAAGAACCAACGCTGGACTTATAAGAAGCACATCGGCACACGGCGGTATGACGCTAAGCAGTAAAGCCGTCCGAAAAATACAAACGCAATCACTCGAACAACTTATGCACCGCACAGGAATATTTGAGTTTTTTTGGTATCCAATTTTTATAGTTTTGGGGGTACTATGTTTAACTTTAATTCCTATATTTACCAAAATGACTTCAATAGATGTGTTGCTTTTGGTATTTTCGGTTTTAAGTTTGTGGCTCGGAATGACCGGCAACAACTTTGTTGCAAAAGGGTATAGGTTTGGTTTAATTTCAACCTGCATAAATATGGTGCTTTATGTTGTAGTTTCTGCCATACAAAAGGTATGGGGCGAAGTTATCATAAACACCTTTGTATATTTACCACTAGCAATTTACAGTTTCTTTAAGTGGAAACAAGACGCCCTAAAAAAAGCAGAAAAGGGCGCAAGAATGGACGATGTCGAAAAGATGACCGGCAAAGAACTATTGCTATATATTTTGCTTTTGTTAGGACTAACGGCAGGCGTTTGGGCGGTTCTAAACTTTGGTCTTTCGCAAGCATTTGCAATATTTAACGCCGTTAGCATAGCGGGTTGTATTGTAGGCGATATTGCCAGAACAAAAAGATATATCGAAACATGGTTTTTTTATATGCTTTGTAACATTGGCGGAATTACGCTTTGGGCGTTACAAATTTTTGCAAGCGGAAATGTCAGTTTGGCAGTTTTGCCCGCAATGATTAGTTTTATGGCAACGCTTTCAAATAACTTTAATGGCGTTTACATTTGGAGTGTACTATATCGAAACACTCATCGCAATGGCGGGGTGTATCTTGCAATGCGACCGGTAAATATTAAAGGTGTAGCAAAACTAAAAAGAACTTACCGCAAAATGACTTGCGCCGAAACCGAAAAGTATGTAAGCCCATCTGCAAAGCCAAAAAAGTCAAAATCTCGCAAAAATAAAACAATAAGCGAAGTAATTTCATCAGCCAATTAAAAAAGGTTTCGCTCGTTTACCGAGCGGAACCTTTGTAGTTTTCCCTCTTCATAACAAGAGGAACACGTGGTCATTATTTTTTTAAATATTACAGTAAAATACCCCCCAATTAGAATCACACACCCAGTAAGTTCGTTTAGATTTTGGAGGGAAAAGGCTTGAGGCGGGTTGCTGGTCTAGGTTACCCTGCCAGCGTTCCGCCACAAGTATTTTCACCCAAAAGATAAATGAAATTACGGACGGCTGGTCCGCCCGTCCGGCTTAGGCGGGCGGAACTGTTTAATCCCCGCCGTAACCTTATATACCACAATCGTTAAATTTACTCACTTAAACCAATAGGTATGACCCCGCCCGTCCGTCTTCGAGCGGGCGGAACAACTTTTTACATACAAAATCGCACCTTTAAATTTTATCAAAAATATATGTGTGAGGTACAAAATTTCTTTACAAGGTTAATAATTTATGATAAAATATCACTAAGCCAAGGATTTATAAGCAGATAAAACAATTATTTTTTAATATGTGGGCGAAAAAAATAAATTATTATTCAATTTATAAAAAATTAGCCAAACAATTAAAGTAAAATACCAAAAAATTTATAAATTTTTAAACCGCCCTTATATTTAATATTCATTACACATAATAGTTTATAATATAACCACAGATTAACAATTTTGCAAACCATTGGAAAATCTACAAAGGGGAGAGCGTGATATGATTTCAAAAACAGAAGAAAGAAAAGAATTAGACTATTTAAGGTCTGTGCTTTATGTCCTCGAAAAAGAAATTGCAAAGCTTGAAGACGGCAAAGAACAGTTAGAAACAGACATTCAAGAATCTATGCGTTACATCTGGGAAGAGGGTAGCGTAGAGTCTGACGACTGGATAAACTCGCAAGAAAGCGTTCGCCAACTAAATAGAGGCGTGTTGCAGTCCGAAAAACACCTAAAAGCCTACCGCCGAATGGTGGGTAGTGCCTACTTTGCCCGTGTAGATTTTGATGACGGCACCGAGGTTACTCCGGTATATCTTGGCATTGCAAGTTTAAAAGATGGTTCAAATTTTTATGTATATGACTGGCGTGCGCCTATATGCAGTCCTTTTTATGACTCCGAAATTGGAGAGTCTAGTTACACATTGCCAGATGGCACCGTGGTAGACGGCAAAGTTATATTAAAACGCCAATACAAAATTGAAAATGATAAAATTGTAGAAATCTTTGATACAGACACTCAAGTTATAGATGATGTTTTGGCAAAAATATTATCTACTACTGGCACCACAAAAATGCGTAACATTGTAGCAACTATCCAAAAGGAACAAAACAAAATTATCCGTAAAGATGATGTAGATATTTTGGCTGTGCAAGGTCCGGCAGGTTCGGGCAAAACTTCGGTTGCTTTGCACCGAATTGCCTACCTGTTGTATGCTGACAAAGAAAACCTAAACAAAACCAATATGCTGATATTGTCGCCAAACGAAACCTTTTCGGACTACATTAGCGATGTCTTGCCACAAATGGGTGAGGACAATGTTTACCAAACCACTTTTTATGACTATGTGCAGTCCTATATTCATGAGTTCAAAATTAAAAACAATATGAATTCCGTTTACGAAGAACTCTTTGTAGGTGCAAAAACTCCTTTTTATAAATCAATAAAATTTAAGTTTTGGCCGGGTTATATAAAACTTATAGAAAACTATATAGAAGAAATTAAATATAGTCTTTTTGGTATAGATAAAGACATAGAAATAGATGGCGAAACGGTAGCGGGAAGCGAATTTTTGTGCCGATTTGTAGACAACAATTTAAGTTCGTCTAGCATCTCGCTATATGAGCAGACCAAACTAATTAATGAAAAAATTATGGCAATTGCGGGCATAAAACTTCAAAAAAATTTAAAAGCACGCAACAAACTCGAAAGACAACTAAAAGCCAATCTAAAAAAAGTTACCGCAAAAAATATATATATGGGCTTGTATGAATCGCTAGACGGCTTTACCAAAAGAGTTCAAGACATTTATAACGAATTGGGTGTAGAAAAACTAGATAAAATGACAATAAAAGACCTAAAAGAGATATATGAGCATACCTACGAATGTCTTCAAAAGGGTGTAATTTCGTACGAAGATGTCACACCGTTTATGTATCTAAAAGAAAGGGTGGTTGGCGTTACCGAACAGCACGCCATAAAGCAAATAGTTATAGACGAAGCGCAAGATTATACCTTAGTGCAGTACCAAATTATTGCAAATGTGTTTAAGGGTGCCAGAATGACGCTGGTAGGAGATTTAAACCAAAGCATTATGCCTTTTGTTGGGTATGATGACTATGATAGCATTCTTAGTGTATTAAAAGCAGATCGTGCCCGTGATATTGTAGAAACGCAATATTTAACCAAAACCTATCGTAGCACCGTTGAAATTAATGAGTTTGTTAACAAATTGGTATCCAATAACCAACTAATAAAAACCCAGTTAGACCGCCACGGCGAACCTGTCGAAATAGTAAAAGACAACGGGGTAGGCGAAAATGCCGAATTTGTTAAAGACGCCCTAAGACTAAAAACTGATGATAACACCGTTGCAATCATTTTTAAAACAGAAAAAGAGTGCAAAGAATTGCAAAGAGCGTTGCAAAAGTCGCCAAACTTCAAAAACTTTAAGTTTATGGTAGAGGGCGAAAAGAATTTTGTAAACACGCACATTATGGTAATGCCACTATATATGGCAAAAGGTCTAGAATTTGATGCGGTATTAGTTCCAAAGGCAAATGAAAACAATTATAGTGCAGAGAACAAAAAATTGTTCTATGTTGCAGTTACTCGTGCTATGAACACCCTAAAAATTTATTATGACGACATACCAAGCAGTTTAATTTTGTAAAAACAGTATATTATAAATTATAGGAAGTAAATTTTGAAACAAGTTCAAAATTTGTGCTAACGCACTCGCAAAGCAATGCTTTGTACTTCCAATTTGAATAACCATCAGTCTCGCTGGAGAGTAAACTCTCCGACTCAACTTCCGATAATATAAATTAAGAACAAAGCAAAACAACCAAAAATTAATTTTGTAAAAAGACTAAGTTTTGCTTGGTTCTTTTTTTTATGCCCTACAAAAACCCAACGCTCTAAGTACCAAGCAATTATTAAATTAGTGTAAAAAATTGACTTTATCCCGTTTTTTTATCTTTTAACGCATTTCGAATTATAAGTTGGTTTAAAGTTGGTGTATATTAGTGTAAATATAATTATTTTTGCTTGTTTTTTGTCGCCAAAACCCAACGCTCTAATTACAAAGCAATTAGTAAGTTAATATAAATGAAGATTAACTTTTCTCGTTTTTTTTGCGTTCCTAAAACCTAAGCCACCAAAAAACTTAGCCATTAGTTTTTATTCAATTTATATTCTAATAGGGTACTGGTTGCAAATAAAAACAAAAAAAGAAGCCTAACAAAAGGCTTCCTAAATTATGGAGCGGAAGACGAGATTCGAACTCGCGACATTTGCCTTGGCAAGGCAACGCTCTACCACTGAGCCACTCCCGCAAAAATGTAAATTGTCTTAACGACAATAGTAAGTTTACCATATAACAAATAATTAATCAAGTGTTTTTTGCAAATATTTTAAAAATTTTTAGTTTTACATTAAAGTAAACTCTTGTTTATTTGTTTTGTAAAATTAGCGAAAAATATGATATAATATATAAAAGAAAAATTCAATATATAATATTTTGCAAAAAATAATGCAACGGTTTGAGTGTTTTTACATTGTAACAAATTAAACATAATCAAGCCTACCACTTTTCTGTGAGAAATATATGCCAGCGTTTAACATTTAGCAAAATAAAAGTAATCAAGGCGTTTGGTGGTCGGTTGCAAAAGTTTTTGGTAAGTTTTGTTATTATATAAAAAACATTAAGGGGTTAATATGAAAAGCAAACAGAATAAAGATTCGTTACAAAAAACAAAGTTAAACTACACCGACATCATTTGGGATTTTGACGGAACAATTGTAGACACCTATCCATGTGTACTAAAAAGCATTAATGATTGCTTAGCGTGTTTTGGAATTTATGAAGATGACGAAAATACTCTAAAAATATTAAAGCAATCATCTTCGTCTACACTGGTAAATTATTTTATAGAAAAATATAATAAGTTTACAGTGCCAGAATTCTTTGAAAAATATGACGAAATTGATTGCTCACTAAAAAATTATGATACAATGCAATTACCTTGTGGCATAATAGACTTGTTAAAAAGAATTGTTGAGTTAGGCGGGCGAAATTTTTTGGTAACCAACCGAATAGAAACGGTGTTGCCCCTAATAAAAATGCTAAATGTTGAGCAATATTTTACCGATGTAGAATATGTTGGCAAAAACGGATTAAGAGCGTGGAAGCCCGCACCAACAATGTTTGAAAATTGTATAAAAAAATATAACTTACAAAAGCAAAATATTTTATCTGTTGGCGACAGACCGCTAGATGCCATAGCAAGCCACAATGCTGGGGTTGCAGTATGTCTAATAAACGCTGACCTATCTACGGCTGAGGTAAAACCAGAGTTTCAAGCATCAAACATAGCAGAGATTAGAAAAATCATTATTAATGAGTAATATTGCAAAAATATTTTTATGGTGGTATAATAATTGCCTATGGATAACAATTTATTTAACACAAACTATTCAAACAGTTTTTCGCCACTAGCCGAAAGAATGCGTCCCACAACGCTAGATAATTTTGTTGGGCAAACGCATATTTTGGGAGAGGGGAAACTATTAAACAGACTGGTAAAAACAGGAACTATTGGCAGTTCTATTTTTTTTGGACCTCCGGGAACGGGCAAAACCACCCTCGCAAGCATAATTGCAAGCGGAACGGGTGCAAAGTTTGTAAAACTTAATGCCGTTAGCAGTGGTGTAGCGGACGCAAAAAAGGTTATAGACCAAGCCCAAAAAGACCTAGAACTGTTTGGCACCAAAACCTATTTATTATTAGACGAATGTCACCGTTGGAGCAAAGCACAAAGCGATTGCGTGCTTTCTGCCATAGAAAAGGGCATAATAACCTTTATAGGAAGCACAACCGAAAACCCTTTTTATAGTATGACACGGGCAATAGTTTCAAGATGCAGGGTGTTTGAGTTTAAGCCTCTTGCATCTGCCGATATAAAAAGTGCAATATACAGAGCAATAATTGATGAAACAAACGGTTTAGGAATGTATAAAATTAACATTTCAGAAGACGCTATTAACACCTTAGTTCAAAATTCGGGTGGAGATTTACGCTTTGCATTAAATTCGCTAGAAATTGCAGTAAAAAGCACCAATAGTGATAGCACGGGCGAAATAACCATAACCCCAGAGATAATTGCCGACAGCACAGGCGGAAAGGTTTTGAGTATAGACGAGGATATGTATTATGATATGTTGTCCGCATTTGGAAAATCGCTTAGGGGTTCTGACCCAAACGGAGCATTGTATTGGGCATACAGATTAATTGAATCGGGAGTAGACCCACAAGTTGTTTTAAGAAGACTAATTGCCCATACTTCAGAAGATGTAGGTCTTGCAAACTCTAATGCACTGGTAGTTGCAGTAAGTGCATTAACCGCCTTTCAAAATTTGGGTGTTCCCGAAGGACTAATCCCTTTAACTCATGCTATAATTTGCACGGCTACTAGCCCAAAAAGCAATGCCGTTGTAAAAGCCCGAGATAGCGTAATAGAAGCGGTGCATAAATCGTTAACCGACCCTGTACCAGACCACCTAAAAAACTATAATTTTTTAAATGAAAAACGAGCAAAATATAAATACCCTCACGATTTTGGTGGATATGTAAAACAACAATATTTGCCCGACTCGCTAAAAAATAGCATCTTTTACCACCCAACAGATAATGGAAATGAACGAAAAATAGCAGAGTTTTTGGACGCAATTAGTTCGTTAACCGAGCAAAAATTAACACAAAAATCTGACGAAAATCCTCATAAAAAGAAATAAAAATACAAAAAAACAAAAAAATATTTACAAAAAACATACGCATTTTTGCGTTTAATAGTTAAAAATTTTGTTATATAATCATAAATTACTTTACAAAAAATAATGTTTAGTATATAATTACATTAAATGATGAAAAATATGTGATTTTTCTTATACCGCAATCATTTATACCTTTAAAGTAAATGATTTTTGTTATTAAAATATAATTAAAGAGAGTGATAAAAATATGAGTTCTTTGCAAAATTCGTGGTTGGTAGAAAGGCCAATAGCACACAGAGGTTTACACAATAACGACACCGTTCCAGAAAACAGTTTAAAGGCTTTTAGTTTGTGTATAGATAAAAATATTCCAATAGAACTAGATGTTAGAGTAACCAAAGACAACCAAATTGTGGTCTTTCATGATGACAAACTTAGCCGTATGACCGAAATAGATGGCTATGTTAACAACCTAAATTATGCAGACATTGTAAATATCAAACTTTTAAAAACTAATGAAACCATACCGCTTTTTAGCGAGTGCTTGTCACTTATAAATGGCAAAGTCCCAATTTTAATAGAAATTAAGAACATAAATGGTGTAAGTTTTGAAAAGGAACTTTGGGAACTTCTCAAAAATTACAAGGGCGAGTATGCAATTCAGTCGTTTAACCCGCTAATTTTGGAGTGGTTTAAGTTAAACGCACCACAAGTAAAGCGTGGTCAGTTAGCCTCTTTCTTTAAGGGCGAAAAGGGTCTCTCTTTTGTAAAAAAATTCGTTCTAAAAAGGCTAAAACTTGCAAAAAGAAGTGAGCCAAACTTTATCAGTTACAAATTAGAAGACCTACCAAACAAATATGTAAAAAAGTTTAAAGATATCCCAGTTTTGTGTTGGACGGTTAAATCCGAAGAAGACGTGCAAAGAGCAAAAAAGGTGGCAGATAACTACATTTTTCAAGACTTATATAACTAATTTATAATTAATTTGCAATTAATTCCGTTAGTAATTCTAGTGGAATTTTTTATTTAGATGACACAATTGAATAAATAATAAAAGTTGACTAATAAAAAGTTTTCTTGTATAATTAATACAATTAACAATTAGGAGAAAAAGTTTATGATGATAACCGTTGCAGGTGCTCCATGTTCGGGCAAAAGCACCGTCTGCAAACTATTTGCGCTAAAATACAATTTTGAACACATGAGTACAGGCAATTTAATTCGAAAAATGGCAGAAAAAATGGGGTTAGACATTATCGAAATGCAAGAAGTGTTAAACACCGACAAGTCTATTGACGCCAAAATTGAAGATATGCAAAAGGAAATTGGCAAAACCCGTATAAATGATAACCTTTTGCTAGATTCTAGATTGGGTTGGTATTGTGCGCCAGAGTCTTTTAAGGTGTACATAACCATTCCAGAAGAAGAAATGGCAAGAAGATTCATAAAGGATACCGAAAGGGAAAATGATAAAAAGGTAGATTCGCTAGAAGAAGCTTTAAAGGTGTGCAACTTTCGCCGAGATCAAGAAATTGAGCGATTTAAAAACACCTATGGTGTAGACCTATCCAACACCTCAAATTATGATTTGGTGGTAGAAAACTACAATAAAACTCCTGAGCAAACGGTAGACGAAATTTACAAAGCATATAAGGAGTTTATAAGCAAAAAAAAGTTTTAGTTTAACCTTTAAACCAATAATATATAGCAAAACAATTTTTTTAGCAAGGAATAAATAGATGTCAACAAAATTACAAAATATAAGAAATTTTAGCATAATAGCCCACATAGACCACGGCAAAAGCACACTAGCAGACCGACTTATGGAAATTACTGGCACGGTCACAAAAAGGGAGAGTAAAGAGCAATTGCTAGACAGTATGGACTTAGAGCGTGAGCGTGGTATAACCATAAAACTAACACCCGTTACTATGAAGTACACATTAAACGGCGAAGAGTATATTTTAAATTTAATAGATACTCCGGGGCATGTAGACTTTACCTATGAGGTTTCAAGATCGCTTGTTGCGTGCGAGGGTGCGGTTTTGGTAGTAGATGCTAGCCAAGGAGTAGAAGCACAAACATTAGCAAATTGCTATATGGCTATCGAAAATGACCTAGAAATTTTGCCTGTGCTAAACAAAATTGATTTACCTAGTGCAAGACCAGACGAAGTAAAAGCCGAAATAGAGGAAATAATAGGACTAGACACAAGGAATTGTCCTATGGTATCAGCAAAGGACGGAACAAACTGTGAAGAGGTACTAAAACAATTAATAGAAAAGGTGCCTTGCCCAAAAGGCGACAGAAACGCTCCGCTAAAAGCATTAATATTTGATAGTTATTATGATAACTTTAAAGGTGCTGTTTGTTTGGTAAGAATTATAGATGGTTGCGTCAAAAAGGGCGACAAAATAGAAATGATGCAAATGGGCAAGGTATATGATGTTACCGAAGTTGGTATGTTTACCCCAAAAGCAACCGAAACAAGCATATTAGAAGTAGGCGAAGTTGGGTACATTACCGCAAGCATAAAAACGGTTAGCGATATAAGAGTGGGCGACACAATTACCAATAAAGACAATCCAACCAAAGCCCCGCTTGCAGGATACAAGGTTGTTAACCCTATGGTATATAGTGGAATATTCCCACTAGATGGTTCTAAGTTTAATGACCTAAAAGACGCACTCGACAAACTAAAATTAAATGATGCGTCACTAGTATTTCAAAAGGAAACATCAAGTGCGTTGGGCTTAGGTTTTAGGTGCGGTTTTTTGGGATTGTTGCACATGGATATAATAACAGAGAGATTAGATAGAGAATTTAATCTTGAAATTATTACAACGGCACCAAGCGTGTCATATAATGTATACAAAACCAATGGAGATATGCTCGAAATTAAAAGTCCATCAAACCTTCCTCCTACCACCGAAATAGACCGAATAGAAGAACCAATAGTAAAAGCCGAAATATTAACACCGCCAGAATATGTTGGTGTGCTTATGGAACTATGCAAAAACAAGCGTGGCGAATATAAAAATTTGGTGTACATAGATAAATCTCGTGTATCACTAGAATATCATCTTCCACTAAACGAAATTGTTTTTGATTTCTTTGATGAGTTAAAGAGTCTTTCGCACGGGTATGCAAGTTTTGATTATACGCTTATAGGGTACAAGCCTGCCGACCTTGTAAAGTTAGATATTTTATTAAATGGCGACATCTGTGACCCGTTGTCATTAATTGTGCATCGTGATCGTGCCGTACAACGAGGCAGAGAGATGTGCGAGAAGTTAAAAGAAAACATAGCAAGACAGTTATTCGAAATTCCTATTCAAGCAGCAATAGGTGGAAAGATTATTGCACGAGAAACGGTTAAAGCACTAAAAAAAGATGTTACAGCAAAATGCTATGGCGGAGATATATCAAGAAAAAGAAAATTACTCGAAAAGCAAAAGGAAGGCAAAAAGAGAATGCGAAAATTAGGAACGGTAGAACTTCCTGCCGAAGCATTTATAAAGATATTAAAAAACTAATCACTTTGTTTCAAAACATATTTAATCATTTTATTTCCGTATCCATAATTAGTTTTTGGTGCGGAAATTTTTATACACATATAAGTTTTGATATAAGTTTCTGGTGCGGTAAAACTCTGTGCAAAAAACAGTAAGGGTATATCAACCTTGACAAAATAACACAAATATGATAAACTCTTAACTCAATAAAAAAAAGGATTTTTATAGGTATGAATAATAATATCCAAAGACTAATTAATAGTTTAGATGCAAACACCACTGTAACAATTGTTTATTCTAAGGGTCAAACCAAATCTGGCTATTATATAATAGGTGTAACTTCTACAAACAATTCTACAATTATACCAGTAAACAAAGAAGACCATATCAGTATACAAGAAGTTGTAGAGTTAATAAATGCATCAAAAAAGGGTGCTACAATAGAGTATAAGGAACTTATTCCGGGCAGAGAGAACAAAAACAAGTTTGTACATAAAGTAGAAGACACACAAAATGAAGTGGTTATAAGCCATTGTTTTGAAGCCAAAAAAGGTAGGGGTATAACAAAGCAAATAAAAACAAAACATATTAAGCCTGCAAATATTGATGCCGAACAGAATAATATGGTAATACAAGAAGAAGCCGAAATGTAGTTTTGGCTTTTTTGATAGGGAGAAATAAGTGACAGATTATAGAGTTATCGATGTATTAGTTATAGAGGGCAACGAAACAAAACAACTAGTGTATCACCCATATAACGAAAGGGGTGTTAAGTTTGGTGCAACTGATGACAGTTTAGAAACTATAAAATTTGCATTTGGCAGGGCTAATATAATTAATGTTATAAAATTAAGGTGCGGGTCTGAGGGAGAAGAAAATAGTTATACCGTACAATATCCAACTGTTGGAGTTTTTGGTACAAAAATTACCCAAAAGACCGTTACGGCAAGGGTTAACAAAAGGGGAGAGAAAGATTTTTGTACCACCTTTTTGCAGTTTAAACCCACAAAGAACAAAGTGCTTTTTAAAGTAATTTATCCAGATAGTGACAGTTGCGAAATGAATTTAACCAAACTTTGCAGTGAAGAGCCGTTTGAACGCAATGTATAAATCTTTATGTTGCAAATTTTTAAATTATGAATTATAATAAGAACAGTAGGAGAAGGTTATGAGAAGTCAGTTGAGTTTATATATACATATTCCTTTTTGTAATTCTAAGTGTAACTATTGTGCTTTTGTAAGTCAGGTTGCAAGTGACGAAATGAAAGAGCAGTATGTAGAGGCTTTAATTAAAGAAATAGTAATGCGTTCAAAAACCTATGGGGCAAACACCGAAATTACTACCATATATATTGGCGGTGGTACACCATCAAGTTTGCCACTTGGTGCGGTAAAGAAAATTATGAGTGCAATATACAATAACTTTGTCGTATGTAATGATGCCGAAATTACCATAGAAATAAATCCAAATACGCTTACCAAAGAAAAGGCAGACGAATATATGTCTTGCAATATTTCAAGGTTTTCTATTGGCTTACAAATGGCACAGTCAAGATTACTATCAATTATTGGCAGAACGCATAAATATCTAGATTTTAAAAATGCAGTGTTATTGCTTCAAAATGCCGGTGCAACAAATATAAGTGCAGACATTATGTTAGGGCTTCCAACCCAAACCAAAGAAGACATAATAGAAACCATAAAACTTATAGATGGGCTAAATGTAAAGCATATCAGTGCATATATGTTGTCTATTGAAGAGGGTACCAAGTTTTTCAAAATGCTACAAAACAACGAGTTAAATTTGCCTACCGAAAAACAAACTATCGAGATGTATTATACAGCCTACAAAGAACTCAAAAAGCGTGGTTACACAAGATATGAGTTTTCTAACTTTGCAAAAGTAGGTTATAAATCTAAGCATAACACCGTTTATTGGGAACGAAAGGAATATTTGGGACTGGGGGTTTCGGCACATAGTTTTGTAGATGGCTATCGTATGGCAAATACCGATAGCATTCCAAACTACCTAGTGCATATCCAAAAAAATGAAATTCCGTTGGAGTGTAAAGATTTGCTAAACGAAACGGACGCAAAAGAAGAAACAATTATGCTATCTCTAAGACTAGCAGAAGGTATAGACCTTACAAAATATCAAGCACAATTTAATAGTTCTCTTTTACAAGAAAAGAAAGCAGAAATAGATATTCTTATTAAAAACAAATTTTTGGTTTTAGAAGATAACCACCTAAAAGCCACCAATGACGGCTTTATGGTGCTAGATAAAATTATTTCGATTTTGGTATAATGCAAAATAATCCACCTTAATTTTTAGGGTGGTTTTTTATTGTAAAAATTTTTTAAATTTTTTTATAAAAATAGTTGACAAATAATTTTTACAAGCGTACAATATTAGCAGTTGTGAGTGATGAGTGCTAACAACTATGTATAAAAGAGTGCTAACTTGTATATACTTAAATTGTAAATCAAAACAAAGAGGGGAATACATTGTTAAGTGATAGAAAGAAAAAAATATTACAAGCAGTTATTAATGAAAATATAAAAAGTGCCGAGCCTATTTCTAGTAAAGATTTGCAAGAGAAATATTTTAATACGGTGTCTAGTGCCACTATTAGAAATGAGTTAAATGGGCTAGAAGAAATGGGGTATTTATCTCACTTGCATACATCTAGCGGTAGGGTTCCTACAACCACAGGATTTAAAAAGTATATAGCAGAATTAATGCCGGTAGAAAAACTATCTAAGTCAGAGGTTCAGGAATTAAAATCTAATTTTAATACCAAAATTAGTGGCATAGAAGAACTTGCAGTAATATCTGCTGGAGCAATCAGCAAAGCAACCAATTACGCTTCGGTGGTATATATGGGGCTTTCGCAAGATGCCGTTATAGAAAGTATAAAACTTGTAAAAATTGTAGATGAAATGTGTCTTGCAATAATAGTTACCGATATGGGCGTAATTAAAGATATTACAATTAGTTTGCCACGAGATGCAACCGATGACGATGTGTCAACAGCGGGCAAAATTATTAGCGAGGCTATAAGCGGTGTAACAATTGGCGACTTAAATCAAATAAATTTAGCCGAGTTAATTAGTGATAATTTGGTCAACTACAAAATATTTTTTGAAGAGTTAATAGATGCAATAATAGAGCGTGGCGAGAAAAAATTTATCAAATATGATGGTACAAGCAATTTGCTAGACCAGCCCGAATACAAATCTATAGAAAAGGCAAAAAAGGCAATAAGTATTTTTGAAAACCGCAAGGTTTTAACTCCACTTTTGGAGTCTGGTAGTGACCTTGAAGTAAATATTAGCGTTGGAGCCGATGAAGACAACGATTGTTCGGTGGTTAGTGCAACATACAAAATAAATGGTAAAGAAATTGGTCGAGCGGGCGTAGTAGGGCCAGTAAGAATGGACTATGCAAAGGCTGTTAGCGTTTTAAAAGAAATAAACAACACCATTGCCGAAAACGTCAATCTTGGTCATAATTTGGGCGAAAAGACAAGTTGTGGCCAACAAAATGGATACCAAAACAAAAGGGTTGGTTTCCAAAGTAAAAATAAAAAGAAAAAAAAGGGAGATGTACCAAAAAATGGGTGAAGTAGAAAAAGAGAAGGCTGACAAAAGCACAATGCAAAACAAAGACAACCGCAAAGCGACATCTGAAAATTCCAAAAAAGCGGAAGATGGTAAGCCAACCGAAGTTTTAGACATAACTACTATGAAAGAGTACATACAACTTCAAGATGAGTTAAAACTTGCCAAAGAAGCCGTAAAAGAAAGTATGGAAATGGTAAAGTCTTTTAAGCAAGATGTGGACCGAATTAAAGAGCGAAGCGAAAGAATGACAGAAGAACTTACCGAAAAAATCACAATAAGCCTTGCCGGAAAGATTATCCCTATTTTGGATAATTTTGAAAAGTCGTTGGAGCATATAACAAACGAAAACGACAAAAAGGGCGTAGGAATGATTTTTAACGGGTTAAAAAATTCTTTAAAGGATATGAATGTTTACTCGCTAGAATTAAACTCTGGGGTGTTTGACCCCGAAAAAATGGAAGCCATTAGTGCTGTAAAAGCAGACAATGACGATTTGGTCGGAACAATACATAGTGTTGTAAGAACGGGTTATTACTACGAGCCCACCGACAAAGTGATTAGATACACTCAAGTTGTAGTTTATAATAAGTAATTAATTTTAAGGAGATATATAAATATGGGAAAAATTATAGGTATAGATTTAGGTACAACCAACTCGTGCGTTGCAGTAATGGAAGGTGGCGAGCCAACCGTTATTCCTAATGCAGAAGGTAGCAGAACTACCCCTAGTGTAGTAGGTTTTACCAAAGATGGCGAAAGACTTGTAGGTCAAGTTGCTAAGCGTCAAGCCGTTGCAAACGCCGAAAATACTATTCAATCTATTAAAAGGGAAATGGGTAGTGACAAAAAAGTAAAAGTAGGTGGCAAGGAATATAGTCCACAAGAAATTTCTGCTATGATACTTCAAAAGTTAAAAGCAGATGCCGAAAAGTATCTAGGACAAAAGGTAACACAAGCCGTTATTACCGTTCCTGCATACTTTACCGACTCTCAGCGTCAAGCAACCAAGGACGCTGGTAAAATTGCCGGACTAGATGTTTTAAGAATTATTAACGAACCAACCGCAGCCGCTTTAAGTTATGGACTAGATAAACTAAAAGGTGCAACTCAAAAGGTTTTGGTTTATGACCTTGGTGGTGGTACATTTGATATTTCTGTGCTAGAAATTTCTGATGGTGTATTCCAAGTTCTTGCAACTGCCGGAAATAACCGACTTGGTGGCGATGACTTTGATGAAAGAATTATGAAATATCTAATTGAAGAATTTAAAAAGACCAACGGCATAGATTTAAGCACCGATAAAATGGCTATGCAAAGACTAAAAGAAGCAGCCGAAAAAACAAAAATTGAACTTTCTGGCTGTATGAAGAGTACCGTTAGTTTGCCATTTATTACAGCAGATGCAAACGGTCCAAAGCATCTAGAAATAGAACTTACTAGGGCAAAATTTGAAAGTCTAATTGAAGACTTGGTAAATCAAACCATTGATTTAACCAAAAAGGCTATGAGCGATGCAAAACTAGAAAAGAGTGATATTGCAAAAATTATTATGGTCGGCGGTTCTACTCGTGTTCCTTTGGTATTAAGCAAGGTAAGAGATTATTTAGGCAAGGAACCATTTACAGGTATAAACCCTGATGAGTGCGTAGCAATTGGTGCTGCAATTCAAGGTGGTGTACTTGGTGGCGATGTAAAAGATGTATTGCTACTAGATGTTACTCCATTAAGTTTGGGTATCGAAACAATGGGTGGGGTATTTACAAAACTTATTGAAAGAAATACAACCATTCCAGCAAAGAAATCTCAAATATTCTCAACCGCAACCGACAATCAGCCGGGCGTAGATATTCATGTTTTACAAGGCGAAAGAGAACTTGCTGCATACAATAAAACATTAGGCAGATTTGAACTAACTGGCATTGCTCCAGCTCCTCGTGGTGTTCCACAAATAGAGGTTACCTTTGATATTGATGCAAATGGTATCGTGCATGTTTCAGCAAAAGATTTAGGTACTGGTAAATCACAAGATATTACCATTACCGCATCAAGCAACCTTACCGATGAAGAGATTGATAAAGCGGTAAAAGAAGCCGAAAAATATGCCGAAGAAGACAAAAAGCGTAAAGAAGTAGTTGATACCAAAAACAGTTTGGATCAAATGATTTCTGGCATTGAAAAGGTTATGAAAGACAGTGGCGACAAACTAACCGAAGAAGACAAAACAAAACTAACTGGCGAAATGGAGTCTGCTAAGGAAGTTTACAAAAACAGCGATGATGTAGAAAAGTTAAAAGAAGCATTAGAAAACCTAACCAAGGTTTCAAACGAAATCTTTACTAAGTTATATCAAAACGCTAAGCCAGACGACAACGCCGATGGTAACGGTTCAACCGAAAATAAGTAGTAGGTAATTTTGGGGTAGAAAAACTCATCTACCCCAAAATCTTTATAAGGAATAAAAAAAGTGGCAAATAATAAAAATTATTATGAAATACTAGGTGTTAGCAAAACTGCAACCGATGACGAAATAAAATCGGCGTATCGAAGTCTTGCAAAAAAATATCACCCCGACTTAAACCCGGGAGATGCTAGTTGTGCCGAAAAATTAAAAGAAGTTAACGAAGCGTATGCAGTTTTGTCAGACAAACAAAAAAGAGCAAACTATGACCAGTTTGGCTCGGCTGACGGATTTGCGGGCGCAAATGGCGGTGGCTTTGGCGGATTTAGTGGCGACTTTTCAGGCTTTGGCGGGTTTGAAGATATTTTTAGCAATATGTTTGGCGGTATGTTTGGCGGATCAGGGCGAGGTAGTCGTTCAAGCGGGCCAACTCCTATGCACGGCGAAGATATTGATGTAAAGATAGATTTAACTTTTGCAGAAGCGTGTTTGGGCGTAAAAAAGATTATCAAAGTAAACCGAAGCGAATCTTGCGATGCCTGTCACGGAACGGGTGCAAAAAATGGCACCGAAATAGAAACTTGTGCAACTTGTCATGGCAGTGGTAGGGTTAGAGTAACTCGCAACACAATGCTTGGTCAAATGGTTACCGAAACAACCTGTCAAGATTGCTCAGGTACAGGAAAACGTATCAAAACCAAATGTGATAAGTGTAACGGAAAAGGCACTATTAAAGTTGGCAAAGAAATTGAAGTTAACATTCCTGCAGGTATAGACGAAGGGCAGATAATTTACCTAAAAGGTCAGGGCGAAGCGGGACGAAATGGTGGACAAAATGGCGATATTAGGATAATAACTCGCATTCAGCCAAGCAAGGTATACACCCGTCAAGGCGCAGATTTGTTTATAGAAGTTTCTGTTCCATTTACACTTGCGCTAACTGGTGGCGAGATAAACATTCCATTAATTACGGGTGAAAAATATCCGCTAACAATTCCAGAACTTGTGCAAAATGGTACCGTTTTAACAATTCGAGGCAAGGGCGCAAAGGTGCTAAACCGAGAGAGTTATGGCTCAATTTATGCAAAAATATTTGTAGAAATGCCAAAAACTCTTTCAAGAGAGCAAAAGAAAATGGTTTCTACATTTGTTCAAGCCTTTGACAGCAAAGACTTCCCAAAGTCTAGCGATTTTCAAAAAAAGATAAACTAAATTATTAATAGTCCCGCTTGTGGAAAACCGCAAGCGGGACTATTTAGTTCCGTCCGCCTGCCGGACGGACGGCACCAACTGTCCGTAATTTCATTTATCTTTTGGGTTAAAAAGCACGAAACAGAACGCCGATGTAAAAATACTATCGGCAACCCGTTTTGTGTTTTTTATCTCCAAAATCTAAACGAACTTACTAGGTGTGTGCCACTAAATGAGATTTGGTTGTGCTGTAACATAAAATTTTTGAAATATAACATTAATATAATAAATTAACAGGCTTTGCCTGTTGTAGGGCGGGGATATTATCCCCGCCGTTTCCTTATTTGTCGTGGCATTCAAATTTTTTACTTAAACCAACAGGTACAACCATATCTATGAATTAATTTTATACAAATCACAAAAAAATACCACAATCGCAACAATTACTTGCTTAAACTTATTGGTAACAATAAAAACTGAATAATAAACTAATCAAATAAAATTACACACTTATAACTTTAATCAAAATTTATGACATATCGTCAAACAAGGTCACGGCGGGGAAGATTTCCCCGCCCTACAGCGGGCGGTTTCGCCCATTATTTTATATATAACCTTATTTGTCAAAATGTAAAAAAATTATTTATAAACGAAAAAACATTTTTTAATTATAAAAATTTAATGTATAATATAAAAGAATGAGAGGGAAGAATTATACTAAAAGGAATAATTTTAAGCTTTATAAAATATTCCTTAATGTACAATTTGAGATTTAGAATAGATTTGCCATCGAGTTATAGATGTGATCTTCCTTATATAAAAGATTAAGACTACAAGTTAAAATCAAAATATTCCTACCACGTTAGGAATGTTTCCTAAAAGTTTATATTCATTAAAGAGTGCGGATTATGTTGTAGTTCTTGACAAGGTTTTGCCTGTTTGTGACATAGAAAAAAACAATAATTGGACAAATGATTTATATAAAAAAATATTAAATAAGGGAGAAGATAAATGAAAGAATACATTGAAAAAGAAATCAAATTAAAAATAAACAATATTGAAGGGGTTGTTGACACTCTGCGCCGTAGTGGGGCAATCTTTATTGGCGGGGCACTTGAAAAGACAATAAGATTTGATACAAAAGCACAAGAATATGAAAAACAAGGTAAATTTTTGCGGGTAAGATCTGGTTTTAGCAACACAATTACCTTAAAAGAAAAAATCAACAATGCAGAAAAGAGTGTTAGAGCAAGAAAAGAAACCGAGTTTGAAATCGAAGATATTGACAAAATGTGTTATATTTTGAATGTTTTAGGTCTAGATTATACAAGAACAATGGAAAAATATAGGCAACATTGGAAATTAGACAATTGCAATGTTACACTAGATGAACTTCCATTTGGTATCTTCATGGAAATTGAGGGTGAAGAAAATGAAATTTTCAAAATTTGTAATAAACTTGGTTTAAATAAAGATGATAAAATTTTGGTAACATATTGGGAGTTGTGGGCTGAGATTTCAGATAATAAAGACATAATATTTGATAGCGATTATAAGTTTAAGTTAATATAAAATGTAAACTTTTACCCACTAATTAGGTTTATTCTAATGTGGTTTGTATCAAAACGTGGTGTATTTTTGTGTCAATGGCATAGCATAATTATAAGGTTAGAGGCATAGCAAGATACCCGACAAATGTTACCCCCTCAACTGTTGCTGGCGTGGCAGAGGGCGGGCTAAATGGTTGCATTTTCATAAATTCTTACATAATTTCATATTATTTACTATAATGGCAAGAATGTTAAACGCTAAAACAATAAAGGGCTTTATTTTATCCAACAAGACGCAAATTGTTGTTGGGTATATTTGTATTGTTGTTGGCATAATTGTTGGCGTTTGCATAGCAATTTCGGGCGAAGATGCCGTTGTTTTTTCGTCTAGCACCGTTACGCTCCAAGAATTAATTACCGGCGAGTATAGTTCGGTCAGTCTGTTTTTTTCGAGTTTTTTTAAGTTGCTTTTGCCAATAGTTATAATATTTTTGTTCAGTCTATTAAAATTTACAAGTTTTTTAGATTTTATTTACCTAATGTATCAAGGGTTATTGCTTGGCATCTCTGCAACAGTGGTTATTCAAGAAAACGGATTAACGGGGGCTTTAAACGCACTCATATTTATTTCGCCAGTAAACCTAATAAATTTAACAATTATAAACTATGCAAGTGCGTTATTTATAAAGCGTAGAGAGTACGCCAAAAAATTTCACAAAACCTTTTTAGAGAGCGTTAGTGTATACATAAAGGAGTCTGTATGGCTAATTGTTTTGGTGGCGGTTTCTAGTTTTTTGTATGGGGTAGTTTACCCAACAATTTTAAAGTCAATGATTATAGTAAACAATTAAAAAATGTTTATTTTTAAATAATTTTTAAAATAAAAAAACCCTATCAATAATGATAGGGAAATTTTTTTAAAAGGCAGTTTCGTGTAATTTTTTTCTTTCGTTGTATGTAGAAAAAACATTGCTTCTGGTGTCACGGTCAGCCTCTAAAACTAGGTAAGGACATTCATTTCGGTCGTATTTTACTGCAAATACAACGACAGAATTTGCCTTTGCGTTAGGGAAGTCTATTGGTGGCTTAGCAACCGAATAAAATCTGCCGTCACCACTTTTAATTAGGTCTAACATAGTAAAAGCAAATTTTTCGCCTTGCTTTGTTTTTAACATAATGTTATTGCTTTTGGTCATTTTAAGTTTAGTCAAAAACTCTTCTTTTAATTTAATTTCGTCCATTGTTCGCCCCCGATTATAATACTTGAATTTTGCCCTTTACAAAATCTGTGACTTTATTATAGCACAAATTTAAAAAAAATCAATGGCTAGGTCAAAAATTTGTCGATTTTATTAGGTTGACACGAATTGTCAATTGTGGTAACATAATAATCGGAGCAAAACTATGTTAGAAAAGGTAATTTTAAACAGTGCAAGTTATAAAAGAATTCAGACCGAAGTAATGTATGGTCGGCTGTTTCATGCACTAATGTTTATTAGTGAAGACGAGTTGTATTTAGAAGAGTTTTCTAAATGTGTTTTAAAGTTGCTCTTTTGTGAAAATGTACAAAACGGCGAGGTTTGTAACAGTTGCAACGGCTGTACAAATGCCGAAAAACTAATACACCCCGACATTTTGGTTTTTGGCAAAGATAAGGTTATAGATATAACTGACGCCGAAGAAATTGTTACAAATGCACCCATAAGACCATACTCTGCAAATACCAAGGTTTATTTGTTGTATAGTTTTGACCTTATTAATAAAACGGTCGAAAATAAACTATTAAAAACCATCGAAGAACCGCCAAATGATGTTTTGTTTATTTTGTTGGTTTCAAACACAAACAAACTACTACAAACTACTCTTAGTCGTACGCAAAAAATCTTTTTGGAGCCGATTGCAGATAGCGTGCTGGTAGAGATTTTAAAAGAAAAGGGTGTGGCTGATGCCGAAATTATTGCAACAGAAAGTTGCGGAAATGTAACAAAAGCGTTAGCCCTTGCAGGCAAGTCTGAGGTTAGAGAAATTTTAAACTTGGTATTAGACTGTTTGCAAAATATGACAACCACCACAGCAATATTAAATTATGCCGTAAAAATGCAAGCCTTTTTAGATTGCTTTGATGATTTGGTAAACACCTTGCAATTTGTACTGTTAGATACCATAAGAATAAAGTCGGGTAACCTTTCGTTAGTTCAAAATAAAACTAATAAAATTAAATTAAATGAAATTGCAAATTCGCTTTCATATACCGCATTAGCAAAAATTATGGAGCAAACCTATGAAGCGAAAAAAATGTTAGAAGCAAATGTTTCAAAAATAAATATTATTGACCAGGTATTGTTAAAAATTGTGGAGGTTAGAATTAAATGCAAGAAGTAATAGGTGTAAGTTTTCGTCAAGCAACAAAAGTATATTATTTTTCCCCAATAGAAGAGGAATTAAAATCGGGCGATGAGGTAGTTGTAGACACTGCCGGCGGGCTTGCGGTAGGCGTTGTTGCAAAGCCAAAGTTTTTGGTTAAGGACACAGAAATTGAGCAACCATTAAGACCAGTTGTTCGCAAAGTTACTAATGAAGACAAAGAAAAAATAGAAAAACAAAAACGCAAGGCCGAAGAAAATTTGCCAATAATTGTACAAAAAATTGAAGCGCTAAAACTTCCTATGAAGGTTATAGAAGTGGTATACGCCTTTGATGGTAGCAAGGTTACCATTTCGTATACAAGTGACGATAGGGTAGATTTTAGGGAACTTTTAAAAGTTTTGGCTAGCACTCTAAAAACAAAAATTGAGTTGCGTCAAATTGGCATTAGAGATGAAGTAAAATCGGTTGGGGCGCTTGGACTTTGTGGAAGACCATGTTGCTGTACCACTTTTTTGCAACAAAGTGAGCATGTAGTTGTAAAAATGGCAAAAACGCAAAATATGTCACTTTCGCCATCAAAAACGGGTGGAGCCTGTGGCAAAATGATGTGCTGTTTGGCGTTTGAAGAGCCTGTATATAAAGAATTGCTTTCAAAAATGCCAAAAAATGGCACGGTTTTTGAAACCCCAGAAGGTAAAGGAACGGTTTGTTCTAGCGACATAATTAAAGGCGTTATAACCCTAAAAGTTGTATCAGATGACGACAGTTATAAGTTTGTTGATTACACTTGCAAAGATTTAGGAATAGACCTTTATGGCGATGAAGGTAATTGTAATAACGAAAAGAGAGCAGTTCAAGGCGGGTGTTTGCAATGCAGTGGTGCAGATTGTGTAGGTTGTGCTAAGCAAAACCAAACAAACCACGAAACCAATTTGCACACCGAAGCCAAAAACTTTACCGAAGAAGAAAGGGTAGAAATATTAACAAAATTTAACGAAATTAAAAAGGGCAACAATAATGAAAGTTTTCAAAGTCCAGCAAAAAAAGTTGATTTTAAAGGGCAAAATGCTTATAATAAAATAGATGAAGGGGTGGCGGAATCTGTTAATGGCGATATAAAAAACCACAAAAAGAACAAAAAAAATCGCCACGGAAATTTTCATCGAAACTTTAAGCCAAAAAAAGGAGAAAATTTGTAATGGCATATATTATAACCGATGCATGTATTGCTTGTGGTGCTTGTGCTGGCAATTGTCCAGTAGGTGCAATCACAATGGGTGATGGCAAATTTGTAATAGACCCAGAAAAGTGTATTTCTTGCGGACTATGTGCAAGTGTTTGCCCTGTTTCAGCACCAACACCAGCGGAGTAATTTATGAATGCGCTTACTCCAAGCCAAATAGCACAAAATTTTGGATGGGAATTGGACTACCTTACAGATGGTAGCCCAATTTTTCAATGTGATAAATATTATACCTTTACTAGTGACAGTGTAAGGCTTGCAAACTTTGTTAGCGAAGACAAAATCGGTACACTTGTAGATTTTTGTAGCGGTAGCGGAATTGTAGGGTTAGAGATAATTGGCAGAATAAAAACACAAAAATTAGTTCAATTTGAAATTCAAGAAGAGTTAGCAAATTTGTGCAAATATACAAATATGTTTAATAATGAAAAAACTGAAATTACAATGTATAATACCAGTTTAATAAATGCCGAAAAATATCTTTCTGATGTAGATTGTATTTGCTGTAACCCGCCTTACTTCAAAAAGGGTAGTGGGAAAATAAATGAGCAGGCGAGCAAGTCAATTGCCCGTCACGAAATATCGGTAACACTAGAAGATATAATTTTGTCGGCACAAAAAATTTTAAAACAGGGTGGCACACTATATTTAATTCATATTTTAGAAAGACATAATGAATTGCTAAAACTTGCAAAAAAATACAACTTTGCAATTTCAAAAGAAGAAGTTTTAGAAGGCAACAAACTAAGAAGATTTTTGATAAAACTTACCAAAAATTAGCACGGTTTTTTATCTCAAAAAAAGTTACAAAAAACTCTACAAAAATACATTGTTTTGTAGGGTTTTTATGTTTTTTAAAAAAACAAAGTGGGTGTTTTAGTTTCAAATTTGCCCATTTTTAGCAAAAAGTTACTCAGTCGACTGTTTATTCAATTCAAAAATTGTATCTCTTATTGGGGGTGTATTTATGGCAAATTTTTGCATTAATAATTTAAAAAACCAACTAAATATTTTTCAAAAATCAATTTAAAATTAACCCCAAATTAACCCCCAAAAAGTCTAACCAATAAGCACGCAGCCGCAGAACCTACAAAGCAAGCAATTATACAAACGGGAATAAGGTATCGCATATTTTTAATATTTATGGTGCTAAAATAAACGGCGGTTACATAAAAGATTGTGTCGCTGGCACCAAGCACAACGCTCGCACATCTGCCAATATAACTATCGGCACCATAGTTAACAAATATGTCTTTTACAATTGCAAGCGACCCGTTTCCCGAAAAAGGTCTAAGCACTACAAGTTTTGAAAGTTCTACCGGAATGCCACAAAATTTTAATATCGGCTCACAGGTTTTGCATAAAATATCAGAAATTCCACTTTTATCCAAAAGCGTTACAAAAATAAAAATTGCACACAAATAGGGCAAAATTGATATAACTAAGTTTACGGCCTCCTTTGAGCCTTTCACAAAAAAATCGTAGGCAGGAATGTTTTTTATAAGACAATATACAAATATCGTCACAAATAATATTGGCAAAAAATAAATCATAGTTTATCCCTTTTGTTTTGTTTATTTTTAAATATTCGCTCAAATAGTTTTGCAAGACAAACGCCAACAATTGTGGTGCAAAGTCCAGCCAAAATGGTGGGCAATATAATAAATGACGGTGACTCACTTCCGCTTGCAATCATTAAGCCCATAACCGTTGTCGGTAAAAGTTGAACGCCAGAACTTGCGAAAATTATTGTCATAATCATAGGAAAAGTTACTGTGCCCGACTTGTTATCCATTTTTTCAATTGCTTTTATACCAAAGGGAACACTTGCTCCACCAATTCCCAAAAAACTGGTAGAAAGTGATAGTGAAAGATATTTTTTTGCTTCGGCATTCATATCTTTTTTGCCCCACAGCCAGTCAATTAATGGTGACAATATTTTCGCCAAAAATGAAGATAGTGCTGTGTTTTCAACAATTCCCAAAATTCCCAGCCACAACGCATAAATGGCGAGCAATTCAAAGGATAATTTTAGTGCGTTATTTGTGGCTTCAAGCATATCTGGCAAAACGCTTTCAGGACATGTTAGCCCCAAAATAACGCAGGCAATCGCACAAACTATTAACCAAATTTTATTCATATTTAATTTTATTTTAAATGTCTAAATTTAATTACTTAATAGATTAAATTGACAAAAGTGCAGGATACATTTATAATATTCGTGAAGTAGATTGGAGCGTAAAAATGGAAAATAGCGAACAACAAAACGAAAAGCAAAAAGAAAAAATTAATTTAAAAACCGATGATATTGTTAGTCTTTTAGCAGATAGTCACGCACACCTATCACTTATGCAAAACGCAGAAGAGGTGGTGCAAACTATGAAACAAAACAAATTGTGTGCCATTGTTAATATGGCAGGGTCAATAACTGACGGAAAGTTGGCACAAAAAATAAGCAGTCAACACAAGAATGTTTATTATATGGTGGGATTGCACCCCGTAGATATAGACGACTATAACGATGAATATGTGGCATTTTTAAAAAATTTAAAGGCGACAGATGACCATTTTGTAGGGGTTGGCGAAATTGGGCTAGATTATCACGGTGATTATAAAAACAAAGACTATCAAAAGGAAGTTTTTTTGAAACAAATAAAACTGGCAGATAGTTTAAATTTGCCAATTTCTATTCATGTAAGAGATGCTCATAGTGATGCAATTATGTTATTAAACAATAACAAAAAATATTTAAAACATGGGGGAATTTTGCATTGCTTTAGCGGTAATCAAAAAGAGATGCAGGCCTATTTAAGCATAGGACTGTATATATCTTTTTCGGGTTCGGTAACTTTTAAGCGAAATAGTGAAACCGAAACGGAGTTGCAACGCTGTGCGAAACTTTGCCCGCTAGATAGAATTTTAATAGAAACTGATGCACCGTTTTTGTGCCCGTCACCATATAGAGGAAGGGTTAATGAGCCTAAGTTTGTGTTGCAAACAGCACGCTGTATTGCAGACATTAGGTGTATAAATGTAAACAAACTAATAGATGCCACAACAACCAACTTAGAAAACTTACTGACAAAAAAATTTAAGTAACAAGGTGGCTGTTACTTAAATTTGCTTTTCTTTCGTACTTTGTTATTAAGTTTTGCTGGTGCAAAAACTTATGTACTAATTTATCATTTGTATGCTAATATTTTTAGTTAACAACCATAAAATTATGTAAAATATTTTAAAAATTTGGGGAGAAATTTGTCGAATGCAAAAAAACATATCAAATAAGCCATTTGCCTCGCATCAATTCAAAAAGTCGTTAGGTCAAAATTTTATCAGCGATAAAAATTTGCTTTCGGCAATTGTTCAAGACGCAAATATTAGTTCTACCGATTTGGTTGTAGAAATTGGAGCGGGGGCAGGCTCATTATCACAAATAATTGCTACCAAGTGCAAAAAAGTCGTTTCTTTTGAGGTTGATGGAAGCCTTTTAGAAACGCTTACAGAAATTGAACAAAACAACAAAAATTTAAAAGTCGTATTTAAAGATTTTTTAAAGGTTGAAAAAGATGAGTTGCTAAACTATTTTGGAAGTGTTGCAAAAAATGCAAACATTAAAGTTATTGCAAATATCCCATATTACATCACAACGCCAATTGTCTTTAAATTGCTTTCATGGTGCAGTTTTATAAAGGACATTTCTATAATGGTTCAAAAAGAAGTGGGCGAAAGAATGGTGGCAGATGCAGGTAGCAAAAACTACGGTGCATTATCGGCGGTGGTAAATTATTATGGCAATTCATCTATAAAAAGAGTAGTAAAAAAACAAAATTTTTATCCCGTGCCAAAGGTGGATTCGTGCATTGTAAATATCAAAATAAAAGACGACATTGATGAAAATTACTCAATTGGTGTAGCAAAGTTTATTCAATCATGTTTTTTTTACAGGCGTAAGACACTTTGCAACAACCTAATGAGTTCGCTTGGAATAACCAGAGAAGTTGCCGAACGTGCCATTTTGACAATTACCCAAAATGTTTCAATAAGAGCAGAAGAATTAACTCCAAAAATGTTCGAAAGTCTTTATAAAGCCATAAAAGGCTAGTAAAAATTTTCTGTACCAGCAAAAAAGTATTGTAATAATTATTAAGTGAATATATTGCCCAAAGATGTCAATAATTTAACCAATAAGAGAGGGTGGTATATGGGCGAAAAAAGATTTATAGTTTTAGAAACGGTTGAAGTAATGAGTCGTGAACAAGGTTGTGTTTATATAGAAAAAACCTCCTTTGGTGCAGTCGTAATTGTCAACCTTTTTAATTTTGAAGAAGAAAACCAATATTTAATTTGCCTTACAGATGCAGACGGGCATACTAATGTGCAAAAATTTAATTCTAACTATGTAAGTTTTTCGCTGGGCGGGTTTAGTGTAAATGATGATATTTATGTAGAAGTTTACAAAAACGACCGCTTGTCGCTTAAAGGTTTTTCGCCTTATGCACAAAAAAATGAGTTTTGTGATTTGCTACAAAACACCAAAAACGATTTTGATGATAATAGGTTAACCGCCGAAGAATACGCAAAAGAAACTAATCAAACCAAAATTTTGGAAGAAGCAAAAAGCATTTTAAATAAATTTAAAAATTCTTCCAAGTTAATAGAAACAGAAGAAAAACCACAAGAAAAAATTTGTGACGGCTGTAAAGTAGGAGTTTCAAATAGTGAAAATAATGAAAACTTTACAAACCAAAACCTGCAAAGCGATAGTTTTTACTCTTCTATAAAAGATGAGTTCGAAATGCTCTTTGATGGAGGCGAACAGTTTACGCTTTTTGAAGAGCGTTTTGGTGGAAGTTGGAGGCGTATTGAAAAATCTGAAACGCTTATACTTGCAAAGTTTTATAATAAGCCTAAGTTCCTTATAAATAAAGGTGCTATGCCAGACATAATAGCCATTGCTATGCCTGTAATAGTAGGAAAAAACGAACAACAACTCGGCAAAAATTCATTAGTTTACACCTTGCAAAATTCTAACGATTTTGCCTATAACATTTTGTTTCAATATGCGAGTGATGGCAGGGCAATTAAATTTAACTGCAATTAAAATAATAGGAAATAGTTGTTGACTTTATTAATTAAATTGTTGTAAAATAAATTAGTAAACATAATCAATATTTTTCATTGTTTAAAGGGGAACAGAGATGCTTAAAAAATTATTCAAATCACTAAGTTTGGTACTTATAGTTTTGGTTACTGCCACAACTTTGGCAGGCTGTGGTGCAAAAGTTACCAACTTTTCTACCGAAGGTGTAACAAGCAACGGCAATATAGGAGCAGTTAAAGACGGTTATATCTATTTTGTAAAAAGGCTAACCGCAGACCGTACTCTTACCGGAGCAGACACCAAACCTATGGGAATATATAAGTCAAAAATTGACGAAAACGGCAATTTAACAGGCGATGACGAATTGGTATATTCAGCACTAGCGGGCTATACCGATGGCGAAGTTTACATTTTTGGCGACTATATTTATTTTTCTACACCAGCACAAGTAACTTCATCAACCGCAAACAAATTGGTTAAAAGAGCGAGTTTTGCACGAGTTGGGCTAGATGGTAAAAATTACAAAGTTTTGTATACCACTGAAACCGAAGGCTCCCCAAAATATAGTTATTATAAGTTCGGCGAAGACCTTTATTTGGTAGTATATGAAAATAAAACCATCTATTCTTTAAATGTAAAAACTGGTAAGGTCTTAACCATTGCAGAAGAGGTTCAAAGTGCTATATTGTCATCTAGTTGTGGCGAAGGCACTGGTGCCGATACCAAAATTTTCTACTCATTAACACCAGCCGAAAATTTTGTAACCCAAAGCGGTCAAAACATATATAGTGTAAATCCTGATGGCAGTGACAACATTTTAATTTCTGCCGGTGCAGATGTTACGCTAAAAGAAGTTAAAAACGGTTATTTGTATTTTGTTCAAGATAAGGATTTGTACCGTACAACCGCTGTTGCTGGTTTAAGCAAGGGCGAAAAAATATATTACGGAGTTCCTGAGTCTTATTCAATTTTGTCTAACGGAACAATCCTTGTTAAGGATACCACTAACTCAGAGTTTAGAAGCACGGGCTGGATAAATAACAAGTTAGAAACCCAAAGAGTTTTGGCATCAACCGATTACGATTTCTTGTTTGAAAACAACGGATATGCTTACTTTAAGTACACCAAAAGCGGTTCAAAATCTTCCGAGCAGGTAATATCAAGAATTTCTCTTACCGAAACGGGTGCTAAGTTGCAAAAGGTAACCGAAGAACAAGCCGTAAAAGCAGGCTCATTTATGAATTGGGAAGTAATTGCAAATACTCTTTACTATTTTACAGAAGAGGTGCAAACTACCGAAGACGGAAAATCAATTACATACAGCGTATTAAAAACTGTTGTTCTATCTAAATAAATTCAAAAAATTTCACTACTTCGCAAATTATTTTGCGAGGTAGTTTTTTTATGCAAAAATTTTGAAACAAATAATTAGACAATTTTTTTTACATTGTTAATAAATTTAAGTGTAATTTATAAAAAAGAACAAATCTAACAATTTCATAATGTATATTTTTATATTTAAATCTCTTACAAAAATTCGACAAAACAAGTGCAAATATTTTTAATAAAATTTGCGGTGCATTTTAAACTAATTGTAGGAGAATTTATTTATGAAAAAATTTTTATCATTTGTTGTAATAATTTTGGCTGTTAGTATGGTTTTAATTTTGCCCTCTACAAAAGACTTGGTATTTTGTTATAAAAAGATAACAAAAGCACAAGAGATTGCAGACGGTTCAAGCGACATAAAAACCACTTTGGGCATAAAAGCAAAGTCTAGCATATTAATGGACGCAAAAAGCGAAAAAATTCTTTATGGCGACAATTACGAACAGCACCTTGCACCTGCAAGTATGACAAAAGTTATGACACTGTTACTGGTAATGGAAGAGGTCGAAAAGGGAAACCTTGCACTTAATCAACCGGTATTAATTAGTGAATATTCGGCAAGCCAAGAAGGTTCGGAGTGCTTTTTGGACGCTAACAGAAGTTATACATTAATAGAATTAATAAAGTCGGTTGCGGTGGCTTCCGCCAACGATTCAGCGGTGGCTCTTGCCGAATGTGTTGCAGGCGATGAAAAGTTGTTCGTCAAAAAAATGAATCAGCGGGCAACCGAATTAGGAATGACAAATACAAACTTTGTAAACTGCACCGGACTCGACTGTGCCAATCATTATTCGTGTGCAAAAGACCTTTGTCTTGCAATTAAAGCGTTATCTAAATATAGTTTAATTTCAGAATTAGAAAAGGTTTGGACTTACGATATGGAACACGCAAACGGCAGAATTACTTCACTAACCAACACAAATAAATTAATACGCTCAAACCCAGATTTATATATGGCAAAAACGGGACATACCGATGATGCTGGCTATTGCATAGTAGGGCTTTGCAAAAGAGATAATATGGAACTTATTGCTTGCGTTATGGGTGTAGATGAAACCAATGAACGCTTTTTAGAAGAAAACAAATTGTTTAATTATGGTTTTACCAATTTTGAAAGTGTTTTAGTTTTACCCAAATTTACCAAAGTTGGAACTCTTGCGGTAAAAAAGGGAACAGAAAAGCAGGTTGATGCAATAACCAAAGAAGATATTTTTATGCTAAAACAAAAGGGTGTACCAAAAGAAGAAACAACTTTAATTACCACATTCACATACAACAACTTAACGGCGCCAATAAATGAAAACACCGTAATAGGAAAAGTTAGCGTTTTGCAAGATGGCGAAGAAATCGGCTCTACCGAAATATTAACCGCAAACAATATCGAAAAACTAAGTTATAAAGATTTGGTTACAAAACTAATTGGCGAGTGTTTATAAAAAGCACCAATATTAAAAAGCAGGTAAAGTTGGTTACCTGTTTTTTTGCTTTTAAATAATTTGACTTATTTATATAATGTATTTATAATTTATATAGGAGATAATTTATAATGCTTATTAGTTTATTTAGGGCATCTTTGCCGTTTGGACAATTTATGGCAATACTTGTTGCATACCTTGGCGTATTGCTAATAAGTTTTTCTATGCACGAATTTTCGCACGCATTTACCGCATACAAGCACGGTGACCCAACCGCAAAACTTTGTGGCAGAATGACAATTAACCCGTTTGCCCACTTTAATTTATACGGATTTGTTTGTTTAATAATATTTGGTTTTGGTTGGGCAACCCCTGTGCCAATAAACACGATAAACTTAAAAAAAGGCAAAAAAAGTATGTTTGCCATTTCTATTGCAGGTATACTTAGCAATTTAATTTTGGCGTTTACTTTTACTTTTATATACTCATTAATAGGAACGGTTGCACCGGTAGCATTTACGAGCGGAAGTTTTTGGTCAATACTTCTACAATATTTTTTAATTTATGGAGTAGAAATTAATTTAAGTTTAGCATTTTTTAATTTGTTGCCATTTTATCCACTAGATGGGTACCGAATATTAGAATTAATTTTAAAGCCAGACAGCAAGTTTTTAGAATTTATGTATAAATATTCAACCATAATTTTAATAATGCTTTTGGGATTTGGAATTATTAATATTTTAATGCAATACATTTTAAACTTTATGGAAATAGGAATGCTTACCATGTGGACGAGTTTGTTTGATTTATTTAAGTAGGAGATAGAGTTTTGGAACAAGTAGAAGTACAATCTAGTGAAGACCTAGAAAAGTTGGGCATAGTTAGTGACGAAAACGAAGAAGTTTCGGAAGATTCTTATAGCATAAAACTAGACAAGTTTGAAGGCCCGCTTGATTTATTGTTGCACCTAATAAAAGAAGCAAAAATTGACATTAAGGATATTTTTGTTTCTACAATTACCGAGCAGTTTTTGGAGTATATTAGTCAAATGGAAGAAATGCCGGTAGAAAAGGTTGGCGACTTTATAGAAATGGCTGCTACACTAATAGAAATAAAATCAAGAAAACTTTTGCCACCGCCTCCAAAAGAAGATGAAGAAGAGGAAGAAGACCCAGAAAAGAAATTAATTAGACAAATTGAGGAGTATAAGTTATTTAAAGAGCAGTCAGAAGTTTTAAAAACTTTTGAAGATGTTGACAGTTTATACAAAGACCCCGAACCTCTTGCAAGCGGATACCGCTACGAACTCAAAGATTTTAGTTTTGATAAGTTGCTTGATGCGTTTGCGCTTGTTATGCACAAAATAGAAGAAAAAGCAGAAGTTCCCGAAGCAAAGCAAATTGCAAAAGACCGCTTTACGGTGGCTCAAAAAATAGCGGACATAAAAGATAAACTTCTTACCTCTAACAAGGTTAAGTTTAGCGAACTGTATTCGCTAGATTACAGTAAAAGTGAGGTTATTAACACCTTTTTGGCACTATTAGAACTTCTAAAAACGCAACTTATTAAAGTCGTTCAGCCAGATACGTTTGGCGAAATATTTATAGAAAAACAGGGTGGGGAGATATAACAATGATAAACACCGAAAATATTGCACAGGTATTAGAAGCAATTTTGTTCGTTTCGGGCGAAGCCGTTAATGAAACCGATATTATTTCTAAGTTAGAAATAAAAAAAGAAGAGTTAGAAGAAGCCATAGAAACTTTGACCTTTAAGTATTCTTCGCCAAGCGGAATTATTTTAAAAAGATTTAATAACCACTTGCAACTTGCAACTTGTCCCGATTATGTAGAAGACATCTCGGTGGTTTTAAACCCAATAAGAGAGCGAGCGCTTTCTAAGTCTACCATAGAAACGCTTGCAATAATTGCGTACAAACAACCAATTACAAGGCTCGAAATAGAAGAAATTAGAGGCGTTTCGTGCGATTACGCCGTAAATATTTTAATGGAGCATCATTTAATAGAAATTGTCGGCAAAAAAGATGTCGTAGGAAGACCGGTTATGTTTGGCACCACAGATGATTTTTTGAAACGCTTTAATCTTCAAAGTATTGATGAACTTCCAGATAAAGAAAGTTTGCTAGACCGAATAAAAACTATTCGTGGGGCAGACCGTGATCAATCACTATACCGCCAGTTTGATATTTCTGAAGAAGAGATAGTGCCAGAAAAAATTCAAGAACAGCGTGAAGCCGAAAAACAAAAAATTGCGGAATTTATAGAAAACGAAAAGGCAAGCGTTGGTATTACTCCATCTGCAAGTGACGCAGAATCAGATAATTCAGACTTTGTATAAACTAAGGGTATAATTTATTAATTTAGATAAACACTATTTGTAATATGAAAATAGTGTTTATTTTTTGTGCCGTTTTTTTATTTTTAGTTATTGTTTTGTTGATGCCTTTGCCCGCAAAATTACAGTTTATGCTTGATACATCTACAAAAAGTTTGTATTACAGTTTAACTGCCCTAAAAATTAATTTAAGCCATGGCAAACTATATTTGCTAGATGATTTTAGTGTATCAAAAATTACTACAACTTCAAAAATTATGAAGTCTAATGACCCCAAACTAATGCAACAACTATTGCTTATAAAAATGTTGTCTTATTTTAAAATTAAGGATATAGTTTTTTTGTTAGATGGCGGGTTAACGCAAGACGCTTTTGCAACAAGTATGCTAATAGGCTCCTTTCAGTCTTTGGTTTTAAGTTTGTTGCCACAAGCAACGCAATCAAAAATTGATATTCAAATAAACCCAAGTTACAACGAAACCAATTTAAACATTGCATCAAAAATAAAAATTAGTTTATCAATATTTTCTATAATAATTTCAATTTATTACGCAAAAACTAAATACAACAAAATAATAAAAGGAGAAGCATAGTGAACAAAAAAATCAACGATGACGAATTAAAAAAATCCCAACCAATAGAAAATTTGATTTCTAATACCATAAAAGAGATAAAGTCTATGGTAGATAGCGATGTGGTGGTAGGAAAGGAAATTTTGGTGGGCGAGTCAGGTAAAAAGATTTTGCCAATTAGTAGAGTAAGTGTTGGGTTTGTTGCAGGCGGAGGAGAATATTCCAAAAATCAAGAAAAGGGTCGCTTTCCTTATGCTGGTGGGTCAGGGGCTGGTTTTTCGGTTATACCTATGGGAGTTTTGGTTGTAGATAAAACGGGTGTAGACTATCTAAAAATTTCACAATCGGAACCACTCCTAAAATTAATAGATTGCATTCCCGACTGCATAAATGCCCTAAAAAAGAAGCACAAGGAGTAACTTATGTACGGCTTTTCAGAAATTGACAAGGTAGGGCAGGTGGATAGTTTTAGAACTATTCTGCCCAACAAAAAAATTAGTGAAAATATCTCATGTGGAAAATTTGAATACAATAAACCCAAAAGACGCAATATAGATTTTTTTGATGAACACGCCAATATAAATTCAAATCAAAAAAACACAGAAAATACATTGCCTTATTACAAAACCAAGCATATAAATGTGTTTGCTCTTTTTGTTTCAATCGTTTTTATTGGAATTTTGGTGTTTATTGCAACAGCCACTTTGTATGAAACGGCAAGATACACCACCTTTTACAAGTCTTTTGGAGCAGAAAAAGAAGACCCTCCGCAAAGCCCATACAAAGCAATGTGTGTTATAGAACCAAATTCGGGCAGAGAAATTTTGGGGTACAATTCGCAAGAAAAAATGTATATGGCAAGTACCACAAAAATAATGACGCTTTTGGTTGCTCTTGAAAACATAAGCGATTACCAAAAAGAGGTCGTTGTAGATGATAGCGCTGTTGGAATAGAGGGTACAAGCATTTACCTAAAAAAGGGTGAAAAAATTAAAATAATAGACTTAATGTACGGGCTAATGCTGGCATCTGGTAACGACAGTGCAGTTGCACTTGCAATTATTGCAAGCGGAAGCGAAAATAATTTTGTAAAACTTATGAATGACTACGCAAAAAAGTTAAATTTAAAAAATACGCATTTTGATAACCCGCACGGATTACATAGCGAAACACATTATACAACGGCTTACGAATTAGCAAAAATTACGGCAACTGCAATGCAAAATGAAACCTTTCGAAAAATAGTTTCTACAAAAAGATATACAATACCAAAAACCAATTGTACCAACACCGAGCGTTTTTTAAAAAACAAACAAAAGTTATTGTTTGATGACAATCTTCAAAAGTCGGGCTTTGTAGCAACAGGTGTTAAGTCGGGCTTTACTCCAGAGGCTGGTAGGTGTTTGGTTAGTAGTGCAACTATATCTAACAAAGAACTAATTTCGGTTGTACTAAATTGTCCTGATATGTTCGTAGTTAGCGAAAAACTCTTAAAAGTAGCCGAACAAAAATTTGAAGTAAAAAATTTGATAGAAAATTATTCTTTTGTTAGCAATGTTCCAGTGCAAAACTCCAAAACTGCAAGCGTAAAAGTTTATACAAAGGCAGGGTTTAGTTATCCTATATTTGCAGACGAAAAGGACGCTTTTAGTGTGATATTAAATTTACCGGAGTATTTATCTGCCCCAATAAAAAAGGACGAGGTGGTAGGGAATATTAAAGTTATGCAAAACGGTGTTGAAATATTTTCTTGCGAAGTATATAGTTTTGCCGATGTAAAAGAAATTACACTAAAAGATATTGCGGGCGATATAATTAAGCAATTTGTGTAATTATTTAATTATAATAAACAAATACAAAAATTGAAAGTTTAAAATAAAATTTTCTAAAAACGCAAAAATTAAAAGTTCAAAGAATAATTTTTTAAAAACGCAAGGAAAGAAATTAAAAAATTTTTTAAAAATACAAAAACAAAAAACTACCATTTTTAATATTTGTTTTTTAGTAGTTTTATTTTTTAATAACCTTGCTAATAGGTAAAGGTATGTAATCAAAAAGCCAACACCATTTTAGGTGTTGGCTAATTTTTAAATAGTTACATAAGTGCGTACTTTGGGTCAAAAGGTTTGGTTGTGCCACGAGATAGTCCACCCAAACGCAATGCCCCTATTTGGGTGCGTTTCAAAAAGACTACATTTTTGCCAACGCTTTCAAACATTCTTCTAATTTCACGGTTTTTCCCTTCGCTAATAATTACTTCTAGTTTGGTAATTTTGTCTGTTTGTTCTATTGGCTTAATGCTTGCTGGGGCGGTTATTGTTCCATCGTCCAATTTTACACCCTTGCATAACAATACAATTTCTTTATTGGTAATTTCGCCTTCTATTTTTACTATATAATGTTTCTTTATTTTGCTTTTTGGGGAAGTTATCTTGTTTGCAAAATCGCCATCATTGGTAAAAAGTAGCAAGCCTTCACTGTCATAGTCTAGTCTGCCAACCGGCTTTACAAGACTGCGGTATTTTTCGGGTATAAAATCCATAACAGTTTTTCGTCCCTTGTCATCAGAAAGGGAAGTTATGCAACCCTTTGGTTTATAAAGCATTAAATATATAAAATTGCTTGTGTATTCTATATGTTTGCCTTTTACAAATACGCTATCATTGTTTTCGTCTATCGTTGTAGCAAGGTTTGTAACAACTGCACCATTAACAGAAACTTGCCCATTTAAAATTAATTCTTCGGCATTTCTTCTGCTGGCAACACCACAGGTAGATAAAAATTTATTTAATCTCATCATAATTTGATTCTCCTAACTGCAAGTAATTTTACACTATTTGTTTAGGTTTTTCAACTATTTTATGCTTTTTTTAATCTGCAAGATAATAATTTCTTGCAAAAATTGTTTGTATAGTGATATAATTTATGTATGAAAAAGTTTTTTAAAAAGGTAGGCGGGGCGATAGGGCTTGTAAACCGCTTTATACTTTCAATATTATTAATAATCTTTTGTTGGATTTTATATATCCCATTTAAACTTATTTTCCCTATTAAGGTTTTGGGCAAAAAAAATTTAAAGAACCAAAAAGAAGGTCAATTGCTTGCGTGCAATCATTATTCAAATTTAGATGTGTGGGTGCTACAAGTTTTCTTTTTTAAACGGGTTTGGCTACGAAAGTTTTTGGCAAAAAAAGAACTTGGCAATAATTGTTTTTCAAGAACATTTGTCGGGGGGCTTGGTGCAATTTTTATAGATAGAAATGGCTTAGACCTAAAAGCCATGAAAGAGGTTTTAGCCGAATTAAAAAAGGGCAAAAACATAATAATTTTTCCAGAAGGCACCAGAAACAAAACACAGTCAGAAAATTTGCAAGATATTAAATCGGGAGTCGTATTTTTTGCAGACCGAGCAAAATGTAACATTGTTCCAATGATTATAAAACATCGTATTAAACCATTTAGAAAAAATGAGATAATAATTGATGACGGATACAAAATTACAAATCCCGGCAAAGCAGGTCAGATAGAAGAACTAAATATATTAAATGAAAAGTTTCAAAATTTAAGAGAAAGATAAATAGAGGGTAGGTTATGATTAAATTTTTAGCGTTGGTAGAAATAGACCCATGGGTGCTATATGTAATAATGGCTGTGCTACTTTTGGGAAACATTGCTTTTATTATTATGTTTGTAAAGAGTGTTATGCGTAACAACGAACTAGAAGACCGCATACAAAACGACCTACGAGAAAAAATTAAAAAGACCGATTATGATAAAGCCCGAGTTCAGCCACTAGATGCCCAACCCAAAGAGCATGGCGACTGCAAATATAAAATAGTAGAGAGCGCACAAAAAGACGGCTTTTTTGTAATAGATAAAAAAACAAAAGAAACATTAAGTTTTGCATCTACCAAAAGCGAAGCAAATGAAATAATTAAAGAACTTTCTAGATAGTTAAATATTTTCACAAAAAAAGAACAGTGCTAATTTAAGAAAAACCATAAGGTTGGAATTTTTAAAATTTAGCAATGTTCTTTTTAATTATAATAAAAATTTTTAGTTTTACTCACTTTAAAATTCTAGCAAACAATATGCAAAATTTTGTGAAAGCACATACATAAGCCAAATGGTCCAGCATACAGAAAGAATGCCTGCAATTATACTCGAATTAAAATATCTATAAACCAAATAAATTAAAACTATTATAGATGCCCCCAAAAAAGCACACCCAACAACTGGCAAACTAAGTGCAAAGGTAAATAGTGGAAACATCATAAATAAAACCAAGTGAATAATAAGTGGAATGAAATTTTCTAATATCTCCTTTTGTGGTCGGTTGTCGGTATATTTTGCAAGCCACATAAAATAGGTTGCAAGTCCCAAAAGTTCCAAACCAAACATAGTGCACCATTTTAATGCGCTAAATTCTAGTGCAAATGACGGCTCCCCGTCTAACCTAAAAGTATAAAAATTGTTGCCACACAGTAAATAACAAATACCTGCATACAACATACTACCAATTATAAAAACAAAAACATACAGCCAATAAATTTCGCCCTTGTAGTCGCTTTCTATTTCGCTCTTTTCATTTACAATCATATTTTTCTCCCAAATTTTTCTATGTTTGAATTATTTACAAAAGATTGGGCTTTATTCACAGTAACAACTATTTAATTTTTTACGGCTTAAAATCAGGGGTAATTGGTTGACAAAACCATCTATTAATAGTATCATAATTAAGATAATTAACCAAATAGGAGAAATATATGATTCAATGTACTAATGTAAGATTGCAATTTGGTGCAAGAGTTTTGTTTGAAGATGTAAATATAAAATTCACCAAGGGCAATTGCTATGGAATAATAGGGGCAAACGGGGCAGGAAAATCTACATTTTTAAAATTGCTAACAGGTGAACTTTCTCCTAGCAGTGGAGATATTTCTATCTCAAAAAATGAAAGAATGTCGGTGTTAGAACAGAACCAAAACGCATACAATGATAAAACTGCTTTGCAAACGGTTCTTTTGGGACACAAAAGACTGGTTGACATCATGAACGAAAAAGACGCAATTTATGCAAAGGCAGACTTTACCGATGCTGACGGAATTAGAGCGGGCGAGTTAGAAACAGAGTTTGCCGAACTTGGTGGCTGGGAAGCGGAGGGCGAGGCAGAAACATTGCTTACAAATTTAGGCATAAAAGAAGAAGATTTTAACAAGTTAATGGCAGAAATAGAGCCAAAGCAAAAGGTTAAAATATTGCTTGCAAAGGCGTTGTTTATGAATCCTGATATTTTAATTTTGGACGAACCTACCAACAACCTAGATGCAAAAACGGTAAACTGGCTAGAAGAATATTTGATAGACTTTGAAAACATTATAATTGTGGTAAGCCACAACAGATATTTTTTAAATAGAATTTGTACGCATATTTGCGACCTTGACTACGGCAAGTTAAATTTGTTTTCTGGAAACTATGATATGTGGTACGAAACCAGCCAGTTGTTACAAAGACAAGCAAAAGAACAAAACAAAAAGGCGGAGCAACGGGCTAAAGAATTGCAGGAGTTTATTGCAAGATTTAGTGCAAATGCTAGTAAGTCTAGGCAGGCTACAAGCAGAAAAAAGGAATTAGAAAAACTTGAATTTGTAGATATTAAAGTAAGTTCAAGAAAATATCCTTATATAGATTTTAGACCAGATAGAGAAGTTGGAAATGATATTTTGTCAGTAGAAAACTTAACTAAAAAAGGCTATTTTGAAAATGTAAGTTTTGTTTTAAACAAAGATGACAAAGTAGGTTTTTTAAGTGACAAAAGCACAACAACTACAATGCTATTCAAAATTTTGGCTGGCGAAGAACAACCAGACAGCGGAAGTTTTAAATGGGGAAGCACAATAACTGTTGGATATTTGCCCGAAAACAATGAAAAATATTTTGCTGGCTGTGACTTAAATTTGGTTCAGTGGCTTGGTCAGTTTGCTCAAGAAAAAGACCAAAGGGACGAAACCTTCCTTAGAGGGTGGCTTGGTAGAATGCTTTTTACCGGCGAAGAAAGCCAAAAGAAAGCGTGCGTAATAAGTGGTGGCGAAAGGGTAAGATGTATGATGAGTAGGGCGATGTTAAAGGGTAGCAATGTGCTAATTTTTGATGAGCCAACCAACCACTTAGATCTAGAAAGTATTACTAGTTTAAATAAGGGTATGATTAACTTTAAAGGTCCAATTTTGTTTACTTCACACGACCATGAGTTAATGCAAACGGTTGCAAACCGAATCATAGTAATTAATGATACAAAAGAGTTTGACCGTCATACAACTTACAATGATTATCTTGGCATTAATTAGTAATAATAGCAATCAAAATAAATAAACTATTTAGGAAAATTTAAAAAAATAGTTGACAATATCCTAAATATGTAGTAAACTTAGTTATGTTGTTGAACGGTTTTATCCGTTACAGCAACAACTAATGCCAAGTTACTTGGTTAGCACTTTAATTAAATTTGTCGGGGTGTAGCGCAGTTTGGTAGCGCACGTGGTTTGGGTCCATGGGGTCGGGAGTTCGAGTCTCTCCACCCCGACCATTAATTTTATCCTATTTTAGGATTTGGACCTTTAGCTCAGTTGGTTAGAGCAACCGGCTCATAACCGGTTTGTCCGCGGTTCAAGTCCGTGAAGGTCCACCATTTATTTTGGCTCCGTAGCTCAGTTGGTTAGAGCGATAGCCTGTCACGCTATAGGTCGACGGTTCGAGCCCGTTCGGAGTCGCCATTACAAATTAAAGTACTATTTCAAATAACTTGGCATTGAATTTCGCCTTGGTAGCTCAGTCGGTAGAGCAGGGGACTGAAAATCCCCGTGTCGGTGGTTCGATTCCGCCCTAAGGCACCACTTTGCTGGTGTGGCTCAATGGTAGAGCAGCTGATTTGTAATCAGCCGGTTGTTGGTTCGATTCCGACCACCAGCTCCATAAATTACGGGTAGGTTGCAGAGCGGCCAAATGCAACGGACTGTAAATCCGTCGATTCACGTCTTCGGTGGTTCGAATCCACCCCTGCCCACCAAAATAACCTAACAAAAGTTGGGTTATTTTTTATTTTCAATCAAAAAATTGTGAAATATCTATTGAAAATATAAATAAACTATATTATAATTAATGCAATTCAAGTTTCGGGGGAAAATATGTTAACAAATCAAAAAGTATTAGATATTTTAGGTCAAGAATTTGTATCTTACGCCAATAACTGTTTAAGCGATGCAAATTATAACGACTTTACTATGGGTTGGGTACTAGATTTTATTGCAACCAGAGAAGCGATGCTTTCAAAAAAGGTAGGCGACTATTCAACTATTCCAAGCCCAAATGAGGCATTGCAAAAAATAATTCAAAACTTGTCAGCAGATATAAACACAGAACTACCTTGTTCTACATGGGAAAAAGTTAAATATCGTTTTCTTACACAAGCGGTTTATCATGTTACAGAGTTTGGCGAAGGCTATGTATATGTGCAAGACAAACTAAAACCAATTGAAAGAATTAGATGTGCAATAAAATCTGATATGCCATATCCTATGAGTAGCGAAAGATATTCATACATTATGCGTCACGAGATTTCTCATTGTATGAACTCTGATTATGAAGTTATAAAAAATGTTAATCAATATTTAAAAGCGGTGTCAAAAGTTTGTGACCTTAATAATATTAAAGACAAAAGACAGTTTGAAGAAGATATAAAGGCAATAAAAGCGGGCAAACCATACAAAATTGCACATATAGGTTTTGAGTCAAATGGTCTTCCACACCAATTGCTAAAAATTAATATGGCAGACCTAGAAGAGGGTGTCGCAGAGTTAGAACAAAGGTTGGTTTTAGACACATTCTCAATTAAGCATAAGCCATTTAATGACTACGCACTAAACTATTTTACTGCAAAACATATAGCAGGTGTTGTAGGATTAGAAAATTTGTTTAAATGCAGATACGAGCACAACTACAATGAACTTAGCAAAATTTATAAGAGTCGTACAGAAGTAGACCTTACAGAAATATTAAAAAAACTAAACAGTATTAATGATAGGGTGCCGATAGATATTACAAGCATTGCAAACATAAAGTCCGACTACCAAAAAGAGTTGTACCGAATAGAGTGTGCATACATTAAAAAACAGCGTATAAAAGAAGAGCGTCAAAAAGCACAAGCCGAAAAAAATGCCGAATTTTATGCTAACGAAAATGTTTAAAAATCAACAAAAGAGCGAATTTCACATATTTTTAAAAAATTAAATTATTTCAAAATTGTGCTTGCAATATATAAAAAATAATTGTATACTATAATTACTTTAATATAGTATCAGGAGGAGAACTTATGGCAGAAATTAAGTATGAAGTTACCGAAAAATTGGGTGCACTTTCAGAACCTGTAAACGGATATGTTAAGGAATTAAATATGGTTAGTTGGAACGACCATGCACCAGTATTTGACCTTAGACCATGGACGGTATCTCATGACAGAATGAGCAAAGGCATTACATTTAGTAAGGCAGAAGCCAAAGCATTAAGAGATATTTTAAACAGTCTTAGTTTAGATGACTAATTATAAAAATCCATAAGAATTTATTTCTTATGGATTTTTACTTGTTCTAAAATTATTTAGTTTGTTCTTCAATTCTTTTTTGCAAATTATCTTCTTCATTTTGCAAAGACGGCAAAACGCTTTGTAGTGATTTGCTCAAAAGCCCAGACTCATTCATTTTTTTGAGCATATTTAAAGATGCCTTGCGAGCGTCTTTTTCTTTTGGGTCTTTTGCGTAACCCAAGTAGTCAACTGCTCCAGTAGAATTTTTTGAATCTTTGTATTCATCTTTTTGTTGGCTTTCTTGCACTGAGTGGTGTGCTTCATGAAGAGCAGTTTGCATAAGTCGCATAGGGAACCTTGGGTCTTTTGTTTCGCTAAATTTGTTTAAGCCCTTTTTTATTACATCTTCATTAAAAACAATAGTGTTTGCATTTGCAAAATTGGCACCATAGGTTACTTTGCCTTTTTCTGCACATGGCAAAAATGTTCCTGCGGTTACAAGTGGGGCGGGGGTGTTGCATTGATTGCAATATTCGGTAGTTAAATTATTTAACAAATTAATTACATCGTCTGGTCCAAGGTCATAAAAGGTTTCTGGCGTAAACTTGTTAAGAATGGTTGCGTACCCCGTTTTCTTAAATGAAATTATTGGGTCAACTTGCTTTGCCTTGTTTCCGTTTAGGCGGTTTCTTGTTCCCAAAAACTTTTGGATATTGGCATACGCTTTAATTCGCTTATCTGCATTTGGGTCAAAATTAAAAGGTACTAAGCCCACTACATTTTGTTGGTTTTTACCGCCACCACCCAGCAAAAATACACGCTTAGTTGCGTTGGTTGGGTTAGAACGCAAAAATTTAATCAAAATTGAAGCCTCTTCCATTAGGGATTTTAACTTTTTTTGCTCAAACTTTTTTTGTTGGTTTAATTGGCTTACATAGGCTACATATTGGCGAACATAGTTGTATAATTTTTTCGCAAACTCCTTGTTTGTGGCAAGCAATATTGCCCCAAAAGTCATACAATCTTCATCGCTTTCAATCTTTATACCATATTGCTTAAAATATTCGTCAGCAATAAATTTAAAAAAGTTTATAAACAAAAAGGCTTTTTGGTCATCGTCCATTCCGTCAAAATCAACATTTTTAATTTTTCCAAACTTTTTTAGTTGCTTTTTGTATTTATTAAAAAGTTCTACCGAAACATCGCCTCCACTCAAAATTGAGTTGTCTTTATAGTCGTGATAATTTATTGGGTGCGAAGATTGGGGCTGGTTTGTTTCCTCGCTCCAATTAGGCTGAAGCAAAGACCTTTCAGCATTTTGATTATCGTAATCATTATTAATACTGGTATTACTCATATTATTAGAAGTTAAAAGTTGAGCAACCATTTGGTCAAAATTTTCAGATGAGTTTTTTTCCATTTTATTTTCCTTTAATCAAAAAATATTTTCCTTGCTAGCAATCATTAAACCAAAACGGGTAGGCGAAAGCAGGGCTAATTAGTAGGGATATTTTCAAACTAAATTATAACACTTTTAGTTTAAAATTTCAAGTTTACAAATAATAAACAGCCACAAAAATAAATTTGTGACTGTATTTTTTATGCGTGAAATTTTTTTGATTTGTATAATAATTCGTATATTATGGTTTGCAATGGAATATATGTTGTACAAAGCGCAGGAAGCAACCACATATAATGATTATAATCTTTTTGAGAGAAACTATAAAGCCCAAAAGGTATATTTACTGCATAAATTATAACAAGTGCTTGAATAAAAAACAGTAGTGAAAATATTATTGCAATTTTAAAATTAAATTTTGCTTTTGCTTTTTTGGTTTTGTTTAAGCAGAATATAGTTGTATAGGTTGCAGGAGCAACGGTTAACAACAAAGCAAACAACCAAAAGTAAAATCCAGCAGGCAAAGCGGTTGACAAATAATTAAAGTCTACAAAGTTAAAAGATTTAGCCAACAAAAATCCGGTAATTAGTAAAATCATGGTAATGCCGTAAGTTATCCAACTAGCCACGCATTTTATTTTGTTGCTCCAAATGTAATTTTTTACACTAACGGGTTCTTTTGGTCGTCTAACATATTCAGTTACAATAATACCCTTTTTGCCTAAGTCGTCTTCTAGCGTTTCAAAAGAAGAACTAGATTCCTGCAATTTTTCACTAGGAGTTGCTTGCTCAAAACTAGTTGAGCCATAACTAGATAGTGTATTTAGCAGGGTTTTGCTTTCGTTATCGGTAAATTGCGGTGTAAACTTGCGTTTGTTGTCGGTAAATAAATTGGCTGTCGCATTTTCGTCTTTGCCGTATGGGTTATAATAGGTGTCGTCTAAATTTTCGTCATTATAATTATAGTTGTCACTTTCTGCAAGAGGCATATCAGATTTTACAGTAGGTGAGTCATATTGGTCTTTTATGGCAAGTTCGGTAGAATCGCTAATTTCTGGCTCACGGTCATAATCATAATTAAATTCGTCATTATTATCTTTTATGGTAAAGCCCTTGTTCCAATAACTTAAATCGTTTATATTAGAGGAGGTGTCCTCGCCAAAATTTAAACTTTGCGAGTAGTCTTCGCCAGAATCTTCGTTAGATGAGTAGTTGTTATAAGACGAACCTTCGTCTGCCGAACTAAAATTATTGTCAAAACTGTTTTGGCTTGTATAATCAGTGCTTTCTTCGGGTTCGGCATCGGTTTGGTTAAATGATGTATAAGAAGAATAGTTCTCAAAATTTTCATTTTCAGGCTGGTTGTTTTCGGTTGTGTATTGAGGGGTCGTAATGGTTTGTTCGTCTGTATTTTCATTTAATATACTGTCAAAGGTGTTTGCCGAAAAATAGTTTGGTTGTGTAGAGAGTTCTTGCTCTTCGGTTAAATTTTCGTTATGTTCAATATCCTTTACACTATTAAAAAACGATGCACCATTAGATTTAAAATCTCTAATATTAAACTTAGTGTCCGCTCGTTGTGTTTTTTCGCCAATGTTGATGCCATCTAAATCTTCTACCTTAGTGGCAGATTCTTCGCTTTTTGCTTCAACCGTTTTAATTTCGGGTAGGCTGTTGGTAAAATCTTTTAAAATGTTTGTGTCTTCATTGTTAGGAGCCGAGGTTGTTTCATTATTATTAGGTTGAGTTAAGGAAGTCGTTTCATTAACCGTTGTGGTGTTTTCTGTGCTCTCGGTCATTGAAGCAGTTGCAGAAGGGGACGAAAGGTTGTAATCTTTGTTTTCGTATGCGGGAATTTCGTTAGATATCAAATTATCTATAATGCCACGAGAAGAAAGCCATTCATTCATATTGGTGGTGTATTCTTTTCGGCCTTGCTCGGTTAGTTTGTAATAGTGACGCCTTCCGCCAATTTCCGAATTTACCCAATAAGCAGAAATAAAGCCTTGACCCTCTAATCGTTTTAAGCAACTGTACAACGTTGGTTGCTTTAATTCGTAAGTGCCATTGCTTTTGGTTTCAATCTCTTTAATAATTTCATAGCCATATTTGTCGCCGTCTGCCAGCGTTTTTAAAATTATGGTGTCAACATGTCCTCTAATTAAATCTGAATCAATCGACATAAGAAACTCCTAAAACACAATTAACTATTCATTATTATTATAACTTTTTTTACTAAATTTTGTCAATCAAAAACTCTAACACTAATACATTTTATTTTCTTTGACAACCTTGACTTTTTTCTTTATAATATAGGTAGTTATGGTAGAACCAAAAGAAATTACAAGGTCTAATAGAAAAACGCTTGCACTTACAATCAACCGTTCAGGAGAGCTTATAGTAAGGGCGCCATTTAATTTGCCCGATTTTCAAATTTTTAAATTTATACAAGAAAAAGACGATTGGATAAAATCTCGAATAAACAAAATTGCTAGCAAAAGTTTAAGCAATCCCGACCTAATAAGTTATCAAGCGTTTTTGCTTTTTGGCAAAAGGTACAAAACGGTGCAGTCAAGCAGTGCAAAATCGGTACAATTTATTGGAGATTGTTGCGTTGTGCCAAGCGGACTTTGTGGCGAAGAACTTATACATAAGGTAATTTTGGTTTACAAGCGTTTGGCAAAAAAATGGCTACAAGAAAGAACGGCAGAAATTGCTAGTGTTACAGGCACAAAGTTTAATAGTTTCAAAATATCTGATACAAAGGGCAGGTGGGGAGCTTGCACAGGCAAAAAGGATATAAACTTAAATTTTAGGGTGGTATGTTTGGCTCCCGCATTAATTGATTACATTATTGTGCATGAACTTTCTCACACTAAAGAAATGAATCACAGCCCCAAATTTTGGGCAAAGGTAGAAAGCATATTGCCCGATTATAAAAAAAGACGAAAGGCGGTAAAAGAACTAAACTTTCTTTTTGAAATATATAGATAACTTTTTATTGTGACTTATTTTTCAGTTTTTGTGTTGATTATAAGTTGCATATATTTTTCATATACAATTTTCGCAAGCTTATCAAAAGTAATATAAATATCTTTGTAGCAATTTTCTCGAACCTTTTGATATAAACTAGAATTATTAAAAATTCTTATGATTTCGTCTGCAAATGCAATAGGTTCTGCTTTGGCAGAAAAACCGTTAACATCTTTAATTATAGCACTTCCAGCAACACTACCATCTGCAAAAAGTGTCGGTAGGTTGAATGTTGCGGATTCAATTCTTACAATGCCATCAGTATCATAAAAAGATGGGAATACATGCAAATCAGCCGATGCAAAGTATTTGCACTTTTCGTTTGTGTCAACTACTTTGCCCAAAAATACACAATTATTTTCTATACCTAATTTTCTGGTCTTATTTATAAAATAACCCATATCAGCACCATCGCCAATGATTAAAAGTTTATATTTAAAATTCTTGTCAGTTAAAACTTTGCAACTCGAAAGAGTTAAATCTATATTTTTTAATTTATTAATACGACCTATGCTTAAAAGTATCTTTTCATCATTGCTAATATTGTGTTTTTGGCAAATTTCATTTTTAAATTTTTTAATTTCGTTTTCGGTAAAATTATTAACTAAGTTGGTAGCATTTGTAATTATATCAATTGGTATTTTAACACCATATTCTCTTGCAATCTTTACACAGGCATGATTCATTGTCCAAAGTGTGTCGCAATTATTAAATACCTTTACGATCGATTTTAAAAGCATTTTCGTAATTAGGTTGTTGTGAGTTGCCTTATAAAAATCTTGCTTGTATTGACTATGCATAGTTGCAACTACCGGTATATTGTGCTTTTTGCCAAACAATGAAGCCATTTTACCAATCCCAAAAGGTGAATGTATGTGAATAATATCAAGATTTGCATCTTTAATAGCCTTTTTAAATTTGTGCCCAAATTTTGGAGTTGGTAGGTCATAATCAAAAAATGGCAACCGCATACTTTTGCTTCGTACCACCTTATAAGGCAATGTGCTATCATCAAAATTTCCTTTGGTTGATGGGGCAAATACCGTTACATTTGCAAATTTAGAAAGGTTTCTTGCATAGTTATCTACTACCATTATAACACCATCTACCATAGGATAAAATGTGTCTATAAATAAACCAATGTTTAACTTTTTTTCTTCCATTTGTCTTTCTCGCTTGTTTTTTACTTTTAAAGTATATCATAAATTATTCACATTTACAAATAAAATAATTAGTGATAGAGGTGATATATTGTTCTAGCCAACAAAAACAACTAAATTTTATCATATTTTGTGACATGGCAAATTTTAGACTTGACAAATTTAAAATTATGTGGTATTATCTTTGTCCCTTACTTTGGGGTAGTTAATATATGATAAATTTGCAATATCTTTTATAAACATTCATATTCTAAATTCTCATATACTAAACTATATTAAATGCTTATTTTAGGAGATTAAATATGAACAAAGAACAATTACAACAAAAGCTTCAGCAACTAAACGAACAGATTGACGAAGCAAATAATTTTATTAGAAGATGCTTAAAAATTTATTATAGCAGAGCGGAATACGACCCAGACTTACACTTATACTTCCCGGACGAAAAAATTAGACTTGGCGCATGGGCTAGTGCAGAAAACTTTATAAAAATGAGAGCGGTATATGTTAATAAAGCCGAACACATTAAACAACAGTTGGCACAGTCAGAAGGTAAGGAAAATTTTTAACAAAAGGAGTACAAAAATGAATGCTTTAAATAGATGCGATAGTACCGAACAAATGATGTCAACTTTGCAACTACAAACTATAAAATTACATAATTTAAAAAATGAAAAGTGGGAAAACGACATCACCATAGATTTATTAAAAGGTATAAAAGATTGCAGAGAAATTGTTGAAACAAAGCAAATGATAAAGTCTGCATTAACAATAGAAATTAAAGAATTAGAAAAACATATAAGACAGTTAAGTGCAAAAATTAAGCAAAATCAACAAACACAAAGCGATGACGAAAGCGAACGATTTTAATTTTTTGATGCAAAAAGTTATAATTGGGGCAGTTTTAAAAGCGAACAAAAAGGAGGGGAAAATGCTAAACGAAGGCTTTACAATAGACCCAGAAAGTCAAATAAAAACCTTGACTAAAAACATAAAAAGGGCAGACGATATAATTAAAATGCAAGAACGAGAACTAGAAAGTGCGAGCGAAAGAACTGATGTTAGCGAAAATAGAATAATATCACTAAACCAAGCACTACAATATTTTAAATCATGCAAAAGAAAATACGAAAAGGATTTAATTGCATTACAAAAATCTCGTCAAGAAAATTGCATAAATGAAGCGGGTAGTTATTAAACCCGCTTTTTGTTTTAAATAATTTTCCCCGAGATTAACTAAAAAACACCAATTTTAAATGGTTTACAACTAACTATTAATATTACTAAAACAAAATTGGTCAACTTTTTAATTGCAAAAAACACAACAAATTTAACTTGATACAACAAAATATTTATGATAAACTTATTTTAAATAAATAATTTAAATGGATTATAAAAAATGAAGAAATTGTTGCTGATTGATGGACATAATTTATTATTCAAAATGTTTTTTGGTATGCCATTTCCTTTTTATAATGATAGCAATGTGAACATCACTGGAACGGTTGGTTTTGTTGGAACTGTTGTTAAAATGATAAAATATTTAAAAGCGGATGAATGCCTAGTTGTTTTTGATGGCGAAGGATCTAGAATTATTAGAAAAGATGAAGATTATAAAGCTAATAGACAAACTGATTATGGGAGTTTGAGTGATGAAGAAAATCCATTTACTCAATTAAGGTTTATTAAAGCTGTTTTAGATTATCTACACATAAAATGGATTGAAACGGAAGAAATTGAGTGCGACGATTATATCGCAATAATTTCAAAAAAATATGATGGACAGGTTTTTATTTCGTCTACCGATACAGATTTCTATCAATTAGTAAATGAAAGGATTAAAGTAATTAGATTTAGAGGCAAACATACAGTTTTTGTCGATGAAAAATTCATTTATGATAAATTTTCAATTTTACCATCTGATTTTGCATTGTACAAAGCTATCGTTGGTGATACGGCGGATAATATAAAAGGAATTCATAAAGTAGGGCCTAAAACGGCTGTAAACATTATAAATTCTTTAAAAAATAGTAATTTTGATAAGTTTTACGATATCTATACAAAAAATTTCGAAACAATTAAACACAATTTAAATTTGATAGAATTACCAAATAAGAAAATTGATCTGTTAAAATATTCAATAGAAAATTTTGAAATAGTATCTGCAAATTTAAAAAACTTTAAAAACCTAAAACTTGTTACGGAGATTACTAATGGAATATGTAATTAAGGTTGACAGCGGGTTTTCCATATCACAACAGGTTTGGGATAGTTTATATTTGCAAGATAAAGAAAGTACAATTTATCAATCTCATTAATTAGATGCACACTCGTGCGAGTACATTACTTTAAAAATGTGTTCGTATGAAAAAAATATAAGGTAGAAATTGTTTTTTAAATAAAATTGTGCATTCATAATTGCATATTATGTTAAATTGTTATATGCACAATTGCTACTTAAATAGACTCTTTCAAATTTTAGACAGTATAAAAAGCCTTAGTAAATTACTAAGGCTTTTTGGTGGGCCATCGGGGACTCGAACCCCGGACAAACAGATTAAGAGTCTGCTGCTCTACCAACTGAGCTAATGGCCCATAAAGTGGTGTTTTTAATCTAACAAAAGACATTATATCACATTATTTCAAAAATGCAACAAAAATTTTGAAAATTTTTAAATTTTGTGATATAATTTATTTATTCAATTGCATTTTGGAGGTTTTATATGTCAAAAACCGTATTAATAACTGGCGCTTCGGGCGGGATAGGTAGCGAAATTGTAAAAAAATTCGCCGAACATAATTATAATATTATTTATCATTATAATAACAATTTTGACAAAACACTGGTTGAGAACATTTCTAAAAAAACCAATATTTTACCAATAAAGGCTAATTTTAAAAACAATGAAGAAATTGTAAATATGTTTAATTTGGCTATAAAAACTTTTGGTAAAATAGATTGCTTGGTTAACAATGCTGGCGTGGATAGGGTTTGCTCTATAATAGACGAAGAGGGCGGGGCGGTTGCAGACCTTTTGCAAATTAATCTTACCAGCACCATCATTTTAACTAGCCTTGTGGCAAAACAAATGTGTAAACACCAAAGCGGAGCCATAGTTAATATTTCAAGCATTTGGGGTATAAGTGGTGGAAGTATGGAGAGCGTATATTCGGCATCAAAAGCGGGAATAATTGGTTTTACTAAGGCAACCGCCAAAGAACTTGGGCGAAATGGTATAAGGGTAAATGCCGTTGCTCCCGGTCTTATAGATACCAAAATGAACAACAATTTGTCTTCTGAAGACAAGGCCGAATTTGTAAACACGCTTGCTATAAACCAAATAGGCAGTGCTATTGATGTTGCAAATGCTGTGTATTTTCTTGCAAGTGATGAGGCAAAATATATTACCGGTCAAATTTTGGGCGTAGATGGCGGGTTTTAGAGCGGAAGTTCCAAAAAAGTGCATTATAAAATTTAATTATGATAAAATAACAAAGTTTGTTCGTTTTGTGTGTAATTGCATTTAAAAATATGCCAAAAATTTTACATCAATAAAGCAAAATAGGGTACCGCTTAACGAATTGTGACATAAATTTGTAAAAAATTAAAATTTTTATTGACAATTAAATAAATTGGTGGTAAACTTGATTAGTCAACTTGTGAAGGACTTTAATTCAAGTGTTATGCGGGTGTAGTTCAATGGTAGAATCTCAGCCTTCCAAGCTGATTGCGTGGGTCCGATTCCCATCACCCGCTCCACGTTTTAACTCTTTTGCTTGTTGCTTGGATGTAAAATGCTATTGGGGTGTCGCCAAGCGGTAAGGCACGAGACTTTGACTCTCGCATTCGTTGGTTCAAATCCAGCCACCCCAGCCATTAAAATTACAAAGCGGGGAATACCACAGTAACATTGTTACACGACATTGGGGTGTCGCCAAGTGGTAAGGCATGGGACTCTGACTCCCACATTCGAGGGTTCAAATCCTTCCACCCCAGCCAAATGTACTTTTAAAACAGTGTCTAAAAAGTGGTGACGCATATCTTGCGACAGTAGCTCAGCTGGATAGAGCAACGCCCTTCTAAGGCGTGGGTCAGGGGTTCGAATCCCTTCTGTCGCACCAGTTATGGTGGGTGTAGCTCAGTTGGTTAGAGCGCCAGATTGTGGCTCTGGAGGTCGTGAGTTCGACTCTCACTACTCACCCCATAATATTAGACAAAATTATTACCTTATGATCCAGTAGCTCAGTCGGTAGAGCACAAGACTTTTAATCTTGGGGTCCCGGGTTCGAGTCCCGGTTGGATCACCATTTGCAGGCATGGCGGAATTGGCAGACGCGCTAGACTTAGGATCTAGTATCGCAAGATGTGGGAGTTCAAGTCTCTTTGCCTGCACCAATTAACCCAAAAGAAAAGTCAACACGACTTTTCTTTTTTATTTGCGGAAAATGGAATTAATAATGGGTAAAGATTATAAAATGCCTTTTAAATAAAACGCTACCAATAAATAGACATTATCAACAATAAGACCGCTGTCGACAATAAAACATTATTAATAATAAAACGCTATCAATAATTAAGACATTGTCGATAATAAGGCGTTGTCAAAAATAAAACGTTATTAATAATAAGTCATTATCAATAATAAAACATTAATAATAAAATACTGTCAATGTCTTTTTGACGAATTGGGGCATCTTGACAAAATTGGGGTTTTGTGGTAAAATATATGAAATTAAGGGGGAATGCAAAGTGAAAAGTGATGATTTCAAAAAAATTATTATAGATTGCAGAAAAGAACGGGGAGAATATGTTCCAAATAAAAAATTAGAACGAGATAAAGATGATATTTCTGTATTTTTGACAAAACAAGAATTTAAGGTAATTCGTGACCGTTTTCAAAAAGAATTTGACGAATGCAAGCGTGAATACGAAGAGATGGTTAAAGTTTGTAGACCAAAAGCAAGAGATAAATATTTTAAAACGGCAGCACTTATGTCAAAATCTTTGGGAAGCGTTTTGTTTAGTCACCCTTATGCATTAAATTACCAAGACGAAGATGGCAATAACATATTAATGGATTTGGTTGGCGATAAGTGGCTTGTAGAAGGCAATGGTTTGTATGGTCTTGCACATGATATTTTGTTGGCACCAGTTTTTGAAGGATACATAGAAATAGCGTTAGGTCAAGTAAATAAAGACAATATGAGGGTAGAAGATATTCTTTTAAGCAAATTTGGGGAATGCTATTTTGTTGATAGTTGCAGAGAAAAACGCAACAAATTAACCAACTGTCAAATTTTAGAAATGGACGATAACTCAGAGTTAGTATAACTTATTAATATGTTTTTACGGTAGGCAATTTTGCCTATCGTTTTTTTTAACAAAAACTAATTTTTAAAACTATACACAAGTAATTTAACCAAACAAAAACAAATATTTTGCATGAAACTCAAACCACGATATTTTATTTGTAAAAATTTAAGTTTATGTGTATAATATGACTCATAAAGGAAAAATTTTTATGACAGATTTAATGTATGAAATTATTGAAAGTTATTCAGATAGATATGCCTTTAAACTTGTAAATTTTGCAGGAGGCAAGGGTGTTTATCTTGTTAAAAACAACAAAATAATTGCAAAGATTTATGATGACGATTTTGGTTTAAATTCTTCTTGCGTTGCAAACCTTGTTGCAAATAGGGTAGACTTTTTGCGAACGCTTGCAGAAAACCATATTCCTTGTTCGCAAGTTTTTGTGTTAGGTGCAACAAATCCAAAATCGGTAGAGCAAAAGTTGCTTTCTTTGCTTGCAAATGACGGCAATTTTAATATTTGTGTGCAAGGTTTAACCCACGAAAAGTGTATTGCGTCACCTGCCGATTTAAACGCTTTTTTGGACGCACAAGAGTACCCATGCACTCTTCAAATATCTGTTGCACATGAGCGAATAGGTGGATATTCTGTATTAATTCAAAAGGGTATGGTGGCTTGCGTAATGTGTAGCAGGTCGGAGTTTATTGTGGGCGATGGCGAAAGTGCAATTTGGGAAATATTAAGCACCGAACATATTAGCGACTACAACAAAAATTTGGATTTAAATCAAATTCCATATCCAAACGAAAAGGTATATATTGGCGATCCAACTCGCAATATTGGTATGACGCTAGAAGAAGTAACCGACTTTAAAATTGTTAGCGATATTGCAAAACTGGTAAATTTTGCAAACAGCAAAATTGGGCTTAGTTTTGGAATGTACTCCGTTTATTATAGCAAGGGGGAATATATAATAGATGGAGCAACTACTAGGGTAATTCTTGATAATTTTGCAAAAGCAAACAACAATAATCTAATTAAAACTTGCAATCTAATAGAAAACGCAATTAAGCAATTAGTTAATTAAATTTGTTTTTATTTTAAAAATTTTGGTGTTATAATAGTAGTTTGAAGGAGAAAAATATGTCAAAAACAAATGCAATAATTATTTTAGATGGTTTAGGACTAAGCGACAAATTAGAGGGCAACGCCTTCAAACTTGCAAACACGCCAGTTTTAGACGAATTAATGAAAAAATATCCAACCACTTCAATTTCTGCAAGCGGTTTAGCCGTTGGGCTTCCTGAAGGGCAAATGGGAAATAGTGAAGTTGGGCATATAAATATTGGAGCAGGAAGAATAGTATATCAAGATAGCACCGCTATTTCTAAATCTATAGAAACGGGCGAGTTTTACAAAAATTCTGCAATTTTGGGCGCAATGGATAATTGCAAACGCAACAATTCAGCCCTTCATATTTTGGGGCTTGTTAGCGATGGCGGAGTACATTCAAAAATGGAACACCTGTTTGCAGTTTTACAAACGGCAAAAGAACAAGGGGTTCAAAAGGTTTTTGTACATTGTGCAATGGACGGTAGAGATGTTCACCCTACAAGCGGAGCAGGGTTTATAAATTCGCTAGAAGCCAAAATTGCAGAAATTGGCGTGGGTAAAATTGCTACAATTATTGGCAGATTTTATATGATGGATAGAGATAACCGCTGGGACAGAGTCGAAAAAGCATATAACAACATTGTAAACGCAATGGGTTCTAAGTTTTCTGATGCAACACTTGCAATGGAAGATACCTACGCAAAAAATATAACCGATGAATTTATAGAGCCAACAGTTATTGGAGATTATTCGGGTTTAAATGCTGGCGATTCGGTAATTTTCTTTAATTATAGAACGGATAGAGCAAGAGAAATTACTCGCTCGCTTATATATGCAGACTTTGATAATTTTAAAAGAATTGGCGGGTACAAACCCGTTCATTATGTTTGTATGACACAATATGATGCCTCGTTTGAAAATTGCACAGTTGCCTTTCCGCCTACCATTCCACAAAAAACGCTTGGTCAAATAATTTCTGAGCAAGGTCTTACACAGGCTCGAATTGCCGAAACTGAAAAATATGCACATGTAACATTTTTCTTTAATGGCGGAAAAGAAGAACCATTTGCGGGTGAAAAGCGTGTTTTGGTTCCTAGCCCAAAGGTTGCAACTTACGACTTAAAACCAGAAATGAGTGCGGTTGAAGTTACCGACAAAGTTATAGAAACGCTAGATGAAGGCATAGATGTTTTAATATTAAATTTTGCAAACTGTGATATGGTAGGGCATACCGGAAAGTTAGATGCCACCATTAAAGCGGTAGAAACGGTAGATAGTTGTTTGGGTAGAGTTTTAGATACAATACTAGGTCTTGGTGGAAACGCAATTGTAACAGCCGACCACGGCAATGCAGAATGTATGATAGATGACTTTGGCGAAGTTTGTACCTCGCACACTACAAATTTAGTTCCACTAATTTTGTTTAGCAAAAAGTACAAAAAAGCAACACTAAGAAAGGGTGGTAAACTTTGTGATATTGCCCCAACACTTTTAAAAATAATGGATATTGCTCAGCCAGAAGAAATGACGGGCAAGTCGCTAATAGAAGAATAATTTAATAATTTTGCTATTTTTAATAAATTAAGAACCCAGATGGCGTAATAATTGTTGGGTTCTTTTTTAATAGGGTTAATTTATTACATAATTTTGGTTTTAAACAAACTATTAATTTGTTCAAACGCATTTATTATATCAAGTTTTTCTTGTTCATAGTTTGGTGGAATATTTGTTACCTTAAAAATTTCTTTTTTTGTCTTTTTTGATTGGGTTCCCGCTAAATATATTTTATGCTCACTTTCTAATAAATCAACATCTATTGGTAGGGTAACTATGGTGTTAGGTTTAGCAAAATCGGCAGGTGTTTGGTCTTTATACAAATAAGAAAATAGGTTTTTTACCAAAAGGGTGGTATAAGTGCTTCCGTTTATGCTTGGGTGCATAGACCCTTCGGTGCCACTGGTGTTTCCTGTCCACGCAACCATAGTGTGCTTAGTTGTGTATGATACATTCCACGCATCTAAATTGTTTTCTTCGGTTGCGTTTGTTCCCGTTTTGCTTGCAATATAGGTGCCTAAACTGTTAATTTTTCGTCCGGTGCCATATTGGGCAACGCTTTTTAACATATCGGTAATCATATAGGCAGTTTCAGAAGACATAACTCTGCTCTTTTGAATTTTTCGTTCGTACACAACTTTGTCATCAATGGTAATCTTTTTTATGTAAGAAGGTTTTATGTATTCGCCCCCGCAAGCAAAACTTGCATACGCTCCAGCAAGGCTATTTAGCGTTACTCCGTTAGTAAACCCGCCAAGAGCAAGTGCCAAATTGTTGTCGTTGGGGTCAAATTCTATTCCAACGCTTTCGGCAAAATTTTTTGCTCTATCTACTCCAACTTCATTTAACAGTTTTACAGCGGGGATATTTGTGCTACGCACAAGGTTATCTCTAATTGAAGTATACCCATAATTTAATTTTGTTGCATTGTGAGGGGTGTATCCCGCAATGTTAATCGGCTCGTCTAATATTACCGATGCAGGAACATAATTTAGATATTCTATTGCAGGTGCATATACAAGAATGGGTTTTATGGTGCTTGCAGGTTGGCGTTTTATTAATGAAATGTTGTTATTGCCATCTCCTGCGGTTGCAATAATTCCTCCCGTTTCGTTATCTAATATAACAGCCCCCGTTTCGGGCATAATTCCGTTTTTGTTGGCAAAAGAATATTTGTCAGATAATATTTCATTTTCTAAAAATTGTTGTGTATTTTCATCTAGATAGGTTTCAATTTTAATGTTTTTAGATTGGTCTAGGTCTTCAACCCCCAAAATGTCACACGCTTCTCTTATGGCAAAACCTAAATAAATAGAACTTGATGTATTTAAAGGGCAAACGACAAGTTTTTCTATGTTTTCTTGTGCGAGTGAATATTCGTTTGAGTTGAGTTTATTTTGCTCATACATTAATTTTAAGACTAATTTTCCTTTTTGTATTGATAAATTTAAGTCAGAAATTGGATTGTATACGCTTGGTGCAGAAATTAACCCTGCAAGAACGGCACTTTCTTCTACCGAAAGGTTGCGTGCAGATTTTCCAAAGTAGGTATTACTGGCTTGTTCTATTCCAAAACAGTTGTTGCCAAAATAGATATTGTTTAAATACATCTCTAAAATTTGGTTTTTAGAATAGTTTTTTTCCATCTCTTTTGCAAGTTTTATTTCGGTCATCTTGCGTTTTAGTGTTCGTTCGCTATTGGTGTGAGTGTTTTTTATAAGTTGCTGAGTGATGGTAGAACCGCCCTCTACAATACGCCCAGCGAAAATATTATTTTTTAATGCGCCAAAAATTCTAATAATATCAAAGCCGTTATGCTCAAAAAATCGCTTATCCTCTTTTGCAATAAAGGCATTTATGGTATAGTCGTGCAATTCGTCTATTTTTATACTTGTGTTAGTGTTTTGTAAGGTGTTACCTGTTGCACTGGTTATTTTAATGGTTGCAGATTTGGTTAAAAATTTTGATTTATCTAGGGTGTCATTTTTGGTTGCGACAAAAAACACAACAAGCGGGGTGGCGATAAAAATTACCACTATCAAAATGGCAATTATTATAAAAAATATTACCCTTTTTTGCCCCGTTTTTTTCATACTTGTATTATTTGTAAAAAATGGTCGAATTATGCTGATTTTCATTTATTTGTTGAAAATTAAAGAAAAATAGTTTATAATATTAGCTATGGAAAACACATTTAAAAACTTTAAATATTTCATTCAAACCTTTGGCTGTCAAATGAATGTTCACGAAAGCGAAAAGGTGGCAGGGGTACTGCATACACTTGGTATGACCGAAACAACTTCAACGCAAGATGCCGATGTGGTGGTTATAAACACCTGCACAATTAGAGAAAATGCCGACAAAAAAATTGAGAGTTTTATAGGAAATTTAAAACAACTCAAAAAGCAAGGCATAACAAAATGTATAGTTGTGTTTGGTTGCTTGGTTCAAATAGAAGAAAAGGTAACCGCTCTAAAACAAAAATTCCCATTTATAGATATAGTGTTTGGAACTATGAACTTAGACAGTTTCAAATCACTGTTTTTTGCGTGGGCAAAAGAAAATAAACAAATAATTGAGTTAAAGCAGTCACGCACAGCAAAAGATATTAAAGAATGTTACCGAACAAGCGGAACAAATGCGTGGGTAAATATTTCGTTTGGTTGCAATAATTATTGCACCTATTGTATTGTTCCTTATGTTAGGGGACGAGAAATTAGTAGACCTATGAAAGACATATTAGAAGAAGTGCAAGAAATATTAAGCAATGGCTACAAGCAAATTACATTATTAGGTCAAAATGTAAACTCTTATGGCAACGATGTAGAGGATAAAAATGTAACATTTGCAAACCTTCTTCGAGAGATAGATAAGTTTGACTACAAGTTTAGACTAAGATTTATGACCAGCCACCCAAAGGATATTTCTCCTGAGGTCGTTGATGTTATTAAAAACAGTACTCATATTTGTCACTACTTGCACCTACCTGTTCAAAGTGGTAGCACAAAAATTTTAAACGCAATGAACAGAAAATACACCAGAGAACATTACTTAGATACCATAAAAATGGTAAAAGAAAAAATTCCTGATATTGGCTTAACAACTGATATTATAGTTGGCTTTCCGGGTGAAACCGAAGAAGATTTTGAAGACACGCTAAGTTTAGTAAAAGAAGTTGGCTATCAACAAATTTTTGGGTTTAATTACAGCAGAAGAAAAAATACCGTTGCTGACAAAATGGAAAATCAAATTCCGCTAGCAACAAAAAAAGAAAGATTACAAAGATTAATAGAATTAGAGCGTACACTAGCAAGTGAAATATCCGAAAAGCAAGTAGGTCAAACGGTAGAAGTTTTAATAGAAGGCACAAACAAAAACTATCTATCTGGCTCAACCGACCAAAATAAAAATGTAAATATTACTTTACCAGCAAATAAAAGCCCCGAAGATTTTATCGGGAAGTTTGTAAATTGCAAAATTACAAAATCAAAACTTACAGTACTATATGGAGAAATAAAAGATGTTATATCTTAAAGATGTAAACCGTGACGACCTTTCGCCCATGATGAAAGGCTATTATGACACAAAAAAAGAGCATCCAGACGAACTAGTTTTTTACCAACTAGGCGATTTTTATGAGATGTTTTTTGATGATGCCATAAAAGCCAGCAGTGTTTTAGATCTTACGCTAACTGGTAGAGATTGTGGGCTTAGTGAGCGAGCGCCAATGTGCGGTCTTCCTATTCATGCCGTAGAAAGTTATTTAACAAAACTTGTGCAAGCAGGGTATAAGGTTATTTTAATTTCTCAAACCTCAGAACCAACCAAAAACTCTAAGGAGTTGGTAGAAAGGTCAATTACAAAGATTGTAACTGCCGGTACACAAACCGAAAACTTAGACGAAAGACGAAACAATTATATTTTAAGCGTTGCAAGCAAAAAAGGGAATATAGGTGTTGCTTATGCAGATATTACAACGGGCAAATTAAATATGGTTATGGCTAATAGTATGCGTGCTTTTTATGACACACTAAACCGCATTATGCCATCGGAAATTATTTGCAATCAAGAAGCAAAACAGTTAGAAAAAAGCATTAAAGAAGTTTCGCTTTCAATTTTGCCACCCTTTTATACCTATCAAACCCCAGCGTATGAACCTTTAAGAGCAGAAAAGGTAGTAAAAAAACATTTTAATGTAAATAGTTTAAGGGTTTTTGATATAACCGAAGATGATACATTAGGAGTTTGTGCAGTTGGTGGATTGATAGAATATTTAAACGAAACCCAACGCCGAAATCTAACAAACATAAACAAAATTGTTGTCGAAAAACCTAGCGAATATATGTATTTAGACACCAACACTCGCAAAAATCTTGAAATTACCGAAAATATGACTACCAAAAAGCGAAAAGGTTCTTTAATTGGTATACTAGATAAAACCCAAACCAGTATGGGTGCCAGACTTTTAAAAAATATGCTTGACCAACCATCAGTGAAAGAAGATGTTATAAATGCCCGCCTTGATGCCGTAGATGAGTTTATTCAAAAAAGACAAGTTGCCGATGGTTGCATTGAAGCATTATCCAAAATTAATGATATAGAAAGACTAACTGGCAAAATTGGTTATGGGAGCATTAATCCCGCAGATTGCAACACACTAAAAAATTCACTAATAGAGGTTTGTAATCTAAAAAAAGCATTAGCAAACACACTAACCGCAAAAGAAAATGTTAAAGCCTATTCTGATATTGCAGGCTTTTCACACATAATAGAAAAACTAGATAGTGCAATTGTAGAAGACGCAGGTGCAAACCTTCGTTCGGAAGGTGGATTTATAAAGTTAGGGTACAACGCCGAACTAGATAGTTACAAATTGGCATCGGATATGGGACGAGGAAAGTTGTCCGCAATAGAAAATCAAATTAAAGAAGAAACGGGCATAAAAAATTTAAAAGTATCTTACAACAAGGTGTTTGGATACTATATAGAAGTTTCTAAAAGTCAAGTTGGGCTGGTGCCAAGCAATTGGATAAGGCGTCAAACCACAGTTAATGGCGAGCGTTATATAAATGAAGAACTTAAAGTTATAGAGGACAAAATATTATCTAGCGGTAGTTTGGCGTTGCAACTAGAAAACGACCTATTTATAGAAATTAAAGAATTTTTAAAAGAGAATATCATTGTTTTACAAAGGGTGTCAGACGCCGTTGCAAAACTAGATGTAACACTGTCTTTGGCAACTGTTGCATACCAAAATGCTTGGGTAAGACCAATAATAAATAGTTCGGTAGAAGAAATTAATATTGTAGATGGCAAACACCCAGTTATTAGTTCGCTACTAACGGACTCATCTTTTGTACCAAATGATTGCTTGCTAGATACCGCCGAAAACCGAACAATGATAATTACTGGTCCTAATATGGCTGGTAAAAGCACCTATATGCGACAAGTTGCAATTATTACTTTTATGGCACACATTGGTTCTTTTGTTCCTGCAAGAAAGGCAGAAATTTCTATAACTGATAGAATATTTACAAGAATTGGAGCCAGTGATGACCTTGCTTTTGGGCAAAGTACTTTTATGGTCGAAATGACCGAGGTTGCGAACATTTTAAACAATGCAACCAATGCAAGTTTGCTAATATTAGATGAGATAGGGCGGGGAACTTCTACCTATGATGGGCTAAGCATTGCTTGGGCTGTTGTAGAATACCTAAGCGCCCACCTAAAAACCAAAACGCTTTTTGCCACCCATTATCATGAGTTAACCGACCTCGAAGGCAAAATTGAAGGAATAAAAAACTACCGTGTACTAGTTAAAGAGTTGCCCGAAGGTATTGTATTTTTACACAAAATTGCACGTGGTAGCGCAAACAAAAGTTTTGGTATAGAGGTTGCAAGCATTGCCGGTCTTCCAAAAGAAATAATTGCAAGGGCAAAAGAGATTTTAACCTATCAAGAACAGGCAAATGTAAAAGCAACAAACGACAGTTTTAGCGATGTAGAAATAAAAAATACCAACACCAAAGAAAACATAAACACACGAGAAATTTTAAACATTTTAAGCGATATAGATATGAATACTGTTTCTCCGTTGGTTGCGTTTTCTACCTTGCAAAACTTAGTAGATAAAGTAAGAAAAAATTAAAGGAGTAAAAATAATGAAAATCAATGTGTTAGAACCTCGAATTTTTAACAAGATTGCTGCCGGCGAAGTTGTAGAGCGACCAGCATCAATTATTAAAGAATTGGTTGAAAATTCGGTAGATGCTGGTGCAACTCACATTACCATAGAAGTTGAAAATGGCGGAATATCAAAAATTAGAGTTATTGATGACGGCTGTGGTATAGATTTTGACGACTTGCAAAAGGCTTTTTTGCCTCACGCAACCAGCAAAATTAAAGATGATAACGACTTGTTTGAAATTAAAACGCTTGGTTTTCGTGGAGAAGCACTTGCAAGCATTGGAGCAGTGAGTTTTGTAAATTTAATTAGCAAAACTCGTGAAGCGTCAACCGGTGGCACGATTCAAATATCGGGTGGAGAAATGGGGGAGCCAACCATTTGCGGAGCAGATAACGGCACAGATATAACTGTACAGAATTTGTTTTACAATGTTCCAGCACGTGCAAAATTTTTAAAAAAGCCTAAAACCGAAGAAAGTGAAATAACCGATTTGGTAGAAAAGTTTATTATAAGCAATCCTACCGTTTCAATTAAATACATTGTAGACGGCAAAATTAAATATATAAGCAATGGCAAGGGTATGATGGACGCCATTTTTGAGGTTTATGGCAAAAATACACTTGATAATCTAATTTATTTTGAGCAAGAGTATGACGATATGCGTATTTATGGCTTTACAAGTAAGCCAGAGTTTTCTAAGCCAAACCGCACATACCAAACCATAATTATAAATAATAGGTACATCAAAAACTCAACCATTCAAAGTGCTGTTACAAATGCTTATGGCGAAGTGTTAATGAAAAAGCAATTTCCATTTTTTGTTATTTATTTGGATATGGATTTTGGTGCCGTAGATGTTAATGTGCATCCAAACAAAATGGAAGTAAGGTTTGAAAACGGCAATTGCATTTATCCTAGAATATTTGAATTAATTAATAAAACCATCAATTCAATAGATTATACTAGAGAATACAGTTCTTCTACAACAAGTTCGCTTGCAAAAGAGGAAGCCCTACCAAAAGAAGCAAAAGAAATAACCATTGACAACAATTTTGATATTCAAAAGTTTAATATAGATTCCGAAAAACTAAATAGTTTGTGGGAAAAAGAGGAAGACAGCACAAAGGTTGACGGTTTGCCAAAAGAGGCAAGCGTATCGGTTTGTGGTGATGTTACAAAGCCTTCAAATAGGTTAGACACTACCGAGCAAATAATTTCTAACATTTCAAAAAAATATGCAGGCAGTAGTGCAAACATTTTTACCGCTATGGAATTATCAAGCGATGACAATGTGCTAAAAAATGGAATTTCGTTTGGTAGCAGACTGCTAAATAGAATGGAAGCAGAGCAGGAAGAAATTGCGGAAAGCAAAAATAAGGCGATTTCAATTTTGGGCGTTTTATTTAACACATATATAGTTATCGAATATCAAGATTCAATGCTTTTGGTTGACCAGCATGCCGGACATGAGCGTGTTCTTTTTGACCAAATGATGGAGTCGCTAAAAAAACAAAAACTTTCAATTCAGCAACTATTGGTTCCTTATGTGCTAGATGTAAATGCCGTAGAAGAGAACTATATTTTGGAGCATTTAGACGACCTAAAAGCGCTTGGGTTTGAGGTTGAAGAATTTGGAGATAAAACATTTAAGGTGTCTACCGTTCCTTATATATTAGAAGATGTTGACTTTAAAGCATTTTTTGATGAGTTTTTACAAGATATGAAAAACCCCAAAGCGTTTAGTTTTTCGGGCAGTTTTAGAGATAAGGTTGCAAGTATGGCTTGTAAATCTGCCGTAAAAGGTGGCGATGCACTAACATATAGTGAGATAGTAAAACTTATTGAACTGTTTGCCAAAAACAATACAAAACTTCTCTGCCCACATGGTAGACCGGTTGTAATTAAAGTTACCAAAAATGAAATTGAAAAATGGTTTAAAAGGATTGTTTAGTATGCAAAAGCAAAAAATTGTTTGCATTGTTGGGCCAACCGGCTCAGGAAAAAGTACCTTGGCTGTAAAACTTGCACAAAAGTTTAATGGCGAGGTAATATCAGCAGATAGTATGCAAATTTACAAAGATATGAATATTGGCACGGCAAAGGTTACAAATGAAGAAATGTCAGGTGTAAAACATTTTTTAATAGATGTTATTAATCCCACCGAAAATTTTTCGGTTTCTGATTGGAAGGATAGGGCAGAAAAATGCATAGAAGAAATTTCTAGCCAAAACAAGTTACCAATTGTTGCTGGCGGAACGGGTCTTTATGTAAATGCACTTATAAATAATTTTCAGTTTTTTAATGTAAATGAAGAAACTCGAAATTATTATATAAACTATTATACCGAATTTTTGAAGAAAAATGGTGTTGACAAATTGTATAACTTATTGTTTAGCAAGGATAAAGAACTTGCTATTAGAGTTGACAAAAATAAAACCCGAGCAATTATAAATTATCTTTCTATGTATGATGCCGGAGCAAAAGACTTACTGCAAAAAGATAATGAGCAAAAATACGACTATTTATTAATAGGATTAAATATAGACAGAGAGTTAATTTATAAAAAGATTAATGAAAGAGTTGACCAAATGGTAGCAAATGGTCTTTTGGCAGAAATAGAAAGGCTAAAAGACAAATACAATTTTAATAGGTCTATGCAGAGTGCATCTGCAATTGGATATCGAGAATTTTGGGACTATTTTGACGGGAAATGTACCCTAGATGAAGCAATAAATCTGGTAAAACAGCACAGCCGTAATTATGCTAAGCGACAATTTACTTATATGAAAAAATTAACCAACATTATCTGGTTTAAATATGATAACTACGAAGAAATTTTTAATAAAGTACAAAAATTTTTATGTGAGGATAATTAATGGAAGAATTAGTTATAAAGAGTGAAAATGAAGTAGATAAAGTTTTTGCAGAACTAGAAGACATTGCTTTATTTAACCAAGAAAAGGTTTTAAACGCATTCAAAAAGGCTCGAATTGCATTAAATCACTTTTCTTGTTCTAATGGATATGGGTACGATGATTTAGGCAAAAACAAATTGAGTGAAGTATTTAAGTACGTTTTTAATGCCGAAGAAGCAATATGCTCGCCTTATATAACTTGTGGCACACACGCACTAAATGCAGGACTTTTTGGCTGTTTAAAAACGGGCGATAGTATTTTGTCTATCACAGGTGATGTTTATGACAGTCTAAAAAATGCTGTTAGCGGAAATGGTAACGGTTCGCTTAGAGATTATGGCATTTCATTCGAAAAGATTGAATTACTACCAAACGGCAAAATTAATTTTGATGAGGTGTCTAACTATTTAAAAACTCACAACCCTACAATGATTTATTTGCAACGCTCTTGCGGTTATTCTAATAGAGATACTTTTAGTATAAATGAATTAAAACAGGCCATAGATTTTGTAAAAAATTTGGTTCCTAATGTTATTACATTTGTAGATAATTGCTATGGCACATTCTCCGAAAAACAAGAGCCCACCGATGTTGGCGCTGATATGGTTGTTGGTAGTTTAATGAAAAACGCCGGTGGTGGCATTGCACCAAGTGGAGGATATATAGTTGGTAGAAAAGATTTGGTAGACCGCACGGCGGGTAGACTTTTTGGCGTTGGGCTTGGTATGGAAGTTGGTTCTTATGCTTGCAGTTATCAAAACTACTTTCAGGGAGTGTTTATTGCACCAACCGTTGTTATGGGCGCATTAAAAGGTTCTACACTTTTAGGTCAAGCGTTAAAAAATTTGGGTATAGAATCATTCCCAAAGGCTGGAACAAAACCAAACGACCTAATTAGAAGAATTGTATTTAATGACGAAAAAAAGATGATTGACTTTATAAAAGTCGTTCAAGCAAATTCGCCGGTCGATAGTTTTGTTGTTCCGTACCCTAGTGATATGCCAGGATATGATGACAAAATTATTATGGCGTCAGGTGGGTTTGTTCAAGGGTCTAGTGTAGAGATGAGTGCAGACGGACCGGTTAGACCACCATACACAGCCTATTTTCAAGGCGGGCTAACTTATGAGCATGTTAAAATTTTTGTAAATGAAGTTGTAAAAGTATTAAAATAATCTATTAATAATTTTTAAAATTTTGGGCAAAAAAATCAACAAAATAAGCATTAAAAAAATATGCAAAATCATTAAGCAAAAGTTGGAAATTTTTTCAATTTTTGCTTATTATATTTTTAACTAAATCAATATTAGCCCCAAAATTGCCGTTTTTAGAAGCGTGTTGTGTTTGTTAAGTGTTTAATTGAGTTCAAGATTGTTACAAATTTGGGGTGTAAAAATAAAGTCAATTTAACCGCTAAATTATTGTTTTTTTTAAAATTAATCTAGCAAAATAATGTTCAAAGAAATATAAAGTTTTCCTATCCATAAAAATGAAAGGTTGTTTTTTATGTAACGAAACTATTATTTTTTTATAAATTTTTCGCTGAATAAAAAAATAAACCAATACCATTCTGAATAAAAAACATAAAACACTACCATTTGGTGAAAAATCCAAATATTTTGCCTATACAAAAAATTAATAAATTAACTAATTTGTTTGTGTTTACAATGTAAAATATGGTAAAATATATGTATATTAGATTAAGGAGAATTTTAATGGACTTATTTAAAAAGTGTTATGATTTTGACTTGGCTGACAAGTATAAAGAATTGGGAATATATCCATATTTTCATTCGCTAGAAAGCAAGCAAGATATTGTTGTTGAGATGGAAGGCAAAAGAGAAATAATGATAGGCTCAAACAACTACTTAGGGCTAACGAGTGACCCTCGTGTTATACAATCGGCAGTTGATGCCACCGAAAAATTTGGCACAGGTTGTAGTGGTAGCCGATTTTTAAATGGTACAACTGTTGGACACATAGAGATGGAAAAAGAACTTGCCGAATTTTTAAACAAAGAAGATTGTGTAACCATGAGTACCGGTTTTCAAACCAACCTTGGCGTAATTTCTGCACTTTGTGGCAGGGGAGATGTTGTGGTTTGCGATAAAGAAAATCACGCAAGTATTTATGATGCTATAAGGCTAAGTTATGCTGATATGGTAAGGTTTAAACATGCAGATATGAACGACCTAGAAGAAAAGCTAAAAAACATACCAAAAGAAAAGGGAATACTTATTGTAACCGATGGCGTATTTAGTATGGGTGGAGATATTTGCAATCTTCCAAAGTTGGTAGAATTTAAGCATAAATATGGTGCACGCATAATGATTGATGATGCTCACGCCCTTGGAATTTTGGGAGAACACGGTAGAGGCACCGCCGAATATTTTAATTTAGAAGATGAAGTAGACATTATAGCAGGCACATTTTCTAAAAGTTTAGCAAGTCTTGGTGGATATTGTGCCGGCGACAAAAAAATTATAGACTATATTAGACATAATTCTAGACCATTTATTTTTAGTGCATCAATTCAACCTGCAAGTATTGCTGCGGTAAGAAAATCACTAGAAATTATTAAAACTGAACCAGAAAGAAGAATCCACCTTTTAGAAATTACTGAATATATGAGAAAGGCGCTAAAAAGTCGTGGTATAAAAATTAGGGAAGAAGCAAATACTCCAATAATTCCTATTTACACTTATGCACCAGAAGTTACCCTAAAAGCGTGCAAAATGCTGTTTGATAGAGGCGTTTATGTAAATCCTGTATTACCACCAGCAACACCACCGGGCGAGTGTCTAATTAGAACAAGTTACACAGCAACCCATACCGAAGAACTAATGGACGAAGCAGCAGATATTATTAAAGATGTTTTTGCTGAATTAGGTTTATTAAATAGATAATTAAATAATTTATTCGTAACCAAAAAAGGAACAAAACAATTACAGTTTTGTTCCTTTTTATTTGTCTATTAAAATAAGATTAATACCTTTTTCGTTTTACTGGTTGTCGGTGCTAGCGTCAGCGTTTTCGGTGTCGGTATCGCTATCTGTAGAGTCATCATCATTAATGCTATGTTCTACAATTTCAAGTTTTGCTTTAACAACTTTATTACTTTCAATTTCTAATATAGTAAATATTAATGTAATTGGTTTAGAAATATAATTTCCGTGGTCATCTATCTGCTCATCAATTGTATCAATTTTTATAACATCGCCTACATCACACAACTCTTCAGCTTTTTCAAAAATCAATCCGCCAACAGTAGAATAGTTAGACTCAGGTATATGTTCAATTTCTAGTTTTTCAAACAATTCCGAAAGTTCGGTGTCGGCATCTAAAATATAAGTCCCATCTTCTTGTTTAACTATCTTTTCTTCATTTTCTACTTCGTCATGTTCGTCATAAATTTCGCCAAACATACTTTCTATACAGTCTTCAAGTGTTACAAGACCGCTTGTACCGCCTTGTTCATCTACTACAATTGCCATATGCTTTTTTTCAGATTGAAGTTCTCTAATAAGGTCATCAAGTTTCATTACTTCAGAAACAAAGTGGCAAGGCTTCATCAAATTTTTAATTGTAGTTTTTGGCTTGTTTGAAAGAATTATACTAAATACATCTTTTTGGTTAATTACACCTACAATGTTATCAATTGTTTCGCTATAAACGGGCAATCTTGAATATTGAGTATCCAAAAACAATTTCTCAGCCGTTTCCAAAGATTCGCTCAATTCAACAAAAACAACATCTTTTCTGTGCGTCATAACATCGTACGCCGAAAGTTCAGACAAATTAATTGCACCTTGCAAAATTTCTTTGTTGTCGTGGTCTATTACGCCTTCTTCTTCCATGGTATCAATAATACTTTCTAGTTCATTTTCGGTAACGGTAGGGGCAGAAGATTTCGCTTTGTTTCGTGTTGCTCGTTTTTGCAAGCAATAAAATGGATAATATAGCACAACTGCGTATTTTAATAAAAAGTATACTACGCCAGAAAACTTTAAAGCCGTTTTTTCAGGGTCGGTTTTTGCTAATGATTTTGGCATAATTTCGCCAAATATCAAAATTACAATAGTTAAAATTACGGTGTTTAAAATATTAGATAGGGTAGGGTTTGCAATAAATTTTACAAACATATAACTTGCAATAGAGGTACACGCAATGTTAACTAGGTTATTAAAGGTCAACAATAGCGAAAGCGTTTTCTCAAAATTTTCGGTGATGTATATTGCTTTTCTTGCACCTTTTTGCTTTTCTTCTGCTAATGTTTTAAGTCTTAGTGTGTTACTAGAACTGTATGCCGTTTCGCTCGCAGAAAAGAATGCGGAACAACAAATTAAAAAGATTATGCCAATTATTAATAAAACATCGGTATTGGCAAACGATGTACCAGTTAAAATCTTCGTTAAGATTTTACAACTCGGGACAACCATTTTTTCTCCTAAACTATATCCATTGTGATTTGGGCTGTTTGCTCAAATGAATATTGTTTTTTAATTATACTCCAGATGGGTCTTTTTGTCAAGTATATGCAATTATAAACCGCAATTATTACGGGCTAGATATTTCTAAATAAACCTTTTACAATGCCTAAAATTTCGCAAGATTGCACCCTAATTGGCTCCATAAAGTCATTTTCAGGTTGAAGTTTAATGCAGGTAGGTTCTTTAAAAAATCTTTTAACGGTTGCACTATCGTCAATTAACGCAACTACAATATCGCCGTTTTTTGCACTTGACTGTTTTTTTACAATTACGATATCGCCATTTAATATGCCTATATTTATCATGCTGTCGCCCTTAACTTTTAAGGCAAATAGTTCGTCTTGCTCACCGGATAATATGTTTTTTGAAAAGGCTAAACAATCTTGAATGTTTTCGGTCGCCAAAATTGGATTACCGCAAGCAACAGTACCAACCAAAGGAACAGTACTAACAGAAACCCTGTTTAATGGCTCCTTATCTACCAGTTCTATACTACGATTTCTTGCGGTGCTACGTCTAATTTTGCCCATTTCTTCGAGTTTGTCTAGGTAATATTGAGCAGTTGCAGAAGAAGAAACTTTTGCAGAAACACAAATTTCACGAACAGTAGGGGGGTAGTTGTGTTCGCTTATATATTCTGTAATAAAATCCATTACACTATTTAACTTTTCAATAGTTGCCTTTGCCATAAGTTTTCTCCTGTAAGTCAGTGAATTAATTATATCACAGATGTGTAAAAAATGCAAAACAAATGTTTGATTTCGTCTTTTTTGTTGAAAATCAACTCAAAATGTGGTACAATTAATTTTGCAAAAAGGTAGGGAATTATTGATATGAAAAATTTTGACGATAACGATAAAAACGATGACGAATTAGATTACAACATTATTTTTAATGACGAAATTGCTGATATTGCTGATAATGATTTAATATCCGAAACAGACGATGCAAGTTGCAGTCAAGAAGATGCATTATACAATCAAAAGAAAAACAATACACAAACAAATTTCTATTCAAATTATTTTAATCCAAAACTAAATACAGACAACAATGCACATATTTGCACAGATGAAAATTGTGAAAGTGCCAAAAATGATAGTGGTAACGCTTTGCATAAAAATTGCGCTGACCATTGCGATTGTCATAATCATCAATGCACGCACACTTCTGCAACGAAATTTTGTGATGACAAAAGTGCATTTGCCAACGAAGAGGAGTACAACAACGCACGGGCAGAAAATTTGAAGAACAAATTGTCAAAATACAAAGATTATGAGTTTGATGACGAAACGGATTTTTCTTGCGTTTTAGACCCAAACAAAACCTGTGATAATTGCGGAATGTGTTTAGACAGTTTCAATACAGACGAAGAAGGTTTTGCCCAAATTAAAATTGACGGCATAGATAATTCAAAAGTAACGCTAGAAGAATTGTATAAAATGTATGGGCTAGATGACGATTAGTAGTATTACTGTAAAAAACTTTTAATTAAATTAGAAAATTAGGAACGATGCTCATTATTGCAACGCTCCTATTTTTGTTAATATTAAAAATTGGCAACAGTTATATTAATTTTTATAAAATTAATTTTCGTCTTTATTATCAGTTGCATTATCTCTTAGCTTTACAACGTTTGCAACATCACGGCGAATGTCTTCACTCATTGCAGCATAATGCTTTTTGGTTGTGTTTACATCTTTATGTCCCAATACATCAGCGACAACATAAATATCTTTGGTTTCTCTATATAGTTCGGTACCAAATGTGCTTCGCAGTTTATGTGGAGTTATTTTTTTTAGCGGGGTGGTAATAGATGCGTATTTTTTAACCAGTTTTTGTACGCTACGAACGGTTATTCGTTTATTTTGCAACGACAAAAACAGAGCATTTTCATAGCGGGCATCTTTATTTTCATTACGGACTCTTAAATATTGAAGCAAGGCAACCCTAACTTCTTCACCAAAATAAACAATTTCTTGATTGCCACCTTTTCGGGTTATTCGTATGCCGTTTGTTTCAAAGTCTATGTCGTCCATATTAAGCCCAACGCATTCCGAAACACGAATTCCCGTGCCGAGCATCAATGTAATTATTGCAACATCACGCTCTTTTGTTTTGTCGTGATAGGCTTGTTCGTGGTCAGATAAACACTTTCCGCTTTCTGCTATTGTAATTAATTTTGATATTTCGTCAGTTTCAAGACGAATTATTGGCTTGTCGTGAATTTTTGGCGTTTTTACCTTTTGAGTTACATTTTCTTTAATATAGCCCTTGTTATAAAAATATCCAAAAAATGACTTTATAGAAGACAATTTACGGGCTTTCCCAAGGTCGCTATTGTTAAATTCTTTGTTATCTATCTCATAGTGTGTCAAAAAACTCAAAAACAACTCAATGTCGTCAGCAGAAATATTGTTTAAATCTTCAACATTTAATTCTTTTAGTTTTTTATTGCCAAAAACATTTGTGTTGGTTGTTAAATAGCCCAAAAAAATTCTTATGTCGTATGCATAGTTTAGCCGTGTTAGTGGGGAAGTGGATTGCTCAATTCCAACAAAATATTTGTATGCAAAATCGGGTAATTCTGACATAACTTGTCTTAATTTTAACAGCGTATTTGCTGTTCGTTGTTCAAAATATGTTTTCATAACTAAATGATACCACATCACGAAAATAAATCAAAACAATTTTTAAACTTTTCGCAAAATCTTAATAATAACCATTTTTTGATAATCTTCGGGGAAGTACCTAAAATATTAATTAAAATTTGGCATATTGTGTTATTTTAAAAACCTGCGAGCAATTGGGATTTAAAATTATTATAAACAAAACTCGCAAAAATCATTAAAAGTTAAATATGCCAAAATAGCAATTTTTAAACAGTGTGCTATAATATAGATTATTTGTGTCATTATAAATGGTTAATTTTAACAGATTATAAGCCAAAATACACCTAAAAAACCATCAACAAAAACCAATCGTTCTGTTACAAACTACCTTAAAATTTGCAAAAATTTTGATAAATTAATCACAATTTCTAACAGAAATATCATCAAAAAGCAATGCAAAAAAATTGTTTTCTGTGTTTAGTTGATGTAGTTTTATAAATTATTTAGACACACTTGATAGATTTTAACAGAATTAAACAATATTTTTTCAGCTTAAATTAACACAAATTCTGTTACAAATTGTCACACATTAAAAATAAGTGTGTTGTACAGTAAAACTAGCCACCACGAAAAAACGGTATCACATTTATAAAAAAATTCGTTCTAAAAAGACTAGAACCTTACCAAGCAAATTAAGTTAATTTTTGTTAGTGACAAATTGTAAGACTACTATATGAGATTATAAAAAGTTTACGGTTAATTAATAATGGTTTTATGAAAAATATTACAATATTGAAACGTTTAAAATTAAAATTCAATTCACACAAAACAACAATAGAACGAACCACCTATAAAAGTTAACTAAAATTATTTATAAACTAAATGTTAAATATTTTGCTAATTTTTCGCATAGAACCCATCAAAAAGCCTCTAACAATTCGTAAAATCTGTATTTGGCGAATAATTAAAAATGTATACATACGGGCGTTTTTGTGGGTATTCCCTTTTTGTTTAATATTTTGACGCATTAGTTGGGTACAACAATAAATCATTTATCCCATATTTCATTTGGGGTATTTTTTATTTATTATTTACGGTAAATTTTATTTTGTGATATAAAACTGTTGCTAAATAATGAATTTTACAATACAAATTTTGGCGTAGTCGTTGTAATTTACTATTCAATTGTTAATTTGCATTTTGTGGCACAACCAGTCAAATTTTGTAATACAAATTATCACACAGATGAATTTAAATAATTATCTTTTTTTTAGTGCAGATTTATAGATAGTGAATAACGCATTAAATTTATGGTTTTTATTTAAGTATGTTTTTTGTTCAATAAAAATTTACACAAAAATCTATGTAATTAATATGATGCCAGCGGGTTGAATTATAGTTAATTATACAAAAATTTGTAACTTTTTTTAATCTCCCTACCCTACCCTAAATCAATAAAAAATTTAGTCAACAATTAGTTATTCTAAATGCATTAAAATTTGGTAAAAGTTTGTTTGCAATATAAAAACTGCTTCCAATAATGTGATTCAATAAATTTATGTCATATTATTTTATTTGGAAAAATGTTGATTTTTTGGTATACTAATAGTAGATTACAAATGGAGAAATTATATGGAAATTAATAATGAAGCGGATAAAATTAAGCGTAAAATAATATGGAAAAACATTGCAATATTTATTTTTTCGATGACAGATATAATTTTGTTTTTAAAATTAGCGTTAGAATTTGAAGTTTTAGAACCTAAAATGTTACTGTTTTTGGAAATTGCCGTGCCTGCACTAATAGTACTTTGCATAATTATAGCCTACACGCAAAAAAAAGATAGAAAAGCGTGGGAGGAGGCAGAAAAATACTTTAACCCTGATAAAAATGCAGAGCAAAAGCCAAAGTCTAATCTTGAAAAACTTCGAGAATCCACACAAAGCAAACTAAAAAAATCGGCAAGTCAAATAATTGATGGCGACCAAACCAAAGTTGATAAGCGACCTGAGGAAGATAACGTTACTGAAGCCCAAAAAGACGATGAAGATAACGCAACTCGACTAATAGGTTCAAAGGCAAAGGTAACATCTGATGGCAGAGTTTCGGGTATTGGAGAATACAAGTTTACCCCACCCGGCGGGGACAAAGGCGGTTTAGGGTCAAAAAACAAAACAGGCTTTAACAAATTTGATACCGGCGTAGGGGTTAGAAGCGATAGCACGCTGACGGGGCAAACTAATTCAATTTTGGATAGATATAAATAAGTTTTTAAAAACTTTTTATTAATTTTAAAAATTTTTGGTACACCTAATTTGACTAATGCTTAATATTACACAAACATAATAAAATTTATTTAATTTTAAAAAGAGAGCAAATTTACCAGTAAGGTTTAAATTCACTCTCTTTATTTTTTGATTTTTTTTAGCAAGTTAAACGCTCGGTTTACTAATTAATTTTAACTTTTAGGTTTAATAATTAATTATATGTTTATATTTGTTGCAAATTAATCTATTTTACGAAATTACTTTTTTATAAAGATAATTATACCCATTAATTAATTTGAGCAAAAAAAATCAGTGGCAAAAACCACTGATAAAATATGTTTCTATTAGCCTATTTTTTCAACAAGTTTTAGGTCAATTCTACCCTTGTCATCAATCTTCAAAACGTTAACTTTAACCCTATCGCCAAGTTTTACAACGTCTTCAACCTTTTCTACTCTCTTTTCTGAAAGTTTTGAAATATGAATCATTCCGTCTACGCCGTGTCTAATTTGTACAAAAGCACCAATAGGAATAATATTTACAACAGTACCCTCGTATGTTTCGCCAACAACTGGTTCAAAGCAAATATCCATAATCATAGATTTTGCTTTTTCTGCGGCCTCGTCATCTGGAGTAGAAATCATAACTTTACCATCATCAGTAATATCAATTTTAACGCCCGTTTCATCAATAATTTTGTTAATGGTTTTTCCACCACTACCAATAACTTCTCTAATCTTTTCTGGGTCGATATTAAACGCAGTAATTTTTGGAGCATATTTAGAAAGTTCTTTTCGAGGCTTATCAATAACTGCTAACATCTTTTGCATAATTTCTAATCTGCCAACCCTTGCCTGTTCTAGTGCGGTTGTAAGGATATTTTTGTCAATACCCTTAATTTTTATATCCATTTGAATAGCGGTAATACCTTTTTCGGTACCAGTAACTTTAAAGTCCATATCGCCATAAAAATCTTCAATGCCTTGTATATCTGTTAAAACAGCAACTTGGTCATCTTGTTTAATAAGACCCATAGCAACGCCTGCAACAGGAGCCTTTATAGGTACGCCAGCGTCCATAAGTGAAAGAGTTGATGCACATGTACTAGCCATAGACGAACTACCATTACTTGATAAAACCTCACTAACAAGTCTTAAAGTATAAGGAAATTCATCTTCGCTAGGAATAACTGGCTCTAACGCTCTTTCTGCCAAAGCGCCGTGACCAATTTCTCGTCTGCCCGGAGCTTTTAGCGGTCTAGCTTCGCCGGTAGCGTAAGGAGGCATATTGTATTGATGCATATATCTTTTTTCATCTTCTGGGTCTAACCCTTCAAGTTTTTGAACATCGCCAATAGAACCAAGAGTTAATGCGTTCATAACCTGTGTTTGACCTCTTGTAAATACTGCACTGCCATGAACCCTAGGCAAAATACCAACCTCGCACCAAATTGGTCTAATTTCGGTTAATGCCCTGCCGTCTGGACGCACGTTCTTATTAAATATCATATCTCTTACAATTTCTTTCTTTAATTTGTAAAGAGTGTCATTAATTTCACGAGTCTGTTCAGGATAAATTTCTTCAAAATGCTTAATTACATCTGCTTCTACAACATCAACAGCGTTTTGTCTGGTTGCTTTGTCAGTTGTTGGGGTAAGAGCCTCTTTTAACGCATTGTAGGCATATTCTCTAACAGCATTTTCAATTTCATCTGGAACATGGTAATACTCAATTTCTGCCTTTGGCTTACCAATTTGCTTTACAATGTCTTCAATAAATGAAATTTCTTGCTTAATAAATTCATGAGCGTACATAATTGCGTCTAGCATAACGGCTTCGCTAACTTCATTTGCTCCAGCTTCTACCATCATAATAGCGTCCTTTGTTCCAGACACTGTTAGGTGCATATCGCTATGCTCTTGCTGTTCGCTAGAAGGATTTAAAACAAATTTTCCATCAATCATACCAACAACGACAGAACCTGTTGGCCCTGCAAATGGGATATCCGAAATAGATAATGCAACAGATGAACCAATCATTGCCAAAATTTCGGTTGGGAAAACATTGTCTACACTTAGTGGAGTAGCAACAACGGCTACATCGTTATAAAATCCTTTTGGAAAAAGTGGACGAAGAGGTCTATCAATAAGTCTAGAAATTAAAATTGCCTTATCGCTACCTCTACCCTCTCTCTTTTTGAATCCACCAGGGATTTTGCCAACTGAATACATTTTTTCTTCAAAATCAACGCCTAATGGGAAAAAGTCCATTCCCGCTCTTGGTGCCTTGCTCATGGTAACATTAACCATAACAGAACTTTCGCCACAACTAACAATACATGAGCCATTGGCAAGCCCAGCATATTTACCAGTTTCAACGACAATTTCTTTGCCATCAAGATTTAAAACGAAACGATTATCGTTCATATTTTTCTCCTTTATAATATAAATTTATTAATTAATTCTAAAAAAGGCGAACGGAAAAACCGTCCACCCCTTCAAAACATAATTACTTTCTGATTTCAAGTCTTTCAATCAATGCACGATAACCTTCAAGATTTGTTGACTTATAATAGTCAAGTAAACCTCTTCTCTTACCTACCAATTGTAACAAACCTCTACGAGAGTGATTGTCTTTTGGGTGGGTTTTAAGATGTTCGGTTAAGTGATTAATTCTTTCGGTTAAAATTGCGATTTGAACTTCTGGAGAACCAGTATCTCCTTCTTTTCTTTGGTAATCAGCAATAATCTTATTCTTAACTTCTTTTTCCATTATTTAACTCCTTAATAAATTTTCACTAAAATCCAAGTAGCCGATGGAGTAACCCGAGAAACTTAGATTAAAGTACATAAAGTATAATAACATAAAAATCCTTATTTGTAAAGGGTTTTTTCGAAATTTTTACTTACGGAAGACATTTTTTACGCCGTCAATTTGAGATAACTTGTTTACAATATCGGTAATTTGGGAAGTGTCTTTAATTGTTACCGTAATTGTTATTGTGGCAAGATGGTTTGTTGCTTTTGCATTTACTGCGGTTAACGAAACATTTTTTATGCAACTTAATTCGCTGGTAACCCTATTTAAAAGGTTTGGAGAATCTACCGCCTTAATTTGAATTATAGATGAGTATAAATTTTTCTCATAATCTTTCCAAACAACCTTTACCAAACGGTCGCCGTTAGAATGCAGCGCACGAATGTTTGGGCAATCCGCTCTATGAACCACAATACCTTTACCAATTGAAACAAATCCCAAAATATTATCTGGTGGTATAGGGTTACAACACCCCGCAAGCCTAATTGGCAAGCCGTCTACCCCTTTTACAACGACACCACAATTGCTAGACGCTTTTACTCGTCTTAGCCCGTTTGTGTCTTTGTACATTTTGCGTTCAATGGCCTTAATTTCACTAATTAATTGATTAACTATATGCGTTGCTGTTACCCCACCGTAACCAACCGCAGCGGCAACATCATCTAAACTCAAAAAGTTATGTATTTGCATTACCTTTTGATTAACAGAAGCATTGCTGGTAAGTGCGCTAAAAGTTGTTCCCTTGCGTTTCGCTTCCAACTCTAGCATTTCTTTACCAATTTTTATATTATCCTCTTTTGTTTCCTTTTTAAAGAATGTTCTAATTTTGTTTCGTGCCGAAGAAGTTTGAGCAATTTTTAACCAATCTCTGCTAGGTCCTTTACTGTTTGGCGATGTAATAATTTCTACTACATCACCCGTGCTTAGTCGGTATGTTAATGGCACCATCTTACCATTTACCTTTGCACCAATACAGGTGTTTCCAATATCGGTGTGCAATGCGTACGCAAAATCTATTGGAGTAGACCTTTCGGTTAGTTGAATTACCTTATTTTTTGGGGTAAACACAAAAATATCATTTGCATAAAAGTCAGATTTTGCAATACTTAAAAAGGTTGTGGTGTCTAGCGTTTCTGCATTTTCTTCAATCATTTGACGCAGAAAGGTCAATTTTTTATCCAGTTCGGTAACCTTGTTGGTTTTTGCTTTGTACATCCAGTGTGCCGCAATACCATATTCGCAAACCTTGTGCATTTCGTAGGTTCTTATTTGAACCTCAAAAGGTAGCCCCGAATCGGTTAAAAGAGTGGTATGCAACGATTGATAACCGTTTGGCTTTGGCGCTGCTATATAGTCTTTAATTCTGCCCGGAACAGGCTTCCACCTATTATGAACTTCGCCCAAAAGCACATAACAATCTTTTATATCGTTTACCAAAATTCTTAATGCAAGAATATCATAAATTTGTTCTATACCCTTAGATTGTTGCTTTTTAAATATGCTATATTTTCTTTTAAACCTACTTTTTACTTCGCCTTTAATTTTTAAATCTCGCAAAACCTCTTTAAGTTCATCACTAATGGTGTCTAAATCTTTTTGGTGTTTTGCAAACGTTTTTTCTAGCAAAAGACTAATTCTGTTATAGTCCTCTGGATATAAATATTTAAAAACTAAATCTTCTAACTCGCCTTTAATTGAGCTAAGACCCAACCTTTCGGCTATTGGGATATAAATATCTCGTGTGTCTAGTGATTTGCGAATTTGGTGTTCCTTTGGAACGCTGTCTAGCGTTCGCATATTATGAAGCCTATCGGCTAGTTTTATAAAAATAACCCTTATATCTTTTGCCATTGCAAGAAACATTTTTCTTAATGATTCATCATTTTCATTTGCACTGCTTTTGTATCTTAAAGTTTTAACTCTGCTAACACCATTTACTAGTTCTGCGACTTCTTCGCCAAACATAACCTTTAATTCGTCTGGAGTTACACCAGAGTCTTCTACAACATCGTGCAAAAGCGCCGCAGAAATTGCCTTTGCATCTAGTCCATATTGCAACAAAATTGTTGCTACTGCGATAGGATGAATAATGTATGGTTCGCCCGTTTCTCTTTTTTGGTCTTTATGCTTTTCTACTGCAAAATCTAGCGCTTTAAGAATAAGTTCTTCATCTCGCAACTTAAAGCGTTTATGTATTTCATATTTAAAAACCTTCATTTCGCCAATCATACAAAGATTCCTCCTTAAAACATATTAAAAAATTTAGAACTTGCTAAATCTTTTTTGCCCTTGTTAGCAATATGCCCCAGTTCTACAATATCGCCAGATTGATAACTAATAAATCCTAGTTCGGCACTTACAAATATTGTAAAAACCAACTGCACTAAGTTTAGTTCGGGGTTGTTTACTATCATTTTTTCTGCTATTTCTATAATATCGTTTCCAGAGTTTGGCACCCTAGACATCAAAAATTTGTAATATTTAGCAAACACTTCTCGAGATTTATCTATTTTGGCAGAACACTTATTTGTGCTAATAAATGTATTTGCAATTACCTGCCCAAATTGTTCTGCACCAAAATTGCTATCCAAAAACAACATATTTTTATATTGCAAAAGACTTTCATAGTTAATGCAAGTGGTAGGATTATACAAAACAACCGATTCTCCATTGCTTTGTGGAATGGTAACAATTCTAACATTATACTTTTTTGCTATAAGGCATGCAAGCGAAAAATTGTTTGTAATTATTAATGTTCCGCTTTTTTTTTGTAAATATTTTTCAACCTCTGCAATATTGCTAAATTGTTTCACATAATTAGACTTGTTTTTATATAAAGAATCAAAAAGCATACTCATATTTTTTACGCAAATTTTGTCTTCTGCGCCAACAATTTCAACTGGTGTTACAAAAATATCTTTAACCGTTGCTTTTGCCCTTTTGGCTTTAAAAAAGGTATCAACCTCCAAGTTTAAAAGGACATTTTTAGTGGTGTTCATATCAAACATCGCTTTATACTTTGAGCCAAAAAATGCTACCACTTCCCTTTTGCTTTCGGTAACAATTCTAAAATGTCTAAAACTCTTCATTGGTTCAATTTTGGCATTGTTGGTTTTTAATAAAAGTATAGGCTTAGGATTACAAAAACCAAACGGTTCTAATTTTTCTAATGTTTCGGCAAGTTTTAAATTTATATCTTTATCTTCAATTTCTTCATCGTATTCATATTCGGTTGAAAATTGCAACTTGTCATAAATTTCTTTAATTTCTGCCTGTATAACTTTTTTAAAGTTTTCATATTTTTCGGGAGCAATTGTAAGTCCTCCAGCCAAACTATGACCACCAACATCTATCAATTCTGCTCTGTGTTTATCTAGCAATTCAAACACATTTACGCCTTCTATACTTCTAATAGACGCCTTTAAATTACCGCTTTCATCTGCAGTAAAAACAAAAACTGGTCTTAAAAATTGCCCACAGAGTTTGCTTGCTATTATACCTATTAGTCCCAAATTTATATTTTCGCTTTTTACAAAAATTGCAGGTTCTGCGTTTAAATCAATACCCACAAGTTGCTTATTAATTTCGTTTTGAATTTCTTGCGATTGTTTTAAACGCTCATTGTTGTCTTCTTCTATTGATGCAAATTTTTCGGCAAGAACAGCCTCATCTTCACCAATCAAAAACTCAAACCCTTTAAATGCACTATCCATTCTGCCCGAAGCGTTTAGTCGTGGAACTAATTTGAAGGTAATATCTGTGCTGTCTAGTTTTACTATTTTTAGTAATTTTTTGAAATATGCAATAGATGGGCGAGGATTGTCGCCGTTTATTTTTTCTAGTCCTAACTTTGTAAGCACTCTGTTTTCGTCAAGCAATGGCACAATATCGCCAATTGTAGAAATAGCACAAATATCAACATAGTTAAGCGCTTCTTCAACACCGCCAATATATTGAATTAGTTTAAAAACTACACCTGCCCCACATAAACCAGCAAATGGATAACTTTGACCGGTGCATTTTGGATCTATAATGGTACAGTCTGGCAAAATTTCGGGCGGTTCGTGGTGGTCTGTTACTATTACATCAATTCCGCAATCTTTAAGCATCTCAACTTCGTCATGTGCCGAAATTCCAGTATCAACGGTTATAACTAAGTCTGGAAAATATGTGCTTGCTATATGCTCCACCGTTTCTTCACTTAGACCATAACCATCGGTATGTCTATTAGGAATAAAAGCAATAGGTTCTAGCCCCCTGCTTTTTAAAAATAAATAAAGCATGCTGACAGAACAAATTCCGTCAGCATCATAATCTCCATAAATTAATACCGTTTGTTTTTCTTCTATGGCTTGTAATATGCGGTTGCTGGCTTTATCCATTCCACTTAAAAGTTTTGGGTCATGCAAAGCGCTTAGAGAAGGTTCAAGAAAATCGTGAATTTCTTTTTCTGTTGAAATTCCACGCTTTTTTAAAATATTCTTAACCTTCTCGTCATACAACATATTATAATCCTTCGTTATTTTCTTATAGCCTTTAACTTAACGTCCTCATCTTTTGCAATGGTAAAATAGAATGCACCCGTTAAGAAAATTGAAGACCATACACCAGCAAAAACGCTAACTATTCCAGAAATACCGAATTGTACCAAACTTGGGCTAAATGTAAATATTAATGCCACACATGATAGCAAAATTAACCCCATAGGAATAATCATTGCAAGTGTAGATGTATTTACAGAATTTACATATAGGTTTACAAGTTTTTCTTTTTCGCCATGTACACTGTTTTTCTTCATAAAACTAATAGATGTGTAGTAAATAAATGAAACTACAGATAGTAAAGCGATACCCGTTAGCATACCAAGGCTAGATATACTAATTTGGGTTCGAGTAATTGCAAAAAGTGAAAGACCAACCAAAACCGTACCAACAAATGAAACAATCAAAGCAAGTCCATATTTGTAATTTCTTCTTAAAAGTCCGTAAATAAATAGTGCAACTACTGTAAGACTTAATGGTAAAATTACCTTAATTAAACTTTTTCCTGCATAGGTTTTTTCTAGTTTGTTTACCGAAATTTGGTCGGCATTAATTTCGCCATCAAACAATGTAACCAAAGAGGCTCTAACAGTTTCAATGTTTGTAGAGTTAGACTTAAATACAACATTAAGTGTATTTAAGTAAGCTTTATCTCCTGTTTCGGTGTAAGTGATTGTACCGTTATTGTTCTCAACAATGGTTTTAATGTTATTAATGTAAGCATCTGTTTTATCTAGGTCTACATAGTCTACCGAAACTTGATATTGATCGCCAAACTGATATGATTTATTAAATCCAAAAAAGCATACAAATACCACGGCTACTGCAACTATGGTTGCTGTAAACAATAGCATATACTTTAATAATTGTTTTGGAGAGTTAAATAATCTATTCATTTACTGCTTCCTCCCTTTTTGGTAGTGCGTACATTTTTGCATTGTTTTCGCCAAAAGCAAAACTTAAATTAATTAAAAATTTAGAAATTAGAATATTTACAACCGCAATAATTATAGCAGATAGCGACATAATCGTACCTATGCTTGTAAGTTCTCCAATGCCAAATATTGCAAAGAAGATTCCGCCAATTAACATAATTGCAGTTACATCTAATACTACAAATTTAAACTTACTAAACGCATCGTCTACCGAAGTTACAATAGACTTGCCTAGCATATACTCACTCTTAATTTGGTTAAGTTGAGCAATAATTAATGCAAACTGAACAATTTGAACTAATCCTAAGGTAATAACGCCACCTAATCCCATAATAACCCATGGCATTGCTTGTAGTAAAAATAGTAGCAAGTAATCGCCAAGCAATGTAGTAACTACAAATATTGCTCCACTAGCCCTAAATTTTACAATAATTAAAACGGCAAGAGCAACCAAAATTACTAGCACCGATGCAAAACAAATTGCATTAGCGGTTTTGTTTGCGTTATAATAGGTTATTTCTATTGTTTCAGCGTCTAAATTTAATGGAATTAATCCGCATGAAAACGCATCATAATAATAGTCGGCTGCGTCCATAGAGTCTTGCAACCAAAAGGTAAATGATTGTTGCTCACTTTTAATATCTACCGAATTATATTTAGAATTTGGAAAAGCCTCTCCATTTATGAACATATAGCAAGTCTGCCCTGCCATATTTAAAAATTTTTCTTTACCACTTTTGGTAAATTCTACCGTAACACCAAATTGACCTTTGTAGTTTGAAACGCTAATAGACTTTATTTCCGTCCAACCATCTATAACAATTAGGTCAGCATGGTCTTCATCTTTAACAACGGTAGCGCTCTTGTTGTTTCTTAGTTCTAGTCTGCCACCAGCGATGGTTTTAAAAAAGTTTTCTAGTTCACTAAGAGTTGTGTTTTCAAGAGGTTCTGCAACAACAACCTTTAACTTGTCATCTCCAAGCCTTGAAACATTTACGCTGTTTTTTCCAAATTTTTCTTCAATTCTTTCGCCAATCATACTAATTGCCTTATCAACATTAGTAGATTCGCTTTCGGTTATTTTGTAAACCGCACTAATGCTATCACCTATTTCGCTAGACTTTCTAATAGCGCCAAATGATGATAGATAATCTTTTGAGCCAAATTGCATCGGAACAAAAGTGAATACAGTACCAACTGCAAATATTAGTGCAAAAATGCAGTAAATTATGATACTTTTTGTTTTGCTGAAATTTTCCATTTCGTCCTACCTTAAATTAATCTTACCTTATAATTATAAACCATTAAGCAAGTTTAGGTCAAGTTTTTGAAGGTGTTTTTATTCATCAGTTTCGGCACTTTTGCTGTTTTCTTTGCCTACAACTTCTTGACCTTTACATTTTGCTATTAATTCTGCTAATACATCAGGATTATTTACTAAATAATTTCGAGCGTTTTCTCTTCCCTGACCAATTTTTTCGCCATTATACGCATACCACGAACCACTCTTTTCTACAAAGCCCATATCAGTTGCCATATCAAGAACGCAACCTTCTTGACTAATACCTGCACCATAAATTATATCAAACTCTGCTGTTTTAAATGGTGGAGCAAGTTTGTTTTTAACTACTTTTACACGGGTACGGTTACCAACGGTGTCTGACCCATCTTTTAGAGTATCAATTTTTCTTACATCTAGTCTTATGCTGGCATAAAATTTTAGAGCCTTTCCGCCCGGTGTGGTTTCTGGCGAACCAAACATAACGCCAACTTTTTCTCGTAATTGGTTAATAAATACAACACATGTTTTTGTTTTGTTGGTTATGCCCGCAAGTTTTCTTAGTGCCTGACTCATTAATCTTGCCTGCAAACCAATATGGTTGTCGCCCATTTCTCCATCAATTTCTGCCTTTGGGGTAAGTGCTGCAACAGAGTCAATTACAACAACATCTAATGCCCCACTTCTAACAAGTTCTTCTGCAATTTCTAGACCTTGCTCGCCATTATCTGGTTGAGATACATACAAATTTTGCAAGTCAACTCCAAGTCTTGCAGCATAGGTTGGGTCTAGCGCATGTTCGGCATCAATAAAAGCACATGTACCACCCGTTTTTTGTGCTTCTGCAATAATATGCAACGAAACGGTGGTTTTACCAGAAGACTCTGGTCCGTATATTTCAATAATTCTGCCCCTTGGTATACCGCCAATTCCTAGAGCCATATCTAATGTTAAGCAACCGGTAGATACAACATCTATTGGTTGAATTGTTTGGTCGCCTAGTCGCATAATAGAGCCTTTACCATGTTGCTTTTCTATTGAAGCAATAATCTGCTCCAAAGCCTTTAATTTTTCTTCTTTTGTAGTGTTTTTTTCTACTTCTTTTGCCATAAAAATTTCTCCCCTTAGTTAGATTATAATGCAAAAATAATTACATTTCAACATAAAATAAAATTATTTTTGTGAATTATCTATGCCCTTACAATCAGTGTTTTCACTCTCTATATAATTTTCAATAGAAATTTGTGCATCGGTTATTACGCTATCCTTTTCTTGTCCTTTTACAACTACGCCCCAAGCATTTTTTGTGTAGTTGATGCACGAAATGATACAAAAAATTCCAGCGATTGCAAGCAATACAATACCAAAGCAACCAATATACTCAACGGTTAAGTCTGCAAAAAGTTTGGTGTTTTGACCCTCTTTTAAAATAGAGCAAAGCCCGCAATACAAAAATAACACACCAAGAGCAACGTCCATTAATATAGATTTAATTTTTCCCCAGATGTCTGCCGAAATTACAACGCCTTTGCTGGCAGATAGTTGACGAATTGTACTCATCCAAGAATCTCTTAGTAAAAACACCAGCATAAGAACAACTGATATCCACATACTAACCACATTATACTCCGATGTAAGTACCAAAATAAGTGCACTGGTCTGTAAAAATTTATCTGCTGAGGCATCTAAAAGTTTTCCCATATCGCTAACAGCATTATACTTTCTTGCAATGTAGCCATCTAAAAAGTCGGTGCAAGAAGCAATAAAATATAAAGCAAATGAAACAAATTTACAAACCCCTGATGGAATTAAAAACAACGCAATTACAATAGGCGTTAAAATTATTCTTGCAAAAGATAAAATATTTGGTACATTTTTCATTTTCTCGTTCATAGTGCTTTCCCCCTAGTCCTCTTCAACATGACCATATAAGTCATAGCCTTTTACCTTGTCAATGGTGACATTATAAAATTCACCAACTTTAAGTCTTCCGCCATTTGTAATAAAGGTAATGGTATCAATATCAGGTGCTTGATATTCGCTTCTGCCAAAGTCTTTGCCCGTTTCTGAGTCTATTCCCTCATACAAAACCTTAATTGTTTTGCCAACAAGCGACTTATTATATTGTTTTACTATATTTTTTTGAACCCTAACCGCTTTTAGCAATCTGCGTTTTTTTGTAATTTCATCAATCTGATTTTCTAATCTTGCAGCAACGGTACCGTCCTCTCTTGAGTAGGTAAAAAATCCTACATTTGGCATTTTGTATTCTTTGATAAACTTAATTAACTCATTAAAGTCCTTTTTTGTTTCGCCCGGAAAACCCAAAATAAAAGTACTTCTAATAGCAATATCTTTATCGCTCTTTTTTAGGGATTCAATTAGTCTTACAAGGTCACCTTTTTGAACTTTGCGGTTCATAACCTTTAATATCTCATTGTTGCAATGTTGAAAAGGAATATCAACATAAGCACAAACTTTTGGATTGTTTTTAATCTCATCAAGTGCGTTATCGGTTAAGTGTTCTGGATAGCAATATAACAACCTTATCCATTTTAACTTTTCTAACTTGCTAAGTTCTATAATTAAATCGGCAAGGCGATTTCTTTTATACAAATCTTCGCCATACTTTGCAACATCTTGTGCGACCAAAATAAGTTCTTTTGCACCGTTTTCTACCAAATCACTGGCCTCTTGAACAATGCTTTCTATTCTGCGAGATCTATATCTACCCCTAATATATGGAATTAAGCAATAGGAACAAAAATTATCGCAACCATCGGCAACTTTCAAGTATGCAAAGTAAGGAGGAGTTGTAATAACCCTACCCTTTTCAATAGAATCTACATTGTAGTCATCACTAACTTTTATTATATCTCCATCATTAGATTCATCATAAAACTGTTTTATAATATCAGAAATTTGTTTGTAATCATTTGTGCCCATAAATACATCAATTTCAGGAAAGTCGTTACGCAAGTCGTTTAACCTTAACTGCGGAAAACACCCCGTAACAACTAAGCATGTACATCTACCCGTTTTGCGGTAGGTGGTCATTTCTTCTATTGTTCTATAAGATTCATCTCTACTAGATTTTATAAATGCACAAGTATTTACAATAATTATATCCGCTTCGCTAGGGTCTGCAACAAAATTTACCCCATCAGACTGCAAATAGGTCATCATATTTTCGGTATCTATACGATTTTTATCGCACCCAAGCGAAACAACTCCAACTTGTAAACCCTTTAAACTAACATTCTTTGTTTTCATAAAATTTTCCTCTAATTTACATCATCACCAAATTTTTCATTAAATTCAGCCATTGTCATGTGTACCGTTCTTAGTTTACTGCCATTACCCGGCGAAATATAGCCCGCAAGTTCCATTTGGTCAATAATTCGAGCAGCCCTTGCATAACCTACTCTAAACCTTCTTTGAACCATATTAATAGACGCTCCGCCTGTTTCTATGCAAAGTTTTAAAGCCGATGGCAACAGTTCGTCTTGATCCGGATTTTGAGGGTCGTATGCAGAACTATCAGGAGATTGAACCTCTTGCTTTGGATCAGACAATATTTCTTTTTCTAGTTCTTCATCAAAATAAGTGTCATTGTGGTCTTTAATATACTCTACAACCTTTCTTACTTCGTCCATATCCATAAAACCACCCTGCAAACGAATGGTTGCATTAGAGTCTTGTGCAGAAAGTAGCATATCCCCATAACCCAAAAGTTTTTCTGCACCAGTTTCGTCCAAAATAACTCTTGAATCAATTGAACTACCAAGACTAAGAGCAACTCTTGTAGGTAAATTGTTTTTAATAGTACCGGTAATAATATCAGCAGATGGTCTTTGAGTTGCAATCATCATGTGTATACCACTAGCTCGACCAAGTTGAGCTAGTCTTGCAATCTTTTCTTCTACCTCTTTTTTACCTACCATCATAAGGTCGGCAAGCTCATCAATTACAATTACAAGATATGCCATTTGTTCTTCTTCGTGAGTTTCGGTTACAACCTTTAAATGATTAAAATCTTGTATGTTTTGCACTTGATATTGTTGCAACTTCTTAAATCTGCGTTCCATTTCTTTTACTGCCCAACCTAATGCATTAATGGCCTTATCACATTCACAAACGGCGTGCGGAATCATCATATGTGGCATACCACTATATCTAGTAAACTCAACCCTCTTAGGGTCTATCATAATAAACCTTAATTGAGATGGAGAACACTTATACATCATACTTAAAATCAATGTGTGTAAAAATACTGATTTACCCGAACCAGTAGAACCTGCAATAAGCATATGTACTAGTTTTGGAAGCGACTTAACAACTACTTCGCCCGAAATACTTTTACCAATAGCCATTGGAAGGTTTACGGTAGAATTTTGAAATTCTTTACTTTCTAGCATTTCTCTTAAACCAACAAAACTACGTTTGTCGTTTGCGACTTCTACACCAACGGCATTTTTACCAGGTATTGGTGCTTCAATTCTGACACCACCCTTACTCATTAAAACCGCCGCAATATCGCTATCGTATGATAATATCTTTTTTACACTAGTACCATACGGCATACTAAGTTCGTACTGAGTAACTGTTGGACCTCTAACGATGCTAGTAACTTTTGCATCTATATTAAAACTACTCAAAACTTGTTCTAGCGCTTCGCTCTTCTTTTCGTAATCTCCTCCATAAGAACTTTCGTCATCAGAATGGTAATCTAGAATAGATGTTGGTGGTGGGCAATATTTTCTATCCTTTTCTTGCTTATAATTTTTTGGTTTTGCAACACCCAACGAAAGCTGTTCGGGTTGCATCTTTGGAGCAGAATCAAAAAATCTTTTTGCAGGACTATCAAAAACCTCCGACTCTCTGTTCGCTCTAGTGTTTTTGGTGTTTTCGGTGCTTCCAAAAGCACTAAAAGGACTGTTATTAAAGGCGTTTTCATTTTTGCTTCGAGTTCTAGAATTTTCATAACTATTATAGTTTGAATTATTGTCATCAGATTCGTCTTCGTCATCACTTTCAGCGTTTAGTGTTTCATTTGCCCATGCAGGCGTTTCAATATCGTCATCTACATTAATATCATCGTCATGTAAATTTTCGTTATAATAGTTTTCATTATCTTCGGCGCCTTCGGCATTGTCATAATTAGTTGTATAATTATTGTCGTCATCACGATTTTCTTCATCGTCTTCATTATAGTAATTGCTTGTGCTTTCATCTAAATTATGATTATAATCGGCGGTTTGATTGTATTCATATCCCGACCTTTCTTCGGTGTTTTTGCCATGCATAAACTTAGGTGGAACATAAGGATAATTTATATATTCTTGCACGCTTGAAAATTTGTTTGGGTCATAACTAGACTTAGCTTTGTCGTCATTAGAAAGATTGTCATCGTCATAGTGTTCGTCTTCTGTGCTGGTCATACTGTTGTTAAAATTAAAGGTTTCATTTTGTTCTTCAAAATCGTCATCATCAGAATTTACATTGGTGTTTTGCTCTCTTTCTAACAAATCTCCAATGCCGGTACTTTTAACAGAAGACTCTTCCATTTCATTGCGGTTTTGTACCGACTGTTTCCTTTTGAGATAATCTAAACTTCTGACATTCAAATAATAGTCTATTGTAAGTGCCGAAACAATAATAAGAACAATTGCAAACAATATGCAAGCCCCTACCGTACTCAAAATGCACATAAATGGATAGCAAATTATACTTGTAATAACGCCACCAATAGTTAGCCCCGACTCATAGGTTATAACGCTTTTTAAAAATGCAAAATAGTTAGCAAAATGCACACCTTGTTCTCTTGCAAAACCTGCAACAAAAATAGTATGCAAAAGCAAGTTTAAACTACACAAAATACAAATGATTAATGCCAGATTTTTACCTGTCATATTAAACTTCATATTTAATGCTCTTGCTACAAAAATTAAAATTGCCAAAACCATTAACGGATAAAATAAAACACCAAAAAAACCTAATACATAATTAGTTATTTTTTGAAAAGCACTAAAAAACGACAAAATAGTAACAAGCCCTAATATGCCTGCTACTACCAAATCTCTCCATCTTATTTGCTTTTTTACCTTTCTTTGATTGTAATACACCTGCAAAAAATCTCCCAATTACTTAAATTTGCATACCTTTTACTTATTTATTTTACCATATATATAATATAAAAGGCAAACGAAATAAATAATTTTAATTGCTTATTCAACTATAGAGATATGCAAATTGTCTAAGTGAATATATTTTCTAAAAACCTCTTCGCATTCCTCTTTTTGTAAATTTTGCAATTGTTTTATTTTGGTCTTTGGGTCTTCTAACTTATCATTGTAAGCAATGTATGTTGTGTTAGAATACGGAATATCTTGTTCCATTAAGTAAGTGTTTAATAAAACGCTTTTTGCTACTTCAAACTCCTCATCTGTTATGCCATTTTCTAAAATGTTGGCAATTTCTCCCTTAACAGCCTCTATTGCCAAATCTCTGTTGCTTTTTGATGTAGAAAAATCAATAAGCATAAACCCATTATTTTTATACAAAAAACTATCGGTATAAATACTATAACAAAGCGACATTTCGTTTCGGAGTTTTTTAAAAAGTCTAGACCCCATACTTCCGCCAAGAATAAAATTCATAAGAGCGAACTTTTTGCGGTCACTGCTAGTTGCATTCATAATATATGTTGCCATCATAACATTAGACTGCAAAAGATTTTTTTTGTTTATGATTGTTTTTGCTTTTCTGGTTGTATAAGGCAAATACTCCTTTTTAATTTTTGTTTCTCCATTAATTTCAAAAAAGCGATTAACAAAAAATTTTTCTATAAGTGACTTAATATATTCTAGGTCATAATCTCCAATAACCGAAATAATAACATTTTCTGGAATATAATGTGTGTTCCTAAAATTTATAACTTCCTCTCGTGAAACCTTTTTTAAAAGTTTTGGAGTGCCAGCAATATCAGTACCAAAAGGCGTGCCAGAGTACATACTCTCCATTAGTTTATCAAAAGCAAACCTTGGCGGGTCATCGGCACACATTTTTATCTCTTCAATAATTACATTTTTTTCCTTTTCTAACCCGTCACTATCAAATACACTATCAAAAATCATAGAAGACAAAAGCGACAAGACCTTTTCGGTATTAAACCTAGGAAACCTTGCCTTAAATTTGGTAAACTCCGTAGAAGTACTTGCGTTTGCTCTCGCACAAATTTTATTAAGTTCTACCGACAACTGCTCTTGCGTGTAGTCTTTGGTTCCCTTAAAAAAAGAATGTTCCAAAAGGTGTGCAATCCCTTTTGGTTCATCTTCGTTTTCGCTTCCAGTAAGCACAAGCATGGTAAAAGACGCCTTAACGGAGCCCTTTTGTGCCTTTTTAAAAGCAAGCCTTAAACCATTTGGATAGGTATATAAAGTACCCTTTGTATTCATAACTATCTCCCTTCCGTTAGTTTAAACGGATTAAACTCTTTATTAATTCTGCCAAGCATAATTACAACCATTGTGCTAAAATCTAGTGTAGCAGAACATGTGGTGTGAAAGTTTTCGTAAACCAAAGCCGAAATTTGAGATAATTCGGCATCTAAGTCGAATAATTTGTCCTTCAAAAATAATTGCTTATTGTATCTGGTCGCCAAGTTTGTTGGCAAGGCGTGCAAAAGAGCGACTTCGGTTTTATACATATTAACCAAACTATCAAACTCATCTTTTGTAATGTGTTCTTTTTGCAAATTAATTAACGCCAACACCACTAATTCATAAATATTTTCTGCCCTTTCGCTATCTACGGCAAACGAGATAGAAATATGACTATTGTTTTTAAACTGAATAACCTTAGTTTCTATGCCATAAACCCCCGCCGTTTCTTTTAGTTGAACACGCAAATATAAATATAAATACTTTTCTAAAATTTTGGCATACTTATACCCCGCCGACTCGTGAGGAGCGGTAGGAAAACTAATTTGAAACCTTGTTTGGTTAAGTGGCTTATTTTTTGCTATAAAAATTGGTTCCGCTGGCACAACAGAAGGAGTAGATTTTGCCCGTCTTTTATAATTTTGCTCTATGGTTTTAATATAAAAATATTTGTTTAGGTAGGCTTGAACCTGTTCCATTGCAAGGTCTTTTGAAACATTGTTTCCATTTTCTATTTTTGTGAGTTCTCCAACAACCGAAACCAAAACATTTTCTGGCATTAAATTGTTTGCCAAAAAATCTCTAACATCTGCAATAGTGATAGAATCTATGGTTTTTTGCGTTCCAAGAATGGTAGTAGAAAGGTTTGTTCCCTTATACATATATTTTTGGGTTAAATTAAACAACTGTGCCATTGGGTTAAAACTTTCTTTTTCTATTTCTTGCGAAATTTTAAATTGCTCCCTTTCAAGGCTTGCTTGCTTTGGATAAAAGTTAAATATGCAATCAGACAATGTTTTAATTACAAACTCCAACGCTTCAGGCTGGCACGAAACGGTAATTTCTATATGCTCAAAATCGGTTTTTGTATCTACAATTGCACCAACCGTAGAAACCTGCGATAGCACAGCAGAGCGAATAAGTCTTTCGGTTAAATGTGATATTCCCGACCACGATCTCTGTTCCAATTCTGCACCGGTGCATATACTAACCGACACACACACCATACGACTTGACATATTACAAACAACCGCCCTAAATTTGTTTGGAAAAGTTATTAAATTTTGCTCCATAATTTCTCCCGAGTAAAGTTAATTTTATAATGTAATTATAACCCAAAATATACTAAAATTACAAACAATTTATTCAATTAATAAAATACAAGTTGTCCTATCTTTTTTTATTTGATTGTTTTTGTTTTAGCAGTTTTTGTCTTATAGTTTTCAATTAAATTATTACTTATATAACTTTTCTGTGCCGATTATAAATATTTACCTATATTTGCAACTGCACTTCTCCTCTTTAACCCTCAATATCACTTTTTAGTTATAAATTTTACTACAAAAAAACGGCTCTTTCGTTGTAAAACAAAGCATTAGAGCCGTTTGAAAAAATTATAAATAGTTTTTTTTGTGTAAAATTTTTTAATCAACAATTTTTAACTAAATTTTTAATCTAACAATATTTTATCACAATTTATAATATATTAACCAACTAAATTTTGTAGTTAACTATTTATAGGTGAACTTTCCTTAGACAAAGTTTCATCTTTAAATCTCCGCATACTATTATAAAAAATTTCAACGTACCTATCTCCCACTTCCCTACCTGTTAACCCCATAGCTAAATGAGCAACATAAAATGCATCAGTAAATTTGCCATAACTAATAGGTGCGTTTCTTGTTTCATCGTGAATTTTATCAAAGAATTCAGTAAGTTTTTCACGTTTATATTTCGCTCTTTCGTCATGAGTTAAGCGACCTAAATTCCGTTTATCTCTTGGGTCCATGAATTTAAAATTCCTCATATATATAGTCGTGATAAAACAGCTCGCCAAATCTTCCACCTTTTTGCTATAGTCTGTTATTACAGAATTAGCCGTCATATCTCTGACTTGCTTAAGATTAATCAAGCAATAGTTAAGCGATGGGAGTTTTTTATCCATTTTTCTTTTTGGACTGTCCCAACAAGAATCTGCATAATACCAACCATCTATCTTATATTTCTCGTCTTTAATATAAATAAAATTTATTTCGTGCCCATATACCTCTTTATTTTCTTTGTCGGATTTAACTTCCACACCTTGACACGTTACAACCATATCTTTAATATCAGCCTGGGCACACAAGTATTCAAGAAGTCGAGCATATCCAACACAAACAATATCATTATATTTTAAAACTCCATAAACACTTCTTGTGTGTCCGCCATCACCCATTTTATATTCACGGTTGGCTACAAATTCATATATTAAAATAAATTTTTCAAGCGGAGATAAGTTTTTTCCTTTCTCCTTAATGAATTCAATAAAATTTTTAGATTCAGCTTGAACTTTAACAATTTCATCAAGTCCGTATTTATGTCCCACATCTTGTGTTTTGATTTTTATTTTGTTTTTCACTTGGAGAGATTGTAAATATTCAGCCTCTTCAAACCTTAGCCACGGAGCAACAACGGTAATCTCCACTTCGTTATGATTTTCTTTGTACATTTTGGCAACTTCACCAATTAGTTCAAGAATTTCTTTTCTTGTGTCGTTATCATCTTCATCATCTATCGCTATTTTAATTTCGTTTTGAGTTTTAGTAAATTCTTTACCTTTGGTTAATGCAATTTTTAATTTATCAATATTAAACCAACGACCAACCTCAAAATCCATCTGATCCGTCTTTTGTTTTTTTGAGACCAATTTGTCAATTACATTTTTTAAATCTTTAAAAGACTTCATAATAACTTAATTCCTCCTAGCACAAATATTGTTATCAAATAACAACTAGCACAAAAAATTTATTTTATATTTATTTTTAAGCCAAGGCTGTTCCAAGTCTAGCAATAAATTTACCAGTATTTTAAATCAATATTTCTTCTTGATGTCTATATAATTAGATCATAATATATAGTCGACCACCAAGGTATAATTTATTGTAATAAATCTACTTTTGGTATGACTAGACGTTATTCGTCTATTGTAATATGTTCTATATGGTCAAAACACTCGTCAACTAGTTTTTCTACATCTAAACGCTTTTCTTGCTCCAAAACCTTTTGCAATTTTGGCTTTATTATTGGAGAATCTGGCAAAAATACCGTACAACAATCATCGTATGGGCGAATACTAATATCATAACTTCCAATCTTTTCTGCTATTTTTATCGTTTCAATTTTGTCAAAACCGATAAGTGGCTTAAAAAATGGTTTGCCAGATTTCATCGCTTCTCCAATTGTAGTCATACTTTCAAGCGTTTGGCTAGCAACTTGTGCTAGGCTTTCACCGCTTACAATGCTTCCAATATTCTTTTCTTCTGCCAGTTTTTCGGCAATTCTTAGCATAAATCTTCGCACCAAAGTAATCATATAGTCTGGGTGGCAATGCTCATGAATTTGTTCTTGAATTTTTGCAATGTTGCACACATACAAATCTGTTTTGCCATTATATTTAGACAAAATTTCGGCAAGTTCTATTGCTTTTTCTTTTGCCTGTGGCGAAGTATAAGGAAAACTTTCAAAATGTAGCGCTGTTAGTTTTAATCCTCTTTTTGCCATCATAAATCCGGCAACGGGGCTATCTATTCCGCCCGACAAAAGCAAAAGCCCATTACCTGCTGTTCCTACAGGCATACCACCAACGCCCAAAAGCTCGTCCGTAAACACATAGGCTTTATGATTAACTCTAATATCTACCTCTAAGTTTGTGTCAGGATTATGTAAATCTACTTTAAGAACAGGAAATTCACTCAAAATTTTTCCGCCCAGTTCTCTTGAAAAATCCATACTCGAAATAGGAAAAGTTTTATCTGCTCTTTTGGTAGTTACTCTAAAAGTACCCCTTTTAAATTGCATTAATTCTTTGCATACATTCAAAATATTTTCGGGGGTTGCGTCCACGGCAAACGCCGGAGAAATTGAGTAAATTCCCGGCAATTTAGTTAATCTGTCTTGCAATAACAACCTATCATTTTGGTTAAAGTTATTTACTATATATCTTCCAGTAGTAAATTCAATTTTTGCACCAAATTTATCTAAAACTTTTATAATATTGTTTTTTAATGCCTTTTCAAAATACCCACGATTTTTACCCTTTAAATATATCTCTCCATATCTAACAATAATGCTATCAAATTCCATCTCTTTATTTCCTTTTTATATTTTTTGCACATAAAATTACTTTTTCTGCCACATATTCATAATCTAAATTAACGCTTTCGCAAGAAAAAGAAAATCTAATATTGCCTTCTACTTCTGCTTTAGTTTTGTTCATATTTTCAAGAACTCTGTTTCCGCTATGATGCGAATTACACGCCGAACCTGTACCCACCAAAATGTCAAATTGTTCAAGACTGTGCAAAAGCACTTCCGCTTTTACCCCCACAAATGAAAGGCTCAAAATATATGGCGAAGAGTTTTCTAAACTACCGTTTAGTTCCATTTCTACATTGTATTCTTTTGCTTTATTTGTAAGAGAATTAAACAAATTGCACTTAAATTCGTAAACCATCTTATAATCATCTTGCATAGTTTCTTGATGAATTTTTACAGAATTTGCAAAGCCCAAAACACTTGGTAAGTTCTCTGTACCACTTCTTAAACCATTTTCTTGACCACCGCCCAAAATTTGAGGTGAAAGTTTGCTCTTTTTTCGTGATAATAATGCACCCAAACCCTTTGGTCCATTTACTTTGTGGCTAGATATAGTTAGGTAATCTATTCCCCAAGTTTCTAGGTTTATTGGTAGTTTACAATATCCTTGCACGGCGTCAACATGAATTAGCACTTTTGGGTTTACACCTTTTGCTATTGACACAATTTGTTCGATATTATTAACCGCCCCTGTTTCGTTACTAACATACATCACCGAAACAAAACCTACATTTGGCGTCATTTTTTGTTTAAAATCTTCAATGTCAACGGCACCAAACTGGTTTAACTTCAAAAATTCTATTTTTGCGTTATCCAAATCTCTATGAGCGGGTTCATACACCGAAGAATGTTCGCCACCCGAAATTAAACTCACATAATGCTTTGAAATTAATGAGTTCATTACAAGGTTGTTGCTTTCGGTTGCAGAACCAGTAAAAATACAGTCAAAATTGATTGCCCCGACCGAATTTAAAATTACCTTCCTACACTCGTTTAATTTTTTTTGCTCTTCTAATGCGTACCCATATTTTGCCGATGGGTTAAAATAGTCATTTAATAGTGCGTTTTTAATTATTTCTGCACTAGATTCGAAGCATCTTGTTGTGCTTGCGTTGTCTAAAAAATACATAGTTATAATTCCTTTAAAATTTACTAAATAAATATATCACAATCAATGCTATTTTTCAAGTTAAAAAAATAGGTTTTAACTTATAATTAAAACCTATATATTTTATACCATATTTAATAAATCGCTCACATCTTCTGCCATCAAATAGGTTTCTGGAACCTCCCCAATAATTAGGCTTTCCGCCACCAAAACGCTTTCATTAATTACACAATTAATCTTTTTTAATGGCAACACCGCATTTACAACCGTTTCTACATTGGCATATATCTGATGCAAGGTTTGGTTTATTCCGCAAGAAGAAAATTTGCTCAGAAATTTGCATGAAACTGTGCCATAAGGTACAATATCAACATCTATAATAGGTCCGCTAGATGCAAATGCTGGTATCCCGCTAAAAGAACCCAACGGTATATGTAGTGGATCATACAGTGAATTAAACAAACTTTGGTAAGTGTTTTCTATAACCTCTTGCGATAGTGAATTTATAACAATGCTATTTGCTTGCAACAATACAATTTTGCCAGCGCCATCGGTTACAATATGAATTAAATCATCATAACAAATAGACCCTTTCATTACCTTTTGAATAGCACCGTTAATTGACTTGTTGCTAATTTCGTTAATTTTAACCGTTCCAGTCTTAACTATTACTGGCGTAATTAGAAACTTCATACACAATGAAAATATACCCACCAAAATTAACAAAACAAAAAACGCCTTCAAAATTTTGCTTCTGTTAATAAAATTAATGGTTATAATTTTATGTTTGTTGGTTAGTGTGCTTGATACCTTTACTCCACCCATAATTTTAATTCCGTTATATAATATGAGTAAGTTTTTGTATTTATTCCTTTACCATAACTATATTTTTGTTTTAATTTATGGCAAAAGTCATTAAAGTATAGCCAAATAATTTTCTTTTGCTAATTACTTAAAAAAAATAGAAACAACACAAATACAATTGCATTGTTTCTATTTTTGTAAACTAACTAAATGACATTTACCTTTTAATTATGTTTTATAAATTATACATTTTTAAATATTACTTACAAAATCTTTTTATGGTTTTAAGTTTTTTTCTGTTATATGGCATATATTTAAGTTTTAAATCTTTTTTAGAGTTTGTAACCAAAACACTCTTAAAATGCGAAAAGGTTTCAAAAGTTCTTTTTCCATGATAGGAACCCATTCCACTACTACCAACTCCACCAAAAGGCAGGTGGCTGTCGCTAATGTGCATAATGCAATCATTAATACACCCGCCACCATAAATTGCGTTTTTCATAACATATTCTTGTTTAGAAACATCGCTACCAAAATAGTATAATGCTAGTGGGTGTTTTTTATCTTTTAGTTTATCAATTTCTTCGGTTAGTGTGGTAAATGAAATAATTGGTAAAATTGGAGCAAAAATCTCTTCCTTCATAATAGGGTCATCATAACTAACATTATCCATAACGGTTGGTTCTAGTGTTAATCCGTCAAACTTGCCCCCCACAATTATCTTCTTTTCGTCTAACAACTTTTCTATTCTTACTTTTTTCTTCTCGTCAACTATTCTTACAAAATTTGGGGTTAGCAAATCTTCAACATAAAATTGTTCCCTAATTTCCTTCTTTACACATTCCAAAAATTGTTCTTTAATTGTTTCATGAACCAAACAATAATCGGGAGCAATGCAAGTTTGACCAGCATTTAAAAATTTGCCCCAAACACATTTTTTTGCAGACAACTCAATATCTGCATCAAAATCTACTATTAATGGCGACTTTCCACCGAGTTCTAATACGCATGGCGTCAAATTTTTGCTAAGTTTTTCCGCCAAAACTTTTCCAGATTCTTCTCCGCCGGTAAAAAATGCAAAATCGTACTTTTGGTCAAACAAACCTTCCGTTTCCGTTCTACTTCCTGTAATGCAAGCAATATATTTTTCTTCAAACACCGAAAGAATATCTTTTATAACAGCCGAAATTGTTGGCACGCTAGAAGATGGCTTTAACACAACGGTATTACCAGATGCAATAGCACCAATTAATGGCACCAAAGAAAGTTGCAAAGGATAGTTCCAAGGAGCGACAATTAAGCATACACCGTATGGCTCCGGAACAATTCTTCCGGTACTAAAAAAGTTTATAAGGTCGGTACCGGTTTTTCTTATTTTGGTTAATTTGTTTAAGTTTTTGGTTAAATAGCGTAATTCACTCTTTACCAAAAATAATTCTGTCATATAAACATCTTGCTCACATTTGTTTAAGTCATCTAAAAAAGCCTGCATCAATTGTGGCAAATGTTCGTCTAAACTCTTTTTTAATTTTTTTAACTGTGCCAACCTAAACTCTATGTTTAGTGTTTGGTGAGAATTAAAATATTCTCTTTGACCTTCAACAATTTTTTGAACATTCATACTCTTTACCTCAAAAATCCTTTTATTATTTTTTCTTGTGCTTCCGCTTCGGTTAACCCAAGCGTCATAAGTTTTAATATTTGTTCTCCTGCAATCTTTCCTATTGCTGCTTCATGAATTAAACTTGCATTTGCGTTAAAGGCGTTTACCTCAGGATCTGCATACACATTTGCGTTATCCATAATTATGCAATCGCATTCTGTATGCCCAAAGCATTCATTTTTGCCGTTTAGTACCGATTTAAAATGCTGAACGGAATTGTTTTTCGCTACCGCTCTTGAAACAATTCGTGCTGAAGAATTTTTGCCATTTAACTCACAAACAAATTTTGTATTCGCTTTTTGCTCAAGCTCCGTTAAAATCTTTTCATTTATATCTAACTTTGCATTGTTTTCAACTATCGCAGATGTATTTCTTTCCGTTCTTGCTATTCCGCCAATTTGAGTGGTTTCCATTTTAAAAACGGAGTTTTCGCCCACTTGTATAATGGTTTCGGGGTTCATTTGATTATAATCATTTTTGCCCTCTCCAAAATGTTTTTCAATATATGTTACATTGCAATTTTTTCCTACAAAAAACCGATGAATACCATTATGGGCAGAAGCAAACTTGCCATCATTATGAATACCACAACCTGCAACTATTGTAACGCACGAATTATCTCCGACAAAAAAATCATTTTTAACCATATCTTGCAAACCGCTCTCCGACAAAATAACCGGTATATGCACACTCTCATTTTGTGTATTTGGTGCAATAATTATGTTTATGCCCGTATTTTCGTTGTTGGTTTCAATTGTAATATTTGCCGAACTGCTTCTACCAACACTTTTTCCATTTTTCCTTATATTATATGCACCTTGCGGTACTTGATGAAGGTCGGCTACAATTTGTAACAACTCTTTGTCAACTTTTTCTAGTTCCATTAGACCTGACCTCCTTCTATCTTTTTGCAAGCACTTACAGCATTAATTTCTTTTAAAATAACTTCGGGTTTGTCTATCTTTTTTATCGCTCCATCTACAAGCAAAACAACCTCATCGGCAATTTCAATAATTCGTTCTTGATGCGAAATAATTATCGTGCTCATATTTTTTTCTTGAATACGCTTAAATACGCCAATTAAATTATTGAAACTCCACAAATCAATACCTGCTTCTGGTTCGTCAAAAATGCTAACCTTAGCATTCCTTGCTTCTAGCATAGCAATTTCTATTCGTTTTAATTCCCCGCCCGAAAGTTTATCGTCTAATGGTCTGTTAATATACTCCCTAGCACAAAGCCCTACATCACTTAAATATTTACAAGCAGTTGCAATATCTACCTTACCCCCAGCACTAACCTCAATTAAATCTCTTACAGTAAGACCCTTAAACCTTACCGGTTGCTGAAAAGCAAAACCAATTCCGTTTTTGGCTCGAGTTGTAATATCGGTATTTGTGATGTCTTCGCCATCTAAATAAATTTTCCCACTGGTTGGTTTTTGCACTCCCATAATAATTTTTGCAAGAGTAGATTTTCCACTACCATTTGGTCCTGTAATTACAACAAACTTGTTATTATCTATTTGTAAATTTATATTTTTTAAAATTTCTTTATTTTGTCCGTTTTCATTTACAGAAAAACATAAATTTTCAATTTTTAGCATAAAAACCTCCATTGATAGTTTATCACAGATCAATGAAGGTTTACAACATAATTTTTTGTTTTATTCAGATTTGGTTTTGGGTTTACATATTAGTGCTATTAGATACGACAAAGATATTGACACGCTAATTCCTGCAGAAATTGATGCCAGCCCATGCGACAACGCTCCAAGAAGTCCGTCTGCACTAGCCCCCTCTATTGCTCCACGAGATATATTATACCCAAACCCCGTTATAGGAACGGTTGCACCTGCACCTGCCCATTCTACCAAATAGCCATATATTCCAAGCCCGCCCAAAACAGCACCAATCATCAAAAACACTACCAAAATTCTCGCACTGGTCATCTTTGTTCTAATTATTAAAATTTGTGCTAGTAAGCAAATAATTCCACCCACCAAAAACACTTTAAAATATGTCCACAACGCTAACAACATAAATTAATCCTCCTCATGTTCAAATAGCACCAGTTGTGCAATACAAGGGATTGTATCGCCTTGCTGATTAGTAGTTGTACTCATAAGCGCTCCCGTTGCCATAAAAATTACTTTATCAAACTCTCCGCTTTCCAGTTTTTCTAAAATGTATGAATTTAAAACAGATGCCGAGCAACCCGCTCCGCTACCGCCCTGAAAGGTCTTTTGTTCGTTGTTAAATATAGAATGTCCACAGTCCATATAATTTTGACCAAGAGGAAAACCCTTGCCTACCATTAAGTCTTTTAGTATATCCGACCCAAGTTTTCCTAAATCTCCCGAACAAATTAAATCGTAGTCAGCAGGAGATGTGTTGGTTTGTTTAAAAAATGCTACCAAAGTATTCATTGCAGCAGGTGCCATTGCTGCACCCATATTTGCAATATCAACTACCCCGAAATCGGTAACATTTCCTATTGCAACCTTAGTTATTTTTACATTAGACTTTTGTGTTGTAGAAAGCACCGTTGCGCCCATACCAGTAACCGTCCACTGTGAATAGGTTTGGCGTTGACAGCCAAGTTCTAGCGGATTTCTAAATTGTCGTTCAGACGCCGAAAAATGGCTTCCTGTTGCACATAAAATATTTTCCGCTCCGCCACCGTCCAAAATTAAACTGGCAATTATTAGACTTTCGCTCATGGTAGAACACGCTCCATACACTCCCAAAAAAGGAATGTTAAACGCTCTTGCCGTGTAATTTGTAGTAACTATTTGATTTAATAAGTCACCACCGATAAATATATCAATTTCATTTTCGTTTTTACCAGCAGAAGAAATTGCTTTAAAAATTGTTTCTTCCATCATTCGCCTTTCGGCTTTTTCGTAAGAGTTTTCTCCTAGTGTGTCGTCACTTACAACATCGTCAAAATATTTGCCAATTGGCCCATCGGCTTCCTTTTGACTTGTTTTACACGCTCTACCAATTACATAAATAGGCTTTTCTAAAATGTAACTATTTTGACCTAACTTTTTACTCATTTTACTACACTCCACATATCCAATAAATAATTCCTACAATAATCGAAAAGGTAACACCGTTTACAAGTACAGGCCCCGCTACATAAAACATTTTTGCACCCAAGCCAAAAACCAAGCCCTCCTTTCTAAACTCCATTGCCGAACTAGCAATAGAATTTGCAAAACCCGTTATTGGAATAACTGTTCCGGCTCCTGCAAATCTACCAAGTTTATCAAATACACCAACCCCGGTTGTTAAAGTTGTTAAACTAATAATAATTATATTAATCCAACTCGCCACCGTTTTGTAATTCATAATAGGGTCAACCGCTTTAAAAATATCTCCTATTAGTTGACCAAAGCAACAAATTGTGCCACCTACCAAAAAAGCGTGAAACAAAGACTTTAACCACGAGCCTTTTGGCGACTTTGCTTCTACATAACTCAAATATTCCGTATTGCGTTTTTCAAAATTTCTTTTTGATTCGCTCTCTAATAGTTCATCTATTCTTCTTGATGTAGGCTTTTCGGTCCTGTTTTTATTATTAGCTTCATTAGACATAATTTATGTTCCCTCTCAATTTCTTTATAAACCGATTATCGCCAAAAATTTTATTTTCATACAAAATATTTTTTAAATTTTTATGCAAACTATAATTAACTATTAATTATAAAAAGGAGTTAATATGAAAAAATTTATTAGTGCCATAATTTGTGCAATTATACCGCTTTTATTATGCACTGGTTGTGAAGCAAGCAACGCAGAAATTGCAAATTCGCTAGACGGCAATATGACTAGGCTTGTTTACTCTATTGGATATTTAGATAGTGTAAGCGTGGGTGAAATGAACGACTTAATGCAAAACTCTGCCTATTTTAACAATACAAATAACCCAACAAACTCAGCGATGGCAAATTTCGCCACAAACGGGTTTCGCTCAAATACATTTTATAATTCGGTAAACCAAAATCTTAATGGCGGTATTGAAGAACCCACAAAAACCTCTATAAGTACAGAAAACAATTTAACAGATTGCACCCTTTGTGACACAAACCCAGCAGTTTCCAACTCAACAAATACCGGCAACGCAACTACTTCTACCCTTGGCGGGCTTTGTAATGATTCTTGCTCCAATTACGGCACAAAAGCAACTCAACCCATAAACTCCGAAACCAATTCGGTGCTTACCGGCATTCCTGCAAACAATGGAAGTCTTCCTTCAAATAATTTGAGTGCCACAAATAACGATAATTTAGTTACAAACTCAAACAGTTTAACAAACAACAATGTTAATGATAGTACGCTAAATGGAACCAATACGACAACGTTTCAAATTAATAATGCTAACACTTCAAACGAAACCAGCACGCTTCCTGCAACCTATGTAGACACATCACTATTAATGACTTCGGCAAACGACTTAAACGAAATTTTGATGCTAATTAGTCAAAAGCGTGGAATAATTATGCTATATTGCACCGACCTACGCTCAGGAAACGGAACATTAACCATTGACGAAAAAAATGCAATAAGCGAATACATTGCAATCATTAAAGAAACCACTAACTATTTAAACACATATTCTAACACCCTTACTACATATATGAATAACATTAAAACCATAGCCTACACCGAAGACTCACAGGAACTTGTAAACGCAAAACTGATAAGAGCAAATGAAATTTTGAAAACTCGGTACGCAAAGTTAGACACCTGCATTGATTCATTAGATGCAATAATTGCAATATTGCAACGCTGTGTAGGAATGGATTATTCTGCAAACTATATAAATAATTATGCTACAAATCAAAACACACTCGGCACTAATTCAAGCGTAAATAATGAATTGGCATTAAATAATTTTAATAATCAAAATAATTGTTCTAATAATGTTTGCGACAATTTGTATAATGAAAATAATAATTTAACTAATAATAATTTGTATAACAAACAAAATAACTCCGTTGCAAAAAACGACTACACGAATAATGCCATAAATAATGAGGTCGTTACCCCTTCATGTCCTTGCAAAAATTATCCAAATACAACCACTATTTTGCAACCCGAAAGCGAAACTATATTAACCCCGACTATTAACGGAGAGCAAAACAATTATACCAACGAAAACAATTCTTGCGTTAACCAAAATTGCAACACGCCTATGCATAATCAAATTTTGCCTAACATTAGCAATATTATAAATTCAAACAATACAAACAACTCTTCTGCAATTTCTGCCAATATCGTGCAACCCATTACCCCAAAAGCAGATGCAAATTTAAATACACCACCTCTTTCTAATTCTTCTACCGCTTTTAATGTTAATAATTCTAACTTATCACAAAACTGCAAAAACTCAACCCAAAACAACACACTTAGCCCAACTGAACCAAATGCAATAAATAATACAAATAAAAACATTGAGCAAAGTGCTTCTAGCTCATCTCCTAATCAAAATATTTTCCCACGACCAGAAAATATAATTTCCGAAATTAAATCTACAAGTTCTAGTTTAGTTGATTCGTCTAATATTAGCGATGATATAATTAAACCAAATTTTGTCGATACAAACAGTGTTGTAACCGACAGGCAAAAAAACGAAATTTTGCCAGAACAAAAAACTTTGCAAAAATTAACTACAAATAAAACAGACACAACTAATTTTAGTAAAAGCGAAAATACAGCATTTGTTAACAGTGAAACAACAGAATCCTTACCTACTAAAACCAACACAACCACAGATGAAGATTGTTTAGTAAAAATTTCTCCCGCTCCAATTGTTCATTCGTACAGCAAATTAGCCACACTAAAAAATGAGCCACGAATCAATGATGAAACAACCATTCAATTTTTACCATTTAAACCAAAGTTTGATTAATTTGAACAAACTGTAACTTATAAAAATTTATAACATTAAATCATAAATTATTATTGCATTAAAGTAATAGAAAAATCGCTTAAAATTATAAGCGATTTTTTGAATTATTTTATTATAAAAACGTTAAGTGCAAAATGTGCAAAATTTTTGCAAATACCACTTTTTTAAATTTTAATAAAGTTAATTTAGCCCCAAAATTGCACCTTTTTCGGTAATTGGCACCTTTTTGACTAATTATTCAAACTGTAAAACTGCCCAATTGTTGCCCCATGATAAGTATTAAAATTTGCTATTAAATTTTACAAAATTAAGCAACCTTTGGAGCCTTGTATATTGAATCGTTTGTCCATGTCCTTTGATTTTTTTCGAGCCAACCACTCTCTTTTAAAACGGTGTTGTTGTTTGAACAATTTACACTAAACGTTGTTCCTTTTGCCATAAACACAATGTTGCCATTAAAAGAAGTAAACTCATCATTAGCATAATTTACACAAAGAGTTGTCACATATACACACTCTGTATACTTTGAAATCTCATCTATAAACTTTTGTGTAGGAAATTGATTCAAAACATTTTTGGTATATTCCGGACTTCCCGCACAGCAACAAACGCATACAACTTTTGGTCTAACCAAACTCATTAACGCATTGGTAGAAGATGTTTTTGAACCGTGATGCCCTGCTTTGTATAAGTCACAATCGGCAAGACTTAACTCACCAGTAGCATAATTTTCGGATAGCCACTTTTCTCCACCCTCTTCCAAGTCGCCTGTAAACAAAAACTTTTGATTTGGAGTTTTTACTAAACTACATACCGAATAATCGTTTTCCGTACTTGCTTTTTCGGTATAATATTTACTGTTAAGTATATTTAATGTAATATTCCCTTCGGTTGTATTTCCTATAACATAAGAACTTTTTGCACCGTTTGTTCCATCTATGCAATCTTTGGCAGTAAAAACATTCGCACCCTTTCCTTTGGCTTCATTAACTTCTCTTAAAAAGTTTGCATAAAGCCCCTGTTCTTTTTGATTTGTTTTTGCAAAATAAATAATATTTCCAATTTCATAAATATCAAAGATACTATTTATGTTTGCTGGTGTTGCAAAACCTGCATAATGGTCTTGGTGAGCATGAGTTACTATAACATATTCTAGTTTGCCATCTGTTACATAATTATTTAGATAACTTGAAACGGCAGAAATACTATTTGATTTAGAACCGCAATCTATTAAAATATCGGTTTCATATTTTTTTCCTTCTGCATCACTACCAGTTGCTTTTATATAGGTGCAGTCGCCGGTATATTTGTTTCCTAATTCCAAAAAGTGTACCGAAATTTCTGCGTCAAGTATATTTATATTAGAAACTGACCCGTTTGCCGTTTCACCCGATTTACTATAAAAAACCTCTCCCGAAATCTCTAACTCTTCCGTTAGTGGCAACTTGCAATAATCTACAATGGCAAAACTACCAAATGAGCCAATAATAAAGGCAACTAAACAAACTAAAAATCTTTTCATTATGCACCTACCCCTTCGGTTGTGTCATTTGCGGAATTAGCCTCTTCTGCTTCACTTGCTTCCACAACGGTTACCAACCTAATTTTTTGAACTTTAAAAATTGAACCATATTTTAGTTCTGTTGTATAATAAGTAATGTAATGTGTACCAATTACATCAGAATAAAAATTACCATTTGAATCTTGCTTCATATCGGTATCAATCTTCACTTCAGAAGAAATATCTTTGCCAAACGCTATAATTGAAACGCCTTCATCTACATATTTTTCTGCGGTCGTAATTATAAGCTCTTCTTTGCCAAGCAACTTAAAGTCGTCATTTTTGCAAACCAAAAAATAAGAACCAACGCCTGTGCCCGCTCCAATTAAAAGAACTAAAAATGCAATTAACCAACCTTTTACACCAACACCTTTAACCACTTTTTTTGCTTTGTTAATTTGTCTTTTCTTTGGTTTTTTGTATGTAATGTCTTCACTCCCCGTAGGAAAGTTAACACCCGCTCTGTGTGAGGACTTTTTTACTGTTTGACCCGCCATTAATTTCTCCTTTGTTTATTGTATTATGTTTCAATAATATTTTATCACAATAATAATCTCTTTCAAAATAAAATATATTTGTTTTAATTTATTTTTGTGAAAGATGAAAATTGGTATAAATTTGTTGACAATAATTATATTGTGTGGTATATTATTTTGGTAGTTATTTCTTAGGGGAATGGCGCAATTGGTAGCGTAGCGGTCTCCAAAACCGTCGGCTGGGGGTTCGAGTCCCTCTTCCCCTGCCAAACATGGTCGAAACACAAAATATGTGTTTCGATTTTTTTATTTAATTATTAAACTTTTATAACTTACACTTTTAAAGTTAACAATTAAATACAAAAACGGCTTAAACTTTATCTAAAATTTGTATAACTACTTGTTATAACAATTTAGCATAATTAATATTAACCAAAATTGATTTTGAAAAAATAAATAATATATGATATACTAAAATAAAAAAAGGCAGTGACATTATGACAATTGAAGATATTAAAAATTATAAAGTGCAACTTACAGACTTTATTAATAGTGACAAATTTAAAAACATACTTTTAAAAAACTCAAACCCCTCCTTTCAATCATATTTAGATTATTTTATGGATTTTGTAACTACTGGCAAGTGTATGCGAGGATATTTAGTTAAACTTGGCTATGATATTGCCACCAACTTTAAAAAATCTTCCACTAATGAAGATATACTAATTGCGTCAATTTGTTACGAAATTTTTGAAACCGCCATACTTGCCCACGATGATATTATAGACAATTCCCCACTAAGACGAAACAGGGATAGTATGTTTATTGCTCTCGGCAAAAACCATTTAGGACTTTCTAGGGCAATTTGTATGGGCGATTACGGAATTATGTTATCAAGTTATTTGTTGCAATATACAAGTTTTGATATAGAAACTAAAATTAATGCACTAAAAACGCAAAGTGAAGTTTATTTAAAAACGGTAATTGGCGAACTAAAAGATATTGATATATCAAACGATAGACATTTTTTAAAAGATGATATATTTGATATGTACTATCATAAAACCGCTCTATATTCCATAATTGGCCCCCTAACATTTGGCGCAACACTAGGTAAAGCAAGCGAAGAACTTATTAAAAACTTGTACAATATAGGCAAGTTTTTGGGATATTCTTACCAAATAAAAGATGACTATCTTGGTATTTTTAGTGACTTTTATAACACTGGCAAAAGCACCGCTTCTGACATAAACGAAGGAAAGTCTACAATACTCGTATCTACCTTTATAGAAAAAGCATCTGCACCCGATAAAGTTCTATTTTTATCTTCTTATGGCAAGGGTGTAAATACAACCACAGATGATATTTTGTGTGTGCAAAATTTGTTCAAAAAATATGATATCCAAAAAACAACGGAAACAATCTTAGAAGAAAACATAAAAACAGCATACAAATTAATTAATGAAGGAAATATATCCGACCTTTCTAAAAAACAATTAACCGACTTGGCGTCATACTTATTTGCACGCAATAAATAATTTAATTTTTTATAAACAAAAAGGAGTTTTACCAAAAATGTAATACTCCTTTTTATATGTTTTATTTTTTCTTTTTAGGTTGCATAATCTACACTTCTAACTTCACGAATTATGTTTACCTTAATTTGACCCGGATAATCTAATTCTGATTCTATCTTGCGTGCAATTTCTTTTGCCAAAACAACTATGCCGTCATCATTAACTTCTTCTGGCTTAACTGCAACTCTAATTTCTCTGCCCGCTTGAATAGCATAACAACTTTGCACACCCTTAAACCCTGTAGCAATAGATTCAAGTTTTTCTAGTCGCTTAATGTAGGTTTCTAGCGACTCTCTACGAGCGCCCGGTCTTGATGACGAAATAGCATCAGCAACTTGAACAATCATTGCCTCAATAGATTTATATTCCACATCGCCGTGGTGTGCTTCTATGCAATGAATAACCGCTTCACTTTCTTTATATTTTTTTGCAAGGTCAACGCCTATTGATACATGAGTACCTTCTACCTCAAAATCCATCGCTTTTCCTATATCATGCAACAAGCCTGCCCTTTTACAAATTGCAACATCTGCACCCAATTCGCCCGCAATTAGCCCTGCAATATAACTGGTTTCTAGTGAATGTTGCAAAACATTTTGACCATAACTTGTTCTATATTTTAAACGACCTAATATTTTTATTAGTTCAGGATTTATTCCAAATACACCTGCATCAAATGTAGCATTTTCGCCCGCTTCAGCAATTGTTTTTTCTAGGTCACGCTTAACCTTTTCTACAATTTCTTCAATTCTGCCCGGATGTATTCTTCCGTCTGAGGTCAACCTTTCTAGTGTTTGCCTTGCAACCTCCCTTCTTATTGGGTCAAAGCAACTAATAATTACCGCTTCTGGGGTGTCATCAACAATTAAATCTACACCCGTTGCTGTTTCTATTGCTCTAATATTTCTGCCTTCTCTACCAATAATTCTACCTTTCATCTCATCGTTTGGTATGGTTACGGCACTAACAGTGCATTCAACCGTGTGATCTGTTGCACAGCGTTGAATAGCTTGCATTACAATTTCTTTTGCATTTTTGTCTGCTTCATCTCTTGCTTCTTGATCAAGTTTTTTTACTAAAATACCCGCCTCTTTTCTAGCATCTTCCTCTATAGATTTTACAAGTTCTGCTTTGGCGTCTAATCTTGTAAGCCCTGCCACTCTTTCAAGTTCCTTGGCTATCTCTTCGCCTTTCTTTTCTAAATTTGTACGAGTATTTTCAATTTCTTGTGTTTTCTTTTCTAAATTTTCTTTTTGCTGGTCCAAAATTTCACTTTTTTTGTCTAATGATTCTTCCTTTTTGTCTAGCAACTCTTCTTTTGAGCGAAGACGATTTTCAAGTTTTGTAGCCTCAATTCTTCTTTCTTTTAATTCGTCTTCTACTTCATTTTTTAATTTAATCGCTTCTTCTCTTGCTTCAATAAGTGCTTCTTTTTTTAGCACTTTTACTTCATTATTGGCATCTTCAATAATCTGCATAGATTTTGCTTTTGCATCTTCAAGTTTTTTTGATTTAATTACATTTGTAAAGTAATATCCACCAACCGAACCTGCTCCCAACGCTAAAACGCCAATAACAACAACTAACCATGTTGCCATAGTGTTAAATCTCCTTTTTTTAGTGTTCGCCTTTGGTATTTACCAAAATATATCTCGTTTGATAAAAATCAACAATCGACTAATATTAGTTTAACACTACTTAAATAAAATTGTCAAGTTATTATAAAGATTAATTTTAATCGATGGCTATAATATCTATGCCGGTATTGCAGATATTTTTTACTACTATTTCGTGATAATTTGGACGAGATTTGAGCGTAATATCAGCCAAAAAGTCCATACACTCCTTAATTTTTGCTTTTGGGATTTGCCCATTAGTTTTTACTTGAACAACTCCACCATCTTTTAATTTTACTAAACTAGAAACACTACGCACTGGGTTTTTTAACTCACTTTTTGCGTACTGCTCCCCTCTTATACAACCATTACCAGAAACTAAAACGGTATCGCCCGTTACCTTAACTACAAGTTCGCACCCTAGTGGACACATAATACAATTAAACTTTTTTTCCATTATTTTGCCCCTTCTACAACTATTTTGATATCCGACTTTAAGTTTTCTTTACTAAACTTTATAGACTGCATCTCGCCGGCATTTGCACACATTACAAACTTTTTGGCAACAATATTTTCTTCGCCATCTACAACCAGCAAATTGGTTTTTGTGTATTTTCCGGTTACTCTAAACAACACCTCAACTTCGCCTGCTCCTTCAAAAAAACTATTTGGCATTGTATATCTAACCCCTGCCCCTGCACTAATGTTATGCTCCACGCCATACTTTAATAATCCACTAGCACATTCGCTTGCATACGCGCCCGTTCTTTTACTTTCTTCGGTAACAAAGTCTACAAGGTCATGTACGTGCAATCCATTTCCACAAGCAAAGATGCCCTTTTTGCTCGTTTCATAATATTCATTTACCAAAAAACTTCCCGTTTTTGCATTTATTTTTGCATCGCTCAATAATGTTGTTTCAGGTATTAGTCCTACACTTAATACCAACCCGTCACAAGCAACCGTCCTTTTTGTTTCTTCTATAACTTGCAAATTTTTATCTACATTTGCAATAACTACACCGGTAATTTTTGGATACCCCAAAACCTCTACAACCGTTGTATTTAAATATAGTGGTATATCGTAGTCTAGCAAACATTGAGATATGTTTCTTTTAAGACCGCTTGTGGTACTCATAAGTTCTAGTACCATCTGTGGTTTCGCTCCTTCAAGCGTAAGCCTTCTAGCCATAATCAAACCTATGTCGCCACTGCCCAAAATTATTGGGTTTTTGCACGGCAACTTGCCATACATATTTACCCACTTTTGAACTTGTCCTGCCGTCCAAACACCACTTGGGCGTTCGCCATTCATACAAATAGCGCCTGCTGTTCTTTCTCTACACCCCACGCTTAAAACAATGGCTCCACACCTAATAGTTTTAATTCCATCGGCATTTTTTATAACAACTTCGTTTGTTTTTACGCTTACTACAAAACTTGACAAATATACCTTTACGCCCGTTTTATTTAATTCTTCAATAAATTTGTGTGCGTATTCGGGACCGGTCATTTCTTCTCCAAAATAATGCAAGCCAAAACCAGAATGTATACACTGTTTTAAAATACCACCCAACTGGTTTTCTCTTTCTATTAAAGCCACGCTAGAACCTTTTTTATATGCCTCAATAGCACTGGCCATACCGCTTGGGCCACCGCCTATTACAACGACATCAAATTTTTCTACTTTAACCATCTGCTATTTTTTCTCCTTTGGTTTAATATCGCTACAAATAATCTTTGACCCCACCGCATCTTTTTCGACTTTATCAAATGACGAATTGTTTAACCGTGCAAGTTGTTCCATAACTCTAAAAATACAAAAACCGCTTTGACATCTGCCCATTCCTGCCCTTGTTCTTCTTTTTACTGCATCTACTGTTTTTGCTCCAAGCGGAGAGGATATACAATCTTCAATTTCTCCCAAAGAAACCTCTTCACACTTGCACACAATTTCGCCATAGTGCGGATTTTTTTTGATTAACTTATCCTGCTTTTCTGGAGATAGTTCTTTTACCCTTAATTTTTTTGGTAGTGCTTTTAATTTTGAAATTTCTTTTGCGTCTTTTAATCCTACCAATTCCGCTACTTTTTCGGCAATGGCAGGAGCCGAAGACAACCCCGGAGAACAAATACCCGCAAGCACAATAATGTTATTTTTTATTTTGCTCTTTTCAATGATAAAGTCTTCGCCAAAGACACTTCTCACACCACTAAACACCCTTATATTGGCTTTTATAGGAAGTTCGGACATTTCTTCTAATGCTTTATTTTTTACCGCTTTTAATCCATTATTGGTGGTTATTGTTGATGGGTCGCTAACATAAGATGTTGGTCCAACCAAAATATTTCCGCCTACCGTATTGGTAATAAGTACGCCCTTAGACTCTTTTGTTGGCAAAGGGAAAATTGTATGCTTACAATATTTTAAATTTCCTTTGTCTAAAACATAATACTCCCCACGCCTATATTGAATAGAAAGTTGCTCCGTACCCAAAACCTTAGAAACCTCGTTAAATCCCGCTCCCGCAGAATTAATTATCCAGTGTGTTTTTATTGTTTCGCCATTGGTTAATTTTGCTATATATTCGCCACCATCTTCGCTTAACCCCATAATGGTTGTTTGCAATTTTACTACCGCACCATTTATAATTGCCTCTTCTGCAAACGCTACACTAAGTTCGTACGAAGAAACTATCATACCCTTTTGGGCGTATAGTGCATATAAAATAGATTCGTTTATATATGGTTCTAACTTATGCAATTTTGCACTATCAATTATTTCTAGGTCTTTAACCCCGTTTTGTATGCCCTGATTATAAAGTGCTGTTATATGTTCACGATCATTGCCCACTATTAAATGCCCATTTACTTCATACGAAACCCCAAGCCTATCCAAAATTTTTGGATACATATTAAAGCCTTTTACATTTAGTTCTGCTTTTAAAGTGCCAGGCTTACAGTCTAAACCGGTATGTATAATACCACTATTTGCCTTGCTTGCTCCCATTCCTACATCGCTCTCTTTTTCTAGTAAACAAACTTTTTTGCCGAGTCTTGTAAGTTTGTTTAAAATACTACAACCTACAACACCACCGCCTATTATTAAATAGTCAAATTCTTCCAATGTTTTGTACTCCTTAATAAAGTTTTCTTAATATTATTATATCATAATTTACAATATTAACAAATATTTTAGACTACTAACAAAATTTTTAAAAAGAAAAACCCTATCAATGATGATAGAGTTATTTAAAATATTTACAACGCCGACTAAATTAATTGCATCAAATAAAAATTTTGTATGTATAAATTTTTCATTTTGTTGTTGGCTAAACTTTTACCAATAAACATTGTATCTTATTTTTTTAAGGTAACCGAAATTATTCCCAGAATTGCACCACATATCATTCCTAATAAACTATCATACAACAAACTGATGTTTATAATCATTGCACCATTTAATAACGAAAAGACCAAAAAACACAACAAGATATATACCGCACCAAGTACCGCACCCTTTATTGCGCCCGACTTTCCATCTCGTGTTATAATTAATACTCCCACCGAAATGCTAACAATTTTAATTATTATATTGGCAGGCATAATAACACTATCAGACCAATCAAACCACTTTATAAGCAGTGCAAACGCCAAAATTAGTGCTAATGAAATAATTAAAGATACCCCTACACCTACTAGCATATTTATTATGTTTTTACCTTTTGTGTTTTCTGTGTATACAACTGTATTACTCATATATATTCACGCTTCCTTTTTGTTCTACTATATATTATGAAGACCATTTAAGGTTTATGAGTAATAATTTATACAATAAAAAAGGTAGCACTAATTGTACTACCTAATAATAATTACTTTTTATTTTTCTTTTTGTTGCTTTTTTGTTCGGCAGGTTTTTCTTCGCTTTCTGGCTGTTCTATAAATTCTTCATCTATTTCGGTTTGCTCTATTGTAGGTTCTTTAATTTCGGTTGCTGTTTCTACCTTAATAGTGTTATCTTCTTTTGGAACAACGCCTGCAACGGCATCAATATTTACTTCTAGTGTAGCCTTGTTATCCTTTTCGCCTGTTTCAACAACAACGGTCTTAATACCAACAATTTCAGAAACTCTAACTATTCTACCAATAATACCGCTTGTAAGTTGTACAACATCTCCCGCTCTTAAATCGCCCTGCATCTGTCTATATTGTTCCATTCGTTTTTTGTTGTTAACCGAACTCATTATATAAAACACAAGCAACGCAAGAATCATTACTCCAAGCAAAACTAAACTACTGGTTTCGTTTGTGTTTGCTAATAAAAAACTATTCATATATTTCTCCTTTATAATTCCTATTTGTATTTTAACATATTAATATATTATTTTGCAATAAAAATTTTGTTAAATTTTTTATATTTTTGATTTATCGTACCCCGTCTTTTTAAAGTACTCATCTCTAAATTCTAATAAACGATCTTCTCTTATTGCACGCTTTATATCTTCCATTAGGTGTGTTAAATAGTATAGGTTGTGGTAAGATAACAAACTAGCACCTAACATTTCGCCTGAATTCATTAAATGACGCAAATATGCTTTTGTGTAGTTTTTGCATACATAACAATCACATTCTGGATCTAGTGGAGTATGGTCATCTTTGTATACACCGTTTTTTACAACCACCTTACCAACACTCGTAAAGGCGGTTCCATTTCGTGCTATTCTGGTTGGCAATACACAGTCAAACATATCTATCCCTCGAATAACTCCTTCTACTATGCAATCCGGACTTCCAACGCCCATTAAATACCTTGCTTTATCTTCGGGATATTCCTTTTGTAATAGCGATAAAATTTCGTACATAACCGGTTTTGGCTCGCCCACGCTTAGCCCACCAATTGCAAGACCAACTCTTGCATATTTTTTGCATTCTTTGATACTTTCTAAACGCAAATCGTTATAAACATTTCCTTGAACAATAGGAAAAAGCATTTGCTTTGGATTTTTTTGATATTCGTAACATCTTTTTAACCATTGATGCGTTCTCTCCATTGCAACACGAGCAGTTTTGTAATCGGCTTTTGGATCTGAGCAAACGTCAAATGCCATAACAATATCCGAACCCAAAACATTTTGAACTTCAATAGATTTTTCGGGCGTAAAAAAGTGCTTTGAACCATCTAGGTGTGAAGCAAATTCAACACCGTCATCGGTTATTTTATTTAATTTAGAAAGCGAAAACACCTGAAATCCGCCACTGTCTGTTAGTATAGGTTTATCCCAATTCATAAACTTGTGTAGCCCACCAGCATGAGAAATAACCTCCGTTCCCGGACGCATATATAGGTGATAGGTATTTGATAATATAATTTGTGCCCCTAACTCTTTTACCATTTCGGGAGTTAACCCCTTAACTGTTGCTTGTGTTCCAACCGGCATAAAAACTGGTGTTTCTATAACGCCGTGTGGGGTTTTTAGTTCTCCAATTCTTGCACCTGTAGACGATGTGCATTTTATTTTAAATTCAAAATTTTCTTCCATTTTTTCTCCTAATAAAAATTGATTTTATCCGCACCAATTAATTAATAAACATACAGTCGCCAAAACTAAAAAATCTGTACTTTTGCTTAATGGCTAAATCATAGCACCTAAACAACTCCTCTTTGCCAATTAGCGATGATACCAACATTAATAAGGTACTTTCAGGCAAATGAAAGTTTGTAATTAAACTATCAACAGCCTTAAATTTGTATGGTGGATATATAAATATTTGCGTAGTGCCATGTCCTGCATGAACAACGCCCTTTTCATCTGTTACCGTTTCTAGTGTTCTTACCGATGTTGTACCCACTGCAATAATGCGTTTGCCTTGTGCTTTTGCATTGGTTAGTCTTTTAGCAGTTTCACTATCTACAAAATATTCTTCGCTGTGCATAATATGGTTTTCTACATTATCTACCTTAACCGGTCTAAAAGTTCCTAACCCTACATGCAAAACAACCTCTTCACACTGAATGCCTTTTGCTTTAATTTTATCTATAAGGTCTTTGGTAAAATGCAATCCCGCTGTTGGTGCCGCTGATGACCCCTCTTCTTTTGCATAAACCGTTTGATATCTAGATTTATCTTTTAGTTTTTGCGTAATATAAGGTGGAAGGGGCATTTCTCCAATTCGGTCAAACTCGGCTTCTACCGGCTCGCCGTTTTTTACATTAAAGTGCAAAATTCTTTCGCCCGTTTCACAAATTGAAACAACTTCGGCAGTCAAGTTTTCACTAAAAACAACTACCGACCCTATCTTAAACTTTTTACCCGGCTTTACAAGACACTCATATTCTTGTAAGTCTATCTTTTTTAGAAGTAGTATTTCGACAACTTCGTTCTCTTTTCCTTCACGGTGCCCATATATTCGTGCTGGTATAACTCTACTTCTATTAAACACCAAACAATCATTTGGTGTTAGATAGTCCAAAATATCCCTAAAAATTTTATGCTCTATTAATTTTGTCTTTTGATTATATACTAACATTTTTGAACTATCCCTTGGCTCTATCGGCGTTTGAGCAATAAGTTCTTGTGGTAGTTCGTAATTAAAATCACTTGTTTTCATATTTTTCCCTTATTAAACTATGCTATTATTATATTATAGACATTATTTTGTAAGTGCCTTTTTTTTACTATTATATTGCAACATTACAACTTGTACAATTATACCCTATATTGATTTTAAAAGCAACCTTAAAAATAATAAAACTCGCTAACAAAATAGCGAGAATTTATTTGTTATTTATTAGCGGGTGCTGGTGGAGCATATTTTATACCCATGTGCGTATATGCTGGTTCTAATGCAATTCTGCCACGTGGTGTTCTTGCAATAAAACCCAACTGCATTAAATATGGCTCATATACATCTTCTATGGTTGCTGTTTCTTCACCCGTAAACGCTGAAAGTGTTTCTAGTCCTACCGGTCCACCATTAAATTTGTTTATTATGGCATCTAGCATTCTGCGGTCTACAAAATCTAGTCCCAAGTCATCAATTTCCATACGGTCAAGTGCGTGTTCTGCAATCTCTTTTGTTATGGTATCTGCACCTTGCACCTCGGCAAAATCTCGCACTCTTTTTAAAACTCTATTTGCAATTCTTGGCGTTCCACGACTTCTTCCCGCAATTTCGTTTGAAGCATCTTCGGTAATTTTAATATTTAATAGTCCTGCCGACCTTTTTACAATGGTAGAAAGTTCTTCTGGCGAATAAAGTTCCAGTCTGCACATAACACCAAATCGGTCACGAAGAGGACTAGACAGCATACCCGCCTTTGTTGTTGCCCCTATTAGTGTAAAGTGTGGCAAATTAAGACGCATACTTCTAGCACTTGGACCCTTACCTATAATAAAATCTAGTGCAAAATCTTCCATTGCAGGGTAAAGAATTTCTTCTACAGAGTGATTTAGTCTATGAATTTCATCTATAAACAAAACATCGTTTTCATTTAGGTTTGTTAAAATAGCGGCAAGATCGCCCGCCTTTTCTATTGCAGGACCCGATGTAAGTCTTAGTTGCACACCTAATTCATTTGCAATAACATTGCTTAGTGTGGTTTTTCCAAGACCGGGAGGTCCATATAACAGCACATGATCCAAACTCTCCTTTCTTTTTTTCGCCGCTTGAATATATACATTAAGATTTTGTTTTACCTTTTCTTGCCCAACATACTCAGCCATTGTTTTGGGTCTTAAACTAACTTCGGTATCTATATCTTCGCTAATCATATTGCTAGATATAAATCGCTCTGCATCTTCAAAATCTTTCATAATTGCTCCTTTATGTTTTTTGTATGTAACTTTTTAAGGTCTATATTTTAAAACCAAAATTGCGTTGTTTTGCTTTTGGTGTTAAATTGTTAATAGCCTACATATTGGCATAATTTTTGCACCGACTTATTTTGCCATATTTTTTAGACATTTTTTAATAATATCTTCGGCGGTCATTTCTGGCTCTGCAACCTTTTGAACAAGTTTTAGAGCGTCAACACTCGAAAGACCCAAACTTTGCAAAGCAACACAGGCATCTTCTACCGCTTGTCCATCTATATTTAAAGCGTTGTTTTGAATACCCTTAATTTGACCGCTTTCAATCTTTCCTACCTTTTCTCTTAGTTCTACAATAATCTTTTCTGCGGTCTTTTTGCCAAGACCTTTTACCTTACTAAGAGTAGCAATATCGCTTGTTGCAATAGAAAGACAAAGGTCGGCAGTGGATATGCTAGAAAGCACGGTAATTGCCACTTTTGGACCAACACCAGATACCGAAATAAGTTTTAAAAACATTTCCTTTTCGGTGCGGTCTGCAAACCCATAAAGCGTTATAGCATCTTCTCTTACTGCAAGATAGGTTGGTACACACACCTCACCCTCTAATGCGGTAAATTTAAACACAGCATTCATAGTTGCAGTAAGCTCATAACCTACGCCATTTATATCTAGTGCAAGATAATTTTCGGCACTATCTACTATTTTTCCTCTTAAAAATGAAATCATTATCTTCTCCAAATTGATGATTTTATGCTTTTGTTGTCTTTTGGTATTAATAATAGTTTTAACTAAGTTTATTAACTAAAAGCCATTAAAAATATAAATTAACTACCCTTAATGTAGCGGGTTATATTTTCTGTTTGTCCAGTTTCCTGTTGTGAGCGTATCCATACTAGAACCTGCCATTGTTTTGTTAGTTTGTGCATGACAAAGAGCCGCTGCTAGTGCATCTGCCGCATCATCTGGTTTTGGAATGGTTTTTAGGTTTAGCATCGCCGTAGTCATATATTGAACTTGTTTTTTGTCCGCTCTTCCATTGCCAGTAATGGCTTGCTTAATTTGAAGAGGCGTATATTCATATAAAGCGCCCAGTTTTTCTACCGCAGTACACAAAATAACTCCCCTGGCTTCGGCAACTTTAATACCCGTTGTAATGTTGTCATTAAAAAACAACTCTTCAATAGCAATTTCGTCTGGCTGATATTTTTCTATAAGAAGATTTAATCCGTCTTTAATTATTTTTAACCTTTTTGGAAAATTCTCTTCCTTTGGGGTTTCTATTACTCCATAAGCAACAACACGGCAATTATTTTTTTCGTTTTTTTCTATAACGCCGTATCCTACTATTGCATAACCCGGGTCAATGCCTAAAATAATCACAAAAACCGCACACTCCTTATACAAATAATTTTATACTTTTGAATAGTTTTTGTCAACATAATTAACGCAACCACCCGCTAATAAAAAAATCGTATACTTTGAACTTACAGGCATTTATATACGATTTTTATTTTGACTAAAACTTAATTGTTTTAAATATGTCTTCTAGTTTAATTGAAAAGTTTTCATCATAAAAATTTAAATTCTTATTTTCATTTAACCTTTCTATGTATACTTTATATTCTCTTGAATTGTTCCAATGTCTTTCGTCTTCTGCATACACTTTATATTTTTCAATATCACCCTTTAAAAATTTATAATGCAACAAAAAGGAACCCGTACTTGCATTCCTATCAATTCCCCAAGGATAGTAAAAATGGTCATTTATATATATTTCTTTTCCGTGGTAGGTAATTATAGGCACCTTTTGCAAACTTGGCTTTATTCCAAAAATCCTATTTCTGCAACCGCCATAAACTCTATACCCAAAATTTGCGTTTGGTAACATTTTGTAACCCTTTCCGTCTACAAAATTATAATTATTAAAATCTAAGTCTTCTATTCCATTTTTAGAGTATACATCTAATAATATGCTTTTAAAATAATCATTTTTTCTATTTTTAATATATTCATTTATATTAACATTCTTAAAATTTTCATATATAAACAATTCATCGGAATCCACAAAAATATAACGCTTGTTGGTTCCATAATGCTCTAAAATTTGTTGTTTCCACCCACACATTTTAAAACAATTATATTTTTCATCTATCGACCAACAATCAATATTTACTTTTTTGCAGAACTTTTTTACCAAAAGACTTGAACCGTCAGAAGAACAATTATCAACCATAACGAAATTTTTTACACCAATGCTAATATAATGATTAAACCATTGCTCTAAAAAATTACTGGCATTGTTATAAAAGCAAACGGCAATTATTCCGTCATCAAACCTTGTTTGGTAATTAACTTTTAAATTTGTTGAGTTTAAACCATTTATAAAATTTGTAAAGACATCTTCGCTAAACTCTATGTTATTAAACTCAGTTTTACATAATTTAATTATGCTTTTTTTGAGAGTTTCAGAAATGTTTGTCTTCTGTATTTCAGAAATTCTTTTTGAAATATTTTCTTTTTTAATTTTTTTCAGTTTGTCAATATGTTCGTACAATTTAGAAAAATCTACATCTTCAAAAATTTCGGCTTTGCCGGTTTTAATATGAGCCGATTTGATACACAAAATCCTTTTCATAAACGAAGTAATAGAACCATGTGAAACTATCATAATAGTATTATTTTTAAAATTTTGTTCGTATACATCTTTTAAAAAATCAGAAAGGCGACTTTCAATATCGTACTTATTTTCGCCATATTCACCAAAACGAACAAAAAAATCACCCGCAACTTGTCGTTCTCTAACATTATCAAGTTCAGGATTGTTTTGCTTGCCCGAATACTTTCCATTTCCAATTTCTCGTATGCGATTATCTATACTAACATCTACATTTTTGAACTTTTCGCATACTAAACTTGCTGTTTGAATTGTTCTTGGAAGCGGAGAAACATATATTTTATCTATGCTTAAATTTAAGTTTTCTAGAGTTTCTAAAACAACTTTTTTACCTTCATCTGTTAGAGTAGACCAATAAATCTCCTTATCTGAAATTATTTCACGAACATTGTCGGTCGCCTCCCCGTGCCTCATAAAAATTAAATTCATTTTTTTATCTCCTCTTGAATTTCTTTTGTCTTTTTTAGCCAATCATAGTGATTAATAATAAATTTTCTCGCCTTTTATCTCAAAAACCCAAATTTAAGGGCAAAGCAAGTGCTTTGCCAAATTTTGTACTGTGCTAAATAATCTTAAAATATTTTTTACAAATTATCTTTTTCCTTTTCTCTGGTTTTTACAAATAGTTTTAAAATTGCTCCCACTGCTTTTGGGGCTTTTATACAACAAATAGTCATACACAATTCTCCTTTATTGCACTATATGAAACAACATTTTGATATGTTAAAATTTTAATTAAAAACTATTTTTTTGTACAAGCCTCCATAATTATTTAATGCCTTTGCTAAAATTTCTTGCTTATTTTGTACAGAAAGTTCTTTCCATAATTCTTTTGCTTTATCAAACGCTTCAACCGAAAAGTTTACATTAGAGAACAGTTCTTCTACTCCGTGCTGAGTAGTGCCATAAAGAGAGCCCGCTCCCCTTAACTTTAAGTCTTCTTCGGCAATTTTTAACCCATTGTTGTTTTCCTTTAAAACCTTTAATCTTTCTCTAGAAACATCGCTTGTGTTATCACTTATTAAAAAGCAATAACCCTCTGCGCCATCTCGACCAACTCTACCTCTTAATTGGTGCAAGGTTGCAAGACCGAACCTATCGGCATTGTAAATAATCATAATATTTGCCGATGGCACATCTATGCCAACTTCTATAACTGTGGTTGCTACCAAAACCCTCTTTTTTGCGTCATCACGAAAACTTTCAAGCGTTTTGGTTGCTTTTTCTCTCTCTATCTTGCCGTTTACCTCCAAAATTTCGTCCTTAGCAAAAATATTGTTTTCAATTAAATATTTGATTACTGTTTTTGTGCTTGCAAGTTTTTCGGTTTCATCTTCAATTATTTTTGGTACAACAACAAAACATTTTCTATTTGTTTTAATTAGTTCATCTTTTACAAAATGCCACATATCTAAAATCTTTTTGGTAGATAAAATGTTTGTTTTTATGTTGCTCTCTCCGTGAGGACGGGAATTTATAATGCTAGTTTTTAGTCCGCCGAATAGTACCAGTGATAAACTTCTGGGTATTGGGGTTGCACTCATAACCAGTTGGTCAATATTGTATCTGCTCGAAAGTGTGCCTCTTTGTGCTACTCCAAATCGGTGTTGCTCATCAGTTATTAAAAGTGCAAGATTACAAAACTTAACATCTTCGCTAAGTACTGAGTGTGTTGCAATAATTATTTTAAATTTTCCGCTTTTAATTCCGTCTAAAATGACTTGCCTTTGCTTGTTGTTTAGCCCAGAATGCAAATATGTAACGACATCTTCCCCAAAAATTTTTGTTGCATTTTTATAGTGTTGAGAGCCTAAAACATCGGTTGGACAAAGCATTACCGCCTGATACCCACTTGATATACACTTATAAATTCCTGCAAAAGCGACCATCGTTTTACCACTTCCAACATCGCCCAAAACCAAACGATTCATACAGACTTCTCCGCTTAGGTCTGCATAAACATCTTCAATTGCAGTTAATTGGTCTTTTGTAAGATTAAATGGAAGCAACTTTTGAAAATCTGACACGCTAGTTTTGTTGTATATTTTGGTGCGTTTGACTTTGTTTTCTAACAAAAATTGCTCTAACGCAACAAAATTTAGCAATTGCTCTATGTTTAATCTAAACTTTGCCTCTTCTATTTTTTCTATGCTAGTAGGAAAATGTACTTCGTGATAGGCGGTAATTTTGTTCATTAACCCAATTGAGTTGTCTGTTGCCGTTGGCTCTTTTAGGTTGTCTAAAACTTGTTTTATTGCCTTTTTGATTGATAATGACGAAATATTTTCAAAAGGCTTGTAGCACGGCATAATTTTTTCGTTTGCCTTTGCCAAAGGAAAATAATTTTGCACCACCAACTGATGCTTTGCATTTAATTTTCCATATAAATAATACAGTCCATCTATTTCAATGTTGTTTTTCATAAAGGGCTGGTTATACCACACCGCTTTAAACCTTTCATAAGATGTACAATCTCTAAACTCTACGACACAATAATTTAATCCCTTTAAAAATACACACTTAGGCTCAACTTCTGCTTTTGCACAAACCAAAAGTGGCACATTAGAATCTTTGTTGAATGTACCTATATCTGAAAAATTAAAATATTTATATGGCAAATAGTTTAATAAATCTATCTCTGTTTTTATACCTGCCGAATTTAAAACCTCTAATCTTTTTGCGCCTATGCCGTTAAGTTCTGCTAACTCCATATTAAAAATTTTACCATAATTTGATATATAAGACAACTTAATTGGTTGCAAGTTGTTTTAAAATAAAAAAATCCCTATACAGCAATGTATAAGGATTAAAAGATTATTCAAGTGAAATCATATAATAATACAATGGTTGTCCGCCAAAATGGCAATCAACTTCAATATCTGGATATTTAACCGCTAGTTCTTCGGCAAGCTTTGTGGCTTCTGCTTCTTGAACATCTGCACCAAAGAACAGTGTAACCGTCATTATGTTTTCATTCATAAGTTTATCTACAACTTCGGTTGCAACTGCGTTAATATCTTCGCCCTTTGCAATGATATTTTTGTTGTCAAGTCCTATTATGTCGCCCTCTTTAAGTTTAAAGCCATCTATATGAGTAGTTCTTACGGCATAAGTTACCGAGCCTGTTAAAACGGTATCAATTGAGGTTGTCATATTTTTGATGTTGGTATCTACGCCGTCATCAGGATTAAGATTAATTGCTGCTGTAATACCTTGAGGAACGGAAGTTGTAGGAATAACAACTATATTTCTTCTAGATAGGTCTTTTGCAAGTTCTGCTGCAAGTATAATATTTTTGTTGTTTGGCAAAACGAATACCGTTTCTGCAAGAACTTTATCAGCGGCGGCAGCAATATCTTCTGCGCTAGGGTTCATTGTTTGACCGCCCTCAATAACATAATCCACATTTAGGTCTTTAAATATTGCTGAAAGCCCTTCTCCTGCACAAATTGCAACCATACCAATTTGTTTTAGTTCTTCTGGTTGTTGTTGCTTATTTTTAAGAGATCTAAATTGTTCCAACATATTTTCAATTTTTATTGTATCTACCTCGCCCAATTGCAACGCCTTAGATAGAGCAACACCTGGCTCATTTGTGTGAACATGCACATGCACACCATTTAAGTCGCCAATGCAAATTACACTATCGCCAAGTTCCATTAAACTTTCTCTTAGTTTATCAATATCGGCTTCGGTTGTTTTGCTTTTAATATTTATAATCCAAAATTCGGTACAATATGCAAACTCTATATCTGCCAAATCGTTATAATCTACATTTGCATTTTTAAATGGGTCATTATCTGCCACTTTGTCTGCACTTTCAAAGTCTATAACACTATCTACTTCGTTGCCCGAAAGCATTTGGTAAAATCCGGTAAGAATAACCAACAAGCCTCTACCGCCGGCATCAACAACACCAGCCTTTTTTAATACTGGCAACATTTCTGGCGTCTGCTTTAAGACTTCTTCGCCGGCTTCTAGTGTGTGTTGCAAAAATTCTGCAAGTTCGGTATATTTTTTTGCTATTTCGGTAGATTGCTCACTCATTAACCTAATAACGGTTAAAATTGTACCTTCTTTAGGTTTTGTTACCGCACCGTATGCAACATTAGAGCCTTCTTTTAAAGCTCTTGCAAAAGATTTAGTTGTGATATTTTTTTCGTGTGCAAGAACGGTTGTAAAGCCTTTTAAAATTTGTGAAAGAATAACCCCCGAGTTACCTCTTGCGCCTTTTAACGCACCCTTTGCAATTGCACTACACAATGGTTCTAGGTCGTTACTTGTAACCATATTAAGTTCTTTTACTGCACTTCTCATTGTAAGCGACATATTTGTTCCTGTATCTCCATCTGGTACTGGGAACACGTTTAACGAGTCTACATACTCTTTATTCTTTTCTAAATAGTTGGCACCACTAATTATCATCTTTCTAAATACGGCACCAGTTATTGTCTTTGCCATTTATAAATCTCTCCTGTAATACCTACACTTTACCAATTAGCGTAAAACACGCAATAGCTATACCTTAACACCTACAACATTGATGTTAATTGCATCTACTATCATACCGGTAAACTGCTCTACATTATACTTTACAGATCGGCGAACAGACTCTGCTACCGCATTCATACTAACACCATACTTTAAGATGATGTCTAGGTCTATATGTATTCTATCACCGATTGTAAGAATTTTTATACCACGAGATTTTGAGCGTTTTTTAAACAATTCTCGCATATTTTCGAACACACTTCTTGCGACCAAATCGACAACACCATAACAATCTAGTGCGGTATGACCCACAACTAGTGCAATAGACTCATCAGATATGGTAATAACACCATTAGAATTTTCTGTAGAAACTGCCACAAAATCTCTCCTGTTCTGAAATTTTTAATGAGCCTACTCGCCCATTAAATCATTTACTATTTTACAACAACTTATCCAAATAATCAAGGTTTTTTTATAATAATATGTTAAATTTTCCTTTTTTAATAATTTTTACAAAAAAGGGTTGCAAAATTTTGCAATGTGTGATAAAATCATCTTCGATATTCAGTTAGGAGGAAAAATAATGAGCCGAGTTTGTTCTATTTGTGGTAAAGGTAAAATGACTGGTAACAATGTTAGCCATTCAAATGTTAAGACAAAAAGAGTAACCAACCCTAACATCCAAAAAGTTCAAGTGGAAGTTGATGGTAAAGTTCAAAAAGCCTATGTTTGCACCAAGTGCATGAAAGGCGTAAAAAATAACTAACTTACCCTAAAAATAAATTACACCGTTATTTTTTTAATAACGGTGTTTTTTTTGTTCTATTATAAATTTTTAATCAAGCGTTTTTAGTTCGGTAATTATTTTACCATCTTTTATTTCTATTAGTGCATAACTCCCATTTGCAATACTTCCCCCGTTTACAAGGGTTATTCCATCTTCTTTGGTACAAAGTTTTGAGTGTGTATGCCCAAACAGCACCAAACTGCACTTATTTTGTTTGGCTTCATTTATTAAACCAAACAAACCAAACTTAGCCATATATTTATGCCCATGCGTTATAAAGGTTTTTATACCATCAAAGTCTTTTATTGTTGACAGCGGATAATCATTCCAAAATATATCACAGTTTCCTGCAACCTTTATGCACCTACCATCATCTAACTGCTCCACATCTTTTAAACCATCACCAGCAAAAACAACAATATCATAATTTTCCTTTTGTAAGCAATCTAAAACCTTTTGCTTTTTTCCGTGTGAGTCACTTATCAAAACAATCTTCATAAAACCTCTTAAAAAAAAGATTAGCCCCCTTGTGACTAATCTATACTGCTTTATATATCTGCATTATGATATACATTTTGTACATCATCTAATTCTTCTAGTGCTTCAATTAGGTTTTCTATTTTACTAATTTGGTTTTCTTCTGGAACAATGTAGTTGTTTGCAACCAACTCATTTTCTGCTTGCACAAGTTCTATGCCTGCATTAGTAAAGGCTTGTGCAACATTGTGCAACTGGCTAGGGTCGGTATACACAACGAAACTATCATCGGTAGTTACAACATCATCAGCACCACCTTCAATGGCAATTTCAAATATTTTGTCTTCGGTTAGATTGTCTTTTTTATCTATTACAATTACGCCCTTTCGGTCAAACATAAAAGACACGCTTCCTGTTGTACCAAGACTTCCGCCTGACCTATCAAACAAGTGACGAACATCACCCGCTGTTCGGTTTTTGTTATCTGTAAGACACTCTACAATAACTGCCACTCCAGCAGGACCGTAACCTTCATAAACCATATCGGTATAGTTTACGGTATCAATCTCTCCGCTCGCTTTTTTTATACTTCGTTGAATATTGTCATTTGGCATATTGTTTGCCCTTGCCTTAGATATAATATCTGCAAGTTTGGCGTTTGTATTTGGATCGGCACCGCCCGCTTTAACGGCAACAGCAATCTCTCTACCAATTTTGGTAAAAATTTTTGCTCTTACGGCGTCTGCTTTATCTTTTGTCTTCTTAATATTATGGAACTTTGAATGTCCGCTCATAAAACTGTTCTCCTTAAAACTATGAATTAATATTATTCAGTTGGTTAATTTGTGGATTAACTTTTATTCTATTATATCACAAAAGTATTCCGCAACCTAAGCAAATGAACACTCTTTTGGTTTTTTATAAAATTTATCTATTTGAAAGCATAAACATTAATATGCTTGCACTAACGCCTGCATTTAGCGACTCCACTTCACTATTCATTGGAATAGATAGTGATAAATGTTTTTGCTCTCTTATGGCTTTTTCTACTCCATTACCCTCGTTTCCTATAACAAGTGCAAATTTTGTAGGCAAAGTTAGGTTTTTATCAAACACCGATTGTTTGCCGGCTTCTGCAATTACAATAGTAATATTAAACTCATCTGTAAGGCTTATAAACTCCTCAACAGACATACTATAAAACCTAGGATAAAAGATTGTTCCGCTGGCACTACGCAATGTTTTGTCGTTATAGGGGTCTACCGAATCTATTAGTACAATATCATAAAAACCGCTTGCAACCGCCGACCTTATAATGGTACCAAGATTGCCTGGGTCTTGTAATCGGTCTAAAACCAACAATTTACTAATTGATGCAATATTTATTTCGTGCTTTTTCATATTGCAAATTGCCATAATGTGTTGTGGCACAACCGTTTCCGACAACTTTTCAAAAATCTCGTGTTTTATAACCAAAACCTTGTCGTTATATTTTTCTATTATATTATTGTAGTTTGCTATGTAATCTGCATCTATCAAGACATTTTCTACAACGCCATCTATTTTTAGGCTTTCTAAAACCACCTTTTCGCCTTCAATTTTAAACAAAGAGAATTGCTCTCGGTATTTTTTTACCGAGAGCGAACGAAATTTTTTTATTAGTGAATTTTCTTTACTTTCAATAAACTTCATAACTTCTCTACTAAGAATAATAAAAATTACTTAGCAAGTGCCTTTTTTGCACTGTCGCAAATACTTGCAAAGGTAGCCTTATCAGAAATTGCAATTTCGGCTAGTGACTTACGGTCTAATTCGATACCTGCTTTTTTAACTCCATCAATAAGTTTTGAATAGCTTAGTCCATTAACTCTAGCTTCTGCATTAATTCTAGCAATCCATAAATTTCTGAATTCTCTCTTTTTGTTCTTTCTACCAACATAAGCATAGTTTCCAGACTTCATAAGTTGTTGCTTTGCTAATGTGTATAGTTTGCTCTTAGAACCACGGTAACCCTTGGCAGACTTAAATACTTTAACTCTCTTTTTGTGTGCGTTAACGCCTCTTTTAATTCTCATTTCCTTTTCCTCCTACTAGCCTTGATTTCCTACAAGTTTTTTAATTGCTTTTTCATTTGAATGATGAACATATCCACCCTTTCTAAGTTTTCTTGTTCTTTGGGTTTCTTTTTTGGTTAAGATATGAGCCTTGTTTTGTTTTGCTCTTTTAATTTTGCCTGATGCTAAAATAGTAAATCTCTTTTTAGCGGCACTGTTGTTTTTCTGCTTTGGCATAGTATTTTCTCCTTAAAAATATTACTTAGATTTTTTCTTTGGCGACAATGTTACAATAACATTTCTGCCTTCAACTTTTGGTTCTTTGTCTTTATCGCCGACTTCGCTAACAAGGTCACAAAATTGATTAACAATTTCTATTCCCTTTGCAGAATACGCTTGTTGACGCCCACGCATACGAAGTACAACTTTTACTTTGTTTTCGTCAGTTAAAAATCTGATTGCATGTTTTGCTTTAATTTGCATATCATGAAGTTCAATTGTCATAGAAAGTTGAATTTCTTTAACCTCTATAACCTTTTGGTTTTTCTTTAATTCACGAAGTTTTTTTGTTTGGTCAAATTTGTATTTGCCATAGTCCATAATTCTGCATACTGGTGGTACGGCATTTGGTGAAATTTTTACCAAATCTAAATTACATTCGTCTGCTTTACGGTTTGCTTCGTCAGCACTCATTACTCCTAGTTGCTCGCCATTTTGCCCAATAACTCTTACTTCTTTATCGGTAATATCACGATTAACCTCTGTTTCTATCTTTGCGATAATTACATTCCTCCAAAAAATAAATTAGAGTGAAACCCAAAAGTTTCACTCTTACCAATTCAACATAACTCAACAAATTATAAATTACTTTATAACTGGGAATATATTGACCAACAAAAATATTTCATTCGGTTGGTGAGAAGAAACTTCTACTTGTGTTCACGCTCAATATATTAACCTATTTGCATCAATTTGTCAAGCGTTTTGAAATATTTTTCTTAATTTTTCATAAAAATTATAACTTAAACACCATCTTTATATTACAAATTTTAATGCTTTCAAATTTATTAATAAAGTCAACCGAAACATCTCTATTAAGTATAAAACTTGCAGACCTTTCATTTTCCATATATTTAGTCGCTCCTAAATGAGAAAAAGTTTTTGTGGAAAGCAAGTTTGTTTTATTTATTTTAAAGTGAATTTTATCGTATTGGCTCAAATCGGAACATTCTACCAATGCTTTTATTATGTAGATAATAACTTTTGTTCCCTTACACCAATCCGAAAGCTCAAATTCTGATACATATAATTTTCTATCTATTTCCGAAAGTTCTACAAACCCACAAATTTTTCCATTAAGGTATGCAATGTAAAAATAATGATTTTGTACTCTTAATTGATTTAATAATCTATTGCACCATGTCAATTTATCTGCATCGGAAACCAAAATTCCAAGTTTTTTCATGTTTGATGAAATAATTTCATAAACTTGGTCTATTTCTATTTGTGATAAAGACAACTTTTTTATAATGCGAAACCCATTAATAAAATTATTATAAATGGCTTGTGAAAATTGGCAGTACCACTCGGGAGCAACTTCGTAATTTCGAGTTGTCAAATAAAATTTTGCTGGACAATATCTACATATCTTTAATAATTTACAATTATCACACATATTTAAGTTGGAGCTTTTCATTTCAAATATTTCATTTAATTTTTGGGCATATTTTTCTAAATTTTTATTTTCAGACATATTACCCTCCTAGCAATAGTATTATATCGCCTATATTTTTCAAATTAAGATTTTTGAAAATAATCGTTTGGGATTTCAATTTGAGGAGTTGTGTTATTTGATTGTTTTTTATTGCGGGAATTGGAAATTTCTGTATTTTTTCGCTCCTTCCAACTTTCTGTTATGGTAGACTTTTTATCTCTTCTATACCATGTATCATACTCATCATCTACTTCCTCTTCTCTATTTGTGTTACGAGCAACCTTGCTTTTGTCCGCACCCGGAATTTCCTTTTCGGAGCCTAGTAATTTAATTACCTTTTTTCCATTGATAATTTCTTCTTTTATATACAAATATCTTTTTATGCTCTTATCTTCTGCAATATTTTTTAATTCATAGGTAACACCTAAAACATAGTCGCTAAAAGACTCAACTTGACCTGCGTAAATTTTTATAATTAAGGCACCTTTATGATTCTTATCGTTACATTTTGGATCATTTAAAGTTACTACAAACCAACCATAATCGGGGTCGTCCTCAGAGCCAAAAGCCTCCCCCTTTATGGAATCTCTTAAACCCAAAGTTAAATTACTCTTATCATAAAAACCTCGTGTAGCACTAGCCTTAAATTTTGCAAATAGACCTCTTTCCATTTTATTAAAAATGTCATTTAATTTTTCATAAACATCTTTTTCTATTGGTTTATCTTTTAAAGATTTATCTATCGCACATCTCTTGTTGTATTCTTTTAAATTTGCAAAGTGATTTTGGGCTATTTTTACCGCTATTGGGTTTGACGACAAAAATAATATTGATATAAAATCATACGCCTTTTCATTCATTAACACTTTTCCCCCTTGTTTATTTAAAACTTTGTATAAAGGTTATTTATTCTCGTTTTGTTCAATTCGTCTAAGCCTTCCAAAAAGTTCTTTATAGGAACGACAACTGGTAAATCATTTTGTCTTGAAACCATTAATACCGATTGATTTTTTACCATTGCACTATCTATGTATACTGTATAAGGAATTTGTTTATCTGCTACTAAACTATTTTCTGCAACCATCTTATCGTACTCTAATTTTGCCCTAATTTTTATGGCTTTTAATGCACCAACAACCCTTTCGGCAACCTTAATATTTCGCTTATTAGAGTAAACCAATTTAACCTGTGTTGGAGCAAGCCAAAAAGGAAACTTTCCCGCTGTATTTTCAATTATTAACGCAATAAGTCGTTCTATGCTACCCGCTATTGTTCTATGAATTACTACTGGTGTTTCTTCGGTTTTTTTGTTTGTAAGATAGGTTAGGTTGTATTTTTTTGGCAATTGCATATCTAACTGAATGGTTCCAGTCGTCCAAGATTTAAGTTTTGCATCTTTTACCAATATGTTTATTTTTGGTCCAAAATATGAGCCTGTTCCTTTGCTAATTCCAAAATTTCCTTCCCCAAACCTGTTAGTCAACACCTCTTTTAATATGTTTTCGGCTTCTGTCCAAATCTTTCTTTCGCCAAGAAATTTACAAGGTCTTGTTGCAAGTTCTACAAAGTACGAAAGCCCCACCTTAGAATAAAAGGATTCCACCATATCTAGCACCTTGTTTAATTCGGTAGCCGTTTTGCTTTTTGCAACAAATATATGTGCATCATCTTGTGTAAACTCCGACAAATTAAACAACCCGTTTAAATCTTGCTCGGCTATTTCTCGATGCAAAACTCCACACTCAAACACTTTAAGTGGCAATTCATCTTCTCTTCGTTGTTTTAGTCTATAATAAGTTAATGCACTTGGACAATTAATAGATTTTATAATTAACTCATTATTTCCTAAAACTTTCATAATGTTATAGTTTCTAACTTTGCAATAGTCTTTGTAGGTTTTAGAGTTAAACTTGCTTTCGCTATCAATTATTGGCGAACTTATTTCTTGGTAATCATTTGCGCTATGTAATTCGTTTGTTAAATTAAGTAAAGCGTTTTTTAATTTTAGCCCTTCTGGGAGCCAAAAAACCAAACCTTGATCATTAATTAAAAACAATTCAGACGCACCACCAATTTCTTTATGATTAGTGTGCTTGTTATTTTCTAAGCAATTAAGATAATCTTCGTACTCTTCGTCACTAAAAAAAGCCACACCTTCAATGCGTGTAAACACACTTTCATCTACAAAATCACCAAAAGCCGAAACTTCGCTAAACTTATTTAAAATAATCTTTTTTATAAAGCTTGTGCTTTTTAGATGCGCTCTATCACACAAATCTACAAAATCGCCAGTAGTAATTAACGAAACATCTTCCCTTGCTTCAAGTTCTAGCGACTCAATCTTGTAAGACTCTTCTATTTCGCTCATACGAATAATTGCTTCATATCTTGGAACAACTTCCTTTTTTATACCAAAATCTGCATTAATGATTTTGTACATTTCGTCCAAAATTGTAGACAACGAATCGCTATCTATATCAGTTTTAAAATCAAAATCATAATAAAACCCGTCTTGATCGCCATCGCCCGAAACTATTTTGCACGATGGATAAACCGATTTTACCGCCTGTGCCAAAATATGGCTAGCCGTGTGATTTAGCAGGCTTTTTGCTTCGGCACTGCTTTTTGTTATAAGCTCTAGTTTGCAATTTTTGTTAATAGTTTGGTCTAGGTCTACAAGCACTCCATTAACTCTTCCACACAATGCGTTTTTGGCAAGACTAGGCGAAATATTTTTCGCCAAACTTAACACAGTAGTACCTTTGGTAACTTCTGCAACCACATTGTCTTTGAGTGTAATTTTCATTATAAACCCCAAAAATGTTAAATTTTTCGGTTGTTTTCCTGCTAAATTCAATTAGCGGGAAACTCTTCTTAAACTAATTTTACACTCATAATTTAGCTTTGTCAAGCATTAACCACTACTTTCTCTTGAAATAGTTGCACTAGCGTTTTTGTAAGGTCTAGGTCGTTTGCGGTTGTTCTTTTTAGAACTATTCCCTTGGGCGCCAAAATAATTAACTCGCTTACAACGTCCATAATGTAATTTACCGACCTATTTATTGGTTCTATTAGGTTGCTTCCATCTTTTGAAACCAGAAAAATTTGGTTTGGAGTTTCGTGAATATAAACCTCTGCATCACTGCACTCGGTTGAAAAAATAAGGTACCTTAACAATTCATTAAAGGTATCCAACAACCGCATAGACCCAACGTTTTCCAAAAATAGGTTACAAATATCTTCCCATCTTTGTCTAAACGCTTTTAATTTAAAAATATAAAAGGACTCTACATAAAGCGTTTCGCCCAAATTCATCAGGCTTATAATTTCTTCTATTTCGCTGGCTCTATCAAAAACCGCAAGCGACTTTGATAAAATTGTTTTATATTGTCCCATTTCTTCGGGCAAACATATATTTTGATATATAAAATTACTTTTATAAAATACCAAAATAGTATGTGCTAAAAATTCTTCAATTTTTTTAATTACTTTACTATTTCTTTTAATAGAAAATTCTATTTCTATGGTTTCTTCGTGATTTAAAATTACTATGTTTTTTAATTGTGTTTGTATCTCTTCCAAACGCTTAAAAAAGTGCATAAACATATCGGTGTTTGTTTTATCAAAAATTATGTGTTTGTTCTTCATAAAAAAATTCATACTCCTAATTGTAGTGTATGAATTTTTACTATTTAAAATACCCAAATTAAATTCTAAATTTGTATTGACTGTCAAAACCGGCTGGTAATTCGGTGCTGTTTACATTATTGTTTTTTATTTTGTAATTTTCTTCTATTTTTTCTTTTGCTTCTTTAATTAATCCTGCCAGTTCAAGCCTATCTAACATAACCACATTGTTTTCGCTTGCCAACTGCTCCGCTTCTTTGGTAAATCTACTGTTTGTAACAACTATTGCATCATCTGCATTGTAATGCACTTTTGCCGAAACAACCTCTTGTACAGCCTTTACGCCCACTGAATTGTTGTACCTTTTTGCTTGAACGACAACCCGCCTGCCGTCCTTTTTTAATACCAAATCAGCCCCAAAATCGCCCGACCTTTTGGTAACTAAGGCGTCATACCCCAAATAAAAAAACATTACCTTTAAAAAATTCTCAAATTCATAGCCTTGCATACAATCAACATATTCTATTTCTGCCTGCTTCAAAAAGTCTAGCGCTGTATATTTTGTGTTTTTCCATTCGTTGTACTTTATATATTTTTTTATGCTTTTGAATATAAAACATACAATCATTAAGGGCAATAAAACAATAAAAAGCAATACAAAAAACAATTTAACAAATATTGATTTTTTCTTTTTGTTTTTTTCCATTTTACCCCCATTAATTTCAATAAATTATTACACTATCTACTCTAATTATACTATTTTGTAAAATTAATGTAAAGCAAAACGGCTTTAATATGCTCTAATTTTCATTTGTTTTAGATTGCTTATAGGTATACAAAGAACTTGCAATTTTTTCGTAAAACTTTTCAAATTTTGGCAACAGAATATAGTAAACCACTCCCAAAATAGCACTTATTACATACCCCGCAAGCACATCTGTTAAGAAATGTTGACCCAAATACATTCGGTTAAACATATTCCAAATTAAATACAAAACGCAAAAACTAAACAATAAAACCTTGTCATGAATGCTTGGTTTATTTTTTATAATTAAAAAGATACAAAATACAACTACGCACATAGCGGTTATACTATGTCCGCTAGGAAAAGATGTACCCGATGCGTTAAATATTCCTCTAATGTCATCATATTGAACATAAGGTCTTGGGCGTTTTATAATTAGTTTTAAAATTGTTTGAACTAACGCACTAGATAGTTCGGCAATTACAAAATATATTGCAAGCATTTTTTCTTTAAAGTGCAACAAAATTATAAAGAACAAAATTATAATTAAAAAGTCACTCAAAAATGAAAAAAATGACATAAAGTAATCTAATGATGCACAAGAAAAACTCTGCAACCACCTAATAATATCTGCTTCAAATCCCATAAAGACCTCCATCATTCGTTTGATACAAAATCTCCAACGCCGTTATCTACAATAAAGTTGTTAAAGTCGGTAATCGTAAAAATATCGTCAATTTCAATTATATGCTCATTGTATTTTACCCTACCCGCCACGCCGGTAAAATATACCTGAAAACCTTTTAACCCTTTGTTATCTAAAATGGTTATTGCGTAAGTGTTATCATTTATACACCTAATTTTTAGTTCCATGTCACTGGTTTTTGTTTTTAGATGTAATTTTGTTTTGTTTTCTGCCATAAAAACGGTAATCTCATCTTCGCCCTTTATATAAACAAAGCCGTTTTCATTTTGTTCTAGTTGCTTTTTTCCATTACTATCAGTTGCCTGTGCAATAATGGCATAATTATCTAACATTGTTTTAACCGCATTAAGGGTTTCTATAAGCACCTTGCTAAAAAATTGACAGCCATTTTCTTCATTTAATTTATCAATAGATTCTACATTGTATAGTGCAATAAAAAAATCACTTTGCAATTCGTTTACTTTTGTAATATTGGTTTTTGCCTCATTTACATTAAAGTTTTTATTTTCGCTAGTGCTATCGTCTTTTTTGCAAGCAAAAAAAGTAAAGGGCAGTATAATGCAAATAAGTAAACTTACTATTTTTTTTAGTTTCATATTTTGCTAACCCCCTTTAATTCAATTATAAACTCATTTTCATTTTTTGGAGAAACATAAAATTTGTTAAACTTTCTGGTTGTACTTTTTCCGTAATATAAGCACAAACATTTTGAACTTAATGCAAAACTTTTGGTTATTTTTTTTACCTCTTCTATTTTAACTATATCGCTTTTTATAATTTCTATTTTTAAAAAGCCAAATACTATGGTAAGGTAATTTTCGCTTATTTCATAATAAAGTCTAAAATAGAATACCGAAACCAGAACCGCTACAAGTCCCAAAATTGCAGGTATTATGTGTCGCATAGCACCAACAATAAAGACCTCACTACACACCAAAACCAATACTATTATACTAATTATAGTAATGTATCCTACCACATAAAACGGGCTCCGTTTTGCATAAAAGACCTTTTTCATACCAGTCCACACCCACAATAGGTTTGTCTATAAATATTGTAAATTTTGCATAATTCAATACTTCTTTTAAATCCATCTCGTTTTTTAAAATCTCTTTCTAAAAACTCAATGTTTAAAATGTTTGACAATTCTTTTCCTGAATTATTTATATGTTCGGCATTTTTGTGGGGCGAAACTGTTAGCGTTGTACAAAAACAATCATAGCCGTTTGTCTTTGCAAACTTTGCTGTTTTTTCTAGTCTAAAATATATACAGTTATCACATCGCTTAGAGCCTTCACCCAAACTTTCAAGCCCTTTTATGCTATCAAAAAACTCTTGTGGGTTATAACAATCTTCAACAAGTGGTAGGTTGTGTATTTTTGCAAGTTTTTTTAATTCTTCTAATCTTTTAGTATACTCGCTTTGAGGTAAAATATTTGAGTTTGCAAAATAGAGCGTTATATCGAACTCATCTTCATTTAAAAGTCGTTCTATAACGCTCGTTGCACAAGGTGCACAACAGCAATGTAATAATAGTTTTTTCTTGTTCATACTACATCTTCTCTGGCACGGTTATTGCCAAACAGTTTAAGCCATCACAAATTGCGTTGTAAACAATTTCTGATAGTGTTAAATAGGTATTTTTCTTAGAAGCATCGGGTTCCGAAATAATTTTTACATTGTTGTAAAAAGTTGAGTACGCACTAGACAAGCCATACAAACTATTGCAGATAACACTTGGCGAATAATTTGTAAGAGCAATTGCATAAGAGTCTATTAATTTTAGCAATTCAATCAAAATATCTTTTATTTCGTTGTTTGCATAACTAATTTCTCTATTAAATTGACCCGCTTTTTGCAAAATAGAATTAATTCTTACTGCGGTATACTGCAAATAAGGGCCAGTTTTGCCTTCAAATGACATAAAATTATCCAAATCGAAGACATAATCACGAGAAACATCGTTAGACAAATCGCCAAATTTCATCGCCGAAACGCCTATATCTAGTGCAAGTTTATCAGAATCTTCTTTGACACCATTGCTAGATAGTTTTTCTTGCGCTTTGCTTTTAACCATCTCTATTATATCTTGTAGTTTAATGGTATCGCCCGAACGAGTTTTAAACGGCTTACCATCTTTGCCATTCATTGTACCATAACCTATATGCGTTAGTTTTACAGTTTCAGGACATATTTTTGCCATTCTGCAACAACGAAAAACTCCTTCAAAGTGTGTTGCTTGACGCTTATCTACTATGTAAATAATCTCTGATAAGTTTTTATAATTTTCTACCCTTTGCATAACGGTTGCAATATCGGTTGTAGCATACAAATCTCCGCCATTATATTTTTTTATAACAACTGGAGGCATAGGATTTTTGTACAACTGCTTTTCGTTTACATCATTAGGATTCTTTTTGGGAATAGGAATATGCTCTCCCTCTTTTGCAACCTTAACAATTGTTGCGCCGTCACTTTCTTCGGTTAAGCCCCTAGATGTAAACGCATCAATTGTTCGTTGAATATATGGATACGCATCACTTTCTCCATACCACAAATCAAAGGTGCAATTTAATTCAGCATAATTTTTCTTAATAGCACTTATGCTAACCTCTCTAATATCCTTCCAAATGGTATAAATTGGCTCTTCCTTTTTTTGAAGTTTTAGGGTATAGTTTTCGGCTTTCTTTTTAAATTCTGCATCTTCTTTGCTTCTTTTTGAGGCTTTTGGATAGTTCTCATTTAAAAAATCTAGCGTTATTTGTGGCTTTGTAGTGCCTTTACCATAATAGTAATCGAGCATGTTATACTCATCTAGCATAGCCATAACAAGACCCATTTGAAGTCCCCAGTCGCCCAAATGCACATCACTTACAGTGTGATAACCAAACTTATTGTATAATCTTTTTATGCTTTCTCCTATAATTGGCGACCTTAAATGCCCCATGTGTAATTCTTTTGCAATATTTGCACCGCCATAATCTAGCACCACTGTTTTATCTTTGCCAACAGTGTTATCTATACCATAATTTTTATCTTTTAATATATCCAAAAGAACCGTTTTTAGCCCCTCATCTGTAAACGAAAAGTTTATAAATGCTGGTGCTACAACGGTTATGCAAAATAGTTTTTTTGTTTCTAAACTGATGCCATCAACAATTTTATTCGCAAGTTCAATTGGGTTTTGTTTTAGTTGCTTTGCAAGTGAAAATGCAATATTGCTTTGAAAATCCGACAACTCAGGGCGTGACGAAAAACTCACAATATTTTCGCCCACTTCAATTTCGTCCGATATATTTTTTAGCGAATTTTTGATAGCATTTACAATAATTTTTTTAATTTCCATTTTTATCCCTTAATAACTATTAGTTTTGTTTTGTTTTTGTAGTGCCGTGATTTACCCTTGCGACCCTACCAAACAGACGGTGTTTTATAATGTTTCCTTGCATTGTTCTTATTTCGGCAATTGGGTCATTACTTTTAAAAATTGCTGAGCCTGCCACTAATATATCTGCTCCACACAGACGAAGAACGGGAGCAACTTCCCTATTTATTCCGCCATCTACTTCAATTTCTACCCCCGAGAAGTTTGCTTGAATATAAGCCACCTTTTCGCCAGAACCAAACATATATTGCTGTCCACATTTGCCCGGGTGTACGCTCATTATTAGTACAATATCTGCCAACTTTTGCTTCAAAATTTCATCTAGCACTTTTACATCGGTTTCGGGATTAATTGCAACCCCTGCTAAGCAATTTAAATCTTTAATATATTTAAGTGTTTTAAAAATATCTTCAGCCGCTTCAAAGTGAACGGTAATAATATCCGCTCCCGCATCTGCAAATTGTTTTACCAAACTTAAAGGATTTTCGGTCATAAGATGGCAATCTAATAACAAGTCGGTTAAGCCTCTAACCTTTGCAACAAAATCTGCGCCAAAGGTAGTGTTAGAAACAAATTTACCGTCCATAACATCAAGATGCAACATTTTTGCACCGCTTTTTTCTACTAATTTAATAGTATTTTTTAAAACTTCTTCATCTTTATAATTTGTGGCAATAATACTTGGCGAAACCTTAGCTAAATTAAACATATTTTCTCCTTATTGCTTACCTATGTATCTTCTTCTTAGTTGTCCGCAAGCACCCTCTACATCACTACCAAGCGTTCTTCTTACCGTGGCACTAACACCACCGCTTTTTACCTTATTAAAAAAGGTTTGTATCTGTGTTTCGGTTAGTCCAGTTAAGCCACTCTCTTTTACATAATTATACCTAATAAAATTAAAATGGCAATCAAACATATGACTAATTTTAATAATATTTTTTACATCTTCATCTGTGGTATTGCAATCTAATAAAATATATTCAAATGCAATACGCTTGTTGGTTTTTTTGTAATAGCACTTTAATGCTTCTAGCAAATCATTTACGCTATAAGCATTTGCAACCTTCATAATCTTTTTTCTTACCGTATCGGTTGTTGCATGCAAAGACACCGTAAGCGTCATTTTTAAATCTAAATTTGTTAGTTCATAAATTTTATCAACCAACCCTGATGTAGAAATCGTAATTTTGCGTGGGCTAATATTTAAACTTGCAGGCGATTGCACAACTTTTATAAACTTAACAACATTATTAAAGTTATCTAACGGCTCCCCACTTCCCATAAGCACAACATTTGTTACCAACCTTTCGGTGTTCGTTCCGCCAATGTAATTATTTACTGCTAAAACTTGTGACAAAATTTCGCCAGCGGTTACATTTCTTTTTAATCCGTCTAGCCCACTAGCACAAAACTTACAACCCATACGACAGCCCACCTGTGTAGAAACACAAAGCGTGTAACCATATTTATATTTTAGCAATACGCCCTCTACCAAATCTCCCGTTTCGGTTAATCGGTATAAAAACTTTTTAGTACCATCGGCATTGCTATCAAAGCATTTTTCTATAACTAATGGCAAATCGACAAATTTAGATTTTAATAATTCTCTATCTTCTTTGCTTAAATTGCTCATTTCATCAAAAGGCAAATAACTTGTTAGCCAATCGTATGTTTGTGTCGCACGAAACTTCTTTAAGCCAAGTTCTGCAAATTTTTCTCTAATTTCGTCTACCGAATAGTCTAATAATATCTCTTTCATAATTTTTTCCCTTTTATTTTGTAGTTCCGCCAGTATTTAATACAACGGGCGAATTTGTTTGTATGCCATCGCTATACAAAAATCTGTCGCCTACTTTAATTTTTCTGCCATTAATGGCATCAGCGCTTTTTAAAACCTTGCCACCCGGAAATTGCAATTCGGTAATTTCTAGCACTCCCTTCCCGCATTGCACAAAAAGTCCACGCTTGTTGCTTGTTGGTTCTATAACCGTACCCACTGGTTCCTTTGTATCTGCAGCATCTTCTGCCACCTTTGCACGGTAAATTTTGCAACAAACATCATTTATAAAACTAAATGCAATAGGCGAAGGGTTTTGCCCAAGAATTTGGCATTTAATTTGACAGGCTGGTTTTTCCCATACAATTCTACCCTCTTCTTTTGAAATACGCTTTGTTACTACTGCATCTACACGAGGTTGCTTAATGTATTCAACTGTACCGTTTTCTATTTTGTCTAACGCCGTTAAAACCAACCCCGCTCCTAGTTCTGCAAGCCTTTTTGCAAGTTCTCCATACGTTTCATTTTCGCCTATTTGCAACTTACCCATCAAAATTATGTCGCCCGTATCTAAGCCCGCTTCAGTACGCATAATTGTAACACCCGTTTCGGTGCAACCTTTCATAATTGCCGTTTGAATCGGACTAGCACCCCTAAACTCTGGCAACAAACTACCGTGTACATTTATAATTCCATATTTTGGAATATCTATAACCTCTTGAGAAATTATTTGACCATAACTTGCTGTAACCATAATATCTGGTGCCAAACTTTTGATGGTTTCTACGCCGTCACGAGAAATTTTTTCAAACTGCATAATTGGGATATTATGCTCTAATGCAAACTTTTTGACTGGCGAATATAAAAATTTTCCGTGGTCTTGAACCCTATCAGGTTGAGATATTATACCAATAACTTCATGACGACTTTTAAACAACGCTTCAAGCGTAGGGATTGCAAATTCTGGAGTTCCTAAAAATATAATCTTCATACTACTTCTTTTTACCTTCCTTTTTGGGTTCATCTATGGTTTTATCTATAAAAAGTATACCTTCTAAATGGTCGTACTCATGTGCAACTGCCTTGGCAGAAAAACCAGTAAACTGCCTTGTAAATTCTTTGCCAAATCGGTCATAAGCCCTAACAACTACAACATTTGGGCGTTTTACCATACCATAATATTTTGGAACACTTAAACAGCCCTCTTCTAATATAGGGCAACTTCCACTTTGTTCTAGTATAACAGGGTTTACGAATTCTACAAACTGCTCATTTTCATCAAATGCGACAAAAACTCTTTTTAATACACCCACTTGCACCGCACTAAGCCCTGCTCCGTTTGCCTTTTGCACAGTTTCTAACATATCGTCCAAAAGTTGACACAGTCTATCATCAAACTTTTCAACCTCTCTTGACTTCATTCGCAAAAATTCTAAATCTTCTGCATTATTTATTGTTAATATCTTTCTTGTTGCCATAACTTAACCTACCTTAAATCTAACGCATTTACTTCTATAAACGATTGTACATTTCGTTGTTTATTTTCTCTATCTATATTAAACAGTTCGTTTACTACCACTTGCTCAAATGCTGGTTCTAAACGCATAATAATTTGATAACGATATTTTTTCATAATTCGAGAAAGCGGAGATTTCATCTTGTTTAAATAAATAAACGCCTCGGGGTATTTATCTTTTAAACTTAATACATTATTATAATACACTTTTAATGACTGAATTGCAAGATTATTTTCTTCACTTGTTAATAATATTCTTACTATAACTGAAAATGGTGGAAATTTTGTGACTTGCCGAATATTTATTTCTTTTTTAAAAAATGCTAAATAGTCATAGTTTTTTGCCATCTGATAAACATAATGATTGGGTGAATAACTCTGCAAAATTACCACACCGTCTTTATCTGCTCTACCAGCCCTACCGGCAACCTGTGTTACAAGCGCAAATGTCTTTTCGGTTGCTAAATAAGATGATTGATAAAGAGCCAAGTCAGTTTCTAATATTCCAACCAAAGTAACTGATGGAAAATCATGACCCTTTGCCACCATTTGGGTACCCACCAAAATTTGTGCTTCTTTTGCCCTAAACTTTGCCAAAATATTTTTGTGTGCATCTTTGGTTTTTGTTACATCGTTATCCAATCTCAAAACTTTTACATCTGGAAATAGTTTATGAATTTCTTCTACCACTCTTTCTGTGCCAATGGAGCCATATTTTATATTGCTACTGTGACAATCTGGGCATTCATTAAACACTCTAAATCGATTACCGCAATAATGACATTTTAAAACATTCTCTTCTTTGTGTAACGAAAGCGAAACATCACAATCAGGACACTTCGCAACCCAACCACATTCTCTGCATTGCACAAAAGATGCAAACCCTCTGCGGTTTATAAACAAAATTGCTTGATTGCCCGCACTGATACACTTTTCTAATTCTACCTTTAATGCGTTAGAAAAGATACCATTGTTGCCAAGCCGAACCTCTCTTCCCATATCAATAATGTTAATGGCTGGCATAGTTTGACCATTTACCCGCTCTAACATTTCAACCAGTTTATACTCGCCAGAAAGTGCCTTGCTATACGAAACCAAAGACGGTGTTGCGCTTCCCAAAATTAACATACATTTATTGTATTTTGCCCTAAACTCTGCAACCATACTGGTAACATATCTTGGATGCGACTCGCTAAAATAAGAAGAATCATGTTCTTCGTCCATAATAATTACTCCAAGATTTTTAATTGGACAAAAAACAGCCGACCTTGCACCAATTACAATTTTGGCATCGCCAGACAATATTCTTTTCCACTCGTCAAACCTTTCTCCTGCACTTAATCCACTGTGCAATAGTGCAACATTTTCTCCAAATCTTGCTCTAAAATTCATCAAAACTTGTGGTGTTAAAGATATTTCTGGAACCAACACCATAGCACTTTTGCCTTCTTGCAACACCGCTTTAATTACATTCATATAAACTTCGGTTTTGCCCGAACCGGTTATTCCGTGAATTAAATAATGCCCCTCTTTGTTAGTTAAAATTGTATCAACCGCTTTTTGTTGTGTTGCTGTTAGGGTTACTTCTTTTTTTGCTAAATTTTCATCGCTATAAGGAATACGGTTTACATGCAAATAATCTACATCTACCAAATTTAAATCTTTTAGCCTTTTTAATGGTGCATTGCCAAACTTTTTGTTTAAAAAAGTCTGCTCTACTCCATTAAAATTATCAACCAAAAACTCTATTAATCCTTTCATTGCTGTTGCATTTTTTTTGAGCGTTGTTAAAAATGCGGTAATTTCGGCAATGTTTTTGGGTTTTATAATAGTTTTAAAAACATCTGACACCTTACCGCTTCTAAGTTCTGGCGGTAAAAATAGTCGCATACAGTCGGCATATCCAATGTAAAATTTATTTTTCATAAACTCTGCAAGAGCCAACTGCTCTGTTGTTATTACTGCTCCGGGGTCTAGCGGTGCAATTATATGCTTTAATTTGCTTTTATCATAACTCGTTTCGGAATCTATGGAAATTATATATCCTTCAATTTTACGGTTTCCAAAAGGAACTAGCACTCTTTGACCAACTGCTAGCGGTTCGTCCAAAATGTAATCAAAAATTTTATCTACATTAGAACTAGAAATATCTACAATTACCTTTGCAATTTGCACCTATATCCTCTCCACATTAAAAAATTAAAGGGCTGGTGTAACTTTACCCCAACCCGTAATTTATTACCATTTTTTTTCTGGCATTCTAATAATATCATCCCAAAATTCTTGCGCTGCAACACTTACAGGTTTAGCCTGACGATGTTCATTAAAAAATTCTGCTCGAGAGATTGAAATTTCTTTTGCACGCTTTGCAACCAAAACAGATAGAGCGTATTTATTACCTGCTTTGTCTATTAATTTGTCTACTGGTGGTTGATTTAATGACATAAAACACATCTCCTTATACTTACTTCATCATTATAACACATTTTGAGTAGAAGTTACAACAGATTTTTTTAAAAATTATAATATAAATTATAGGAAGTAAATTTTGAAACAAGTTCAAAATTTGTGCTAACGCACTCGCAAAGCAATGCTTTGTACTTCCAATTTGAATAACCATCAGTCTCGCTGGAGAGTAAACTCTCCGACTCAACTTCCGATAATATAATTTACTCAACATTTCGTATTTGTTCTTTTATGGTTTCTACAATATTTTTGGCATCTAATACCAATGCTGTAATTTTTGAATTGCCAGATTTTGAGCCGGTTGTATTAATTTCTCTGGTAAGTTCTTGTGTTAAAAATTCAAGTTTTTTACCACAAGGAGTATCTCCAAAAATTAGTTCTTTAAACTGTTTTATATGTGAATTTAACCTTACAATTTCTTCATTTATATCATATTTGTCTACAAAAAAGGCAACCTCATTTAATAGTCTTGCTTCATCTATCTCTACGCCACTAAGTGCTTCTTGCACACGTGCGTGCAACTTTTCTCTATACTCTTCTACCGCATTTGGTGCTTCGGCTTCAATTGCATCTACTACAACTTTTAGTGCGTTAATCTTTTCTCTTAAATCTTGTTTTAAAACTTCGCCCTCAAAAGACTGCATATCAATTAATCCCTTGCAAGCAATTAAAGTTGCTTCAAAAAACAAGTCCATTGTTTCGTCATCAATTTCTGAAACATAAGGCACAAACTTCATAACTTCATTAAATTTTAATAAATCCATACAGTTAATTTCGAATGGTACGTCACAAACCTGTGCCAAAACTCTGCCTGCAAGAACCACCTTTTTTGCCAAATTTTCATCTAAATCTATTTCGTAGTCTGATTCTCCGCCATACTTTGTCACGCTTACCCTTGCTTCTACCGTTCCACGAGTAAGTTTTTCTTTTATGGCTTGCTTTACCAAATCTTCATGTTTTGAATAACTTCTAGGAATTAAAACAGAAATATCCAAATATTTACCATTTACGCTTTTTAGTTCTACTTGCACTCTATACGAGGCATTTTCGGCAACTCCAACACCGAAACCTGTCATACTTCTCATAATGTACCCCTTCTTATGACAAATGTTTAGTTAAATATTCATTAACCTTGCTAGCATTTGCCTGACCTTTTGTGGCTTTCATAACTTGTCCAACAAAGAATGCAAAAGCCTTTTTGTTGCCATTTTTATAATCTTGCACACACTTATCGTTGTTTTTAATAATGTCTAATATCAACGCTTCTAGTTCTTCATCATTACTTTCAAGTTTTAAACCATTTTGTGCTACAATTTGTTCTGTTGTCTTTTCGCTTCCCCAAAGTTCTTGTAAAATTTCACGACTTCCTGCCTGACTAATCTCGTTATTGTCCAACATATTTAGCATTTTTGCAAACTCTACTGGGTTTACTGGCACAACCACCTCTTCCATAAGTTCGGCATTAATTTTTTTGTTTATTTCTGAGGTTATCCAATTTGCAATCTTTTTTGGCTTATCGTAACAACTTGCAACATCAAAGAAAAATTTATAAGTTTCGGTATTTTTTGCTATTAGGTTAGCATCATAATCATTTAGCCCATATTCATTTACAAGCTTTGCCTTAATTTCTTTTGGTAATGGAGGAATGGTATTTTTAATTTCTTCCAACATCTCTTCCGAAATTAGTGTGTCAGGAATATCAGGTTCGGGCATATATCGGTAATCTTTTGCCCCCTCTTTACTACGCATTGAAAAGTTTTGATTTTTCTCATCGTCCCAACGCCTAGTTTCTGGCAATATGGTTTCTCCATTTTGTAATAATTGAGTCTGTCTATCAACCTCATATCTAATTGCCCTTTCAATTGCTTTAAATGAGTTAATATTTTTCATCTCAACTTTTACGCCAAACTCCGCTTGACCCACAGGACGCAAACTCACATTTACATCGCATCTTAGTGAGCCTTGCTCCATTTTTACATCAGAAACACCCGAAAATTTTGCCAACTCTTTCAATGACTCAACGTATTCAATTGCTTCTTCTACGCTTCGTAAATCTGGCTCAGAAACGATTTCTATTAAAGGAACTCCACCCCTGTTATAATCTACATAGGTTTCACCCGTAAAATTTGAGTGAATGAGTTTACCAGCATCTTCTTCTAAATGAATTTGATGAATACGAATTTTTTTTAACTCGCCATTGTTACTATGCACTTCTATGTACCCATTTTTGCAAATAGGTGTTCTGTCTTGTGAAATTTGATATGACTTTGCAAGGTCTGGATAAAAATAATGCTTTCTATCAAAGCCAAACCTACGAGTTATGTCGCAATTGGTAATAAGCCCCATTGTAATTGCCTTTTTTATTGCTTCTTTGTTAACTCTAGGCAACGCCCCCGGAAGACCAACGCATACGGGACAACAATGTGAATTTGGTTCGCCACCGAACTCATTTACACAACTACAAAAAACTTTAGTTAATGTATTTAACTCTATATGGGTTTCTAAACCTATAACCACTTCATAATTCATTGTTAGTCCTCTCTCCTTGTTTTTCTTTCGTAATATTCACTAAGCGCATAAAGAACGCCTTCATTCCACTTGTTTGCAATAAGTTGACACCCTATTGGTAAACCCTCTTCGCTTTTTGACACAGGGAATGATATTGCAGGAACCCCAACTATATTTACTGGCACTGTATAAATATCTGCCAAATACATATCTAACGGAGTTGCTTTTGAGCCAAACTTAAATGCTGTTGTTGGACTGGTTGGTGAAATTATTGCATCTACCTTTTTAAAGGCCTCTTCAAACTCTTTTTTTAGAATGTTTTGAACCCTTTGGGCTTTTCTGTAATAGGCATCATAATATGAAGCACTCAAAACAAAATTTCCCATCATAATTCGGCGTTTAACTTCTGCCCCAAACCCCTGTGTACGGCTTTTGTAATACAAATCTGTTAAGCCATCATAATCTTTTGCTCGGGTGGTATACTTTATTCCATCAAACCTAGATAGGTTGCTTGCAGCCTCTGCAGAACTTAAAATATAGTAAACCGCAAGACTTTTGTCTATATGTGGCAACGAAATATCCACAATTTCCGCACCATTTTCTTTGTAAAAATTTATGGTTTGTTGAATTGCAGATTTTACTTCTTCATTCATACCTAGCGAAAAATATTCTTTTGCAACGCCAATTTTCATGCCGGCAATAGAGTCTACAAAACTTTCACTAAACTTTTTATCTGACCTCTTTTCGGTTGTGTCATCAGCAGGGTCGTAGCCCGAAATAACATCAAGAACCAAAGCGTTGTCACGCACATTATTGGTAACGGGTCCCACCTGATCAAGCGAAGACGCAAACGCAACAACTCCATATCTTGACACTCTACCATAGGTAGGTTTTATTCCTACAACTCCACAAAATCCCGATGGTTGACGAATTGACCCACCAGTATCCGTTCCCAAACTTACTGGCGCAAGATGTCCTGCCACGCTTGCAACGCTACCACTACTAGACCCACCAGTAACATAATCATTATTTATAGGGTTTAATGTCTTGCCAAAAGCACTATTTTCGCCCGAACCACCCATTGCAAACTCGTCCATATTTGCTTTTCCTATAACAATAAAGCCTGCGGACTGCAATTTGTTTATAACGGTTGCATTATAAGGTGCTTCATAATTTTCTAAAAATTTTGATGCACATGTGGTTTTTAGTTCTTTGGTAGAAATATTATCTTTTACTATAATTGGCACACCCTCAAACTCTCTAGCGGTGCCATTTTTTATACGCTCATCACTCTCTTTTGCTAAATTAAGCGCACTTTCCCTATCATAATATAATACTGCATTTAGATGATTCTCTTTTTCTATTTTATCCAAAAAAGCACTAACAACATCAATGCACAAATATTCTTTAGATTTTATTTTCTTTGCTAAACTCTCAACAGATTCTTCAATGTATTTTTCCATAAATTACCGCTCCTACTCTACTACCTTTGGCACTATAAACGAATTGTCATTATGTTCAGGTGCATTTTTTACAACATCAAATTTTAAAAGCCCTTCTTTAATTTCGTCTTCTCTTGGACTTCCTATTTTTGTTGGTTGGCTTGCGTCCCCTTCTACTTCGTTTAAAATAGAACAGTAACTAACAATCATATTTAAGTCTTCTTTAATTTTTGCCAACTCTTGTTCGTTAAATTCTAGTCTACTAAGTGTTGCAATATGTTCTACATCTTCTTTTGTAACTATATCTTTTTCCATATATTTTTCCTTTAAAAATATTCAATCTTGATTATATCACTCGTTGTAAAAATTTTCAATTAGTTTTACAAACTCATTTTCATTTATTACCTTAACCCCAAGTTCGTTTGCCTTTGTTAGTTTTGACCCTGCATCACTACCCGCTATTACCATATCGGTATTTTTTGACACGCTAGAACTAACCGTTCCGCCAAGATTTTCAATAATTTCTTTTGCTTGTTGCCTTGTGTAATTTTCAAGAGTTCCTGTAAGCACTACCGTTTTGTTTACAAACGCACCGCTTGTTGCTACATTATTGTTCTGTGCCTCTAAAATTGTAACACCAACATTAATTAATCGGTTAATTTCTTCAATATTTTTGCTGTCTGCAAAAAATTCTACGATATTGTTTGCAATTACATCGCCAACATCTTTAATTTCTAATAATTCTGCACTTGTTGCATTTTTTACATTTTCAAAAGTCTTAAATTTTTTTGCAATATCCTTTGCTGTCTTTTCGCCAACCTCTGGTATTCCTATTGCAAAAATAAACTTGCCCAATTCAACCTTTTTAGAATTTTGTATAGAATTTATCAAGTTTTGTGCCTTTTTATCTTTTACTTTATCCAAAGACATTAATTGCTCTTTTGTTAAGTTAAACAAGTCCGCCGGCTCACACACATTTAATTTTTTGTGTAAACTCAAAATGGTCTTTTCGCTAAGCCCCTCTATATTAAAGGCGTTTCGTGTGGCAAAATGCGTTAATCTATCTTCAACCTGCTCACTGCAACCGCCCCTATTAGGACAATACAAAAGAGGTCCCTTTTTAATTAGTTTTGCTCCACAACTAGGACAAACTTCGGGTTCTACAATTGGTTTAGAATCACTAAATTCTTCCAAAAGACCCAAAACCTCGGGAATAACCTCATTGCTTCGCCTAATTAAAATTCGGCTATTAATAGATACTTTTTTCTTTTGAATGTCGTCAAAATTGTTTAATGTCGCCCTTGTAATAGTGGCTCCAGCAAGTTCCACCGGCTCAAAAACGGCTATTGGAGTAACCTTGCCCGTTCTCCCGACTTGCCAAATACAATCTTTTAAAATTGTAGAAATTTCTTGTGCTTCAAATTTGTATGCAATTGCCCATTTGGGGAACTTATTTGTGTAGCCAATTTTTTCTCTAACTGTTGCATCATTAATTTTTAAAACCATTCCATCTATCGAAACATCGAGTGTTGATTTAATTTTATCAATTTTTTCTATTTCGGCAGTCACTTCATCAATAGTAGTTAAAAGTTTAAAGTAGTCGCCTGTTTTAAACCCATTTTCAATCAAAAATTCATGCATTTGTAGTTGAGTTTCAAAATTTTTATCACACTCCAATATAGAATAGCAAAAATAATCTAGTCGGCGTTTTGCCGTTTCTTTTGGGTCCAAATTTCTTATTGCTCCCGCTACGCCATTTCGTGCATTTTTTAGAGCTTCTTCAGCATGTTTATTGTATTCTTTTAGGTTGCTTTCGGTAATCATACCTTCGCCTTGCACTATAAGGTGCCCAACAAAAGGTATAGAAAGCGGTACCGACCTAATAGTTTTTACTTGAGCAGTTACGTCTTCTCCAACAACTCCGTTGCCTCGTGTTGTCGCCCTCAAAAAAACTCCTTCATTATATTCTAGAACTAATTGAAGACCGTCAAATTTATATTCTAACGAAAATTTTGTGTTTGGCGAAAAGCGTTTCATTTCGTCCATCCACGCTCCAAGACCCTCTAAACTTCTTACCTTGTCTAATGAATATAATTTTTTTTCGTGGGTGTGTTTATTATGCCTTTCTAACACTTCTCCACCAACTCTTTGCGTTGGAGAGTTGTTTAGGGTTATACCCGTTTCGTTTTCTAAATCAACCAGTTTATAATATAGTTTGTCATATTCTTTATCCGAAATGCTAGGTTTTAATAGTGTATAATAGTTATAATTATGTTCATTTATAACTTTAATAAGTTCCTTCATTTCTTCAATTTTTTTATTGTTTTGTTCCATAAATTAATTCTCCACAATAGTAAGTGGTGCAAATTTAAGCGAAAGTGTTTTGTTGCCAACGGTATCAAACTTTACCGTAACAAAGCCTGAATTCATATCGGTTACGCCAACAACAACCACCCCTCTGCCAAAACTTTTGTGCATTACAATTGTTCCCACTTTATACTTTTTAAATTCATTTAAAGTAGATGCTGATACTTTTGGCTTTTCGGCTTCGACCATTCCTGAGTCTTTATAAATATCTCCAAGAGAAGCATTGCTATAATTCGACCGTTCCCTTTTTTCGCCAAACTGAGTTCTATTATATCCGCCACCGTAATTTGTACCAGCATATTTGTATCCTGTCCCAGAATAGTTTTCATTAAAGCCATAATCGTGATTGGTTGTATTTTCTACTCCTTTTAGTCCCGACTCCTTTAAAAATCTTGAAGGCTGAGTTCCTTCAACCCTTTTTGTTTCATAACTAAATTTTGTGGTTGGTCTGGTATAATATAATTCTTCTTTTGCCCTTGTGGTGGCAACATACATAAGCCTTCGCTCTTCTTCTAGTTCGTTTGAATCTTTGGAATATATTGCACGAGATAGAGGAATAACCCCCTCTACAAGACCTATTATAAAGACAACATTAAATTCTAGCCCCTTTGCTGCGTGAATGGTCATAATACTTACAACATTGTTTTTGTCGTCTAAGTCATCAATATCTCTACTAAGCGTTACCGATTGTAAATAATCCTCTAATGTAGCGTTTTCGTTTGCTTCATCAAATTCTAAAATAGATTTTTGTAGCGTTTCAATGTTTAATATCTTTGTAAGTTCTTCTTCTATTTGTTTAGAAAAGACCGTTTTAATACCAAAGTCATCAATAACACTATCTGCAAGGCTGGTTAATGAATAATTATTTCTGTTTAATATAAACTTATCAAGTTGCTCTATAATCGGATAAACCTTTTTGATGGTAGAAGAGTCTAACTCTAACCCACTTTTTACTATTTCATAACAACTTAAATTTGTGCGTGACGAAGCCTGCAACAACTTGGTTGCCGTTGCTTCTCCTATTCCTTTTTTTGGAAACGCCAAAATTCTCAAAAGACTATCGTTATCTTTTGGGTTCGAAATAAACTTAAAGTACGCCAATGCGTCTTTAACTTCTTTTCTTTCAAAAAACTTAAAACCACCATAAATAGCATAAGGTATTTGATAGTTCAAAAACTTTTCTTCTATTACTCTCGAAAGCGAGTTTATACGCATCAAAACGGCAAAATCACTATACTTTCGCTTGCCTTCAGAAACGAGTTTTTTTATTTTACTCGCCACAAATTCTGCCTCTTCAATGTCGCTATATGCAGTAAAAAACTTAACTTCTTCTCCGCCACTTTTATCTGTCCACAAATTTTTTTCTAACCTGCAACTATTGTTTTTGATAATTTTGTTTGCAACATTTAAAATTTTGTCGGTAGATCGATAATTTTGTTCTAGTTTAAACACATGTATTCCAGCGTTGTCATCTATAAATTTTTGCACATTAGTAAATTTTGCTCCACGCCAAGAATAAATGCACTGGTCTTCATCTCCTACTGCAAAAATGTTATGATATTTTGCACCAAGCAACCTTACCAATTCATACTGAACAGAATTGGTATCTTGAAATTCATCAACATGAATATACTTAAATTTGGTTTGGTAAATTTCTAGTAGATCGGGATTTTGCTCCAACAATTCATACGCTTTTACCAATAAATCATCAAAGTCAACGGCATTTGCACACAACAATTCCTTTTGATATTCTAAATATGCTCTAATTATAATTCCGGCATATACATTGTTTTTAATTTTTTTTGCATACTTTTCTGGGGAGAGCAAATTGTTTTTTGCATCTGCAATAAACCATGCAACGTTGTCGGGTTTTAATTTATTTTTATCTAATTTAGAAAACTCAGGGTCATCATTTAAAATTCTTTTAATTAATCTATCTCTTTCGTTATCTCCATAAATTGTAAAATTAGAAGACAACCCCACTCTTTCTGCATGAAATCTTAACAATTTGCAACACATTGCATGAAAGGTGTAAATCCACATTCCTTGAATGCCACCCGCAAGCAAACTTTCAAGCCTTTCTTTCATTTCATTGCTTGCCTTATTGGTAAAAGTAATTGCCAAAATATTAGACGGACTAACTCCATTGTCTTCAATTAGGTGAGCAATTCTATGGGTTAAAAGTCGAGTTTTACCACTTCCTGCACCAGCAGTAACTAAAACTGGCCCTTCTGTTTGAAGTGCCGGTTTTAGTTGTTCTTCATTTAGTTTATCTACAATTGACATTAGTTGCTCCAAGAATATATAAAATTACTCTTGTATTTTAGCATAATGCACATAATTTATCAACAATTTTTAGAGTATCTTTCTAAAAGCCTTCTTTTGTATCTGGTAGATATATAAAGCCCCATTGCTGATACAAAATTTTTTGTTTTGGTTTCATTTAGTGCTGACTTAATTAAATAATTAGGATATACCACATTTGGGTCGTTAACGCAATTTACATTAGCAGTAACCATAGTATCACGCATACATCTTTCTAAACAAGGTACACTCATATTAAATTCTTTTGCTACATCTTTAAATATTGTATTTGCATACGATGCAGGTTGTGCCACAATGTCTAATTGCTTTTCTATGCATCTTACAAGCAAAGAAAACCCCACCTGTGATACATTAAATGGATATTGCATAAGTTCTTCTACAACTTCGCAATGTTTTTCTGTTTTTTTGATATCAGTGTCTAATTCTAACATATTCTTTTTCCTTTTTGTTTTATTTTTCATAATTATATCACAATATTTTCACAATTGCCTAATACTTTTCGCACTTTTTCATTATTTTTTTATTTATTTTAAATTCTGTTGAACGAAATAGCGGGTTTTAAGCCAATTTTTTAACAATTTTGTCGAAATAATATTTTCATTTATAAAAAAAATAGAAACAACTATAGTTAAAATAAATTATAGTCATTTTTAAAACTAATAATTGTTACCTATTTTTTGTACAACAACTTTTTGTTCGTGATATTTTAATTTTTAGGTTTATACTGCAATAAATTCTGCAAACCCCTTTGTTGGATCATTTACAAAAACATGCGTTATGCACCCTACTAGCCTTCCATTTTGAATGACGGGACTACCACTCATACCCTGCACAATTCCGTTTGTCTTTTCTAATAAGTTTGAATCTGTTATTTTAATAACCATACATCGGTTTCCATTAGAGTTGATATGATTCGTTTTAATTATATCTATACTATATTCTTCTGGATTTGAGCCATCTACCGTTGATAATATTTTTGCACTACCCGGTGTAACATCTGACTTTTTTGCAACCTCAATTAGTTCGGGTTCGGCGTATTTTGCAGAAATTTCGGATGAAAGCATTTTACCTCGTATTCCGTTATTGTCATTTTGCGTAATAGTTCCTATTTTGTTGTTTGTTTTTAAAAATAATCCTTTTAGTTCGCCGGGGTTTCCTCTTTCTCCTTTTTTAACGCCTACTATAGAGCACTTATAAATTGAACCTGCACCAATTGGCATAATTGTTCCGGTATCGCCATCTTGAATCGGGTGTCCTAATGCACTAAAAAAACCATCATCGGTTATATATGTAATTGTTCCAACACCCGCTGAGCAATCTCTAACCCAAACACCAATTCTATAAGATAGAGCCAAGTCGTCCCACATAGGTTGCACAGTAAACTTTCGTTGCTCTTTGTTTCGTAAAACCTCCAATTCGCAAGACTTTCCATTGTTTTGATTAACAATATCTATCAAACGCTCCCCGCTACCAATATTTTGACCTTCGGCTTTAACAATTACATCTCCCTCTTTTAGTCCTGCAAGTTTGCATGGCGATTCAATATATTTTCCATTGTTTTTTACATCTCCTAAACTTACAACAACTACACCACCGCCCTCTAATGCAAAACCAATAGGTCTACCGCTTAAATGTACAAAGGCTCTAGCACCCGGCTCTTGCACCAAACTCTCCGTTGAAACAGTAGGTGCAATAAATTTCAAAATTTCTGAAAAAACATTGTCTGGACAACAACAACCCGCACTTTTTATGCCAGCCGAAAAATTATAGCTTGCAGAAAGTGTAGAACAAAAGATTGTAGCCAAGGCAATCATTATAATATTTAATCTAAATAAATATTTTTTCAACATAAAAACCCTATAATTAACTTATAGGGTTAGTTTGCATATTCAATAAAAAAATATTCATATATAATTTTAAAACTTTTAGTCTTTATCTGGTGTAAAATTTTGTTCGGAATATTTATCCATTTCTTGTTTAAGTACAGTAATTTTGCCAACGGCATCTTGCAATTCTTTTTTTGTGGACTTTACTATACCTACGCCTTCTTCAAACAATTTCATTGCTTCGTCAATTTCAATTGCCTCATTTTCTAATTTGTTTGCAATTTCTTCTAATTTTTGAACTTGTTTTTCTATACTCATTTATTTTACCTTCTCCTTAATGCTTTCTATTTTCGAAACTATCTCACCGTCTTTTAAAAGTGTGGTAATATTGTTGCCGACTTTTGCCTGCTTTACCGAATTAAGTCCCTTTTTGTTTTCTAGTGTAACACTAAAACCCCTATTTAAAATTGCAACAGGGTTTGCACTGCTTATTCTGTCCGATGCTACCGCAAACCTAGACTCAACTTTATTAAAGGCATTTGTGATTGCGTTTGTTAATTGCATCTTTGAAAAATTAATTTTTGTGTCTACTTTGGTTATTATTTTATCAACTTCTTGCAATAATGTCTTTTGAGCCAAGTTTAAACTATTTAAGTTATTTGTTAACTTCTTTTCAAACCCAACAAGCGAGCCAGATAGTTCATTTTGCATATTTGCGATTAGTGCGTTTTCATCAAAAAACACCATCTCGCTTGCAATACTTGGAGTTCCCGCTCTTTTGTCTGCCACATAATCTATTATAGACCAGTCATTTTCATGTCCTATGGCGCTTACTATTGGCTTATTACACAAATAAACCGCTCTCGCTACACCTTCGGTATTAAACGGTTGATAATCTTCAAACGAGCCACCACCACGAGCCACGATAATACAATCCACATCGGTTTGGTTGTCTAAATATTCTATACCCTTAATAATATCTTTGTCTGCGCCAACGCCCTGCACTTTTACAGGAAATAAAACAATATCGCTATATCGGTTTTTTTCTTGCTTTACTCTAATTATATCCCGTATAACCGCACCCGTTTCACTGGTTACAACTCCAACTTTTTTTACAAACTGAGGGATTTCTTTCTTTTTATCGACATCAAATAATCCCTCTTTTTCTAGTTTACCCTTTAATTCAATAAACTGTTTATAAAGTTCTCCAACTCCATACTTTTCAATTTTAGAAACTATAAAACTAAGCTTTCCAGTTTTTGCATAATAGTTCAATTTTCCAGTAACTGTTACTTGATCGCCAAAGTTAAAACCATTTAGCAAATAAGAATTAAAACATACACAAGGCAAAGCGCTCTCTGCGTCTTTTATATCAAAATATATTGCTCTTGCCGATGGTTTTAAGTTCGTAATTTCGCCATACACCGAAACATTAATAAGCAATTCTTCATTGTCAAAAATGTTTTTTATATAATTACTAATTTGTGTAACTGTAAGTTTAATATTATTCATTTTTGTTACCTGCAAAATTTGCTAGTACTCCATTAATGTAAGCAGAACTTTTTTCTGTAGAGTATACTTTTGCAAGATTTAAGACTTCGTTAATACTTACTGCGTGTGGAATTTCTGGCATATATTTAATTTCATATAACGAAAGCAAAAGAAGTGCCAAATCAACCTTAAAAATTCTATCTAAAGAAAATGTTTTTGTAACATTTGCAATTTCTTGTTTTAACTCTTCAATATGTTCTATTACACCATAATAAACTTTTTTTACATAGTCTTCTTCTACTTGTGGCAAGCTCAACACTTCATTAAGTGTTAGTTCATTTGCTTCGCCATTCATACAATATTCAAAAATTAATTTAAACGCTTCTTCTCTGCTTACCGCTCTACTCATTTGTTTTCTCCTTTTTTCTAATCATAAAACAACATTTCGCCTTCTTCTATCGTTTTTGCATTTATTTTTCTAGAAGAAGGTGTGCTGTTTGTATTAACATTTGCACCCAAACTGCTTTCTTGCTCGTGCTGTATGTTTTGCTTTTTTGTGGCAGGTTTTTGACTTTTTATAACTACCACGTTAGATTGCTTAGGCCCTTTTATCATTTCTGCAGACTTTTTTTCTTGTGATTTGGCCTTTTTCTCTTTAAAAGGTTTACCGGTTTTTGACTTCTCTTTGCTTTTGCTTTCCTTTTTGGCAGAATCCAAAACCTTGGTTGCATTAACCTTTTTAATTTCTTTATTAACTACTTTATTGTTTTCCGTTTTAAATTTAAGGGTCTTAATTTTTAGTTTGTCCAAATCTTTCTTTTTAAAACTTTCTACCAAATGTTTAACTACCGTAACAAAAGGAATTTCGTTACCATCTTTATCAAATCTAGGCAATATTCCTAATATTTCATAAATTGAAGGTTCCAACTCTCCATCTTTTGTTAAGATAGACAAAATGCCAATAAAATCATCTGGATTTAGCAATTTACCATTTTCGTCATATTTTGGTATTATACCAAAATCTTTATAAAATTTTAACTTTGCCCCTTCCCTTAATTTTAAAAGAATATTTATTCTTTCAATTTCTTGTCTGACCTCTTCTTCTCTTCTATTAACGCTGTTAAGTAAAATTTGCAAAGATAGTGCAAGCGGAACTTGTGCTCCAAAATATATATAACTAACTACGCTCTCAAACGAAAAGCCCGTTATGCAAAACAACACAACCCCCATGGCAATACAACAATAAGAATAAACAAGCATTGCAATAAGCAATTTTTTCATTTGGTTAGTCATATAATTTTCCCCCAAAAAACATCAACCCTAACAAAATATTAGGGCTGAAATATTTTATGCGTAAATACTTTCATCTTGTTGGAATGAAACTCCATAAACGTGAACATTTACCTTTTTTACCTTAAATTCTGTCATACTTTCAACGCTTCGCTTAATGTTCTCCTGCACACGAAATGCAACATCGTTTACCGAATGTCCAAACAAAATATTTAAATAGGTGTCAATAATTAGTCCTTCTTCCGTAAAATTAATGGATATACCCTTTTTAAGCTTTCTATTAAATACGCTTCTTAAATTTAAGCCAACGGTAGAACTAAAAGAGTGTACACCCGAAATCTCTTTTGCGGCAAGCTCAATTATTTGAACTACTATATTTTTCTTATAACTTAAATCACCATCTTCATCGGTGACTAATTTTTTAATTTTCTTAGCCATAGTATCTCCATTTTTTGAATTCTACAAAATTATATCATAAGTGTTCCAAATTTGCAATAATTTTAACCTATTTATTCAACAGGAATTATCTTTACATTTGTAGCGTTGGTTTTTGTTTCTGCGGTTATAACTCCCAAAATTTGTGTTGCTTGGTCTTGCGTTAATGAGCCTGATTTTACTAACACATTATAATATTCTGAACCAATGGTAACCACCGCATCTTCATACCCTTTTGCTTTTATTAGCCCTTCCAAAATTAGTTCGGTTTCCATCTTTTTTTGCAATAGTGCCTTGCTTTCTACGGCAGTGTTTTTTTCTGAACTGGTTGCATAAGAACTGTCAATAATTTCGTTTAGAAGTTGTAATTGCGACTCTCTTGATTTTGCCCTGTCGTCTTTGTAGGTTGCAAAAAAATTGGCCTCTGCAGAGGAAGTTTTTGTAGCATCGGGAACCTTTGCTGTGTTTAGTTTATAGTTTAAAACCCCTGTAATTACAAGTAGCAATGCCATTCCGCAAATTACTAACGCTTTTTTCTTGTCCTTTATAAATTGCCTAGTTTTTTTAAATTTCAAAATTTTCATTATTTTCACCTCACATACTAAATTTTATGAGTGCTAACTTCCTCTTAGAACTTCTATACTTGCAATATTTATGTCAAAAACTGACGCTAAAGCATTAATTATGGAAAGTCTTGTTTTTTCGTTTTCTACGCCATCTGCAACCACCAAAATCCCCACTATCTTTGGATAAACCTTTTTAATTATTACCGGTTCGGTTGATGACCCGTTTTTTTGAAAGGAAAGCACCTCGCTTTTTTTAATTTCTTCGCTCCTTTTATCAGAAGTCTTTTCTACAAAATATTCAATCTCTATGCTAGACTTTGTGTAAACCATACACTTAACATTGCTTACTCCCGAGATAGAACTTACCATATCTACAATTCGTTTTTCTATATCCTTTTCGTAAGAATCTAGGGTGGTTTGACTTTCGCTAATTTTTGATTGTGTGCTTTTGTTTGTGGTTCCATTAACTTTAATTGCTATCAAAAAAATTACGCAGATTACCAAAAGCACTGAGCAAATTTTAACTTTTTTATTAGAAAAAAATTGTAATAAATTTTTATTCATTTTTGCACTCCACTTCGCAATCTACATAGGTTTTTACTACACCTTTAATTTTTTCTGTTAAGTTATCTAATGAACTATATTTTATAATTACTTTTTTGTAAACTATATTAATACCTTCAATTTCGTAGTCTATTTGCACATCAAAAGGCGTTTCAAATTCTAATTCAAGCCTATTTTTTATTATTTTTTCCATAGAGTTTACCTGCTCAATAAAGTATGACATATCGGCTACATATTCATAATTTATTTTTTCGTTTTGCAAAACGGTATCGTTTGTTACCAAATTAGAAACATTTAAAAAAACAGCAAAAACTATAACCGCAGAAAAACAAAAGTTTATAAATTTTCCTAATTTTGTTTGTCCAACAAAAAGTTCTAGTAAAAGATTTATTATAATTAATAAAATTATTAAATATATTATTTCTTTCATAATTACACCAAATTGGCCGTCATAACTATTAATAAAATAATTATAAAACACATCATAAATACCGTTAAAATAGTTGCTAGCAAAAAGTTAAATACTTTTGAGATGTCTACCAATAAATTGCTAATGGTTTTTTCGCCCGAAAGTTCCACTAGCCCACTGGTAAATTTTAGCAACAAGTTAGTTACTAATAATTTTATTGCAGGCATCAAAATTATACTAACCAACAATATAAGCCCAACAACTCCAACGCTATTTTTTAAAACTATGCTCCCCGCCCTAAATATTTCAAAACCGTCAGATAAATATCCCCCAACTATCGGCACATAACTTTTTATTGCATACTTTGCTGTTTTGATGCTAATACCATCTTTACTTGCAGTCATTATTCCTGCAAATGAAGTGTAAGAAAAAAATATACCAAATGACAACCCTATTATCCACTTAGTTAAACTACTCAAAAACGCAATTAACTTATCTAGTTTTACATCTTTTACTAAGTTGTTTAAAATTGTTAGCACCAACAACAATGTAACAATAGATATAACTACGCCACAAAAAACCGTTATTATTGATGTAGCAAGTGTAGCAACCAAAGGCTGATACATTGTGCTTGATGCTTTTGCACCTGTTGCAGAAACCAAAACTATTAAAACAGGAAAAACTATTTTTGTAAAGTTGCCAACCGCTTTTATTGTTGCAATTGTTTCAGTTAATGCAGTGGTTGATGAAAAAATTAAAACACTTGCTGTTAGGCACACAAAAACTACATTAAGTATATTTTTTATGCTAGAACTGTTTGACGAAAAATTTGATATAAGCCCAGAAATTAAAGATAATACTAATAACAAAAAAATGGTATGTATAGTATTTTTTATTGTTCCTTTAACGTCTTGCAAAAAAACTTCTACAATACTAGCAACAGAAAACGATTCTTTGCCATCAACCACATCTTTAACTCTATCTTTTAAACTTTTGTCAGATTGAGAATACTCATCATACAAATTTTCAAATTCACTAAGTTCTAATAGTTCTAATTGGTTTTTTGTTGCTTCGGATAACTGGTTTTCTATTTCCTCACTTTCTACTGCTTGAGCATAGTTTAATGTATTACAAAAAGTGAAGCAACTCAAAACCGAAAAAATACAAATGCTCAAAAACAACAATAATAAATTTTTCATATAGTTCCCTTTTGTTGACCTAAATCAACTGCTCAATCAAAACAAACAAATCTATTACAAAGGGCAAGCAAATGCCTGCAATTATAATTTTTCCTGCTAGAACTATTTTTTTTGCAATTGAAATCATACCACTTTCTTCAATTATGTCGGACGCAAACTCAATAATATAGCCAATACCAATAACCTTTAAGGCACATTCAATAATTTTTGAAGAATAATTTATGCCCGCCAAAACTTTATTTATTTGTTCTAAAATGTTGGCACATTTGTTTATTACAATCAATGATATAATTACACATGTAGAAAGCACAACAAACAAAGCAAAATTAGGTTTTACTTCTTTTAGTAAAAGTGCAATTACTGCCCCAACAACTCCAACCCCAACAACTTGAATTAATACACCCATTATAAACCAAATAAGCTTTTAATATTTATAAACAATTCGCTAACCATATCAATAACCATAACAAGTACAATAATAACTCCCGCAAGGGTAGAAAGTGTTGCAATTTCGCTTTTGCCTGCCTGATTTAAAATTTGATTAATAACCGCAGTTAAAAGTCCTATTGCTCCAATTTTGAACAAAATATCAACCGACATATCCTTTTACCCCCCTAATAATTATAAAAGCAAAATAACAACCATCACTCCAAGCATTAGCGAAAGTTTTACCGAAAGCCCTGCATATTTTGAATAGGTTTTTCTTTCGGAGTTTAATAAAGAACTAATTTTTGTTTTAAAAACTTCAATCTCTTGCAATTGGTTGGTTGCGTCAGTTTTACCAATACTAAACAAAAACTCTTTTACCAAATCGACTTCTTCACTTTTTATCACGCTAAAACCTTTTTCTTTATTTTGAATTTTGGTTAAATTGGTAAACTTGTTTAGTAAAATTGTTAAATCGCTACTTTTTGAGTTAAAATTATTTATAAAATCACTTAGCCCCATTTGAGCAAAAGATACATTTACCTTAAATTCATTTAAGAATTTTTCTAACTCTTCAAAAAACAATACCCTTTCTTTTAGTATATTTTTTGTGCAAAGTCCCAAATAAATAAAACCTACTACAACACTTAAAGAAATTATTATATTCATAAACTACCATACAGACTTAAATTCTTTATCAAAAACCGCTTCAACTGTGCCTGCACCATTTCTTTTTGAAAGCACTACATAATAATCAAAAAGTTTTTCTATAAAAATATTAGTGGCAAATTTTCGGCGTTTAATATCAAACAAGTTTTCCCCATGAATAGAAGCAACAACACAAACGCCCGAACCAATTGCAGTTTTGCAGGCTAAAACATCTGTTTCGTCCATTAATTCATCGGTAACAATTACATTAGGACTAAGAGCCCGAATCCCCTCATTAAAAGCAAATGACTTTTTTGCTCCGCTAAGCACATCGGTATACAACCCAACATCAAGCAAATTTTCTCCATTGCATACGCCTGCAATTTCGTATCGCTCGTCTACTACCAGCACATTTATTATTGGTTTTCTTGATGACTCGATTCTTGCAATGTCCCTAATTAATGTAGTCTTGCCCGCACTTGGCGGAGATATTATTAGCACATTGTTAATTTTATCATCGGTAAATAAAAATTTTTCTATTGGCCTTGCACAGTTTAAAATTTGGTGTGGAACTCGCAAAATTAGCGATGATATGTTTTTAATAGTTTTTACTAAATTATCGTCATTTGTTACAATCTCGCCAGAAACCCCAATTCTAATTCCGCCACAGCCTGCTATATAGCAATTTTTTAACTGATTATTATAACAATACATACTAGATTCTGTTGCTCTTAAAACTATGTAATCAAGTAGCCTTTTATCTGCATACATAATTTTGTTGTCATCACAATTTTTTAGTTCAACAAACTTCCCTGCAACACCTATAACAATGGGCAAGTTTCTTCTTATTCTTATTTCATTAACTTCTTTTAAATTAAAATTTTGTTTTATTAAATTTACCAGTTCTATTGGAAGTATTTTTGTTAGCATGCTTTTTCTCCTAGTAAATTGTATAATAATACTTTCGGCAATATGAAAATTTGGGCATAAAAAAAATGTCGGAATTTCCGACATCTTATAATTATTTAGCAACTCTTTCCATATATTCGCCAGTTCTTGTATCTATTCTAATTGTTTCGCCATTGTTAACAAATAGTGGAACTTGAATAACTAAACCAGTTTCCAAAGTTGCAGGCTTATAACCAGCTTTTGAAGAATCACCTTGTATGCCTGGCTCGCATTCTGTAATCTTTAATTCTACAAATAGAGGTGGTTCTACGCTAAACGCTTCGCCCTTGTAGAATTGAATTGTGCAAGACATATTTTCGGTGATATAATTTAATGCATCTTCAACCTGTGACTTGTTTAAAGGAATCTGTTCGTATGTGTTGTTATCCATAAAGTAATATAGACCACCATCTTCATACAAGTACATCATTTCCTTTCTTTCGATGTGTGCTTTTTCAAATCTTTCGGTTGGGTTAAAAGTTCTTTCAATAACTTGACCGGTTACAACGTTTTTAATTTTTGTTCTAACAAAAGCAGAGCCCTTACCAGGCTTAACATGCAAAAAGTCTACAACAACATAAACTTTACCTTCAAGTTCAAAAGTAACACCTTTTCTAAATTCTCCCGCAGTAATCATATTTTCCCTCCTAATTAATGTACTAAATTATTTTAACATATATTTTGACAAAATGAAACTAATTTTTAAAAATATCTAACATTATTTTTGCTTCTTCGTCTTGGTCGCCATTAGATTCACTAATTACTCTAATGTTTTGATTATACCTTTTTAGCGACCTTGCAAACTGCGTTTGGTCTGGACCAAAGTTTTGTATATCAGTTTTAAATGTTAAGTGTTTTAACTCGCCTTTTGCCCCATACTGAATTCTACTAAAATGAATATGAATATCATTCTTTATAGCGGTAAATTTATCTAACAATTTGCAATAATCGTCTTCCGACTTAATAAACCCACCACCAAATGAATTTATATGCCCAAAATCTAGCGTAGGAATAATTCTTTTAGAAATTTCGCATAGTGAATATATTTCTTCAACCGACCCAATTTGACCATGCTTGCCCATGGTTTCAGGGCAGATAAACACGCCCTCTACTTCGCTGTCGCCCTCTATTCTTTGCACAAATTCTTTTAAATTGTTGTATACATTACAAAAGGCGTCCTCTCTGTTTTGTTGAGTTAAGCAACCCGGATGCACTACAACTCTATCGGCACCCATAAGTTTTGCTTTACGCATAGACTCATAAATATATCCAAAACTTTTCATAATTTGTTCTTCGTTTGGCGATGCTAAATTTATATAATATGGAGCATGCACCGAAAGCAAAATGTTGTGTGATGCAAAAATTTTACCAATTTCTATGCACTTTTCTTCTGAGATATTTGTTCCATAAGTAAAAGGATATTCAAAACACATAAGCCCCATATTTTGCATTTTATCTGCAATTTGCTCATAACTAAGCTTTTGTTCTTTCATAAGGTTGCTTACGCCACTTGTACCAAAAACTACCATTTGCTACTCCTCAAATATATTTATCTTTAGTTTTAAAATTTTATTTTCTATTACACCCAGCCCTAAAAATGTATCAATATATTTTACCAAATAATCATTGTTTGGCAAATCAATATTGATGCTTACTCCATTTTTTAGTTTAAAAAATTGCTCATCTGTTAGTGATAAAATTTCTAAATTTGGCAAAACCTCATTTACTGGTAAAAGACATTTTTGTGGGTTTTTTTCAATTTCTTCTAGCATATAACTGTCTTCAATTTTAAAAAATCCTGACCTTGTTCTTACCAATTTTACCATTGTACCAAGGGCGTTTACCGAGCGTAATATGTCCACTCCAAGACTTCTTATATATGTACCACTAGAACAGTGTATTTTGAGATTGAACAAACTATCGTCCGCCCCTCTGGTTGCCAAAATACCATAAATTTCGACCTGATTTGGCTTTAATTCAAAATCTTTTCCGCTTCTTGCAATAGAATAAGCTCTAATTCCGTTAATTTTTTTTGCAGAAAATTTTGGCGGAATTTGTTGAATTTTTCCTACAAATTTTTCGCTTGCGTTTTGCACTTTTTGAAGTGTTGGAATATAATCATTTGTTTCTTTTATTTCGCCTTCTGCGTCTAGTGTATCAGTTAAAATACCACACTTAAAAACCGCTTCATAGGTTTTATCTTTTTTTAAAAAATAATCAAAAAATTTTGTTGCTTTGCCTATCGCTATTGGTAATACACCTTCTGCCATTGGGTCAAGGGTACCTAAATGTCCTACTCTTTTTGTGTTGTATATTTTTTTTAATTTTGCAACTACCTGAAAACTTGTTAACCCTTTTGGCTTATATACATTTACAAATCCTATCATTATAATATATCCGCCATAGATTTAATAACTCTTTCTATTACATTATTATAGTTATCAAAAATTTTGCAACCCGAAGCTTGCTTGTGTCCGCCACCACCAAACACTCCTGCGCATATAGAACAGTCATAATTTTTTCTTGACCTAAAAGACACTTTACAAACATTTGGTTCAACTTCGGCAACCATAGCCGTTAAAACAACATCTTTAATTTCGGTTCCTATTCTTGTTAGATTTTTTGCACTGTTTGGGTCGATGCCCGTTTTGTTATAAAAACTATACGGAATAGAAATTATACAAATTTTATTGTCATAAAGAAGTTTTGTGTTTAAAATTGCTTCTTTATAAAGAGTTAAATATTCTGGATCCTCAGACTCAAAAATATTGCTCATAAGCCACGATAATTCTATATCACAATCCGTCAAAAGTTTATATACAATTTCCATTGTACTTTTTGTTGTGCAACTAAACTTAAACCCACCCGTGTCAGTAATAATACCTGTAAGCAAAAACTTTCCCATTATTTCACTAATTTTTACGCCGTTTTCATAAAAAAAGTTTGCTATTACTTCACAGGCACTAGACCTATTGCTTTCTACAATTTCTAAGTTTGTATAGTGTGTATTTGTTGGGTGGTGGTCAAACTGAATAGACTCTTTATAATTACTAAAATCTGAGCAATATATGTTCATCATTTCTTTTGTGGCACAATCTACCGAAATGACTAAGTCATAAGGTTTGCAAGTTCTCTTGTTAATAACATCTTCTACCTGCAAAAATTTTAATTGGTTAGGAATTGTAGTCTTTGCAAAAACATTTACTTCTTTGCCCAACCCTTTTAAAAAATAATAAAAAGCAAATGCTGAGCCGATTGCATCGCCATCAACATTTGCATGTGTATATATGCCAATTTTATTAGCATTTAAAATTTTTTCGTAAATTGTTTTAGAATTATTCATTCTTTAATCCTTTACTTATTAGATTTGTGTAGCCCATCTAATAATTTCATTATTCTGTCCCCCTGCTCTATGCTGTCATCATAAATAAAGATTAATTCGGGGGTTCTTTTCATATCCAACTTTTCTGCAACTTCCTTTCTAATAAAGTTAGCAGAATTTTTTAGTTCTTTAATAATAGTTTGATGATCGGCATTTGTATTTACAGCACTAATATAGACTTTGCACTGCGAAAAGTCTGGAGAAGTAGAAGCTTCACAAACGGTAATTACCGCATCGTCCAAAATTGGGTTGCGTAAATCATCATTAATAATTATACTAAGAACCTTTTGCATTTCTGCGTTAACTTTTTCCATTCTAAGATTCATTATAAAATCTCCTTAATTTATTCTTTCTAACGAAATACCTTCTATAATATCTCCAATTTGAATTTGGCTGAAATCTTTTAATACAATACCACATTCAAATCCCGCAGAGATATCTTTAACTTCATCTTTTTCTCTTTGAATTGTTGCAATGTTGCCATCAAAAATTACATCTTTATTGCGATACACTCTAACCTTTTGCCCACGAGATAATTTGCCATCTAAAATATAGCAACCAGCAATAGCCCCAACTTTGCTTGCCTTAAATACCGCTCTAATCTCAGCTTTGCCCGTAATGTTTTCTTTATATTTTGGTGTTTTCATTGCATCAATCTGTTTCGTTACATAATCTACAACTTCATAAATAATTTTGTTGTACAAAATGTTAACTTTGTACTTGTCTGCTAAAACTTTTGCTTTAAAGTCTGGCTTGGTATTAAACCCAACAATAATTGCATTAGATGCTTGTGCCATCATTACATCATTTTCGTTTATGGCACCTACACCGCCGTGTATGCATCTAACCTTAACCTCTTCATTCATAATTTCGCTAAGGGTTGCAGTTAACGCCTCTAATGAGCCTTGCACATCGGCTTTAATAATAACGTTATAACTTTTATATTCGGTTTCTTTAAATCTACTCATAAGAGCATCTACCGAATTATCTGTTGCTTTAATTTTGTCTGTCTTTTCTTTTACCATTCTTTCGGAAAGAACCTTTTTACTCATCTTTTCATCTACTGCATACATTTCATCGCCAGCATTAGGAACATTAGAAAGACCTAAAACACTTACAGCAAACGAAGGTCCTGCCGACTTAACATTTTTACCCTTTTCGTTTAGCATTGCTCTAACCTTGCCCGCACTGGTACCGGCAATAATTACATCGCCAACTTTTAGTGTACCATTTTGCACCAAAATGGTAGCAACTGGACCTTTACCTTTGTCTAGTTTTGCTTCTATAACCGAACCAATTGCTTTACGAGATGGATTTGCTCTTAAATTTTGGTATTCTGCAACAAATAAAATCATTTCTAATAACTTGTCTATGTTTTGACCGGTTTTTGCAGATATAGGAATAATAATTGCGTCACCACCCCATTCTTCTGGAACAACATCGTACTCAGTTAGTTGCTGTTTTATTCTATCAATGTTTGCTTCAGGCTTATCTATTTTGTTTATTGCAACAATCATTGGTGCTTTAACTGACTTAATTTCTTTAATAGCCTCTACCGTTTGTGGCATAACACCATCATCGGCTGCAACAACCAAAATTGCAATATCGGTAAGCTCTGCACCTCTAGCACGCATAGCAGTAAACGCAGCGTGACCCGGGGTATCAATAAATGTAATTAACTCGCCATTTTTTTCAATTGTATAGGCCCCTATGTGTTGTGTTATTCCACCAGCTTCACCATCTATAACATTAGTTTCTCTAATGTAGTCAAGCAAAGAGGTTTTACCGTGGTCTACGTGACCCAAAACGGTAACAACTGGCGGACGCTTAACTAAATCTTTTTCGTCATCATTAATATTTTTGATATCGCTTAATTGCTCTTCTGCTGTTTTTTCTAGTTTTTGTTCTAGTGTTACGCCAAATTCGCTCGCTATAAGTTCTGCACTTTCAAAATCTATTTGGCTATTGATATTTACCATATTACCAAGAATCATAAATTTTTTAATGATTTCTACCACTGGTTTACCAATTTTTTCTGCAAGCAATTTTACTGTTAAATTATCGGTGGTAATTACTGCATGGTCAATTGCTGGAGCAACAACGGTTTCTTGTTGTCTTGCCTTTTTACCCTTAATTTTTCTTGAACCCATAATTACGCCATCTTCGTTTTCTAAACTTGCATCGGCAACAAAACCTCTCATTAAAAGCGCTTTACGGTTTAGTGATTTTTTCTCTTCGTAATTATGCTCGGTTTTTTTCTTTGTTTGTTGGGCTTTATAATCGGTTTTTGGCTTGCCCTGAGAAACAAATCCTGACCCTACAGCACCAGCCGATTGAGATTGAACAGGTCTTGCACCTTTTTCTGGCATTGCACCATTTGCACCTTGCATTTTATTATTAGGGTTGTATGGGCGACCTTGATTGTTGTTAAATCTGTTTTGACCATTAGCAAACTGAGGACGAGTACCATTATTAAACGCTTGGCGTTGTCCGTCCCTTTGTTGAGTTGGTCTTTGACCCCTATTGTCAACCATTCTTCCACCGTTATCGTTGTTAAAATGTCTTGTTCTAACACCCGCATCAGGAACACCCGGTTTTCCAAACTTAAACCCACTGCCTGCTGGTTTATTATCGCTTGTAGACTTTGTGGTTGGTTTTGTTATTGAAGCAGGCTTAAACTCAGGAACACTTACCGTTTCTTCTTTTGTATTTGAAACAGCTTCTTCTTTTGTGTTCTCTTTTTGAGTAGACCTTAATAGGTCTGCACGACTTCTAATTTTTTTGCTAATGTCTACAGAATGGGTTAAACACTTTTTAATAACCGCACTTAGTGAACTTGCTTCTCCCTTAATACCCGCAAGTCTTTTTATTGCGCTTTCCTTGTTTGTTTCGTCGGTTGCCACATTTTGTGTTTTTTGGTTATTCAATTACTTTTCCTCCAATAATTTTACTATTGCTTTACTTAATTCGCTTTTTTTTATACTAATTACTTTTACGCCTGCATTTAACATCTTATCAAAAATGCTTTGGTCAATCTCAAAAACCTTCAAATTTTTAAAATTATTAATTTTCTCTTTGCTGTTTTCCGCTAAGTTGTTTGTAATCAAACAAACTTCTGCATTTGGTTTAATATTATCAACACCTATATATACAAGCCCTGATTTTATTGCAAACCCTATATATGAACATAATTTATTATTCAACTATTTTGCTCCTAAGTTTATCAAAAAGTTCTTCATTAATGCTAGTTATTTGTAATGCTCTTTCAATGGCCTTTCTTTTTTTTGCATTTGCAAGACATTCTTCATTTTTACAAATATATGCACCTCTGCCATTTGCTTTGCCGGTTTCATCTACCAAAAGTTCCCCCGTTGGCGTTTTTACCACTCTCAACAGTTCATTTTTGTCAAACATCTGCCTGCAAACAACACACATTCGTTTTGGCGTTTTTTTCATTATTCAGAATCTCCCAATCCGTCAAGATTAACACTTTTAAACATAGAATTAATATCATTAAAGTTTGCTTTTACGGTGTTCATATCTACATCAGAAATACTGTCAGATTGTTTGTCATTGGTATTTGGATCAACACTTTGAGAAACACTCTTTACATCTATTTTCCAATTTGTTAACTTAGCAGCAAGCCTTACATTTTGACCACTTTTTCCTATTGCCAAAGATAGTTTATCGTCTGGAACGATTGCACGAGCGGATTTTACTTCATCATTTACTTCTACCGTCAAAACCTTTGCAGGAGATAATGCACGGGCAATATATTCAAATGGATCATCTGACCAAATAATTATATCAATCTTTTCTCCACCAAGTTCGGCTACAATATTATTTACTCTTGTGCCTTTGTTGCCAACACACGCACCAAGCGGATCAATAGAAGGGTCTTCATTATGTACTGCAATTTTTGTTCGGTATCCTGCCTCTCTTGTGCAACCTTTAATTGTTACAAGTCCCGATGCAATTTCTGGAACTTCCATTTCAAAAAGTTTCTTTACAAATAGTGGCGAACTTCTTGAAACAATTGCTTGTGTGCCACGAGCGGTTTCTCTTAATTTTTTTACAAATACTTTAATTCTGTCATTTACATTATACTTTTCGCCCGGTATTTGGTCGTTAGACATTAGCACGCCTTCTATTTGAGAACCCAAAATTTCTAAATAAATTGTATCTTTGTCTACCCTTCTAACAATTCCTGTAACTATTTGCTCCAACTTTTCATTCATCTCTTTTGCTGCAGTACTTCTTTCGGCCTCTCTAAATTTTTGTGTAAATATTTGCTTTGCTGCACCCGCTGCAATTCTTCCAAAATCCTTTGGTGTTATTTCTTCTTTTAGCATATCGCCAACTTTTGCAGTCTTTTTTACAAGTTTTGCGTTTGTTAATGAAATTTGAGTATCTGGGTCGGTAATTTCATCATCTTTTACCACCGTTTTTCCTGCGTATAATTTGATTGTGTTTTTATCTGGATCTAACTTTACTATTATATCTTTTCCTTCGCCATAATTTTTTTTGTAAGCCATTACCAGCCCATTTTTTAGCCACTCTATTGAAGTTTCTTTGCTGATTCCTTTTGTTTTTTCTAATTCATCAAGTGCTAAAAAAAAGTCCTTATTAATCATTTTTGTAAAATCCTCCCTAATTTAAAAATCAATATGTTTTGTTATTTTTGCTATATTTTTTCTTTCTAACGCAATTGTAGAATCATTTAAACCAATTATAACTTCATCATCGGTAAACCCCAAAAGCGTTCCGCTAAACTGTTTTTCGCCCAAAACTTTAGTGTAAGTTGACACATCAAGCTCCTTGCCAATGTTTGCAGATAGTTGCTTATCGGTTTTTATTGGTCTATCTAGCCCCGGCGATGACACATTTAGTGTGTAGCCTGCACCCTTTGTTGGGTCTAGTTCGTCTAACGGAGAGTCTATTGCAAGATGCACCTTTTCGCAGTCATCTAGCATAATACCCTGTGGCGAATCTATAAACACTGTTAAATTCATTCCGTTCTGTTTTTTTGCATATTCGACATCTACCAAGATATACCCTAAGCCTTCTACAATAGGCGTAATAAAGTCTTTAACTTCTTGTGCTACCGAAATCTTTTCCATTGTATTCTCCTAAAAACAATTTTGGTTTTTGTAAATAATTTAATTTTGGTTTAGTTTAATAATTGTAATTACTCATACGCTATATAACAAAAGTTGAACGGACGCATTTGTCCGTTCAACAAAGATTAGTTATTTACAAATTAATTATATCACATAAATTACAAATTTTGCAATAGTTTTTCAAATAATTTAATAATATTTTGTAATTATATTATTTACGCAAAGGTTTTGTTATTCGGCATCTTTTAACAATTTACGCATAACCTCTGCGGCAGCCACAGCATCAAACACTGCACGGTGTGCATTTTCTAAATCTATTCCCAACTCTTTTGCTATGGTTGTTAGTTTATAGTTTTTTACACCCTTCATTTTGGATTTTGCAAGCACAAATGCATCAAATGTTTTATGTGTAAATGCATACCCTAATTGTTTGCCAACAAAACTAACGAAATTAAAGTCAAAGCCTATAACATAAGAAACCATTATACTATTTTCGCAAAATTTAAAAAAGTCAGGCAAAACGTCTTTTATTGTATGGCACCCTCTTACCATATCATCGTTAATGTTATTTACCTTTGTTGCGTCTTCTGGAATATGTATTTCGGGGTCTATTAAACACGAAAAAGTTTCTGTAAGTTTGCCACCAACCATTTTTACGGCACCAATTTCTATTATTTTATCTCTGTTGTACGCCGTTCCGGTAGTTTCTAGGTCAAACACAACAAAAGTGTTGTCTAATAAATATGGGTTAGTTATTTTTTCATCGGTAAAGAATAAATTAGATTGTGCCTCCGATTTGTATTCTTCTGGGAAAATGTACCTATATTTTTTTGGAACAGGCTTGGTATACACCCTTTCAAAAAAACCATCTTCAAAGGTACAAAGACTTATTAGTTTTGGTCTTAGGCTTAACCCCGCATCAAAATTGCTTTCTTCTAAACTTCCAAAAATGCAGACTTCTTGGTCGTTAGACAACTTCTCGGCTTTTGAAAGGGTTGCTTTTGTTGGAAAATATACCACCCGCAACGACCCACTATAATCAAATATTTCAAATGTATAATAAGGTTTTTCAGGTCTTACCTTTCCGTCTTCGGTTATCTTTTCTTTTGTTTTATGCTCGCTAAAATTCCTTATTTTACCAGCAACGCATACTGCATCGTCTGGTTCTACCATTGTCGCCATTAATATTGGCGAGTCTTGAATGCACTCACCTATATATGGCTCAATAGATTTTAATTCTATAATATATGATTCCCTGCTATTATCCTCTACAAAGGCATCTTCTTCTTTTACCTCTATAACCTTATTTGGTGTTGGCGTTATTTGTATTTCAAAGTTAGAGTAATATTTTTTTTGAAGACCGCTTTTTGTTTCGTCTAATATTGTGCTAGAATTAATAATATTTAAAAATCTTTCTTCTACATCTAGCGTTATCAAACTGCTAGATTTATCAAAATTAATTGCTGAATAATCTAATCTTACAATTGGCAATTTCTTTTTAAAATTATCGTGAACAAACTGTTTTATACTTTCGTCATCAAAATAATTTTTTTTGTACTTAATATTTAATGTCTTAATACCGTCTGGCAATAACTCATATATTTCCGCTTTTACCGTTTTTCTTATATCTTCACTCAAAATACACTCATCAGGGTACACCAAACTTAAACTTAAAGCCCGCAAGTCTTTATTAAAGACCGCAGACTCTAAGTTAAATGATATTTTGTAACCTTTTAGTTTTTCATTTATAATATCAATCATTTGCACACCTACTTTTATAGTAAGAAAATATGATAAAAGTCTAAGAAAATTACGAGTGCAAAAAGAATAATTAAACCAAAGAAATGAATGTATGCCTCTACATTGCGGTTAATTGGCTTTTTTCTAATCCATTCAATTATTACAAAAACCATTCTTGCACCATCTAATGCAGGTATTGGCAAGATATTAAACACCGCCAAATTCATACTTATTAATGGAATTAAGTAGAAAATATATTTCCAATCTATGCTAGTAATTTTTGCAATTTGCTCTACTGTGGTAACCGTTCCGCCAAGTTCTGACACCTTAGTTGCCCCAGTAAATATACCACCAAGAACCTTTAAAATTAGCCAGCATACATCTATGCAGAATGGGAAAGCATAAAGCAACGCTTCGCCAAAAGAATATCTCTTGTATTCAAAAGATTGCAAAATTCCTAGCGACACGCCCGAATTGCTTGTAGATATACCGCAAAGGCTTGAAATTTCTTCCTCTGTATAGGCTACAAACATTCCTGTTTCTAAATCTTTTTTATAAACAGAGGTCAACTCGTTATCTACATTTTTTAAATACGCTAACAAATCTTCTGTTGAAGCAAACCTTTGATAGGTTACATCGTTATAAAAATAAGCGTTATCAAAAATCTTTTCTGGATATAGTACATATCTAAAAGCATCTCTGTTTTCCTTTTTTACAACCAATGTCTGTTCTTTTCCATCTCTTAAAATAGTTAGGGTTATTTCTTCACCCTCGCCGTATTTTGAAATGCGTTTAGAAAATTGCTCTAATGTGTTAGAACTAACCTTATAATAATCAAACTTTTTGCCGTTAACTTCGGTAATTACATCGCCAACCATAAATTGATTAGAATTATAATCTGCAACCGAAATAACTTTTGGCAACGCATAATTTGCCATACCAAGGTAAACAACGCTCATAATAAGCCCAAACAAAAAGTTGAAAATTACACCCGCAGATTGTACAATTAATCTTTTCCAAGGCTTTTGCTTATTAAAAGCACCATCAGTTTCTTTTTCTTCATCTTCCCCTTCAAATGCACAATATCCACCAAGAGGAATTGCTCTTATCGAAAACTTTTCGCCGTCTGCCTTTGTTTTAGAAAAAATTGCAGGGCCAAAGCCAATAGAAAATTCTGTAATTTTAAACTTTAAAATCTTACCTGCCGTATAATGGCCTAACTCGTGAACCATTATTAAAACCATCAAAAAGGCAATGGCTAAAATAACATAAATAATTTTATTCCACTCTACACAACAAGCAACTATTGTTAACAATGCTTCTATGTATAAACAAATTAAATTAACCTTATTTTTAAACTTGCTGTTTGCACTCCAAATTGTTTTTAGGGCGCAAACAACTATAATTAAAGAATAATATACATAAAAAAACGCATTTGCTCCCTTAATCATACAAATTATTGCCCACGCAACAATTATGCTAGAAAGCACATTTTGAATAATTAATCTAAACTGCTTGTTTTCATTATTGGGTTTGTAAAGCCAATTAAAAACAATTTCAAACAAAATTAACGTAAATAAAGTAATTTTCATTTTTTCACCTAAACAATAATAATTAATGCTAAAATGTATGCAATGGCCGAAACAAACATTAACCCGTCTATTCTATCCATAATTCCGCCGTGACCAGGCAAAATTTTGCCAAAGTCTTTTAAATTGTATCTTCTTTTTACACTCGAAGCGACCAAATCTCCCGCTTCGGTAATAATAGAACCCAAAACGCCAACAAGCAAAAAGTATACAATTAAACTAATTTTGCTAATTTCGGCAAACGGATTATACACATTAGCAACTATAAAAATTAAATATATGGCAACAGACACAACAATGCCACCAACCAAACCGCCTATTGCACCACTCATAGATTTTTTTGGAGATATTTGGTTTGCAAATCTGCCTTTGTGTGTTGCACAACCTATTATGTACGCAAAAACATCTGTTGCCATAGCAACACCAAAAACCAAGCCCAAAATTAGAGTTCCCTTTCCTAAACTAAACCCATTTATGCCATAAAGCGTACCAATTAGAGTGTTTGGGAAAAGTATTATTGACATAAGTTTTTTTGTTGAAAGCAACAACTCTTCTGGTGCAAACTCTTCATCTTTATGCTTGTTTAAATAGAACACATCTGCAACTACAGAAATCACAAAGAATAAAATTGCTAATAGTAATTGATATAATAAGGTTTGCAATATTGTTTTTGCAATAAATGGAGAATATGCCAAATACATTAAATATACATGTGAAAGTGCTAAGTAAATATATGCTTTTGAGCATTTTCTTTCATCTTTTTGATTTGCTTTTATAACTTCATAACACGCCATAAACGAAAGTGCCATAACAAAAGCATCAAAAAAGTATACAGTTAGGTATCTGCTTGCCATAAACAATGCCAATATTAAAAACAATACCGCTCCTGTTAGCGTTCTTTTGCCCATAAATTTTCTCCTTTATTGCTCTTCAACTTTGCCAAATTTTCGAACTCTTTTTTGATATTTTAAAATACATTCTTTTACTGTGTTTTTATCAAAATCTGGCCAAAGCGTTTCTTCAAACAAAAACTCACTATACGCATGTTGCCACATCAAAAAGTTGCTAACTCTTTGCTCGCCACTCGCCCTTACAATTAAATCTGGATCAGGCTGACCCGCTGTATATAAAAATTTTTCAAACTCGCTTTCGGTAACACTTTTAATTCCGCTTTCAATAATTTTATTAACCGCTCTAACTATTTCATCTCTACCCCCATAAACAAAGGCAATGTTTAAAATATAAGTCTTGCAATTCTTTGTCTTTTCCATTGCGTTTATAAAACAGTTTCTGGTTTTTTCATCTACTCTTGAATTATATATGTCGCCCAAAACATTTATTTTTAGGTCGTTTTTAATTGCGTTAGAAAGCTCTTTTTCCAAAAATTCAACCGCTAGCCCCATTATATAATTTACTTCTTTTTCACTGCGTTGTAAATTTTCGGTGCTTAATGCGTAAACGGTAATAATTTTGACACCAAAATCACGGCACGCAGAACAAACTCTTTCGAGAGCAATTGAGCCTTCTCTATGCCCCGCTGACCTTGGAAGACCTCTTTTTTTTGCCCAACGGCCATTTCCGTCCATAATAAACCCAATATGCGTTGGCACATTTTCTGGGTTTATCACTTCATTACTTTTACATATTTTCATAAATTACTCACTAAACTATATTTGCATAACTTCTTTTTCTTTTTCGGTTGCCTCTTTGTCAATTTTTGCAATGCAATCATCTAAATATTTTTGAACATCTTTTTCGTTAGAAGCCATTTCGTCTTCTGTTATTTCAGAATCTTTTTTAAGTTGTTTTAACTTATCAATAATCTCTCTTCTTGAATTACGAGCAACAATTTTGGTATCTTCGGCAATTTTCTTTACCGTTTTTACCATTTCCTTTCTTCTTTCTTCGGTTAGTGGAGGGAAAACCAATCTAATAATTTTTCCATCATCATTAGGATTTATTCCAATATCAGACGCTTGAATAGCCTTTAAAGTTTCTTTCATTGCATTAGCGTCCCAAAGAGAAATTACCAAAACCCTACCATCTTGCACTGTTATATTAGAAATTTGTGTAAGTGGTGTAGGAGTTCCATAATAGTTTACGATAATTTTATCTAAAATATGTGGGTTTGCCCTACCTGCTCTTAGTGAAAGATATTCAGTTTTTTGATGTTCTAGTGCTTTTTCTAGTTCTTCTTCGTAATTAAAATATAACTCTTCTATAAATTCATCTAAATTTTCCATTCGGTTAAAATCTCCATTATAATAATTTGTATAACTATATAATACTATAATAATATATTTAATTGCAAATAAAATTGAGCATTGATTAAACCAATGCTCAATTTTATAAAAAACCTAATCTTTTTTTGTTCGTGTTTGAGCCATAACTTCTTCTGCGAAGTTGTCGTTACGCTTTTCAAGACCCTCACCAACTTCGTATCTTACAAATCTACGGATAGTGATTTTCTCGCCAAGTTTTAGGGTAATTTCGTTTACAAGTTGAGTAATGGTCTTTTCTGAATCTTTAACAAAGTCTTGTTCCATTAAAACATTTTCTTTGTAGAATTTTTTAATTCTTCCTTCAACCATTTTTTCAACAACGGCTTCTGGCTTTCCTTCGTTTAGTGCTTGTGCCTTCAAAATTTCCTTTTCTTTTTCTACAACTTGTGGGTCAAGTTCTTCAACTCTAACACATGTAGGGTTAGCAGCAGCAATATGCATGCAAATGTCGTGTGCAAAATTTTGAAAATCTTCACTTTTTGCAACGAAATCTGATTCACAATTAATTTCTGCCAAAACGCCAATTTTACCATTTGAGTGAATGTAACTAACAGCAACACCTTCTGCTGCAATTCTGCCAGATTTTTTTGCAACGGCAGCCATTCCTCTTTCTCTTAAAAGCTCAACTGCTTTATCCATATTGCCTTCTGCTTCGGTTAATGCTTTTTTGCAATCCATCATTCCAACGCCAGTTTTTTCTCTTAGCGCCATAATATCCGCTGTACTAATCATTTATAAATACTCCTAAATAATAAAATTAATTTTCTTCAGTTTTTGGTGCTTCTTCGGTTTCTGCTTTCTTTCTTGGAGCTCTCTTTTTTGGAGCAGGCTTAACTTCTTCGGTTGTAGCAGGTTCAGCTTTAACTTCTTCAACTACTTCTGCACTCTTTTCTTCTGCTTTAACTTCTTCGGTAGTGATTTCGCCATTTTTAGCTTCTTCTAAAGCCTTTTCTTCTTCACGAGCCTTTTCATCAGCCTCTCTAACCTTTGCTAAACCTTCTTCGCCCTCTTTTGCTTCAATAACAGCGTAAGCCATAGCGCTAGCAATAAGCTTAACGGCACGAATAGCATCATCGTTACCAGGAATAACATAGTCAACAGAATCTGGATCACAGTTGGTGTCTACCAAACCAACAATAGGAATACCTAATGAACGTGCTTCACGCACTGCGATATATTCCTTGTTAGGGTCAACAACAAACATTGCTCCAGGAAGGGTACGCATATCCTTGATACCACCAAGGTTTTCTTCTAGTTTGTCCCTTTCTGCCTTTAACTTTTGAACTTCTTTTTTGGTTAAAAGTTCAAATTCGCCAGTCTTTTCCATTTGATTTAACTTATTAAGTCTTTCAATTCTGGTTCTGATGGTTTTAAAGTTAGTTAAAGTACCACCTAGCCAACGACTGCCAACATAGAACATACCACATCTTTGTGCTTCTTCTATAATAGCGTCCTTAGCTTGCTTTTTTGTTCCGACAAAAAGAATACTCTTGCCTTCTTCTACTGTGTTTTTAACAAAGGTATAAGCCTTGTCAATTTGTTCAACAGTTTGTTCTAGGTTAAGAATATAAATATTATTTCTTGAAGTAAAGATATACTTCTTCATTTTTGGGTTCCACTTGTGTGTTGGATGGCCAAAGTGAACTCCCGCTTCTAGTAATTGCTTCATTGATACTACAGACATTATTTTTTCCTCCTTGTTTTTCCCTCCCCAAGCGTCATATTTTTACGACAACCAAATGTAGTCCTTTGGCAACAATGTAAAAATCGGCTCTGGGTGTGTAATATTTATAAGCTAAGTAAGTTTACCACATAAAATTACAATTTGCAATAATTTTAAGTAAAATTTTTTAATTTTTTGGAACATCTGCCAAAAGTTTTAGGTATTCTTGATATACGGCATCTATAATGCTTTCATCAATTTCAATTTCAAAGTTATCTTCGCCATTTTCGCCCTTAGTAACCTTAAAAACCAACGCCTCTTCATCGGTCATACCATCAAGAAGTTCAACCGGTTGCAACACAGCATAAAAGTTGCCACGATATACAATACCTGCAATTTCTACAAATTGTATTTCGTCCCCTTCTTCACTTACTAAGGTTACAACATCGTCTTCATCTTCTACCATGTGAACGATTGATTTTGGAGCAGAGCCCTTTCCTTCTAATCCATTTTCCATTAAATGTATCCTTCCTTTTAAAATTTTTTGCTTTTTTTATCTAAAAAACTTTGCAGAATAATAGTTGCAGCCAGTTTGTCTACTACGCCCTTTCTTTTTTGTCTACTAACATTTCCTTCTAAAAGAATGTTTGTCGCAGAAACGGTTGAAAACCTTTCATCTTGCATAACAATAGGAACATCGGTAAACTTTTTTAGTTTTTCTACAAACTCATTTACCATGTCTACACTGCTCCCGCACGACCCGTCCATTTTTAGTGGAAGGCCTACAACAACTAGCCCAATATCTTTTGTTTTTACAAGACTAGCAATATACTTTGCGTCATTATTTATAGAGTTGGTTCTTTTGTAAACTTCTAAGGGACTTGCAATTATTTCTAATTCGTCACTTTTTGCAATTCCTATTCTAACCATTCCAATATCTAAACAGAGTATTTGCATAAACTTATTATTCTCCCTAATAATAATAACATACAAATAAAAAATAGTCCACTAAAAAAGCAGACTATTTTACAAATTAATAACGAACTAGTTAGTTTTAATGGCCAAGTTTAGTGTTATTTGAATTATTTTTAGACACAGATTCATCTTCGCCAGACAACGAATTTTTCGTTTCTTTTAGACTAGACGAATTCATTTTTTGCATAATATCGTCATACATATCGCTTAGCTTTTTACTTGTAGATGTAAACCATTTTCTAACTTCGGCATTGTTAGAAGCAAGCATTGCACCAGCAACAAATCCAACACCAGCAACCATTAAACAGCAACCAATTGAGCGACTCATTCAAATTCCCTCCTTTTTCGTTATTAGTATTATTATCGGCACTTTTCGACAAAATATACTATTTTTTAGAAAATTTTGGGGATTTTTGTCTGTCCATTAATAATTCAATCCTCTTTTTTGCATATATTTTTTTTAATTCATTATAATTTGGATTTTTTGATTTATAATCTTTATCTAATAATTTTTTCTTGTTCTCCCCCTCTTTTTTAGAGTCGTCTTCTTGAGGAGCAACAAATAAATTAGCTAAAATTTCGGAACTTTGTTCAACCGGAAAATCTTGTAAAATTTGCAATTTTTCATAATCTGATAAATTGTCATACACCCTAAATTTTTTAATTTTTTCATCGGTCGGGCTAAGCGTTCCGTTAAGTAGTTTTGCCGTATAATAATAAGATATTATAAGCATAAATACATCACTAAGCCCAACTATTAACAGCAATATGCTAACTACAAACAAAACCGGTATAGTGGCTTTGCTTTCTGCAATATTTGCAACCACTCGTGCAAACCCATCATCTTCTACGCCTTGATCATAAACACCTAAAATAACATCTTCCGAAACATATCCCGAATTTAAGTACCTAACTCCCGAATTGGTAGTTATTTTTTCTTGGTCAATACTTAAATTACTTGAACCCCTTGTGCTAAACCATCGTTTACCTGAGTCGTCCACATATACATCTTCTATATGATGAAAAAATATTGTTGCCTTATTTTTTGCTAGTTGTTTTAATTTTGCACTTGGTATACGAAAGATAGTATTTATCCCACCGACATATTTTACATCATAATCAAAATCTGTAACTTTTTTAAAATCCTTAACATCGGTACTGTTATTTGGATCAACATAAAAAGCAATAATATCGCCCCATATTTTTTCGCCCTTTTCATTTAGCCTTGCACCACGAAGTGTAGATGTATCTACCGCTCTAACAATTGCTTTGTCATTAATTTCAAATCCAGAATTTATCATAGATGCCGTAACCACTCTACATGTTGTATAACCCAAAAAGGTTGGTTTTAATTTGTAATATACCGAATTAAAAACGGTAACGCATAAAACAGAAAAAAAGACGACCGAAAAAAGCATACAAAACCAACTAACCGCAACTTTTATAACGCCTTCAATCTTTTCATTTTTTTTGTTATGCTTTATAAGCCTTGAAACTGACTCGTCATTTTTTATTTTGCAAACCACACCGCTTTTGGTTTGCACATATTTTGTTCGCCCCATTGGGGTGCAACTTGTTTTTTCCTTATTATTATTTGTTTGCCCTTTCATTTTTTCTCCGCTAAAACTTAGTCTATTATATTTTACACTATTTATATAAGTTTTTACAATTAAATTAACTAAAAACTATAATCTAATTTACTGTTAATAAACAACTTCATTTAACTAAAATAAATTATTTACTATTTTTTTACTTTTAATATTTTTCTAATCAAAAAATTCCCTCCTGTTACAGAAAGGAATTTTTATATTAAAAGTTTATAAAATTATGCGTTGTTTTTAACTAATGTCCAGCCAAATGTTCCACCAAAATTAACGTCATCTAGGGCGTTTATCATTTCTACTTTAACAAAAGCAGATGTTCCGGTGGCGTTTCTAACGTCTAGAGCGGTTGCAGATAGAGTAATTTCATCGCTTCCAATAGTAATTGCGTCTCCCCACGAAGTATTATCTGTAGAATAGTAAACTTTTACATTTTGGGCGCTTTTACCTTCGCCAAGTTTAAATGAAAGTGTTGCGCTATAACCCTTTGCTGAAGCAGAAGTTCCTGTATCGGCTTTAAACAAAAACTCATAAACTACCGTATTATTTAATGCTGTAAAAGCGATATTTGAGGTTGAACTTAATGCCTTTGTTGAACTTTCGCCTTCTGTCCCGTCATAACTAACCGTTCCCCATGATGTTTTTGCTTCATTTCCTAGTGTGTAACTTGCGTCTACCGAACCAATAATGGTACCGGTTGCCGAATAAGTAATGTTGGTTGTACCCGACCCTTTAATATTTGTTGCTGCAAACACAATTGCGGTAGCAAATGCAGATACCGAAACTATACAAAGCATTGCAACTAATACTGCGAATTTTCTACCATTGCTTTTTCTCTTTGCTCTGTTCATTTTTTAACTTTCTCCTTTAAAATAATGTGTATAGTTAAACTAAATCTTTGTAAAAATTAAAGCAAAGTATTATATTTTTTTCTTTAATCTATACAACTGTCATTAGTTTACAACTTTTTACATATATTTGCAAATATTTTGTACACATTTTGTGTTTTTTATTCTAATATTTAAACTTTTTGAAAAATTTTGTAGATTTAAATGCAATCAATAAAAAATCACATCGACATATTTGTCAATGTGATTAAAAAAATCTTTATTTATTTGCGTTTTTTTGTTTTTTGTTCTTCTTCTGGTGTTTCATCAAAAGTGAAGTTTAGTTGAGAAATTGCATTTGTAAGTTGCTCGGTAATTGTATCAATCTCGTCAATCATATTTTCGTTTTCTTTACCATCGGGAGAAAGAACCTTGGTTTCGGTGTTTGACGTATTTTCTACCACTTTACCGTCCACTGTTTTTTGTGTTTCGGTGGTGGTTGTTATAATTTTAGAAATTGTAGGAAGTTCTTTTTCGGCTTCGTCAACAACTCTTACATCTATTCTTGTAGGCTTGTTATTTTTTTTGCCTCCAACGGCAACAACTTGAAGTTCGGAATTTGTATTGTCTGCAATAGGCTTTTCAATCTTTTTTGATGGTTTTTTATCTGCTTTTCTGGCCTTTGAGGCTTTTTCTTTTTGCACTTTTGCCTTTTCTGTCTTTTTTGCAACAACTGGCTTTTTTTCTGATTTTTTAACTTTGCTAACCTGTTCGCTTTTGTCAATTTCTTGTTGATCTACAGCGTCTATATTAGATGAATCCACCATATCGACTTGCTCTTTATAATCTAACAAAGAATTATCTATTCCGTTTTCATCATCTTTAAAAATAGTAACATTTTTAGAAGGGTAAATTTCTTTCTTTCTTGAATCTCTTTGGTTTAATGTTCCCCTATCTCTTTTTTTTCTGTACAACAAGATTGCCTTTTTTAATGACAGAATTGCAAATGTAACCTTGCCATAATCTTGCTTAGAAATTTGTTTTAATGAGTTTATTACATCTTTTTCGCTTAGTTTTTCTGCATCTTCCAAATCTTTATTTAGGCTAAGTTCACAAACAGTACTCATACAAGCAAACAAGTTTATTGAACCCATTGCCTGAAAGGAACAACTTTTAATGGTGTTTTTTCTAACTACCAAATAAACTTTAACAACTTCGCCACTTTCTTTGTTCTCGTTTTTTGCAATTACATCTGCACCAACCGTGGCACCTGCAAACTTTGAGTTATAAAAAAGATCTATTGCGTTTGAAGAATATTTTTGCATATTACTTTACCTCCTTTTTTACTTTTACTGGAGATAATTGTCGTAAGTTGTTTACAATTTTTGAAAGTTCCTTAATTGTATAATCTATTTCTTCTAGAGTTGTTAAATAACTAAATGAAAATCTTACCGTGCTTTTTACTCTTTTTGGATCGAGAGCCTTAATTACATGCGACCCACCTGCAACACCTGATGAGCAAGCAGCCCCAGTGCTAACTGCCACACCTGCAAGATCCAAAAGCATTAATATTGCTTCGCCATCTACATTTCTAAAATCTACGCTTACTATATTGTTAACTTGGTTAATTAAACTACCATTAATACGAACATTTGGTATTTTTTCTGACAATTGGTTTACAAAATATCTTTTTATTTTGGCAATGCTTTTGTCGTTGTTTGCAAAATTAGATGACAACAACTCGCAAGCACGAGCAAACCCAACAGCACTTGGAACATTGCTTGTTCCCGCTCTCATATTTCTTTCTTGCTCGCCACCAAAAATTAAACGATCAATTTTTGTTCCATTTTTGATGTACAATGCACCCATACCCTTTGGACCATAAATTTTGTGTGCCGAAATACTTAGAGCGTCTATTCCCATATCTTGAACATCAATTTTTATTGAGCCTAATGCTTGCACTGCATCTGTATGAAAAATAATACCATAACTTTCTGCAAGTTTTGCAATGGCTTTAATTGGCTGAATGGTTCCAAGTTCGTTATTTACAGTCATAACCGAAATTAAAATGGTATCTCTAGATATTAGTTTAACTAAATCTTTATAATTGATTAATCCGTCTTTACCAATTTTTATATACGAAACTTTAAACCCTTCTCTTTCTAACTGCTTACAAGCCTCCAAAACTGATGGATGCTCAAACGCCGAAACGATAATATGGTTACCCTTATCTCTGTTTGCCCTTGCTAAACCAAAAATTGCCCAATTGTTTGACTCTGTACCACCTGAAGTAAAGTAGATTTCGTTTGGTTGACAATTAATAGTTTTTGCCACTGTTGCTCTTGCTTTTTCAAGCACTTCGCTAGCGGTTCTACCAAAAGCATGCAAACTATTGCTGTTACCTGATACATTTTGGAAACAATCAAGCATGTCCTTATACACATCAATGTTTAAGGGCGTAGTTGATGCGTAATCTAAATAAATTCTTTTATCCATTAAATATGTCCCCCACTAATATTGGCAATATTTTACCACAAAATGTGAGTTTTGTCAATAGGGGTAACCTCCTAACTTTTGTAAAATTTTGTATTTTTTGCAAAGCAAAATAATAGGCAAATTGATTTTTACCTATTTAACCTATTATTTTGTGTATTGCCTTTAATTTTTTAAACTTTCTATAATCTGTTTAAGTTCATTTAGTTTTTTGTAACCATGGTCTTCTTTTACTAAAACGCCGTCTACAAAATATAGCGATGTTGGTAAAACCGAAACATTGTATTCAATTGCCAATTGCTCATGCTCGTCACAATCTACATGAATTAATTTAATATCGGGATTTAGTTTTTCTAGTGCAAGAAGCTCTTCGTTTATCATAGAGCAATATCTGCACCATACCGCACCAAATGTTACTATTGTAATTCCGTCTTTTTTGATTTCGTCTGTCAAAGACCCTGAGGAAAATTCTAACATAAGCCCTCCTTACAATACATATTTTTTAAGGTTAAATGATTTTAGTGTATGACTTAAATTCTTTTCTATATATTCACAGTCTATCTTTACATCTATAACTGGGTGGTTTCCATCTGCATTATATGAAATATCTTCTAGAAGTTTTTCTAGCACATTATGTAATCTTCTCGCACCAATATTTTCGCTTGTTTCATTTTCTAATTCAGCAATTCTTGAAATTTCGTCAATTGCTTCTTCGGTAAACTCTAAATTAATATTATCAACCCTTAGCAATTGCTTATATTGCTTAATTAAAGAATTTTCAGTGTTTCGTAATATATCTGCAAAGTCTTCCTTTTTTAGACTATTTAATTCAACCAAAACAGGGAATCTTCCTTGAAGTTCAGGTATTAAATCCTCTACCCTAGAAATATGAAAGGCACCCGCTGCAATAAAGAGAATGTAGTCGGTTTTAACTGGGCCATATTTGGTAGAAACAGTGCAACCTTCTACAATAGGCAAAATATCTCTTTGTACACCCTCTCTTGACACATCTGGTCCCGATGAATTTCCGCCCTTGCCTGTAATTTTATCTATTTCGTCAATAAAAATAATTCCGCTTTGCTCCGCTCTTTTTACCGCCTCTGATTGCACAGCGTCCATATCTATTAGTTTTTCACTTTCTTCTTGAATAATAATTTCTCTTGCTTCTGCAACCGTCTTCTTTGTTTTCTTTTTGCGAGCGTTACCCATTATACCATCAAGCATTTCGGTTATGTTTACGTCCATTCCCATATTAGACATAATGTTAATTTGCTTTGGCATTTCTGCCATATCTATTTCTACAATGTCAGACATAAACTTGCCTTCTTTTAACCCATCAGCAATCTGTTCTTTTGTTAAAGCAACACCATTTTCGTCTACTTTGTGCTGGTCTAAAAGTATTTTTGAAAGTTTTTCTATTGCAAGAGCCTCGCTTTTTTCTCTAACTTCGGTAAATCTCTCCTTTTTTACTAAATGTAAACTTGCTTCTACAAGGTCACGAACCATACTTTCTACATCTCTACCAACATAACCAACTTCGGTAAATTTTGTTGCTTCAACCTTTACAAAGGGAGCATTAACCAACTTGCTAAGTCTTCTGGCAATTTCCGTTTTACCAACGCCGGTTGGACCCTTCATAATAATATTTTTTGGGGTTACCTCGTCTTTTAATTCTCCCACAAGTTTACTTCTTCTATATCTATTTCTTAGTGCTATGGCAACCGCCTTTTTTGCTTCGGTTTGCCCTACAATATATTTATCTAACTCACAAACAATATCCTTTGGTGACAACTCCATAAACTATACCTCCTCTACGGTTATATGATTGTTGGTAAATACACACATACTTCCTGCAATTTCTATAGCCTTTATAGCTATTTCTTTGCTTGAAAGTGGTGTGTTTTGCAATAGAGCAAGTGCAGCGGCCTTTGCATAAGGTCCACCCGAACCGATTTCTATAACATCGTTTTCGGGTTCAATTACATCACCAACGCCTGTTAACAAAAACATATTCTCTTTATCTGCCACAATCATTTGTGCTTCTAATTTCCTTAATGCTTCATCTCCTCTCCACATCTGTGCAAGCTCTACCGATGCACGCATTAAATTACCGCTATATTTTTTTAGCATCTTCTCAAACTTTTCGGTAAAGGTAAAAGCATCTGCCGTTGCCCCGGCAAACCCAACAACTACCTTGTCTTCATATATTCTTCTAACCTTAACGGCGTTAGATTTTAGTACATATCTTTCGCCCGCTGTAACTTGACCATCTCCAGCCAACACGGTTTTACCATCTCTTTTTACAGCAATTATGGTGGTTCCTCTAATTTCCATTATTAATTATCTCCTTTAACTTTTCAATTTCTTGTTTTGACCTTTCAAAAATAGCACGCCTTTTGCTTTCTTTGTCCTTGTATTGCTCATCTAGTGTGCCTATTATTCCATAATTAGAATTCATAGGCTGAAAACCATTCATATTGCAAGGGTTAGAAATGTAACTTGAAATTGCACCTATCATGGTTTTGTTGTTCAATTCAAGCTTTTTTCCTGCAAGTCTTAAAAGTATAGATATTGCAACAACCAAACCACTGGCGGTGCTTTCTACATAACCTTCAACTCCACTAAGTTGACCCGCAATATATACATTTTCATTAATTTTTAAACTGTAATCGGGGTTTAAACTTTTTGGGGCTTGTATAAATGAATTTCTATGCATCACACCGTATTTTGTAAACTCCGCATTTTTTAGTGCAGGAATTAAAGAAAATACTCGCTTTTGTTCCTTAAACTTTAAGTTGGTTTGAAATCCTACCAAGTTGTATGTTTCTTCTTCGGTATTCTCTTTTCTTAGTTGTACTATTGCGTATGGCTTTATGTTTAATGGGTTTATATTAAAGCCAACCGGTTTTAACGGACCAAATCGCAAGGCGTCATCTCCTCGTTTTGCTAGCACCTCAATTGGCATACAACCTTCAAAAATTTCGCCCTTTTCAAAGTCATGCAAGGTTACCACTTCTGCATTTTTTAATTCTTTTACAAAGTTTTCGTACTCTTCTTTGGTCATTACCGCATTTATATAGTCACCCTTGCCCAACTCGCCATATCGGTTTTGTTTAAAGCACTTGGTATAATCTAAACTATCGGCACTAACGATAGGTGCAGATGCATCAAAAAAATGCAACTGTTCTTCGCCCAAAAGAGATTGTATGTTTTTTAGCAGCAGTTCACTGGTTAGTGGTCCGGTAGCAACAACCCACAAACTATCTTTTTGTGTTAAATCTAGTTCCGTAACTTCTTTGTTTATTACATTTATGTTACTATTCGACTTAATTATCTTTGTAACACTTTCGCTAAATTTTTCTCTATCTACTGCAAGAGCACCACCTGCTGGCACCCTATTTTCTCTTGCAACCTTTAAAATTAATGAACCCAATTCGTCCATCTCATATTTTAATAGTCCCGAAGATGTTAACGGGTCTTCGTTTTTTAGCGAGTTTGAACAAACAATTTCTGCAAGGTTTGGGTTTTTGTGTGCAGGCGAAAACTTTTCTGGCTTCATTTCGTAAAGATTTACCTTTATTCCATGAGATGCAAGAAAATATGCACATTCGGTGCCAGCAAGACCGCCACCGCAAACATTAATTGTCATTTACTTCACTATCCTTATTTTCTTTATTTGTAATGTTTTCTTGAAAATCACACTTAGTACACTTGACTTGTTTATATCCATTAAACTGCTTTTCTACCATAAGCGAGTTACATTTTGGACAACTATCTTTATATGGTAAATCCCAACTTGCAAAATCGCAGGTAGGATAATTTTTGCAACCGTAAAATATTTTGCCACGATGAGATTTCTTTTTTAGTAAGTCGGCGCCACACTTAGGACATTTCCCTACCACATCGCTTGTTTGAATATTTTTTGTATTTTTGCAATCTGGATAATTAGGACAAGCCAAAAATCTGCCAAACTTGCCGTTTTTATAAACCATTGTTGCGCCACACTTGTCACATACAACATCACTCTTTTCGGCTTCCATTTCTACTTTGTCTTTATCTTTGTATGCTCTCATCAATTCATCAAAAAAGTTTTTGTAAAAATCTCTAATAACGTCTTGCCATACCTGACCGCCTTCTTCAATGGTATCCAATCGGTTTTCCATATCGGCGGTAAACCCAACGTCCATAATATCACTAAAATATTTTAGCAATAAATCTACCACCGTTCTTCCAAGTTCGGTAGAAATTATATATTTACCGTCTTTTTGTAGGTACGCCCTAGACAGCAATGTGTTTACCGTTGGAGAATAGGTTGCTGGTCTTCCAATTCCCTTTTCTTCCATTGCTTTAACAAGACTTGATTCGGTAAATCTGGTAGGTGGTTTTGTAAATTTTTGCTCTGGCTTTAAATCGGTCTTTTCTAGTTTTTCACCAACTTCTACACTAGGAATTTTGTTGTTTTGTTCGTCTTGATTTTCTTCTGACGTTGGAGTGTTGTTATACAAAACTGTAAAGCCGTCAAAGAGCATAGTTTTTCCAACCGCTTTAAAGGTTCTGTTTGTCCCAACGGCCTCAATATCTACATTTACACTATCATAACGAGCCTCTGCCATTTGACTTGCCAAAAATCTATCATAAATTAATTTGTATAGTTTATAAAGAGCAGGGTCTATTACACCCTTTAAATCTTCTGGGCGTCTTTCGAGAGTAATTGGTCTTATGGCTTCGTGGGCATCTTGAATATTCTTTTTACCTTTGTAAATGTTCGGCGTTTTTGGACAATACTCTGCGCCATATTTGTTTTTAATAAAGTCTAGTGCCTTAGCCTGTGCTTCTTCACTAACCCTAACAGAGTCCGTTCTTATGTAGGTAATAAGCGCAACTTTACCCTCTCCCGGAATGGTTACTCCTTCATACAGTGTTTGTGCAAGCGCTGAGGTTTGTTTTAGTGCAAACCCTAATTTATTTTGAGCATCTTGTTGCATAGATGAAGTTGTAAAAGGTGCCGATGGGTGCGATTTGCTTTCTGCTTTTTTTACATTAGAAACGACATATTGTTTGCCTTCTAACTCTGCAATTACAGCGTCCATTTCTTCTTTGTTTTTTATTCTTTCATTCTTTTTTAAAGATAGCGATGCTTTAATTGTATCACTTTCATTCTGTTTGGTAAAAAATCCTGTAAGAGTCCAATATTCCTCTGGTACAAAGTTTTCTATTTCTCTATCTTTATCTACTACAAGCCTTAAAGTTACCGACTGAACCCTGCCGGCACTTAAATTTTGACTACCCTGAATTTTGTTCGTAACAAGTGGCGAAAGTTTATATCCAACCAACCTATCAAGAACCCTTCTTGCTTGTTGAGCGTCTACCAGATTTTCGTTAATAACCCTAGGAACCGACAATGCGTGTGTAATTGCCGATTTTGATATTTCGTTAAATTCAATTCTTGCTTTTTCACTTTTTTTTATTCCTAAGCAATGTGCAAGATGCCACGCTATAGCCTCGCCCTCTCTATCAGGGTCAGTTGCAATTAATACGCATTCGCTTTTTTTTGCTTCGGACTTTAACTGCTCGATAAGTTTAACTTTATCTGGCATAATTTGATAATCAGGCTTAAAATTATGCTCCACATCTACACCTAATGTTCTAACCGGCAAATCTCTAACATGACCTTTTGTTGCAATAACTTTATAACCGCTTCCTAAATATTTTGAAACGGTTTCTTGTTTACCAGAACTTTCTATCAAAACTAATTTCATTTTTTATACTCCGTAATAATTTCCTGATTGGCTCTTAATTATACCAATCATCTCCATATCAGTCAACAGCACATTCAAATCCCTTGGCGACATATTTAGTTTTTTTGCAAGGTCGTCAAAGTGCATATCTTCGACTTTCAACAAATCATACACTAACTTTTGTGCCATTGTCAACTGTACTTCTATCTTTTGCGCATCTTCATTGTCTAATTTGGGGGAAACACCCAAACTATCTAATATATTTTTGGGGTCTATAACCATACAATGCGGAATTTCATAAATTAGACGATTACTCCCCTTGCTTTGAAAACTCGTTAAATTTCCTGGGACAACAAAAAGTTCTCTTCCCTGATTTAGTGCATGCTCTGCCGTTATTAATGAGCCACTTTTTTCTCCTGCTTCTATTATTAGCACGCCATCACTAATACCACTTATTATACGGTTTCGTTCAGGAAAAGTATATTGTGTAGGATTATCGGTTGGCTTATATTCACTAATAATAAGACCTCCCGCATTTACTATTTCATCTGCCAAATTTTGGTTGGTAGAAGGGTAAATTTTAGATAGTCCCCCACCAAGCACGGCAATAGTTTTGCCCTTTGCTTTTAATGTTTGGTTTGCTACAACCGAATCTATACCATACGCCAACCCGCTAACCGTAACCACTCCGGCACGGGCTATTTCAAACACAAACCTTTCGGCAACATCTCTACCATAACTAGATGGCTTTCTTGTTCCTACAACTCCCAAAATATGCTCACTTTCTGCAACAGATAAATCTCCTCTGTAATAAATTACAATAGGAGCATCAGGAATATTTTTAAGTTTGCTAGGAAAATTGTCGTCATATATTGTAACGGCATAAACTTTATATTTTTCTAATTCGGTTAATGTTTCATTAATTTTTTCGGTGGTAAAACAACTTTTTAAATTGTTATATACCCCCAAACCCAAACTTTCTATTACAAATTCTTTTTTACTTTCTAAGTCGGTTAGTATGTTTTTTACATCGGCAAAAATGTTAATTAGTTTAATAATTTTAGCCTTAGAATAGCCCAAAAAATTTAGGCATAACAAACAATTACTACTGGTATTTTGCATGCAAATCTCCTACTACAATTCGTATTTATCAATAGTTCTATAACTTATCGCTTCTGATATATGTTTCATTAAAATATTTGGTGAGCCATCTAAGTCTGCAATTGTTCTTGCAACCTTTAAAATACGAGTATAAGCCCTTGCTGATAACTTATATCTATCAAACGCAACCTTCAAAATCAATTCTGCATCAGGATCAATTTTGCAATATTCCTTAATTTGCATTGAATTCATTTTTGCATTTGTATGCGTAGAACTGCCCTCATACCGTTGCCGTTGAATCTCTCTTGCTTTATTAATTCTTTTCTTAACTTCTTCGCTCGACTCTTCTGGACTTTCGCTGGTTAAATCATAAAAATCTACTCTATCAACGTCAATTTTTAAATCTATTCTATCTAATAATGGACCAGATAACTTCTTTAAATATTTGTCTATCTGCGATGGCGAACATTTACATTCTAGCGTTTTTGAGCCAAAGTTTCCACAAGGACAAGGATTCATACTTGCTATCAACATAAAATTTGCTGGGTATTGCACCGTTAAACTTGCTCTACTTACAGTAATGTTTCCGTCTTCTAGTGGTTGACGCAAAGTTTCTAATAAACTTTTGCTAAACTCAGGCATTTCATCTAAAAACAATACACCATTATGTGCAAGGCTAATTTCGCCCGGCTTTGCATTTTTGCCACCACCGGTAAGCGCAACCGGTGTTGCAGAATGATGGGGCGAACGGTAGGGTCTACTTGTTACAACACCTTGCTCTTTATCTAGCACCCCTGCAATACTATGAATTTTTGTAATTTCTAACGCCTCGTCAAAGGTTAAGTCTGGAAGAATTGAAGGCACACATTTTGCAAGCATCGTTTTACCAGAACCCGGAGCCCCAACAAGCATTATGTTGTGACCACCTGCAACGGCAATTTCTAATGCACGCTTTGCTTTAAATTGACCCTTTACCCTACTTAAATCTTCTTGATAACTACGCTCTTCTTTTTCCCAAATTCTTGGCACAACTGGCGAAACTTGTCTTTCTTTTTTTAAAAACGAAACTACTTCTGCTAGGTCGTCAAAGGCATAGGCTTCAACACCATTTAAATAACACGCCTCCGCCTCATTCTTTTTTGGAATAATAAACTTAGAGTATCCTTGTTCCTTTGCCGAAATTAAAAGGGGCAACATTCCATTTATAGGACGCAGTTTGCCATCTAGCGACAACTCGCCAACAATTACATAATTGCTGTACTCTTCATTTCCAATATATCCGCCCGCTTGCAAAATGCCAACTGCTATTGCAAGGTCAAAAAGCGAGCCTTCTTTTTTTACATCAGCTGGAGCAAGATTTATTACTATCTTTTTAATTGGCATAAAAAAGCCCGAATTGTAAATTGCAGAGGACACTCTTTCGATAGATTCTTTTATTGTAGAATCGGGCAAACCAACCAGTGTAAGACTTGGCTTACCCTTGCTTAAATCTACTTCTACATCAATCTTTACACCTGTTAGTCCTATAAGCGCAAAACTATTAACTTTACTTAACATAATCTATGCCCCTTTTTTCAATCTGATTCAATTATAAAACACAATCAAAAATAAAACAACCAATTTTAATAAACATTTTATTTTGGAAAATTTGGTGAAATGCTTTTATATAACAATGAAAAATATTATATATATAAATTTTTTGGAGTACAAAAAAATCGCTCGATTCTTTCAAGCGATTTTTTGTAAGGTATATTAAATAATTATTCTTCTGTTGTGGTAGTAGTTCCATCTGCCTTTGATTTAAATCTTTGTTGAAGCTTAGCAGCCTTACCAGATCTTTCACGAAGATAATACAATTTTGCTCTTCTAACCTTGCCATGTCTTAAAATATCAATATGGTCAATTTTTGTAGAATGTAATGGGAATGTTCTTTCTACACCAACACCATAAGATACATTTCTTACAGTAAAGGTTTCTCTAATTCCGCCATTCTTACGAGCGATTACCACACCTTCAAATCCCTGCAATCTTTCACGAGTGCCTTCTACTACTTTTACAAAAACCTTAACGGTGTCGCCAATAGTAAATTCTGGGATATCAGTGCGCATACCTTCTTTTTCAATTACGTCGATGATATTGCTCATTTTATTTCTCCTTTAAAAAATTAGTATGTCCAAAGTGTTCATACGGCTCATTTCGTAGCGGACCACTCGTTTACCTTGTAAAATAATAACATATAATTTAATATATTTCAAGTATTTTTATTAAATTTTTTAAATTTTCAAGCAAAATTTTGTTATTAATGTAGAACAATTTTTACTAAAAATGCGTGCGTAGTTAAAACTCATCTCCTACATTAAATTTCTTTGCTTGTTTATAAAAATCTCCCTGCTTTTTGGAAATTTTAAAAGTCTTAATTTCCCCGCTTTTAGTACAACAGTTTAATATAACTAACCCCTTTTTGTACTCCGGTCGTCTTATTATAATATTATCTAGGCCATTGTCTTGTTCTGCACTTTTGCTCAACAAAATATAACTAAATTTCTCGTCTTCGTATGATCGTTCCCCATTTTTTATATTTCTATCAAAAATTGGTCTTTGTAATCTTGTTAAAAAATGGCAATAATCATTTTTAAGTGGACAGTCTGCATTTTTGCAAGGGGATACAATATTCATTCCCATTTCTTGCAAATGCTTTTTGCTCTGCATTATAATTTCGTAACCCCTTGGAGTTCCCGCTTCTATAATTAAAATATAATTATTCGTGGCTTCATACATTTTGTTTAAAACTTGTAATAGTTTTTTTTCATGCAACTCGTTTAAAGAATAGTTAGCCATTACCAAATCATACTTTTTTTCATCAAAATTTGCAGTCGTCATATCATCGTTTATTATATTAAAATTTTTAAAATTCAAAATTTTTGCCGTGCTTTTTAATATATCGACCATTGGCGTGTAGTTTTCTAAGCATGTAACAAAAACATCTTGATGTAAGGTGTTTTTTATTCCTACTAGCCCCGCTCCACTACCTGCACCTATATCTAAAATGTTTTTGATCTCGGCGTTTTGTAGGTTTTTTAGTACAAAACTAATAGCAGTCGATGTTGCTGGCATTCTTGTAAGAGCATAAACCTTAGCCTCATCTATGTTGCACAAACTACTATTTCCTTCGCCCAAATTTTCTTTGTACCTACTGCTAAGCCTATTAAAAATATTCTTTTTTTCTTTTACCTCGCAAAAATTTATATCTTCTGCAAGTCTTTCATAAAAATCCATACTTTTACCTAAAATGCGTTTTTGTAATGATGAACAACCGAATCTTCTAACACCTCTATAATATCAAATCGATGTTGAAAATCTGTTAGATTGTTTTTTAGCATAAAAATTGTTGATAAATTATAATATCTTCTTTGTTTTTCTTTATCTACCGCTTCAAAAGGTTCTCCATAAAGATTAGAATGCCTTGATTTTATCTCAATAAAGACCAAAACATCTTCATTTTTTATAATCTTACTCATTTTACAATAATCTTTACTGCGTTTCCTTGACGCCTTTGTTTCAATTGCAATAATATCAATTTCGCCCATTTTGTCGCTAAAATTTCTTGCCAAAATTTTGTATTTGTTTTTTTGCAAATAGTTACACGCGAGATTTTCGCCAAAGTCGCCGTACGCTCTTTTGTATGTTGCCACCACTTACTCCTTTACAAAGTTTTTTATAAAGCTTTTTCTATGAATGCTTGTTGCTCCAAAGTTTTTAATTGCCTTAATATGCTCTGCCGTACCATATCCCTTATTTTTCTTAAAGTTGTATTGCGGAAATATGCCATCTAGTTCCTGCATTTTTCTATCTCTATACACCTTTGCCAAAATGCTAGCACAAGCAATATTATAACTAATTGCATCTCCGTGAATAATTGGCACTTGCTTTATTGATTCATCTAGCCCATCTAATTTTAGAGCATCAACCAACAAGACTTCTGGTTTTATCTTCATACCTGCAACTGCTTGTATCATACATTTTTTTGTTGCATTTAAAATGTTAATTTCGTCAATAGTCTTTTCATCAACTTCTGCAATAGAATAATCAATCGCTTTTTCTTTTATTATTTCAAACAACCGTTCTCTTGTTTTTTCAGTTAATTTTTTGCTATCGTTTACCCCTACAATAAGATCGTCTAGTGGCATAATGCAACAAGCACATACAACGGGTCCTGCAAGAGGACCTCTACCAACCTCATCTATACCCGCAATTAAAGTTTTGCCGTTAAGCTGTTCTACCCTTTCATATTCAAGTAATTCATTTGGGTCTTTCATAAAAACTCCTTTTTAGTTAATGTTTGATGGAACTTCTAAACTAATTTTTCCAATTCGTGTTTTTCTAAAATCATCAACAAGAGCGGTTGATGCTCTTTGTTTATCAATTTCGCCACCCTTTAAAATAAAGCCCCTTGCTTTTGCAATTTTTTGTACAATATCCTCTCCTCTATCTTTATCGCAAATCTCAATTTCATACCTAGAAGAAAGTTTATCTTTTGCTATAACTTTTAGTCTTTCTGCAACTATTATTGCAAGACTTTCATAGTCGGTTGCCCGCTCTCCAATAGACCCCAAGATTGCTAAATTTTCTGCTACAAAAGTGTCCGAAAATTTTGGTACAAGTGTACCCGCATTATCCATCAATTCTAGCCATTTGTCTAACTTTATCCAACTTGACGACCTCGTTACACCCGCAATATTGCCCGTTTTTGACAAGTAACCCCCTGCTAAGGTGTTTAATAGGGTTGACTTACCGGTGTTAGGAACACCCACAATCGCTACTCTAATTTTCATCAAAAAACCACGAGATTTCATCTTTTCTTGTTTCGATTTTGTGGCAATATTAATGGCATTAATTACTGCACTTTTGCAACTATTTTTTGTGGCATCAATTCTTAAAGCGGTCTTACCATTTTCTTTAAAATATTGCTCCCATAGTTTTGTAATTGTGCTATCTGCTAAATCAATTTTATTAATTGCATAAATAATATTTTTGCCTGAACATATTTTTTCGAGTTCTGGATTTATACATGAATATGGGGCTCTTGCATCTAACACACAAATTACAGCATCAATATTTTTTAATGATGCTTGCAATTCGTTTAGACTTTTGCGCATATGCCCAGGGAACCAATTTATGTTTGTTTTTATTTCGTTATTCATTTTTTATTCCTTTTTTGTTTTTAGTTGAATAATTAGTTTTTAGTAAATCTGGTCGCCTTAAACTAGTAATTTCTAGTGCGTTTTTTTGTCGCCACTCTTGAATCTTTTGATGATTTCCCGAAATTAACACATCGGGAACGCTTACCCCTTCAAATTCCCTTGGGTGTGTATATTGCGAATACTCAAGCATATTAGAAGAAAAACTTTCATCTAAGGTGCTATCCATGTTTCCTAAAACGCCATCAATATATCTCGAAACGCTATCCACCAACGCCATACAAGGAATTTCTCCACCGGTTAAAACGAAATCTCCAATTGAGATCTCTTCATCAATATACTTATCTATAACCCGTTGGTCTACCCCCTCATAGTGACCGCAAAGAATAATAAGGTGGCTAACTGTTGAAAGTGATTTTACTTTTTGTTGATTTAAAACACTACCACGTGGCGACATATAAATTTTTTTTGCATCACTATATCCCTTTATACTTTTAATTGCATCGGCAATTGGCTGAGCCATCATAACCAAACCTGCCCCGCCACCAAAAGGATAGTCATCACATTTTTTATGCTTGTCAAGTGAAAAATCTCTTATATTTAAAACATTAATTTCTAGCGCTCCCGCTTCTTGACCCCTTTTGAGAATACTGGTTTGAAGTGCCGAAAACATTTCTGGAAAAAGTGTTAATATATCAATCTTCATAAACCGCAACCTCTAAAAACCTTTTTTTGTTTAAATTAATGGTATTATTATTTTCGTCAATGTTTTCAATAATTCCCTTAACAAATGGAATCAAACACATATTTGAGTTGTTATCTTTTATATAAAAAATATCCGACCCACCAAAATTTTGTATGTCAAAAAGTATGCCAACAGTTATATCTTCTGCAACCACCTTGTAGCCCATTATATGGTCGGCATAAAACTCATTTTCCTTTAAGTTATCCAAAGCGTCTTGTTCGGTCAAAAAAACAGTTTTGCCCCTTAATTTTTCTGCATCAGCAAAATTATCAACTCCGTTCAATTTAAAAAACAAAAAACTTTCACTTTTTCGTACACTTTCAATTGTGTATTCGTGTGAATCAATAATAATTTTTGAAATGCCTTTACAATCAAAGGTAGTATCAAACAATTTTGTCTTAATTTCGCCCTTTATTCCTTGAGGTTTTACAACCTCTCCTAAGCGTACCCGTTCCATATTTTTATCCTTTTTAAAAAATTTCTACATCTATTATACTATATTAACCCTATCTTTAAAAGACTTTTTGATTAAAAATTAATTTTAAATATTTATTATTATTATTTGTTTTTATTAATTTAAAATTTTAGTCATAAAAAAAGGAGTTCCCATTATTTTTTAGTGTGACTCCTTATTTTGTTTGCTAGTTTTAAAGATTTTTATCCAAAAATTATTTTGCATCTTTAATCTTAATAACAATATGTTTACTATCATTTCTAGCAATTGTTCTAGTTAATACTCTTAGTGCGTTTGCGGTTTTGCCACTTTTGCCTACTACATGTCCCAAATCTTTTTTGTTTACCGTAACATCATAAATGGTGCATTTACCGTCTTCTCTGCTTGTTACTTCAACTTCTTCAGGAAAATCAACTAGACTTTTTACTACATATTCGATAAAATCTTTCATTGGTTTTTCTCCTATGGTACTACTTAACATTAACGCCATTCTTCTTTAAAATAGCTCTTACTGTATCAGTAGGTTGAGCACCTTTTTTTAGCCATTCTTCTGCTTTTGCGTTGTCTAGTTTTACTTCGCCTTCGCCAGAAATAGGATTAAAGGTTCCTACTTGGTCAACATATTCGCCATCTCTTGACTTTCTAGAATCTTGAACTACTATTCTGTAAAAAGGTGACTTTTTATCTCCAAGCCTTGTTAATCTCATCTTAACTGCCATTATTTTTTCCTCCATATAAATTTTTATATAATAACTTAAATATAAGTTTTATATCATATTAAATTCTGCCACCAAACTTGTTTGCTAAATTCATTAACTTGCCCATTTTCCCGCTATTCATATTTTTCATTAGTTGTTTGGTCTGTTCATATTGCTTTAACAATGCATTTACATCTTGAATAGTTGTTGCACTGCCATCGGCAATTCTTTTCTTTCTATCACCCTTAATAAGGTCAGGATTTTCTCTTTCTTTAACCGTCATTGATTGAATTATTGCCTTAAACTTTACAAGTTTTCCGGCATCAATTTGTTGACCGTTTAATTTCGCACCAACTCCGGGAATCATCTGTGCTAATTGATTGATGTCGCCCATCTTTTGCAATTGCTCAAACTGAACCAAAAAATCTGTTAGCGTAAAGGTGTTTCTTCTTAACCTTTCTTCCATTTCTTTCATTTGTTTTTGGTCTATGTTTTCTTGCACCTTATCAATTAGGGTTAATACATCACCCATTCCCAAAATTCTTGTAGCCATTCGGTCAGGATAAAATGGTTCGAGATCGGTTATTTTTTCTCCAACACCGCAAAATTTTATTGGCTTGCCGGTAACCGCTTTTATGCTTAGTGCTGCACCGCCACGAGTATCGCCATCTAATTTTGTTAATATGGTGCCAGTTATCTGCAATTTTTCATCAAACGCTTTTGCTACATCTGCCGATTGCTGACCAGTCATTGCATCTACAGTTAAAAGAATTTCTTCTGGACGCACTTCATTTTTTATTTGAACCAACTCGTCCATCAAAACTTCATCTATTTGCAATCTACCAGCACTATCAATAATTACCGTATCAAGGCCATTCTTTTTTGCATAAACAATAGCATCTTTTGCAATTTTAACGGGGCTTATGGTACCCTCTTGGAAAAAGTCTACCCCTGCCGATTCTGCAACAATTTTTAATTGATTAATTGCCGCTGGTCTATATATATCACACGCAACTAGTAATGGTTTTTTGCCTTGTTTTTTTAAATATAGTCCTAATTTTCCGCACATACTGGTTTTGCCGGCACCTTGCAGACCACACATCATAATAACTGTTGGTGGCGCAGAACTAACGGTTAGTTTTGCATTTTGTCCGCCCATAAGTTCGGTTAATTCATCTCTAACAATTTTTATAACCTGTTGTGCTGGCGACAAACTTTCCAAAATCTTTTCGCCAATTGCTTTTTCGGTAACGGCGTTAATAAAATCTTTTGCGACCTTATAATTTACATCTGCTTCTAGTAAAGCGACTCTAATTTCTCGCATTGCATTTTTTATTTCTAGTTCGGTAAGCTTGCCTCGTTTGGTTAATTTTGAAAATACATGATTCAATTTTTCGCTTAAATTTTCAAATAATGCCAAATTAAAACTCCTTTTTAATTTTGTAATATGTTCTTGACCGATTTTTTTATATCATCGGGTATATTTGAAGCCTCTAATAAATTATTTACATTATTATATTTTTCTAATATATGTAATTTGTTTTCAAACTCATCTAACAATAAAGTAGACTTTTGAATGACATCATATACCGCTTGGCGTGACGAGTTATTGTTCTCTGCAATTTCTGTAAGTGATAGGTCGTATAAAAAATATTCTTCCATCTGTTTAACTTGCTTGTTTGTTAAAAGGCTTGAATATATATCTAACAATTTACCATATTTTACCTTTGAAAATAATTCCACAATTACTCTCCACTTTTGTTGTAAAGCAAATTAACTTTACAGCTGATAAGATTATATATAATTAATAATAATTTGTCAAGCGTTTTTTCAAAAAAAGTGGATAGTAATAAAACTATCCACTACATATATTTTAAAGAATTGAGTCTACAAAATCTTTGGCGTTAAAGTTCAATAAATCATCTATGCCCTCGCCAACCCCAATATATCTAATAGGAATTGAGTAGGTTGCTTGTAGCCCCACCAAAAAGCCCGCCTTGCTGGTGCCATCTAGCTTTGTTACAACTAAATCGGTTATATCTACCGCTTCGTCAAAAGCCTCTAATTGATTAAATGCGTTTTGACCCGTTGTACCGTCTAGCACTAAAAATTTATGATAAGACGCTTCGCCGTATTCTCTTTCGACAACTCGAGATATCTTTTTTAATTCTTCAATTAGGTTAGATTTATTATGCAATCTACCAGCTGTATCTATAATTAAAACATCGTCCTTTTTTGCCTTTGCACTTTTTATTGCGTCAAAAACAACCGCCCCAGCATCGGTACCTTCTACACTTTTAACTATTCTTACATTTGCTCTATCTGCCCATACAGACAACTGGTCGCTTGCTGCCGCACGAAAGGTATCAGCCGCTGCAATTACAACCGACTTTTTGTTATCAGAAAACATATTTGCAAGTTTACCTATTGTAGTAGTTTTTCCTACTCCATTTACACCCACAACCATAATCACAAGTGGATAACTAAATTCTTCTAGTTTGTTTTCTTCAAGTTTTTCTACTAAAATTTCTTTTAAAATATTTTTAGCGTCTTCTGTTTTTTTGGTAAGTTGTTTTTTTGCTCGCTCCCTCATTTCATCAATAATGCCTTCTACCGTTTCGGGGTCAATATCAGACGAAACAAGAACATATTCTAATTCCTCAAAAAACTCCTCATCTAGTTCGTTTTTGCTAAAAACATATTTAAGTTTATCTGACAGTGCTGTTTGTGTCTTTTTAAGACCATTAAATAGTTTACTAAAAAATCCCATATAAATTTCCTTTAATTCTGTTTAGCGGTATGCTTTATAGCGTCTGCAAGTTGTACTGATACAACCTTAGAAACACCTCTCTCTTCCATTGTAACACCATATAAAGTATCTGCAAGTTCCATTGTTGGCTTTCTGTGTGTGATAACAATAAATTGTGTATAATTAGAAAATCTCTTTAAATATTTTGCATATCTTTCTACATTTGCGTCATCTAGAGCCGCTTCAATTTCATCTAGCACGCAAAATGGCATTGGTCTTAACTTTAATATAGCAAATAAGATTGCAATTGCCGTTAATGCACGCTCACCACCCGAAAGAAGTTGAATGTTTTGCAACTTTTTGCCAGTAGGTTCTGCAACAATTTCAATACCACATTCTAAAGGGTTATCTGGTTCGCTCAACCTGAGTTCTGCTCTACCACCTCCAAAAAGTTCTTTAAATACGCCTTGGAAGTTTGTATTAATTTTATCAAATTCTGTTTTAAATTTTGATTCCATTTCTTCGGTTAAGCCATCAATAATTTTATTTAAATCGGCCTCTGCATTAACCAAATCATCTCTTTGAGCACTCAAATCATCAAATCGGGCGCTAACATCACCCAACATTTCTATTGCGTTTACATTTACCGAACCCAAAGATTGAATTTGCTTTTTTATTTTTGCACTTTCTTGCAAACCTTCTTGAATATTGTGGTTTTCTACCTTATAACTAACAGCCGTAGCATAGGTTAGACCATACTCTTCCCACACTCTTTCTTGCATCTGCTCAATATCAGAGTCAATTTTTACAAGCAAATTTTCTTCTTTATATTTTTTATCATTTGCTCTTTGAAGTTCCGAACTTAAAACTAATTTCTTTTCCGAAAGTTCTTGTAATTTTTTATTTAATTCCTTTTTTGTCCCATCAAAGTTTGCCAACTCATCTCTTGTTGTTTGAAGGGCTTCCATATTTGATTGGTACAAATTTTGGTCTATTGTTTTACGAGTTTCGCCTTCAATCTCTACAATGTCGGTGTTTAACTTTTCAATTTCTAACTTAGAAACTCTAATATCTTTATTTAGTTTTTCAAGTAGGTCATTTAACCTTAAAATTTCTGCTTCTAGCGAAACCTTGTCGCTTTCACAAGATGCCTTTTTTACTTTTAGTTCGGTCAACTCGTCTGCAATAGATTTTCTCTTTTGTTTTTTTGCATACAGTTCTGGATTTCTAATAGCATTTTCGGACGCATTACCGTTTTCCATATCTTCCATATACTGCTTAAAGGCTATCAACTTATCTTCGCTCTGCTTTAATTCTGCCTTTAATTTTTCTTCCGCTTCGTCAAGTTTTAAACTTTCAGACGCCAATTGATTTAGGTTTTCATTAAACTTATTTAAATTTTCGCTTTCTTTTGCTAAATTTATTTCAAACGCTCTAATTTCTTCATCTAGTTTACTAAGAGATTCGTCCATAGAGGCTTGCTCTTTTTTGATATCCTCCAATTCTTGCGTTTTGGTTTCTTTAATTCTTTTTAGTTCTGCTAAACGATTTTCGGCATCTACAATTTCCCTTTCTCTGCCTATAAGCGAAACACCCTGAACCTTTTTGCTACCACCACTCATTGTTCCCGCAGGATTAATAACATCTCCATCTAGCGTTACAATTTTAAATGAATACCTTGTGCTTTTTGCAAGGTTAACAGCCGAATCCATATCTTCTACAATTACGGTAGAGCCTAATAGTCCACTAAAAACGCTATCATACTGCCTGTCGTATTCTATTAGCGATGTCGCAACCCCAATTGCTCCGCTTGTTCTATTTATAACAGGTATAAATTCATCGGCAATTTTTCTTGGTTTTATGCTTGTCATTGGCAAAAATGTTGCACGACCAAGGTTGTTATCCTTTAAATATTGGATAACATATTTTGCATCATCTTCATTTTTTGTTACCACATTTTGAACGGCAGAACCCAGTGCCATATCTATTGCTGTTTCGTATTTTTCTGGGACGCTCATAAGCTTTGCAACAACATTTACAAACCTACCACCAAGCGAAGAATTATCTTTGGCATCTTGCAACAACTTTCTAACTGATGCCACATAGCCTTCATTTTCTTTTTGCATCTCTTTCATAAGATTAATTTTTCCGATAAGGCTCTTTATTTCGCTTTCACTGTCTACCAAATCTTCTTCTATGCCTGCCACTTTATATGCAAACTTTATGTTTTCTTGTTTCTTTTCTTTTAGTTCTTCGGCTTTTTCTGCCTTCTTAATTTTTAGTTCTTCGACTTCTCTTTTTAAACTGGTTAGCGTATCCGTTTCTCTATCATATTTTTCGGCACACTCATTTCTCTTTAAATTAATTTCTTCTAATCTATCATTTAGTGCTTTAATTTCTGTTTCTATACCGGTAATTTGCGCCTTTGTATCACCTATTTTGCCCAAATTCTCAACTAATTTTTGGGTTTCTTCTTCGCTTGCATTTTCCATAGTTGAAATTTCTAAATCTAATGCAGTCAAACTCTCCGTTAACTCGTCAATCTTTTTTACAAGCTCATCAAAAACTATTTCTTTTAAGCCCTTATCTTTTTCGGCTGTTTCTAATTTTTGTTTGTTGTCATCAAACTCCGCTTGGTCTACATTAACGCTTTCAACCAACCTATCTTTGCTTGCTTTTAAACCGTTTAACTTTTCTTGCAAAAGTTTTGTTTCGCCCGCTTGTTTTTCTAGCCCAACTGTTAAATTTAATAATTCATCACGAAGCCTTGTTATTGCTTGATCTGTCGAATCAATTTTGTTTGCCGTATAGTTATAGTCATCAACCGTTTCATCAAACTCTTTTGACTTCAATTCAATCTCTTCTTCTACTCCTTTAAGCCTTGCATTAATTTCTTCCTTTTGCGAAGCCGATGAATCATATTGATAAATGTAGTTATTAATTTCTAATGATTTTAGTCTTTCACGAAGATCCAAATATTTTTTTGCCGTTTCTGCCTGTGAAGTTAGCGGTGCAAGTTGAATTTCCAATTCATGCAGAATATCATTAATTCTGACAAGATTATCTTGCGTGTTGTTTAACTTTTTTAAAGATTCTAATTTTCTATTCTTTAATTTGGAAATGCCGGCAGCCTCTTCAAAAACGGCACGCCTATCCTCAGGCTTTGCACTTAAAAGTTCGTCTATTCTGCCCTGTCCTATTATGGAGTAACTTTCTCTACCCATACCACTGTCACGCAAAATTTCTTGTATGTCTTTTAACCTACAAGGAGTTTTGTTTATAGCATAACCGCTTTCGCCCGACCTATACAGTTTTCTGGTTAGCACAACTTCATCGTAATCTACATTAAATATTTTTTCTGAGTTATCAAAATATAGCGACACTTCGGCAAAACTCTGAGGCTTTCGCTTTTCGGTTCCATTAAAAATTACATCTTGCATATTAGATCCACGAAGAGCTTTTGCACTCTGTTCACCCAAAACCCATCTTATAGAGTCTGCGACATTACTTTTTCCACAGCCGTTTGGCCCAACAATACCGGTAACTCCCGACTCAAATTGTACTTGAACTTTATCTGCAAAAGACTTGAAGCCGTATATTTCCATTTTTTTGAATTTCATTATAAATTCCCTTTTAAACCTTTGTTAGTTTTTTTATTGCCTCACCTGCTGCAACCGTTTCTGCTTGACGCTTAGAACTTCCCTTTCCTCGCCCCATACAGACACCATTTATCATAACACTTGCTGTAAATGTAGGATTATGATCCGTCCCTGTTTTGTTTGTTGTATATTTTATACTATCTGTTTTTAGCATTTCTTGAAGTCGGCTTTTAGAATCTTCTAACTCATCTAAATTTTCCATTTTTTGAACCATATCTAAAAAATTTCTGCCAACAAAAGATCTTGCCTTTTCTAGTCCTCCATCTATATAAATCGCACCAATAATAGCTTCCATCAAATCTGCTTTCATATTGTCTGTAATAGCATCTCTACTAGAACCTGCAAATTGAAGGTATTGAACCAAATTTAAGCCCTCTATTAAATAGGCAAGCGGGTGCATAGAAACAATTTTTGAGCGAAGTTTTGAAAGTTGACCCTCGTTATAGTCCATATCCGCATAAATGCGTTCACTTATTATTGTACTTAATACGGTATCCCCTAAAAACTCCAACCTTTCATTGCTTTGAGTATGAAAGTTGTTTGCAAAACTTGAATGTGTAAACGCTGTAATTAATAGGTTTTTGTCTTTGAATGTATACCCTAAAATATTTTCAATTTTTTTAATTTCCGCTGATGTCATAAAACTCCTTTTATTCGGCATTATAGTTTTTTAATTCATTATCCAATTCCGTCAAAAAGCCGTTTAAATAAATTTCTCGACAAAGTTTAATTGAACCCAAAATTGCAACTCTATCTGACGACCCGTGTGCTTTAACAACAACCTTTTTACAACCCAAAAAGGCCGATCCACCAATAGCGTTGTAGTCTAAGGTTTTTGCTAATTTTTTAAAGGGCTTCTTTAAAAACAAATATCCAATTTTGGCACCTAAACCGCCCGAAGAAATTTCACTCTTTAATGATTTTAAAATAAACTTTGCCATACCCTCACTAGACTTTAATGCAACATTACCCGCAAACCCGTCCGAAACTACCACGTCATAATCGCCCGTTGTGATATCTCTGGCTTCCATATTTCCAACAAAATTTATTGACTTCATTTCTTTTAATAGTTCAAATGCTGAGTGTGTCAATTCATTTCCCTTTTTGTCTTCCGTTCCTACACTTAAAAGTGCAACTTTTGGGTTTTGAATACCATACATTTTTTTCATATATATAGAACCCATAAGTGCAAACTGGCACAAAAATTCTGGCTTACAATCCATATTTGCACCGCAATCTATTAAAAGAGTCTTTCCGTTTTTTAAATTAGGAAAAAGTGGTGCAATGGCAGGTCTTTTTATTCCATTCATTCTGCCAAGTTTTAATAATGCCCCTGTTAGCACTGCACCCGTTGAACCGGCTGATACAAAGCCCGCAATGTTTTCTTGCTCGTGATCTAAAATATAATCTAACGCAACCACCATAGAACTATCCTTTTTTGTTCTTATGGCAAGCGTAGGAGATTCATCATTGGTTATTGTTGTGTTTGCGTTTAAAACGCTTATTCGGTTGCCAGCATAACCAGAATCTTTAATTATTTCATTTAAAATTTCTTCTTTGCCTGTTATAACTATTTCTATATCAGAAAAAGCATTTACAGCATCAATTGCTCCCAACACAATTTCTTTGGGAGCGTTGTCGCCACCAAATCCATCAAGCACAATTTTTATATTAGATTGCAACATATTTTTCTTTCCGCCTTTAATTATTTAGTAATTTTTATATATTAATTATACACTATAATTATGGCTCAATCAAAGCATTTTAAAGGGTTTTTAAATAAAAATCCTACCACAGAAAAAAATAGTATTATTCTCTTTGACTTGCCAAAATTATCAAATAAAAAAACACACCCTTATGTTTCATAAGAAACACCAAAGGTGTGAATTTATATGTGCATGAAAGGAAATTACTTCGCCTTTTTGTCAGAAGAAACTTCAATTTGCTTTTGACCATCATAATAGCCACACTTAGCACATACGCTGTGAGCCACTTTTGTTTGATGGCATTGTGGACATTCTACAACTGTTGGAGCGTTTGCTTTCCAGTTTGCAACTCTTGATCTGCCCTTAGACTTACTTATCTTACTCTTTGGAACTGCCATTATCTTTCCTCCCTACTAAATTTGTTACATAAGCAAATGATATTATATTACACTAAATGTTTTTTGTCAATTAGAATTTAAAAAATTACCTAACTTTTTAGTACCACCCAAAGCGATTGCTATTAATTTTTTGAAAGGTGTCTAGCCCAACAATTATTTAACCAATGCTTCTGTAAACTTAGCAATAACCAACTCTTCATTTGTAGGTATAATTACTACCTTAACCTTTGAATCTTTGCCTGTTATATCAAAGTTCTCGCCACGAGGAGCACTGTAATTTTTTTCATTGTCTATAGAAATACCTAAATAATCCATATCTTTTAGTATCAACTCTCTAAGTTCTGGCGTGTTTTCGCCAATACCTGCGGTAAATACAATTGCATCAACCCCATTCATTGCAGCGGTGTATGCACCAATATACTTCTTTACTCTATAAGCATACATATTTAAAGCAAGTTGAACGGTTGGCTTGTTAATATTTTCTGGGCTTGTAAGTTCTCTCATATCCGAAACGCCATTATTGATTCCATGAATTCCGCTAGCCTTATTTAAAATTCTTAAAACCTCCGAAACTGTTAATCCTTCTTTTTTACACAAAAACTCAACAACGCTAGGATCAATATCTCCCGAACGAGTATTCATCATAATACCCTCTAGTGGAGTTAATCCCATAGAAGTATCATAACTTTTGCCATTTTTTACAGCACAAATGCTCGCTCCTCCTCCCATATGACAGGTAATAATTTTCATATCTTCAATGTTTTTTCCCAAAAACTTTGCACACTCATTTGCAACATAATAATGGCTTGTGCCATGCGCTCCATATCTTCTTATACCATACTTTTCATAATATTTTGTATCTATGGCGTACCTATATACATAATCTGGTAGCGTTTTGTGAAATCCTACATCAAATACTGCAACACTTGTAATGTTTGGAGCAATTTCTAAGCACGCCTCTATTCCTGCAATACCGCCTGGCATATGAAGTGGCGAAAAATCTACATTGTTTTTAAATTGTTCCAAACAATCCTTTGTTACTACAACCGGATCGAAAAATTGTGGGCCAGCATTTGCAATTCTGTGTCCAAAAGCATCAACCTCATCAATAGACTTAATAACTCCAATTTCATCATCGGTTATGGTTTTAATTAAAACCTTCATTGCATCTTTATGGTTACGGATTGGCTCAAAATTTTTGACAGCCTTTCCTTTTGCCTTGTACGAAATAAACGAAACATCGTCCCCTTCGCCAATTCTTTCTACGTTACCCTTTGCTAAAACCTCTTCATTTTCGGTGTTAAGCAATTGGAACTTTAACGAACTACTCCCTGCATTAATTACTAAAATTTTCATAAATATTCTCCTTTTTATTGATTTTGTTGTGTTTGTAAAAGCGTAATAATTGCGGTTAAATAAATTTCTTCTGCCGTTGCTGATCTACTTAAATCATTAACAGGCTTATTTAACCCCTGAATTATTGGCCCAACTGCCCTACCGCCTGTAAAGTGTTGCACCAATTTATAGCCTATATTTCCGGCATTTATGTCTGGAAATATTAATACATTTGCTCTTCCATTTAGTTTGCCATTAGGAAACTTTCTTTTTGCTGTATCTGGCAAAAGTGCACAATCTGCTTGCATTTCGCCCTCTATTAATGTTTTGCTATCTTTCTCTTTAAATAGTCTAATCGCTTCCTTTTCTTTTATTATCACTTCGTCATCTGAGTTTGTAGACGCCGTTGAATATGAAAGAACGGCAATTCTTGGCTCCATTCCGCAAAGATAATTTGCACTATCTCTACTAGCAAGAGCAATACTTGCAAGTTCTTCGGCGTTTGGATATTGATTTACCGCACAATCTGCAAAAACCATAAACCCGTTTTCGCCAAAATTTTTATCTTCGGGAACTTCCATAATAAAGCAACTTGATGCTTTAACTATATCCTTTCTTTGTTTTATTATTTGAAATGCTGGACGCATTACATCGGCAGAATGTAAAACTGCCCCCGCAACCATACCATCAGCATCTCCAAGTTTTACCATCATAGCACCATAATAAATAGGAACTTTTACAAGTTCTTTTGCTTGCTCAACGGTTAACCCTTTTGCCTTTCTTAATTCATACAACTGCTCAGCATAAAATTCACTTTTTGCGGTTTGGTCGCTTGTATCTACAACCGTTACCTTACCTAAAACCTCACTATCAAAAACCTCAGCAATTTTTTGTGCATCTCCCAAAACTACAACCTTGCAAGCGTTGTTGTCTATTAGCATTTTAATAGCGGAAGCAACCCTTTTGTCTTCGCCTTCGGGAAAGACGATAGTTTTGTTATTTAGTGGCTTTGCTCTTTCAATCATACTTAAAAAAGGATCTTTATTTCTCATTTAACTATCTCCACTTGATTTATTTTGTATTTTTGATATAATATACAAAAATAATTATAAACATTTTATCAAAATTAATCAATCAAAAGTGAGAAATATTTTTATGAATTTCACCTGTATTATTTCAGAGTTTAATCCAATAACAAAAGGACACGAGAAAATTATAAATTTTGCAAAAGAAAAAACGGCAAACCCAATTATATGCATTATGAGTGGAAACTTTGCGCAAAGGGGCGAGCCCGCCATTTTGGATAAATACACCCGTGCAAAACTTGCAATAGATGCGGGGGCAGATATTGTAATAGAACTACCAACCATTTATGCACTATCAAGTGCCACCGATTTTGCATTTGGTGCAATTAAAACAATTTCTGCACTCACAAATGTTGAATACCTTGTATTTGGTAGCGAATGCGGAGAATTACAAGAGTTGCAATCAATAAAAGAAACAATAAATAATCATTCTAACTCAAAATTGATTAAAGAAGAACTAAAAAAAGGAACTTCTTACGCAAACACACTAACAAAAGTTTTAAACCTAAATTTAAAATCTAATGACATTTTGGCAGTAGAATATTTAAACGCACTAAAATCTCTTAATTCAAAAATTACTCCAATAACCCTAAAAAGAGAAGACAATTTTAATCTTTCGGTTAGTTCTAGTGGTCTTGCAAGCGCTTCAGCAATACGAACACTCTTAAAAGAAAAAAAATTTGATGACGCTTACAACCTTTCTCCCCTACTAAAAAAACAAAATATAAAAAACATTACTAACTACAAAGACTTTAATAAAATAGTTGACTTTAAGCTTAAAACCGAACATCAAAAATTAAAGACAATAAACGGCGTTAGTGAAGGCATAGAAAATTATATTATAGAAAACTTTAATGTAAATAAAACCAATATAAAAACCAAACGCTATCCCGAAACCAAAATTAATAGAATTCTGTGCAATTTTGTTTTGGATATACCGCAAGCACTAGTTCGCTCTGCAAAACAAAAAAACTCAGTCTATTTAAAGATTTTAGCAATTAATAATAATAAAAAAGACTTATTAAAACATTTGCCAAAAAACTTAGTTATAGTTTCTAAAAAAGATGAATCTAAATTAAATAAAATTCAAAGGCGCGTTTACGAAAAAGATATTTTGGCAAGCAAGGTGTTTTCTTGTATAAACGACGACTATACCGGAAAAGAAGATTACACAAACAAACTATAACGCAAAACCTGCTTAAAAAAAATAAAGTCCCAAAAAGATAATTTCTCTTTGGGATTTTTAAATTTGCCTAAAAAAATTATAAAAACAATCTTTTGACAATTTATTTTGTTTCGGCTTTTTTGTTAAATTTTAGCCAACGGTTAAATTTTATTAAATCACATATTAAGTACATTAAAAACAACAACGCAAACATTAAACTGTTTTTTGCGTAATCTGTTTGAATAGCAATATACACAAAACTTGCCGATGTAACAAAACAAGCAATAAGTCTTGCAAACCAATATTCTTTATATTGACCATTACTCAAAAAAACCGACAAGGTTAAAAGTGTTACACATATAGCATCAAGCAGATAATATGTATCACCAATTCTGTACAAAACAAAGACAGATGCAAGTGCATATAACCACACCGAAATTATTACTCCACACGTTCCAATTTTTGTTAATTCACGGTTGCGAGTATTGTTCAAATTTTCAGTTTTTTTGCTCTCATAAAAATATATTAATTGTGTAGGCAAATAGAAGCAAATATGCAAAAAAGCCATACCATACAAATTAAGGTTTAGCGAAATTAGGGCGAAAATAGTACATACAAAGAACGAAACTATGCAGGCGAATAATTTGTTGGCGTCAGTAAACAGGTTCCAGAGGGCCCCAAAAACAATTACAGCAAGACCCCAAAAATCTGCCAAATTGAAGCATATCATTATCACTCCAACCACCACCGAAAGCACCGCTACAATAAATTCTGGAAGCCTAAAATATAGTTGTTTTTTTGCTTCCAAAATTTCGTTACCCACCAAACCTGAAAGTTCTGAACCTAAATTTTCTTTCATTATACCTTCCTCCATTTTTCTACAATTTTCAAAATTTCATCTTTTTTTGCTATTGTTGCATCATAACCAATTTGTATGCTTTCTTCAACATTGCAAACCCTAATAGAACTAATATGCGGTTGCGACAACGAAATTAAATAGTCCGCCCTCTCTATTTCTGGCTTGCTAATTTGGTAGTCCATAATTTGAAAGACTCTTGCGAGAGTGTCTGCATATTTGTTTTTTGAAATATCCTCTGGCAATGTTTTGCCAATGCAATCAACTGCAAGTACAAAATCTGCACCCATTCTTCTTGCCATATCAACTGGAACTCTGCAAAGTATTCCACCATCGGTCAAATTTCTGCCATTAATTTCTACCGGTCTAAAAACACCATTTATAGAAAAACTCGCCCTTACCGATTTTAGTAAATCTCCCTTTGTAAGTTCTACCGTTTCGGCAGTAGAAAGGTCGGCAGCAACACACCCATATTTAATTTTGCAGTCTTTAAAGGTATAATCTTTATTTTTGTCTTCTAACAAACTTCTTATAGTTTTTTCTGCCCTATCGCCCTTAATAAACCCATAAGAGTCCGGAATTTTTATATCTAACAATTGTATGGTTGATAATTTTAACGCACGCTCTTCAATTTTCGTAGTGTCTACACCAAGGGCATAACACATTCCAATAATAGCCCCCATAGATGACCCTACAACCATATCTGGCACAAAACCAATTTCTTTAAGTGCTTTAAGTACACCTATATGAGCAAAACCTTTGTTTCCGCCAGCCCCCAAAACTAATGCAATTTTTGGTTTTTTGTTACTCATATTTTTCTGCTCCTTTAACATAAAATTAATTATGAATTATACTAATAATATAGCACTAATTTCTCCATTTACCAAACAATTTACAAAAAAAATCCCGCACATTATAGAAAATATATTGTGCATATTATTAGTATTTGCAATTGCACTATTAATAATTAACCCCGCAAGATACACAAAAAGCGTACTAGCAGGAAGTAGTCTTTTTTATTTTTCGGTAATGCCTTCGCTGTTACCATTCTTTTTTATTAGCAAAATTCTTTTTTCATTTAATCTTACCAACAAGTTTATTTTAATTAATAGCAAACCTATGAATAAAGTTTTTAAACTCCCACCAATTTCTAGTTATATTTTTTTTATGAGCATTTTATGCGGTTATCCTGTTGGAGCAAAAATTATTGGCGAGTTGTACGATTACAACCAAATATCTAAAGACGATTGCAAACATCTTTTAACCATGGCGTCTACCAGTGGGCCAATTTTTATTATTGGCTCTGTTGGTGCAGGGCTATACAGCAACCCCTCTCTTGGCTTTGCAATTTTTTTCTGCCATTTTTTTAGCGTGTTAATTGCAGGGTTTATCTTAACCCGAAAGTTACCACGTTCAAAAAATAACACCATAACCCTACCCACCAAGCAAACTCAAAATGTTTTAAGCGAAACGGTATATTCAACAATAATTTCCATATTTACTGTCGCTGTATATATTTCGGTTTTTTATATGTTTATAGATATGGCTTATGATATTAAGGTTTTGGGGGCAATCTCTGGTCTTCTTGAAAAGTTGTTTATAAATATAAATGTAGACCCTTTTTTTGCAAAAGGTATAGCAAGCGGATTTATAGAGATGACTCGTGGACTTGCAGAAATAAAAGCAACAACCAATTTAAAATTAAAATTAATAGTTTCTACCGCCTTAATCTCTTTTGGTGGTCTATCTGTCTTTATTCAATCTCTTACATTTTTAAATAAAACAAAAATAAAAGCACTTTATTTTTTAAAGATAAAGTGCCTTCAACTACTGGTTAGTATCTTAATATCAACCATTGTTGCATTTATTATATATTAATGATTTTTAGTTTTAGTTTTAAAAACTAATTTTTTTGCAAAACCAAAATTTTGGTTATTCCATATTCCCTTTCTTTATAAATAGACCATTTGCTTTTGTCAAAATCAAATTTTGTAGATTTCTCCATTTCCAAAACCATAATTCCATTATCTGCAAGCAAGTTGTATCTTGCAATAATTTCAACCGCTGGTGCATAGAAGCCCGATTCATACGGCGGGTCTATAAACACAACGTCAAACTTTTGACTCGTTTGACGAAAATATTTTAGTGCATCAATGTAATCTACATTCATCACATTGTACAAAGAATAATCAATCCCCTTTAAATTTTGGCTAATGCACGCAATAGCACGCCTATCCTTTTCGACAAACTGAACAAACTCTGCCCCACGGCTTATACATTCTATTCCTAACGCTCCACTACCAGCAAACAAATCTAAAACCTTAATTCCTTCAGTTATATGCTCTTGAATTAAACTAAATGTAGATATTTTTATTCTTTGCAAGGTAGGCCTTGCACTATCGGGGCTTTTTAATTTTCTTGCCCTATATTTACCACTAATAACTTGCATAATTATCTCCTAACAATTATTTTACACCACTATAAATAATTTTTCAATAAAAAAGAACACCAAAATATTTTTTGATGTTCTAAATCTTTCTTTTGTGCATTAAAGGATTCTCTTTTGTGCATCAGCAATTTTTCTTTTGTATACTTTTAGTATAGCAAATAATTTAATATTATTCAACTGTTTTTTTGTTTTTTATATAATTTTATTTAATTTAGTTTATGAACGATTTAAAATTTTTAATTTACTTTGTTTCAATTGGTTCTAAAAGTTTAGCAAATTTGCGTATTATAACAAAATGCAGATTATTCCGCCCTTGTTTTCGTTGGTAATTTTACTTAAAGTTCTTCGCATTTTTATCTGTGCCTCTTCTGGGAAGTTTTGTAATTTCGTCAAAATACCATCTAAGGCAATTTCTGAAAGTGACTTTCCAAACATACTGGTATCCCAAATTGCTTGCTTTGCTTCATCATCATTAATCTCCCCTGCAAGCAAGTTTTTGGTTAATGCAACCCCGCCTATTGCTGGCACAACTTCGGTTTCAACATCTACCTTCATAATGTGCAAACTAGACGCATGCGCCTTTAATTTTATGCCCGAATTACCACTTCTTTTTACAAGTTCTGGTTCATCAAGAGTTAACTCATCTGCCGAAGGAACAACAACACCATAACCAGTACTTTCTACACTGCTTAGTGCATCTTCTAATTTTGAATATTTCATTTTTGCAACAGACGCATCTTCTACAAAAGAAATTAGGTCGTAATCGTTCGCTATTGTGGTGTTTGTAATTTCGCTAAGCGTTTTATAAAACAAATTTGCCGTTGCGTTAATTTCAAAGTCTATATTCCCGCAAGATAAATTTATGCTTTCTACCGTAGGACACAACAAATCATCACTTTCTTTCATCATCTCATTTGCTTTTACATAATCTGCCATTTTTTCAAAATTGGTCTTTTTTACTTCTTCCATAATCTTTGAGATTATTGCGTTTTCTTCGGGCAAAATCCGCATCCACTCCGGAAGTTTAAACTGAATATTTTTTACTGGAAATTCTAGTAGCACCGATTCTAAAACCTTTTCAAAATCGGCTTTGGTCATATTCTGCACATTAGTTGATAGCACTAAGTTTCCATATTTTTCTTGCAACTTGTTTTTTAATTCTTGAGTTTCGGGGCTTTCTGGGTTTGCAGAATTTAACAAAATTACAAAAGGCTTATTAATCTGCTTCAACTCTTTTATAACCCTTTCTTCGGCAGATATATAATTTTCTCGGGGTATATCAGTAATAGAACCATCTGTTGTTACCACTATACCTATTGTACTGTGTTCAGTTATAACTTTGTGCGTTCCTATTTCTGATGCCTTTGCAAAAGGAATAGGCTCTGTATCCCACGGTGTTTGTACCAACCTCGGGGTTGTGCCATCGGCATGCCCTATGGCTCCATCTACCAAATACCCAACACAATCAACAAGCCTAACCCTTGCTTTGGCGTTATCCCCGAAGTTTAATTCTACCGCATCGCTCGGAACAAAACGAGGTTGCATTGTCATAATCATTTTTCCGCTACCTGATTGAGGCATCTCATCTTCTGCCCTATTTCTTATATTGTTATCTTTAATGTTTGGCAACACTAGCGACTCCATAAATTTTGAAATAAATGTAGACTTACCCGTTCTTACAGGACCTACCACACCAATATATATATCTCCGCCAGTTCTTTCGGTAATAGATTGATAAATATCCATTAAACAATTCTCCTTATTCCGTTATACTTAAATCTATTCTAACCCACAACCATTTATGCAAAAAAAATAGTAGAAACAACTTTCTACTATTTTACTTTTTTATATTTCTTTTTTACCGATTTAATTAAATCTACTTTACCTTCTTTGCCAACCAAAAGCCTTTCTATATTTTTTCTGTGAGCAAACCAAGTTAGCAAAAATATTGCATAAAGCAACAAACACACCACAATACTTTTCCCTTCGGGCAAATTATTTTTTGCGTTTATTCCTTCTACAACGGTAAGTACGGTTACGCAAATAAACGATGCCATAGATCCATATTTAAACAACAACCACGAAACTCCGGCAACAACCACAACTATCCCTGTTACAATAGGGTTTGTTGCAAAAAACACCCCTATCATAGTAGCAATACCCTTGCCACCCTTAAACTTATATACAACCGGGTAAATATGCCCTATAATTACACTTAAACCAGATATATAAGTAAGTATTGGGTCGTCAAAAATTAAAATGGTTAAAAGTACAGGAACAAATCCCTTTAAAATATCTAATATAAAGTTAATTAAACCAATTTTAAAGCCAAAATTTCGTAGTATGTTAGTGGTTCCCGGATTACCGCTACCGAGTTTTGTAATATCGCTATTTAGTTTTCCGCTAATAATTCTTGCAAAACTAATATTGCCAAACGCATAAGACACTAAAATAACAATTAATATTTGCCACCAAACCATATAATTTTCTCCTTAAAATTTATCTTATATCTGCATTTTCCATTTTATTTTTTACAACAATAGTAATAGGAGTTCCAGTAAAATCTACCGCTGTACGCAAAGAGTTTTCTATATATCTTAAATAACTATCACTCATAAGCGATGCATCGTTAACCTTTAAAACAAAGGTTGGCGGAGCAACGTCTGTTTGTGTTGCATAATAAATTTTTAGTCTTTTGCCATTAACAAAAGGTGGCGCCGTGCTTACTATTGCATCTTGAATTATGTCGTTAACATCACGGGTTTTAATTCTTTTTGTGCTATTTTCATAAACTATGTTAACCGCTTCCATTAGTTTTTCCATTCTTTTACCAGTAAGAGCGCTCAAAAAAACGGGTTTAAAATAACTCATAAAGCCCAATTCGTTTTTTAAATCGTTTTCGTATTTTCGCATTGTGTCCGTTTCTTTTTCTATTAAATCCCATTTGTTAAACACAATAACCGAAGGCTTTTTTTCATTATGTACAATACCGGCAATTTTTATATCTTGCTCACTAATAGGCTCGCTTACATCTATAACGCAAACAACAACATCGGCTCTACGAATGCTATCTAATGTTCTAAAAATAGAATATCTTTCTACCGTTTCATCTTCTATTGACCTTTTTCTACGCATACCTGCGGTATCAATTAAAATATATTTCTTTTTGTTATAATTAAATGGTACATCTACGCTATCTCTTGTGGTTCCCGAAATATTAGAAACTATAACCCTATTTTCTCCAACCAATCTATTTACTATACTAGATTTTCCTGTATTTGGTTTACCTACTATGGCAATTTTTAAACAATCATCAACTTCGCTGTCTTCGGTTTTGGGCAAGTTTTCTACAACCTTATCTAGCAAATCACCTATTCCCTTTGCTTGTTCTCCAGAAATAGGTATAGGTTCACCAATTCCTAAATTGTAAAAATCATATATGCCGTCCGTTTCAAAGTTATCATATTTGTTTACTACCAACAAAACCTTTTTGCCTGATTTTCGTAATTTTTCGGCAACCGAATAATCGTACGGAACGACCCCTTCTTTGCCGTCTACAAAAAAGAGTATTAAATCAGCAAGATTAATGGCTATGTCAACTTGACTATTTATATGTGTAGTAAAATCGTCCGTTTTATCAAACTGAACTCCACCAGTATCTATAAGTGTAAAAACATTACCACACCACTCTACATCGGCATAAAGCCTATCTCTTGTAACTCCGGGGGTGTCGTCTACTATCGAAATTCTCTTTCCTACAACCCTATTAAAAAAAGTACTTTTGCCTGTGTTTGGTCTACCAACAATTGCTACTAACGATTTCATACCTATCTTCCTTAAATTTTATATGGTATATTATAACCGAAAACCAAAGGTTTTGCAAGAGTTTTATTGATTACATTATTCTTTTTGGAAAAATTGCCATTATTAGAAAATTTTGCGTTGTTCGCCCATTTCTAATAATGGCAAAAGTTTTAATATTTTTTATAATTTTATTTAAACCAAAAAATAATTATTTACTGCACATATTATTAACCAATTATAGTTGTGCGTAAGCCGCAGCCAACAGAACAACTAGAAAAAACTTCTAAGTTGATGTAAAATGGCCCATTTGCTGCTCCATTTCCCGAAGTACCGCCCCTAAGCCCGCCAAAAAGACTCCGAGATAGTTGACCTGATACGTCATAACAAGAAAATGCATCACACGCCCCACTTACAAAACTGCCACTGCCAGAATGTAAATTTGGTAGTCCTATTAGGGTATCTTTTGGGTTTTCTTGTGTTGCGTCTTCGGTTATACCAAGTGTTCGATAATAAACATATTCAGATCCCAAAGGTATGTTATAACTAAGTTTTCGGTATCCCGCACTATTTAGTGCAGATATTTTGGCCTCGTAAGCATCTGCTCCTGTGCCAGAATAGTTATTTACTATCCAATTATTTGTTTTATAATTATAATTTTCAGTGGTTGCGTATATATTTATTACCGCTTCGTTTTCTCCCCTATTGGGGTCATCGGTATTGTTTAACATAGCCAAACCAAACACCCAAGTATTCATATTAGACCATGGATCGGTTACCCCCAAACATATTACCGAAGTGTACTTATTAGAACCTACATAGCCATCTAATAGTACCCTTTTACCACTTGCTGTGTGGGTTAAAAATTGCGTGGTGTATAAGCCCTCTTTTTCGGTATATCCATTTTTGGTAGTGTTTACATAGTTTACTTTATACCCATAAAGCATGCCTGCTTCATTTCCGCCACTTGCATAAGATAGTTCCATACCAATTGTTGCACCCGACTTTATGCTTTCTAAATAGTTTACTGTTTCATATTTCCTTTTTATAGTTGTTCCCGCAAATGTTACATTTTTACCATAAGTAATTTCTTTGCCATTTATGGTTACCGTTAGTATTTCATCTTCGCCTGCATTAACCGCACTGTCATTAGCATTAGTTATTTCTCTATATTTACCGTAAGAAAGAGAATTTCCATTTCCAACCATTTCTTGTGCGTTATTATCTGCATATTTTATTAAGTATAGGTAATTGTATACAAAAGCGGTGTAACCTTCGCCTTGACAACTTTTGGCACAGGCGTAGTTTTGCATTGTAGCATTTGCTTGTGCTGTTTCCCACGCCTTAGTTAGGTTGGTGCACCATAAAAGCATTCTTTCTTGCGTTGGGGTGTTAATATTACTATCCATTAAATAGTCTGTTGAATAAAACTCATTTAAGTAGGCAGATTTGCAATAAGATAGTGGCATATCATTATTTATATAACTTCTTACAATCACGCCGTTTTCATTTTGTGCAAGAGTTTTATCTGGATTATACACCGTTGCAGTAAAGGTTGCGGTATAATACTCTGGTACTTCTACCGAACCTGCAAAATCCTTTTCGGATACACTTAGCCACTGGTTACCGTCTATTATGCATCTTCTTATATACATTGTTGGGTAGTAGGTGTAACAATCTACGGTAAAGGTGGTGTCTGTTTCTAGCGTTCTGCCACTGGCAAGCGTTGTGCCGGCGGAGAGTGTTACATCTCTTCCAAACCACTCAAAATTGTAGGTCAGGTCGCTAAGTTTTCCTATAATCTCCCCCGTTTTAATATCTACATTAACAATATCTATCTTTCCATACACTGGGGTCGTTGATTTTGTGTAATCATCTGTGCCATAAGTTAGCCCCGCCTTAATTTTGGTTAGGTCGGCATTGCCATTTTCGTCCTTATTAGTTAGGGCAGACTGCAAGGCTTCTGCACTTTTTGTTTCTATTTTTGTAGCGTTTGCATTTAGTGTGGCGTTGTGACCATATTTTGTCCACTTAGGGTCCTCAGAATTTATGGGCTGGTACACGCTTAATATATCGTCATTGCTCAAAAACACATCATAGGTTGCTGTAGTACTTCCGCCACCTCTAATATTTACCGCACAAATTACTTGCACCGCTTGAACGGAGCAAATTATTAAGCATACTGTCATAAATAAAAACGCTCTAAACCTTTTAAAAAATCTCATAAGTATATCTCCAAAAAATAGTCCAATTTTTAGACCGCCTATTAGTATAATAGGTGGTCTTTTTCTAATAATATTTTACTCTAATGGCATAAATATATCAACTTTTTTAACACAAATTCCAAAATTTGGTCTTTTTTAAAATGATTTTTTTCAAAAAAGACCACCTATTATACTAATAGGCGGTCTTTTTTTGAGCCTCAAAAAAACGCTTTATCCTTTTAAAATAAAGCGTTTTTAATCAATACTGTTTGAAACTAGCGGAATATAAGCACTTTAATCTATAAATGATTAGTGTGTTTTTTTCCCTCTTAACTGAAAAAGAAACAAATATTACTTACGTTGTTAAGGATTGTCGCCAATAGCGACGTACACTTTAACCTTGACAACAAAGAATATTTGTTTACAATAATAAAAAAGAGAAGAAAAAATAACAGCAAAAAGCGAAAGTGTGTTATGTTTACCAACACTTTCGCTTTTTGTATTCTTTAATTTAGTTTATAAGTGTGTGCTTGTATTCAGTGTAGCGTAGCGACACCGACTTATATCAAAACAAGCACACGTCTAACTGCCATTAATAGAATTTTTGAAAAGTATTGAAATATGAATTTATTTATGTTATAATGAATTAATTTAGTAAAAGGAGATATTATGACAATTCAAGAATTATATGATTTTTTAGGTAAATTTATAAAAAAACATCCAGAATGTAAAGATCAAAAAATAATGGTTAAAAATTTAAAAGACGAATCTACTTGGGAAGAAGTTACATTTTTATCAGATACCGTTGTGTCTTCTTGTCCACAATATGGCTCACCTCTTTATTTTCATTCAAAAACTCAAGAAGAAGTTACAAAAAAACACATAGAAGAGATGAAAAAATTAGAAGAACAAGAAGATGACTATGATTATTATCTTTAGCTTATAAAAAAGGGATGTCAATTTGACATCCCTTTTTTATCACTAGTTTCAATTGCCTTAGCCCTTGAGTTTTTAATTTTTTTCAATTAAATTGTGAAATTCTATCATAAATAAAAATGCTCTAAATCTTTTTATAAATTGCATAAAAATTTCCAAAATTAATACAATACTGTTCGCATACCTATATAATAACTGCAACTTCCTATTGAGTTTGAAATATAAAAATTAAATGTTCCAATATATGAGCCGTAATCTGTGCTTCCGCCTTTAAGAATACCCATAAAATATTGCGAATTGTTGTTGATTGAACTGCAATAATAGTTATCGCAAAGCCCTTTTGAAGATGAACTAGCTTTATCGTATGAATCGCTAGGCAAACCAATTATTGAGTCCAATTGAGATGTTGTGCTAACACCAAGCGTTCTGCAATATCCAGCTGATTTTGGCATACTATAACTTAGTTTATTGTATCCTGCGTTGTTAATTGCTTCCATTTTTTTTGCATAATTAACAGCACCTGCACCACCAAAGTTTTCTGTTATATAATTATTTTTTTCATAATCATATTTGTTTGTTGTTGCATATATGTTTATTTCGGTTGCAGAACTACCACGCTCGGGGTCATCATTATTATTTAATACAGCTGTTCCAAACACCCATGTATACATATTAGACCATGGGTCTGCCACTCCTAAACACATTACCGAAGTGTAACTGTTGGAACCTACATAACCATCTAATAATACTCTTTTGCCACTTTCTGAATGCGTTAAAAACTGTGTGGTATACAACCCTTTCTTTTCGGTTAGTCCACCCGTTGTAGTGTTTGTGTAATCTGACTTGTACCCATAAAGCAAGCCTGCTTCATTTCCGCCAGCCGAATTAGAAACCAGCATACCTATTGTTCCGCCCGATTTAACACTTTCTAAATAATTTACCGCAGAATATGTGCAGTAAACCGATGAGCCAAGCTCCACCTTTTTGCCATACTTAATATTTACGCCGTCTATGGTAACTGATAAAACATCGCTATCTCCCGCACTGTCTCCTATACCATTTTTGTTTGTAATTGCGTTATATTTGTTATAAGAACTACTATTGCCGTTGCCTACCATAGCTTGTGAATTGTTGTTTGCATATTTAATTAAATACAAACTATTATAAACAAAAGCAGAAAACCCTTCGCCTTGGCAACTTTTGGCACACTTGTATCCCGCAAGGCTGGTTGCACCAGTTTCCCATGCCTTGGTAAGATTTGTACACCAACTAAGCATTAAACTTTGAGTAGACACATTCATTGTATAATCTGTAATTGAATAATCGCTAGAACCTACTGTTGCATAATATTTTTTTAAATATGCCGATTTGTAATAAGCCAACGGACCATGGTCACTAATATAACTTCGAGGAACTACCTTACCACCAACCAAAGCTATTGATTTATTGGGGTTATATAAAGTTGCAGTAAAGGTTGCGGTGTAATATTCTGGCACTTCTACCGAACCGGCAAAATCCTTTTCGGATACGCTTAGCCATTGGTTGTTGTCTATTATGCAACGCCTTATATACATTGTTGGGTAATAGGTGTAGCAATCTACGGTAAAAGTAGTGTCTGTATCTAGCGTTCTGCCACTTGCAAGCATTGTGCCTGCGGAGAGCGTTACATCTCTTCCAAACCATTCAAAGTTGTAGGTTGGGTCACTGAGTTTTCCTATTATCTCCCCCGTTTTAATATCTACATTAACAATATCTATTTTACCATATACTGGGGTAGTTGATTTTGTATAGTCATCTGTGCCATAAGTTAGCCCCGCCTTAATTTTAGTTAGGTCGGCATTACCCTCACTATCTTTGTTTGTTAGTGCAAATTGCAATGCTTCTGCACTTGTAGTTTCTATTTTTGTAGCGTTTGCATTTAGTGTGGCGTTATGACCATACTTTGTCCACTTTGGGTCCTCAGAATTTATGGGTTGGTACACGCTTAATATATCGTCATTGCTTAAAAATACATCATAGGTTGCAGTTGTACTTCCGCCCCCATTTATTTTGACAGCGCAAAAGACTTGTACAGTTTGCACCGAACACAGAACCATACAAACAAGCAAAAATAAAACCGCCCTAAATCTTTTAATTGTTCGCACTGAGTCTTCTCCTTTTGTATTAGCGCTTTTGCTTTGCTAACTTAATATACAAAATTATCAATTATATTTTACACTATCTATCTAAATTTATCAAATGTTTTACAAACTTTTTTGTGTTTTAATAAATAAAGATAACCCAAATCAACGCTTCAAAAACGCCCATAATTAAAATAAGACTTTAATTCAAATTGTTGAATTAAAGTCTACATAAAAACTATTAGTTTTAATTGTTCTCGGGCTTTTTTTTGCCAAAAATACCAGCAAATAGTTCACTAAAAAATCTTCCAACTGCATACCTTGTTTTTTTAGAAAATATGCATACTATTCCAAATATTGCAACAACCCCGCCAATACTTCCTAAAATTACCCACAAAACAACTGATGTAGCGTTGCTGGTAGACTGGCTTTCGACCATACCCGTATCCAAAATTTCGCCAGTTGAGTTATTGGTGTCCAAATCAGCAACACTTTGACTGCTTGCAGATTTTGTTCCGTACAAAACCACATCTACTGTTTTTGCCAATGGATAGGTAGACTTTTTGACCAAATCTTTTTCTATTAAATTTGTTCCCATTTCAAACAACAACGCTCTTTCGGATAGTTGTTGATTGTAGTTCCCTCTACCAATATAAATGTCTTTAATTAAGCCCGGATAAACTTCGTCTGCATACGCTTTTATATTTAGGGCAAACTCTTTGTTTATTGCACTTTTTACATTTGCAGAACCTATAACTATTCTTATTTTACTCATTGTTTCGCCATTTACGGTAGTAATATACTCGCTTCGGGGTGTTGCATCTCTATGAACGTCAAAAATAGCGTCTAACCCGTTTCTTAATAATTCTGATGCCGTGCTTTGACTTCTTGTATATGCACCCGAATCGTGTGGCAAGTGCAAATTTTCGCTATAAAAAACCGTTATTCCTAATTTTTCAAAATTCTTTTTTAGTGCCTTTCCTACATCATGAACACCACCTTTGCCATAAATACTGTCTGTACCGTCTTCGTTATTGTAACACTCGTCATTATGGGTGTGATATAGTCCAATTTTTTTATCGCCCGAACTAGCATTCGCAAAATTATGTTCTCTGTTTCTTTTTATATTCAAAACCGGCATTTTTACATCTTCCATATACTCCGCAACACCCGTTTTGTTTGTATCGTCTACGCTTTTTATAACATATAAACGGTTGTCCGAACTTATATATTCGTCATCTACATTTACATTGTCGCCCTTCATAAATAAAACCTTGCCGTCTTCATTTGTGTCAAATATTGTGTAATAATCGTTTGTGTCTGCACTCGCTACATTTTTACCACCAACGACCGAAACAGACAAGCCAATAATTACCGCAAAAATCACTAAAAATAAATTGCAGATTGTACTTTTTTTAATTTTTTTCATTATGCACCTCTCTTTCGTCTTTGTTTGTTTTACCCGATGTTATATTCTTATTTTCTATTTCGACAAACTCGCCCGTTTCCATATCAAATGCTTTTTTTCTGCTTTTGCCAACAATAATTTCGGCTGTTGTACCTACAAGTTCACATAGTCCAACTGCTATAACAATAGACAACACCATGCTATCAAAAGCCCCGCCACTTCCTAAACTTAGTGGCACAATTTGACCTCTTGCCATAGAAATAAAAAATTGAATAACGCTTGCGAGTGTTAAACCAAAAACCGAGCATATAAAGGCGTTTCTTCTGCTTCTTCCTAAAATGTAAGCAACAAGACCAGCAATAATACCGTATATAATTGTTATGTCTACAACTATATCTTCGGGTGTTTTGCTTGGGAGTAACCACTGCGCCAAAAGAATAAGTCCTGCAGTGATAATTGTTCCCATTATCGCTCTAAACAAATCAAAATTTAAACCGTTTGCTATTAGCATATAAATGCAAATGCCAAATGGTATCAAAAACCCGCCTATAGAAAAACTAAAATTGCTTGTTATTTTTATTGGCGGAATTAAAATGCCAACTACCATTGCAAGTACCAAAATTAATGCCCACTTGTCGTTTAAACGCATTTTGTCTAATATTCTTTGACCCGCACCGCACATAAGCGTAATTAATATTACGGTCAAAACCACTAATCCAAAACTCATACAAAAATCTCCTTGTATGAATATTGTGTTGCATTTACAAATTTTTATGCCGACAATTTACATCTTGTGCATTGGGTTTTAGACACTTTAAAAACTTTTGCATAAATTACAATACCAAAAATGCAAATTATTGTAGACAAAATAACGCCTAACACCTCACCCAACAAACTCGAAAAGGTAAAAATAAACATAGTAGTTAAATAGGCTAACAAGAGTTGAGTAAAAAACATTTTAATTTGCATAAACTTGCCAAATTCTACTCTCACACATTTAAGAGCAGGAATACATGGCGGATATAACAAAATAAATGCAATAAATGAAATTGCCTGAATTGGGCTAAACGCACTTTTGCCAAACATAGCAAGTGTTGCCAAAATGTTTTCTTTTGCAACAAGCCCAGTAATAATTGCAATTGCTACCGCTCGGTCTTTTAACCCTAGCGGAATTAAAAAATAACTAAAAAACTCGCCCGCATACTCTATAAGCGTAGTTTTGTTTTCTCCAAGCCGTATTAGTCCCAAAGCCCAAATTATAGTTGAAACAATTAAAAGGGTCGAAAAAACTCTTATGCTAAATTCAATAATTATTGAAAAACTCTTTTTTATTAATTGCTTTATAGATGGGAGTTTTAAACGAGGAAGTTCCACTATCATGGGTGCAGACTCACACCCACCGCTAACTTTTACAAAAACCAACCCAATAATAATTACCACCACAAACATCAAAACCGAAATTTTTACGCTAGATAAAAATGCGGTTGCAAGATATAGCACTATTGGCAATTTTGCTGAGCAACCAATAAACGGCAAAAGTTGCATAGTTTTACATCGGGCGGGTTTGCTTTGAACATTGCGAGTGGCTATTACACCCGTTGTTGTACACCCCACCCCCAAACACAAACTAAAAATGCTTTGTCCGTTTAAGCCAAATTTGGATAGGCTGAAATTAAATAGCGTTGCCACCCTTGGCAAATACCCTGTTTCTTCTAAAAGATACATACAAAACAAAATAGCAAACAATTCTGGCAAAAATGTTATAACCGCACCAAGCGAACTTACCAAAACCGATGAACAAAACCCCGCAATTATAGGTAAATTATGTTTTAAAAGAAAGGCTGTTACAATATTTCCGACTTTTAGCCACCAAGACTCTACCACATCACCAATTAATATATCTACAATAATCATAGAAAAAATTAATATTGCCAAAATTACGCCAACAAAGAAAAGTTTACCAAAAATTGGGTGTAACAAAAATTTATCTATTTTTTGTTCGGATATCTCAATGTTACAAAGTTTTTTAATGGATTCTACATCAAAATGCGAAATGTAGGAATCAATTGTGTTAATTGTTTCTATCCAACTCAAAATTTTGTTTCTGCCCCTTGTTGCGTTCTGCACCAAAACAGGCACTTGTAGAACTTTTTCTAATAACGACTCGTCTATTTTTGATGCCGTCATATTGTACGCATTTACAAAAACACCAACCTTTAAATGAAGGTTAGACAACTCATATAACAAATTTATGTTTTTTTGAATGTCTTGTGCTGATGCTACAAATATATATAGAGCATCTTTGTTTTTGTCTATAAATTTACGGGCGACACACTCGTCATCGCCCAAAGCGTTATAAGAATATAGACCCGGCAGGTCTACCACTTCAAAGGTCTTTCCTTTTACATTAACTTTTTTTGCTCTTTCTTTTACCGTTACACCGCTATAATTTGCAACCTTTTCGTGTGCTTTGGTTATAGTATTAAAAAGCGTGGTTTTGCCAGTATTGGGGTTTCCTACTAAAACGACTTTATTCATACGTTTTTACCTCAATACAATTTGCCATTTCTTCATTAATTGCATAAAAAGAATTTAACACACGAACAATGTAAGTCTTTTTTAAAACAGACTTTACTTCAAATGTCATATTTTTTGCTAACCCATATTTTTGCAATTCGTTTTGCTTAACGCTACCGCACTCGCCCAAAAATATTAGTTTGCAAGGAAATTTACAATCACTTAATTTCAAAATAAAACCCCCTGGTAAATTTTATGAATACCAAGAGGTTTTTAAAACTTTAATTTGTAATATCGTCCGCAAGTTTTTGCACAAATTCTTTAAACTTTGAAACATCTTCAAACTGTTTGTAAACAGATGCAAACCTTATGTAAGAAACTTTGTCTACCTTTTCTAACTCAGCCATAACCATTTCGCCAAGTTCGCTTGACGGAATTTCTTTTTTTGGATAATTTTGAACCTTTTGTTCTATACTTGCAACCATCTCATCAATCTGTTCTATAGAAACCGGTCTTTTTTCGCAAGACTTAATAATGCCTGCTTTTATTTTTGACGACAAAAACGCTTGACGCTCGCCATTTCTTTTAATTACCAAAATTGGCGATACTTCAATAGTTTCGTAAGTTGTAAAACGCTTAAAACAATTGTTGCATTCTCGTCTTCTTTTTATGGCGTTATTTTCGTCTACTGCACGGCTGTCTAAAACCTTACTATCTTCGCAACCACAATAAATACACTTCATTGTATAGATCTCCTAATACAACAATTATACCATATATATTTTATTTTTTCAACTTAATTTTTTAGCCTTCTAAATTGCTTAGGCTCAATTTGCTTACAACAAGCCTTTTGCTCATACTCTGTGTTTGTCACAAGCGTAGGAATATTTACCAAAATTACGTCCTCGCCGATTAAATAAATATCTCTTAAATTAATAGTTTTACTTTCGCCTCGCTTTAATCCAAAAGCCTTGCTTTGCCCCGGAATAGTAAAACTTTTAACCGTTGTGTTTTCGCTATCAAAAACTATGTCATCAGGAAAACCTAGTTTTTTACCATCAACAATATTAATAATTTCCTTTTGTTTTAAATCAAAAAAATTTAATAACATTTTTACTTCCTTTTTTTTGCATACTTTTAATTTGCAATGGGCAAAATACCTTTCAAGGAGGGATAAACTATGTCAAACAAAGTGGTAATATGCGGAATTGATACTAGCACCTTACCAAAAGTTTCGAACGAACAAATGATAGAACTTCTAAAAAAGAGCCAAGGCGGTGACCATTCTGCCCGAGAACAATGTATATTTTATAATATGCGACTTGTGCTTTCATTAGTCCAAAGATTTAACATACAAAAGAGTTCTATAGACGATGTCTTTCAAGTCGGAATGGTGGGTCTTATAAAGTCAATAGACAATTTTAATACCAACCTTGGCGTACAGTTTTCTACCTACGCCGTCCCAATGATAATTGGCGAAATCCGCCGATTTCAGCGAGATCGCACCAGCATAAAAGTTACCCGAAGCCTACGAGATGTTGCATACCGAGCCATTCAAGCCAAAGAAGAACTCGAAAAGTCTTCTAACGAAGAGGCAAGCATAATAGATATTGCAAACAAAATAAACGAAAAACCTCACATCGTCAGCGACTCGCTATATGCTATTATGGACCCCGTTTCGATATTTGACAATGTTTATAGTGACGGCGAAGACAGTTTGCAACTTTTTGACCAAATTAAAGACCCAAAGTCTACCGAAGATAATTGGATAGAAAAAACGACTCTAACAGACGGCATAAATATTTTGCCCGAAAGAGAGAAGGATATTTTGTATTTAAGATATTTTGTAGGCAAAACGCAAACCGAAATTTCTGACGAAATTGGCATATCTCAAGCCCAAGTTTCTAGACTTGAAAAAGACGCCATAAAGCATATAAAATCTTATTTGGTAAAATAACCTTAATAAGTAAACCGCAAGTAAATTGTTGGTTTACTTTTTTATTCTGCCAAAATGAAATCTTTTTTTAATTTTAATAATACTTTTTTCTCAATTCTGCTAATATATGACTGCGAAATGTTTAATTTGTCCGCAACCTCTTTTTGCGTCAACTCGCAAGATAGGTCTTTGGTTAAACCATACCTTAACTTCATAATGTATCTTTCTCGGTCATCTAAATTGTTTAATAGAGTTACCAACACCTCATTTTCTACCTTAGACTCAATTTCTTTGTATACAAAATCTGAATCTGTTCCTACAACATCTCCCAAAACCAACTCGTTACCGTCTTTGTCTACGCTTAACGGCTCGTCTAGTGAAACATCTGTTTTTGACCGCTGTGTTTTTCTTAGATACATTAAAATCTCATTTTCTATACATCTAGACGCATAGGTCGCAAATTTGATATTTTTATCTACATTAAATGTCCCTACCGCCTTTATTAAGCCTATTGTTCCAATACTTGTTAAATCGTCTAAATTTACGCCGGTGTTTTCAAACCTTTGAGCCAAATAAACAACCAATCTCAAATTTCGCTCTATCAAAATTTCTCTGGCTTTTTCGTCACCATCTTTTAATTTTGCCAAAACCTCTTGCTCTTCATCATACTCCAATTTTTCGGGCAAAGCGTTCGCTCCGTTTGTCATATACATTACATAATTTTCTATGCCAAATAATTTTTTTAATAGTTTAAACATACCGCTCTCCTTAAATACATTCTAAATTTAAAATGCCGTCATAGGCGTAAAACCTGTCTTCTACCATATTTACCACTACCGGACACAGCCTCCACCGACCGTCACAAAAGATGTAAAAATTATTTACAAGCACGCCCTTTACTTTTGTTGTGCCACCAACTACCGATGACAATTTTATAACCGTTGTTTCGCCGTCCAAAAATTTTAATTTTGACTTATTTACAAAAATTACGGGCAAACGGTCACTCCCTGCCGTTAAAATATTACCGCTATCCAAATACATCAACAATTCAACTATCTTTTTGGGTAAAACTATTTTGCATCTATAATATAAGTTTTTTAGGTTTATTCTTTTGATGTATTTTTTTAACACGCCCGCTATTATTAATAATAAAACCATAACTAGCACCGCCGAAATTAAAACACTTAATTGTTTTGACTGGCAAAAAATTTCTTTTATTGCAAAATATAACCCTACAACAATTAAGGTATATGCACTTTCAACCACAAAAAGAATAACCGTTTTGTACGAAATTTTAAAATCATTGTAAAAAATTGAACTATAAATTAAAGCAATAATCATTGCCACCGCACAAACAACAAAATTTTCATAAATTTTTGTAGCAAAATAAACTATAAAAAATATAGAAAAACTACCTATAAAAATATTTATAAGAGTACACTTTTTGCTAATGCAAATGGTCGCACAAAGACTAAAAACAATGCAAAGCATTAGCAAAACTATCCAAACTATTATTTCCATAAAAAAATAATACCTTACAAGTTGTTCGTTTGCAAAGTATTATTATTTTTTAATTTGTCTTATTTTTTACTTTTTTAATCTTCTTAAAAATGGTGGAATATTGCTATCATCTACCGAAATTCTTGAAGACTGAATACCCATAGAATCTCTATCTTGTGGTTTTTGTTGATTTTGGTCGTCAAACATCAAATTAATATTTTTTCTTTCTGCTTGTGCTTGAGGACTAGTGTTTTGCATTGGTTCTCCGCCAAAAACATTTAACCTAGACTGATTTGGGTTTTCTCTTTGTTGTTCTTCGCTTGCTCTAGACTTTCCGGCAAAGAACTCTGCATATTTTGACCTATCAAAAGGTTTGTATTGCTCGTTCGGTTGTTGTTGCTTAGACTCTCCTCTATGAATAAGATTTTCAAAATCGCTATTTTTAAAGCCTGTGGCAATAATTGTAACCATAAGTTTTTCGTTGTATTTTTCGTCAATGGTTGCACCAAAAATTGTATTTGCAGAAGGGTCAATTGCTTGTTTTACAAGTTCTACAGCGGTATTAACTTCGTCTAGTGTCAAATCAAATCCGCCAGTAACATTAATAATAACTGCTTGAGCACCCTCAATTGTTGTTTCTAGCAATGGGCTTGCAACCGCCATTCTTACCGCTTCTATACTTCTATTTTCGCCAGTACCTTCGCCAATACCCATGTGTGCAAGGCCACGATTTTTCATAACCGTTCTTACATCAGCAAAGTCCAAATTAATTAAAGAACTTGTAGCAATTAGGTCACTTATACCCTGAATACCTTGACGCAAAACATCATCGGCATACTCAAACGCTTCTAACATAGGAGTACCCTTAGGCACAACTTTTAGCAACTTGTCGTTAGGTATAACAACCAATGTATCAACGCACTTTGCCAAATTAGAAATACCAATTTCGGCATTTTCCATTCGGTGAGCGCCCTCAAAACCAAAAGGTTTTGTAACAACGGCAATTGTTAAAATACCCATTTCTTTTGCTATGCTTGCAATAACCGGAGCGGCACCCGTACCAGTACCGCCACCCATACCAGCAGTAATAAATACAAGGTCTGCCCCTTTTAATTTTTCTGCAATTTCGGTTTTGCTTTCTTCCGCTGCTCGTCTGCCCACTTCTGGATCAGCGCCAGCACCAAGTCCACGGGTTAGTTTACCGCCTATTTGAATTTTTTCTTTTGCCTGACTCATCATAAGTGCTTGGCGGTCGGTATTTACCGCATAAAATTGAGCACTCTTAATGTTTGATGCAATCATACGGTTAACAGCGTTATTACCGCCACCTCCTACACCAAAAACCTTAATCTGACAAATAGCATTGTTAGTATATTCCATAATTTTCCCCTTTTAGTTTCCTAAAAATGTATTATTTAAGCCTTCTTCAATGTCCAAAGCAATATCCAGCACCCCAAGAGATGTCGAAAAATGTGGTCGGTTAAGTTGAGGTATTGGCGGAACAGCAATTTCTACCTTTCTGCCAAGTTTTTTTGAAAGGTAATCTCTAATTCCTTTAATATAACACAGTCCCCCGCCAGTTAAATATACTGGTATGTAGTCAGGGAACTCAAATTCACACTTTGCAAAGCACTTTAAAATAAATGAAGCAATAATGTCAATTCTTTCCATAACAATTTCGTTAGTGGTTTTTGCACTAAATGGAATCATATAATCTTTGCCGGCAATTTCATAAAAATCGGTATCATCGGCAAGCAAACTTAAAACCACTTTACGCTTTAAGCTCTCTGCCTGAAAGAAAGAAATTTTTAAGCATTGCGATAAATCTCCCGTAATATGCCCGCCACCCATCGAAAATGAATTTTGAAACAACACGCCATCGCCCCTAATAAGCATAACGCTAGTAGTAATATGCCCACAGTCTACCAAAAGAGCGTATCTATCTCTAATTTCTGGGTCAAACAAAAACAAACTTTCGGCAACGGTGCTCGAAATATATTGCGAATTTCGTATACCTAACTCCGCCAACATATTTTCTACAAAGTCCAAAAAGTTGGTTTCTGCAAGCGAATAAGAAATGTACCCCCCTAGTTTTGTAGAGAACCAACCCCTAGGCTCAATAATTCTGCGGTTGTCGTCTAGCATAAAGTAAATTGGGGTGTTGTTAATAACGGTGTGTGATGGGTGATTTTTGTAAATATCGCCAACAAGATATAGTTGGTTGATGTCGTCTTCGGTTATCTTTTTCTTTTTTGGAAAATTGATATTAGCCTCACGACAAACCACTGTTGTAAACTCGCCCGGAACGCCAATATAGAGCTTTGTTATACGGGTTTTTGCAGTAGTTTCTGCATTAGAGATTGCAAGCCCAACAGCCAACTTAACCTTATCTGGTTCCAAAAATTCGCCTTCATAAAAACCTGCATACTCAACTTCGCCAGTACCCTTAATACAAAAGGTGCCATTAATGCCTCTTTCTGCAATTAAAACAGTAACCTTAGAAGACCCAAAGTCTAATATAGCGACTTCCTTTTTTACCATAAAAACTCCTAATTTGTACGACTCCGTTGCTATTTTTGGATACAACTATCCAACTATCTATATTATATAAATATTGCCCAACTAATGTCAAATTATTTTGTCACAATACTAAAATTATTAAATTTTATTATATTTTAAAGTTTTGAGGTGTGTCCAATAGTTTTTCTTCCATTCCTGCTTTTTTATTATTAGGTAAAAGCCAAAAAATTTTTTAAAGTTCTTTACTTACTTCAAAATAATTTCATAAAAGTTTGTATATTTTAACCTAAAATAGCCTCCAAAATTTTACCAAAAACAAAACTTCTTTATAGCGGTCTATTGCACTATAAAGAAGTTTATAATTAATATTATTACTTTTTATTAATATTTCTTATTATATTTTGACTATATATTAGCCTGCAAGTTTTGCAAGATTCCACTTAAATTCGCCTGCAAAACGAGCGTTGTTTAGTGTTTCGTGTACACTAACCTTTACATATACCGTTTTGGTAGTGGTTACATCTACACTCTTAATTGTAGTACTTAGGTCGGTAACTGCGGTATAAGCAGTTCCATCTTCGGATACTTGTACATCTACATTTTTGGTAGGTGTTGTTGTGTCATCTGTAAAACTAAGCGTTGCTTTGTAGCCACCGTGACTTGCAGTGGTAGAAGTATCAGCAACAAATTCAAACTTGTATACAATATATGTATTGGTTTTATTTAGTTGTGCGTCAGCATTTTTTGTTAAGGTGTTGGTAGCATCATCTGCTTCTGTTCCAGAATAGGTTATTGTTCCCCACTCTTGTTCTGCTTTGCCTTCCACTTGGTATTTTGCGGTAACCGTTCCTTTTATGGTGCCATCGGCTATGTATGTAACCGTGGTTTTACCGCCACCGCTTAGTGTGGTTGCACAATATACAATGGTTGCTGTTATTGCAGATATTGCAACCAACGCTAGTGCAAATATTGCAAGTGCAAATTTCTTTCCTTTCATCTACTTCCTCCTTTTTGTATTTATCACCCAAAAGAAATTTTAAGTTTAATAGACAAAACAAAATTTCTCTTCCTCATTCCACCCAACATTTTTTGGTAAAATGTTAAAAACCTATATTTATTTTTTATCACTTTAAAAATAATGTAATTAACCCACTAACGCAGACCGCAAGCCGACATTAAAAAGACAATTAGCCAGTGTATAACCCGCATTAACGCAGAAAGGACCCGCATTAACTCCATTATTTATGGCCCCGCCACGAAGCACGCCAAAAAAATACTGTGATGCTTGGTTACCGGTAGGATAGTAGTAATCACAAAGACCTTTTGTTCTACTGCCCACACCAGAATTTGCACTTGGTAGACCTATTAGAGCATCTTTTAGGTTTTCTTGTGTTGCTGCATCGGTTACCCCAAGCATTCGGCACACACCCTGTGCCGTTGGCAGGTTATAACTAAGTTTATGGTATCCCGCATTACTAAGTGCAGATATTTTGGCCTCGTAAGCATCTGCTCCTGTGCCAGAATAGTTATTCACTATCCAATTGTTTGTTTTATAATTATAATTTTCGGTTGTTGCGTATATATTTATTTTCGCTTCACTTTCTCCCCTATTGGGGTCATCAGTGTTATTTAATACAGCCATTCCAAATACCCAAGTAAACATATTTGCCCAAGGGTCTGCAACTCCCAAGCACATTACCGAAGTATACCCATTAGAACCTACATAGCCATCTAATAGTGCTCTTTTGCCACTTGCTGTGTGGGTTAAAAATTGCGTGGTATATAAACCTTCTTTTTCGGTATATCCATTTTGGGTAGTATTTACATAGTTTACTTTATACCCATAAAGCAAACCCGCCTCATTTCCGCCATTTGCATTGGATACTTCCATACCAATTGTTCCGCCCGACTTCATGCTTTCTAAATAGTTTACTGTTTCATATTTTCTTGTTATAGTTGTTCCCGCAAATGTTACCTTTTTACCATAAGTTATTTCTTTGCCATTTATTGTTGCCGTTAGCGTTTCATCTTCTCCGGCGTTGTCCGCACTACCATTAGCATTTGTTATTGCGTTATACTTGCCAGAAGAACGGCAGTTGCCGTCTCCAACCATTTCTTGTGCGTTATTATCTGCATACTTTATTAGGTATAGGTAATTATATACAAAAGCGGTATAACCTTCGCCTTGGCAACTTTTTGCACAGGTATAATTTTGCAATGTAGCATCTTCTTGTGCTGTTTTCCACGCCTTAGTTAGGTTGGTACACCACAACAGCATTCTTTCTTGCGTTGTAATATTAACATTGTTTTCTGTTGAATAGTCGGTTGAATAAAATTCATTTAGGTAGGCAGATTTGTAATAAGATAGTGGCATATCGTTATTTATATAACTTCTTACAATCACTCCATTTGAGTTTTTAGCAAGCGTTTTATCTGGGTTATATACCGTTGCGGTAAAGGTTGCAGTGTAGTACCCTGGTACTTCTACCGAACCGGCAAAATCCTTTTCGGATACGCTTAGCCACTGGTTATTATCTATTATACATCTTCTTATGTACATAGTTGGGTAGTATGTGTAGCAATCTACGGTAAAAGTGGTATCGGCGGTTAATGTTCTGCCACTTGCAAGCATTGTGCCAGCAGAAATTGTTACATCTCTTCCAAACCACTCAAAGTTGTAGGTTGGGTCGCTAAGTTTTCCAATAATTTCGCCCGTTTTTATATCTACATTAACAATATCTATTTTGCCATATACTGGGGTGCTTGCTTTTGTATAGTCATCTGTGCCGTAAGTTAAACTTGCATTAATTTTGGTTAGGTCGGCATTACCCTCACTATCTTTGTTTGTTAGTGCAGATTGCAATGCTTCTGCACTTGTAGTTTCTATTTTTGTAGCGTTTGCATTTAGTGTGGCGTTATGCCCATACTTGGTCCACTTTGGGTCCTCAGAATTTATGGGCTGGTATACACTTAATATGTCGTCATTACTTAAAAACGCATCATAAGTTACGGTAGTACTTCCGCCCCCTCTAATATTAACAGCACAAATTACTTGCACTGCTTGAACGGAACAAATTATTAAGCACACCGTCATAAATAAAAACGCTCTAAATCTTTTAAAAAATCTCATAAGTATATCTCCCAAAAAGTCCAATTCTTAGACCGCCTATTAGTATAATAGGTGGTCTTTTTTGAAAAAAATTCCCTTAAAAATAGCAAAATTTTGAAATTTGTGTTAAAAAAGTTGATATATTTATGCCATTAGAGTAAAATATTATTAGAAAAAGACCACCTATTATACTAATAGATGGTCTTTTTTTTGAAGCACTAAAAAAGGCTCTATCCCTTAATTTTAAAGTGATAGAGCCTATTGGTAAACTAAAAAATTTCTAAAAATTTTTTTATTCTTTTTTTATCAAAAAAATATGCTAAATTTACTAAAAAATAGTGGGTTTTAGTGACTTTATTAAACGCTTATGAAAGTTGTGTTTTATCTCCATATATTGCACCGTTTCTGCATTCTATCTTGGTGTATTTATCTGAGTGGTCTATAAATATTTTTATGGTTTTATAAATATTTTCTACTAATTTGTCTTGACTGTCATCATAAATATCTGCGGTGCAAGAACTACCATCAAAAGTAAGCGTGTACTTTAAGCAATTAAACCTGCTTGTAGGCTCAAAGTTTACAGTAATATCATTAATTATTGTAATGCAACTTTTTGCAACCGTTTCGTCTTTGCGGTCTTCTCCAATAACTTCATCTTCTCCATTTTCGCCAATAACTACACCGTTATAAAAAGCCGAAACTATACGCTTTAATGCCTCATTCTCCAAAAACTCGCCCGCTGATTTATCTTTGTTGTAACTAATGCCAGCAGATTGGTTTATAATTAACTCAGGCAACTTGTCTTCATTTAAAACCTCATTGTAGCCCGAAGATGTTTTAACTACATTTAAAATTTTTAGGTCTTCATCTAAAATATACTTACCGCCCGTGGTTGATAGTTTTACAGCGGGCATTCTTTCTTTTATGTTAATAATTGCATAATTAGGGAACTTTCGCTCTATGTTAATTACTTTTACATAAGGGTTTTTTAGTTCTATGTTTTCTATATTCTTTTTAAAATTTATAAATAAAATATTTTTTCCATATTTAAAGTCGCCACTATCTATAATTTTTTGATGGTCTGATTGGGTTATAACAAAGGTATTTGTGCGACATTCTACACTAACCGTTCTAAAACTAAACAGAGCAGAAGACAGCACTACTATTAGTAGCACACTGGTTATAATTATACTAAATATTATTAGCCTTTTCTTTCGCTCCATATTTTATCCTTTGGTGTACCGAAACTATGTAAATTGTTATAACTTTATTCTTTTAATGTCTGCGCCTAACTTTGACAAGGTTGTTTCTAGCGATACATATCCCCTATCTATATACTTAATGTTTTCTACTTCGGTTGTACCGCACGCCACCAGCCCTGCAAGCACAAGCGATGCCCCGCCACGCAGGTCGTACGCTTCTACCTTGGCTCCGTGCAAAAACTTAACGCCTTCTATTATTGCAACTCTATCTTTTATTAAAACCTTTGCCCCCATTTTGGCTAGTTCAGAAAAATGTCTGAACCTTGTTTCAAACAAATTTTCGGTTACAATACTCATTCCTTTTGCTACGGCAAGAAGAACGCTCATTTGTGGTTGCAAATCGGTTGGAAACCCCGGATATGTTGCAGTTTCAAAAGAACAACTTGTTGGTCTACACCTAGACTCTAATAATATTTTATCACTACAAAAGTCAATTTTGCAACCAGATTTACGCAATTTATTAATTAAAGACAAAAGATGTTGCGGGTTGGCATTTTGCAATTCTATTTTTCCACCCGTTAGCGCTGTGGCTATTAATAAAGTCCCTGCCACAATTCTGTCGCCAATTGGTGTATATTCTACACCATGCAACACCTTTACCCCTGTTATTTTTATTTCGCTTGTGCCTGCCCCAAAAACCTTTGCACCTAATGCGTTCAAAAAATTTGCCAAATCTACTATCTCAGGTTCTTTGGCACAATTGCTGATTACGGTTTCTCCACATAACAAAACCGATGCCATAATTAAATTTTCGGTGGCACCCACGCTCGGAAAATCTAAATATATATGACTGGGCTTCATATCCTCGCCATTACAATTTATAAAGCCATTTTCTTCGGTTACTTTTACGCCCAATTCTATTAGTCCGGCAAGATGCAAATCTATGGGTCTGCTACCTATGTCGCACCCGCCCGGATATGCTATACTTACCTTTTTGTACTTAGAAAGCATTGCACCCAATATAAAAATTGATGAGCGAATGTCTTTTGTAAGTTCATAAGTAATTTTAAAGTTGCTTATGTTGTTATTATCTATAACTACGCTTTCGCCAAAAGTTGTTACCTTTCCGCCTAAACTTTTAATAATTTCTAGCATTTTGTAAACATCTGCAATTTTTGGAACTTTATTTAGCACAACTTGCCTTTGGGTTAACAGGCTCCCAGCAATTATTGGCAATATTGCATTTTTTGCACTATTTACGACAACCTCGCCGTTTAGTTTTTTTCCTCCGCTTATAATAAATTTTTCCATAAAACAAAACCCCAGTATACTCGCTTTATATTGCATTTTATGAAAAAACTCTTTTTTGCGTTAATATTCTCTGTTTGTAAGGCTTAAAGTTTTATGCTTTATTACAACAAAACTAGCCCTCTATTGATATGAGGTTTATTTTAGGTTTAGCAGTGTTTTTATTCGGCATAAGTCAAATTGACATCTATTTACTATATCATTTTTTTGTTCTCTTAATTCAAGCATTAGTTCTGTTGCTTCTTTGTAGCCCATATTATATGTTTCTTCATCAATTAAGCCTTCTTTTTTTGCCATTTTAAACTCTATCTCATCATCAAGCCTAATATAATATCCCATTTCAGTAATTGCAGGGCATTCCATCGTAACATCAAGGTATAAGTCGTCATACCATGGTATACTATTTTCAATTCCCGAACCATTATTAATATCAAAATAAAAGCATAGCGGTCTATTAAGTGTATCAAAGAAAACCCTACAATTATATTTTCTGTCTAGCGGTACATATTCCAGAATAGAAAATCCACTATCTAACCCGACATATTTTTTTCCATTGCAAAAAGCCGTTAGTGGTTTAGATATTTTTTTTACATACTTTAAGGCAATATACCCGTTAAGTTTTTCATCTTTTTCGAGATACCATTCTTTTTCAAGTACCTCCCTCATGTACACTTTATCAATAAATTTTTGTCGCATTTGCGTATTCCTCCGCTTATAATAAATTTTTCCATAAAACAAAACCCCAGTTGTATTTTATGAAAAAACTCTTTTTTGCGTTAAACTTCCTTTTTTAATTAAGCTTTATTATTTATAACGCTTTTTAATTTTTTGAGCCAATAATTTAAATTTTCTCTTGCTCTTTGAAGTCCTTCCTCGGATTTGTTACTACCCCATATAACCCAATTTTCAAAATCTTTTTCAATGTCTTCTATCAACTCAATCGCTAAAAAATAAGGGTCTGTATCAAACGCTTGTATTTCCCAACCCGTTTTTGTTTTTGCGGGGAAAAACATAAAAACCTTTTGCCCGTTACCACTATAACACATATTAGAAAACACAAAGTTTGCTACACTTCCTTCACTGTCCACATACACGCTTGACGAAAAGCGTTTATCGACATTATCAAAATTATTAAAATAATCATATAATGCTTTCATAAAATCACAAGGTATATCCGTCAAATAAGAACCTTCAAATACAACTTTGCCTTCAATTATAATATTTGCCCAACCTATTCCACTAATCTTTAACATCTTGTTTTCTCCTATAATTATAGTATAACATACGAATGAAAAAATGTATACACTATAAATTAATTTTGTATAAATTTTAAATTTTGCATTAAAAAAGGTAAATTTGTTGCTCTATTTTTCTACATATTCCAATGCTATTTGATTATAATCAATTTTAGGTTGTTTTTCCCCGTATATACTTTCATAACCCTCTCTAACTTCTTTTGCTATTGATTTTATTTGTTCGTGATAGGCTTCCGTTTGCTCCATGTGAACCAATGCAAACAATCTATCATACACTGCTTTACCCAAAATCATATTTTGTTCTGTTTGTAATTCATTTAAACCTCTTTGGCTTTGAATCAAAAATTTATCGAACATTGCTCTAAGCACCCAAATTTCTCCAGCCAAAAAAGGAGTGGTTGATTGAGTTTTTAATTTAACGGACACTTGTTTACCAGCGATATATTTCTTTTCAAAACTTTCAATGTTTTTAAACAAAGACCCTTTATTTAAAATTTTGTGTCCTCTTTTTTCTCTATCAGTCCAAAAAGCATGATTATAGCATATAAATGCATTTTCACAATCTCTATTATCCTCTACAAGAGCAACATATCTTTGTTTTATTTCTAATATTTTTTCATAATTTTCATCTATTATTGCATTATCTAATTCCGCTCTCAATTTCCAAAGTTCGTTAATAATTAATTCTTTCATATATACTCCTTATTTTCATAATGAGTATATCATATTCAATTTTTGTTTGCAATATTTTAATATCCAATTTTACTCTTTTTACTCTGTCTATCCGCATTTAAAACCACACCGATTGCACCCAAAAACACAATAAGACTGGTGCTTCCTGCACTAACAAACGGCAATGGTAATCCCGTTGGCGGGATTGCCCCTGATACAACCGCAATATTCATAAATGCTTGAATTGCAATAACAGCTGTTATACCACTCGCCAAGTAGCACTTAAAACGAGTGTCTGCATTTTTTGCTATTTTTAAGCCTCTAATTACAATTATCACATAAAGCAAAATTACAAAAACACAAAAAAGAAATCCCAACTCTTCACCAATTATTGAAAATATAAAATCACTTTCGGCAAATGGTAAAAATAGATATTTTTGTCTAGAATTTCCAAGACCTAACCCCGTCCAACCACCAGAACCTAATGCATAATAACTTTGAATTAGTTGAAATCCCTCTCCTAGCGGTGCTGACCATGGGTCTAAATAGGCCGTTAGTCTTTGCATTCTGTATGGCGCCAAAATTATTAACAAAGGAATGGCACAAAGTGCCGGAACGCATATTAATAGCATATTTTTTATACTGGACCCGCCAATAAATAACATAACAATCATGGTTAGCCCCAAACATATTGTAGTACTCATATTTGGCTCTAACATTATTAATGCACACATACTAATACCTGCAAGCAATGTTGGTAACATAGAGATGAACTTTTGGGGGTCTTTTTTCATATCCGACATAACGCCTGCTGAGTATACAATAAATCCAAATTTTGCAATTTCAGATGGCTGAATTGTTATAAAGCCCAAATTTATCCAACGATTTGCACCAAAACTGGTTTTGCCAATGCCCGGTACGAACAAAACACCAAGCATAGCCAAACTGATTGCTAAAAATAAATACTTGAATTTTTTTAGTTTTTCTAAATTTATGAAATAAAAAAAGCACATTACAGCAAACCCAATTATTACACCAATGATTTGCTTTTTTAGAAAATAATATTTATCATTATAATTTTTTAATGCAACAAAACTACTTGCTGACTGCACCATAATTATTCCTATAATGATTAATGCAATTACGCAAGAAAGTAAAATTATATCCACCTTAAACTTCTTTTTCATTAGTTAATTTTATGATTTGAATATTACTTTTATGTATTATATCTTTCTACCAGTTTATCAAAGACCTCTCCCCTTTGCTTGTATGAATCAAACATATCAAAACTGGCACACGCAGGAGAAAACAGTATACAATCGCATTCTGAGTTTAGCGCTGTTTTTACAACTTTTCCAAAATTTTCAATTTTACAGATATTTGCAAAATTTTCTCTTTTTGCATCTGAAAAAATTTCATTTTTACTTTCGCCATATACAATAACCTGTGTTAAGTTGGTAAACTTAAAAATTTCTCTAAAAGATTCGTGCTTGTACCTTCCACCCAAAATTAAGCAAATTGATTTTTGATTTTTTAAACTTTGCAATGCTGATATTGCCGAAGCAACATTTGTAGACTTAGAATCGTTGTAAATAGTTTTTCCTTTTATCATACCTTTGCTTTGCATTCTAAATGGCTCATATTTGTAATCTACTAATTTTTTTACTGCAATCTCTGGATTGATTTTACTTGCTTTACAAATTAATAAAACTGCCATAATGTTTTGAATGTTATGCAACAGAACATCTTTAAATATGCCCATATTAATTTTTTGTGTAACCAGTTCGTCTTTAATTATTATATTTTTGCCATCAAAATAACAATCGGCATTTTTGTTTTTGATACTAAATCTTAAAATTTTAGCTTTTGTATTTAATTGTTTAATATTTTTATCATCGCCGTTTATTATTAAAAAATCATTTTCTTGTAAATTGTTTGCTATTTTTAATTTACACATTTTATATTTTTCAAATGTTTTGTGGTAGTCTATATGGTCAGGCTTAATATTTAAAATGCAGGCGATGTGTGCTTTAAAGTTTGTTGTGGTCATAAGTTGAAAACTAGACAACTCCAAAATACATTTTGCTTTTGCGTCATCTACAATGGTGGTTGCAGGAATCCCAATGTTGCCCGCTAGCAAATAATCATTTTTTAATATAAATTTTAGCATTGTGCAAACAGTTGTTTTTCCGTTTGTGCCAGTTACGGCAATAATCTCTTTTTTGTTCAGTCCTTTTGCATAGGCGTACTCAATCTCTCCCATAATTGGTTTATTATATTTTTTTGCCAAAATAAATATTTTATGGTCGGGTTTTATTGCTGGTGACACTACTACCATATCTATATTTTTTATTAAATTTTCTAGACTGGTTTTATTGTTTGTTTTGTCATCATAAATAATGGGAAGCATACCGTTTTGCATTGCGTTTTTGTAAACGGCTTTTCCACTGCTTCCCATTCCTATAATTAATATTGATTGCATAATTTTATAACATCTCTAAAATTAAAATTAACAAAGATACAAAAACTGTAATTAAAGCGTATGCAACTGTGATTCTATTTTCATGGACTCCCTTCAATTCAAAATGATGATGTATGGGCGCCATCAAAAAAATTCGCTTCTTTGTTAATTTATAATATGCAACTTGCATAATAACCGACACGCTTGAAACGATAAACATAATACCAAAAATTAAAATATAAATTACCGTTCCGGTCGCTAGTGCAACCCCTATTAAAAATGCACCAATGGATAGCGACCCCGTATCACCCATAAACATTTTTGCAGGGTAGCAATTGTAAAAAATAAAGCCCAAAATTGCCCCAGAAAAAATTGCAATTAAAAGAACGAAATTACCACCAAAATTATCAATTTTTGAAAATTTTAAAAGAACATCATTTAAAATTAGCCCCAAAATTGCCATTATTGAGCAAGTAACCATCAATGTGACTAAACTTACGACCCCGTCTAACCCGTCCGTGAGGTTGACAGAATTAATATAAAAAATTGATAAAAAAACCGACAACGGAATTACCCAGCCACCCAAATTTATGGTAAAGTGTGACAACGGAATTATCAAAAAAGTAAGACCATTTATATATAAAAACACTCCGTACAATGTTGCAACGCAAAATTGAAAAACCAATTTTTGCCATGGTTTTAATCCTAAATTTTTTTTACCTTTAATTTTTAAATAATCATCATAAACTCCAATTAGCGAATTTAAGAGCACAAAAAGCATACAAGCATAAACTATTTTTACATATCCAAAAATAAAAAATACCGTTGTTAATATAAAAGAAATTAAAAAGATAATGCCACCCATGGTAGGTGTACCCTGTTTTGCGGAATGCTTATCTACATACTCTAATATAGGTTGTCCAACCTTTTTTTTGCATAAAAATTTATAAATTGGTATCGCAATTATAAACGAAAGTAAAAACGCAAACAAAAAGTCAAACAGGATTTGTAATACCAATTTTACTTCTCCTTATAATCAAATTTATTTATAATCGACTTTATAACCAAATCTTCTCTATACAATCTTTTTTCGCCCATAACCTCATAATAAGGTTCCATACCCTTGCCCGAAACTACAATGACATCGTTTTTGCCACTAGATAAATAGGCTTTTAAAATTGCAACACTTCGTGGCATAATTATAGTATAATTATTAGTTAATTTTTTTATACCGCTTTCAACATCTGCCATAACAATATTTTCATCTTCAAATCTTGGGTTGTCTATTGAAATAAATGTATAATCGGCCAGCCTACCCGCAACCTCTCCCATAATATGCCTTTTCTCTTTATCTCTGTTTCCCCCACAACCAAAAACCGAAAACAAAACACCATCTCTTTTTACCAAAGCTCTTGCACTTGTTAAAATTTTTTCTAAGCCATCGGGGGTATGTGCAAAGTCTAAAATAATTTTTCCGTGGTGCTTAGAATTAAATTCGTTATATCTTCCGCCAATAATTGGCAAATTTTTAAAAGCTTTTTTGATTTTAAAATTATTTTGAATAATTTCACTCGCCACCGCAAATGCTTCACAAGTATTTGTTGAGTTATAAAATCCCTTTAAATAACTTTTAATTTTTATTTTTTTATTGTTATAAATAATTGTTGTAACATTGCTAGTATTTTTGTAAACATAATCTCCACCAATAACAGAAACCGATTTTTTATACCCTGCAAAGGTATCATACAATTTTTGTCCAAATTCGTCATCTATATTTATTATGGCTTTATCTACCATATTAAAAAATTTTGCTTTTGCTCTACCATAATTTTCCATATTTTTAAAATAGTCTAGGTGGTCTTCGGTAAGATTTGTAAATATACCATACTCAAAACTAAGCCCGCTTAATTTGTCCAATTCTAATGCATGTGCCGACACTTCCATAACCACATAGTCTACAAATATATCATCAAAAAATGCAAGCGTTTGATACAATTCTGCTGGATCAGGCGTTGTAAGACCCTCTCCTTTAATTTGTTCTCCGTTGACAAATATTCCGCTCGTTCCAATAACGCCTACTATAAACCCACAACTAATTAAACAATTTGCTATCATAAAAGAAATTGTAGTTTTACCATTTGTGCCAGTAACCCCAATTAACTTTGGTATTTTTTTGTTTCCTACATATAAATTTTTACACGCAATAGCAAAGCTTTCTCTTGTGCAAGTATTTGTTAAAACCAAACTACATTCTTTTGAAAGTTGTTTTTTCATTAATTTATTATTTGCAAAAAATTCTTCGTTTATCATAATTGCAACAGCACCATTTTCTAGTGCCTCATTTATATAATTTTCGCCTGAATCTGTTTTGCCCGACAAGCAAACAAATAGCGACCCCGATTTTACATTTTTACTGTTGTGTTCTATGGTAGAAATTTCAACGTCTTTACCCTCAAGTTCGCATTTTATATCCTTTATAACACTAGACAGTTTCATAAATTAACCCCCACCCCTTAATTAAATCTAATCATAATAGAAGAACCTTTTTTTACCATAGTTCCATCTTTTATTGATTGATAAGAAACAATTTCGCCATCACCTTCTGTAACATAATAAAGACCTAAACTTGCAAGCATTGAACCCGCTTCGGTTAAGGTTTTACCAACAACATTTGGTACTTCTATAAGTTCAACATCTTGAATATTCTGTTTTTCTGTAACACCATATATTGCCCTCAAAATTTCTCCTGCAACCGGCGTTGCAACAATGTTTCCATAAATGCTAGACCGTGGCTCATCTATAACCACAAGCACCAAATATTCGGGGTTTTCTATTGGAGAAGCACAAATATATGAGCCAATATAGTTACCGGTAGAAATTTTACCATTTTCATACTTTTGTGCCGTACCGGTTTTTCCTCCAACGGTATGTCCTTCTACGCTAGATTCCTTGCCTCCTCCTTTTAAAACAACCTGCGACATTATGTATTGCATATCTTTTACAACCGAATCTTTTACCACCCTGTTTAACTTAGTTGGCTTATTTTCATAAACTACATTGCCATTGTTATCAGATATACTTTTTACAAAATATGGTTTATAAATATAGCCATCTGTACATATTGCAGAAATTGCACAAGCAAGTTGAAGTCCAGATATTGCAATACTTTGACCAAACCCCATACGCAAAAAATCATTGGTTTTCGCTAATTTTTTATCAATAATTATAGCACTTGCTTCTCCGGTATAGTCAACACCTAGCAATTCATCAAAATGAAACTTTTTTACATATTCGTAAAAATTTTCTATCCCTATATCGCTAACTACTTGCATAAAAACACAGTTACAACTGTTTACAAACCCCGTTGTTAGCGTTTGTGGTCCGTGTCCCGTTTTTTTGTGACAATTGGTTCTTACTCCGTCAACAATTTTGTACCCCGGACAATAATAGTTTGAGTTTATGGTTGCAACCCCCAATTCTAAAGCAATTGCGGCAACTATCGTTTTAAAAGTGGAACCCGGCTCGTAAGTGTCATTTATTAAAAAACTTCGACTTAGTTTATTTAATTGAGCCAAATCATCTCGTGGAATATTGTTTAAATCAAAACTTGGTAAACTGCAAATAGACAATATTTCTCCAGACTTTGGATTCATTACCAAACTCGAAACGCTTTTTGCACCGGTAGAAGAAAGTGCATTTGCCATAATTGCTTCTACCTCTGCTTGAATTTTTATGTCTATGGTTGTGGTTATATTTAAACCATCTATGCTTGGAACATAATATGACTTGGCATTATCTAACTCCTTGCCTTTTGCATCGCTATCAACCATACTAAGCCCTTTTACTCCACTAAGATAGTTATTGTAATATAGTTCTAACCCCGAAAGCCCCACGCCGTCAACACTTGTAAAGCCTACTATTTGCGATAGCACGCTATTATAATTGTAGTTACGAACAAAACTTTCACTGGCAACAAAAGAGTTTACTCCTGCATCTAAAAGTTTATTTATTTGTTCTTTTTTTGCATTTTGAATTAATAAATTTTCACTAATTTTGTAATTGGTAACTTTTTTATAAACGTCTCCATATTCTAAATTTAAAATATTAGCATAGAGCATAGCCTCTTTTTCGGGATTTTTTACAAGAGCCTGCCTAACATAAATATCGTACGCCGAAACGCTTGATACAATATCTACACCGTTTCTATCTTTAATGGTTCCCCTTTTTGCCGAAACTGGCACATCTCTTAGCCATTGGTCTAACGCTTTGGTTTTTAATTCTTTACTACTATAAATTTGCACATAATATAGTCTTCCCGCTAATATGGTTGCAACAAAGCACACTACTACTGCAAAAATTAATATTCTCCGTTTTAAGGAAATATTTGTATACATAAAAAAGCTCTCCTAATAAATTGTATTAGGAGAGCCTAATTTATAGACCTTTACGCAAACAAATTAGAAAAGAATTTACAAATGCTATCAAACCAGTTGCTAGATTCTTCTACTTGCACATATTTTGGGCGTTTATCTATTTGCGTTACAACAGTATTACTGTCTGTAACCGAGGTAAAGCCTGTTGGTGTTGACACTGTATTATAATTGGTATTATTTGCAATTTCAACATTTAGTTCATTTACGGTAGAATTAATAGAATTTAATTCCGCATTTTTATTTGCCAAACTTCTATTAATATTTGCTAAACTTACTGCATTATAAATACAAAAAGCGACTAAAAGTGTTGCAACTAAGCAATACATTGATGCAAATATTTTGCCTCTTGCATTTAATTTTATTACCGATTTGGTTACCATTTTTGGTTTTTGCTCAATAATTGGTGGAGCAAAATTTGTAGAAGATTCTACATTGGGCATAAATGTTTTTACAATTGTATACTCTGAATCATCTTGCATATCGGTATGATTATCGTTATACTCAGACTCGCTATCGTATTGTGGAGCCTCTACAATTGATTGATTAACGCCCTGCGTTTCTTCATCTTCGGAAGTATAGTCTGTGCCATTATACCTTGTGGTAACTTCTGGCGCATCATAATAGTGAGCCGAAGAATCTTCGACCGTGTTGTTTTGGTTTGTCCTTGTTTTATATGATGTTACCATACACTTCCCCTCCTTAAAGTATTTCTATAACTCTTAACTTTGCACTACTTGACCTCATGTTATTTTTTAATTCTTCTTCTGTTGCCGTAACTGGTTTTTTATGAATAAACTTTGCTTTTGGCTTGTTTCCACAAACACAAATTGGTAATGATGGTGGACAAATACAACCCGTACAAAGTTTTGTAAATGCTCTTTTTACTATTCTATCTTCTAGCGAATGGAAAGTTATTATCGCAATTCTGCCACCGCTTGATGTAACATCTGCAAGGCTTAAAATAAATTCGTATAATCCATCTAATTCGCCATTTACCTCAATTCGAATAGCCTGAAAAACTCTTTGAATACTAGACCTAACTTCTCTAATATTGTATTTTGAAACAACCGCTTCTACAATGTTTTTTAACTCTTCGGTAGTTTTTAAAGGCCGATTCTCTACAATCTTTTTTGAAATTGCCCTACTTAATCGCTCCTCTCCATATTCATAAATAATATTTGCAAGGTGCGTTTCATCGTATTCATTTACAACTTCGTATGCAGATAACTTTTGGTTTTTGTTCATTCGCATATCAAGTGGGCCGTTTAGCCTAAAACTAAAACCTCTACTACCATCATCTATTTGATGAGATGATACGCCCAAATCTAAAAGTATTCCATCTGCTTTTAAGTTTTTTGATTTTAAATAGTCGGTTATCTCCCTAAAGTTACAGTTGTTAAACTCTATTCTATTAGCAAAATCTTTTAATTTAACTTTGCTGTAATTTATTGCTTCTATATCTCTATCAAAGGCAATAACTTTTAGCGAATTAAACCTTTTTAAAATTTCTCCAGTGTGTCCCGCTCCGCCAAGTGTACCATCAACAAACAGTTTTTTGTTAGATAAATTTAGCCCCTCTATTACTTCTTCTTTTAATACTGGGTTATGGTATTGTTCTGACATAATTACACTCCGTAATCTTTTAACCTAGACAGTTCCTTGGTGATATCGGCACCTTCTGAATATTTTAACCACTCGCCTTCAGCCCAAATCTCTACCCTGTTTCCTACGCCAATAGACACCAAGTTTTTATCTATGCCGGCATACGCTCTTAGTGCTTGTGGCAACAATGCTCTTCCTTGATTATCTATTTCGAGTTCAAATGTAGATGATAATAATAGCCTTAGACTTTTTTGAGCGGATTCGTCAAAAAGAGAAATTGTAGCAGTTTTGTTAATAATTTGGTTTTGCATTTCTGTTGCAGAAAATAAATATAAACATTTTCCACTGCCCTTAGTTAAAACCAAATTTTCGCCAAGTACCGCTTTAAACTTCGTTGGTATTCTAAATCTATTCTTCTGGTCGAGTTGATGAGAATACGTACCAAAAAGCATTTGACTATACCTTCTCCTTTTTAACTTAAATAGAGTATACACCAGTTTATTCCAAACTCCAACCACTTTTGACCACTTTTGCAAATTTTTTAAAAAAATTTTTATTAATTAATAACCATTTTTGTTGAAAATAAATGGAATTAATGGCTTTTTTCTAAAAATAAATATCCTCACCTAAAAGGTGGGGTTTTTCAGATGCGGGCAAAGCCCTATGATACCTGCGGACACCTTAAGGTGTCATTTTATTCTTTCACTTGCATTATTTTTTTTAATGAGTCTATATATTCTTTCATACTTATTTGATCACTCATCGCATCTTCTCTCTTGGTCTCTCACATATCCTTCTATTGCTTTTTCGTTTCTTCCTACCGTATCTACATAGTATCCCCTACACCAAAAATGCTTGTTGCCGTATTTATATTTTAAGTTCGCATATCTTTCATCTATTATTAGCTTACTTTTTCCTTTTGGAAATCCTACATAACCGGCAACTGATATTTTTGGTGGTATAGATACGTACATGTGTATATGATCTGAACATGTGTGTGCTTCTATTGTTTCTACCCATTTCCAATTACTCAATTCTCTAAGTATTGCTCCTATCTTTTTTTTAATTCTCCATATATTGCTCTTCGGCGTAAATACTATATTATATTTGCAATTCCACTTTGTCTGTGCTATACTATTTTCATTCATGAACAAAAAATTCCCCCTGTTAATTATTTGTGTCCGCAAACGCTATTTTAACTTAGGAGGAATTTTTTGTCTATGCATAGCTTAAGCTTTTCATTTCTCACCAGGCACAGCTGGTGGTTTTTATTTCATAATAAAAAACAAATCATGATTAACATGATTTGCTTTTATATAAATTTATAGACTTTTTTCAACTATACACTCTCTTTTAGTTAAAATTTTACTTTTTTTTTCCTTAAGCTTACCGCAAAATAAGACAAACTCATCTAAAGTGGCAACTTTTTTTTCACCCGTTCGATTGTTTTCTATCTCCACTACACCATTGTCCAAACTTTTCCCTAACACAACAGTATATGGCGCCCCAACAATTCTAGAGTCCTTAATTTTTGCACCTATTGAAACATCAGTTCTATCATCATACAAAACTGAAATTTCCTTATCCATTAACTCATCATAAATTTTATTTGCCAAATTCGCCTTATCTTTATCATCTAGTTTTGGAATTATGTACATAGAATATGGAGCTATGTTTATAGGTAATGAAATCCCATCAAATTTTCCATTTTTTAAAATCATACTATTTTCATAGACCATTGCTAATGTTCTACTCACACCAATTCCATAACATCCCATAACATAATTACATACTTTACCATCTTTATCAATAAATGTACCCCTCATTGATTTTGAATACTTATCGCCTAGCTGGAAAATGTGTCCCAACTCAACAGCCCTTCTTTTTATTAATGAATCTGTATTTTTAATCCCATACAATTTTAGTAAGTATTCTTTATAATCTTCTTTATCTAAAAGTTCAGAGTTAAAAGCTCTCCCAGAATCGATATCAAATAAAATTGTATCTTCTCCAATTTCAGAAAGACACATAAATTCTTCCGATTTACTCCCACCAATACTTCCACTATCCGCACCTACCGGCTGAACTTTCAATCCTAATTCACTAAATATTTCTAAATAAGCTTTTTTCATTCTTTCATATTCCGTATCTAGATCCTGCTTGTTTTTCCCAAAACTATAAGCATCCATCATATCGAAAGCCTTACCTCTTAACAAATAACCTCTAGTTCTTATTTCATTCCTAAACTTTTGACCAATTTGAAAATATGTTACAGGTAATTGTTTATATGTAGTTAAACGGGATTTTGCATAACTTACTATAGCTTCTTCTGCTGTAGGAGCCAAACAATAATTCCCATTTTTAGTTTGAAACATTACTCCCTCAGATACATAACGCTCTAATCTTCCTGATTCCTTCCATATTTTTTCTGGCTGTAACAAAGGTAATGACAACTCTGAACAACCATATTTAGTAAGAACTTTGGATATTATATTATCTATATTTTTTTTAACTAAAAATGGTACATGCCCATATGCGTAAACACCGCTTGTATATTGCTCTAACTGACCAGTCTGTAATAACATATCTTGAATTGGAAACTGATCATCCAATTTAGACAATTTTTTAGAAATTAAACCAATTTGTGAAACTTTCATAATTCCCTCCTCTTTCATTATAATTTAATTTTAGATAACTGTCAATACCTAATTTAACCTTTTAGTAGTCTTAATACATAATCTAACCCATATATTGATATTAAACTAACTATAGATTGTCTATAATTTTCATATAAATATGTAGTATCTTGAAATTTTACTTCTATATTTGTTTCTTTAAATTTATCTAGATTTAAATAATTTATTCCATGTGGTCCACTTAAATATTGATCACACTTTAAAGCATGTGCTTGCTTTATAATCTTTGTCGTAGCATCATCTTTATCATCAAAATTTGGTAAAATTGCAAGTTTAGTATTTAACTGAATTAGATTATATATTTTTTCAGTGAGAATAAGATTAATTAACCATAATTTATCTATATATTCAACTTCTTTCAACCATTTTTCTAAGAGCGGATAAATAAATTCAAAATATTTATCATTATGATGTACATCATAAAATTGTTTTAACATAGCATCTGCAAAACCAGGCAATACTTTAATATCTGTAATTTTATATCTAAAAGCGTGATCTATAAATTCTCTTTCAACAGGCAACTTCCATTTTACTAACTTACCATTATTTCCAATATATGTATAATGTATCCATGTGCTTTTTGTAAATTGTTCATAAATAGATAAGTCAAAAAAATCCGAATCACTAATTTTTTTCCAATAACCTATCCATGGAATAAAAGATATTTGATGTCCTGCATATATCATAATAACTTTCCTTTTAAATATTCTTTCATTTTTTTATTACATTGTAATATCTCATCTTTATTTGTTTCAAAATCAAATAGATCAATATAATTTTTTACATTTGACTCGTATATTTTAGGCTGTATATTATATTTATCCATTACATTTTTCCATAGTGGCAACATCCAAATATGGAAGTGCGGAGAAGATAACTTTTCCTCATGATAGAATTGTGCCCTATCAATGCCAAACAACTCTCTCAAACCTTTTCTAACAAAGTAAATTGCATTGCTTATTTTATTTCTAGTTTCTCTATCCAACAAATCAAATGCTCCTAAATGTTTCTTTATGCTAATTATAAAAAATGCTGGTATTGGCCATTCCGCATCTTGTCTTATTACTATATTTCCATCATCATAAACTGGATCTATATAGCGGGGCATTTTTGATTCATTCGAATTCATAAAACATCCTCTACAATATGGTTCATCTACCCAATAACTTGACCCATCCAAAAATTTTAATAATTTCATTATTTCCTCCTATTTATTTGTTTTATTAATTGAAAAGGTTCACAATATTCTACAGAATTTTTAAAACCATAAATTCCATTATACAATTTAAGCTGTTTTTCCCAATTATGCGAACTTGCTTCCGATTTGAATAATTTTAACAATGTTAACTTAATATCAAATTCCTCTGAAATATCTACAAAATAGTTTGGTTTAAACGTAGGATTAGTATTATAGAGATTAGGCAAATATGAGTAAACACAATTGATATTGCGAGTTGCTATCATACTTGCTTTTGCAACTGCTTGATGGTCCAAATGCTGATCGCCAATAAAATGTGTATATACAACATCGGGGCTTATATCGGCAATTTTTTTACATAGATAATTAATAAGCTCTTTATTTGGTTGCAATGTTAAAGTTTCAAAATTGCCTTGAATTAGTTTGACATTTAAGAATTTAGCAGATTGAATTCCCTCGTTAATAGCATCTTGTTCTGTTCTTTCATGGTCAATTATGTGAGACTTATAATCGCTTTTTGTTACTACTATATAAAATATTTCATCTTTATTTTTGTAATGCCTGTATAGAGTTCCTCCACAACCCAACTCTATATCATCAAAATGTGCCCCTATAGCCAAAACTTTCATATTTGTTCTTTTACCCTCCTTTTATAAATATTTTCAAACTCATTATCAATTTTATCAAATATATCTTCATCGTAAATTGTTCCTATTACCTTATTAAAAGGGTTTTCATCCTTTTTAGAAAAAATAATTTCATCCAAATCTACATTAGGATACCAAACTTTGCCATCAGAGTTTATCAAAATGTATGCACATTTCCTTAAATCGTTTGACTTAGCTTGTATTTGAATTTTACTATCATCCACCTTATTTATCAACTCTTCAATAGAATTATTAAATTCCTCACTACTAATTTTAAATAATTCCCTATTTAAATATCCTAACTCTCCAATAGGTGAGTATTGAAACAATTGCCACTTTTTAATATTCTTATAATTTTTAATCTTTAAAAATATTTCATATAAATATTTAATATTAGTTTTATTTACAACAGTATTAATACATACATTTAAATTGTAACTATCAAGTAAATTTAAAATTTCTAGAATTTCTTCAATCGTAATCATTGTCCTAAAAGAGTTAATCTGGCTTGTTGTACATCCATCTAATGGTATCCCTATCATATCCACTTTGTCGCACAGATTATTAATATCTATCTTTTTTATCAATGCACTTCCGTGAAAAGTTAGCTTAGAATCCTTAACAAGATTTTTACCCACTGTATCTAGATTAATTTTTAGTCCCATATTACTGATTTCGTTTATCAAATGAATTATATCTTTTCTGGTTAAAGGATCGCCTCCAGCCAACGTAACCTTATCTAGAGCAAAGTGATTTCTATACTTACTTATAAACTCTGTAATATCTTTTGTTTTTATATTTCCCTTGCCAAAATATTGATAACATCCTTTACAGCATGTAAAACATCCCTTTCCAGCAGATATTATCAGACTTAATGATTTCTTCATTATTAATTTCTCCTGTTGTAATTTTCAAACCATTTAATTAAATACTTTTTCGCTAAGTCCGTGTTTACATACGCAAGCCATCTTAGTTCAGCATTATTTTTTATTTCACCCCTAATGTTTTTATCAACAACTATTTCAACTTTATCTCCCTCGTACAATTTTGTATAGGGAGGCAATTTGGTTTTTGAATTGTTAACAACTGCATATTTAAATCCAAGCCCTATACTCTTATGTATTTTAAAAGCAAAGTCCAACACCGTACTTCCCTTGGGAATAAGCTTTATTTCGCCTGACCTTGTTGCAACTTTGATTAATTCAGTATTTAGGTCATCAATATTATCTTCATCTAACAATTCATTGTTTTGCCCATCTAAAGTTCCGTTCTTAAGTAATTGATAATCGGTAATTGACATTACATATAAGTTATATTTATTTTTGTAATTATCTTCTAATTGATAAAAAGGTTTTTTAGTAAAATTCCCTACATTTGCATCAATAATTTTTATATCTTGAATTAAATTCTTGTTTATTATATTCATTACTTGGCCTATTACATCTTTATACTTTTTGTTCTTGTATAATAAGTAAAGGTTGTAATTTGTAACTTTTAATATTTGACCCTGAGATATTTTTGAAATGTTTATATTTTTAAACAACTTACTCAAATCTTCATAAACTTTATATTCTCTAACATTTTTGATTTTTATATCTCGTATACAAGTGCTTGAGAAGTTTTCTTTTAACTTTGTTGTTAGTTTTTCAATGTTTCCAATATTTACTTTATGATAATTTTTGTATTGATCAAAAAATTCAGCTCCATTAAATTTATGCTTAATTTTAAAACATTCATTAGTTATTGCCCTATAAAAGTATTCAGTATTCAAAATTTTTGCCAATGGAATAATCCACTTTTCAGTTTCCTTAACTTTTTCTAATTGTTTACTATATTCAAAGCAATCTATCGTTCTTAAATTATGTAATCTATCTGCAAACTTAATACAAAAACCAGAAGGATTATTTTTACCAATCGCTATTAATTTTTTGAAAGATTGTTCTTCTATTGATGCCTTTTCGAAATCTCGTATTTGATATAAATCATCTTTATCAAAAGTATATGTTTCCTTATCAATCACACTAACGCAATCAACCATCTCTGCAATATCGGTATTAAATTCCGCTTTAATTGTTTCTAAATCACACCCACAATCCTCCACCACATCATGCAACAATGATGCACTAACAACATCTTCATCAAATCCTAACTTTGCTAATATCAAAGCAACTTCTACAGGATGGGCTAAATAAAGTGTTCCGTCTTTTCGGGTTTGGTTCCCGTGAAGTCGCTTTGCAAACTCATAGGCTTTAGATATTAGTGAAATGAAATTTTGATTACCACAAAATATTTGAATTATTTCATTAAATCGCTTATCAATTTCATCAAACATCTATTCCCTCCTTAATAAGTTTATAGATTTTATCATCCTCTTTGTTCGAAACTTTTGCAAATCTAAACACATTAGCGCCTAATATTTCATCAAAATGATATTCTAACTTATTTTGAATAATCGCATTCTTTTGATTTTCAGTAAGAGTAGAGGATATCTCATTTTTATCTAGATACAACCTTTTAAACAAATCTACAATACTCTTAACTGCATAATCAAAGTTTATATTATAGTCATCAAATTTTAAACAATTATATATTTCACCATCGGGTTTATCAATTAATTTCTTTGATAAAATAATAAATTGCACACAAGGATTATGCTCTCTACCTCTTGCAATTGAATTAACAGTACCCACACCACCTATATAATTATTTTTAGTAGGCGGATTATTAAGAATAATAAAGGATTGATCTCCGTTAAAGTTGTTGTTTAAATCAATAAAAATACTTTGGTCAGTTGTTGAAATACTTCCTTTATATAAATTATCTAACTCTTTATATCTAGATACTACATCTATTGATTGATGAATTTGATTTAATTCTTTTAATAATTTTGTGGCTTCGACCTTGGATTTTACAAAGGTTCCATATACCACAATATTTTTATCCAAATCTTTTTCCTTTAAAATACTAATCACCCCATAATTTAAAGTATTTGAGATGTTTATGTGTACTTCTCCTTTATACGAATTATTATTATAGTAATATACCATATAGCTTCCAATAAATTTATCGTACGACACTTCATTTGATATATCTATATCAGAAAATAAAAAATCGTCTAAACAAACTCCAAATGCATTTTTTAGCGCAATTAAAAATTGAATAGACGGTTCACTGTTTTTAGTTAGGTAATTGTTTATGCTTGATTGAGAAAATCCTGTACGAGCAGCAATATACTTTTGAGTATATTTGTTTGACAAAACTTTTAAATTTTTTTGGAAATTGCTCATATTAACCTCTCTGTTTGATGAGATTATACTTGATTTTTAGCACAATGTCAATACTAAACCAACAAAATAATAGTAAAGTTTTCCAGATTACTTATTTTATATAATTAAAATAATAAATTAAAATACATTATACTAATTTTACAAGTAATTTGTCTTAATGTTTCTATAACACCCAAACTTTTCTTAATTTTATTATTAAAACTGTATAAGTGTTCTCGTATTTTCAAATATTTTCATCACACGTGATAAAATATTACATTATTAAAAAAACAAATTCTCTAATAAATAAAACTATTCGAAAATTATTATTAATATTGGCAGTTATATAAATTTTAAAATATCAATCATATTAATAACTAAAATTACTGATTTATACGAACAAAGAATTCCGGGCGTTTGCAAAGTAGATGATAATATAGAAAAACATAATAAAAAGAACTCCACCTTGCTAGGTTTAGTGGAGTTCATAAGTTTTTTCATATTTGTCAAATATTTTTGACTAAAATTTCTACTAATTTTCATCTATTAAAATTGGCGAAAAACCAATTTTGTCACACGAAGATAAATAATATTTTACGCCATTTTTTTCAATAAGACTGGTTGGATATTTTATTTTGCCATGCAAATGTCCGTATACTACGGTACCGATATTATATTTTTCTATTAGCGCTGTAAATTCATTCTCTTGCAATTCCGAATTGAATGGTGGAAAATGTAGCACGCAAATTATTTTGTCATCTTCATTTTGCATTGCTTTGGCACGCAAAATTGACATTTCTAATCTAAGTAATTCCCTATCATAAATTTTTTTATCTTCTGTGCTTAACTCCTTTCCTCTTTCTGGAACTAGCCAGCCCCTTGTTCCGCAAAAAATAAAATTATCAATTTTTATTGCGTCATTTTGAATTGCAAAAATAGAATTTGGAACAGCATCTCTAACAGACGAAATAGCCTTCCACCAATAGTCATGATTGCCCCGAATCATTATTTTTTTTCCATTTAGCGAATCTATATATTCAAAATCTTTTTTTGTTTCGTTTAAATTCATTGCCCAACTAATATCGCCGGCAATAATAACAACATCTTCATTTGAAACCAAATTGTTCCAATTTTCTTTTATTTTGTCTTCATAATTTTCCCACTTCTCGCCAAAAACATCCATAGGTTTGTTTGTTTCGTAAGATAAATGTAAATCTGATAGTGCATAAACATTCATACTATTCACCTATAAATTGAAAAATTCTATCTGTTAGTTTTTCTATCCCTACTCTTTTTGTTGCTGATACCGGATAGATATTTCCAATTCCCACCTTTAATTCTTGTGCAAGCATCGCCAAATTTTTGTTAAGTTCTGACTTTTTTAATTTGTCTACCTTTGTTGCAACAATGGTAAATGGCAAATTGTAATAAAGCAAAAAATTCATCATCGCTTTATCGTCAGTACTTGGAGTGTGTCTACAATCTACCAAAAGTAATATATTCTTTAAATTTTTATTATTAAGAATATAGGGCTCAATCATTGAGCCCCAGTTAGATTTTGTAGATTTATTTGCCTCAGCATACCCATACCCCGGAAGATCAACCAATATAAATTCTCCACCATTAATTTCGAAGTAGTTTATAAGTCTGGTTCTTCCCGGAGTACTAGATGTTTTTGCTATTTTGGAGTTTGTTAAATAATTAATTAAACTACTTTTGCCAACATTACTTCTTCCTACAATCGCAATTTCTGGAAGCAAAAAACTGTCGTCAGCCGAAACTCCACTTTTAAGAAACTTTGCATTCTTTATTTTCATCTGTTAATTCTTGCCCTTCAAAAATATCTTCTTCGGTTTCTTCTCTGTTAATTAATTGCGTAACAATTTTAGAATTTTTGTTCTTTACAATTATTTTCTTTAACTTTTCGTTGCTAGGACTAGAATACATAAGCGGTAGCATTGTGTCTTCTAAAATATTTCGTAAACCTCTTGCTCCCGTTTTTAATTCCATCGCTTTTTTTGCAAAATATTCAATAGCACTCTTTTCTATATCTAGTTCAATATTATCCATTTTAAACATCTGTTTATATTGTTTAATAAGTGCATTTTTTGGTTCTGTTAAAACTTTAACCAACGCCTTTTCGGTTAACGCTTCCAAACTTACCGTTACCGGAACTCTACCAACAAACTCAGGAATTAAACCAAACTTAATTAAGTCAGATGGCTCACATTCTTTAAGCAAGTTTGATTCGCTTAATTCTTTTTTGCTTTTTACAACGCCACCAAAGCCCAAATTAACATTGTCTTTTCGTTGTTCAATTATTTTATCTAGTCCAACAAACGCTCCACCAATAATAAATAAAATGTTTGTTGTATCTATTTGAATACATTCTTGGTTTGGGTGTTTTCTTCCGCCTTGTGGTGGAACATTTGCAACCGTACCTTCCAAAATTTTTAGAAGTGCTTGTTGTACACCCTCTCCCGATACATCTCTTGTAATAGAAACATTATCTCCCTTGCGAGCGATTTTATCTATTTCATCAATATAAACAATTCCTCGTTCTGCCTGCTTAATATTGTAGTTTGCATTTTGAATAAGTTTTAACAAAATATTTTCTACATCATCGCCTACATAACCTGCCTCGGTTAAACAGGTTGCATCAGCCGTTGCAAAAGGAACATCTAATATTTTTGCCAATGTTTTTGCCATTAGCGTTTTACCGCACCCTGTTGGCCCTAGCATTAAAATATTACTCTTTTCAAGGTCTAATTCATCAGTTTTTAGGCTAGAACAATTGAAGTTTACTCTTTTATAGTGGTTATACACTGCAACCGAAATAACCTTTTTTGCGTCCTCTTGTCCTATTATATATTTATCTAGTTCTTGCTTTATTTGTTGAGGTTTTAAAAGATTGTCGCCGTTCTCAACAAGTGTATTTTCCTTCTTTTTTGAAGCACTCAACAAATTAGTACATTCAGCAACACATGTTTCACAAATAAAAGTTTTTCCGTCTGGGCTTGAAACCAACTTTTTTACATCCAATTTGCTTTTTCCACAAAATGAACAGTGTTGCATTTCTAATTCGCTCATACATTCTCCCCGTTATCTTTTATCAAAAATCTTATCAATTAGACCATATTTTAAGGCTTCATTAGCACTCATAAAATTATCTCTATCGGTATCTTTTTCAATAACTTCAATAGGCTGTCCTGATTTTTCTGCCAAAATTTTTGTTAATTTTTTCTTTGTTTTTAAAATATGTTCTGCATGGATTGCAATATCACTTGCTTGACCTTGTGCACCGCCCAATGGTTGATGAATCATTATCTCGCTATTTGGCAAAGCATATCTTTTGCCCTTGGCACCGCTTGCAAGCAAAACCGCAGCCATAGATGCCGCCATACCAACACAGATGGTACTAACATCACATTTTATGTAATTCATTGTATCATATATGGCCATACCCGAAACAACACTTCCGCCCGGACTATTAATATACATCATAATATCTTTGTCTGGATCCTTGCCTTCTAGGTAAATAAGTTGTGCAATAATAAGGTTTGCGGTTTGATCATTTATTTCATCAGATAGAAAAATGATTCTATCTTCTAGTAATCTTGAATAAATATCATACGACCGCTCACCCCTGTTGGTTTGCTCTATAACCATAGGAATAAGTGCATTGTATTCTTTCATAAAGTTCCCTCCAAATTAGTCTTAATTAAAGTTTATGCAATATTGTTGTTTTCTTTCAAGAAATTAATAACCTTGTTTGTCAAAATCTCTTGCTTTATAGAACCTAGTGCCTTTTGAGCGGTTAGCATTTCTTTAACCTTTTTAGCAGGTTGACCATACATTTTTGCAACTTCGTTAATTTTTTCTTCTACTTCGCTATCTTCTACAGAAATGTTTTCTTTGTCTACAATTTCTTCTAATACAAGACTGGTTTTAACGCTTTCTTCTGCGTCTTTTCTACGATCTTCTCTAAATTGGTCTTCTGTCATATTTAGATATCCCAAATATGCTTCTAGTGTAATTCCTTGAGAAGCAAGTCTGTTGTTCATATCTCGAACAATATAATCTAGTTGACGGTCTACCATTTTTGCAGGAACTTTTAGTTGAACACCATTTACTATAGTTTCAATAAGTTTATCTACTGCGTTTCTATCTGCTTGTGCTTTTTTGTCTGCGGTCAATCTATCTTTTATAGTTTTTTTGTATTCTTCAAGTGTATTGCATTCAGATATATCCTTTGCAAACTCATCATCTAAAGCAGGAAGTTCTTTTTCTCTAATTCCTAAAATTTTAACCTTAAATACTGCTGGTTTACCTGCCAACTTCTTTTCATGATAACTTTTAGGGAAAGTAACATTGATGTCTTTTTCATCGCCTATATTTAAACCAACTAGTTGCTCTTCAAAACCCTCTATAAAGGTGTGTGAACCAATGGTTAATTCTTGGTCTTTTGCTGTACCACCCTCAAAATTAACGCCATCTACACTGCCCGAATAATCTAAGTTAATTAAGTCGCCGTTCTTTACTGGTCGATCGGTTTTTTCTACAAAGCGTGCGTGACGCTCTTGCATTAAAGCAAGTTCGGCATCAATCTCTTTTGCACCAACACTAACCTTGTCCTTCTTTATTTCTATGCCTTTATAATTTTCAACTTTAAACTCAGGCATAACATCAATAATTGCGGTAAATTTAACGCCTGTTTTGTCAATTTTTTCAACTGTAAGCCTTGGATAATCAATTGGTAAAATATCCTTTTCTTTAGAAAGCATTTCTGCATAATATTTACCAAATGAATCGTTTAAAGCATCTTCATAAAACAAGGTTTCGCCATATTGCTTTTCTAAAATTGCTCTTGGAACACAACCGTTTCTAAAACCCTCTTTTTTATAATGATTTTTGTGATTTTTGTAAGCCTCTTCTACTTCCTTTTCCCATTCTTCGGCGGTAAGTTCAAACTGAACCTTTATTTCGTCATCTTTTTTTTCATTTCTAATGTATTTCATTTTTGTTCTCCTTTAACTGATTAAAATAATACCAAAACAACTATAGCAAATATCGCAAACATTCCTGAAAGTATCGCTTTTGTAAGTTCTTTTGATTTGACAGATTTTATTTTGTGTTCTGCATTCTTTTTTCTTTCTATAAATTCATTATCAATCTTCTCGCTATTTTCGGTTGCATAATTTTCTAACTTTTCTTTATAGTTTAAAACTAAAAATATTTTTCGAATAGAAAATAAGCAAATAGCGGTAAACCCTAGTGCAAATAATGAAATGGCAGAATAGGCCGCAACCGAACTACCAAACACTACATACACAACCACAGCAAGTGTTGCTAATGAAAATACAGCTATTATACCATACTGAATGGCATCATCTCTTTCATCAATATAAGTCATATTTACTCCTTTTTGATTTACCTAATAATTTTACCACAATTTAAACTATTTGTCTACAAGATTAAATTATTAATTATTTTAAAATTTTTAGAATTTTTTGGAAATAATCGGGTAAAGGTGCTTCAAAAGAAACTAATTGTTTTGTGGTTGGGTGAATAAACTCCAATCTTTCAGCGTGTAATAGTTGCCCATTTAAGTTAAATTTTTGGTTGGCGTAACCGTATGTTTTATCGCCCACTATTGGGTGACCAATATACTTTGTATGAACCCTAATTTGATGTGTTCTACCCGTTTTTAAATTAAATTGCATATAAGTATAACCATCAAAGCGTTGAAGCACCTTATAAAGAGTAATTGCGGGTTTGCCTCCTTCTACCACCGCCATTTTTTTGCGGTCGCTTTTGCTTCTGGCTATAGGTGCATCAATTATTCCCTCATCGCTTTTTACCACTCCTTCTACAACTGCAACATATTGTCTATGACAAGTTTTATCTGCCAATTGTTTAGCAAGTTCTACATGTGCAAAGTTATTTTTTGCCACCACCAACAACCCGCTTGTATCCTTATCTATTCTGTGTACAATTCCAGGTCTAATACTCCCGCCGGTATTACTTAAAGATTCTCCAAAATGATATAGAAGTGCATTAACAAGCGTTCCGGAGTAATTGCCTGGCGCTGGATGAACCGTCATACCTTGTGGCTTATTAATAACAATTACATCTAAATCTTCGTACACAATATCAAGTGGTATATTTTCGGGGATTATATCTGTAATGTGTTCAATTTCTTCAAATTCAACAATATCTCCTCTCTTTAACAATTTTCCTGCTTTGCTCTTTTGGGTATTAACCGTGGTAAATCCTTCGGTTATAGACTTTTTTATTTGAGAACGAGTTATATCTGCGATATTTTCATCTAAAAAGACATCTAACCTTTTCCCCGCAGATGATTCATCTATAACAAAAATTTCTTTCATTAATTTTTTCCTTCACTTTTAATTTCTTCATTTTTGCTTAAGTTTTTTTGTTTGCTCTCATCTTTAAACTTATGTAAAAACGCAATATAAATACAAATTAATGCCACACCAACACAAATTGCTATATCAGCAATGTTACAAATAAATCCAAAAGGTTCTACCAGCAAAAAATCTCTAACTGCTCCCAAAAATATCCTATCAATAAAATTCCCAATAATTCCACCGATGGTAACAGCAAGAGAGCATTTAAAAAATTTATTATCACTAAATTTTTTTGTAAATAAAACAATTAGCACCAGCACCAAAATTATTGCTGTAAAAATGATTAAAAAAATTGTTCTTCCACCCATTAATGAAAACGCTGCCCCATCATTTATGGTTGGCGTATTGTATAATAAATGTGGTATGTATGTAAAATCTGAATGCAACAGCAATAATTTTGTTACTTGGTCTACTGTAACCACGGCACATATTATTGCTATATATATAAAAATGTTAAGCATAAATTCTCCTACTAAACTAAATTAATTCATTGGCGTTTTCTTCTTTTGTTCTTTCAGATAAAAACTCTTTTACCGCAACTCTTACTTTTTTATTTGTGCTAAAATCATCAAATGCCATAAACCCATGTAGTCCAAAAATCTCACTTTTATCAAAATAAACAACTTTGCTTTTTGCTCCCGCCTCTTCTAATTTTTTTACAAATTGCATCGTTTGTAATTTGTGCAATTTATCCCTTTCTCCACTGGCAATAAAACAAGGCGGAAAGTTTTTGTTTATATAATTTATTGGTGAGTATTTATAATACTCCTCTTTTTTGTTATCTTTGTTAAATACTGCATCTAACATTAATTCTATGCTAGGAAATTTGGTTTCTAAAACATTTTCAAAATCATAAACCCCATAAAATAGTAATAAAGCCGAAATTTTTGGTAAAGTATATTTGTTAAATAAATCACCAAATTTACCCGTTGCCTCTAACCCACCAAACAAACCAGCAATTTGTGCTCCCGCAGAATCTCCACCAATAATTATATCGTTATCGGCGTTAAAATGCTCTTTGGTTATGCATTGAGCAAAGTTTATTATATTTATACAGCCTTCAAGTAACTCTTGCATTTTGTATTTTGGTGCTAGTGGATAGTCTACATTTACCACAATATTTCCCATTTTTGCAAAGCGTTTGCACAATGTATTATATATTGTTTTGTCGTACTCTATCCAGCCTCCACCATGAAAATAATATAGTGTAGGCAGTTTTTTCTCCGCAAAATTTGTAGGATAAAAAATCTGAAAATTTATATCCTTTTCGTAATTAGGGACATTAGTAACCCTAGATTTTTTTACACCACTAATATTTTTATCAAAAGAATAAAATATTCTTGATGTGCCAACAATAATTTTGTTTAACGTCTTTCTTACAGACAACACTAAATTGCTCATACATTCTCCTATTATTAGTATAGCAAATTTTATTAAAAAAGAAAAGGGCTTTATTGCAAATAAAATATAATTTAAAGTTTTATAAATTTTTGCCGTTAACAAAATATCGTTATTTTAATAAATTGTGGCGAATACAAGATTTTCTTGACAAGACGCTTAAAATAAGCGTATCATAAATAAATAGGAGATAAAATATGAAAGAAACTTTAAAAGCAGGGTGTTATTTGGTAAATATTACAACCAAAAAAGTTGCTTTGGTATATAGAGAACACCTAGATGATTTTAGTTTTCCAAAGGGACATTTGGAAGCAAATGAAACACTAGAAGAATGTGCAATAAGAGAAACCGCCGAAGAAACCAAAAGAGAAGCCAAAATAGTAAAAAAATTTGACCCAACAATAGATTGTTACACCACACCAAAAGGCGAGCATTGTAAGTGTTATATGTATATAGCAATAGACCTTGGCAAAAGTGATAACACCTCTACCGACACCCATACCACAATTTGGTTAAACATTGACGAAGTAGAAAACAAATTAACTTACGAACGCACCAAATACTACTGGAATTTAGTTAAGGATAATATAAAATCTTTACTGTAATAAACCTATCCTTTTAATAATTATTTGCTTTTGACAATTTATAAGTTAATTGTTGTTTTACCACTTAATATAATACAATTTTATATTATTTTAAATAAATTTTAGTATTCATTATATTAAGGCATTTATAATTAAAATATATATTTTAGAACAAAAAAAAGACATTTACGAATTTCGTAAATGTCTTTTCATTGAAGACGGCATCTTTCTACCCTTCCAGCTCGTTGCCAAACTAGTACTCTCGACCCTAAGGAGCTTAACTTCTGTGTTCGGAATGAGAACAGGTGGACCTCCTCGGCATTAACACCGCCATGGTATAATTACAAGCGAATGCTTGGAATTAACTAATGTAATTTAATGTTCATTAGTAAATGAACATTGACAACTGCACAATTTATAGAAAATCAATTATGGTTTAAGTTAAAATTTGCTAACCACAATATATTGTGATCAAGCCCTCGACCTATTAGTATCGGTCAGCTACATACATTACTGTACTTCCACACCCGACCTATCAACCTTGTTGTCTACAAGGGGTCTTACTAACTTATGTTATGAGATATCTAATCTTGAGGCAGGTTTCACGCTTATATGCTTTCAGCGTTTATCCTTTCCGCACATCGCTACCCAGCTATGCCACTGGCGTGACAACTGATACACCATAGGTGCGTCCACTCTGGTCCTTTCGTACTAGGAGCAGATCCTCTCAAATATCTTACGCCCACGATGGATAGGGACCGAACTGTCTCACGACGTTCTGAACCCAGCTCGCGTGCCATTTTAATCGGCGAACAGCCGAACCCTTGGGACCAACTACAGCCCCAGGATATGACGAGCCGACATCGAGGTGCCAAACCCCACCGTCGCTGTGAACGCTTGGGTGGGATCAGCCTGTTATCCCCGAGGTAGCTTTTATCCGTTAAGTGACGGCAATTCCATTATCTACCGCCAGATCACTAAGCCCTACTTTCGTATCTGCTCGACTTGTAAGTCTCGCAGTCAAGCTCCCTTATGCCTTTATACTCTACGAATGGTTTCCAACCATTCTGAGGGAACCTTTGGACGCCTCCGTTACTCTTTAGGAGGCGACCGCCCCAGTCAAACTGCCCGCCTGACACTGTCCGATGCCCGGATAACGGCACATCGTTAGAATTCCAGAAACAAAAGGGTGGTATCCCAAGGATGGCTCCACAACAGCTAACGCCATTGCTTCATAGCCTCCCACCTATCCTGTACATTCATTTCCGAAATTCAATATCAGGTTACAGTAAAGCTCTACGGGGTCTTTCCGTCCAGTCGCGGGTAATACGCATCTTCACGTATACTACAATTTCGCCGGGCCCCCTGTTGAGACAGTGCCCAAGTCGTTACGCCATTCATGCGGGTCGGAACTTACCCGACAAGGAATTTCGCTACCTTAGGACCGTTATAGTTACGGCCGCCGTTCACTGGGGCTTAAGTTCGATGCTTTGGATATAAAAATTATTCCTAACAAGTCCCCTTGACCTTCCAGCACTGGGCAGGCGTCAGCTCCTATACTTCAGCTTGCGCTTTTGCAGAAACCTGTGTTTTTGATAAACAGTCGCTTGGGCCGTTTCTCTGCGACCTACATCGCTGTAGGCACCACTTCTTCCGAAGTTACGTGGTCATTTTGCCGAGTTCCTTAACAAGGGTTATCCCGTCCGTCTTAGGATTCTCTCCTCGCCCACCTGTGTCGGTTTGCGGTACGGGTACCTAATATCTCCTTAGCAGATTTTCTCGCCAGTGTGAATTCATCAGCTTCGCTACTAATTTCACTCCCCATCATCACCTAGCTTTTAAATAATGTGCGTACTTCACTACACATCAGCCTCATGATTTAGCCACGGATTTCCACCCCCGTGGTCTGACTATCCTACTGTGTCCCTGCATTGGTCTTAATCGATATTCGGTAGTACTGGAATATCTACCAGTTGTCCATCGCCTACGCCTTTCGGCCTCAGCTTAGGTCCCGACTTACCCTGGGAGGACAAACCTTCCCCAGGAAACCTTAGGCATTCGACGGCAAAGATTCTCACTTTGCTCTCGCTACTTATGCCGGCATTCTCTCTTGTATGCAGTCCACCACCCCTTTCGATATGGCTTCTGCCCGCATACATTGCTCCTCTACCAATGACATTGCTGTCATTTCCAAGCTTCGGAAGTAAGTTTTAGCCCCGTTACATTTTCGGCGCATCATCACTCGACCAGTGAGCTATTACGCACTCTTTAAATGAGTGGCTGCTTCTAAGCCAACATCCTGGTTGTTTTAGCAACAACACATCCTTTTACACTTAACTTACATTTGGGGTCCTTAGCTGTGGATCTGGGCTGTTTCCCTTTTGACGACGAAACTTATCTCACGCCGTCTGACTCCCGGTTATAATTAATTGGTATTCGGAGTTTGATAAGGTTCGGTAACCCGTGAAGGCCCCTAGCCTATTCAGTGCTCTACCCCCAATAATCTCAAACCGAGGCTAGCCCTAAAGCTATTTCGAGGAGAACCAGCTATCTCCGATTTCGTTTGGAATTTCTCCGCTATTCACACGTCATCCCCGGTCTTTTCAACGAACGTGGGTTCGGTCCTCCACAGCATATTACTGCTGTTTCAACCTGCACATGAATAGGTCAATCGGTTTCGGGTCTACGACATGCAACTAAGTTCGCCCTATTAAGACTCGCTTTCGCTGCGGCTCCAGAATTTCAATTCCTTAACCTCGCTACACATCGTAACTCGCCGGCCCGTTCTACAAAAAGTACGATATCACACTAAAAGAAGTGCTCTATCTGCTTGTAAGCAGACGGTTTCAGGTACTCTTTCACTCCCCTCACGGGGTACTTTTCACCTTTCCCTCACGGTACTATACTCTATCGGTCACTAGGTCGTATTTAGCCTTAGGAGATGGGCCTCCCACATTCACACCGGGTTTCTCGTGTCCTGTGCTACTCTGGATACCTACAATCGTTTGTTTGGTTTCGCTTACATGACTATTACATTCTTTGGTTGAGCTTTCCAACTCAATTCTGCTACAAAACAAATCTGACTTATATAGGTCCTAACCCCATTCATTATTCATAAATGGTTTGGGCTCTTACCCGTTCGCTCGCCACTACTTAGGTAATCGTTTATTTACTTTCTTTTCCTCTGGGTACTTAGATGGTTCAGTTCCCCAGGTTCCCCTCTCATACACTATGTATTCATGTATGGATACCAAGGAATTACCCTTGGTGCGTTCCCGCATTCAGAAATCTTCGGATCACAGATCATTTGCATCTTCCCGAAGCTTATCGCAGCTTATCACGTCTTTCATCGGCGCCTAGTGCCAAGGCATCCGCCGTCCGCCCTTCGTAGCTTGATCATTGTTTAATCATATATACGTTGCGGTTTGCTTACTCAACTAATTAAAGTTGAATTTTTTTGTTTAACTTTGCCTTATGCATTTTAGTTTTTTCTTGTTAATATTTGACTCAGCGTAATTAAATATACATTAAAACGGTTTATCGTTTAAAAATTGTAATTTGCGTATTACACCAATTTATAAAATATTTGTCTGATTCTCTATAAATCTATGCAGTTGTCAATGTTCATCTTAAACAGTTAACTTTCCAAATAAAAAAGCAAGTTGTGATTTAGTTTTACTATAATCAATCAACTCGCCAGAGGTATTCGGTCATATTTAAATAAATACTTGGTTAACAGTTATTAAGTTGTTGTTCGTATCAGCGAACATATAGCATTTTAACACACTATTTATAACTTGTCAACACTTTTTTTAAAATTTTTTAAAAATTTTTTAAAATGTTTTTTAAGTATTAAATTGTATGTTCCCTTCCTTTAAAAACTTAGGTTTTCTCGTGAAGGTGATATAGTTATAACACAATGTTTTTTAAAAAGCAATAGATTTTTTAAAATTTTTAAAATTTTTTTTGGCTTTATTAAATTATGCTGTTATAATATATATGCTTACATTAATTATTATATATAATATTTTTCATTATATTAACTTCACTTTAGCAACAATAACAAAAAGGAGATGATTTTTTGGCTACTAATTATCAAGGTGCAACCTCGTCTTTTAATAAGTTGGATTTCTTTATTTTGAGCAATCTTATTCTTGATAAGGCGACTAAAACCTATGTAAAAAATTTTGATAGTTTGTATGTTCCCTATGATTTTATAACAATTTTTATTGATGAATGCGTGAATTTAAACAAAGGAAACAAAAATTATTTGGCTGAATTTTTGTTATGTTTTTATAACAATAATATCCCCTTTGATGTTGTTGCCGATGTTTTTAATAAAAGTAAAAAACCCAACTACATTATAGAAAACAATAAGCGCTACCGCTTTTTTTCTGGATTAAAGGCAGGTAAATACATTTTAACCAATCGTGCCGGATTAAGAGAATCACTTATTTACGACTACCCTACCGAAGATCTAAAATCTGCACACGATGATTTAGTAAATATTTTTAAAACTATTGACAACAATACAAAAAACAATTCTATCGCCTACAAATATAAATACATTATAAATAGTCAAAATGATAAAAAGAAAAATAGGTCAAAAATGGCAAAACTGCCTAAACAATTGCCTGTCAAAAGAGTAGAAAAATTTGTGTTGCCAAAAATTTTAGCATCTGCAACCTATCCACAATCGCAAGATCTTAGCAGGGTCGACAGCAGATATTTTGCCTACCGCTTTACCAACCCCGCAGATGAGGTTATTACCCTGCAAAAATATCATATAAAATCAGTTATCATTTCCGAAGGCTTTATTGCAAAACGCAACGCCGTTATGAATGCTGGTGCAAACAAAAGCAATTTAGATGATTTCTTTTAATGTAACCAATTGACTTTTTTTAGCAATTACTTTATAATAATAGCCATACAAAGGAGTTGTAAAATGGTTGTTTTAAAAAGAATTTTACTTACTTTCCTTTATATCATTCTTTCAATCGTTTTAATCTTTGGCTTGTATTACATATTTAATGGTGGGTTTTATAATTTAGTTACAACTACCAGAGAAGTTTCTTTTTGGCAAGCAATTAAGGATATTTTTGTTGGAATTTATAAAGGATTTTTACGAACAATAGGACTATAAAAAATGCAATAGGTGTTTTCCCTATTGCATTTTTTGTTTTATATTAAAAATCAATTATATTTATTTTACTATTGTTAAATTCATTCAAAATCGCATTAAACCTATTATAGCAACATTTATCACTTGCAAGCACCATTGCCGAATTTGCAATATCGCTTTTGTTTAAAAACATTAGCAACAACTCAACATCATCAATCATTTCTGGTCTAATTATATAAACAAACTTAAATTCCTCTTTATTTATATCCATCTTTTTATATATGTTTAAAAACTCTTTAATTCTAAATGTCTTAACATTTTTGTTATAGTCATCAAGTTCTTCGTCTATAAAAGCATTTCGTGGATTTTCATCATTTAAAATGGTATAAATACATCTATCTCTTAATGGACGTGGAAATGTACCGTTTACCCTACCTAAGATGTCCGAATAAAATATATCTACCACCAGCAAAAAACCATTTGCCATGCACAGCCTATAAATCTCTTTAATTCCATCAAACTCAGATATATCTAGTGTAACAAAAAGCATATTATACTTTTTCATTGCAGTATTTAACTTTTTTAATCGGTCATTAACTATAAAAAAGCCCTTTGATTGTACATCTCCCAATTTTTTGTTACCGATGGTACATACATAGCTTTTTGCCATATACTCAATCTCAATTTCTAAATAATTGTCAGACGAGCCATAATTCCATGGCGTAAAATAGAAATTTTCACCATTTTCGTTGTACAACTTAAATGGTTTTCCCGAAACAAACTTTTCTATATTTGTTATACTTCTTAATTTAATTTTTTTATATTGTGCGTAGGTTGACGCAACATTGTAGCAATCCGGATTTATAAGTAACGTTACATTTTGCAAATTGCACTTTGCTAAGTACTTTATTAGCGATGCACTCATACCCGCAACAAGCACACGTGCATCACAAACGGTTTTATCCAACTGCACCAATTCTTGATTTATTAACTCATTATCAAAGTCGCTTGCCAAACAAACCCATAAATTGACACCCGTTACCAATTGTTGCAAAACCTTGTTCTCTGAATCGTCAACTAAACAATCTTTTGTTTCCATAAGCACACCGCCTTTGATTATGTTACATAAAGTTTAACATTTTTATCAAAACAATTCAACAACTTTTAAGCAAAAAAACGCTTATTTAAAAAATTTAATTTTGGTAATTGCCCGCTATCTCCAAAAATTTGTCTTTAAGCAATTTGCACTTTTACCTTTTAATCAATCTGCTATTAATTGTTTTACAAAAGTTTTAAAAACAAAAAAAGAGTATTGCTTTGCATATAGTACCAGCCACTACTCTTATTGTTATACACTATACTTTTTATAATCACATAAAATCAATCTGTAAAATTAATTTTTAATTACCTTTCGCCTTGCTCTTCGTTTCCTTTGACTTCTTGTTGTAAATTTTTTATACGCCTAATTATAGTGTTACAGTTTATAAAGCCAATATATCGCAAATAATTTTTCTCTTCATCTATTTGATTGATTTTTTTAATTACACCATCATCAAAAAATATATTTGCAGTTTTGCAATTTAAAAAAGCATTCCTTTCAATAACGGTTTCACTCCCCTCTACAACCAAACTCTCTATCTGGCAATTTAAAAAGGCGTTGGTTGCAACTCTTTTTACCGTTCGAGGCAGTTTTATAACACTTGCCACAACATCACGAAAGGCGCCTCTTCCGATAACCGTTACTCCATTTTCATCAAGCAACGACTGAATTCTCCTTTCTTCATATTCTCCCAAATATACTTGCCCATTTAATATAACATCTTTTTTAACATTGCTAATATTGCTATGATTTTTATAATTCTTCTGTCGCATAATTAACCCTCCCCCGCTTGTTAAACCATTATATCAAATATTCAAAAATTATCAATAGAAAAACAAAAAAATCTGAACCAGTTTTAAACCGATTCAGATTGTTGGTGCCGATGGCCGGACTTGAACCGGCACGAAGTTTCCCTCGAGGGATTTTAAGTCCCTTGCGTCTGCCTATTCCGCCACATCGGCGTTGGAGGCACCACCCAGATTCGGACTGGGGATGAAGGTTTTGCAGACCTCTGCCTTACCACTTGGCTATGGTGCCAAAGGTTGTATTAAGCACCTTTAATACAACAAAATAAATATATCACAAAAAACAACTTGTGTCAACTATTATTTTTAATAAGTAACACATTTTACCATAAAGTATTGCCAATTTTTTGATGGTAATTCACTAAAATAATAGGTGAATTCCGTAGCCAACAATTAAACTTGGAATAACAAGCATTAGTATAATAAATAAATTTTCTTTCCAGTTTTTATTCTGCTTAAATAAAACCACCAGACCAAGCCCTGCGTTTACAGAAAGCCCTGCCACAATAGAACCAAAAGATAATCCGCCCGCCAAATAAAGTTCTGTAATTACAAGAGAAGATGCACAGTTTGGAATAAGTCCAATAATTACAGCAAAAAGTGGTTGAAAACTTGAACTCTTTTCCAAAAATGCAATCAATTTTTCTTCAGTAACATAATAAATAATGATACCCAAAACAATATTTACAATAAGAATAAACGCCGAAATTTTTAAACAGTGCAAAATTGGGTGAATCCAGTCAAACTTTTGCTGTTCTATATCGTGCTTACAACAGCCATGAACTGGGTGGTGTTCTTTTGCAATTTTTTGGTCGTCACTTTTGCTAGCAGTTGCACCGTCTGTACTTTTAGGCACTTCACTATTCTGTCCTACCAAATTGCTATTGTTTTTAAATATTTTATCATACAAAACAATTGCAAGATAGCCAACAGAAATTCCCATAACTATTTTTACTGCTATTAATAAAAACATTTTTGGTATGGCGTCAACTTGTGCAATCATTATAGGAATTGCTTCATCGCTAGTTGCAATATATACCGCAATCAAAGCACCTATAGAAATTTTCCTTTCGCTATACAAGTCGGTTGATATTACGCTAAAACCGCATTGTGGAACACAACCAAAAAGCGAACCAAAAACAGGAGATGCCTTACCCTTTAAAAGTTTGGAGTTTTCAAACTTCATTACGCCCTTATATTCCAATAATTCTAGAAGCATATATACAACAAACAATACTGGTAAAACTTTAAGCGTGTCAACTAATGCATCTAACAATGTTTCCCACATAAAAAATTCTCTCCCTATACAAAGGAGAGAATACAACAATTTTTCACTTTTGTCAATAAAAACTATTGGTATATGCCAAATAAGGCTATTAATATTTATTAAGGATTTAGTATTGAATACCCCAAACGACAGTATGTTTTGCTTCTTTTCCACAAACCACACAGTTGCCATCTATCATCTTATGGTTTTCAACAATACATCTTGACTTCGTTCCTCTAATTTCCTTCATTTTCATTTCGCAGTCAAGACTACCGCACCAATCGGCATAAACAAATCCCGGTTTTGATTCCATAATCTTTTTTACATCGTCTAAATTATGTGCTTCATAAGTTTTTAATTTGTTTCTTTCTAGTGCTGTAACATATAGATTTTTTTGTATTTCGTCCATTAATTGTCTGCAAGCACTAACAATATCGCTATTTTTTGCAATGGTTATTCTTTCTCTGGTATCTCTTCTTGCAAGAGTTATTGTACCGTTTTCTAAATCTCTTTTGCCGACCTCTACCCTTACTGGTATACCGTTGACCTCATGCTCAGCAAACTTAAAACCAGAAGACCTTTCTGTTTCGTCAACAAATGCAGTAATTCCAGCATTTTTTAACTTGCCCAAAATGTCATGGCAAACACTTAAAACTTCTTCATCGGCAGTTATTGGCACAATTACAACTTGGCGTGGTGCAATTTTTGGAGGTAAAACAAGTCCATTGTCGTCACTATGAACCATAATAAGCCCGCCAATCATTCTTGTAGACGCACCCCACGATGTCTGATAGGCGTTTTCCCACTTGTTTTCTCTGTTTAAAAACTGAATTCCATAAGCCTTAGAAAACTTTTGTCCAAAGTAATGGCTGGTTGCACTTTGAAGGCAAACACCATTGTACATAAGTGACTCAACCGTGCAAGTATATTCCGCCCCGGCAAATTTTTCCTTTTCTGTTTTTCTTCCGGTTATAACAGGAATTGCTAAATACTCTTCAAAGAATCTCTTATATATATTTAACATTCTTAGCGTTTCTTCTTCCGCTTCTTTTGCACTCTCATGAATTGTATGACCCTCTTGCCACAAAAATTCACGGGTGCGAAGAAATGGGCGAGTTTCCTTTTCCCATCTCATTACGCTACACCATTGGTTATAAAGTTTTGGTAAATCTCTATAAGACTTAACCTTGTTTGCATAATAATCACTAAATAACGTTTCACTGGTTGGTCTAACCATAAGTCTTTCTTCCAATGGTTTACCGCCACCTTCGGTTACCCATGCACCTTCGGGTGCAAAACCTTCTATAAGTTCCGCCTCCTTCTTCATTAATGATTCAGGAATTAACATAGGCATATAAACATTCACATGCCCTGTTTCTTTAAACATTTTATCTAATTCTTGTTGCATTCTTTCCCAAATGGCAAAGCCGTTTGGCTCAAACACAACACAACCCTTTGTATTTGAATAATCTGCAAGGTGTGCAGCACGCACAATATCTGTATACCATTGTGCAAAGTCTTCATCTCTTGAAGTAATTGCTTTATTTTTCATTATTTTTCTCCAACATCTTCTGTAGTTTTTTCTATTAATTTGTTTACATAGTTATAATATGACTTTAATTTTGACTTATCTTTTACAATATCATCTTTTATGCTAGTACCTTCTTTATCAATATCAATAAGCCTACCAACAAACTGCCATTTTTTATCTGGTTGATTGTTTTCATCTACTATTATGATACGCATTTCTGCCTTTTGTTTTTTACCAGTACCCGTCTTGCACTTTTCAGAAATTGCATACAAGTTTGTTTTTGTGTCTAGCATATCATAAAGTGTTAAGTTTTCTTTTTCGGTCCCATCTGCCTGTGCGAGTAGTTTTGTTTCATCTCCATATTTTAAGACATATACTATTGCTTTTTTCATACTAAATTCCTACCTTTTATAATTGTTGTTTTAGTACATCAAGTTCTCTTTCGATTGCTAGCAAGTCCCTATAATATTCCTCAACTATATCTTCTGCCCTGTCATCGTCCATTCCTATGTGTCTTTTTTTTCGAAGTTCTTGTATTAACTCTTCAATTTGTTTATGCTCGTTTTCAAGTTCTTCTATTCTTTGTTTTGTATTAACCTCTTCCATTACGCATCTACCGCTCTATTTTTAAAATACTCTAACCCGATTGCTTGTCTGACTCTTTTTAGCGTTTCTTCGGCTATTGCGTTTGCTTTTTTTGAACCCTCTTCAAAAATTTTATAAACATAGTCCATATTTTTCTCAAGTTCTTTTCGGCGCTCTCTAATTGGAGCAAGCAACTCTTGCATAACTTCGTTTAAATACTTTTTGCAAACCACATCTCCAAGCCCCCCTTTTTCGTAGTTTGCTTTCATTTCTTCAAATTTTTCTCTGTCTTTACAAAAAGCGTCCAAATAAATAAATACCGGATTATTTTTAGTGTCCCCAGGATCGCTAATTTTTACATGATTTGGGTCTGTGTACATTGCCATAATTTTTTGTTTTATTACTTCGGGTTCATCTTTTAAATAGATGCAATTTCCCAAAGATTTGCCCATCTTCAAATTTCCGTCCGTCCCCGGAATTCTTCTTGCACTTTTGATATCTGCAAGCATCATATTGGGTTCAACCAAAGTGCCCTCCCCATAAATTCTGTTAAAGGTGCGAACAATTTCTCTCGCCTGCTCAATCATAGGAGATTGGTCTTCTCCCGCCGGCACAAGTTCGGCATCAAACGCCGTTATGTCTGCCGTTTGCGATATAGGATAGGTTAAAAACCCAGCCGGTATACTATTACCATACTGCTTGTTTGCTATTTCGGTTTTTACTGTCGGGTTCCTTTCTAACCGTGCAAGCGTAACAAGATTCATATAATACATTGTAAGTTCGTTAAGTGCAGGTATTTGACTTTGTATAAACAGCGTTGTCTTTTTAGGGTCTAGTCCGCAAGCCAAATAATCTAGCATTAACTCCTCTACTCCGTTTTTAATTTTTTGGGGATTATCAGCATTGTCTGTTAAGGCTTGAACATCTGCAATAAATACAAACGGGTCATATTTTTCTTCGTTTTGAAGTTTTACCCACATAGAAACCGCCCCTGCAAGATGCCCAATATGAAGAGGCCCTGTGGGTCTTGTACCCGTTAGAAATCTCTTTTTACTTTCCATTTAAAACTCCTTTATAACTTCTTCAATAACGCCACCACCAAGACAATACTCATCATCATAAAAAACAACAAATTGTCCCGGCGTAATAGCACGCTGTGGCTCATAAAACTTTACGATTGTAGAACCATCTTCATTTATTTTTACATGAACCTTTTGTTCGGGTTGACGATATCTAAATTTTGCATATAAATCTAGTTCGTTACACTCCGGCCGTTTTGGAATCCAATTTATAACACCACTTTTTAGACCCTTGCTAAACAAAACGTCCTGTTCGCCCTGAGTAACATAAAGAATGTTGTTTTTTAAATCTTTATCGCATACAAACCACGCTTCTCCGCTTCCGTCATGACGCCCACCAATACCTAGACCTTTACGCTGTCCTAATGTATAGTACATTAATCCATCGTGCGTTCCTAATTTCTCTCCCGTTTTGTAATCTTTAATTTCGCCTTTTTTTGCAGGAAGGTATCCTTTTAAAAATTCCTTAAAATTTCTTTCTCCAATAAAACAAATGCCAGTGCTATCTTTTTTATGGCTGGTGCTAAGACCGTATTTTTCCGCCAACTTCCTTAGTTCGGGTTTTTCTAAATGCCCTATTGGAAACATAACCTGACTTAGTTGATATTGATTTAATTGATTTAAAAAATAGGTTTGATCTTTATTTTGGTCTACCGCTTTTTTTAAGTAAAATAATCCATTTTTTTCTTCAATTCTTGCATAATGCCCCGTTGCAATTTTTTCTGCTCCAAGTTTTTTTGCATAATCTAAAAATGGTCCAAACTTAATCTCTCTGTTGCATAAAACATCGGGATTAGGAGTTCTGCCTGCGCTATATTCCTCCAAAAAATAACTAAAAACCCTATCCATATACTCTTTTGCAAAATTTACACTGTAATAGGGAATTTGAATTTGACTACAAACATTTTTTACATCTTGAAAGTCTTTTTCTGATGTGCAAACCCCGTTTTCGTCCTTTTCTTCCCAATTTTTCATAAACAAGCCAACAACATCGTATCCTTGGTCTTTTAGTAGTTTTGCAACAACAGATGAATCTACCCCTCCACTCATTCCTACTACTATCATACTAATTATCCTTTTTGTACTCATACCAATTTGGAACACTTATATATTTGTTTCCAACCCAAGCACGAGTTTCTACGTCTAAACTATATATAAAATTTAACTTTGATTCGTTATACACATATCTTTTAAAAATTATAGCCACAAAATCCCAAAGCCACAGCATAACACATACCAAACCCGGAAAGGCTATAAGCGAATATTGAACATTTATTAGCCACGGCCAAACGTCCATAAGTGCAACCAGTGTAATACTCCAAGCAAAAAGTCCAAGAGTTATGGCTCCACGCTTATAATTTTTTGCATAAAAGTCATGCAATCCTAAATACCCCGTCAAAAGAGAAAGCACAACCATTAATGTCTGACTAATTCTTGCCGGTTTTACGCATGATTGTTTTTTGATGGTTCGATTTAATTTTCGTCTTACAAGCCAACGGTCTGCTCTTTTATAAATTTCCCACCATTTTAATTTCTCTAACTTATAATCGTCTTCAGATAAAATTCCACTAGAAGGCTTTGGCGTGTATTTATTTTTTTTGTTATCTGCACCAAAAATTGATTGGCTAAGTACATCTAAGTGCACCCCTTCTAATCTTATCGTTTTAGATTTTTTATCTTCCTTTTCTTTTTGATATCCCTCACGCTTTTTTTTAGGAATCCACTTAATTTTGTGAATTTGGGATTCATCAATTTGTGGAGTATTATCAATTTCTTTTAGTTCTACTTTTTGTTTTGTGTTGCCAAGGTCGCTTACCCTTGCATCACTTTTACCATCTACACGCCTATGACAAATTGGGCAAATTTTGCAACTTTTATCGACAAAATTAAAACAATATCTGCAAATTTTTTTCAATGATAGCACTCCTCCTAATTTAATATATATCATATATAATAACATATATTTAGAGTTTTGACAACTATTTTAAAATAATGCTTACATAAAAAAGTTGAGAGAAAAATCTCTCAACTCTTAAAATTATGTACAATTATTTTGTTTTAGACATATGTTCAATTAGGTCAAGAACCTTGCAAGAGTATCCCCACTCGTTATCATACCAAGCCACCAATTTAACAAAGTTAGGATTTAGCATAATTCCTGCACTTGCATCAAATACCGATGTGCAAACTTCGCCAATAAAATCGGTAGAAACAACAGGTTCTTCTGTGTATCCTACGATATTTTTTAGCGTTGTCATACTTGCTTTTTTCATAACAGCCTTAATATCTTCATAGGTACAACTCTTTTTTAGTCTGCAAGTCAAATCTACAACCGAAACATCAAGAGTAGGAACTCTAAATGACATACCTGTTAGTTTTCCTTTTAGTGAAGGGATAACTTCTCCTACCATCTTTGCAGCACCTGTTGATGAAGGAATAATATTTCCGCTAGCAGCACGACCACCCCTCCAATCTTTTTTTGATGAGCCATCAACCGTTAATTGGGTTGCTGTTGTAGAATGCACTGTTGTCATCAAACCTTCTTCTATACCAAAATTATCATTGATAACTTTTGCTAATGGAGCCAAACAATTTGTTGTACAACTTGCATTAGATACAACGTTCATATTAGGTTTGTAATCATTTTCGTTAACGCCCATTACAAATACAGGAACACCATTTTTGCCCGGTGCAGTAATTACAACTTTTTTTGCGCCCGCTGTTAAGTGCTTAGATGCACCCTCTAAATCGGTAAACTTACCTGTTGCTTCTGCAACATATTCTGCTCCGCAAGCCTTCCAAGGAATAAGTTCTGGTTCTCTTTCAGAATAGAACATAATTTTTTTACCGTTAACTATAATTGCATCGCTTGTAGCTTCTACTGTGCCATCAAAGTGACCATGTATAGAATCGTATTTTACCATATATGCAGCGTATTCTGGTGTTAAAAATGGGTCATTAACACCCACAATTTCAATATTTGTATTATTTTTAATTGAAGCACGGAGAAGAAGTCTTCCAATTCTTCCAAATCCGTTAATGCCAACTTTTACTTTTGCCATTAAAATAATCTCCTTAGTTTTTTATTTTACTATCTTAATATATTCTTTTTTCATATAAATATCAAGCAATTTAAAGCAAAATTTGTCAAATATCAATTTTTGTGTTTAACTATAAAACTCTGCCTTGTTAAACACGCATTGAACTTTTGCTTTTTGTAGTTCTGCCATGTTTGTAAATTTTCCCTGAGTAGTTTTTACTCCCAGCACCGTTTTTATACTTGTGCGTCTTATAGGTTTAAAGGACAAGTTTTTTGTTTGACCCTCCTTTCCAAATCTACTAAGGCCTATGGTTATTGTAGGAACACTTTTACCATAATATAAATCCTTTAATTCGTATGGCAACTCTACCGAATAGCCTTCGTTATCTTTATCTATTCCGTAACCCGTTACCGCCACACAAAACTCATTGCCAAGTTTTTGGTCTTTTAAAACTCTGTTCCAATTAATTTCTGGCACCGAACCCAAATAGTTTAGTTGTAGTGACAAGTCTTTTGGTTTAACATCAAGCGATGGCACGAAATTGTCATTTAAAACAAACAACGCCAAACTGATAATTTTGGGTGCCATAGAAACTTTAACCTCATCTACTCCATCATCTATTACAGCCTCTTTATATAGTTTGTACACATTTTCCTCTCTATCAAAATATACCAAACCATTATTTCTAAGTTCTGCAACAAACTCACTTTCCTTTCTATTTTCTGGTTTTGCACCAACACTTGCTAATTTATTTAGCAATTCTACTCCGTCCATATTTTAATCTCCTTACATTTATATTTTAGCACATTTAATTGTTCTAAGGCAAATATTTGAGTGCAAATTTATGCAATTCTTCTGACGGTAGACCTACAAAAAATTTATCTACTGCCAGTTATCGAAAATGGAGAGATTATGTCGAAAACTGTTTATTGCTTATATAAAAATACCATTATATAATTGTAGTAAATATAGGAGATAGTGTAATGAAAAAACTTTTTACAAAAAAGAAAATACTTATTTTAACTTCAATAATTATGGTTATGGTATTCTCTGTCGGTGCGTATGCACTATTTGGAAAACGACTTGAAGAGATTGATATTCCAAGCGATGCAGACCTCTCTGTAACCACAATGGCAAAACCTACAAGTGGCACACCTGCCGACTACGATCCCAAAATGAATCTTTATGTCGCACAGGGCGTAATTTTAGAAACATCATTCAACACAAAAACCGAGGGCTCTACCGATTGCGGAGTTGTAAATCAAGACATATATTCCGAAAGAATAGTTACACCTTCTGCAACCTACAAAAAAAGCATAAGCTACTCTTCTCTTGTACAAGTAGGTGTTGAATATTATGCAAAAAGCAACCAATATCTTGTTCGTGAAGCGTCTAGCGTTAAATCTATTAGCAACTATCAATTTTTAAACGAAGATAAATATTTAACCAAACTTAGCGAAACGGCGTTTTTGTCACTATATGGTAAACCTTGTCGTGGACTAACAGCATACATAATTAATGACTCTACCGTAATTGAAGCCTTTTATGTTGGCAAAGACCAAGACGGCTTGCATCAGTTTAAGTTTAAACTAGACCCATTAGTTTCTTCGGCAAATATTAAAAACGAAATGAAGACTATGGCAGGAAGCAAAAAATACCCTGTTGTTAGCGAAATTGAATTTACCATTTGGCTAGACGATAATTGGGTGGTAAGCAAAACCCAAAACAAGGCATCTTACAAGGTTGAGCGTGGACCAATTGTTGCAAGTTGTACCGAAAACACCACCGAATATTTTACCTTTAACGACACCGTAAAAATTCCTGACGAAGAATATTTTGCAACCAAAATTCAATCTACTTCGGTAAGTGAAGATGTTAAACATGAGGCCAGCGCAACCGATATTTTGCTTGATGCTTTTGGTAGTTACCTTGATGGCTCTACCCCATTGTCTTTGCAATTTTCTTCTACTGGCGCCGTTAATCTAAGTGGTTTATTAGACTTATATATAAATGCCGAAAATTTAGACAAAATTAAAGCTGTAGCAAAAATTAATGATACACTAAATCTTCAATATAATAATGAAAATAAAACTATATATTTATCTGTTGGTAAAACCGTCGAACAATCTAACAAAATAAATTTTGCACTATCCTTAAATGAAAACGCAGACTTATTCAACTCCCTTTTAAGCAAATTAAACATAAAGCCTACTGGAACGACTATTAACACCGCAGAATTGTTATCTGCCCTTAATATAAAAAATGAAGAAACAAAATTAACATTAACTTTCAATAAAGAACTTGCCGGCATTAATATTGATGCAAATATAATCCTTGAAAAGTCTACCAACGATATAACTGCAAACGTTAAAATTAATAACGACCTAGACCTATGCATTAAAAGCATCAAAAACAGTTTGCCTCTTTTAGCAACCACCGAGAACGAAAATTCGTTTAAGAACATAAAACCAATACTTGATACCTTGCTTCAAAATGAAAGTATAAATTTACAACTTGTTTCTAGCAATATAAACGGAAAAATTAAGGCAAATATTTTTGATAAAACAATACTCGGAAATGTAGAAATTTTTGGTAAAAATATCAATTTTGAATTATCAAACAAGGCAATATGGCTCGAAATTGACGGTATTTTGACAAAATGTGATTCACTCGATAAATTAGTCAACTCAAAATTGTTATCTAATATAACCCCTAAAACCTTTGATAAAAATGCCAATATTTTAGATGAGTTTTTAGAAAATTTAATGGTTGAAGAAAGTGAAGATTCCTATGTTATTTCTACAAAAATACTTAATATTCCATTACAATTAAATTGTAAGTTGCAAGAAAATTATTTGCAACTAAAATCTATTTCTAGCACACTGGGGGGAGGTGCGTTTACTATTGCACCACTAGAAGAATTTAATGCAGCCAGGTTTTCTGATAGTCAAAAATTAAACGCAATAAAGCTTAACAATATAATTGACTTGCTAGACAAAACATCATTTAATATAGATGCATCACTTTTGGGTCACTCATTAAAACTAGATATTGACGCAGAACAAAAAACCATTAGTGGAATACTAGACAACCAGTTAAAAGTTAAATATGAAAACAATATTTTGTATGGCGTTTATAATGACCTAAAATTTAAAATTACAACTACTGAGTTAAAACAATTAATTGATAAAATTGTAGTAGACTTAAATTTACAGAGTGCTTCTTTATTAAATTTTGAAGATATTAGAATTGAAGATATAATTAAAACCCTTTCATTAAAACGCACCGACAATAATCTAATTGCATCAATTAATATTTCGAACCAACCTATATCTATTTCATTAAACATTGTTGATAATTGTTTAGATATTACCAGCCTTTCTATCAAAATTGGCGAAACAACCATTTCGATAAATAAAGCAACAACTCCCCCACCAACAATTACTGTTAGTGACGACTTTATAAATGCTTACAACGTTGTAACAAATTATTATGACACTATTTTAAATATTATTAACAATAAAGAGGTTAACTTATTTGGACAAATTGATGTAACCATTCCAACAAATGATTTACAATCTAACACTTTATTAAATGTAAAAATTAACGATTTAACTTTAAACTTTGAAGACACAAAAAATATTAAACTAGCAACTGATCTAACCCTAACTCTTTCAAAACTTGTAAATAATGAAACCACTACTAAAATATATAATTTAAAATTAAATTATTATAACAATAGACTATTCTTTAATTTTGATGGCGTAAAAGGGCAATTTGGCACAGACACTTTGCGTGGATCAAAAGAAGATATAAATAGAATATTGGGAAATGTCCCTCAACTACGCACCCTACTAGAAAAGTTATCTACGCTTGCAAACATAAACATTAATTATAAAGAATGGGATTTGTACTCACTATTAAAAAATATCTCTATTGACGAAAACCTTGATATGCTTGTCGTTGTTAACCTTTCTACCATACTTGCAGATAGTACTTCCCTAAATGATTTGGTTATCAAAATTGAAAAAGCAGAAAATGGCGGTTTAAATTTATTGTGTGACCTTAACAACTTGGTAAATAATATTTCTGTTAAAATTAATACTAATGTTGCTCCCACAACTGAAACCGTGTTTGAAGTAGAAAACGAAAACAACTATACTTCTTTTGATAGTATTAGTAACCTAATTGAAGTTTTGGCAAATACAGTTAACCTTCGTCATTTTCATGTTGGTGCCGACTTAAAAATTTCGGTTTTGGGTATAAATATTTCATCTCATCTTGACCTAAAAATTGATGTATATGACGACTTCACTTTTTCGGGAGTAATAACAATTAACCACTCTGCCGAAACGCTATGTTTAACCAAATTGCAACCAGAAATTAGACCGTTTAAAAACTACTTATGCGAAACAACACTTTACCTATCTGCAAACTCCGATTATATTTATGGCACAAAAAAATATAAAAGTTATAAAAGAGCGAATGAAACCGTTGAGTACTTTAAGTTTGATAAATCTGCTTTTGCAGACAACGTATTAAATTATATTTCATACATTTTGGATCTAAGTGATTACATATCAGAAAAAATTAACTCCGCCAACAGCGGTTCTAGCAACTCAAACTTTTCTGCAAATGATATTTTTAAGTCTTATAGTTACAGCGAATCAGATAGAAATTATGCAATAAAACTAGATTTGTCTAAAATTAATTCTAGTTTGGGTGAAACAAACATTAATATTAAACACACAGCAAAAAGTGAAAACAATAGTGTAAAACTAGAACAAATTACAATAAAATTAAATTTAGTTTCTATTGTAAGTGCAACCCTAACAGGAACACTTATAGACCAAGATAATATTAATTATGGTACAGCAGAAACCGTTGAAGCCTTTATTAATACACACGGCACCAAATGCAACATAAAATAAATTATCTGCAATAAGTTTGAATATTGCCCTTAATTTTAGTTGCAAAAACACCTTATTACTCCTATAATATAGATTGAAATTTAATATGGGAGTTAAAAATTATGTATTGTAATACAAAGCAAATGCTCCTAGACGCAAGAAAAAATTCTTACGCCGTAGGAGCATTTAATATTTCTAATATGGAGTTTGCACAAAGCGTTATAGAAGCAAGCTTAGAGAGCAATCAAGATGTAATTTTGCAAGCGAGTGAATCGGCTTGTAATTATGCCGGAATGGACACTCTTGTAGCCATTGTTAAAACTCTTGCCACAAAAACACCTAACAGAATTGCCCTTCATTTAGACCACGGAAAATCTCCAGATATATGCAAAAAAGCAATAGATGCAGGTTTTACATCGGTAATGATAGATTTAAGTACCCTACCATTTGAGGAAAATGTAGCGGGCGTGCAAGAAGTTGTAAAATATGCGCACGCACACAATGTAACCGTAGAAGCGGAGTTGGGTGAAATCGTAGGCGTAGAAGACGAGGCCCACAATGATAACGAACACTTTACTAACCCCGAAAGTGCCAAAAAATTTGTAGAGTTAACTGATGTAGACAGTTTAGCAGTAAGCATAGGAACGGCACACGGACCAAATAAAGGCTTAACCGAACCAAAAATAAGATTTGATATATTAAAAGAACTTGATAAATCCCTACCCGACTTTCCGCTTGTTTGCCATGGAGCATCTAGGGTTGATAAAAAGTTAGTTGATAAGTTTACTGCTTTTGGCGGAATAATAAAAAAGGCACAAGGTATCCCAACCCCAGCAATAAAAGAGATGAGCATCAATTCTCCAATAACAAAAATTAATTGTGATACCGATTTAAGACTTTGTTTTGCTGGTTCTACACGGGAGTTTTTGCAACAAAATCCTGAAATTTTCGACCCAAGAGCAATTTTAAAATATTCTAGAAGTTGCATAAAAGATTATGTAAAAGAATGTATGACATTATTTAAAAAATAAATAAAAACAAAAGCAAAAAGGCGTTACCAATATAGGTAATGCCTTTTGTTTTATTTTTTGTCTAAATTGTTTGGGGTTACTCGTTGTTGACGCTTTTTGCGTTTTTCTTGTATTGCACGCATTCTCTGTTGATATGCGTTTATATATTCAGGCTCTGACGATGTACCTGCATTAATGTTTTGTGTTTTTTGTGAGTTTGCTATTACATCGTTTACATCATCTGCACTTCTTGCATTTCTTGCTTGATTTGCAAATTCGTTAAGGTCTTTTTTGTATTTTCGGTTGGTAGAAATCTTTTGTGCAAGGTTAACAGCATCTCCTGCTGCACCCGCTCCCGGAATTAAATCAACCATATCTTGTGCTGTATTTTTAACCGTTGTTACACCTTTTTTTGCTAACTGTTTTACTGAGAAATATTGAATGCTTGTTTTAACATTTCCTACACTATCATCAAACACTTTTTGACCACTTTCTGCAAGACCACTTCCCGTTTGCATCTGCCCCGGCAAGATGTAATCTGAAACAATGCCTTCTACCTTTTCTACTAAGGTAAATAGCACCAATACAAACATGGCATTCATTACAAATCCAACAAAATCAGGCGATACAACACTAAATACATTTTCAGCGTTTACATTAATTTTTATGCTACTAAATAAGTTTATGCTTAACACCGCCGGAACCAAAGTATAGTACAATGCAAGCCCTATATAAAGTGCGTATACACTAATTACCCTTTCGGTAAATCGCACTCGCCACATTGAAAAGGTTCCATTTTGCAAAATTGTTTCTTTGCTACCCGAAAGCGGGTGGCGTATAATCCATGCTGGAAATGTAAACCATAAAACTGTAAGCTCTAACAATCTTTTAATAAGTCCAAATATTACATAAGTTAATACCTTTAATAAACTTGCACTTGCAAGTATTAATAGTACCATATTTACTTGCGTAACATCATAAACATTGGTTAAATCTAGCGGAGTATCAACAAAACTATAATTTAAAGTAAACTTTCCGCCGGCAAACTCGCCAACCTTAAAATCTACCTTATTAAATTGTGATGCTGACCTTAATTGCATTTGTAAATTAGAACCTATTTGAGCATTATCAAAGCCAACAACCCTTGAAAAGATGTCGTCATTTGTTCCAATTGTAGAATTTGTACCGTCCTTTTCTTCTACTACGTAACTAGTTAATGGTTGTAGTTTTATACTTCTTGGTGCTGATATATCGTGTCTATAAAATACAATTTTGTTGCCGTCCTCTCTTATTGCGGTAGGAAAACCTTCGGTTGTAAAAGCCCCTCTTGCCACAATTGTTGTATTAGCAGTCGGCAAATATACCGCATGTATTGTGCTTTTTCCCTTAGTTACATACGAATAGTTGTAATCGTTTATACTGCCAGCGTTTACGCCAGCATTTAGGTATTTAGACTCAAATTTAAACAGTGCAGTGCTTTTTCTAGTAACTAAATCTTCGGTCTTTGAATCATATTGAATAAATTTTGAGCCATCATTTAAAGAAAGTGGCGAATAAATAGTTGCATTAGAATTTTCGCCGTCTTTTGCATTATTAACCAAAACTACATTCTTTTTGTTACAAATTAAATACACAGAACCTTCTGCTTCATCTGTGGTTTTTGGGTATGACCTATATTCTGTAGTTTTGTAATCATCTAATACTTCGGTATCACCCATGGCTTTTAATTTTTCTGCATTATATGCTACACTTACACTATAATACGCAACATCGTCTTCATTAAATGATATAACATATTCTCTATCTAATGTCGGATCGTCATTTTTTGTATATAAAGGAATTTCATTTCCATCTTTATCTATTGGTCGAATTGTCGCAAAAATGTTTTTAAATATTTGAAAATTTGCAATATCTTGTGCGGTTACCTTGTTTTCTTCTAAATTAAAATCTACATAACTTATTGTTGCACCTGTTTCTTCATCTGTTTTGGTTTCAAAAACTGTTGGATCATTAATATAAGGATACAAATATTTGTCTGGATATGCCTTTAATAATTCTACCGCCTCTAAAAATATATCTTCAACATTTTTTATGTAAAAATTTTCTCCGCACTGCATGGCATAATCTATAAAATCAGCCATAACAAAATATTCAATTCGCTTGGTTTTTAAAAATTGACCATCATAAAAACCATAATATGAACTATTATCCGAAAGTTGTGAAAAATCAAAAAATTCTCTATTTTTAAACATTGAATAGGTGCTATACCCACTAGTTAAATATGTATTATTTTTTAATGCTTCAACTTCTTTTGTTATATCAACGCCAACTTTAAAAATGTCATCTGCGTTTTTTACATCATAAAATCCGCCATTAAAATCAAATAAAATTGGTATTTTTGCATTTGCTTCTGCGTAATTACGATACCAACTCGCCTCGTATGTGCTAGATGCAAATATGGTTGCTCCAATACTAAATCTACTATTATTGTCTGGGTTAACAGCCGACACAACCGAAGCCAAAACTACATTAGATGCCAAAATTCCTACAATTACTATAAACGGAATTATAAACATCATAAAAATGCTTTCTACCGATTTTTTTAAAACGGTTATAAACTTGTTATCTTCACTTTTTGTTGCGTTTTTCCACTGATTCATAACTATGGCAAAAATTGTAATTAATATTAGCAACAAAAAGCAGAAAATTATTAGCCTTGTTAAAATTTTGATTGTATACGAATTTAATAAAAATTTTAATAATATATCTGAATTTTGCAAGTTTGAGTTAACGGCACTCATATCATACCCCTCAGCCTGCCCGCACAGTTCAGAAACAATTACCATAACTAAATCAATAATATTTAAGCAAATTTTTACAATAAAGTATACAAATTTGCACAAGACTCTATAAAGTAAAACTCCAAGATCTGAAATTTTGTCTACAATTTCGGTTAAAATAGACTGGAAAAACGCCACTATTGAATTTAGCGTATTTCCGTCTATTTTTGACGAACCAGGATTACCAACACCATTTTTTAATAGGTGTTGGCTGTTTATTTTAAATATTAAATTGTAAAACATATTTAAAATTATCATAAATCCTTCTTCCGTTTTTATTTAACCTTTCTTCCGCAGTGTGGACAGTTGGTAACATCGTTTTTAGGGTCAAGATATTTACCATGACACCACTTACATGTCTTTTCTTTGCCTTTTTGTTCTTTAGATTGCCAACTTTTAATTCTTGCAGTTCGGCTTTCAAGTTCGGCATTTGCTCTGTTTGTATTCTCTTGAATTTTAGCAGTAAGAGCGTCCATATAAACCTTTCTTGCCTGTTCGGCCGCTTCTCTTCCTACGCCGTTTGCAAGCATATCTTGATATAGTTGCTCGGCTTTCTTTTTGTTGCGAGCATCTTTGCCTGCATTAACCAAATCTCTAACAGTTTTGGTGCCTTCAACTCCCGGTAGCATTGCAAGGCTAGAATCCAATGTTTCTGCAGCCATATCTTTAAACTGTTGCCCACTATTAAAGTATTTTGCTTCTTGTATTTGATTTTTAACTGCCTTTTGTACTTTTCCGCCATCTCCAAACGCATCGCCAAATCCCAACAACTCTTTACTAAATGTTTCAGATAACGACTTTAGCATGGTGGTTACCACCAATAAAATTGTTGTCGATGCTAAATACCCTATCATTTTGCCAACATCAACATATCTAAATAAGAATGTTTGTGAAAGTATATGTTCGCTAGATGATGAAATTGTAGGCATTACATTGCCAAGTTTTTGTACTAATGTTAGCAATATAAAATACGAATTTATTGCTATAATAAAGCCATACATTACAAAGAATTTTTTTAAGAAGTTGCTCTTCCACTTACCTATTGCCTTTTCGTTAATGTTGTGCAAACTCATAACGGCTGGGCTTATTGCAAACATTATTGCAAGTTCAAACATAGAACTAATTAAACCATAGAGTACCGAAATCATTGCCTTTAACAAAATAACGCTTGCCACAATTAAAATAATTATGTTTAGTTGCGAATAGTCATAAAGATGATTAATCGCAATGCCCGTTTTTGGATTAAAAGTATAATTTAGATTGCAATGCCCATTTTCTAAATGATAGGTTGTAGATTCTTTTACACCATAATAGGTTCCTACGTTTACCTCTCCTCTAAAGAAAGAGATAATATCGCTGATAGTGTCTTTAATGGCACTGAACGAGAATATGTTTTTGAAGTTTGTAATAATTCTGTCGCCTAATGAGTATTCGCTAGAAGTATGCTCTTGACTTGCGTTAATTTGCTCTATAGAAATGTTAGATATATCAAACGAATAAACATCTTGACGGTAAAATTCAATATTTCCGTTTACGCTTCGTATTGCGGTAGGTCTTCCGTTTCTGTCAAAGATACCCTTTGCTACAACTGGATAATATTTAACGCTTCCATCTTCGGCACCAGTCAAATATTCGCTATATGGAGTATTATGCTCATCGGCGCCACTTGCCATTACAAAAGGTTCGTATTTTTCGGTTTTTTCATTATAGGTGCAAATTATAAATACGCTTCCATATTTTTCATCAGACTTTGTGCTATCGTAATTTATTTCGTATTCTAAGTCTACAAGGTCTTGTTCGGCTCTATTTTCTATGCCCGCAAGTTTTAAAATGGTTTGCTTTGTATTGTTGTCACACTGAACAACCTTTCCTCCGCCCGCATTTTCTTTGATGTCAGAACACGCTAAATACATTAAAGAAAGATACCTTGATTGAATAGAAGCGCTGGATTCTCCTGCATATTCTTTAAATTCTGTTAAATATTTTAGAGCATCTATTCTATAATCTTTAAATTGTTTGTTTATATCAAATTCTAGTCCTACAAAGTTTAAAACCCTCTGCAAATTTAACACTGCAATAATTTCATCGGTTTCGCTTAAATTTAATCCGTCAGTAGTAGTTTGTCCATTTCCACCACATTCGCCCGCTATCTTTTTGTTGTATATAAAGTCGTATAAACAATCACTAAATTCTTTTGCCTGTTTGTATGCTTCTAAATTGTTCTCTTTTATAGTATTGCACATTTCGGTGTAATAATTTAATGTATCATTACATACCTTTTTTTGAATGTTGGTTAAACTATTGTAATAGGTTCCATTTACACCAAATTTAAATGACTCAAACGACTCAATATATTGAAAAAAGTAATTTGTGATATCGCCTACTTCTAGATCTTTATTAGATTTGTAAGAATCGCTTATTTCGGTATAATAATCTTCATAAATATACTTTTCTACAAACTCTTTGTCAGAAATATCAACATTGTGCTTAAAGTAATCTATATAATTTTTTAGACAAACTGAATATACCTGTGATGTTTGCGAAATCGGATAAACTCCAGTTACAAACTTTTTTAAATACCCCTTTGCGTTTTCTGCATCGGTAATAATTTTTTCATATTTTAAAGCAAGAGCATTATAATAATTATATAATAGATATATATCATGTTGACTACCGCTTGTATAATCGGTAAACATTAAATCTTTTAGTGGAACATTTGCCTTATCTTCTTTTATTGCAAAACCGGTAAAGTTTTCAATTGAAGTTTTGTTTGTGCCAAAGTCAACTTCGTTTAACAACACATTTAACTCATTTAAAAGTTGTGATGCGTACGAACCAATAGAAGTTCCGCTAATATCTTTGTTGTCTACAAAAAGGTTTGTTTTATCATCTTTGTTATATGAAAGTGTAGGGAAATTCGTTTTTGTTTGTATATCAAAACATAAGTTGCCAAAACTTTGTAAAAATTGTTTTAAATAACCAAAAGTTCCGTCTTTGTCTATAATTCCTGCATAGTCTTCTTTTGTTCCGCTAGAAAGGCTTTCATTTGCTTGCAAGGTCTTTACATATCTAGCCATCATTTCGTATGCACCTGTTTGTGTAGTGTTAACAGCGTCATAAAAATTTACACTAGATGCTTTATAATTTTCTATTAATACGCCAAATTGACTAAATGTTTGCAAACTTCTAATAATTTTTTTGTAGGTTTCTACATAGGATTTGTCGGTATCGCTATTTTGATAAATTATTGCATTTGCTAGTGTTTTAAAATTTATAGTTATATTTTCGCCCGTTAACACATAGCACACCTTTTCAATTAGTTCAAACTCTTTGTCGGTAAAAGTCATATACTTTATTACCTTAGAATCTGAATATTGACCTGCGAGAAAGTGATAATAAAGCAACTTGCTAACTAAATCTCGTGCTTGTTTTATATCTGTTCCAATAGATAAAACGATGCCGTTTTGAATTGCCATTTTGTTAAACTCAGTGAGTTTGTTAAACTCTACCTCATTTTTTAACTGGTCTATTAACGAATTATATAGTAGTTGGTTTCCGTACATTAATTCAAGATAATTTCTTGTGCTTATTGCCTGCTTTACAGAATAGTTAATACCATTTACGGTAACCGAAAATCCCGATTGAATCTTTGCTGACTGATAAGAAATAAACGCATCAATAACTCTATATTTGTAATATTGTGTAAGTTTTTTGTAGGCTATGTTGTATCTTATTAAATTGCCAAAAGTTTTGCCCTTTAAATAAGATTCCTTTAAGTTTTCTAAATCGCTTTCTATTTTAGATGCTTTACTTGTAGTTATAACATCTGCACTTAAAATTTCATCCATACTCAACTCGCCAGTGGTTGATACTCTTGCAGATTTAATTTCTACAAAACCATCTACATAAGCCTTAATATACTCGTAATAAACACTGTCCTTGTCAGAATTTTGTACAATTTGCTTAATAATATTTTGCGTGTCTGATGAAAGATTGTTAAATGTAGAATATTTATTTTCGCCCTTAATAGAAGTCGTTCCTTCATATAAATAATAACTACTCATAAGTTGTTTTAGGTAGTTACCAACCACTCCGTCAAATTTTACATCTTCGGTTGTAACGCTCTCTGGTGCATATTCGCTACAAATTGAACTTTCGGTTTCGGGATTAAATGCTTCTACCAACGAAACAATTGTTTTTTCTTTTGATGAGTCAAGATCGGTTGGCATATAAACATAAACTCTTGCCTTTGCGGTTTCAAAAAAGTCATTAAATTTGCCACCGTAACCCTTTTCGGTATCATAAGTTATACCATCTTCTTTAAACTCTGGCTTATAAATATTGCCATCATATTCAACTTCAATATAACTATATTCATTAGAAATCGTTTTTAATGTATATATTGCCTGCTTGCCATTTATTTCGCATGCTAACGCCGTTTTGCTTTTTGGAATATATTTATACGAATCATCATATACAGAACCAACTTTACCTTGTGAGTTTACTATAAATACACCCGCTTCGCCCTCTTTTGTTGCTATTGCGCTGGTATCAAATCTAATATCATAATAAATTGTAAAATATTCATTAAACGCTCTGTCCCATGCTTTTAAAAGGCTTTCATTTTCTGCCAATGCTTCACTTCTTGTAAAAAATTTGCCCGAGCCTGTACTAGTTGCCAAAAATATTGCATATTGACCTATATCGCTAATTGTAATAAGATTAGCAGATTGTATCCCGCTTTTTGGCACATAAATGCATTCGTTTATAGTTTTATCTATTGTGCCAAATTTGTCGCAAGCCAAAACCCTTTCGCCACCATCATTATAAACATATTTACCATACTGATTAGCGTTTTTAAACTGCCTTAATCGTGGAATTAAATTTCCTGCATTGTCAAAGGCATATTCTATTTCATAAATATAATTACCACTATCATTTATAAGATAATTCTTTTTACCGCTTGCTATATTATTAATTATATTTGTTAGTTGGTAAATGGTGCTTGCAAGCGTGTTTAAATATTCGGTACCACTATCTGTTAGCAATACACTACATAAATAGGCTCTATAAACATAGGCTTGAACGGAATATTCGCCTTCGCCATTCATATCAAAACCCTCAATTTTTTGTAGGTCTTCCATAATCGGCGTAAACAATCCGTTAAATATTTTTATAAATGCATCTATTTCGTTTGCTAATTGGTGATATATAATTTCGCCAGATACAGCAAAACATATTGACTGAACTAAATCCTTAGAATATTTTGAAGCAAAGGAGTAATTTGTAAGCAACACTCCCTCGGTGTCTTCAAAAGTTGTGCCCAAAAACAATTCTGACATTATTAAGCCCAATGGGTGAATTAATGTTGTAGAAAAATTCTTAACATCATCGCCCAATATGTTACCCGTGGTAAAATATTCGCCCAAACTATCTGCCCACGTGCCATAATTTATAAAGTTATCTATATTTATATCCTTATAAATAACCTTCATGTCATTATATAATTTTTCTGGCCAACTTCCATATACATATACAGGCTCTAATTCGTCTAGCCCATCTACCCCATTGTTGTATTCAATGGTTTGGTTTGTATAACTATATACACCCTCATTGTTTTGGGATAGAATATAATATTTTCCGCCAGTTTCCTTTTGGGCAACTTCTATGGTTGCTCTTGACTCAATTGCACCTGTTTGAGAATTTCTAAATTTCTTTTTTAAGTTGTACACAGGAAACGCCAAACCATCTTGATTTACCGTTTCTGTTTTCCACTTAACGACATTGGTAGACCCCTCTACCCTTTCTAGTAATTTAAACAGTTTTTCTTCGGCGTTTAGTTTTTTTGTGTCATCAAGTAAAATATTTACAAGTTCGCTAATTGTTTTTACAGAATCTACAATTGGACTACTTGCGTTAAATCCTGATGGTGCTAAAACCAATGTGTAGGTATCATTACCATATCCCGATAAATTATTTGAATCTTTGTAATCTATTTTTATGGTACCTGTTTCGGGGTCAAAAGCCGTTCCCGAAATTTTTACTGTGCTAGAAACTCTATCCCAATCAATAGATTTGTCCATAGAATCTTTAATATAAAAATCTATATTATTTTTTACAGCATAATCAATGAAGTCCGCCATTACAAAATATTGCTCTGCGGTTGATACAAAGTTTTCGTAACTGCCGAAGGTATTTCTTTTATTTAAAACTAAACCGTTTTTGTAAACCAAGGTATCCGCAAAGGTTTCAAAAGTTGTATTTTGAGCATTTGTATATGCGGTTTTGCCATTTTTCCATTCTGAATAAGCCTGTCTTAGTTCTTCTTCGGTATAATACTTGTACGCACCCGTAGTATAAGGGTCTATAAAGTCATAAAGAATTGGAATTCTGTCCCCGCTTTCGGCATACTGGCGGTATTTATTTGCATTATAACTAGACGCTATAAAGATTTGTCCACCTAGCGTTGTTGTACTTGTTCCGTTTGCGTTTAGTGCTGAATTTATACTCGAAAGAAAAACCGAGCCAAAAGCAATACCAGACACTATTAAAAATGGTAAAAATACCATCAAAAACACACTCATTAAAGATTTCTTGCCTACCGTTGCCGCACTGTTTACAATTTTGCCATCTTTGTTTCCGCCAGTGGCATTGTTGTATTCTGATTTTATAATTGCTAATATTGCCAACACTATAACTATCATCAGTCCAAATATAAAGAGCATCAAAAATATTCTTAAAATAGGTCCAGATAGCAATAACCTAAACATTGGCAAATCAAAGGTAATTTCATTAGAAAGACTAATTCCTGCAATTTTGTATACTAAATATTGAATAAAATCTATAAATTGAAAAATTAGTTTTGCAATAAAGTATATCCATGCATTAACAACCGAAAGAATTTTGTCTAATAATGCACTAAAATTAGAAAACAGCCTTTCTAAGGAAACTTTTTTTACAACATCGCCCAAAAAGGTGGTAATTGCAAATTGATGACAACCAAAGGCAAGTGCCGAAATCTCCCCGACACTTACCTTTAACATATTAAGTATACTAATTATCATCATTTGCATAAATTATCTCTTTTATCCGATTGGTTCTTCTAATGGCGCTTGTCCATTGTTGCTTTTGCTAGCAACAACGCTTGCACGTGCTTCTTCTTGTGCCTTTTCTTCTAGTTGTCTGTAATAAGCCTTTACATCTGGTTTTTCAAATGTATTAATTACTAATTCAGAAAGTGAAATATCACAAGTTGTACGGCTGTATGGTCCCGTAATTAAGAATGCTCTACCACGAGGAGCAGAAACTATACTTTCTTGTTCGGCTTCATTAATTCTACCCGCCTTTTCGTAAAGGTCAACCAAGTCATTCATATCGTGTGGTGCCAATGAGAAAATAAATGAATATTGTGATGCGTTTATAATAGCGGTAGATTTACGAGCAATTGCAGGTGTACCAACGAAGTCTTTTAGGTTCTGAGTAATAATTATTTGCATACCTTCGTACTTTCTTATACGCTTTGCTAGGTTATACATAAAGTCTAGCGCAACGTCTTTTTTAGGGTCAATAAATACGTGTGCTTCATCTATTGCTACAACGACTTTTCTTTTTGTGTTGTATTTTGTATTGTAGTCTTTGTTTTTAATAATTTCGTTATCTAGCCAACGAAGAACCAAAAGCATTTGTGCGTTTGCTATATCGCCGTTTTTGTTTGCAAGCAACGACTGGAAGTTAAAGTCTACAAAGTTTTCATCGGTTGTAATTGTAGAATATCCATTCCACAACTGGCTGTTACGCCCACCTTCTACAAACTTGTTTAAATAGGTTAATATTACACGCAAGTTCTGCCTATAAAACTCATCTCTTGCCATATTATAGCGCTTGTTTACGGTGTTATAAATGTCTTGGAATATTGGGAATTCGTTTGGTGGAAGTTTTTGAATATCGGTGCTTGCTGTAATATTAAATTGTTGATAGGTATCCTTAACGCATTCGTTTAAAATTTCGAGCGCATCCATGGTAATACCATCAAGAATTATTTTAAAGAATTGCTCCAAAAACTGCAAGTGTGTTGCAAGAGCGGTGTTTTGACCTTCTTCGCCCTCATCTTCTAGCGTAGTAAATACCTGAAATGGATTAAGTCTTCCCTGTTTTGCACTACCAACGTCTATAAATTTTCCGCCTAGGTTATGCACTAGGTTGTCATACTCCTTTTCGGGGTCAAGTACATAAATTTTACTATTATCTGATGCTAGGTGCGACAAAATACCCTTAGTTGCATACGACTTACCAGAACCAGATTTACCAATAATAACCATATTACTATTAATTCTTTCGCTATCTCTTTTAAAGAAGTCCAAAAATAGTGGTTCGGAGTTGTATCCCAAAAAGAAGCCCTTTTCATCTTGCACTGCATCAGAAATAAATGGGAAAATTGCAGCAAGTGAAGATGAGTTAATACCACGGTCATATTGGCTTAGTCCAATTCTTCCACTGATGTTACTTGCTATATAACCATCAATTTGTGTACAGAACAAATCTGAAAATTTAAAACCACCACGGCGAAGCATTGTTTTAACATTCTTTTTAACTTCCATTTTGCTAGAAATATAAATGCTTGTATCAAAGAACGCTTCGTTACCGTTTTTTAATGATACCAAAAGTTCATTAAGTGTTTCAATATGGGTTTGAAGTTGAAGCATTACAGAGTTTTTGTGACCTTCCATATATTTCGCTTCAAGTTCCATAATTGCGTTATCTATTCGGTGTTCGGCTTGGTCCATATCAACCGGTTTAAATTTAACAATAACTCTACTACCCGGAATGTTAAAGAAATAGTTACCCCATGCATTACGAGCAGCAAGTGGATAGTCTGTTACTGCAACAACGGTGCTTTCTACGCCATCTATCGTAAACCCTCTAGAATTAAATGTAATTTTATCTGGCGTTGCCCAGTTTAGATATTCTTCTGGTTCAAGTTTTTCCAAATCTCTTTCATCAAAGGTATCGGTATAGGTACTCTTTAAAAATACCGCCAACTCCTTTTTGTTTAAAATTTTACATTGAAGAGAGCCGTTTGTACCACCCTCCATAGTACTTGCAACCAAACTTGCTGTACTTTTTAGCGTTTCTTTACCTCTACCATAAATTACAAAGTAATAATGCTCCTTCATAATTGTGTTTGGTGTACCAACGTTACAGTTTTCTAGTCCTACCATTCTGCTTTCAATAATATCAAGTCTTGGATCTAGTTCTTCTTCTTTAATACTTCCACGCTCACAAGACGCAATTAAGTCTTCTACCTTTTTCTTTTCATTTTTTAGAAAAGAATCCAAAACCAAAGGTTTTTCGGTTTTAATAATAGAAACTATTTGGTCGCTTGCGATGGTCTTTAATGCGTTATCTACGGCATTAATAAACTGATTTTGTCTTTGCTCGCTAAGCATATAAAATTGAACGGGTCTAATTTCTACAACCGCTCCATAATAACTGCCGTTGTAATCAATAAAACTAATATCGTCAGACTCGCTACCGCCATCGTGCATTTTAAAGTCTACCAAACCGGTATATGGCGTAATTAATTTTACATTTTTGGTTATTTTTTTCTCTCCCTTAGAGAAGCTTTTGTTTGCAAATAAAAATCTAAAAAAGTGTCCAATAGACTGATAAAGTCGCTCTTCGCCAAGTTTCATAAACAGCGAAATGGACAATATTGCAAGCGCACCGCCCAAGTAAAACCTAATTTGAAGTCCACTCAAAAAGGCTAGTGCTATTACAATTAAGCAACAAAAAGCTACCAGAACATCTGTCAGTGAAAAGTTCTTAAAAAATTGAATTTTGACCTTGGTTTTTCTTGGTATTAACCTTGCCATTTTAATTTCTCCTTAAAGTAATTTTGCGTTTTAAGTCGCCACTTTGTATCTAGTAATTTACTCCCCACCTTAAAGACAATCTTTAAGGTGGTTTGCAAATTGATTAGGTTTTATTATGGGTTATTATTATTGTTTCCCCCTTTATTTTTGCCCTCTCTTTCTTCTAAAACCGCCTTTCTTGACATTTGCGACCTTCTTTCTCCTTTTGAGAATTGGCTCTCGTCAAGAGTTCTTGTTCTTTGGTTTCTTGCATCAAATGTTTGTTTGCGTTCAACCATTTTTTCTCTTTCATGTTGAACAGGAGCACTGTTGTTATAAACGTCCACAACGGCATCTTTGGCTGTATTAGCTGCATCAACTAACTTATCTTTTACTTCACCAACAGCAGCTCCTGCTTCACTAACAGCATCTCCAACCTTTCGAACAAACTTTCTTCCTTGTTGAACAGGCTGTGAAGAAGCTACCTTATTTACAACATATTTTGCACCATCTTTAATGCCTTCTCCTGCACTTTGTACCTTAGAAATTGTACCAACTTGGAATTTAAGCACATTTCTTTGAACGGAATTTGTAAACCTTCTTACTCCAGAGAATAATCCCGGCTTAATTTCCTTTTCTTCCAAATCCATTTCTTTGTTGATAAGTTCTCGTTTCTTTTCTTCTAGCGTCTTACGTTTTTTGGTTGCTTTTGGTATTGGTCTACCGCCAGCAGAACCGCCTCCGCCAGAACCACTTCCGCCAGAACCGCCTCCTGCGCCTACACTATTTAATGCACTAGCAACCTTGTCTGCGTCAGCTTTCTTTTGTAGACTTTCGCTGTGCTTATCTATAACTTGTGCGTGTTTTTCAAGTTCTGATGCTACCCTTGATGCATTTGCTTTGGTTTGATTTAAGTCACTTACCAAAATACCCGTTTTTTCGGCATCTGCCTTTTTGTTTATTTGTTCTCCTAGTTTATCTAGGTCAGACATTTTTGCGGTATCATTTTGTCGTGCTTTTTCTTGCTCGTTAATCTGTTTATATTTATCTCTATCTGCCATGTCTTTATTTAACTTATCGGTTAGTTTTTGTTGGTCTGCAACCGCATTGTCAAATCGTTGTTTTTTGTCGCTTAATGCTTGTTTTCTTGCTTCTATATTTTGTTTTTGTTTTTCGGCTGCTTCTAACAAGTTCTTTTCATTTTCGATTTGTTCCAAAATCTCTTTGGTTGGTTGCTTATTTGCATATAATGATTTTAGTTGGTTGTTGTGGTTGTCTATTTTTGCTTGTGCAGACTTTAACTGATTATCCATACCAGATAGTTCGGTTTTTTCGGCGTCTGACAACGCATTTTGTTCGGCGTTAAATTTTGCACCTTTAAGTTTTGCTTTGTCTTCTCTTATGTTATCTACTGCCTGTCTGTACATCTTATTAGAGTGCGAAACGGTCATTATCTTGTCTTCGTCATTTGCTGAAACGGCATCGGTTGCTGTTTTTGCCTTACCCGCTCTTGCAGCCTGATAGGCTTGGAATTCTACCGTAGCATCATAATTTCTACGCTGAACATCTTTTGCTTGAGCCAACAACTCTTCTCGTTGTTGTTTCTTCTCTTCAAACATTCTGTTTTGAGTGCTAAGTTTACCAATATCTGCACCCAACTGTGATTTTTCATTGTCATCGCTAGATTGCGTCCATTGTTTAGTTTTGACTTCGAGATCGGCTTTTACTTGATCATGAGCGAGTTTATCTGATTTGGTATAAGTTTTATTGGCTTGAACTCTTAGTTTGCTTTCTTCTTTACCTGCCTCTGCAATAACATTACCCAAATCGTTAATATGGCTATCCATCTGAGCAATGCTCATGTTATTATCTACCAAACTATCATAGTAGGCTAAGTTCATATTGTTGCCACCACCAACAGAAGATCCTCCACCTCCATAATACATAGCGGTACCCGAGCCGTGATTTCTTCCAAGTCCCGAACTATCATCTCCGCCAGCAAACCCAAATCCGCCAGAACCATTCATTACGCTAGCATGTCCAGAAGATGCTGGTCTTTCTTCTTCGTCTGAAGACCCCGTTGTGGCAGGAAGAGGAACTCCTCCCCCCGAACTTCTTCGGCTTGGGGTTGCGGTAGCACTCATATAATAAGTTGCTGGTGGCATACTAGATGTCAACGCCGAAGCAAGTGATGATATATTGCTGTTAGATAATGTGCTAACGGCTGATGCTCTATCCCCTGTTTCAAAGGCTTCGCCACCAACTAAATCTTCGGCTGTAAAACCTGATTCTCCCGCTGATCTTGCCTTGTTAATTTTGTCTTTTGCAAATTTATATACCCCAGAAACTCCTTTACCAGCAAGTCTTGCTGAGCCATTAATCATTTTGCCCGGCAAACTGTTGTTGTACTCGTCTTTTAAACCTTGTACATCTTTAAAGGCTTTTGCTCCATCATCTACAACATCACCAGTACCCAAATAATCTCCCAAAATATCTTTACCCTTGGTTACAAGTGTAGTTAATACTAAGAAGAATAATATAAATATAATTTTATTAAGGAAATTTGCTACTGCAACGCTTGTTGCTTCTTCTAGTCCTAATAAACTATTAATGTTTAATGCAATACTTGATATTTTACTGCCAAAACTTCCCATAAAGCCACCACCTTTTGCACCAATAAACGAACCAATGCTACCAAACCACGAAGTGAATGTAGAAGGTAACTCTGACCACTTAATTAGTCCGGTAGTTAATGAGTCTATAGACGGGATAAGTGCGTAATATAAGTTTAACATAATTAGAGCCGTGTAGGCACTCATTACCTTTTTGATAACCGCCTTGCTCCAATCTCCAAACTTATCCGAAGACATTATTCCTATTGTTAAAACGCCCGGCAACACTACAAATTGTATCGCAATTTCATAAATTCTTGAAATTAATCCCCAAACCATCTTCCACAACATATTAAATACAATGCCCGTAGAGAAACAAAGTATTAGCGGATTAATAGACTTCATATCAAAAAGATAACTAATGCCAATTCCCGTAGCTTCATTAAAGTTATAATTTAGTACAAAACCACCACCTTCTAAATGGTAATCGGTTGTAATTTTGTAAGAATTTACAATGCCCGGTTTAATTCTTATGGCAAAAGCAACACTATTGCCTTTTAGCGCTCCCGAAAAATCAAAGTGAAATGCTAAGTCAAAAATTATGTTAGAGAACACACTGCCAAAGTCACCATGCTCAAAATAAATATATCTATCACCCTCGGTGTTAAGTTCTCTTAAATTTATTGCTGAATAATAATCGGTATCTAGCGTTATGCCAGACAGTGTTTTTATTGCTAAATCTTTAATTGCACTATTGCTTAAAGCCAACTTGTTGCTACAATAAACCGCCTTATTTTGTTGGGTAATAAGACTTTGTGCATAACTATCTTGCCCACCGGATTCAATCGTTACGCCAACATTGCCAATAGCAAAATCGGTAACCATTTTGGTTTTTCCGTTTGTTTCTTGGATATCGTAAATTGTTGAATTGTAGTCAACATTTAAAGTTATTATTTCTTTTTGATAGTTTTCTTTTGCGTTGTAATCGTTTAATTCATTTTGACTAATAAATGCGTTTGTTGGCCTGTTTTCTTTTAGTTGGTAATAAAGATTAAGTTTAATGTTAACCGTTCCTTTATTTTCTTGTGCTGAGGAGCCTTCTACCAACTTATAAGACGCCGTTTCGTAACCGGTGCTGGTATAATAATCTAATGACTTATTGTCTGAATTATATCTTAAATATGCACTTGGCAATTCTTGAATTGTAGAACCCAAAGCAATTAGCAAATCTTGACCATAATAGAAATTTGCCACTTTGCCAAACAACTCTAAACTTATTTCCTTTCGCTTTTTGTAAAAGTTTTCTGTTCTTGTATCTGCCAAAGATTCTTTAATGTTTTCAGAAATTAACAATGCGCTTTCACTGTTATTTACAATGGTAACATTGCTATACCTATTGTCCCTTAAAGCGTTTTCATACTCTGCTCTATTTAAATATACAATTTGAACTACTGGTTCACCACCTTCTACTACCGGTTCGCCTGTAAATGTTGCAGATGCCACAAAGTCATTGTATACAACATATACCTTTTTGTTACTCAAATTTGTAGCCGAGTCAAAGTCTGCAATAGTAATTGCCTGCAAATACCCTTCGCTTGTTTCGGTGTAAAAACTGAACACTTTCTCATTGTAAACAACGGGAGATTCTGTTTCTTTTTGATAATACTCGGCACCTGCATCGGTGTCAAAACATCTTTTTAGTTGTCCAACTTCCAATAGTTCAAAAACGTTGTATTTTAGCATTTCTACATCTTTTGCTTCATTTCTGCCATAAACGTCATTTTTAAACTTGCCAAACCCGTTATTTTTAACATAGTTTGCCATATCCACAGATGTTATACTCTTTATTTTATCAATGGTTGTTGTCAAAAGTTTTTCGGTAAATGAAGAGTCAAAATATTTTACACCCGAAGTGTAATAAATTTCGCCATCTTTAATATATAAATTAACTATATTTTTTCTATATACATTAATGCTGTTGTTATTTACCTTTGTAACGAAACCATCAGTAGTTACGCCATTTGCCAAAATTTCGTTAGAAACAGTGGTAAATGCCTTATACTCATAAAAAGTGCCTGCACTCGAAAATTCACTTCCGTTTTGTGAAAGCCCCACTGCTTTAACGCCCACCAAAAAGTAATAATCTTTGGCATCAAGTGTAACTTTAACTAATTTACCTTTGTATTGCACAAGAAGCAACGAATTAAAATCTATTACCTTGCTTGATTGCGCTGTTGCACTGCTTGCTATAAGCTTTTGAATATCTGCAACATTTGTACCAACCGTTTCGTCTGCCATTACGCTATAATTATACGCAAGCCCTTTATCTACAGCATAATAAAGGGAAATATCTTTAATATCATACGTGCTAAAAGTGCATTCTTTTGGATTGTTTGCACGAGATTTGTTTGACAAAGGCATCTCTGCCCCACTTGCATCGTAAAAGATTAGACCCTTATCTGTAACCTTATAATAGGAAATTGCACTATTTACATAAATTTTTGATGAAATATCTTTGCCAAGCGACAAGCCTTCAACCGCTCCATTGTAGGCAACCAAATTAGAGAAAATGCTTTTTACTCCAATTCTTGATTTTTCATCAGTTGCTTTTGAGTACAAAGCGGTTAGCAAAGAACTTTTTTGACCCATACCAACCGTAACTGGTTCATTTCCGTCAAATGCAACAAGCGGAGTAAATGTAGAGTCTATAACAATATTACCTTCTGCATCTGTTGAAAGTGCATTGGCAACGCTTGTTCTTACCCCCGAAGCCACTTCTAATGACTCAATTGGGTCGCCATTTTCATCTATCATTTGCTCTCTAATTGCTGTTGGGTACAACACCGAAAATGAAATACTATTTGCAAAAATACCTCTAGCAACTATAGGCCCAGCGTATTCTTTATCCAAAAAATCCGACTGAAAGTTTGTGGTCTTTTGTGTAACTGGCAAAAATTTGCCTTCGTTATATTTATCTGCAATACAAATTATGTAGGTTGAACCATATTTCTCGCCCAAGGAATCATCTTCTGACCAGTATAGTCTATTTATGCCATTGTAGTACGAAACATAAAAACTACCACTAGACAACTTTCTTACCTGCTGATTTTCGTTGCTTGCAAGATAATATTTATCATTCTTTTTTATTACTGTTGCACCATCACTGCCCGGTGCCACGCTCAAAACATATTCTACCGTTCCCTTAGACTCATTTCGGTAGGTATAAACACCACTCTCGGCACTATAACTATTAATTTGTTTGTTGTCATCAATTAATAATTCGTCACCCGTTTTTGTCATTGGTGTCCAATTTATATTTTTGTTGTTTGCATTTACAAAATAGAATTTTTGATTGTGCTCAATGGCATAATCCATCAAATCTGCCATTACATAATACTCTAATTCGTAAGTAGTAAAGTTTTCATACTTTGCGTACTTTTCACTATTTGTAAATATCGAAACTTCTACATTTAAGTCAGATGGAAATTGTTGCGTGCCATAAATTTGATAGGTAGATTTAAAATCCATTTGCAAACTTTCGAGATTATTGTTTCTCTTCCAATTTGTGTTATATATGCTTCTAATATGCTTGTTCCACAAAGGCAAGTCATCTAGCGGGTGCTTGTCAAAATTTTCAGAATACCACGCATTAAACGATTGCTCAAATTGATATACAAGTTGATTGCCGTTTGTTTGGATTTCTTCTTCGGTAAGCCCCGAAACAGAATCTGCTACAAGTATGTTATACAAAGCCCCAGCAACCCAACCAGCAGGCCCCGACAATATTCCAGTAACTGTTGCATAAGCATTAATTGCATCGCCAGCGGTTAATGAAGATTTTTCGTTGATTTTTGATAAATCTAAACTTCCAAAGGTATCAAACCAACTATCAAAGTCCCCACGTTCCTTCTTTTGGATTAGGTCGCCCGACAAACTTTCAATGTAAATATCCCCACGAATCAACTTTAAAAACAACATTCTCATGTCATTGTCTGTTGTATAGTCAGACGGATTAACTATTTCGGTTGCGTACGAAAAGTACATTGGCGTTTTTAGTCCATCTTTGGCGTACATTCTATATTTGTTGGCTTCGTATGAACTGGTGGTAAAGATTATTCCGCCAAGGGTTAGGTCGTTGTTTCCTTTAATTGCAGAACAAACACTTGCAAGTATTACGTTAGACCCTAATATTCCAATTATTAGCAAAAAAGGAACCAAAAAACATAAAAATATAGATTTTACCGCTTTTTTTAGGGTGTTTAATACGATATTCCCTTTTGTTTCTTCGCCAAGAGCATTTGCATAGTTTTGTTTAACTATAGCAAAAATACAGAAAATTATTAAAAGCAATGCAGAAATAACAAGTATTTTTTGAAAGATATTAATTACGGTATCACTGGTTATTAACTTTATTATAAGGTCGCTATCTTTAAGTGTGACCAGATTTTTCCAATTAGGGTTTTGATAAATATCAATCCCCACAAGTTTCATTACAAAAAACTGCAACACATCTACAATGTTCAAAACTAATTTTACCACGGTGTAAAGGGCGGACATAAGTAAACCCCAAAGCCAATAAGCGACATCACCTAGTGCTACAAGTATCTTTGATAAAAGTTGTGCAATTGCCGAGCCTGCATCTGAAAAAAAATCTATTGAAGAGCCAGTTGGTCCCTCGCCATTCGCAGAAATGAATCTCAATGTATTAAAGACTTTGCCCAAAAATGTATTTTGCATTATCTTCCCCTTGTAACCGATTAATTCTTTTGTAATATTTTGCATATTTGCAAGGCAAATTATTATATAAAAATAATTTAACTTACAAAAATATATTATTGGTTATTATTAATATGATTGTATCACATTAATTTAACACCAGCAAACGAATATTAACCAAAATTAAAAAGTTTGCAAATTTTTTTGCTGTTTAAAAAATTTTTTAAACACAAAAAGAAGTCACACAAAAATTATGTGACTTTTAAAGTGCTTATTAAATTAATAAACTTGCCTTGACTAAGCGATAGCCAAATAAGTTATTTAATTATTTAAATAAGTTCTGTATAATTGCGTCATTTGTGAATATAACCCAGCAAATAACTGCTGCAACTATACCAATACCAAAACCAACTACAGCACCAACTAAACGCTTTTTAGCTTCTTCTCTTTTTTCGGTGGTTTCTTGTTTTGCATAGTAAATACCAAGCTTAATTGAGAAAAACACGCCAAATGCCAAAATTACGCTAAATACGATAGGCATAACAGTCCTCATAACGCTAGTAAATGTTGTTTTAAGGGTATTTGCAGCATCCGATAAGTCAGAGCCTGCTTTACCACTTAGCAAATCACTTACTTCACCAATTAAAGATTTAAAGAATGACATAATATCTTTTCCTCCTTGCTTTTTTAAATCTAATTGTAGTGTATCACACCTATTTTGCATTTAGCAAATGAATTTTGTCTTTTTTTTAAAAAATTTAAATATTTTTGAAAAATCTGTGAAACCAATATTACTTAGTATCATTCATAGCCTTTATAAAAGTACCACGGAATGCATACAAAAGCACTATTAAAATTACCACAACACCAAAACTGATGACGGCGTTTATAGCCTGTTTTTTTACTTTGTCACGCTCGCCAGCATCTTCTTCTTTAACATATTTTACCATTAAAACTATACAATATAAAACGCCTAGTCCTAGCACAATAGAAATTAAAAAAGGCCCAAAAGTATCCAAAAAGTCATATATAGGACTAACTGACGCATTATAATCTGGGTCGGTGGTTTCTACCTCCCCATCTAACAAAAACTTGGTAACACTAAAAATAGATTTCATCAATAAATTTCTCATTTTGTTCCCCTCTTGTAGTGTTTAGTTTAACATAAAGAAATATTCTTTGTCAAAAAAAATAACTCATTTTAAAAATTTTTGAAATTTTTATTAAAAAATAAGAAAAATACAACTATTTCATTTGCAAATTTGAGTGCATTTGTTATAATAAAAACAACGATGAATTTTGAGTATTATGTACCACATTAGGCTTACAACCATTGAACCTACATTTTAATTACATTTATAAAAGCCTTGTACTTCGTAAAACTTAAAATTACAAACGAAATATAACAAATAGGAGTTAGTGATGGCAGAAAAACAAGATGCAAAAAGCACCATAGAAAAACTTATATGGATATTAATTATAGGGATTCCTTCTTGTTATGCTTTTGCTTTGGTGTTGCAAATGCTACTAATAGATAAAGCTATTGGGGGCGAAACAAAAGACCTTTTGACCTACATTGGGAACCCTGATGTAAACACTATGTTTGCAGTAACGCTTGGCGTGGGTGCAATATTTTTGCTCTTATACTTTACCGCCGACAAAAAATCTAGTGATGGCAGTCTAAAAGGCGAAAAAGACCTTGAAAATGTGCACTGGCTAGAAGGCTCAGAACTTGATAAAACCTTTAAAAATTGCATGTGGTCCGAACTAAAAAATTTCTCACATGAAGGTATTGCCTTCCGCTCGGTTTACAAAAAGGGTAATATGAAAATTCATTTTACACCAAACTATCACGCATTAATAGTTGGTACTACCGGTGTAGGTAAAGGTACATGTTTTGTAGAGCCAAATATTCAAATTTTGTCCCAACTAAAGAATAAACCTTCTCTATTTATAACCGACCCTAAAGGCGAACTATTTGCCCATCATAGTCAAAAATTGGTAAACAGTGGTTATAGAGTCTTGGTTCTTGACCTTATAAATCCATATAACTCCCTAAGGTGGAATCCGTTAGAATCTATATATACAAACTACCAACGCCAACTTCATTTGGAAGAAGAAATTTTAAAGCACACAAATGATGACATTAGACAGTATGATTTAATTAAAGTTGGCGACATAAAAAGTAATGAATGGTACGAGTTTGACGGCAAAGCATTTGCAAGTTTACGAGATGCCTTTTTGGAAGTAGAAGTTGTAAAAACACAAATTAAAGATGATTGCATTGACGACATAAATGATATTGCATCAGCACTCTGCCCTATTTTAAATATGAAAGACCAGTCGTGGGAGCAAGGTGCAAAAGATTATATTGTAGCCGTTTTGATAGCGATGCTTGAAGATAGCGAAAACCCTCAACTTGGTATGACAAAAGAACGCTTTAACTTTTACAATATGTACAAAATTGTTATGAATAAAGAAAACGACTTTGAATATGTAAAAGATTATTTTAGTGGCAGAAGTCCGCTTTCTAAAACCATACAACTTTGCCAACACATAGTTTACTCAAACGCAAAACAAACACGTGACTCATACATGTCTACCATAAGCCAAAAGTTATCACTTTTTGCCGATAATGGTATTTGTTACCTAACGGCAGCAAACGAAATCGAGTTTGGAGAATTTGACGAACAGCCTACCGCTTTCTTTATAAAAATACCAGACGAAAAACAAACCCGTTACGGACTTGCCACCATTTGCATTTCGCAAAGTTATAAGGAATTTGTAAAAAAAGCACGTGCTAACGAAGTTATTAGTAAAGACAAAAACAAAGCAAAAAATGCCTCATTAAAACGAGCCTTGTTTTACATTATGGACGAATTTGCCAATATGCCAAAGGTCAACAATTTAGATAAAATCATTACCGTTGCCCGTTCTCGTAAAATTCACCTAAATATGATAATTCAATCTTACGCCCAACTAGAAAATGTGTACGGAAAAGAAACCGCAAGCATTGTTATGGATAACTGTAATAGCAAATTGTTCTTAGGTACACCTTCTCAAGAAACTCGTGAAGCATTTAGCAAAGAATTAGGAAATTACCAAATTAAGGTAAGTTCTAAATCCAAAAACGAAGGGGGCGATGCCAAGGGCGGAAGCACTAGCACGCAACTTCAATCTCGTCCACTACTCTACCCTTCTGACCTAGACAAACTAAAAGAAGGAAATATTATTGTTAAAATTTTTGGTAGCTTCCCTATCAACTCTCAAATGTATCAATATTGGAAAGCTCCAGACATTTACAAAATAGGTCAAATGGATATGCCATTTATTCCGGGAAGAAGACTAAACGAAGAAGAAATTTTTTACGATATTAAAGAAAGAAATCGTAAGGTTTTAAGATAAAAAGTTTAAAAAATACATATCATTATTAATAACACAAATTTTGCATTGGTCAGGTTAATAACAAAACTATGCAAAAGGAGATAGTTTATGTTTAACAATTTACAATCAACCATTAAGCAACTAAACTCCAACACAAAAAATGTTGCAAATAGCCAGCAGGCAATAAACTTACGAAAAAAGCTACTAGCAATAGGTATTTCTCTCACCGTTTTGGGTGTTTTGGCTATTATTGCTTGCATTGCTTTATTTATGTTTTATGGCACAGAACTACTTAATTCACATGCAAATTCTGACATTGCTCAATCTAGCGACCTAGTAAACAAAAAAGTCTTTATTCCACTTGTTCTTATTTTCCCTTCCGCAATTATTTTAATGTTTGGTGTAGTTTTTTTATCACTAGCGTTAAAAATTGTAATAGTTGGATACACCGCAAACCTAGTTGATGAAACAGTCGGCGAAAATTGTCCTAACTGTGGCAAAGCCCTTAGCAACAATGCACAGTTTTGTGCAAATTGTGGCACAAAAACCAAAATTACCTGTCCTAAATGTGGTCGCCTAAATGACCCCAAAAGCCGTTTTTGTGAAGGCTGTGGAGAATCTTTAAATTAACAAAAATACCAAAAAGCAAGGTAACTTCTGCCCTGCTTTTTCTTTTTGCCATAACGACAAAATTTTACCATTTACTTAATTTTGTTATGAAAATATAACAATTAAATCGCCTATAATTTTTTGCATTGTTTTTGCTTTTTAAAATTAAATTAAAATTTCATTAAACCCATAAATTAATTTGCAATTAACCGCTATATTATTATATAATTAACGCATAATAAAGATAAACAAACGAGAAAAGGAACACTTTATGAAAAAAATCATATTATCAATAGTCACAGCATTGTCACTTTTTTGTGCAACATTTTTTGGCTTAACATATTTTCATAATAACAACGCCTCTGCAGATACCCCACCTACATTAACCGTTGCCCCAACCACCAATTCCTCTGCAGTCGCCGGAACAACTACCGAAGAAGGCAATGGCGTTTCTAATGTCACGATTGTAAAAAATCCAGAAAATGTAACCAATTCCCCAATAAAGTTTGAAGGGCTATTTTCAAAAAATTCTATTTTGTCTTCATCTTATACCGAGCCTTCTTTAATATCTTTTTTGAGAATAACCATTAGCACTGGCATCACTTATGATACCATATCTATTCAGTGTATAAATAGTGGTGTTGGTGCAACAACATACGACTTGCCCGAAGATGAGTATGGCACAAAAGTTGGAGATCCCAAAAAACCAACCATTTACTATTTTACAAGACAAGCAACATACACCGTTACACTAAAAAAATCTAACGAGGTTGTTGCTAGCGCACAATGTTCGTTTTCTCCAGTTATAAACAACACCGCCCTACAAACCGTTTATGAAAACATTCACTATTACAACGGCAACTATTACATTTTGGGCGATGGCTCTGCCGAAATCACACCACGAGTTAAAACCACCCAAACAACCAGCACCTCTGGTATGCAATTTGACTCTAACCTATATCTTCTTTCTATAAATGGGACTTCGGTACCAGCATCTGACAATTTGTACAGACTTACCATTCCTGCAAACTCGTATGGAACGGTAAAATTAACCTTTACATCCAAAACTGCTTATGTTACAAGAACAATTAACCTAATTGTTGTTAACCCAAAATATTCATGGTCCTTTTTTGACGAAGGAGAAAATAACATTTCAGAAAGCTCACAATTTGGCTCATTTTATGTTTTTAATGAAACAATCCGCTTGCAATTAGCTATTTCTAATACTTTGCTAGACGCAAGTAAATATGACAGTACTAACGGATTTAACTCAACATTTACTTCTGTCCCTCTAGAATTAACCAATTTAATAACTATTAAAAGCACCGAATTAACTAAAAATGATGCAAACACAACAACCACCAAAACAACCACATCTCTAGTACAAAAAAAGGATAGTGCATCTATTTGGTCAAAAACATATAATCAAACCAACCATTCTATATTTACCATTTCAACCACTCTTTTTGGCGCCGATTACCCTATTAGTAACAACGTTGTTACCTACAAAATTATAACCAAAATTCCTTACACTTATGGCGTTGATAACAATTCAAACATTGGTAGCAAATATGATATTGCCATTTACCAGCACAGCACTGGCGATTATTATGGCGGTGTAAAAAATGAAATATACAACTATATTAATGGCGCCCTAAACGGTATATTACCAAAATCTACCACAATATATTTTATTTCTGAATCGGCTACCATTTATAACAACACCAATTTACCTATTTATGTTAAGTTTGATAGCGATTTTAAACCAGTTGGTCCGGGCGTAGATATTTCTCCATTTAGAGATACCACATCTATTAGCGAAAAGGTTAAAATGGTTCAAATTAAAAACAAAAGCTTTGACAAAAGTTCAGACATTACCATTGAACAGTTCGCGGATTTTTACTCATTTATGTTTACCGCATCATATTATCCTCCACAAACCAATGCAAATGATAGATTTTATAGCAACATAATTTCAAGCAGTGACAGTGCATTTACCTACACCTACAAAGATGAGTTTGGAAATGACAGAATTGCGACATCAAATTTAAACAACAACTACATATTCTCTATGTTTAAACCAGAAGCAGGCAAAGACAGTTTTTTGTCTAAGGCAGAAACTATTTCAAAAATGCCTACAATAGAGGTTGTTGGCGAATTGAAACTACCTGTTTATATGAACATAGTTTACAATTTTAATAAAGAAAATTACGATGCAACAAATGCTAGCAAAAACATTTTTTGGGACGACAACGGTTTTGAAAACTTGCATCAGTTAAAAAAGGGTGATAAGATAGAATTTTTTGAACCGGGCATTTATATTGTAGAATTATACACCTTCCCTAGCCATGAATTTGCAAAGAATTTTGTTAATCGTGCATTAACTACAAACGAAGACAACGCTTTAAACAATAATTATATTAGATTTGAATTTGAAATTGAAGGCCCTAGCATTAGTGCCACAAGTATAAACAACCAAGGTACTTCTATCCCACTAGCAAACCGTATGCTTACCGAAAATGATGTGCGAATTTCGATACAACTAACACCAAACTCTGGTCAGATACTAAAAGCCTATCGCAACAGCAATTTGGTTAATACCTTTGATTCGGACAGCACATTTATTATGGATAGAGGCACTTACGCAGGCTCTTGGACATTTACTGTTTTTGATGCAAATGATGTAGCATTAAAGTCATTAAACTTTACCATTGTAGATACAGCATATTTGGGTTATTCTATAAATAACCGTGAAGAGTATAACTCTTTAGAAGTTTTAGATAGTGCCGGAAACCCTCTTCCTACTACACACTGCTACAATTTAATTGATGAGGGTGTTTATACAGTTAAGTTAACAAACTCAGACAAACTTGCTTTTTATTTAACTAAAGACGGCGAACGCAAAACAACCTATGTAGAAAAACCAGCCAGCAATGTAGTAAAAGTACATATTCAAAAACCATATTTTGATATTAAATTTACCAACGACTTTGAAGGCGACACCCGAAAGACAACCAGCAATATAAGCATTGGTGAAGTCAGCGGAATTGAAATTAGTAAAGTTACTGTATTTTTAAACGGTAAACAAATTGACGAATACGACCCTCGTGAATCGGTTGGTGGTATTGGCGGAATAATTCAAAGCGGACACTCTTATAGTCAAAATGGTGTATATACAATAAGAATTACCGATAAGTTTAATAACTCATTTGAAGTGCAAGCCGAGAAGTATTACAAAATTAATTACGCATTAATAATTTTGATTGCTATTGCAATATTTGGATTTTTATTCTTAATGTGGTTCATTTACCGCTCTCGTAGAGGTATAAAAGTTAGATAAAACAAATTTAAGCGTACACTATCTGTACGCTTTTTTAATGTAAAAATTTTTGATATTATGAATAATGCGAGAAATTTTTGCTAACCATTTTTGAACTTTTAATAAAATATTCTATATCACAGCGTTTAGAGCGTTTGCCAATACGCCAGCACAAAATTCTAGCATTAAATCTATCTCTTTTGGGGTCAAAATGACACCATTTAAAGCGTTTAACTTGTCGCTTGAAAGAATGTTAAGCAAGTTTAATTGTTCCATTTTGATAGAGGATAACAACTCAAAAAGACAACTTTTAATATGCACCACCATAGGAACACCAATTGCGATCACAGGCACCCCAAGACTTTCTTTGTTTAAAACAAACTGTTGTCGCTTGCCACACCCAGACCCTGGAACAATTCCTGCATCAGACAGTTGAAAGGAACTCCCTACTCTACTAAAATTTCGACTTGCCAAACTATCTATTGTTATTATTTTTTCGGGCATAACTATGTTTGTAACCGATTTAATTAGGTCAAAACTATCAATGCCAGTATTGCTTGCTACATTAGGACATATTTTGTATAACTCAATTTCGCTTCCTTCTTTTATTTGTAGGTTACTCACAACCTTTGGCCCTAGCGAATCTGACAACAAAACATCATTGCCTATTCCTACTACCAAAACCCTTTTTGCACCACCTATAAGTTTCTTTATTTCATTTTTTATATCACAAACCAAAGCGTTTACTTTTTCATCGTTTTTAACATCATAAGTAATATACACTCCTTGGGGTTTTCCAAACTCGTTATTATTTTTTAAATGTACCTTTGTTTTTATATAATTGCCGTGGTCAACTTGGCGAAACTCCTTACTTTTAGGCGAAATGTTTTTGCTTTGCAATTCTATTAAATCCATTATACAATCTAATTCAAAATGATTTTTGTTCATAATTTAATAATGGCCTTTAATTATAAATTTAACCTAAAAAATTTGCAAAAACACTTGCAATATAATCACTTTTGTGATAAAATTTGCAATGAACAAAACAAAAGGAGCGATAAAATGGCAAATATCAAGTCAGCACAAAAAAGAATTGATGTAACAAAAAGAAACACCCTTCAAAATAAAATGGCAAAATCTCAAATGAAAACTCAAATCAAAAAGTATAACAACGCCATTAATACCAAAGATGTTGAAAGTGCAGAAAAGTTACTTCCTACAACTTTTGAAGTTATTGACAAGACTGTTACCAAGGGCGCAATTCACAAAAACCAAGCAAATCGTAGAAAAAGCACTCTTGCATCAGAACTTGACGCTTTAAAAAAAGAAAGTAAGTAGTTTTTTATAAATAAATTATGACCTATATAATTATAGGTCATTTTTTATTTATTATTTAATTTTGTTAGATGAAACTTTAAACCTCTTTTGTGAGTAATATTTTACAAATTGCATAATTTATTGCGTTGTTGGCGTTTGCTTTACCCGATTTAATATTAAACTCCAACTCTGATAATTGCTCATTAATTTTCTTTAATTGTTTGGGTGTAAATTTGCTCGCCTGAATTCTGCTCATTTTTATAGAATAAGGCTTTACATTAAAATATTTTGCTAGTGTATCATCAGAGTCTTTTGAAATTGAAATATAAAAGAGTTTTCTAAAACTTTGATACAAATATTGCAACAACCCTATTTGAAACTTGTCGTGGTTTAGCATAGTTTCTACAATGTCAAAAACCTTAACCCTGTCATTTTTAGAAATTGCATCGGTTAACTCATAAATTTGATATTCTCTATCTGGCACAACAAATTGTTCAACTTCCAAATTTGTTATCACATCTTTTCCTATGGTTGAAAGTTTTTCTACTTCGCTAAATATTCTTGCAAGACTACTATTGCAATATTCTATTAAAAGCGTTACGGCACTTTCTTGAATTTGTACACCATTTTTATTAAAATTTGCAACAGCAAACCGCATTAAGGTCAATTCGTCAAGTTTATTACAATCTACCACTTCGGCATTTGCTTTAATTTTTTTAACAAACTCTCCCGGTTCGGTAGATGCAAAAACAAAAACAGTAGTTTCTGCCCCACCCTTTTTGATGTAATCCAAAAACTTTTGTGCATCATTAGTTTTTAAATTACTATCCCAAATAATTATTAGTTTTTTGGGGTCGCCAAATGGAACACTACTAGACGCTTCTATTAAATTTTCTATGGTGTATTTGTTTTCATCGTTAAACAGCAACTTGTTTACATCAGGAAAGACTAAATTTAATTTTTTATCAATTAGATCTATTGCATTTTTTATTACAAACCTATCATTGCCCTCTAAACAATAAACACTTTGCAATTCATTTTTTAATTTTGATTTTAATTCAATAAACTTCATACATTTATCCTCTAAATTTGAAAAATTAATGTTAAAATAAACAATGCCGTTAATGACAGCCCCAAAATCCATCTTGGCTGTTTTGCCTTAATTAAATTGTATTTAGACATAATTATTATAGCACAAACCGCAACAATTAGTCCAACGCTCTCTACATGAAAACCGGTTAAAGATAAAGATAAATTTGCCAAAGACACTACCACATAGTTTAATACATCAAAAAGAAAACTTGGAACTACCAAAATTACACCAACCGGCGGTATTAATAACGCCAACATAGCAAACAAAAACAAAATGGTAAACGCAAAACTTACATACGGAATAACAAACAGATTTACTATTACAGATAAAAATGACACCGATGTAAAATAGTGTGCAACTATTGGCATTGAGCATATCATAGAACTAATACTTACAGCCAGCCCCTCGCCTAACCACTTTGGCATAACCTTTAAAAACACTTTTGAAAACAACGGTGCAATACCAAAAAGTCCAAAAACAACCATAAAACTCAATTGAAAACCCACATCATAAAATTGTGTTGGGTCTAATAATAGCAATATACACCCAGCAAAAGATAATGCACTAAGTCCATCATAAGGCTTCCCTCTGGCATCTGCATAAAGCAAAACCATACTCATAATAACCGCCCTAGATGCACTTATTGCAAAATTGCACAAAATTAAGTATAAAAATATTAAAACCGACTTTATGCCAAAGGCAAACCACCTTTTGTTTTTTAGTAGTTTATCTAGTGTTTTTGATATAATAGCAATTACAAACCCAACATGTAACCCCGACACCGCCAGCAAGTGAGATAATCCCACGCTTGAATAGTTATCTTTTAACTCTCCGTTTAAATAACTTTTATCGCCAAACAGCATTGCATATTCTATTTCTGCCGTATTTTTATCGGCAACTTTTAGCAATTGATCTTTTACTTTGTGTCTTATAATACAATCTAGCCTTTTAGATTTTATAATACTTACTTCGGTATTTTTACCAATATTTATGGTACTAACAAAGCTGTCATAAAGCGTTGGCGAATATTTAATCTTCATTTTTTTAGTAGATACAACCATACTGTCGCCAATCTCAAGCCCGTCATCTAATTGATAAACAAAAACTCTAACAGTAGAATGAAGTTTGTATTCCCCGTAGTTTAACTCAACATCTTTTAAATAGACTAAACTTTTATTACTCTTAATGTAAGACACTGTTCCCTGTACCACATAATTACCTTGTGGTATTTGATTGTCTTTTTCTTTTATTCCTATACGAATTAAAGATAGCCCCATAGCAATTACAAGTGTCAGCACTATGCAACTAGCATATAATAAAACATTTTTAAATTTTTTGTAAAAGCAAAAAAACAAAATTATTGCTGTAATTAATGCAATTATGGTAAGAGAGAAAAATATATACAGAAATATTTTGCTTTGACAAATTTTAACAGCAAAAAGGTGTCCCGCAACCATTGTTAAGAACAGACAAAAGAAAAATCTAAAATTGAACATCTTTTTCATTTGTAAAAATTTCCCAAATATTTTAATTTTCTATTGCATATTATACAACATTGTGTTATACTTGTAAAGTACTAATTGGTATATGCCATCATCGTCTAACGGTTAGGACGCTAGCCTCTCACGCTGGAAATTGGAGTTCGATTCTCCATGGTGGTACCAAAAGCAAAAAGAAAAGTCAATGCGACTTTTCTTTTTTTTGTTTACAATAAAACTAAACTTTGTATTGCATTTTATATTTGAATGCAAATATTAATCTAATGTTTTTTGCCAACGCAAAAATTCATAATTTTTTATCAATATGAAAATTTCTTATTAATGTTGTTTACAAAAAACAAGCAATAATTGGCAAAACTCAACTGTTATAATTTTTTTATATTAATTAAAGATTTTACATTAATTTTACTGATTAATTATTTTAAATATTGTTAAATGTATCTATAACCAAATTTAATTCTTTTAAGTCATTTTTAAATGCACGCTTGTTGCGTAAAACATTTTTTAAAGCCAAAAGCAAACCATACACGCCTATATATTCGCCATTAGATAAGCAAACTAAAATGGTAACAGCCAAAGTAGAAGCCCCGAATTTTTCATTTAACTTTTCAAACTTTTCGTCTTCTAATTTCTTAGAAATTTCACCGACAATAAATTCAATTCTTGCTTTTAGAGCTTGGTCTATTAATGGTTTAGCATTATTTTTTTGTGGTGTCTGTTCATTTTGATTTTCTGACGACTTATCTCTAAACAGTGATTGCACATACCCATTTACCGATTGATTAAATGGTATTATGAGCATTCTAGAAAATTTCGAATATGCAATCTCGCTATCTTCCCCAAACATTGTCCTAATGAACTCAAAAGAATCAATATGTCCGTTATCCATTTCGTTTAATAGATAAAAAACGAATTGAATAACCCTTTTCTCGCCAAACACTAAATCAAAGTTTTTGCTTTTTTGCACAGCCGAAAAATCTAGTCCAAAATTATATCCCACAATTTTTTCTGCAATTGCAGAATAAAGTGCACTCCCCTTAGCAATTGTTTTTAAAATATTGCTTACCGACTTTTCTATTAATATAATTTTTGATTCGCAAAATTCCTTACACGCAATGTTAAACGCAACTAATTCATTGCTAACCGATTTTGGAATTGCCATAAAGTTTTCTCCTAAATTAAAATTGTTATTACTAATTAATTACTATATTTTAACATAAAATAGCGAAAAAACAAAAAGTTATTAGATAAATTCTAAAAAAACTATTCACAAATTAAATAAAATTTGATATAATATACACGCAAAAAAAGTAAGGAAGATTTTATGATAAAATACGCAAACAACGAAACGGTTGGTAAATTAATTTTATTATATGTTCTTGACAGAATGGAATGCGACCTAACGGAAGATACCATTATTGATATGTGTTATTATCAAAAAAAATGGATATCTTACTTTACTTGTAAAATTGCATTGTCAGAACTTACAAAATCGGGATATATTCAAGAAACCAAAAACACCGAAAAAACTAAGTACTATTCTATTACTCCGGAAGGCAGAAGTTGCTTGTCGTTTTTTTATAATGATATTCCTGCAAGCATTCGTACAGATATTGCAAACTTTGTTAAAGAAAACAAATTAATCTTTAAAAGAAAACAAGAATATTTTTTCGATTCATTTAAAAATAAAGACGGCACTTTTTCGGTGGTTTTAAAAATAGTAGAACCCACCACCACAACATTAGAAATTAAACTTAATGTTCCCGAGCAGGAAACAACCAAAACCATAGAAAAAAATTGGCAAAATAATGCAAGCAAAGTTTTCGCATCAATTTACGATATTTTATTAACAAACACAGAAGGAGATTAAAAATGTATATTTATCACACCAAAGGAACCTGCTCTCGTCAAATAGTTTTAGATATATCTGATAGCATTATTAAAGATGTAAAATTTATTGGCGGGTGTTCCGGTAATTTACAAGGCATTTCAAAATTGGTAATTGGCGAGCAGATAGATGATGTAATAAGCAAATTAAAAGGTATTAATTGCCGAAATGGTACTTCTTGCCCAGACCAACTTGCAAAGGCTCTAGAAGAATACAAAAATTCTAATATATAATAAAAAGTTCACTTTGGGAAACTTCCAATAGTGAACTTTTTTATTGTTATTTTTTTTGCCCCTTATATCCTTCAAATAAATCATTTTGATAAAGTGCTGTTATTTTGTACCATTTTTCTATATAGGTATTTACTTTGTATTGAAAGGTTAACTCATCTAACGCTGTGACATATTTTCTTTCAAACTTTATTGTTTTACCCTCTTCGGTATATATGTGTAAATCAAAGATTCCACCGGTATACGAAACATAGGCCGGAACACCTAGTTCTGTTGGCTTTTCGTCTACTACAACCTTACATTTTACTGGGTATCCTAAATAATATGTTGGATTATACTCCACACCAAGCAAAGTCATAATTGTAACAGGCAAATCAAAGGAACACGTTAATTTAGAAATTTGATGCCCCTCCGCACCCCCAACAACGGCATCTGTGATTTTTGTAGAATACATAATTGCCGGAACTTTAAATCGGTCTTGACTCTTTAAATAGTCTTCGCTTGTGGCATTGTATTTAGTATTTCTCTTCCAATATATTGGCGAAGAGTAATCGCCCTCAGCATCGCTAAAAAAGTGCTTTTTATAATATAAATCCATTTGATTATAATAACTATGATGATCGGCAAACAGACAAAGCAAAGTATCGTCAAACAAATCATTATCCATAAGGTATTTTACCAAAATGCTAACCATTCGTTCGGTGTCTAATGTTGATACAAGATAGTTTTTTACTTCATTTTCTTGGTCGGTTGTAAGTTCAGGTATTTTTGTTTTTGGGTTTGAACTTTTGCCATAAAATCCTATACTATCATAAAACTTATAATAATCGGTATTGTTTTTTATTGTTTCATTTTCAGAATACTCGCCATGAGTTGTAACCGTTGTAAAAAAGTTAAACAACTTTTTATCTTTATCAATAAACTTGTTTGTTGTAGATATGTTTAAGTAATAATCAAGAGCCTTACTATCTAGTGTTGCATGACTTAATTTCTTACCCTTAGGAATCTTGTCACTCATTTGATCTAAAAACAAAGTTTTATCAAATCCAAATTGAGGAATTAATGTATCTCTACCATAAAAAGTAGAAAGGTATGGGTGCATATAACTTGCAACATCTACCGCACCGCTGTCTTTTAGCATATTTGCAAGCGTAAATGAGTAGTCTAAATTGTTGTATATGTCGTTAGACGCATATATCAAATTATGTGTTGTAAAACTTTCACCGTAGGGATAATTACCAATCATTGCCGTAGTTTCAGAATAATCGGTTTTGGCTTTTGAATAATAATTAATTAAAGTAAACCCATATTTATCAAACGCACTCTCATCAAACAGTTGCACATCTTTTCCATCTTGTTGCAACTTTTTGTACTCTTCATTAATTTTTGTATAATCCGTTCTTTCAAGAATGGTAAACTCGCCATTTTCATCTTTAGAAAAATTATAAAAATTAAAATTTTTGTATCCGTCTGCTTTGGTACCAAAATCATATCCTCTTGACAGAGCATAAAGCGTTGGCGTTGCTTCTGGAGTAATTGCGTACCACTCAAAACTCTCCATCATAATCATTATAACATTTTGTCCATTACACACATTAAATATTTCTAGGTCTTGTGGTTTGTATTCTGGACTTTGAACATATGCATTTAGTTCTGCTCTAGTATATTGTGCTGTTTCATCTACTTTGTAAAATTGTCTAAAAAACTCTTCAAAATAAAAGCCAAGAGTGCCAAACTTTACCAAACTTTGTTTATTACTGCTAAATGTTGCATAAAGCATTTTATCAGAAAAGTGTGACGAACTATCCCCTCTTACCCAATAAACACTACCAACCGAATAAATTATAAATGATATTGTAAGACATATCATGCTAACCATTTTAACAACAAATTTAACCATGCTAAAATGCTTAAACTTTTCAACTTTAATTTTTTTTGTTAAAATTAAACCCGCCAAACTACAACCAAATGTTAGCAAATAAAATATCATTGGCCAAACTGGTAACATATCAAAATTTATAACATCTGTCGTTTCTTTTACAAGTGACAATAGTTCAAATGTAAAAACATCGTTTAAAACTTTGTACATACAAATGTTTATGTAACACAAAATCATTTGCAGTGCAAGTAATATACAAATAAAAATATCTTGAAACTTTCCACACGGTAATACAAAAACTAATGCAGAAAAGAATAAAATTAAACCTAAGTCAAAAAAAATGTATTGTGGTAAAAAGCCAAACCCTAAATAGACAAACAAAAAGCATTCCATCACAAGAGTTGCGACAGCATATATACCTATTGTTATTCCCTTTCTCAAAAGTAAATTTTTCATTTATTTTATTTTTTCCAAACTACTAATTATGCTTTCCTTCTTAGCTTTGTTCTTTTCTAGCTTTTCTTTCTCTAATTGTACCAAATTTTGTGGTGCTTTTGCAACAAAATTCTCGTTGCTAAGCATTTTTATACTTCTTTCAATTTCAAAGTCTAAATCTTTTAAATCTTTTGTTAGTTTTTCCACTAATTGCTCTTTATCAATATCAATTTTAATAGCACAAGGAGCAACATCGTTTACAATAGGAGTTCCCTCCAATTCTGCAACCTGTTCTACCCTATCAATAAGTGCAAGTTTTTTGATATTTGGCAAAACTTCATCAAATACCGAACTGTTTGTAGTAGTAATAATAACTTTACTTTGTGGGTCTATCCCTTGTTCTAATTTTGTTGCCCTAATTGCTTTAATTAATGCAAAAATACTTTCAACTTTCTTTTGTTCATCTGCAAACCTAAAATTTTCATTATATTCTGGATAGGTGGCATTGCAAATTAAACCATTTCCTCCATTGCTTCCATAAATGTATTCTGTAACAAACGGAATATATGGATGTAACAATTTTAATATATTTTCAAAAACATAGTTTAAGATGCTAACTGCATTCTGCTTAGTTGATTCGTCAGCGCTTAACATTGGCTTGCAAATTTCTATATACCAATCGCAAAAGTCGTCCAAAACAAAACTATAAATATTGGTTAGTGCAACGCCTATTTCAAATTTTTCTATATTATTGGTAACGTTAAGAATTAATTCATTTAACTCATTCAATATCCACTTGTCAAAAATTTTAAGCGTGCAATCATTTATGTTTAAAATTTTTACACTTTCGCTATTCATATCAACAAATTTTGACGCATTCCATAATTTATTTATAAACTGCTTTGCTGTTATAATTTTATTTTCGCCAAGTCTGGTATCTAATCCAACAGCTAAATCTTTAATTAGTGCAAGCCTTAACGCATCTGCCCCGTGTTCATCTGCAACCTTAATTGGATCAATGCCGTTTCCAAGTGACTTGCTCATTTTTCTGCCCTGTTCATCACGAACCAAGCCATGAATTAAAGTATATCTAAAAGGAACTTTTCCTGTACACTCTAGTCCCATATAAACCATTTTTGTTACCCAGTGAGTTAAAATATCATAACCTGTAACCAAAACGCTTGTAGGGTAAAATTTATTTATTGTTTCAGTTTCTTCTGGCCAACCCAATGTAGAAAAAGGCCACAATGCCGAACTAAACCATGTATCTAACACATCTTCATCTTGATGAATATGTTCTGAATTGCATTTTGGGCAATTGGTTTTTTTCTTACTAGCAAAAATTTCGTTACAATCTTCGCAATAATAAATTGGTATTCTGTGCCCCGTCCATAGTTGACGAGAAATACACCAATCTTGAATATTTTCTAGCCAATGAAAATAGTTCTTTTCAAAGCGTTTTGCATAAATAGTAAGTTCTCCATTTTTTACACACTCAATAGCAGGCTTTGCAAGTTCTTTCATTGCAACATACCACTGTTTTGTAACTAGCGGTTCTATTGCGTTGTGGCAACGATAACAATGCCCCACGCTATGTGTATATGGAACAATCTTCTCTATTAAACCCAAACTCTTCAATTCTTCTACTATTGCTGTTCTAGCCTCTTTTGCATTCATACCTTCAAACTTGCCAGCAAATTTATTTAGTTTTCCGTCTTTTTCAATAACAGATAAAACCTCTAAATTATGTCGTTTACCTACCTCGTAGTCGTTTGGGTCATGTGCAGGAGTAATTTTAACCATACCTGTTCCAAAATCTTTTTCTACATAACTATCTGCAATAATAGGTATTTTTCTATCCGTTAGTGGCAACAAAAGTTCTTTTCCAACAATATCTTTATATCTGTCGTCATCAGGATTAACCGCAACCGCCATATCGCCAAAAATCGTTTCTGGTCGGGTTGTAGCAACCACAATATACGCCTTGCCATTTGCAAATGGATATTTAATATGCCACATACAACTTTCTTCATCGGCGTATTCTACTTCATCATCAGATATAACCGATTTGCATGTAGCACACCAGTTAGTTAATCTTGTTCCACGATAAATTAAGCCCTTATTAAACAATCTAATAAACGCTTCTAATACGGCATTGGTGCTTTGTTCGTCCATTGTAAATCTGGCCTTAGACCAGTCAGCACTACAACCAATTCTTCTAAATTGTTGCATTATTTTATCGCCATAAAACTTATACCAATCCCATGCTTCTTTGTCAAAAGCAACTCTTCCTATAGACTCCTTTGTTTTGCCCTCTTTTCGTAATTTTTCTACTATCTTAATTTCTGTTGCAATAGCAGCATGGTCGGTTCCCGGTTGCCACAAAACCTCAAAACCCTTCATTCTTTTATATCTAGACAAAATATCTTGCATGGTAACGTCCATTGCGTGTCCAATATGTGCCGAACTCGTAACATTTGGTGGTGGCATAATAATGCTAAATGGCGGTTTTTTAGATTTTGGGTTGGCAAAAAAACAATTTGCCTTTTCCCACTTTTCATAAATTTGAGCTTCAAAACTCTGTGGATTATAACTTTTTTCTTCTTTCATACTATCTTCCTCTAATTTTTGTTTTAATTTTTTTGTTTTTTTACATTTCGACCAACTCATTAAAATTTCTTAGCCAAAAATAAATTTGCTTTTTAAACTGAAATCCGTTTCTCATAATTCTTCCCCTAAAATATCTTAACGACAATTAAAAATAATACTAGCGTACAAAAAAACACAATCAATCCTACAATATTTAATTTGCGTGATTTCTCTTCTGCAACCATTTTTTTGTCGATATCTTTGCTTTTTATATCTTTAATAAATGCTTTGCCAAAAACTATTACGGCAACCGCCCCAACCAAAACCATTAATAAAAGTATTATTAAAATTGATTTAAACATATTTTCTCCCAATAAAAAATGCGTATTCGTCCCACAAAAAGGACGAAACGCATAATAAATCATTCCGCGGTACCACCTTTATTCAGACCAAACAGTCTGCACTTTAAAGTTTTGACCTATACGCCTTGCAACCTTCATTCGCTTAGTTTACCCCGCATAAAACCTTTCAGCCCATGGGTTTTAATCTCTTATCGGATACTTTTCGCTCCTTACTCCTCAAAGCAGTCTATTAAGTTTATATAAATATTATAACACCTAAAAAATAGATAATCAATAGTTTTTATTCTATTATTTGATTTTTATCTGCGTTTAGGTTATCTTCAATTTCGCTGTTTTTATTGGTTTTTGTGTATTCAACCTCCACTTTTTCGTCTGACTCGTTGCCAATAATTACCGAGCAATATATTATATAAAGCCCAGCAAGCACACTGCAAGAAACCAATAAGTAGGTTGCAACGCTTGAATTAAAGCACCAAATAAATATACTTAGCCATAGCAATATAATATATAAAAAGTACATTACATTAATTATTTTTTTCGCTTTTCCGGTAGCCTTAACCATTTTTTTGTATAGAGCAATAACTATTTCAAAAAATACCAAAATTAATAAAACCCAAACCGTAATCGCTCTATGAATTGTTAAAAACAATAGTGGCACAAAAAATATACAGCGACCCACAAGTGTTGAAAAAATATTTAAAAGCAAACTACCATTAACTTCTTTTATGCTTAACAAGCAATCACAAATTTCTAAGCAACCTGCTATTATAAAAAAGGTAGAAAAAACATATTTGTCATAAAAAATCAAAGAAAAAATAAGTGCTACTAATACCACTATTCTTGAAAAAAAAGATATTTCTTTTAAAATTAATTTTTTATCAACCACAACTACTCCTTAAATATACACGCATATTATACCACCAAAAAGTAATAATCGCAATTTAATAATTGACATAATTAAAATTTTTAGAATAAACTGCTATGGGAGGTGTACTCTTTTGAAAAAGTTTATAACAATATCATTAGCGGTAATAATGTGTTTATTTTGCTTTACCGCTTGTAAAAAAAATAATTTAACAAAAATTAGACTTAACGAAGTCACTCACTCTATTTTTTATGCACCCCTTTATCTTGCAATTAACTTAGGTTTTATGGAAGAAGAAGGCCTAGAAATTGATTTGACAAACGGAGGAGGTTCCGATGTTTCGATGTCGGCACTGCTCTCTAATAGTGCAGATATATCACTGCTTGGACCAGAAACATTGGTTTATGTAGTAAAAGAAGGTAGCACCAATCACCCAATGGTTTTTGGTCAACTTACAAAGCGTGACGGCTCATTTTTAATGGGGCGAAGCGAAAACAATAGTTTCAACTGGCTAGATTTAAAAAACAAATACATATTAGGCGGTCGAGAAGGCGGAATGCCTGCAATGACACTAGAATATGTTTTAAACTCTAAGGGCTTAATTGATGGCGAAAATATGACTTTTGATACCAGCATTAAGTTTGACCTAATTACCGCTACATTTGAAGGCGGAACAGGCGATTACTGCACAATGTTTGAACCCGTTGCAAGCACATACGCCGAAAAAGGAAAGGGCTACTATATGGCGTCCGTAGGTGAAGAATGTGGAGAGGTTCCTTTTACCTGTTTTATGGCAACAAGCAGTTACATGAACAAAAATCCAGAAACTATAAAAGCCTTTTTACGTGCTATAAATAAAGCATACAACTATATGCTAACCCACTCCGCAAGCGATATTGCAAGCAATTTGGTAGCTTCTTTTGACGGTACTAGCCAAGAAAGTATCACAAAGGCAGTCGAAAAGTATATAGAAATTGACGCATGGAGTTCTACCCCAGCAATGACCAAAAGTGCATTTAACAAATTAATTGCTATTATAGAAAATGCGGGTATTGATGTTAGCGGGGTTAAGTTTGAAGATGTAGTTGACAACAGTTTTGCATTAAGTTTGTAAAAAGTTCCTACAAAAACGGAGAAACTACAATGAAAAATTTATTAGAAATTAATGGATTAACTCTTTCTTATCACTCAAAATTAGGTGAAACTAAGGCTCTTGAAGATGTAAATTTTAACATTTTAGAAAAAGATTTTGTATCAATTGTTGGACCAAGCGGTTGCGGGAAAACCACCATTTTATCCCTAATTGCAGGGCTGTTACACCCCAGCTCAGGAGATATATTTTTAGACGGAAGCAAGGTTGTTGGCGTTAATACAGAAATTGGGTATATGTTTCAAAAAGACAATCTTTTTGACTGGCTGACAGTAGAAAAAAATGTGCTTTTTGCTTTAAAACTTCAAAAAAAAGATTCGCCAGAAAATGTGCAATTTGTTTATAACCTTGTTGAAAAATACGGGTTAAAAGAATTTTTAAACCACTATCCTTCCGAACTGTCGGGCGGAATGCGACAAAGAGTTTCTCTAATAAGAACGCTTGCCACAAGGCCAAAACTGCTTTTGTTGGACGAACCCTTTTCTGCATTAGATTATCAAACCCGCTTAGATATTCAAGATATTGTATACAAAATTATTTTAGATGAACAAAAAACCGCCATTTTGGTAACTCATGACATTAGTGAAGCAATTTCTATGAGTAATAAAATAATAATTTTATCAAAACGGCCAGCCACTGTAAAAAAGATAATTGACATCAAATTTAATTCCGAACTTACGCCATTTCAAAAAAGAAACGACCCTAAGTTCTCTAAATACTTTAATCTTATTTGGGAGGAATTAAAAAATGAAGAAAACTAAAAACCAAATAAGTTTAGAACATCAAGAGTTTTTAAGACATGAGAAAACCAATAAATTAATAATAGTTGTTGGTAGAATACTTGTTTTCGTTCTTTTTGTAGGCATTTGGGAAGCATTAACTAGTTTAGGCGTTATTGATTCATTTATATATAGTTCCCCATCTAGAATGATTAAAATGTTAATTTCTCTATTTAAAGAAGGAAAAATAATTCATCATACACTCATAACTCTTTACGAAACGGTTTTAGCATTTACTATTTCTATGATTGTAGGCATGGCTTTTGCAGTTCTACTATTTGCGAGCAAGCGTGTACGAGAAATACTAGAACCCTATTTGATTATTTTAAATAGTCTACCAAAAGTTGCACTTGGACCTTTAATAATTGTATGGTTTGGAGCAGGCACCAAAGCTATTGTAGTAATGGGATTTTTAATTTGTATTATTATCACCATAATAAGTCTTCTTAATAGTTTTCTATCGGTAAGCAAAGAAAAAATTTTGCTCATGAAAACACTGGGAGCCTCTAGGTGGCAAATTTTAACAAAATTAATATTTCCAGAGTGTCTACCCTCATTTATATCAGTATTAAAAATTAATGTTGGTATGAGTTGGGTTGGTACAATTATGGGTGAATATTTGGTAAGTAAAGCGGGTTTAGGATATCTAATTGTTTATGGCGGATACATTTTTAAACTAGACCTTGTTATGACTTCTATATTTATTTTATGTCTTCTTGCCGGGTTGATGTATTTATTAGTAACTATTATAGAAAAGTTATTAATTAAAAAACGTGGATAAAAAAAGGCTCTCTTACATAAGAGAGCTTTTTACTAATCTGAATTTGCACCAATATTTGTTTTAGGCGCCTTTTTATTTGCTTTTACAAATTGTACACTATCTGTTTTGTTAAAGTCTGCATTTTCTGAAATATACGCTTTTCGTGCTTCTATGTTATCACCCATTAATGTAGTAATAAGTCTTTCTGCTTCCGCTGCGTCCTCAATTGTTACCTGCACTAAGGTACGGTCTTTTGGATTCATAGTTGTTTCCCAAAGTTGCTCAGGATCCATCTCTCCTAGACCTTTATATCTTTGAATGGTGTAACCTTTGCCATATCTTGCCGTAACCTCTGGAAGTTCTGCATCGCTATAAACATATTCTATATCATCTTTCTTTTGTACTCTATAAAGCGGTGGCATACCTATAAATACATGCCCGTCAGTTATAAGTTCCTTCATATATCTAAAGAAGAATGTCAAAAGAATTGCCCTAATATGAGCACCATCTTGGTCGGCATCTGCCAAAATTATGACCTTGTGGAACTTTAATTCTAAAGGATCAAAATCTTCTCCAAGACCTGCACCCAAAGCCGAAATAATTGTACGAATTTCTTCATTGTTTAATACTTGGTCAATTCGTTTTTTCTCAGCGTTTAGAGGTTTTCCTCTAAGAGGTAAAATTGCTTGAAAATGACGATCCCTTGCCATTTTAGCCGAACCACCCGCACTATTACCCTCAACAATAAACAATTCATTTAACTCTGGCTTCTTGCCCGTACACATAGATAACTTGCCTACAAGATTAGAATTGTCTATGCTATTTTTTTGTCTAGTTATTTCTTTTGCCTTTCTTGCAGCTTCTCTAACCCTTGCAGCCCCTAATGCTTTTTCATAAATTGGGCCTAGCTTTTTACCCATTTTGCCATTTACATACTCGGTAAGTTTTTCGGTAATAATTGCTTCAACCGCTGGACGAGCTTCAGGATTTCCTAACTTTGTTTTGGTTTGACCCTCAAACTGAATGTTTTTCATTTTTACCAAAAGCACTGCAGTTAAGCCTTCTCTAAAATCTTCACCCATTAAGTTAGGCTCTTTGTCTTTTAATAAGTTTTGCTTTCTTAATTGGTCGTTAAAAACCTTGGTAATTGCAGATTTAAAACCTGTTTCGTGTGTTCCTCCCTCTACCGTAGGTATGTTATTTACATAAGAAAACACACTCTCGCTGTAACTATCTGTGTATTGCATTGCACACGCACAATATATACCATCTTTTTCGCCTTCTATAAAAATAGGCACTTCATGTAATTTATTTTTTGTGTCATTTAAATACAATACAAAATCCGAAAGCCCGCCTTCGTACTTATATTCTTTATAATAAGGCTCTTCCGTTCTGTTATCTTTAATGGTAATAAGTATGCCCTTATTTAAAAAAGCCAATTCCTTTAAGTGTTTTGCTATGGTGTCAAGCGAAAAAACCGTTGTTTCAAAAACTCGTTTGTCTGGCATAAAGGTAATTTTTGAACCGTGTTCTTTGGTTGTTCCAATCTCTTTTAGTGGATACACAGGTATACCACCTTTAACCTTACCATTTGCACTTGCTTTGCTTTCAAATCTTTGTTTGTAAATTTTACCATTTCTTTTTACTTCAACTTCTAGCCATTCCGAAAGGGCATTTACAACACTTGCACCAACCCCGTGCAAACCGCCCGAATAATTATAATTTTCATTATTAAATTTACCGCCGGCATGAAGTTGTGTAAATACTACTTCTACACCGCTTACTTTTAGTGTTGGGTGAATGTCAGTAGGTATACCTCTACCATCATCAGAAACCGAAATTGAACCATCTTTATAAATTTCTACATCTACTCTTGTTGCAAATTTGTTGGTTGCTTCATCAATTGCGTTATCAACAATTTCCCAAACCAAATGGTGCAATCCTTTTATTCCTGTTGTTCCAATATACATACCCGGACGCAACCTTACAGCGTCCAACCCTTCTAAAACTTGTATGTCTTTTGCGTCATAACTTTTTTCATTTGATTTACTTGCCATAATTATCTCCATTCCAATAGTATAACTTTATTATACCATAATTACTAACAAAAAATCAAACATTTTTGCAACTAAAAATTGGCTTAAAGTGTTAGTATAAAAGGCTTAGAGTAAACATATAATAATGAAGAAATGGAGTTAAAAAAATGAAAAAATATAATACAATAGTATTGACCGGCGGTGGCACAATGGGTCATGTTACACCCAACCTAATCATTTTACCCGAACTTATGCAAAACTTTGACAAAGTTTGTTATATTGGTAGTTTTAAAGGAATAGAAAAAGACAAAATTGCAAACTTTAATAGCAAATTAAAACCTACACAAAACAAAGTTGAGTATATAGGCATTCCGACAGTAAAACTAGATCGTGTTAGGTGGTATAAAAATATTTTTCTTCCAATAACGCTCATAAAAGCAATTATAGAAGCAAAACAATATTTAAGAACCATACGCCCTGCCGTTTTATTTTCTAAGGGTGGCTATGTTTCGGTTCCCGTTGTTATTGCAGCACGACAACTCAAAATTCCAATCGTTATTCATGAATCGGATTTAAGTATGGGGCTTGCCAACAAAATATCTGCAAGACGAGCAACAACTGTCTGCACAACCTTTCCCGAAACCGCAAAAAAAACCATTAACGGCGTTTATACCGGCAGTGCTGTAAACCCAAAACTTGCAACAGCCGATGCAGAAAAATTAAAAAACAAATATAAATTGTATCCAAACCTAAAAACCATTCTAATAACAGGCGGAAGTTTGGGTTCCACTCCAATTAATGATGCTATAAAAAAAATTCTTCCCTACCTTGTATTAAATTACAATGTTTTACATTTAACCGGCAAGGGTAAAAAAGTTGACTTTCATCACGCAAACTATCACCAGTTAGAATTTACCGATGACATAGGAAGTTTTTTTAAAGCGTGCGACTTGGTAATTTCAAGAGCAGGTAGTAATACAATTTTTGAACTAGCAAATTTAAAAAAACCGATGCTGTTGATTCCTCTCCCAAAAAGTGCTTCTAGAGGTGACCAAATAGAAAATGCCGAATATTTTAAAAAACTAGGCATTGCCAATGTAATATATCAAGAAGATTTAGAGGATCATTTTAAAGATGCCATAACAGATACAATTGCTCATCTTTCTTCTTACAGCAAGGCATTAAATAAACTATCCTTTCCAGACGGCAAGTACAAAATACTTAATGAAATTTATAAGGCTGTAGACGAAACTCCCGAACTTGCAAAATAATTTTGTTATAAAAAACGAAAATTTGTGCTATAAATTTTCTCAAATTCTGTCCTAAAACCAAAAATATTTTACCCCCAACATTTGAACAAATTTACTCAATGAACAAACACTCAACCAACATATATTGGGTCAATTTGGGGCAATTTTAAGCCTAAAACGGAGTGCTATTAAGTTTTGTTTTTGTTTTTTACTGTTTTTTGATTAGTTTTACATTAACTTTTTACATATTTTTTTAACTTGTTTTTTATAAAAGTTTAAACCAATTTTGTAATTTTTTCATCACGATTTTATAACCATATTCTTATTCTTAATAAAATTATTGTAACAATTGGTTTTGCTAATTTTTGACATCAAAAAGCGTATCTACTTTTGTAAATACGCTTTAATTTTTTGTTATACATCGTTGTCTACTGGAACCATTTCTCTGTATCTTTTTAGTCCTGTTCCGGCAGGAATATATTTACCAATTATTACATTTTCTTTTAAACCAATTAGTGGATCAACCTTACCCTTAATAGCAGCATCGGTTAATACTCTAACAGTTTCTTGGAATGACGCAGCCGAAAGGAATGAATCTGTTGCAAGAGAAGCCTTTGTTATAGAAAGCAATACTCTCATTGCTGTTGGTGGTTCTAGTCCTTGTTGAACAATAGCATCATTCATTTCTTCGAACTTGCCTATATCAATTAATTCGCCAGGAAGTGCATTGGTGTCACCAGAATCTTCAATTCTTACCTTTTTAAGCATTTGTCTTAAAATAATTTCAATATGCTTATCGTTAACATCAACACCGTTTTTCTTATAAACTTTCAAAACTTCCTTCATCAAGTAGTCTTGAACACCCTTAACACCCTTAGTTAATAGAATGTCATGTGGGTTTATAGAACCTTCAGTTAATTGAGTTCCAGGCTCTACAGCCGAACCAACCTCAACCTTCATTTTTGCACCATAAGGTAAAGAATATTCTACGTCAAAGTTCTCGTCACTTCTAATAACAATTTCTTGTTTTGCTTGGTCAATAGACTTAACTGTACCACTTACCGCACTAATTACAGCAACGCCCTTTGGTTTTCTTGCTTCAAACAATTCTTCTACTCTTGGCAAACCTTGGGTAATATCATCGCCCGCAGAAATACCACCTTCGTGGAAGACGTTCATAGTAAGCTGTGTACCTGGTTCACCAATTGCTTGTGCAGCAATAATACCAACCGCTTCACCATAAGGAACAATTTCTTTGGTTGACATATTTTTACCATAACACTTAGCACAAACACCAACTTTTGATTTACAGGTTAAAACCGTTCTTATTTTAACGCTTGTAATACCTGCACTTTCAACCTTGCTTGCTTGTTCTTTAGTAATCATAGTATTTGCATTAATAATTACTTCGCCGGTTTTTGGATCAATTACATCTTCTACTGCAAATCTTCCAATAATTCTATCTGCTAGTGCTTCAAGAACAGAATTTCCGTCATATATTGCAGACACTTCCATTCCCTTAACTTTTTCGCCAAGAGATGCAAAACAGTCATCATCACGAATAACTACGTCTTGGGCAACATCTACAAGTCTTCTTGTTAAATAACCTGCATCGGCTGTTTTTAGACCCTTATCTACAAGACCCTTTCTACCACCTCTGGTTGAAATAAAGTACTCAATAACTGTTAGACCCATTTTAAAGCAGTTTCTAACAGGCACTTCAATTAGTTTACCAGACGTAGAACTCATAAGTCCACGCATACCAGACAACTGGTTAATCTGAGCAGCAGAACCTCTGGCACCAGACTCACTCATCATCTTAATAGGGTTAAATGTATCATAGTTTCCAGAAACTATTTTACTCATTTTGCTCATTGCACCAGCCCAAATTTCGCTTAATCTAGCTTCTTTTTCTGGCTTTGTGATAAGTCCACGGCGATATTGCTTTTCGGCTTCTACCGCTTCTTGGTCTGCTTCTTCAATAATTTCTGGTCTTTCTTTAGGAATTTGAATATCATAAAGAGCAATTGTTAAACCTGAAAGTGTAGCATACTTGTAACCTAAGTCTTTTATTTTGTCTAGCATAATTGCAGTTTCGCCAGTATCATGAACATCATAACAAGTCTTAATAATTTTCTTTAATTCTTTTTTGCCAACCTTGTAATTAACTTCTAGTTGCAACATATCCTCAGGAGTTTCTCTTTTTACCAATCCCAAATCTTGTGGAATTATTTGGTTAAAGATTAATCTTCCTGCCGTAGTTTCAATTTTGGTTGAATAGTTTACACCATCGATAACCTTGCTGACCCTTACGGTAATTTTTGCTTCTACATCTAGTTCGCCAGACTGATAAGCAATAATTGCTTCTTCTGGACAACTAAATACACTACCCTCGCCTTTTGCGTTTGGTTTTTCTATTGTTAAATAATAGTTACCCAAAATCATATCTTGCGATGGAGTTGCAATTGGCTCACCATCTGATGGCTTTAATATATTATTTGATGCTAGCATCAAAAATCTTGCTTCAGCCTGTGCTTCCATACTTAGTGGAACGTGAATAGCCATTTGGTCACCATCAAAGTCTGCGTTAAACGCTTGACAAGTTAATGGGTGCAACTTCATAGCATGACCTTCAATAAGTACTGGCTCAAAGGCTTGAATACCAAGTCTGTGTAGAGTTGGTGCACGGTTTAGCAATACTGGGTGATCTTTTATAACATCGTCCAAAATATCCCAAACAACTGGGCGAGCACGCTCAACAAGTCTTTTTGCACTCTTAATGTTATGCGCTTGGTTCATATCAACCAACCTCTTCATAACAAAAGGTTTAAATAATTCTAGTGCCATTTCTTTTGGCACACCACATTGATAAAGTTTTAGTTCTGGACCAACGACAATAACCGAACGACCAGAATAGTCTACACGCTTACCTAATAGGTTTTGTCTAAACCTACCCTGCTTACCACGAAGCATTCCAGAAAGCGACTTTAAGTCACGATTTCCAGCACCTGTGATTGCCTTACCCCTTTTACCATTATCTATTAACGCATCAACAGCCTCTTGAAGCATTCTCTTCTCGTTACGGATAATAATATCTGGAGCGCCTAAATCCATAAGTTTTTTAAGTCTGTTATTTCTGTTTATAACTCTTCTGTAAAGATCATTTAAGTCACTTGTTGCAAATCTACCGCCATCTAGTGGAACCATAGGTCTTAATTCTGGTGGAATAACAGGAATTACATCTAATATCATCCATTTTGGTTCGGTGTGGTTTGCTCTAAAAGCCTCCATTATTTCTAATTTTTTAGACGCTTTTAACTTCTTTTGACCCTTAGAATTCATTACCACTTCTTTTAGGTCTTTGCATTCTTTTTCTACATCAATTTGAGAAAGCAATTCTTTAATTGCCTCTGCTCCCATACCAGCCTTAAATGATTTTGCGCCAAATTGTTCAATTGCTTCACGATATTCTCTATCATTTAAAATTTGCTTGTATGACAGGCTTGTTTGACCTGGATCTATTACTATAAACGCAGTAAAATACAATACTTGTTCTAGTTGTTTTGTTGGTATATCTAGTGCCATACCAATACGGCTAGGAACACCCTTAAAGTACCAAATGTGTGATACTGGGGACACAAGTTCTATGTGTCCCATTCTATCACGACGCACCTTGGAACGTGTAACTTCTACGCCACACTTATCACATATAACGCCTTTATATCTAATTCTCTTATATTTTCCGCAATAACACTCCCAGTCCTTTGTTGGTCCAAAAATTCTTTCGCAAAACAAACCATCTCTTTCTGGCTTTTGTGTACGATAGTTTATTGTTTCTGGCTTAGTAACTTCGCCATACGACCATTCACGAATTTTCTCTGGGCTGGCGATACCAATTTGCATGGCATCAAAATTGTTTAATTCAAACATTATTTTCTCCCCATAATTTTATTTTTTATAATCAATTTAGTATTAAATATCGTCATCATCAAAATCGAATAGGTCGTCATCATTTTCTGTGCCGAACACATTTGCGGTTTCTTCGTCTAAATCTAGCACTTCTTCACTATTAGAGTTGTCGTCCAAATCTAATTCGACTTCTTCCTTATCTTCACGGACATTTCTGTTTGGACGATCATCTTCATCATCTTCAACAAGTTCACGAAGTCCGATTTCTTCTTTATCTTCGGTTAGCACTTTAATATCTAGTGCTAAGCCTTGCAATTCTTTTATTAATACTTTAAATGATTCTGGGATTCCAGGTTCTGCAACATTTTCTGATCTTACAATGCTTTCATAAGTTTTTGTTCTGCCGACAATATCATCAGACTTAACAGTAAGCATTTCTTGTAAGATGTTTGCTGCACCATACGCTTCAAGCGCCCAAACTTCCATTTCACCAAATCTCTGACCACCAAATTGAGTCTTACCACCCAAAGGTTGTTGGGTTACTAGTGAGTAAGGACCAGTTGAACGAGCATGCATTTTATCATCAACCAAGTGGTTAAGTTTTAACATATACATAACACCAACGGTTATAGGGTTTGGTAACTTCTCACCCGTTCTACCATCATATAAGTCTACTTTACCATCTGGTCTTAAACCATTTCTTACTAATAGTTCTTGAATTTCGTCTGCTGTTGCACAGTCAAATATTGGAGTAGCAACCTTCCAGCCCAAATGTCTTGCAGCCATTCCTAAATGCACTTCTAGCAACTGTCCTACGTTCATACGAGAAGGGACACCCATAGGGTTTAACAAAATTTGAATTGGAGTACCATCTGCAAGGAATGGCATATCTGCTTGTGGTAAAATTCTTGATACGACACCCTTGTTTCCGTGTCTACCAGACATCTTATCACCCACGCTCATCTTTCTCTTTTGAGCAATATAAACTCTTACAAGTTTATTTACACCCGTACTCAATTCATCTTTGTTTTCTCGAGTAAGTGTTTTTACATCTACAACTATACCGCCTTCACCATGCTGAACACGTAATGATGTATCTCTTACTTCCCTTGCCTTTTCGCCAAAAATCGCTCTTAGCAATCTTTCTTCTGGTGTTAATTCAGTTTCTCCTTTTGGAGTAACTTTACCTACCAATATATCGCCCGGAACAACCTCGGCACCAATTCTTACAATACCATTTTCGTCCAAATCTTTTAGTGCATCATCACCAACATTTGGAATATCTCTTGTAATATCTTCTGGTCCCAACTTGGTATCTCTGCAATCAATTTCATATTCTTCAATATGAACACTTGTTAATATATCATTTTTTACTATTTCATCAGAAATAAGCACAGCATCTTCAAAGTTGTATCCTTCCCAAGGCATATATGCTATAAGAATGTTTTTACCAACCGAAAGTTCTCCGCCATTAATAGCAGGACCATCAGCTAAAACCTCACCCTTTTTAACTTTATCGCCGTGGTTTACAATTGGGTGTTGCTTCATGCTTGTGCCTTGGTTAGACCTTTGGTAAGCCGTTAGCAAATATTCATCTTCGTCCCCATTTTTTCTTGTAACTACAACTTTGTCACTAGAAACATAAGAAACTACACCATCATTTTTAGCAATTACCACCGCTCCACTATCTACGGCAATTTTGTGTTCCATACCGGTAGCAACCAATGGTGCTTCGGTTTTTAACAAAGGAACTGCCTGACGCTGTTGGTTAGATGCAACAAGCGCACGTACGCAGTCATCACTACCCAAAAATGGTACAAGCGTTGTAGCAACTGAGAATATCTGCTTTGGAGATACGTCCATATAATCTACTTGGCTTGCTGGAAGTTCTACAATTTCTTCCTTTCTTCTGCAAATAACTCTTTTGTTTTTAAAGGTGTTATCTTCATTTAAAGGTTCGTTTGCGTTTGCTATTACGAAGCGGTCTTCTTTATCCGCTGTCATATATTCAATCTTGTCAGTAACCACGCCGGTTTCTTTATCTACCTTTCTGTATGGAGCCATCAAGAAACCATATTCGTTAATTTTTGTATACGCTGCAAGCGAGTTAACCAAACCGATATTTTGACCTTCTGGGGTTTCGTTTGGACAAAGTCTTCCGTAGTGAGTATAGTGTACGTCACGAACTTCAAAGCCCGCTCTTTCACGGCTTAAACCACCAGGACCCAATGTTGTAAGTCTTCTTTTATGAGTTAATGATGCTATTGGGTTAATTTGCTCCATAAACTGTGACATTTGTGAAGAACCAAAAAATTCTCTAATAGAACTTGATACCGGTCTTATGTTTATTAATGAAGTTGGACTAACCTCATTAATGTTTTGAACTTGCATTCTTTCTCTTATAACTCTCTCTAATCTTGCCATACCAATAAAGAATTGGTTTTGTAAAAGTTCGCCAACCGTCTTAACACGTCTATTGCCTAAGTGGTCGACATCATCATAAGAGCCAATCCCCTCACTAAGTGAAAGGTGATAATTTATAGCAGAAAGTACGTCATCTAAAACAAGATGTTTGCCAACCAACAAGTCGGCGTTTGCTCTAATAACCTCTTTCTTTTCTTCTGGTGTTTTGCAGTCTTTAATTAATTCATTTAAAGTAACTACATTAACCATTCCATTAATTTCTACTTCTTTTGGGTCAATGTTTGTGTATTTGTCTAGTTCAACTCGGTTATTACCCATAACCTTAAATTCGCCCTTCTTGGTTTTTACATATACTGCGTTAACACCAGCATTTTGCAATTTCCAAGCATCGTCCAAATTTAACACATCGCCCGCTTTTGCCAAAACCTTTCCATTTAGTTCTACATCTCGTGTAATTGTTAAATTTTCTATACGATTTGCCAAAGAAAGTTTTTGGTTAAACTTGTATCTACCAACTTTACTAACATCATAACGCCTTGCATTGTAGAACAAGTTTCTAATATAACGCTTAATTGCTTTTAGGTTTAATACCTCACCCGGACGAAGTCTTTTTGAAAGTTCTACAAGTGCTTCATCTTCAGATTTGGTAACATCTTTTTCTAGGGTCTTTTTTATAACTGGGTGGTTATCAAAAATGTTTAAAATTTCTTCATCTGTGCCAAGACCCAAACCTCTTAAAAGTACGCTAGCAACTAGTTTTCTGGTTCTGTCAATATGAACCCACAAAACTCCATTTGTGTCTTCTTCAAACTCTAACCATGCACCACGAGCAGGCATAATATCAGTTTCGATAACAAAGTTACCTGTTTTATTTACGCCTTGTTTGCAATAAACGCCCGGGCTTCTAACAAGTTGGCTAACGACCGCTCTTTCGGCACCATTAATAATAAATGATCCGTTTTCCGTCATCATAGGTATATCACCCATATAGACTTCTTGGTCTACAACCTCTCCCGTTTCCTTGTAAACTAGTCTTACCTTAACTTTTAGCGGAACTGCATAAGTAGCATCACGCATTTTGCACTCCCTTTCAGAATACTTAGGTTCCCCGTCTAGTGAGTGGTCCAAAAAGTAAAGTTCAATTCGGCTATCCTCGGTGTCTCCTTCTTCTCTGTTCATGTTAAGGTTGTCTGAATCAGAAATAGGAGAGAAATCTCTTAAAACTTCCTTAATACCTTCGGTAATAAAATGGTTAAAAGAGTCTTTTGGAATCTCCACAAAGTATGGAATGTCTAGGACTTCTTTCATGTGACCAAAAGTCTTCCTTTCATGTTTTCCATACATCTTAGATTCTACATTTACTGCCATTTTTTGTTCTCCTTTTAAAATATCGTGAAAATCGCTTGACTTTGGAAACGTGCCTGCGTTATTATTTAACTACAGATGGAGAGATCGACCATTTCTTGTGGCAAAAATTGCAACACACGAATCAAAAATATTTAGTTGTGCTGAAAAAAATTGCCTACGTGCGAAATAGGCATTTTCCCATGATAGTACCATTGTATTGTACAATAATTATTTCACTTTGTCAACACATTTATAAAAATAATAATAAAAGTTTCCGCCATAATTTTGTCGGAAACTTTTTTATTTTAGAGATTGTTATAATTTCATAACTATTTTGTAATCTTTTTCATTCTTAAAAACTGACTATTATACAAATTGTAATAAAAACCTTTCTTTTTTATAAGCTCTTCGTGTGTGCCTTGTTCAATTATATTTCCCTTGTTCATAACAAGAATAATATCTGCATTTTTTATGGTAGAAAGTCTATGTGCTACCATAAAACAAGTTCTGCCCTCCATAAGAGTTGCAAAGGCTTCTTGAATTTTCATTTCTGTTCTTGTATCTATATTACTTGTTGCCTCATCTAATATTAAAATAGATGGTTTTGTAAGCATTATTCTTGCTATACAAATTAATTGCTTTTGACCTTGTGATACATTATTACCACCTTCGGTTACTACGGTGTCATATTTTTTTGGCAACTTTTCTATAAAGTCGTGTGCGCCTGCAAGTTTAGAAGCCTCAATTATTTCTTCCATAGTTGCATTTTGTTTACCATACGCAATATTTTCTTTAATGGTGCCACTAAACAACCAACTTTCTTGCAATACCATACCAAACTTGTTTCTAAGACTTGCCCGTGTAACTCCCCTTATATCTTGACCAGAAACCTTAATTGCACCACCCGTAACATCATAAAATCTCATTATTAAATTTATAAACGTGGTTTTTCCGCACCCCGTTGGACCAACAATGGCAACCTTTTGACCGCTTGCAACTTCCAAATTAAAATCCTGAATCAACTTTACCTTAGGCACATAAGAAAAATCTACATGCTCTATTGATACCGTACCATCGCAAAACGACAACTCCGCATTATTCTCATCGCTAATCTCCTCGGGTTCGTCTAGCACTTCAAAAATTCTTCTAACGCTAGCAAACGATGCTTGCAACTCGGTAATCTCATTGCTAATTTCGTCAAATGGCTTGCCGTAACTTGTAGAATAAGATAAAAAGCTACTAATTGTACCAACCGATATTTTGCCATCAAGGGCAAGAAGCGCTCCAAAAAATCCAACAGCCACATACACTAAGCCATTTACAAATCTAGTAAGTGGAGGTGCTAAAAAGGAATAAAACTTTGCCTTTTCTGACACAACGGTTAACTTGTCATTAATTTTGTCATAAGACTCAATAGACTGCGACTCGTGATTAAATGCTTTTACAACTCTTTGGCTTCCTATTAACTCCTCTAAATATCCACTCATATCGCCCGTTGTTTTTGCTTGTTCTGTAAATAAAACATTTGCCTTCTTTGCAATTATATATGATGCAATTAAAGAAAGCGGTGTAAGAACAGCTATTACAATAGCAATGCTAACATTTAATAAAAGCATACAAATTAGCGTACCAACAATAGTAAATATTCCACTTGACACCGAAATAATTGCCTCCACCATACCGTCTGTCATAATTTCTACATCGTTAATCATTCGGTTAAGCAAATCTCCATGAGTAGTGCTGTCTACAAATTTTATAGGGACCGATTCAATCTTTGCAAAGAATTTTTCACGGATTGTTTCGCTTGTTTTGTAGCAAAACATATTTGCATAAAGGTTATACAGCCATGTAAACAGCAAGTTTATAATACCTATGCCTGCAAGAATCAAAATATTTTCTACAAGTTTTGGAGTATTTACATTGCCAACACCAATTATACAATCTATACTTTTACCAATATATATTGGCACCAACAAGTCTAAAATGTTTCCAATAACCATAAAAAACAATGCCAAAAACAATAGGTGTTTATGCACACCCGCATACTTTATAGCCTGCTTATAAAGGCTTAAACCTTCTTTGGCGTGTTTTCTTTTTTCTTTTATCTTTCTTTTTAATTTAGGGTCTTTTTGCATTACTTATTACCCCCTACATCGCTAGGCTTTTCTTCAGGGTTTTGAGAATAGTATATTTCTTGATAAACGGTACAATTTTTTAACAACTTTTCATGACTGCCTATTCCCATAATATTACCGTTGTCTAATACAATAATTTTATCAGCGTTCATAAGTGCAGTCGCCCTTTGCGACACTAAAACAACGGTGCTATTATACAAACTTGTACTTATGGCTTTTCTTAGTGATGCGTCAGTAGCAAAATCTAGCGCCGAACTAGAATCGTCCAAAATGATAATTTTTGGATTACCCACCAACGCTCTTGCAATAGTTAACCTTTGACGCTGTCCACCCGAAAAGTTACTACCACCCCTTAATACCTTATGCTCCAAAAAGTCTGGCAGTTCTCTAACAAAGTCATACGCTTGGGCAATTTTTAAAGCCTTAATAATTTCTTCATCGGTGGCATCTTCCTTTCGCCAACACATATTTTCACGAAGAGTACCTTCAAACAAAACCGGATTTTGCGGAACAATACCAACAATTTTTCGAAGTTCATTTAACTCAATTTTTTTAACATTTACATCGTCAATTAGAACTTCCCCACTTGTAACATCGTAAAATCTAGGAATTAAATTAACAATAGAAGATTTTCCCGAACCCGTTCCACCAATTATACCCAAAATTTGTCCGGCACCAACACTAACGCTTAATCCGTTTACCACATTTTTTACACTGTTATAGGAAAAGTTAACATTTTTAAATTCTATTTTTCCTTCGGCATTTTCATATTTTAATGGAGATACATTTTTTGCATTACAAATGGTATTTTTTGTTGCAAAAACTTCGGACACTCTTTTAATAGATGCGCCTGTTCTAGTATAAATAATAATTAATCTTGCAATAACCACAAGTGCGGTTGATATTGTAGCCAAATAATTTATAAACGCCAACAGGTTGCCTGTGGTAATAGAACCCATTTCGACTTCTATCCCACCAAACCAAATTATTGCAATAATAGAAAAATTAACTACAACAGCAATAAGCGGTTGCAATAGTGACGCCGTTTTTGCAATACTCATATTGGTTTTGGTAAACTCTTTGTTTGTATTGTCAAAACGCTTAGTTTCATACGCCTGCTTATTAAAAGCTCTAACAACTCTTACGCTATCCAAATTATCTCTTGCCACATTTGTGACATTATCTAATTTTGTTTTTAACTCTACATAGCGAGGATTATTTCTTCGCATAATAAGTAACACTATAAGCAAAATTATTGGCGACATTACCAAAAATACCATCGCCAATTTCCACTCTATTAGCGACACCATAATTAGCGAACCAATAATTAAAAATGGTGCACGTGCCACATTTCTAATTGTCATACCTATTGCGGTACCAATTTGGTCTACATCATGAACAATTCTATTGGTTAAAGTAACTGTAGAAAATTTGTCTAATTCTGCATGCGACAACGTGTTTATATGCGCAAAACAATCATGTCTAATATCTTTACATACGCCCATTTGTGCTAGAGATGAGCATTTTTGGCAGACAACAGTAAAACAGAAACTTAATAAGTTTAAAACACAAATAATGCCACACATTGTATAAATGTATGTGCGGTCATTGTTTGCAATTCCGGTATCAATTACCATTGCCATCAAAAATGGGGTTATTATATCTGATGCGGTTTCGAGTGCTTTAAAAATTGGACCCAGAATCATATATAATTTATATTTACCTAAATAATTTCTTAACTTAAACATTTATCTTTCCCAATTTTTTTAGGATATTTTCCTTATTTTATTATACCATACAATAACCGCCCTTCAAAATTTTTTTAGAGTATAATTGTTAAATTTTTTATCATAATTAATATATGATTAAATTTGTTTCTGTGACTGCAAATTTTTCTGAGCAAGGAAAAATAACTCCCTTATCTTTATTTTGGGAAAACGGCAGAGAATATATAATAGACAAAGTAATTTCTGTAAAAAATCTTGCCAGCACCAAAGGAGGCGGAGTTGGTATAAGATTTGAAATTAAAATACAATCAAAAAATAAATTTCTTTTTTTGCATGAATATAAGTGGTTTGTAGAATTAGATTAATAAATAACTTCAACACCACTTTAATGTAAGCTCAAAAAGCAAGATTAAATTAATCTGACTTTTTAAAAAACCAACTACTACCTAATGTTTACCTTTTATTCCATCTAATGTATGTAAAGTTATATTTGCGCCATTTACTTCAATATCCTGCATTCGCTTATCTACAATGGTTAATGCCCTAGAAACCGACCGCCTACCAAAACGCCTTCTTATGTCTTCTATTGCACAATCAAGCTTTTGTAATTTTTCATTTTTTTGCTGGTCTACACCAATTAACAACTGCTCTTCTTGTACAAAGTTGCAAACGGATATACCAATTCCTCTAATTCTGTTTATGCCACTAAAGTTTTCATTAAAGCATTTAATCGCTGTTTTTGCTATAACACTACTAATATTTGTAGGAACATTAAACGAACACTGCTTTCCAAACCGTTCCAAATTGTTATCTGTAATTGATAAATGCAAAGTTTTTGCTCTGCCCACCGAGTGTTTTTTCATTCTATAAGATACGCTTTCTGCAAGTACGTAAATTAATGCTTTTATATCTTCTACATCTTCTAAATCACGATAGTAGGTAACGCTATTTCCAACCGACTTCATCTCACCAACTTCGCCGTATTTTAATACAGGACTGCTATCTAATCCATTTGCATAAGCGTATAACATTTCGCCCCACTTGCCAAGTTTTGCTTTTAAAATATTAACATCAAAATTTGCAATTGCTCCAATCGTCCAAATTCCCAACTCGTTTAATTTTTTTTCGGTTTTTTTACCAACATACAGCAAAGCGTTTATTGGAAGTTTCCAAACAATATCTTTATAATTATCTTCATTAATTACACTAACAGCATCTGGTTTTTTTAGGTCCGAACCTAATTTTGCAAAAATTTTATTGAAACTAACCCCTATTGATACCGTTAAACCAATTTCATTTTTTATTCGGTCTTTTATAATAGTTGCCAGTTTCTCTGCTCCACCAAACAACCTTACGCTTTCGGTTACATCTAACCATGCTTCATCTATACCGAAACTTTCGACCCTATCCGTATAGTCGTAATAAATTTGCTTTACCAACTTTGAATATTTTAAATATAAATCGTGGTTTGCTACCACTTCTTGCAAATTAGGAACCAACTTCTCAGCCTCAAAAAGCGTCATACCCGTTTTTACGCCCGCTTCTTTTGCCATATAATTTTTTGCAAGCACTATTCCGTGGCGGTCTTCAATTTTTCCGCACACAACAACAGGTAAGCCCTGCAACTCTGGTCTTACTAAACATTCGCAACTCGCATAAAAATTGTTTAAATCTGAGTGAAAAATTACCGCCACCTTGCTTATTATTTCTCCTAAGTTATTAATTTTATTTTAACATTTATAATATGTTTTTACAAGTATTTTCGAACATTTGTTTTGCAAAATAAAAATACTACAAAATTTTTCATTTGTAGTATTTTTTTGTAAGTTATTAATTATTTGCAATCTTCATAATTATCGCAATAAATTTTAACCTTGTTTTCTGATTTGTATTGATTGTATAAAATGCTAGTTACATCAGTAACAACATTTGAAACCTTTTCGGTCATTATTGTGTCATACAAATAGTCTGCAACTGTTTCGTTTCGAGTTAATGTAAACTTATCTTGTAGTCCCAAAGTTTCGTTAGAAACCAAGCCTGTAAACAAAATGTAATGAACCCCAAAGTTTGTAACAACTTTTTTCATACCATAAGTTCCATCTGCTAAAAATTGGTCATACAACTCATAAGCAGCATCAGAAAATTCCGCAACGTAACTATTGCTTGCTGACTCGTCACAATTAAATGTATAGCCAATTAAGTTGGTTAAATTTGTTAAATCGGTAACATTAGAGTCTTTGCTATAAGAATATTTTAATTTTAAAAACTCTTCGGCTAATCGTGTTTTATCTGCACTGTTGGCACTATAAAAACCATTCATAATAGCGTCAAATTCAGATAACTTTGTAAGTTTTTTCTCGTTGCCGTTATCGTCTTTATTTTTTTCGCCAGTTGACGGATTAATGTATGTAAGGTCAAGATTTCCTTCGCCTTCGGCAAACGCATCTCTATCTTTTAGATAAATTTCTTCGTACGCTTTTTCCATAGAGCCTGCACCCTTTTGATAGGTGTAATAACGATGCTCAGCAAGAGTTTTGCTTGCGCCTTTTACATTTGTGGCAACTTCTAAACTGTCATCAAAATCTGAGAACTTTAACAAAATATGTTGTACGGTAAAATATGACTTTGAACTATTATTTGTTCGGTTAATTACAAGTTCGGTATTTGATGTAGAGGTTATTGCACTATCGTATGCACCGCTTATTATATAACTTTGAGTTTGTTTTTTTAGTAAATCGTTGTATCTTTCTTGAATTTCGGCATCTGTAACAGTTAGTTTGCCCGTTGTGTACGCTGTATACTTTGCAACAAGCCTGCTTTCTTCATAATACTTAAATAAACGGTCTATTTCCTTTTGTAAAATTTCTTCTTCGGTGCCTGGGTTTTTCTCATACTTTTCTGCACTTCTTACAAGTTCGTGAACATATTTGCGATAAGCCAAATATCTGTAACGATTAGTGCTTTCGTTTGCTTCATTTTTTATAGATTCTAGCCATGCTTCTTTTGTTTTTACAACAGTTGCCATAGTTAAACTGTTTTCTGGTTTTTTTCTTTCATATTCGCTAAACTTTGTAACCGTTGTACTGTCTTCAGTTTTCTTTTCCTCTTCTTCTACTCCGTAAATCTTTTTAATTTCGGTTTCGTGAGTGTCAATTTGAGAAGAAATATTTTTGAATACTTGCTCCCAAATATAACTGCGATCATTGTCATCTAGTTTGCAAGCATCTATTTTTCGTGCTTCTTGAACCAAAATTTTGTTTTTGATTAAAGACTCTAAAACCATTTTGTACACTTGCTCTTCGGTGTAGCCATATTGATAATACCCAACCGAATAATAGTAATAGTTAAACATTGTTAAAACTTCGTTACGAGTAACAACTTCATCTCCCGCCTTTGCAACAGCATCAGCATAATATCTTTTATTATTTTCTTGCAAAATTCCACAGCCGGCAAAAGCAAGTGTAGATATAGCAAACATTGCAAGGGTTAAAACTATTGTTAAAAATCTTTTTTTCATAAAGCAATTTCCTTTTTTGGTAATTATACTTAAATTATTATAATACATTTCAAGTCATAAAATCAATTACTTTTTGTCAAATTCATTTGAAATATTCAAAAAATCTTTTAATGTATTAAAATTATCTATGTTTGAACCGTTGTTGTATTTAAAATAAATTGTTGGCATATTTGCAACATTTAAAACACATTTAGAAGAATATTTATTTATTGCCCTACCAACCTCGTTTGAATTGATTTTGTTATCTATCGGGTCAAACACCAACTTAATTTCGGTATTGGTGCAATATAACTCAGTTACACCTATATTTTTTGCTAGCGCCTTTGTGTAGGCTATATCAATCAAGTTTATTAGAGTTTGCGGACAATTACCATACACCTTTTCGGTATCTAAAATTAATTTATCTCTTTCTGCTAGTGTTTGAATTCTTGAAATGTTTTTATAAATGGTCATTCTATCATTTGCACTTTCTATGTAAGAATCTGGTATGAAAGCGTCTATATTTACACGCATTAACACATCTTTTTCTTCTGGAATAGGGTTGCCCTTTAACTCTTCTATTGCCTGATTTAGCATCTTGCAATATAGGTCATAACCTACTTTTTCTATATGCCCGTGCTGTTCGGCTCCCAAAACGCTTCCGCTTCCTCTTATCTCCAAATCTCTAAGGGCAATTTTAAAACCACTTCCAAACTCGGTAAACTCAGATATTGCTTCTAGTCGTTTATAACTTTCATCGCTTAGTGCTTTATCTTTTTTATACATTAAGTAGGCGTATCCAACCCTATTTCCTCGTCCAATTCTACCTCTTATTTGATAAAGTTGCGACAGACCAAACTTATCGGCATCAACCACAACAAGCGTATTTGCATTGCTGATATCAACACCGTTTTCTATTATGGTAGTACTTATAAGCACATCAGCCATTCGATTAAAAAACTTGTACATTACCGTTTCAAGGTCGGCTGGTTTCATCTGTCCGTGTCCTACCAAAATTTTGGCGTTTGGAACCAATTGCTTAATTTTGAAAGCAAACTGGTCAATAGACTCTACCCTATTGTAAACAATAAAGGTTTGACCCTCTCTTGCTCGCTCTCTTTGAATGGCATCTACTATCACTGCATCAGAATACTCTAACACTGCCGTTTGAATAGGCAATCTTTCACTTGGTGGCGTAGATATTATTGAAACATCTCTAATGCCAGAAAGTGACATGTGTAAAGTTCTAGGTATTGGTGTTGCAGATAAAGTTAAAACATCTATATTGCTTCTTTTTAATTTTAATTTTTCTTTGTCGCCCACGCCAAATTTTTGCTCTTCGTCTAGCACAATTAAGCCCAAATCATAAAACTGAACATCATTAGATAACAACCTATGCGTTCCACAAATTACATTTAGTTCGCCCGTTTTTAATTTGGTTAGAGTTTCATCTATTTCTGCTTTTGATCTAAACCTATTTAACACTCCAACATTAATGCCAAAGCCATCAAATCTAGACATACAGGTGTTGTAGTGTTGTTCAGAAAGTATTGTAGTTGGAGCCATTATTGCTACCTGCTTTCCACTTAAAACCGCTTTAAATACCGCCCTTAGTGCAACTTCCGTTTTGCCAAAGCCGACATCTCCACAAAGAAGCCTATCCATTACCTTGTTGCTTTCCATATCCGCCTTAATTTCCGCAATCGCTTTTAGTTGATCTTCGGTTTCGGTATAAGGAAAGGAATTTTCAAATTCTAGTTGTAACTCATCATCTTTTACAAAACTAAACCCCTTTCTTGTTTCACGCTCAGCATATAATTTTGTTAAGTCAAATGCAAGTTTTTTTAGGTTTTTTCTTACCCTTTCTTTTACCGCACCAAACTCAGTTCCGCCTATTTTGGAAAGTTTTGTTGGGCTATCCGCCCCCGAAAACCTGTCAAGCAAATCCATTTGGTCAATTGGCACATACAACTTGTCGTTATCTCTATATTTAACAACTACATAATCTTTTGTTCCAAAATTTCCGCTAAGCTTGGTTATTCCTTCGCAGACACCAATACCATGAATTGCATGCACGACATAGTCGCCAACTTTAGGGATAGAAAAAACATCTTGCCTGTTTACTAAAACCTTAGAGTCTTGCTTTTTGGCGAAAATATCAAAGGTGCCTACAATTACCCGCTTTTCTTTAACCTTTGCAAACCCACTAGGCAATTGATAGGGCAAAATTGCCGATGCCATATCCGACAGTCTTGCCATCTTTTTTACTTCTATATGAACTTGCCCCGAATGAAGTGTTCGTTGAATTGCTCTAGCCTGACGCTCGTCACCTGCAAAAATAAAAATTTTATACCCGTCCATTATCCAGTTTTGCACATCGTTTGTAAACTCATTTAGGTTTGTAGTATATCTAGTAAGTGCTGATGTATTAAAATTAATAACCTTTTGAGGCTCTACAAATCTATTGGCGTTGGTAATTTTTTGATGCACCAAAAGTGTAAAGTTTTTAAGTTTTTCTAGCACCTCTTCTTTTTTTAATACACAGTTTTCTTTTGTTTGTATAATCTCTCCTGTTGCATCTAACATCTTTTTGCGAGTTTTATAATCTATATCAAACTTTTCGAGTGCGTCATAAACCAATTTCGCTTCATCTATAACAACAACCGTATCTTCTGGCAAATATTCAAAAATAGTAGAAAGGTTACTTGTAACCAATGGAAAAATATAATCTAAATTAAATGACCGCTCTCCCATTTTTAGTTTTGCAACAATTTCGTTTGCAATTGTTTCAAACCTTACCCTTGCATCTGTGCTTTTGAAGTCTGCCCCCTTTAACTTTTGCAATGCACTAATAACTGCATCAATCTCATCGTCCAAAAGCAACAAGTCGCTACAAGGACAAATATAAACATCATCAACATCGGTAAGATTTTCAATTTGTTCGGGATTAAAGGTTTTTATGGTTTGTAATTGAATATCAAAAAAATCTAAGCGTACTGCACAATTTAAGTTTATAGGATAAATATCTATAATTTCGCCACGGACGGAAAATTCACAAGGACACTCAACTCTTTCTACTCTTTTATATCCTATTTTAATAAGTTTTGATAGCAATTCTTCTCTGTTTACAGAGTCATGATAACTGAGCTTTATTATAGAATTTTTGAATCTATCTACTTTTGGCAAAAAGCCAAAAAGTGCATCAACGCTTGCACACACAAAACTTTGTTTGTTGCTTGTTAATGCACTGAGAGTTTTTATTTTATTAATATTACTTTCGTTATTTTGTGCCTCTTTGTATACCAATGGGTCTGTTGTGTTTTCTAGCAAATAAACGGCTTCATTATCCATTGCAGACGCTATCTCGTAAGCTTTTTTTGCGTTTAAGCAGTCATTTGATACATATAACACATTTTTGCCTATATCTCTTGCAACCAGCACCTTTTCGGTTTGATTCATTCCTATGCAAGAGGTATTTATTTTTGCATTTACGGCACTCAAAAGAGCCCTATAATCTCCCCCAAGATTAGAAAAATCAAAAAAATTTACAGCCATAAACCCCTTACCTAATTGCTATATTTTTGAGAAATGGTTTCTACAGACGCCCCTTCTATAAATTCAATTACCGCCTTGCTTGCTTTTTGTATTGCTTCAAATGTGCTTTCGTTTTTAATTTTGGCAAGCACAAAGTCTACCACTCCAATTTCGGCAGGCTTTGGAGCAATACTAACTTTAATTCGTATAAACTCAGCACTATTTAAATGCAACTTTATATTTTTTATACCGTTATGTGTAGTATTTCCAGAAACCCTTCTTATTCTAATTGTTCCTTCTTTTGTGTCAAAGTCGTCTGACACTATAACCAAGTCTTCTGCCACATTTATTTTATACTTATGCACTAATTCTTGCACTGCTTCGCCACTATTATTCATAAAGGTCTGAGGTTTTGCAAGCAAAAACTTTTCACCATTTACAAAAAAACTACAAACCAAGGACTTACAATCTTTTTTTTCTATTTTTTCATTAAAATGCTTGGCAACCTCATCTAATACCAAAAATCCGGCGTTGTGATTGGTCTTTTCGTATTCTTTACCCGGATTTCCTAGCCCTACAACAATTTTCATTATTCCGCACCCTCTACTAAGATTGTGTTAGGCTTAATCTTTTTTGCCTCCTCTATTTCGCACGAGCATGCTATAACAGAGTTTTCGCCTATGCTAACATTATTTTGTAAAATTATGTTACCATTTTTGCCAATAATTCTTACCCCATCATAAATTTTGCAATTTTTATTTATAAAAGAGCCTTTTATGGTTGCTCCCATAATTTTACATTCTTCATCTACCACGCTTTCTTTTATGGTTGAATAATCTAAAATTTTGCAATTGGCTTTAATTAAGCAGTCGTTACCTATTGAACTGTTTTTTATTTTACACTTTTCGCCAATAACACTGTTTACAATGCTAGAATTTTCTAGGGTTGCATCAGTTGCGACAATTGACCCTAATATTCTGTTACCAGCATAAAGTATAACATTTTCGCCTATTTCGGTTGAGCCACAAATTGAATTGTTTGGATATATTATAGTTCCGCTAGAAATACTAACATCGCTTTCTATATAAGTGGAGTTTTTATCCATAATATAAACGCCATTTTTTAAATGAAAGTCATATATTCTATTTTTTAGCATTTCTGCAATGTTTGAAAGCGACATTAAGTCGGTCGCCTGAACAAAATCTGTTTTAGAAACGGTTACGCTTTCTAGGGCATAAACTTCTTCTATTCTTTTAACATACTCTGTCTTAAAAATATACCCACGGGGCAATTTGCAAACATTTAAATGTTTTGAAACACAATAATTAAAAGATTTTGATATTGTTGCATTTGTAATAAGCGGAGTATCTGAATACAATACAACAGTCCACTCCGATGAATCCAAAAATGGTTTTATGGTTTTAATTGGGTCGTGGTCATCTTCTACCGTTAAAACCAATGGATTTGCGTCACACGCACTCTTTACCCACTCTACCAAAGTTTTGCCAAACAACTTTGTTTCATAAGATGGGCGCCCCATATTAAACCCCGCATTATTAACCGCCAAAACTATATACTTGATGTTGTATTTTTGCAAATCAATTTTTTCTAGTTGTGGTGCTGGCGTTCTAAAATCGGTGTTAAATTTTATTCTATTTTGTTCTCTTTCAATTACTTCTTCCATACAAACTCATTTTATAAAAATTATCTTATTTTGTCAAGCAATTACCTTTTAAAAAAAGATTTTAATAAACTTGCACATTCCTCTTCTTTTATTCCGGCATATACATTTACCTTATGATTTAAAATGCTTTTTGTGTAATCTATTTTTGCGTTTTCCATTGAAGTGTTTTTTGCACCAAAGTACACACTTTTTATTCGTGCGTTCAAAATTGCTCCCATACACATTAAACATGGTTCAACTGTCACAAAAATTTCGGCATCTTCTAGTCGCCAATTTTTTACTCTTTTACAAGCCTTTTTAATTGCCAAAATCTCGGCATGCGCTATTGCAGATTTCGATTTTTCTCTTGTGTTATATGCTTTTGCTAAAACCTTGCCATTTTTTACTATAACACAACCTATTGGAATTTCCTTCTTTTTAAAGGCCTTTTGGGCTTGATTTAGGGCAAGTTCCATATAATATTCTTCGTTCATAGCATACCTACTTATGATATTTTACATTGTTTATTATAGTTTCTGCTCTATAAATCTGTTCTACCGCCAAAACTCGCATCAACTGGTGCGGAAAGGTTAATTTGCCCACCCTAATTATAAGGTCACTCTTTTTTACGACCTCTTCATTTACACCTAGCGAGCCACCGATTATAAAATTAATTTTACTGTCAGAAAAATTTGCTCTTTTTTTTATAACTTCTGCTAGTTCTACGCTTGTAATCTCTTTGCCTCTAAGATCAAACAAGCAATTAAAGGCACCTTCCATTTTTTCGAGAATTTCATCAGACTCTTTGTTTATTACCTGCTGTTCGCCTACTCCACCTTTAAGCAAACACTCTTTAATTTCGACAACAGAAAAATCACAAAATCTAGAAAGCCTTTTTGTATACTCGTTTATGGCATCTAAAAAATATTTTTCTTTAACATTACCTATACAAATAAGTTTTATCTTTTGCATACAATTTCCTTTATGTTGATATAAAACCACTAAATAGAGCAATAAACCATTCTAGCGCTAGCCATACTATGCTAATAATCATCAAAAATTTCCCTTGTCTAGAAAGTTTGTTTCTTTCGTCTTTTGGACTTATGTGAATTTGCTGACGATTAGCACCATTTATATCTGAAATTTCTACAGAAAAATCTTCGCTTTTTAATATTGCAGAATCAATCTCGCTATCTATTGTTCCGTTATCTACGGTTGTTGTAGCATTTGCTTTTTTGTTACACAAATAAGACAGTCCTTTAAACAACAAGTATATCATTGCACCTGCAATACAAGCCGAAATAATTGCAAATATGAAATATTGTGAAAAATATATATTTACTCCATTTTCATCTATTGCACCATTTGCACCCGTGCTTAATTTGTAAGTAATAAAAGACGCCGTTACCGCCAAAAAGTTGTTAAAGAAGTGAATTATTATAGACACCCACAAGTTATTGCTAATTAAAAACGCAAGTGCTAATACCACTCCTAAAATAAATTGATGAACGGTTTGGTCTGGCGAGCCGTGCATTATCATAAATATAAAGGCACTGCCAAAAATACCAACTGTTTGACTAATTTTTTTGAGTCCTGTAAACACAAGGCCTCTAAATAATATCTCCTCACAAATTGCTGGTATAACACAAATGCAAATTGTGTATAAAATATATTTTCCCCATGTATTAATAACTATATCGCCCGAAACAGAACTGTAACCCATTCGGTATAAAATTTCCAAAAAACAATTTGTTACGCCTGAAAAACCAACTATACACACAATGGACACCAATATACAAATTATTGCCATCAATAAACTTGGCGACTTTGTAACTTTTAGTTGTTTTACCGTATTAATTCGTTTATTTTTTGCAACAAAATAAACGGTTAAAACAAAGCAAACATCTAATAAAATATTAAAAACATATCCTACAACCGTTGAAGTTAACCCAATATAAAAAAGCAATTGATAAACTAACGAAACAGCCGTATTAAATACCAAAAACAACAACAATCCTTTTGCCACATCATCGGGCGTAAAATCGTTATCTACAAAGGTATAATTTAAACTATTAATTTTCTTTCTTTCTGTATTTTCCAAAATATTTTCCCCTTATTATTCTATCGGTTTTAATAAAAAATTTGAACCTATTTTGTGCTGATGAGATATCCCGATGTATATATTATTATCCAAATTTTTATTTTTTAATATATTTTTAACTGTGCCATAAGCAAGCTCGGGAGTATTATTGTTTTCTGATATGTGCATTAGTACAAAATATCTCGTTCCAAGTCTTGACAACACACTTATTGCTTCTCCGGCATCTATATTAGACAAATGCCCAAATTTTGACAAGATTCTTTCTTTTATAACTCGTGGATAACTGCCCGTTTTTAGCATACGCTCGTCATAATTAGATTCCAAAAAAATTAAATCGCTACCCGCAATTTTGTCAATTATTGCACTTGTCATTTCGCCCAAATCGGTTGCTATTGCAAACTTTTTGCCACCCGAACGCACCACATACCCAACGGTACTTGGTGCATCATGCGAAACTTCAAACGGACAAATCCTAAATTCTCCCAAATCAAATTCTTCATTTGTTATAAAGTGCCGATTGGTCAATTCTATTTTTTGTAATTTGCCCTCTTCCCAAACCTTATCAGTTGCATAAACATTAACGCCATACTTTTTTTGAAATTTTACCACCGATTTTATATGGTCTTGATGAGTGTGTGTCACAAGAATTGCTCTAATTTTTGAAATATCACAACCTGCTTCATATATAAGTTCTTCAATTTTTACAAGGTCTAATCCGCAATCTATTAATATTGCATCTACTTGTCCTTCAATTAGCGTACAGTTGCCTTTGCTTCCGCTCGCCAAATTAATTACCCGCATAATCTCCCCTAGTTAAATTTTGTACTTTTTTATTATACCAAATCAATTGTGAAATTGCAAAGAAATAATATAAAAACTATGCAATCTCCGTTTTTCCAGAAAGGTAGCCCTCTACAAAAGAGGTGACATCAACCCCACTTTTTGCGTTAAAAGCCTTAATAAAATCTTCTTTTGAAACAATTTTAAAGGCATTGTCTTTGTATAACTTTTTTAACCCTCTAAAAAAATCTTCATCTCCCAGACTTTTTCGTAGTTCATCTATAAATATAGTTCCCTTTACATAAACCATATAAACATACTCATACTCGCTTACATATTCATTTAGTGGCAATTGCATAGATAAATTATGCAACAAATTTACACTTTTAACAACATCTAAATATAATTGATAATCTTTTATAGAATCGGTAATAATCTGTTCCCTTGTAATTCCATAATCGGGATAATTTTCAAAAAACAACACACTGCTATACTCCGCCAAAGACTCGTCAAACCACGCATCTTTAATTTCGTTGTTGCCCACAACTGAATACCACCACTGATGAGCAATTTCGTGTACTATAACTTTAACAAGTGTGTTAGTGTCAGTTATATCATTTGCAATATAAACAAGATTAGGATATTCCATTCCTCCATGCAAAAATGGTGTTAAAGCAACATCTAGTGTTTCGTACGGATATTCGCCAAATAGTTTGTTGTATAAATTAACCGCTTTTATGCTAGCATCTAACATTTTTTGCAAAGCCTCTTGCTCGCCATTTGCTAGCACTCTAATTTTTGTTGAACCCACACTTGCTTCTTTTATTTCGTACTTTTCAGACATTGTAAGCGCAAAATCTCTAACTGCTTTTGCTTCTATGGTTACAGTTTTTACTCCGTTTGCAGATGATGAATTTACAACTTGCCCCGTTGAGCCTAACACCATTTTGTCGGGATAATTAAATGTTAGATTATAATTTGCACATTCTGAATAAAAAGGATCTCCGCTTGAATAATACGGCGTTATATCAAACTCCCCATTTTCATAAACGGCAATAATTGGATACCAGTTTCCTAAATTAATGTACCCATCAAAATATCCTAGCCTATGCGTGCAGTTTGCAAGCGTAAGTTTAAAGACAATTTCTATTTCTGTGCTTTCGTTGTTATTTAAAGAATTTTTAAAGTTTATTTGCAAAGCGTTATTGTCTTGCCCCACAATATTAAAGTCGGCGTCTTCTTCATCTACCCTAACCGAAATAATCTCCAAATCTCCATAACTCAACCCATTAGGAAAACATTTTTTTGCATTTAATGTTGTATATGGCAAAATTACAGCATCTGCCGAAAAAGCTGTTCCATACAAATTAAAACATACAAAATTTAATATGTTTCCCGTTTTGTTGGTATATTTAACCTTTTCGGTTGCGTTTACCGTATGTTCCTCGTCACAATAGGTAGCGTTAATTGTATATGAGTTTAAATTTTTGCTAGCCCTTTTTATAAGGCTTTTAGACTTACAGCCATAAAGAATTGTTACCAAAACAATTGCAAGCGTAACGCATACAATCCCTTTAATTATATTGTAAAAAACTTTAACTTTTTTCATATCCACCCTTTTTATTGCGTTTAAAACCTGCTAAATATTACTAAGTTGTAAGATAATACAAAACATACATTTTTTGAATACAAGGTATAAAATTTATCTAACTCAACTTTGTAATTTTTTATTAGTTAGTTTATCTTATGATGGATAATTTTTTTATATGAAACTATTTACTTATTATTATATAAATAAAAAAATCTCAAAACTACTTTAAGGTTTACCTTTTTGTGTTTTGAGATTAATTAAAAGTTGTTTTAATTATTAATTTGCTGTTAGTGTCCAATTAAAGGTTCCGCCAAAACTAGCATTTTCTAAAATATCAGCTATCTCGACCTTAATAAAAATAGTCTTTTTGGTAGTTGTACTATTTACTTCTTGTTGTGGAACTGTTAGTGTCGCATCTTCGGTATAAGAAGTTTCAGAATCAATAGCGTAAGACACCTTTACATTTGTGTTTGTGCCTGATGCTTTGTATGCTAAACCTATCTTATAGCCTTTGTTTGCAACGGCTGAACTTGCACTATTAGAAAACTCAAATTTGTAAACAATTGATTTATTTTCTTTAGTTAAAGTAATTTCATTGTTTGTAAGAGGTGACGTTGTGGTGCCATCAGCTTCTTTACCGTTGTAAGTAACTGCATCACCCCATGGCGTTTCGGCGCCACCACTTATTGTAGTAGCCTTAATTGTACCCATTACCTCGCCAAGTGCTGTATATGAAACGGTGGTAGAACCGCTTCCTGTGATTGTTTGTGCTGCATAAACTGTAATTGCTGTAACTGCAGAAATTGTAACAAGACACAAAACAGACATTGCTATTAAAAACTTTGAACTTCTTCTTGCTTTCATTTTTTAACTCCTTTATGTCAACTGTGTTTAGTATGACTAATAAAAAACAAATTATGCACAATACATAATATATAATTATATATTACACCATTCTTTTGCATAAAGCAAATAAAATATAGCGTTTTTAAAAATAAAAAATAACTCCTAAACTTTTACATTTTAGGAGTTATCTGTTTTTTTATTTACTTGTCAGATAAGTAATCAAATGGGTTTACATTTTTACCATTTTCTAACAATTCTAAATGAAGGTGATTACCTATTTTTGATTCGCTTTGTGCCGTTTGTGATGTATAACCTATTTTATCCCCCGCCTTAACTTCATCGCCCACCTTAACCGCCACATCGGCAGAAAGTGATTTATAAACAGACACCAATTCATCTGAGTGCTTAATTTCGACAATTGTGCCTTCTAGTGGCGAATAATTTACGCTTTCTACCTTGCCATCTGCTATTGCAAGCACATCTTGAATGCCTTCTGTAACAAAATCTACCCCAACATGAGTAGTCCACTCATTCATTGTTTCGTTGTATATAACGTTATCGTTTACAAACGCACTCCCAATTTTATAGTTTTGCACCGGCATAACAAAAGTCATATAGTCGTCAGAAGATGACGGCAAAACACCCTCATTGTTGTTATTTTTTATTTCGGTTGCACCCTGCTCTGTTTTGTTAGATTCAAGCAATTTTGCATTTTGCAACTTTCGTTGATTGGTTTTAACTATTGCCGTTATTGCAAGTGCCACAACAAGCACAACTGCACACCCCGAAACTGCAAGGGTAAAGGCATTTTTTCGAATGTAAATTTTTAATCTTTTCCCAAATGTTAAACCATCTTTGTTTTTCATAAAATCTATCTCCATATTTGTTTTATACACAAATTGTAGCCAGATTTTGCTGGTTTAATCATTTTTTGCTTAAAATTTTAGCATTTTTGTTTTGCTCTATTGCACCGCTATCTTTTTTTGAAGAAATAGACTTTTGAATTAGTTCTCCTACTACTAAAATAAAGCCCTGAATAATCATCATATAATAGCTAAAGAATCTCCATAACAAAAATCCCCAAACAACAAAGTTTGAACCAATTAAGTCACTAAACATAATGACAAAACTAATTTCCATCATTCCTGTACCGCCAGGAAGAGGTATAAATGACGATGCCATTAAACACACATAGCACTTTGCCCAGCACTCTAAATATAGCGAAGCAAACTCAGCAAATGAAACCGTTTGAATATCAGTCAGTGCAAGCACAACGGTTAGAGGAATGGCCGTAGTAAAAAGCATTTCCAAAAAGGTAAAACCTATTACCGAAAGCAATAGTCCTATATGTTTTTTTAGATATGCCATAGAGTTTTGATATTCTGCAACTTGACGCAAGAACTTTTTGTATGCAGACTTATAGTCTTTAACTATTTTTAGTTTGTAACCAATTTTTATAATTCCCCTAGCCAAACTTCTACCAAAAGTTTTGCTATTAGAAATAATTACAAGCGTTGTAGAAAATGTCAAGTTAATTGCAACACCTATATATGCAATTATTTCAAGTATTCCATACAAAATTGCACTAAGCCCATTAGACGCTTCTATATTTGGAAGAACAAAAATAAATAGCATTAACGCAATAAAACAATTGACAAAATTAATTACTATTATTCTAATTAGTGGTACACTGGTTGCAACACCCGGAGAAACTCCACGCTTTGCAAGATACACTATTTGAATAGGTTGACCGCCCGCTGCAAGCGGTGTAACCGAATCATAATATTTTTCGGTAACGCACGCCCTAAAAGACAACCAGCCCCTACCCCTTCCTGTAGTAACTTTTAATATTGTAGACACTAACAATGTTTGAGCAAGCATAATACCTGCAAAACAAACAAACCCTAGCCATAAATAGTTTAGCCTTGCTCCTTGTGAATGAAATAGGTTCGCCAAACTAGCATCTTCTGCACTTTTAAACAAAGAACTTGCAATAAAATAAACCAAAATAATGTTAACTATTAACAAAATTAAACTTGTTATGTTGCTTTTTTTTCTTTGTGTTTTTGTGGTTTTGGTAGCAACTTCGGTAAGTTTTTCTTTTACTATTTCTGGATTCAAAATTTGCTCATTATTAGTATCAACCGATTTAATCTGCTCTAAATCTTCCCCTCCAGTAATTATATCTAACTGCTGTTGTTGCTCAGAAGATAGTTTTGCATCAGAAATGTTTTTATTAGTTTGCCCATCAAAACTACCTTCTGCACCTATTGCAGAATTGTCTTGCGGGCTATTATTGCATTCCTTTTGTTTTTCTTCCATAATTTACCTACCAGTACAACTATAATACACTTAAAATTTGATATTTGTCAATAAAAAACGCAATGTAAAATTATTCACACTGCGTTAAAAAATATATTAATTTAAAATTTTATGACACCTTGCGCAAACTTCGCCCTCTTCTAGGTGATCAACATAGTTCCAGCATCTGGTACATTTTTCACCCGTACTTTTTTCTATTAGTACGTTATCTATGTTTTCATCTTGCACAACCGCACTAACAATAAGCAACTGATTTAGGTTCTCACTAAGTTCTTTGCAAACAAGTGCATATTTTTTTGGATTGATATGCACCACAGCTTCTTGTGATGACCCAATTATTTTAGTTTCATCACGAGCATAAGAAATCGCCTTGTTTACTTCATATTGAAGGTCAAAAAATTCATCAAACAATTTGTCTAGTTGTTCTTTATCTTTATTTTCTTCAACTTCTGGCATATCTTCAAGATGCACGCTGTCTGCCTTTTTGCCCGGCATAAATCCATACACTTCTTCGGCTGTATATGGCAATATTGGAGCAATTAACCTAACCTCAGCATTCAAAATGTTATAAATAACCGTTTGAACACTTCTTCTTGCTAATGAGTTTGGTTTTTCTATATATAAAATATCTTTGGTGAAGTCAAAATAAAAAGCAGAAAGTGTAACCGAAACAAAGTTGTTAACCAACTTATAAACTTCGCTAAAATCGTAATTGCTGTACGCCTTTTTTACCGATGCAACAAATTCAGCAAGTTTATTTGTCATAAATCTATCAGCCTTTGGCATTTGTTCGTAATTTATAGCATCGGTTTGCGGATCAAAATCTTTTAGGTTACCTAACATAAATTTAAAGGTGTTTCTTACCTTTCGGTAGGTTTCTTTTACTTGTTTTATTAGGTCATCGCTAATTCTTACATCTTCGGTGTAGTCAACCGATGCAACCCACCAGCGAAGAACGTCAGAGCCGTGCAACTTAATTAGGTCTAGTGGTGCAATGACGTTGCCTAAACTCTTACTCATTTTGTTGCCCTTGCCGTCCAAAATAAAGCCATGCGATATAAGTTCTTTATAAGGAGCATGTCCGTTTACCGCTACGCTTGTAATAAGCGAAGAGTTAAACCACCCTCTATATTGGTCAGAACCTTCAAGATAAATATCTGCTGGATTTTTTAACTTTCTTTCGTCTAAAACGCCTTTATGAGTAGAGCCAGAATCAAACCAAACGTCCATTATGTCTTCTTCTTTTGTAAAGTTTCCATTTGGACTTTTTTCATTGGTGAAACCTTCTGGCAAAAGTTCTTTTGCAGATTTTTCGAACCAAATATTAGACCCGTATTCTCTAAACAGTTTTGCAACATGCATCATAACATCATAATCAATTATTTCCGAGCCGTCTTCGTTGTAAAAAATAGGAATTGGAACGCCCCAAACTCTTTGACGAGAAATACACCAGTCGCCTCTACCTTCTATCATATTATACAATCTTTTCTTTGCCCAAGGAGTATGAAAAACCACTTCGTTTTCTATAACTTTTAACAATTGTGGACGAATTTTGTCAATACTACAAAACCACTGTGCGGTGGCACGGAAAATTATTGGCTTTTTTGTTCGCCAATCATGTGGATAGGAGTGCGTTATAAATTTTAACTTTAATAGCACACCTAACTCATCTAGTTTTTTTGTTATTTCTTTGTTTGCGTCCTCAAAGAATAGCCCACAAAACTCGCCAGAGTCTTCGTTTAGCACGCCTTGATCATTTACGCCATTAATTAAACCCAAATTATATTGCTTACCAATAACAAAGTCATCGGCACCATACCCCGGCGCAATATGTACAAGACCTGTACCACTATCTAGCGTTACATGAAAACCAACAACTACGGGAGACTGTCTATTCATAAACACATGCTGATATAAAACACCATCAAAATCGGTTCCCGAAACGACACCAACCTCTTGGTAGTTTTCCCAACCAAATTCCACTGCAAGCGAAGGCAACAACTCTTTTGCAACAATATAAATTTTGCCATTTACATTTACCTTAGAGTAGTCAAATTTTTCGCCGACAGCAATTCCTAGGTTCCCCGGAAGAGTCCATGGTGTAGTTGTCCAAATTACTAGGTTTTCGCCAACATTAACCTTACCATTTCCTTTTGATACCGTAAAAGCCACAAATATAGAAGGGTCTTTTCTGTCTTTGTATTCTATTTCGGCTTCTGCAAGAGCAGATTCGCTAGAAGGACTCCAATAAACGGGTTTTAAACCCTTATAAATTAAACCGTCCTTAGCCATCTTTGCAAAAAGTTCAATCTGAGCACCTTCCATCTCCTTTTGCAAGGTTATATATGGGTGTTCCCAATCGCCCAAACAGTTACACTGCTTAAACCCGTCCATCTGTTTTGCTATTTGCTCGTAAGCATATTTTTCGCAAAGAGTTCTAAACTCTGCTTTGCCCATACTTTTTCTGTCTACGCCAGAGTTTGTAATTGCTTGTTCTATTGGAAGCCCGTGAGTATCCCAACCCGGAACAAAGGTCATATCGTACCCCGACATCATTTTGTATCGGTTAACAAAGTCTTTTAAAATTTTGTTCATGGCATGGCCTATATGTATGTTTCCATTAGCATAAGGAGGGCCATCATGTAAAACAAAAGGCTCTCTGCCCTTATTTTTTTCTTTTACTCTTTCATAAAGGTGCATAGAATCCCACTTTTCACGCTGAGTTTTTTCCATTTCTGGAAGGTTTCCACGCATCTGAAATTCGGTTTCTGGCATATTTAATGTGTCTTTGTAATTCATTTTTGTTCTCCTTTTTTTGAATTAGAAAGTTTTGCTTTTTAAAAAAAGAATATTCTCTATTTTCGAGAATACTCCTTTTGTATTACCACTTGAAAATATTTAATTTAAAGCACTTTCTATTGCTCCGTTTCTATGACGGGAAACGCCCGAAATCTCTTACTATTATTTCAGAAATTCTGCTATTGAGTGATAATTTAAAAATCTTTACCAATCGGCTTTCACCTAACCCGACTCTCTTTTTTGGCTTAGAATAATTAAACCGTGTCCCAAATTATCGCATTTATATTAACACGAGTTTATTCTATCACGACATTTGTTTATTGTCAACAATTTTTAATGGTTAAACTATTTAATATTTACCAAATTAACTTTTTGCATTTTTAAACAAATAGTCGCCAAACCGGTCAATGTTACCCGCCCCCAAAAGCAAACACACCGTGTTTTTTTTGTTTGCTAGCAATTTAATAAGTTTTTCGGTTTTTTTGTAACTATCACAAAAATACCCCTTTCCCCCACTATCGGTTATTGCACCAGCAAGATTTTTTGCAGTTATACCCTTTATGGGTTTTTCTCTTGCAGGATAAATTGGCAAAACTATGCTACTATCCGCCTTTTTTAAAGCCATTGCAAAACCCTCCCACAAATTTTGTGTTCTTGTGTAGGTATGAGATTCAAACACCACTATCAACTTTTCAAAATCTTTCATATTTGAGCGGGTTTCATCTATTACGGCATTTATTTCGTCTGGGTGATGTGCGTAGTCGTGAATATAAGTTATATTATTTATTTTACCAAGCCTTTGATACCGCCTTTTTACCCCAAGAGTTAGCCGTATACCGTTTTTTATGTAAGTTTTTTTAAGCCCCAAAATTTTTGCTACCAAAATAGAAGCACATAAATTTTTTAAATTATGTTCTCCAACAAGCGGTAAACTTATATTTTGTATAACCTCGCCAAACACACAAACACTTACTTGCATCGTTCCATCTTTTTTCTTTTTGTAACTAACAATGTAGCAATCGGCGTTTTTTGACGTTGTCGAAAAAGTATAAACCCCTTTGTTATTTGTGCTTATGCTTTTTATTATAGACAAAACACCTTCATCGTCTACGCATACTACAACCGAACCACCAGCCCTAACTTTTTCTGCAAATTTCAAAAACGAATTTTTCAAATTTTCAACATTTTTAAAGTAGTCTAAGTGGTCACAAGCAATGTTTAAAATAACCGCAATTGTTGGCTTTAATGATAAAAAACTATCGTAGTATTCACAGGCTTCGGTAATAAAATAATCTTTTTTGTTGCCCAACCTTAAATTTCCGCCAATGTCTTGAGACTCTCCACCAATATGTGCAAAAAAATCTAATCCACTTAGGTTAAAAATATTAGTTAATAGTGCTGTTGTTGTCGTTTTTCCGTGTGAGCCACTTATACAAATTAAGTTTTTAAAATCTTTTGTTATTTCGCCCAATGCTTCGCCACGAGTAAAAATATTCTTATTGTTTTCTCTTGCCCAAACCAATTCCGCATCAGTAGGTTTTATTGCAACCGAATATATAACCGAGTCGGGGTTAAATTGCTCTATATCACACCTTTGCCCCTGATTTACAACCCCAATGCCTAGTTTTTTTAATTCTTTTGCCACCCGCTTATTATAATTTAAATCTGAACCAAAAACAATTTTTCCTTGACTTACCAAAATTTTTGCAATGGCAGACATACTAATTCCGGCAATGCCTACAATAAACACCTTGTTTCCAAAATTTTTCATACTACAATATATGAAAAAATATAATAATTATTTAATAAAAAATTTTAAGCGCTATGCTAATTTCGCACAATCTTCGCCAATATAAAAACAAAAGACCTAATGGCGGAATATTTCACCAAAAAGCCTTTTGCTTAAATTAGTTATATTTTTAGTAAATTAGTAGTTTAACCAACTAATGAAGACCGCAACCCGACATTATAATGACAAGTGGCTAGTGTATAATACACATAGACGCAGAAAGGTCCCGCACTATACCCATAAGTAGCACCGCCACGAATCACACCAAAAATATAGTTTGATGTTTGGCTGGTGGTAGAGTTGCAATAATAGTAGTCACAAAGACCTTTTGTGCTACTGCCCACACCGGAATTTGCATCTGGTAAGCCTATTAGGGTATCTTTTAGGTTTCCTTGCGTTGCCATATCGGTTACCCCGAGTGTTTGGTATCTGCCCTCTTCTGTTGGCAAATTGTAACTAAGTTTATGGTATCCGGCACTATTTAATGCAGATATTTTGGTTGCATAAGCGTCCGCTCCTGTACCAGAATATTCTGAGGTTAGCCAGTTATTTGTATTATAATCATAATTTTCGGTCGTTGCATATACGTTTATTACCGCTTCACTTTCTCCCCTATTGGGGTCATCGGTGTTATTTAATACAGCCATTCCAAATACCCAAGTAAACATATTTGCCCAAGGGTCAGCAACCCCCAAGCACATTACCGAAGTATACCCATTAGACCCTACATAGCCATCTAATAGTGCCCTTTTACCACTTGCTGTATGGGTTAAAATTTGCGTGGTATATAAACCCTCTTTTTCGGTATATCCATTTTTTGTTGTGTTTACATAGTTTACTTTATACCCATAAAGCATACCTGCTTCGTTACCACCAGCAGATACTTCCATACCAATTGTTCCGCCCGACTTTATACTTTCTAAATGATTTACTACCGAAACTGTTCTTGTTATATTTGTTCCCGCAAATGTTACATTTTTACCATAGGTAATTTCTTTGCCATTTATTGTTGCCGTTAGCGTTTCTTCTTCGCCGGCGTTGTCCGCACTACCATTAGCATTTGTTATTGTGTTATATTTGCTAAAAGAACGGCAGTTGCCATTTCCAACCATATCTTGTGCATTGTTATCTGCATATTTAATTAAATACAAATAATTGTATACAAAAGCGGTGTAACCTTCACCTTGGCAACTTTTTGCACAGGTATAATTTTGCAATGTAGCATTTACTTGTGCTGTTTCCCACGCCTTGGTTAGATTTGTACACCACTGTAGCATTCTTGCTTGCGTTGGGTTGTTAACGCTGTTTTCTGTTGAATAGTCGGTTGAGTAAAATTCATTTAAGTAGGCAGATTTGTAATAAGATAGTGGCATATCGTTATTTATATAACTTCTTACAATTACGCCATTTTCATTTTGTGCAAGCGTTTTATCTGGGTTATATACCGTTGCGGTAAATGTGGCGGTGTAATATTCTGGCACTTCTACCGAACCGGCAAAATCCTTTTCGGATACGCTTAGCCATTGGTTATTATCTATTATACATCTTCTTATGTACATTGTTGGGTAATATGTATAACAATCTACTGTAAAAGTGGTATCGGCGGTTAATGTTCTGCCACTGGCAAGTTTTGTACCGGCAGAAAGTGTTACATCTCTTCCAAACCACTCAAAGTTGTAGGTTGGGTCGCTAAGTTTTCCTATTATCTCCCCCGTTTTAATATCTACATTTACTATATCTATTTTGCCATACACTGGAGTAGTTGATTTTGTGTAATCGTCTACGCCGTAAGTTAAACTTGCATTAATTTTGGTTAGGTCGGCATTGCCTTCACTATCTTTGTTTGTTAGTGCAGTTTGCAAGGCTTCTGCACTTGTAGTTTCTATTTTTGTAGCGTTTGCATTTAGTGTAGCGTTATGACCATACTTTGTCCACTTTGGGTCCTCAGAATTTATGGGTTGATACACGCTTAATATATCGTCATTGCTTAAAAACGCATCGTAAGTTACGGTGGTACTACCACCCCCTCTAATATTTACCGCACAAATTACTTGCACCGCTTGAACGGAGCAAATTATTAAGCATACTACCATAAACAAAAACGCTCTAAATCTTTTAAAAAATCTCATAAGTATATCTCCAAAAAATAGTCCACTTTTTAGACCGCCTATTAGTATAATAGGTGGTCTTTTTTGAAAAAAATTCCCTTTAAAGTAGCCAATTTTTGAAATTTGTGTTAAAAAAGTTGATATATTTATGCCATTAGAGTAAAATATTATTAGAAAAAGACCACCTATTATACTAATAGGCGGTCTTTTTTTTGAAGCAATAAATAACGCTCTATCCCTTAATTTTAAAGTGATAGAGCGTTTTTTGTGAGTTAAATATAATAAAAGTTTGTTGTATATTTTTTTGTTGTGTTTTTTACTACTTTTGGGTAGTTTTTTGTGGTTTAAATTTTAAAAAATTTATATTCTTTTTAATTTTTTTCATCTCCAGAATATTCTGTATAAGTAGTGTGATCTTGCTTTTTTAACACTGGTACAAGTATTACTGTTAAAACCATTACTGCCACCAAAATAAATGCAAAACTAATTAGGCAAGTTGCAAGCAAATTTCCACAGTCTTTTACAATCATAAAATCACTAATCTTGTTTGTTTCAAAAGTTAAATAGTCGCCATCTATTACACAATCTATAAGTTCAATTTCGCCCTCGGCATCTTCCATTGCAACTTTTATGTTGGTTGTTTTAGATGGAACCTCTGCAAGTTTTACCTTTACGGTAACCTTTTCGCCCAAATACATTGGTACAAGGTTTCCTCCCTCTACCGGCACCACAAGTTTTGCCGTATAAGATGCAATATTTTCGCAATTTTTTGGTGTTGCAAAACTAATTTCATTGTTTGCTTCGGCAATAAATCTTGCCTTGTCATAAATTCCGTTTGTTGATACAATTTCTGCAACAGAGTCCTCGCCTGCTTTTGCTTCACTTTTTACATTAAGGAGTCTTTTTTCGAAATTTGCTGTGTATGACGCCTCGCCCCTAACAATTGTAACCTCTGGACTCCACCCAGTAAATTTGTATTTGCATTCATCTCCGCCTGTTTTTGTAGGCTCGTCCCAAGTTGGCATAACGCCATATTCTAATATATAGGTTCGCATAAGTGAACCGTCTTCCCACAAAAATTTAATCTCATATTTGCGTTTTGACTCTTTAAAACTAGCGGTAAAGGTTTTATTTGTTACCGCTCTTTCATCTTCGGTAACCTCTGGCAACCATTTTTCAAAAGCATAATCAAATTCGGTGGTTGATGATTTTGTTGGAGTGGTTCCTTGATATTCTATTTTTTGGTTGTATGCAAAATCTTGAGTTTTTTGAACACCATCAACTATCCATGTTATTGTAACTTTGTTGTTTACAATTAGTGAATAAGATGCTCTTTTTGCATTAAAATTATCATTACCTTCAAAATTTGCAGAAACCGAAACCTCTGTTTTCTCTTCGGCGTTTAATGCAAGCGTAATTTCGCCACTTGCACTAACTTCAATGCCTTTGTCTGTTGTAATGGTGTACACAACAGGAAGTTCTAATAGGTTTGTAAGTTCATTTGTAAAATTTGGGTCGTTGCTATTTTTTGTAATAGAAGACTTGACATACTTAAACTGCTCATCACTAACATTGGCTTTGTTTATTGTATAAGTTGTTGATACGCTTCCCGGTAAATAAGTTGCATTTTCTGCCGTAACACTAGCCGTAATTTTGTAAACGCCGGCGTTGGTATAAGCATCGCTTTCTGCAATTTCTACAAAGGCTGAATCGTCTTCACCAATTTTTTTATATTTTATAGAAAGAGTATAATCGCTTTCGTTAACAATATTTTCGTCTTGTTTTACAATTATGTTTGGTTCTTGCCTTGTCGCATTGTAGGTAGCATCTGCTATTGTTTCAATTTTTGTGATAGTAAGCGTGGCATCTGCATAAGTTGTTGCATCAACCTTGTTTGCCACAACACCTATTAGCACAGCCGAAACCACCGCCAAACAAATTATCCATAATGATTTAACAATTTTATTTACTCTTGTCATCTGTTTCCTCCACTAAATAAAAAGAGTGTAATTACTATTTTTACACTCTAATTGTACCATATATTAATTTAAAAGGACTAGCAAAATAAACAAATATTTTTAGTTTGTTTAAATTTCACTAAAAAAGTTTTGTAATTTTTCAACCGAATTAGGTTTTGCGTTAATTAATTTAATTTTGTCATCTTTTTTTAGATGCTTAACCTTGTACTCAAAAGAACTTGCCTCCGCTCGACTCCCTATTAAAACCGAATACGCTACCCCTTGAGGTTTATGAACCTTTGTATATTTTGAGCCTTTTGCCCCACCCTCGCAGTGTTCTTTAAATCGTCTTTTTACATCGGTTGTTATACCGGTATACATAGTGTTGTCGTCACAAAACAATATATATAAATAATACATTATAAAATACTCTTTAACTGTTCTAGTTTTTCTTTATAAAAAGCAAATGCGTTTTCTATGGTTTCGGGCTTTTCTATATCTACCCCTGCAATTTGTAGTAGTTTGGTTGGAGCAAGACTGCAACCGCCAGACAAAAACTCTTTGTACTTTTTTACAGCAACCGCACCATCTTTTTCTATATTGTTTACAATGGCAATTGCACTAATTAGCCCTGTTGCGTAGGTGTACACATAAAATGAGTTATAAAAATGCGGAATTCTTGACCACTCGTATTTGCAATATTCGTGTATATTAACACCCTTACCAAAATACTTCTCTAACAATTTTTGATATAAATTGTTTAAGTCGTCCGATGAAATTGCGTTTCCTGCACTTACCAAATTGTTAACATTTAATTGAAACTCCGCAAACATAGTTTGACGAAAAACCGTTGCATAAAAATCGCTCAAAAAACTTTCTATCAAAAACTTTTTTTTATTGTCATCTTTGGCATTTTTTAAATAATATCTAAAAAGCAACTGCTCGTTTACAGTGCTGGCAATTTCTGCAACAAAGGTTTCATAACGCCTTTTTTCGTAGCATTGCTTGTAGTTCGTAAAATAGGTATGCATAGAATGCCCCAGTTCGTGTGCAATTGTGCTAATATCTCTGTATGTAGGCAAATAGTTTAGCATAACATAGGGGTTTGCATTTTCGGTGGTAACAGAAAACGCTCCCGACCTTTTGCCTTTTTTTGGATACACATCTATCCAACCGTGCGTTTTGGCATATTTTAAAACATCTACATAATCATCGCCCAAAACACCTAAGGCTTCAACAACCTTTTCAAAGGCGTTGTCGTAGGGCAAATCAAACCCTTTTGTTTCATTAATTGGAGCGTAACAGTCTGCAATATTAAACTCTTTTAACTTTAAAGATTTTTTCTTTACCTCAACATAGTCATAAAACAACGGCAAAAACTTGTTTACGCCATCAATTAGGTTTTTGTAAACGGCAGAATCCACCTCTTCAGAATACAAACTCATTTCAAAATAATCTTTATAATGATAGGTCTTTGCCAAAAAATCACACTTTTTTACTTCATTTATATAGTTTGCAGAAAGTGTTTTGTTAAAATTTTTATAACCCTTGTGTAATTTTTTGTGAGCCTCTAATCTTACCGAACTACTAGGGCTTCTAAGTAGCAACCCATAACTAGAATTGTCTAACTTTACCAATTTACCCTCTTCATTTTTTACCGACCCAAAATTAATTTCGGTGTCACTTAATAACGAAAAGGTGTTTTCAAAATCGGTAAACGCTCCCATTTCTGCAATCAACTTTTCTTCATTTTTGGCAAGCGTGTGCGGAATGTGTCTTATTACGGTTTCAAAAATGCGATTGTAATCTTGCAATGTAGGGTCGTCCTTTAATTTTTCTAAAAATTCTTTACCAAGTGCTGTTAGTTCAGGCTCCACAAAACTTAATGCAGAAGAAAATTTTACAGCAAAATTCTCCGCCGTTTGCATTAACTTTGTATTGTTTGCGTCTGCCATATTGCCCGAATATTTTAAAAAGGCATAAAGATAGGGTTTTTCTATTTTTTCTCCCACTCTTTTTTGTTCTTTAAAAAATGTTACAATTGTTTCCTTAGAATTTAACTTGCCCTCAAATCCTTTTAAAACATCAATTTCTTTATCTAGTTCACCAATTGCTCTAAAAAAGGACTCGTCATTCGCCATAAGCGAAGACAAATCCCATATAGAGTTGTTACAATTATTATCTTTCATAACCAACCTTACCTATTTTTTCTTTTTATTATCTTTAATATCGCCAATAATTACATCAAGATTATCTTTTGGGTGCAAGGCTTCGTCTATACTGAACCCACTTTCGCTTGGAGTGTTAAGTTCGCTTGCAAATACCATTTGGCTTTTTAATTTGCCCATAACCCTTTTGTATTTATCTTCACTTTCTTCACTCATAGAATAATCTGGCGATTGGTTTAATTGTTTTACATTGTTTTCTAACCACTTAGATTCATCAACTTTTAATGACTTTTTGCTGTTAGGAATACGCTTTTCGCTGTTGCTTTTTAGCATTGTTCCCGACTCTTGAAGTTGCTCTAATAGTTCCACCAATTCATTTTCAAAAATTACAGGGGCGGTGTTGCCTTTTAGTTCTCTACTTTTAGAAAATGTTTCGGTAAAATAATTTCCCCATTTAAAACCAAATTGCTTTACCTTTTCTAACACTATGGATAGTTGAATCTCATGCATTTTTTGTTCTTCTCTAAGAGTTTTGTTCGCTTCGTTCATAGCCTTAGAAAGCATTTTTTGTTTATCTAATCGGTCGGCTTTATCACGTTTTAAGTCGTCAATCTCTCTTTTTAATTCCAAAATTCTGTCTTTTTGCTCGCACATAGTAACCTCACTACTTGCAAGCATTTTTTTAACATAGTCTTCAACCTCCGACCTTGTAAATGTCTTTTTAAACTCTTTCTTTTCCATAAACTTTCCCATTTCCTTTATTAGTTTTTCTTGATTGTATAAAAATTACTATAAATAACGCAATTCCAACCGCTACCATTACGCCACTAAAAACCTTAGATATTGGAACGCTTCCCCATTTTAAAATATATCTTTCTTGCCTAAACGACTCTAAAACAAACCTTACTAATCCATAGTATGTTAAATAACTTGCTAAAATTATACCCTTTTGTCGATTTTTTAGATAAAATAGTGCAATTAAAATTACAAAACCCAAAAAGTCTAAAACGCTTTCGTAAAAAAACAACGCCATAAACCATTTGCCGTCTACACTAACCGCAAGCGGAAACCATTGTAACGCTTTGTCCAAAATTTCCTTTCCATAAACTTCGGAGTTAAAAAAGTTTCCCCAACGCCCAATTGCTTGACCCAAAATTAACACAGGACAAATTAAGTCACAAATTGAAAGAAAATTTTGTTTTTTTATAAGGCAATATAGCGTTATGCCAATGGCGCCACCAATGCAACTGCCTATTATACTCATTCCGCCATCACGAATATCAAAAAAGTCCGAAAAGTCAAGCCCCGGCTCAAAAATTACAGAAAATGTTCTTGCCCCCAAAATTGCTAACGGAAGAATAAAAAGCAACAAATCAAATGGTGCATCAGGTTTTAACCCTTCCCTTTTTCTCAAAATAAAAAGCAGACTAAAACCCAATAGTATAGCAGTTGTTATAATTATGCCATACCAATATATGTCTAATCCAAAGACAGTAAAAGCGACTCTTTCCACCAATAACTTGTTCATACACTCATTATATATATTATTTTTCGTAATGTCAATAAATTAAAAAAGAACTTGAAGTAATTTTCAAGTTCTTTTTGTAAAATAACCATTGTATAAGTTTTATTTACCAACGCTCGCTCCAAACCTCTTCTTCTTCGGTTTCGGTTTCTGGCTTAAAAGGTTCTTTGGCGGTTGTTGCTTCTTCGGTTTTATTTGCGGTTGTCACTTTTTCGGTTTCTTCGGCAGGTTTTGATTGCTCTTCGGTTTGTGGTTCCCTCGCCGTAAAAGTACCTTCACTTTCTGGTTCTATTGCAGTACTTTCTTCTACCGTTGTTTCGCTTGTTTGCCCTTTTGATGCACCGTTTTCTCTTGCAGAGTTTAACTTGTTTTTACCAACTTGCAAACCGCTTGCCAAAATTAAAGTTATTAGTGCTGTTAATGCAACAGTTTTGCCCTTTGATGAATACTTTTTTGATTGTTCTTTAATTTGTCCATTTAACTTTTTGTCTATTGCTTTAAGTTTGCAGATTAATTCTTTATCACTAATATCTGGTGCACTGTACCTTTCTGGTATATCTATAGATTCTTCATCTAAAACGTTTTGTCTAAATTCTTCCTTGTATTTACCCTCGCCTGAACGCTTTGAATATTTTCTTAGTTTTCTTATAAGTTCATCTACCACACACTTTGATGCTAACAAACTATCTGTTTTATTATTGTTATCAACAAAATTGTTTTTTATTGCTGCTTCCAAATCTTCTCTGTCTATTCCTTTAAGTTCTAGCGTTACACAATTTTTAGCCCCTTCGCCTTTCTTTTCGTTTTTTGAAAAATTTCGGTAACAATAAAGGGAATTTATTGCTTCTAACACCGTTTTGCAATCTTGATAATCTTGATAATCTTGACGATTTTCATAATTTTCAAAATGTTGAATTTCTCTGCCTCTGCTTTCAACGGTTTTGGTTAGTTCCATTATTTTACTTTTTACAAGCTTTTTACTAACACGATCTCTTTTACCATTATAAAAGAAATCATCATCTAAAAAAATTTCAGTTTTTTTCATATTTATTTTTCCCCCTAAAATAAATCTTTACATTTCTGGTTCCGCTTCACCAAAAATGTCTTCAAAAGGATCGTTTGTATTATCACTTTTTTCTGTGCTGGTAGTAGTTGTTTCTGTTTCTTTTTCTTGTGGCTTAGTATTAATTAACCCAGATAGGTTTCTGTCACTTGTGCCCACTGTAGAATCTTCTTTTGGAGAGTCATTAAAATTTCTGTCTTCTTCTTTTGGTTGATGTGTTGAGTTTTCTCTTTCTTCTGCTGGGTTTACATAAGGTATTTTGTCTGAAGAACTCTCATCGCCCGTGTTCCACTCTACAGGAAATTGAGCATCTTTATCTTTTTCATTGCATTGCTTTATTGTAAGCACCCCACCAATAACTACGCCAATGGTAACCACTCCACCGGCTATTTTTATAAACAACTTGCTAGGTTTTTTGTTGGTCTTGTAATCTTGGTTTTTATTTACCTTTTTTCCAACCTTTTTCTCAGCCTTTTCTACGGCTTTTTCAGCCTTTTTTATTTCTCTTTCGGGTACTTTTTCAAAACCCTTTATTTTTATATCAGTTGATTTGCTACTTACTCTTTCTAGTTCGGCATTGCTTTTCTCTTTTAATTCCTCTGCCAAATTTTTTACGTCTATATTTCTTTCTTCTTGATTAGCCATAGAAATAGTATTTCCTACTGCTCCCGCCCCAACTTTTATGGCTTCAAATTTATCTTTACTTATAATTCCGTTACTATCATTAAGCGCTCTTACATCGCAAAGATTTAAAAAACTTGAAATCTTTTCCCTTGTTTCGTTTGTATCGCCTTTGTAAATGTCAACGCCTTTTGCACGAAAATAATCCGCAACGCCTATTGACAATTTTGCCACGTCCTTTAAATAATCAGCAGACTTATAATACCCCATTTCGCAAAGTTTATTAAATACTTGGTTATTAAATTTTACTTCATCAAGTTTTATTTCTTCCATTACTTTACCCCCAAAATTCTATTTATTTAGTTGCGTATATTTTATCATATTGGTAAACAATTGTCAATAGGTGCCCTAAATTTTGCACAAAATGTGTTAATTTAGCACACATACGGCAACAGCATATTCGCCATCATGCGAAATGCTAATATCAATGGTGCTACAATTAAGACTTTTAATAATATCCCCTACTTCGCCCCAAACATTTACGACCGGACGCCCACTTGCTTCGTGAGTAATTTCTATCTGTTTTAAATAATTAAGGTTTTTAACGCCTGAACCGATAGCCTTTAAAAGTGCTTCTTTGCCCGAAAAGATACCAGCCAAGGTTTGATATTTTTTGTTTTCATCTGTTTTGCATTGTTTGTTTAGTGCATATTGTCTTTCGTAATCGGTAAAGCAATTGTTATAAAAACTTTGATTTTCTATTTTTTCCTTTATTCTCTCAATCTTTAATATGTCTATGCCCGTTCTAATCATAATCTATTTCCCCTCCTAATAGTTTTATTGCGTATAAGATATCTTCAAACATAAATCCCTTATACATCAAGTGTGCTTTTAATTTTTTTGCAACACTGTCATCTAAAATTTTGTTCTTCATATACTTTTGAGATGCTAAAACGCACTTTTCTCGTTCGCTTTCTTTTGTGGTACTATCTTCTAGAACCTCTTTTATGACCTCTCTTTTTATTCCCTTTTGCATTAGGTTTGCTTCTATTGCTCGTTTGCTTTTTGTGGTGTTGCAATTTACAAAACTTTTTACAAAATCTTCATCATTAATATATCCGTATTCTGCAAGCTTATTTATAACGTTTTCTATTATTTCGGCGTCATAGCCTTTGGCTTTTAACTTATCTACAATTGCCTTTTTTGTATATTTTTGACGGGAGAGCAAACTAAGTGCTTTTTCGTAAGCACCCTCCATCTCGCTTTCGTTATATATTTTTAGCAGATTTTCCTTTTGTATGACAGTTCCAATCTTTAATCCGTTTTTTACAATTGTGATATTGTTAAGACCACAAACAAACTCGCCGTTTAAAAAAATGTTTGCTCGAGATTTGTTTTTTTGTAAAGTTATATTGGTAATTGTAGCCATATCCTTTAATTTGCGTTAAATCTAAAAAACGCACTCCTTAACTTATTGTTAATAATTTTTCCACCAAGCATCATTTTTAGCTCGCTAAAAACAACTTGCTCTTTTTCTATAGGAACAGCAACTTCTACATGTACGGCATCTTTGTAGTCTATGGTTATAATTGGGATATTGTTATCTCTAAAATACGCACCTGTTTTTGCAAATTCGTTATATGTAAAACTAAATTCATAAACTACACATTCTTTCATTACAAAATACTTTGCTTCATTTAATGTGTTTAAAGCCGTTTGAAAATACGCTTTGTATAAACCGTTTGTTCCTAACTCCTTTCCACCAAAATACCTTACTACTACAACTAAGGTGTTAGTTAGGTTTTTCTTTTTGATGGCTTCTAATATAGGGACGCCGGCGGTTCCTGCTGGCTCACCATTATCGTTGTTTTTGCTGATGTCACTATTTTGACCCAGTACATAGGCATAACAAATATGTGTAGCCTGTGGGTGTGCCGACCTAACCAACGCCAAAAATTCATCAACCTGCTCTTCTGTTCTTACAAATTTGGAGTACCCCAAAAAACGAGAGCCTTTTTCTTCTAACTCTACGCAAACCTCTTCTGCGACAACAAAAAAATTTCTACCTTCCGCCATTTAAAAATCCCTTAAACATTTATTTAAGTAAATATTACCATAATTTAGTTAAAAAATCAAATATAAATGGTTTACTATAAATATTTTATTGTGATATAATAACAATTGTACAAAAATTTATTAAGGAGATAACAATGCAATACTCAACACACATTAAAAATATGTGTCCAGTAACAAACGGTGCAAGACACACAAATGCACCTATACCCGAAGAAGGCAAATGGATACATTCAAAAGAAATTAAAGATATTTCTGGTTTAACTCATGGTGTTGGTGCCTGTGCCCCACAACAAGGAGCATGCAAACTAACACTAAATATTAAAGACGGCATAATTGAAGAGGCCCTAATTGAAACAATAGGTTGCTCTGGTATGACACACTCTGCTGCTATGGCAAGCGAAATATTACCAGGGAAAACCATTTTGGAAGCGTTAAACACCGACCTTGTATGCGATGCTATAAACGTTGCAATGCGTGAATTGTTTTTACAAATAGTATACGGCAGAAGCCAATCGGCTTTTTCTGAAAATGGTCTAGAAATTGGTGCCGGACTAGACGACTTAGGCAAGGGTCTTGCAAGTCAGGTTGGTACAATGTATGGCACAAAAGCAAAGGGTTCTAGATATTTAAATATTGCCGAAGGATATGTTTCAAAATTAGGACTAGATAAAAATAACGAAATTATTGGCTATGAATATATTTCTATTGGTAAAGCAATGGAAGATATTAGAAATGGTGTAGAACCAAATGAAGCAATCAGCAAATATACAAAATCTTATGGTCGTATGGCAGAAGCCGTAAAAGTTATCGACCCTAGAAAGGAATAGGTGGATTATGGTAGAATTTGAAGGAAAAGAAAAGAGAGAATCTTCTATTAATGCCTTTTTAAAGGAAAACGACTTAGGCTCACTTGAAAATTGTCGTGAAATTTGTTTAAAAAACGGCATCGACCCAGACAAAATTGTTAAAGGTGTTCAACAAATATGCTTTGAAAACGCCGTTTGGGCATACACCGCAGGTACCGCCCTTGCCCTAACAAAAAAACCAAAAACCGCCAGCGAAGCGTCTAGTTTAATTGGCCGTGGGTTGCAAGCCTTTTGCGTTCCCGGTTCGGTTGCAGATTCAAGAAAAGTTGGCTTAGGACACGGAAACTTGGGTGCTATGCTACTTGATGAAAAGTGTGACTGCTTCTGCTTTCTTGCAGGGCATGAGAGTTTTGCAGCAGCCGAAGGTGCTATTGGTATTGCACTAAAAGCAAACAAGGCACGAAAAACTCCACTAAGAGTTATTTTAAACGGCTTAGGTAAAGATGCTGCTTACATTATTTCAAGAATAAACGGCTTTACCTATGTGCAAACTGAATACAATTATAGCACTGGCGAACTGAAAATAGTACGAACCGTTCCATTTAGCAATGGCGACCGTGCAAAAGTTAAGGTTTATGGTGCGGACGATGTATCCGAAGGCGTGGCAATAATGATTTATGAAAAGGTTGATGTTTCTATTACTGGTAACTCTACAAACCCAACCAGATTTCAACACCCTGTTGCTGGCACATACAAAAAGTGGTCGTATGAAAACGGCAAAAAATATTTTAGCGTAGCAAGCGGTGGCGGAACGGGTAGAACTCTTCACCCAGATAACGTTGCAGCAGGTCCTGCAAGTTATGGTATGACTGACACCATGGGAAGAATGCATAGTGATGCACAATTTGCAGGTAGTTCATCTGTTCCTGCCCATGTTGATATGATGGGATTTATTGGTATGGGAAACAACCCAATGGTTGGTGCTACCGTAGCACTAGCAGTAGAAGTTTATTCTGCTTGCAATAAGTAAATTTTTTACAATAAAAAATTCCTTATGAATTTTCATAAGGAATTTTTTTATTCTTTAATTTGTCTAAACTGTTCTACCAATTCTACTATTTCTTTCTTTGTTTCGGGTTTTATTGAAGCAAACATAACCTTGCTAACTGCATAAATATCATCATCTGCAACACAAAAAGCAAATACTAAATTATCTAAGTTGTCAAACAACATTTTTTGTTCTGCTTTAAGCCTTATAAGCCCATTTACTACAATTTCGGCATTAGATGCAAAGTTTCTCATATCCCCCTCATCAAACAATCTAACAGTATAGGCTTGAGCGTATGCATTTATTACATAAGCCCTATAATTATCTACTGAACTTTTTACCGTGTTTAGTGATTTGAGTGATTGCATATAACTTTTATTATAGAGTATCGTAGGATAAGAAATGCTTATCTTTTTTAGTTTACCATAAATTACAATAAACAATTCATCTGCCTGTGCCAACTGAATTATTGTACTTAAAATAATTTCTTTTTGCTTTTCGCTAGTTTCAATTTCTATCAAACTATCAAAAATGGTTTCTCTTAACTTTGGAACAGTTAGCATTACTAGTGACGCTTTTTTTAGAGTTATATCTGACGAATAATAACAAATACATCTGAAATAATATATTAGTTCCGTTATGTTTAATTTTTTAAAATCTTCTTCGGTCGTTTCATCTAAAAATGAGTCTATTTCCTCTCTCATTCTTTTCATTTCAAATTCGTTAGAATATTTTACACCCTTTTCTTTTGCCTGTTGCATACATCGAAGTTTATATCTAGACCGAACATTTTTAGGAAATATTGTAATTAAAGTTTTTAATGATTCAATGCATTCATCTATTTTTCCTAACTCTTCGTATACTCTTGTTTGCATTAAAAGGTAGTTTTCACTATAAACAAATATGCTTTTTATTTTGGATAACGCTTCTTCAGCCTTTTTAAAATCGTTATTTTCAATATAAATTTTTGCCAATGCAAAATTTGCATCATCGTTTGAATCGCTAAACTTTACCGTTGTTAAAAATCTATTAATTTTGGTTGCGTATTCAATGTGGTCTTTTGCAATAGCGGTTAATCGCTTTAATGCTTCAATGTTATCTGGTTCGACTTCTAAAATGGCCATACATTTTTCTGTCGCCCCTTGTATATCGCCATCAAACTGTGCCAAAATAGCATACATTTGTTGGGCTTCTATAAACATTTTGTCTTCCGGCTTTACCAAATTTAAAAGACTTAAAGCCTCTGCCCTGCTCGAATTATTCAAACTTAAAACCGCCTGGTCGTAATAAAACTTCCCTTCCTCTTCATCATCTAATAGTCTAAGTTTTTTGTCTTCTCTTTTTGCCTGCACTGCCCCGTCTGCAATTATTCTGTCAAAATCGTCTTTTTCATCAATTTCTACGCCAAATGTTCTTCTAATTAACTTTCGGTAATATGAAATAAAATCAACGCCCGCCAAAGGCACAACAAATCGTTTTATTCTATTCATAATAATTTGTGGGTCAAGATTATGTGATTTTGGGTATGCTATCATTTTCATTAAACAACCAAACTCACCACACGCATCAAAAACAGAAGCATAAAAAGATGCCACTTCTGGAAGTAACACCCTTTTTGATTCAATATTTAGACCGTTATAAATTGAAAAAGCAGTTACATAATTGGCCTCTCTAAATGCTTTTTTGCATTCGTCTTTTAAAAGTTTACTGCTGACTGTATTCAATTTTAAAATCTTATCATTTGCCACAACTATTTCCTACACTATATTGAAATAATGCTGTTAATCCTATAATCGAACTCATCGAATACATTTTTGGTTTTAATTGCCTTTTCAATATCCATTTTGATTATTTTATTTTTTAAAGTGCCTATTGCAATATTCATTTCTCCGTTTTGGATAGCCTCAACAGCCACAACTCCAAGCCTGCTCGCAAATACTCTATCTGCCATACTTGGACTCCCTCCTCGTTGAAGATGTCCTATTACAACCGCTTTGCTTTCAAGTCCCGTATTTTCATTAATAAGTTTAGAAACTTCACCGGCATTTCCTACACCTTCTGCCACTACAACTATAGAACTCTTTTTGCCAGTTTTTGCACTATTGATTAATTTTTTGTAGACTTCTTCCATAGGAGTTTTTACTTCTGGAATCAAAACTATTTCAGCACCGGCACTAATACCTGCATACAGTGCAATATCTCCACACTTTCTGCCCATAACCTCTACAACGCACACTCTATCATGCGCACTAGATGTATCTCTAACATTGTTTAGTAGGTTAGTAACGGTATTTACTGCGGTATCAAATCCTAGTGTAAAATCGGTGTAACCCAAATCGTTATCTATGGTGCCCGGCAAACCAATTACATTAACGCCCGCTTTATAAAGATCGGTTGCACCAGCCAAACTTCCGTTTCCACCAATAACAATAATTGCTTCAAACTTTGCCTTTTTGTAATTATCAACCGCTTTTTTAAAGCCTTTGTCTGTCATAAACTCGGCACATCTTGATGTTTTTAAAATTGTTCCGCCCGTTTGAATAATGTTGCCGACATCACGAAGACCTAATTTTATATAGTTTTCATCTATTAGTCCCTGATACCCGCCAATTATACCTACAACCTCGTACCCGTTTGCAATCCCGCTACGCACAACCGCACGAATACACGCATTCATTCCGGGAGCATCGCCACCGCTAGTTAATATTGCAATTTTTTTCATAAAACTCTCCTATTTAAATTTTATATTTTGAACCCCTAATAGCGCCGTTAGTTCCGAAAGCATTGCCGTTGTTGGAGTAACCGAAACATTCATATTGTACATTTTTCCGTCACTTTGAACAAATACTGGAACTTTACCATCTTTTAGTGATAGTATGTTCAAAATTTCATCATTAAGTTTTTGATCTTCTATATTATATTTCAAATACAACTTTTGAGCAACTGAATTTTCGGTATCTTGATTGGTTTGTTTGTTTAATGTAGACTTTATCTCTTGATTCCAAAACTCAATTTTTTCAGAAACAATAATTGGACGATCTCCCTCTCTAATATTTACCCTTCCAGTAATTGTAACAATTTTGTTTGGCTCCAACTCATACTTAATTTGCTCATAAAGTTTGGGAAATACCATTACCGAATATGAGCCATACAAGTCTTCTACCTCCAAAATTGCCATTGCCTTATTGCCAACCTTGGTATAAGATTTTCTAACCTCGGTAATAATACCGCCCGCCGTTATTTTTGTGCCATCACTAATTCCGTATTCAACCCTAACTTCTTCTTCGTCTGCACCAACCTCTTCTTCGGTGTTTTCACTCTCTATTGGTTCAAACATAGAGGCATTAAAGGTATAATTTTCAAAGTTTTTTCTGTAAGCATCTAATGGGTGACCAGAAATATAAATTCCTATTATCTCTTTTTCTTTGTTTAGTTTTTGATAATTGTCATATTCTTCTAGTTCGGGATACTTTATATCTACTAACTCATCTTCGCCGAACAAAGAAAGTTGCCCCAAACTTGTTTTCTTCTTTACTTCACTAACCTGCTTTAACGCCTGATCGTATACCGCATAAAGCACCGACCTTTTTAGCCCAAAGCAATCAAAAGCCCCCGAAAAGATCATACTTTCAAGAACTCTTTTATTTACACCAAACTGATAGCACCTGCTCAAAAAATCGCCGAAGTTTTTATATTCGCCATTAGCCTCTCTTTCGGCAACAATTTGGTCACACATAGTTTCGCCAACACCTTTTAGTGCAGCAAGCCCAAATCTAATCTGTTTATTTTTTACACTAAAATATGTTTTGCTCTTATTTACATCGGGTGGCAAAACCTTTATTTTTTCATCTTTTGCATGGTTTATATAATTTTTTATTTCATCAGCGTTTGTAATACGGTTGTTTAATACTGCCGTCAAAAACTCCGCTTCGTAATAATTTTTTAAATATGCTGTTTCATAGGTAATTATTGAATACGCCGCTGCGTGCGACTTATTAAAGGCGTAACTTGCAAAACTCTCCATCTCGCCCCAAATCTTTTCAGCAACTTCCTTTTTTACTCCACGCTTTAACGCCCCATCGATTGCCGTCTTGCCGTTTTCTGCTGGTTTGCCGTACAAAAATACTTCCTTTTCTTTTTGCATTGCTTCTAGTTTTTTCTTTCCCATCATACGTCTTACCATATCGGCTTGACCCAGTGTATATCCAGCCATATCTTGAACAATTCTCATGACTTGCTCTTGGTATACAATACAGCCATAAGTTACATTTAAGATTGGTTCCAAAATTGGGTCATCGTAGGTTACATCTTGTGGGTTATGCTTGTTGTGAACATATCTTGGAATACTGTCCATTGGGCCGGGTCTATATAGCGACACACCCGCAGTAATATCTTCAATGCTTGTTGGTTTTAATTCTTTTAAGAACTTTTGGAATCCACCACTTTCAACCTGAAATATTGCCTTGGTGTTACCGCTAGAAAGCAAGGAATACACACCCGGATCATCATACCCCATTTTATCAAAATCTAGCTCTACTCCATAGTTTTCTTTTACATATTGAATTGCCTTAGAAATATCATTTAAGTTACGAAGACCCAAAAAGTCCATCTTTAAGTGACCCAATCTTTCTATATCAGTCATACTATATTGAGTGGTTAAGTCTTCTCCATTTCTACTAATAGGCATAAACTTGTCTACGCTATCGCACGCAATTAATACGCCACAAGCATGTGTAGAACACTGTCTAGGCATTCCTTCTAGTTTCATGGCAATGTCTACAACCTTTTTAATGTCAGCGTTGCCATTATACATTTCTACAAGTTCAGGAACGGCATAATCTGTTCCGTAGTCTTTATCACCTTCATTTGGATGATAAAATCCAAACGCCTTTTTAATAACATCGTGGTGTTTTGCTGGTAGGTTTGGAATATTTTTAGTTACCTTATCAGTTTCGCTATAAGGCACACCCAGCACTCTGCCGACATCTTTTATTGCATTTTTTGCCGCCATTGTACCAAAGGTTACAATATTTACAACCTTATCTTCACCATACTTATTTTTTACATAATCTATAACATCTTGACGCCTATCATCGGCAAAGTCGCAGTCAAAATCGGGTGCTGTTACACGCTCTGTATGCAAAAATCTTTCAAAAAGAAGATCAAACTTAAATGGATCAATGTTAGTTATGCCAACACAATATGCAACCACCGACCCTGCCCCCGAACCTCTTCCGGGGCCTACTGGTATACCCATATTTTTTGCAGCATTAATGTAGTCCCAGACCGTTAAAAAGTATTGTGCAAATCCCTGCTTTACAATAACGCCCATTTCTCTATCTATTCGTTCTCTTATTGTATCATTATATCCACCATACCTCTTTTTTACACCTTCGTTTACCAACTGCCACAAGTAGTCAGCAAAAGACAATCCGTTTGGTGGCTCAAATGGCGGGAACATATATCTGTTTTCATCTATATGGTCTTCTTTAAAACTATAATTACATTTTTCTGCAATTTCTAGCGTTGTGCTTAATGCGTCCAAATCATTTGGAAAGGCCTTTGCCATCTCGTCATACGTTTTAATATAAAATTCATCTGAAGGAAGTTTTAATGTTCTACTAGGGTCATCTATGGTCTTGCCTATTTGCACACACATCAAAACATCTTGAACTTCTGCATCTTCTCTATAAATGTAGTGTGCATCATTGGTTGCAACCAGTTTTATACCAAACTTTTTAGAATATTCACGCAACTTTTTGTTAACTTCTTGTTCTTCTTGCATTCCGTGGTTTTGAATCTCTAAATAAAAATCTTCTCCAAAGACCCGCTTAAACCATTGAACTAATTCTTCAGCCTTATCGTATTGCCTATTTAAAATATACTGAGGAATATCTCCGGCAATACAAGCAGACAAGCAAACAACTCCTTCGGAATATTTTTCTAGCGTCTTGTAATCTATTCTTGGCTTATAATAAAAACCATCTCTAAATGCTATTGAATTTAATTCGCAAAGGTTTAAGTACCCTGTTCTATTTTTTGCAAGCAAAATAAGATGCGAATTTTTGCTTCGTGCGTTACGCTCTCTTAAATCATCTGCCACATAAAACTCGCAACCAAAAATTGGCTTTATACCCGCTTTGGTACAAGCATCAAACATTGTAACACAACCATACATATTTCCGTGATCGGTTATTGCGACCGCAGGCATACCATATTCTTTACACACCTTAACCAGTTTTTCTATTCTTGCCGCACCATCTAGCAAACTATACTCGGTATGAACATGTAGGTGAACAAAATTCTTTTCCATCTTTTTCTCCTTTTGTATACTATAACTTTTGTGCAATTTCTACTAATCTTTTGAGTTTATAATTTATTCCCGACTTTGTGGCACCCTCGCCATAAAGGTTTACCAATTCTATAAGTGACGCATCGGGGTGACTTTTTCTTAAAAGGGCAATTTTTTGCAAATGCTCAGGCAAAGAAGTTATACCAATAGTATCTTCTATTGTGTTAATGGCTGTTATTTGAACAATGCTAGCATTTACCGTCTTTTCAATATTTGCAGATATACAATTGCTCTGTCTGTTGATACTATTTCGCATTTCTCTTTTTATAATTTCCTCTTGCAGTCTTAAATAACTTTTTGTCGCTCCAACAAAACCCACAAAGTCAGCAATAGATTCCGACTCCTTCATATATACAACACTTTTGCCATTTCTGTCAACTCGCCTTGTAATAAATCCAAATTCGCCCATTAAATTTGCAACCGCTTTTGCTTGTTCGGCGTTTGTAAACTCCAACTCAAAGTGATACCCACTTTTTGTATTGTTTTCAAAATCTCCTTCGCTGGCTACCGGAACAGATATTGTACCAACGCACATAAATGCCGTTTTTATGTATGTTTTTTTGCAACAATCTTCCATAATAATATGATGGTCTATTGAAGTGTTTAAACTCCAATTGTTAGACTCATCTAACACAACAATTCCGCAATCTTTTAATATTCTGTTGCCTATTTCTTTTGGAACGACCAATTCTCTAAGCGTACACTTTCCAACAATCTCTTCATCTACTGGCACATCAACAATAGTTTCACTATAAAGTGATTTTATAATGTTTCGTATATTATCAAGTACCATTTGGTTATCTGTTTTTATAGAAAAGGTAAACCCCTCACGGTTAATAACCAAACTACCCAGCGTGTTAATAGAGGCACAAAGAGATGCCATTTTGCAACAATCGTTTTCAATTTGTATTTCATTCATTTCTTTTTTTACATCACTTGTGTATGACATGACAATCTCTCCTTTTGTAAATAATTATTTTTTATCATCACTTCCGTATTTATTTGCAAAGTTTGGCAACTTATCAAAATTTGCCACACGGTCTAGCGGTATTTTTGTATCCTTAATAAAATTTTTTACTTTTTCTACCGACAATATTCTTTCTTTTGCATGGGCATCTGAACCTATTATAAATTTGCAATCGGTTTCCAAAATCTTTTGTACATCTTCGTTCGTTAAGTTCATATGTTTTTCGTTAAGTTCCAAATAGCAATTGTTTTCTGCACAGGCTTTAGCCAGCCTTTTTATATTTACCTTTATAAATTCATTTGGGTGCGTAATAACATCAAAATGATATTTTTTAATCGCCTTAATATAAGCATCTGTATTTTTTTCAATTCTTTTTTTGCTATTTTTATTTAATAAATTTGGCAAATAAAAAGTAAAAAAACTTTTTATACCAACCCACGCCCCTAAATGCGCACCAACCAATTTTATATCAAATAAATCTTTTTTTGTTTCTACAAAATCGGTTTCGCCATTGTTTCCAAGTAAATTAAATTCTAACCCCATATATACTTTTACATTTTTGTTGGCACTTGCTTTTATTATATCATTTTTAAGCGACTGAATCTTCTTTTTCCTTATTCCAAAAATATGTCTACACCCATGATCGGTAATGGCATATTCTTTTAAGCCCAGACGGTCTGCCTCGTCTACCATTTCTTGCACGCTGTTTTTTCCATGATTATATTTTGAATATTTTGTATGTGAATGATATATTCCTTTTACTTCGTCCATTGTTTTATTCTACTATCTCTATTTCTAAATCCAAACTTTTGTTAAACTTTGCTTTTACTTCGTGTACCATTAAATTTATTAACTTTTTCACATCGTCTGCACTTGCATTATTGTTGTTTAATATAAAGTTTGCATGTTTTGGTGAAATAATAGCTCCTCCTATATTTTTTCCTTTTAGACCACAACCTTCTATAAAAAAGCCTGCCGACTGTCCTTCCACCCTTTTAAAAACACTTCCTGCACTTTTGCCCGATGGCTGAGTATCTCTTCTTTTATTAATTATTTCATTTACCCTATTTAAAATTGCTAGTGGCTCGCACCTTTTTAACTTTATTAGCACCGACATAATTACCGCATTTTTCATTTTTTTAAACTTAGATGTCCTATAACCAAACTCGCAATTTTTGTTACTTAGTGTTTTTGTAATTTCTCCATCAAAATAGCAAACACTTTGGATAACCTCTTTTATCTCAAATCCAAAAGCTCCTGCATTCATACTAACAGCTCCGCCCACAGTTCCGGGTATTCCAACAGCAAACTCTAACCCAGAGTAGCCCATTTTTGATAGTTTTAAAGCAACCCCCGAAAGCGATTCCCCTGCAGAAATTTCAAAAACATTTTGTTGCAACAACCTACACCCTTTTATTTCGGTGGTAACAATTATTGGCGTTTTAATTGTTCCGTCTAAAAATAGAATATTGCTACCATTTCCAATAATTTTGTAGTTTGTATTTTTTGATCTTAAATAATTAACAATCGCCATCAACTCTATTTTTGTTTTTGGCTTTGCAAATATTTCCGCCCTGCCACCAATTTTAAAAGTGCAATAGTTTTTTAAAGGTTCGTCTATTTTCACAAATGAAAACTTGTCTAAAAGGATCCTTTTATCGACCATAATAATTTTACCCCAACTGAAAAATTTTTTCAAGAAAAATATAATAATTTACAAAAAGACATTTGGTATATTTTGCAACTTTGTAATATGGTTTTCAAAAGCCGAAAACCGCTCATTATCTTTATACAAAATTTCACCGGTTGTGCTAAATAGTCCAGTTTTACAAATTTCTTTTTGTACGGCTTCACTTAACAAGTTTTTTATAAACAATTCCGCACAATTTTTAATTGTTTTACTGTTGGTTTTTATTAGCCCTACATACTGAATTAAGTCATTATATTTGGTCATAGGTTGCACTATTATGTCAGACATATCTCCTTTGTTTATCTTGTTTTCAAGGCGTACCATGTCACGCATACTACCCAACAAAATGTTTGCATAATTAAAATTTATAAAGTCATTATACGCTGTATATTCGTTTTCACTAATTAGATAATCTTTGCCATTTTCAAGAAAAACATTTTCGGGGTGAACATAATTAGATTTCCCATAATTTAAACTATAAATATGTTTGCTCCCCTTTTTCTTTGCAATATCCTTACCCGAACTAAACATAACTTGCGACAGTGTAGAATCCTCATTTAGTTTACCTATTTTTTCGGTAGAAGAAAAAAGTCCATACATACTCATAATGTAACCTACCGCCTTTAACTCTCCATTTTTTTTGCCACTTTCTAAAATTTTTTCATTTACATTTTCAAATCCCGTTAGAGTTTCTAATTGTTCTAATACCAAATTTCCTATTCCCCAACCAAATGAAACAACACTAGGCAGTCGCCCTTCTTTTAGTGCCAAACCAAACTCCTCAACCTTCATATTCTTAATGCAAACAAAAACACCTTTGTTTCGACATTCAAAACGCCGAGCCACTTCGTTTAAAAAATCACTTTTAGGCATGTATGCACCACTAAACGTATCAATGTTCCATACCTCTAATACTCCTTGATATTCGCTACTTTCTCCCCACAACTCTTCGCCTGTTATAGAATTTGATTTTTGCTTGTATAATACAAGAGGTGGTGCCACCATTAGCACTATAACAACAATACACAAACCAATTAGCCTTATTAAGCCAAAATTATTTTTTTCTTTCATATTTAAGAATATGAAAAAGAAGGCTCATATATGAACTCGCCTTCTATCAAAACATTATTTTTTTAGCATATCTTTATCTCTTATTTCTCTATGAAATGTAATAGCAAACCTATGTGCCTCATCTCGTAATCTTTGTAGCAATTTTCTTGCAACATTGTCCGGATCTAATTGAATAGGTTCTAATCTATCATCTACAAAAATCAACTCTTCCTTTTTGGCTATGCTTATAACCTTTGTATTATATCCTAACCTTCTAATTGTATTAACGGCCGAATGCAATTGTCCTAGTCCTCCATCTATTAATACGATATCAGGCTCATGCTTAAAATTATTACTTTTATCTTTTAGTCTTAAAAATCTTCGACTCAAAGTTTCTTCCATGCTTTTAAAATCGTCTGCCCCGTCAACCGTTTTAATTTTAAATTTTCGATATTCTTTTTTGTTCGGTTCGCCATTTTCAAACACAACCATACTAGCCACACTATTTGTTCCACTTATATTAGAAATGTCATAACATTCAATTCTGTAAGGAATTTTTTCTAACTCCAAAATTTTTGACAACTCTTCAAGAGCCTCAACATTTAGTGCCTGCCTGCGTTTTTGAACTTCATAATTTTTTGCCAAAAATTCACGGATATTTTTTTCACTCATTTCAATCATTTTTTTCTTAATTCCTTTAACAGGAACAGAAAATTTAAATCGCCCTAACTCGTTTAAGCCCAAAAATTGCCCCATTTCGGGCAAATTGATGTTGGTCAACAATTCATTCGGGTGCGAATTTTGCCCATAATATTGGGTTAAAAATTCTAACAAAATTTCGTCTAAATTTTGCCCAGAAAGCGTATCAATGGCAAAATTTTTGTCAGCTATTGTTTTCCCATTTCTAATAACAACTTGGTTGATTGCAACCATTTCGTCAACTTCCAAAATTGAAAAAATGTCTATGTTCGAGTTTTTTGGAAGTGTAGTTAAAACATATTGATCGCTTCTTTCTAGCATCTCAATTTTTGTTCTATAATCAATTGCCTGTTCAAATTCCATATTTTCGGCGCTAGCATTCATTTTTTCTTTAAGCAGTTTTTTAACCTTTGTATTGTCACCGTTTAAAAAATCTATTACATCTGCAATAATTATATTGTACTCATCTGGTGTAATTTTTCCAACACAAGGCATAGAGCAATTTCCCATATCGCCATACAAGCACTGCCTTTTAGGTTTTTTATTTTTAGAAAAATCAATCTTGCATTGTCTTATTGGAAAAACCGATTTAATTATTTCCAAAAATTGTCCCACCCTTAATCCCGTAACAAAGGGTCCAAAATATGTTGCACCATCATTTTTTACCTTTCGTGAAATTGTAACTTCCGGATACATTTGATGCTTGTCAATTCTAATATACGGAAAACTTTTATCATCTTTTAAAAGAATATTATATTTTGGTTTGTGTTGTTTAATTAAATTGTTTTCCAAAGAAAAGGCATCTGATTCAGATGCCGTTAAAATATATTCTAGACTATCAATATTAGAAACAAGCATTCTGGTTTTCAAATTCTTTTTATTGTTAATAAAATATGAACTTACCCTGTTTTTTAAAACTTTCGCCTTTCCAATATAAATTATTTCGCCACTTTTGTCATGCATTATATAAACGCCCGGGCTTGCAGGTAATTCAGATAAAGTTCTTTTTAACTTCTCATTCATTACATCACCTAATTTTAATAAGAATAATTTTTGCTCATTAAAAGCCTTTGTCTTTCTGCAAGTTCGAGTGCAGAAATCATATCATCTATATCTCCATTCATAAAATTGTCTAACGAATAAATGGTGTAATTTATTCTGTGGTCGGTCACCCTATTTTGTGGGAAGTTGTATGTTCTAATTTTTTCACATCTTTCTCCACCACCTATTTGACCACGCCTGCGATCGGCATATTCTGCATCGGCTTGTGACTTATAGTAATCATACAACTTGCTTTTTAAAACATTCATCGCTTTTTCTCGATTCTTAATTTGCGACCTTTCATCTTGGCAGGTAACAACTATGCCGGTTGGCTTGTGAGTTATTCTTATTGCACTTTCTGTTTTATTTACGTGCTGACCGCCTGCTCCACCACTTCTATAAATATCTATATCCAAATCCTTTTCATTAATATCTATATTAACTTCGGTTTGCTCTGGTAAAACTGCAACCGTTGCCGTTGATGTGTGAACCCTGCCCTGACTTTCTGTAACAGGAACTCTTTGCACTCTATGCACGCCACTTTCAAACTTCATTAAACTATACACATTTTTACCATTAATCATAAAGGTACACTCTTTAACACCGCCAGCATCTGTATAATTTCCATCAATCTCTTCAACAGAAAATCTGTGCTTTTCAGCCCAAAGAGTATACATTCTTTTAAGTTCCATACCAAATAGTCCCGCTTCATCTCCTCCGGCGCCAGCACGAATTTCAACAATTACGTTCTTTTCATCATTTTCATCTTTTGGAAGGAGTAAAATTTTTAACTCCTCTTCAATTTCTGTAAGCTTGTGTTTTTTTTCGCTTATTTCTTCGTTGGCAAGTTTAATCATTTCACTATCAGTTTCTGTCTTTTTTAGTTCTTCGGCACTGGTTATATCGCTTTCGGTTTTTAAATATTCGTCATACTTTGCCATAATGTCTTCCATATCTGCATGCTCTTTGCAAAGAGTCTTCCACCTATCCATATCTGCAATTACAGCCGGATCACCAATAAGTGCTGTAAGTTCTAAAAACTTTAACTTCATTTCCTTTAACTTTTCTATCATATTTTCCTCACTTTTTAGTGGCATATATAATTCTTGCCACATTATTTAAATCTTTTTCAATATTAATATCATCAAACTTTTCGCTTAGCAATTTTTTTACTTCTTCGCACTCATCAATTCCTAGTTCAAAAAATATCTTGCCTTTTTCGTTTAAATAGTTTGGGCTTTCTTTAATTATCTTTTTATAAAAATCCAACCCATCAACGCCACCGTCTAATGCCAAGAGTGGTTCATAGTTTTTTACCACAGCGTCCAAATCTGGTATATCATCAGTTTTTATATATGGCGGATTAGATACAATAAAATCATAACGGCAATCTTCACTTTTTAGGTTTGAAAACAAATTGCTTTTAATAAATCTTACCGACGCTTTTTGTGCTTTCGCATTTTTTTTCGCCACCTGTAAAGCACCTGCACTAATATCTATTGCCGTCATATCAATTTGTGGATTTTCAAGACTTAATGCAATAGGTATAACTCCTGAACCCGTTCCTATATCTAACCCTTTTCCACTTTTTACATTTTTTAAAATAACATTTACCAATATTTCGGTTTCACATCTTGGAATCAGAGTTTGACTATTTACAAAAAACTCTCTGCCATAAAAATTTTGATGTCCAACGCAATACGCTAACGGCATACCAAAAAGTCTTTTTTTCATAATATTCTTTGCGTGGTCAGCACAGCACGCCGACACTTCTTGCCCGAGTATAATACTAGACCTTTTAACACCCGTGCTTTCAACAATTATCCAATCTATATCCGAATCATCAACAATATTATTAGAATCCATTTGCTTTAAAAGGATTTTTAACTCTCTTGTGTTCATGACAGTACCCCTTTTAACAAAAATTGCGAGATACCAAAAAAACCTTTGGTTACCCCGCAATAAAAACAATGTAAGTACAATATTACTGCACTTACATTTTAAAAATTCGCTACTTGTTGTTGCCGTATCTTTTATTAAATCTGTCTACTCTTCCGCCACTATCAACTAACTTCTGAGTACCAGTAAAGAATGGGTGACACTTGTTGCAGATTTCTAACTTGATTAAATCTCCATTTTTTGTGCTACGAGTAGTAAACTTATTACCGCAGGCACATTCAACAGAAACTTCATGATAATCTGGATGTGTATTCTCTTTCATAATTCTCTCCTTCTGTTTGCAAGTTCGTTTTAACGAAGTAAATTATATATTAAAACAACCTCGTTGTCAAGTGAAAATATAAAAAACTCAAACTAAATAAAAGTTCACCACATAAAAATGTAGTGAACTTAAAACACTTATTGAAATAAATCTAGCACAATTAAATTTATATTTAATGGTTACTATTCAGCGTCTTTTGCTTCATTGAATGCTTTTAGAACAACTTCCTTGATCATTTCACGAGTTTCGGTGTTTAGTGGATGAACGATATCCTTAAATTCTCCATCTGGAGTCTTTCTGCTTGGCATTGCAATAAAGTAACCTTCATTGCCGTCAATAACCTTGATGTCATGTACAACAAAACATTCATCAATAGTAATTGAAGCAGATGCCTTGATTTTGCTTGTTTCGCTCTTCACCATGCGAATTCTTACGTCAGAAATTTTCATGTTTTTTACCTCTTTGCTTTTAGTATCCAAATCATTGTTTGGTAATTATATTTTACTATACATAGTTGACAAAATGCAACTATTTTAAACCACTTTTTTAATTATTTTAATTGCCCTAAAATTACTTAGTCCACAAATGCTTTGGATATTCCCCACTTTTTACAAGCGATGCAATAGAATTTACAACCTCTTCCTTATCTTCTTTATAGGTTACGCCATGCCAAACCGCAGTAGTATCTAATATCTTTACAGTTGCAATATCGTGACTTACAATTTCGCCAACAACGTCAGGTATTAAATATTCACATTTAAGTGGATTTTTTGCCACCTCGCCCATCATAAATTGAACGAATCTCTTTTCTAAATAGTTAAAAATCATTGGCGAAAAACCAAACATATTCATACTAACAGGTTGAGAGCCATCAACTTCAAATGCAGGACTTCCATTTAATGGACTGGCAACAATTTTGTTTCCAACCTTTTCAATACTGCTTTCTATAATAGACTCTAAATATCCATTTTTTTCTGTGCAAACCCCACGCTTTACGGCGCCATTTTCGGTTAGAGTATTTTCTACTCTGTAACCAGCAAGCGCAAAAGACTTATCATCTTTAACACTTTTTAAGTAGTTTGCCATAACAACAAAAGCATCTCTACCATAAAAATCATCTGCGTTTATAATTGCAAAGTTGTTATGTACAGCATGCCTACAACATAGAATTGCTTGTGCTGTACCCCAAGGTTTTTCTCGACCCTCTGGAACACTAAACCCAGTTGGTAGGTCATTTAGTTTTTGAAAAACATATTCTACACAAATTTGTTTTTCTACACGCTTTCCAACCGTTTCTCTAAATAAGTCATAGTTTTCTTCTTTAATTACAAATACTATTTTGTCAAACCCTGCTTTTATCGCATCATAAATAGAGTAATCAATTATAAATTCATTGTCATCATTTATTGGTTCAATCTGCTTTAAGCCACCGAATCTGCTACCCATTCCGGCAGCCATAATTACAAGTTCCATAATTTCTCCTTTTAGAAAGATTAAATTTTTGATAGTTTTTGTATTTAATGCATTTTACCACTTTTAAACTACCACATTTAATGTATCATATTTATAAAGTTTCTCAAAATAAATTTGCTATTTTAACATAATTTGACCAATAGCAATATTAGGCTTAATTTTTTCGCCGTGAAAATCACTTCCCATTGTAACGGTAAGACCGCAACTTTCAGCAAATGTGATTAATTTTGTTATAGTTTCTAAGTTATACAAAGAATAGTAACATTCCATTCCTGTTGCACCTAGTTCCACCAATGTTTTCCAAACTTGCATTGTTTGCTCGCTCGTTAAATTGTTCTCTTCCATAATCTGATAAGGGTGTGCAATAACAACCAGCCCACCATCAGCACGAACTGCATCAATCACTGTTCTTGCGTCTAACTTATACGCATTAGCACTTTTATTTTTCATCAACAACTTATCAAAAGCCTCGCTTACACTGGCAACGACTTTGTTATCTACCAAACATTTTGCTATATCGACTCTGCCAACATTGCTTTTAGATTTTAAGGCTTCAATTTGCTCCTCAGTTAACTTAACTCCAAATTGATCCAATTGTTCCAAATAGCAATCAATCTTTTTTAGCCTAAGTTCGTCCGCCTGTTTTATTAGATTTATTATTTTTTCATCTTTATGATTGATACTATAAGCAATTAGATGCATAACAATGCTTCCTATCTTGCAAGAAAATTCAACCCCTGCAAAAATCTGATAACCCGCCTGTAACATTTCTAACGCAACCTTACTTTTTGTTAACGCATCAAAATGCTTAATAGTGTCGTGGTCTACTATACCTATAACTTTCAAATCCTTTTCTTTCGCCTTTGTTAATACCTCATCAACCGAATATTGCCCGTCAGAACAATCGGTATGAATATGCAAATCTACATCACTCAGTTTCATAATTTGTGCATCTCCTAACTTAAAATTTTTGCAAATTAAATTTTTTACAATATTAATTTTACGCTATCAATCTATTTTTGTAAAGCATTTTCTAGTGTATTTTAAATCGCAAACACACCAATTCTTCCTTCAAAACAACAACTTGTTCTAGCCTCACCACAAGACACATTTTGCAAGACAAGTATTTTATCAATCAGCCCCTCATAGGCCAAAAAACCCAAAATTTTAGCCCGATTTTTGCTATTCACATTTTATTTAACAGTAAAATTTGAAAATTAGTCCACTATTTGCCTAATCTTTATACAAAAAATTTTTTAAATTTTTCGACCATTTTTTAAACGTCTAAATATTGAAAATACACTTTTATCAAAATTAATTTTATTTTACCCAGTAAAAAATCGCTACAAAAAAAGAGCGAATATTTCACTCCTATTTCCACCAACTTAATTTATAAATCTATTAAAAATTCTCTCTCCCTCAATCCGCTTTAATACCATTTATATTACACTAATCTAAAACCTGCTAAAGCTAAAGCCCAAACACAAACACGTTTTAATACCATTTAATATTACACTAATCTAAAACATAAGAATATGCTATGGTAAGTCTTTGTTTGTTTTAATACCATTTAATATTACACTAATCTAAAACGTCTGCTATCTTGTTTGAGGTTCGCCTCATGTTTTAATACCATTTAATATTACACTAATCTAAAACGCATACTTACCCTTGGTAAATATATACTCAGTTTTAATACCATTTAATATTACACTAATCTAAAACTGAACCATTGCCCAATTTCTACAAATTCGTGTTTTAATACCATTTAATATTACACTAATCTAAAACGCTCCCGCTCTTTTTGTTTTATTTATCAGAGTTTTAATACCATTTAATATTACACTAATCTAAAACTGGTGCATATATGCCCGAATTTCGCACTCTGTTTTAATACCATTTAATATTACACTAATCTAAAACTTGAGGAAATAGTAAAAAACGAGGAATTTAGTTTTAATACCATTTAATATTACACTAATCTAAAACTGTGAACATTATTAATATATATATATATATATATATGTTTTAATACCATTTAATATTACACTAATCTAAAACTTAGACGAAGTGGTTTACTTTGATACTGGTGTTTTAATACCATTTAATATTACACTAATCTAAAACGATTTATGAGCATTTTATCAAAATTTTTAGGTTTTAATACCATTTAATATTACACTAATCTAAAACCTCAAATTAGTGCACAAGCCACTACACTTGCTATATTTTATGGTACATGTAATATTACTTATATTATATCACACCACTTTTGCTTAACGCAAGAGAATCAGAAAAGTCTTCAAAAATATTTAAGCAATTAATATCATCACATTGGCAAGACTCTCTTTCTATAAACAACATAAACATATTATGATATTTTGCATACTTATTTAACTCTTTAATCTCTTCTACGCCAAACAATTCTAAACAATTAAAAAATAAAAGCATATTACCTTTTAGCCATCTAGAATACAAATCAATATATTGATACAAATTTTCTAAAAGACTATTACCCTCTTTTTTTATTGCAACATTAAAATATTTTAAAATGTCAGAAATATTTTCATTCGCTTCAATTTCAAAGTCTAAATCAGACTCCATATCTTCAAGCAATTTTTGCAACTCCCCCACCTTTGCGACTATTTTACTATATAATTCATCATCGCTAATTATTTGCGCAGAAAGCTCTTTATAAAAAGCATTTACGAGCTTTTTGTCATCAAGTTTTATATTATAAGGGTTTAAAATTATTTCAAAATTTTTGTAAACGTCCTCAACCATTATACCATCATCTACCAAACAAAAATTTCCTTCTGCCTCATCATTTAATAATTGATATACAAATTTTTTATAAAAATCCTTATTCTCAATACTTAAACAATTTACACCCAACCCTATTGGCAGTTCATTTTCTAAACCAAAAATTTTTATATTCAAAATATCACCAACCTTTTATCACTTTCTTCTATAGTCTGTTGCTTTTTGCCAACCAAATATTTTATGCTGGCATATTGCTTTTCTGTAACTTGCAATAACTGCACAATGCCACTGCTAGGCTTGTTTTTATCTATCTTTGTGTATAACAACTCTAAATTAGTCGCATTTAAAAGAAGTTTTGTGTACACCGACTCTTGCATCATAATAAAACCTTCTTTTATCAAAAACTTTCTAAATGCCGTATATTCTTTAAGTAAATTTGGCCTTGTAACAGGCAAATCAAACATAACAATTAATCTCATAAATCTATAACTCATAATCAAACGCAATATATTCATCTGTTGCACCATTTAAAAACGCTACACAGTTTTCTACAAAGCGTTTTACTATATTGGTAATATATTGCTCTTTTCCTTCATAATATTTTTTTTCGTTTAGTATATCGACTATTCTGTGTTTGTTTTCTTTATCTAAAATATCGCCCATATTTTGATATGCAAATTCATCAACCAAAACCCTAAAAGGCTCAATTAAGTCGCAAGAAAAATTAAATTCATTAAACTCATTTTTATGATTTATTCCTAATTGTGTCAAATACCCCAGCCCCACAACCGTCCTATTAAAGCACGACAACAAAATCGTATAGCCATAATCTAACATTGCATTTATATTGCTTTCATCATCTCTTGTAAAACTTTTTTCAAAAAGTGCATTAAAATATACTTTGGCAGAATGACCTTCCCTATTTGTTGCATCATCAAATTCTAACTCGTTAAGGTAACCCTCTAACATAATATGTTCTTCTTTTTGGTGCAAGTGCAAAAATTTTCGTTGATTTTCAATTTTGTTTCTAATAATATAAGTGTTTAGTTGTTTTTTTCTTTCTTCACTCCACCTAGTTTGTTGCATAATTTTTTTAGGACTATTAAAACTAGCATAAAAAGGCATAACCTCTGCTGTTGGGTTATGCCTTTCGTCACAAAAAATTATTTGAATTTTGTTTTTTACTAATTCATTTAACAAATAGTTGGATAGAGAAATTTGGCTGTTTTCTAGCATTACTGTGCTTATTTCGGACAAATGAATCATCTTTAACTCATCTGTCCTGATCACTAAAAAATTATTTTTATAATTTAGTCTGCAAGGATTAGTTAATACAACAGTTCTCCACCCCATAATTAATTTATCCTTTATATATTTTTCTTTTTATTGTTTACTACAATCTGTCGTGTTTGGTAAAAACCGGTAACCGATTTATTAATTACAGCTACATCATTTCTTTTAAAATTAAATGATTCAATTTTAATCCTACCGAACCCACTACCAAGTTCCTTAAATCCTAATTTTTTGAAATCAGTTCTTGGTTTTCCTCCGGTGAAACTAAATAAGTTGTTTATTATATCAATCTTTTTGTCAAATTCCAGATTTTTGAATTTCGTTTCAAAGTTTATTAAGTTTTGCAAAACGGTTGCAGACTGTAACAAATACTTATATTTCTCTTCAAATGTTTTCACAATTTTATTATAGACCTCATCTGCCTTGTGGTAAACAAACTGCTCTATGTCTTCTTTTTGATCTTCTAGCGAAACACCCGATTTTGCATAAACTCTGTAATTAATTTTGCCGTCTTTTATGCAATACAAAAATCTGCAACAATCTTCATCTAAAACTAATTGTTTTGCATTCTTGTAATCATTTCCCTTTTTATACACAGGGTGCCCATTTACCTCTAATAGTTGATTGGTATATAATTTTGCTACAACTTCTTTAGTATCTCCATCAATTTTATTTAAAATTTCATTTTTAACATATTCATTTATTTCTCGCTTTTGATTTTGTGCCCTCTTTATATCAATTTTGTAAACAGGCTGTAATTTGTATGAATATACCATATTACCATTATCAAGGTTACCTATTTTCACTATGACTGAAAATGCCATATTTTGATTGGTGTAACCGCCATATTTAGTAATATCTTCTCGATGCTTGTTTACCGGAACAAGTTTTGCGTCAACCTTTTCGGTTTTTGGATTGATGGTTGCTCCCCAAAATTCTCCCGATTCATCGTTTTCACATTTCTTTGAGATAAAACATTTTTGATTAAATATATTGTTTCTAATCTTTTCATTCCACTCTTTTTTCCAATAAACTTCGCCTGTATTTGTATCTATGCTATCCGCCCTTAACATGCCCATTATAGCACCAAAGTTGCATTCTTTAATGTTTTTATAATAGAAATAGTTTTGCGTTTTGTCCATTTTTTTTGCGTAATAGTTCGCATAATTTAAATAGTTAAACTTCCTATAAATATAATCTCCTATAGCCCCCGCAAGGTATGCATCATGCGCATGATGAAAATCGTTTACATCTCGTAATTTATAAATATGATACATTTGGCGATATGTCGAACTTAAAGATGCATTAACAGCAACAACCCTATGAAAAACATAATCAGGATCATTTACTTCTGGATAATCTGGATACTTTTGTTTCAGTAGTTCGATAACCAATTTTATGGCTTGACGGGTTTCTACCAATTGCCTATTAATAAAACCGTTTAAAATGCCCTGAACTCTAAAATCTGTATGCAATTTTGCAAACTTTTTTGAAGACATCAATTTTTGCTTTACAAGACAACTCCAATAACCTTCAATAGAATTCTTATCATATTCATGTGAACTGTATTTTTTGTCTTGATACTCTACAAAACAAGTTTCCTTCTTTTCTTGATTCTCATATTTTAAAACAAGTGCTTTATTGTCTATACTGTCATCTACAATAACCGAGCGAGGAATTATATGGTCAACTTCATAGGTTGGCAACTGACTCAACTCTAAAGGTTTACCCGAATACAAACTTTTGCCTAACTGTATAAAATAAAGGAATGTTTTCTCATCTGATAATCGTTTATTGCTTTTACAACTTTCGAGTTTTTGTCTTAACTCAACCAAGTCAATCTTTTTGTCATCGGTTACCGACCTATTGTAGTCATCAACTTCATTTTTAATTGATTTATAAATATTTTCTAGTTGTTTGTATCGAGAGTCTATTTGATCTCTTTGGCTGTCGCTTGAAAATTCAACACAAATTCTCTTAGGTTCGCATTTTAATATTTTTACAATTTCATTAACAATTTTAATTGTTTGCAAGGTTGCCCGTTTTACAGGTGGCGAGCAATAAGATTCTTCAATTAACTTATTTAGATTTGTACCGTTTTCTTTCAAATATTTTTGTTGCCAATCGCTAATAAATTTATTAAACCCATACTCATCTCTAGATATTAAATTCATTAGTTTAGGCAAAGTACGCTTTCCGCTTTCGGTTACATTTTCATAATCCCATAAATAGTCCAAAATAGATAATCCCTTAGAATTTTTCACACCCAAAACCAATTGTTTACTTAAACTGCTCCATTTGTCAAACTTATGGTGTAAAATTTGATTTAACACCCTGCTTTCGTTTGATGGCAAAATATTTATATATTTATTTAGTCTTGCCTTTCTACTTTCGCCCTCTTTAAAAATTGTCATATCCTTACAAAGTTCATCAAACTTATATAAGTTAGCTTGCAAATTTTCTAGTTTTACGCCTATTTCGCTCGTAAAGAATTTTATGGTTTTTAGCGATGAATTAAACTTGTCTGGCGTGCTTGTACCAGATATTACAATTTCATTATTGCAAAAGCCCTCTTGACTTAACAAAAAGTTTTTTAATCCGTCTGGGGTGTATTTAATTTTTGTGTCAGATTTTAAAACTTCTAAAATATACTTCTGTTTTGTTTTAACAGGCAACGGCTCATCATTAACCTTTAACCCGTTTAACTCTTGCAAACAGTCAAACATTTCGCAAGTAATACTATTTTTTGGCATACACTTTTCGCCATACAAATATTCACAAGTGTTGAGCATTCTATTTATAAACTGTTCTTGCGTTGCTTCTTTGTTGACAATGTTTTCATCATCAAAATTTAAGTAATTAACAACCTCATTTAGATTATTCGCATTTTGATTTTCCGCATCTTTTGTTTTTACAATCCACGAAAACTTACTCTCGCTATTTAATGGCCCATAATAGTAAGGTATTCGAAAACTAAACAACTTTAATAATCGCTCCTCGTTTTCTATTAGTATTGGATAATACCTTCCTTGAGATTCAATAATACGCTTTAATTCCTTCCTATGCAACTGCATAGGTATAGCCCCGTTTTCGGTTGTTGTTTGGGTTGGCATAAATTCTTTGTCTTCTATAAGTTTTAATATTTTTTCTTTAATTTGCAACAACTCTTCCTCTTCAATGTCTTTATTGCTTAATGTTGCTTTAACAAATTTACAAAACTCTTCGTTGTCAACTTTGCCTACCTTAATGTAATTGTAATAATTTGCACATATCTTCTTCTCTTTTTTGCCACCTTCTGAATCGTTGTCCTCAGTCTTTACAACTTCAGCTTCGGGCTTATTAAACATAGCTTTGTACTCTGCTTTTGTAAAATATTTTTTGTTTTTATACAACGCTTTAAGCAATGCCAAATGTTCTTTATGTTTGTTAAAAGCTTTAATTTTTGCAAGGCTAATGTATTCTTCCCCGTCCAAAATTGCATTAAATGTAAATGCGGAATTAATCTTTGCTATTGTTTCTATAATTTCGTAAGCCTCACCTATTGCTTGTGCAATTTGATTACCCTTTTCATCTAACTCAGACACACTAAATTTATTAGGGACTTCTTCTTTTGATAAAAATATTTTAGTTAAATCAGACTTGTATCCCACAATTAATTTTACAATATTGTCTATCATAGATTTCGTTTCTGCTGAAACCTTTACACTGCCTGTTTCCTCTTTTTGATAGTTTATTAAAAGGTCAGACATTTTCACATTTTTATCTTTTGTTGTTAATTGTTGATTTAAAAGAATATCAACAATTTGCTCACTTAAATAATCGAACCCAAGCCTTACCCCAATAAAATCAATAATTGAAGCATTTAAATCTTTAAAGGCTTGCAACAGCAAATCTTTGGAACCATTTGCACTTTCTACTTGACTATCTTCATACAAAAAATTGCCCCTATATTTCATAATATGGTGCAAGCATAAATATACAAGTCTAAAATCAACTTGCTTATCTTCCATACATTGTGCACGAAGATGATAAATATTCTTTTGATATGCTCTACCCTGCTCATCTTTTATATACATTAATTCATTGTGTTCTTTTTTGCTATTAAAAAACTGAATTGACCACGGTCTATCTTCAGCCACCAAAAATGAACTTTCCATCTTATTGAAAAATTCTGGGTCAACTTTATCCATTTCTGGCTTTACTATCCTATTTAGTTCGTTAAGTCGACTTTTTCTTCGACGAAGTCTTCTTCGCCCCGCCCTTTGTGCTCTTCTATCCTTTTTGCTTTTCGCTTCATCAAAAAGACGAGATCCCCATAGTAGTTTACCATTCTTTTTTATGATGTTGTTATCATCATCTATACAAGCCCAACCAACACTTGTAGTTCCTATATCTAGTCCAATTTTGTAACTAATTTCATTTTTTGTCATTTTCGCTTTACAAACCCCTTTTCTTTTGTTATAATAAACACTGTTAAATACCATTTAATATTACACTAAGAAGTTAAAATAAATATTTAACAAACTACCCTTTTCGGGTTTTGAACCGTGTTAGACGGTTCTTTTTTTTGTGTGTGAAATTTAAATGACTAACTATGTTATATTAAATTGATTATACCACAATAAAAAGCGGGTGTGCAACTGATTGACAAAAATAGTTTTTTACACTGCCTAGCCTTTCTAGCAAACAATCTTTTTGCTTTATGTAGTTAATTGCTTTTAATTTCCTATTTTTTTGCTTTTTGATTTTACTTATTGAATAGCCCAAATATTTAAATTTATATATTAAAAATAATATAAAAACAGAAAGAAATTTTCTCTTTCTGTTTTTTTTGATTATATTAATTTTATTATTAATGTCGTTTTCAAAAACTTTTTGGTAATTTATTTAGCAATTACTACCTTTACAAAAATCTTTTTGCCTTTTTTAAATACCATTTCTTCTTTTGGTTCTATAAGCATTTTTGCATCGCTTACCTTTTCTCCGTTAAAAGAAATTCCGCCCTGTTCAATCAATCTTCTTGCCTCGCCTCGAGATGCGCACAATTTAATTTTTTCTAACAATTCGCAAATTGGAATTTCTCCACAAAATTCCTCTTTTGTTAATTCTACTGTTGGCATATTGTCGCTGGTTCCTACACCCTTAAATACTTCATCGGCTGTCTTTTGGGCAATAATAGCGTCTTCTTCGCCACGCACAAATTTTGTCATTTCGTAACTTAAAACTCTTTTTGCATTTACAATATCTGTTTTAATTAACTCTTCTACTTCTGCCATTGGTTTATCTGTAAATAACGCAAACATCATTTTTACGCAAGCATCTGGAATTTGGTACACACCTTGATAAAAATCATACGCCGAAATCTTATCTTTGTCTATCCAAATTGCTCCGCTCACGGTTTTACCCATTTTTTTGCCCTCTGGTGTTAGTAGCAACGGGTTTGTTGCGCCGATAAGTTCAATATTTGTACCGTTTAAAAAATTTAACTTTCTTTGAAGCTCAACGCCCGCAACAATATTTCCCCATTGGTCGCCACCACCATATTGAAGGGTGCACCCATACTCTCTATTTAAATGCACAAAGTCGTATGCTTGCATTGGCATATAGCCCAACTCAAATAATGTTAAACCACCCTCTTTTATTCTGTTAGCGTAAATTTCATTTGTTAACATTTTGTTAATATTAAAATGAACACCTATTTCTCGCATAAAGTCAACATAATTAATTTTTTCGAACCAATCTGCATTGTTAACAATTATTGCTGGATTTTCGCCATCAAAATCTAAAAATATTTTTAAACTTTCTTTAATTTTTTCAATGTTTTTAGCGATTATTTCTTTGTTCATAATTTTACGCATTTCGTCATTGCCTGTTGGGTCTCCAATGCACGCAGTAGCCCCGCCAAGCAACAAAATTACTTTGTGTCCAGCCTTTTGAAATCTTCTTAAAATGCTATAAGGTATGCAATGACCTATATGTAAACTATCTGCAGTTGGGTCAGATCCTTCATAAAGAGTAATTGGTTTCCCGCTCTCTAAAATTTCCTTTAATCTTTCTTCATCGGTGCATTGATACAATAAGCCACGCTCTTTTAATACATTGTATAAATTTTTGTCTGTCATAAATTCCTCCCATAAAAAATGCACACATCTCCTTAATTTTAAGGACGAAGTGTGCATTCGTGGTACCACCTTAATTTGTTTAACCTTAATTAAACCTTAATTGTAACTTTTCGCAAGTTATAAGCGTCTTTTTAATGCTATTGTAATTCGCTTTGTACACCACAATCAAGTTTTGCACCAACCAACTTTTCTCTAATTTTAATAGTGTATCGCTACTTTATAGCCATCAATCAAAAGAATTTTACATAAATATATTAGCATACTGTACTCAACTTGTCAAGCAATAGGGACAACTTATAATGTTTCAATTTTTAACAAGTTAGTTGGAGCAACGCCCAAAGGAACTCCTGCCGTTTGAATTACCATATCGCCCTTTTTGACAATGCCAGTATTTAGTGCGCACTCTTGTGCCGCCGAAAGCAATGCATCAGTAGACTTGTATTCGTCCATAAGAACCGGAATTGCTCCCCAGCAAAGAGCAAGCTGTTGATAGGCTTTTTCGCTGGTTGTGCATGCAATTATAGGACACCCCGGTCTAAACGATGCTACTTCTAACACCGATTTACCTGTAAGTGATACAACAATTATAGCCTTTGTATTAACTTTATACGAAAGTGATTTACACGCATAAGCAATAGATTTTGACACCTCAGGGAAAGACTCTATTTCGGCAGATTGCGTTTTTACAATAAAGTTCTTTTCGCAGGTTTCAATAACTTCTCTCATAGTTTCAATGCACTTTATTACATGTTTACCATTTGCCGTTTCGCCACTAAGCATTAAAGCACTCGCTCCGTCTAATACAGCATTTGCCATATCGGTAAGCTCTGCCCTTGTTGGCCTAGAATTTTCAACCATACTCTCCAACATTTGGGTTGCAATTATTACAATTTTACCAGCCTTTAAGCATCTGTCTACTATTGCTTTTTGATAAATAGGTATTAATTTGAAATCAACCTCTACACCAAGGTCGCCTCTTGCAACCATAATACCATCACTTTCTGCAATAATAGAATTAATATTATCTACACCCTGCTGATTTTCTATTTTACTAATTATTTTTATTTGGTCAGCATTGCCACCAAGGCTTCTAACATATTTTTTTGCATCTCTGACATCGTCAGCCGTTCTTACAAACGAAAGTGCTATATAATCTATATCCTGTTCAACACCAAACTTAATGTCATCTTTATCGACCTTGCTCAAATATGGCATATCAATGTTTACACTAGGTAAATTTATGCTTTTATTGTTTGAAAGTTTTCCACCCTCTATAACCTTAGTAATTACATCGTAATTATTTACATTCATTACTTCAAGTTCGCTAAAACCATCATTTAATAAAATTCTGTCGCCTGCTTTTAATACCTTTGGCAAGTCTTTATATGTAACACTAACAATGTTTTCATTTCCAACAACATCACCTGTGGTAAGTGTAAAAATTTGACCTTCTTGTAAATTTATAAAGCCCTCTTCAAATGTTTTGATTCTAATTTCTGGACCTTTTAAATCTATCATTGTGGCAACCGGAATACCTAATTTTTCTCGTTGAACTTTAATTGTATTAATGTAATCTGTGTGCGATTCATGTGTGCCGTGAGATAGGTTTAACCTTGCAACATTCATACCATTAAGTATCATATTCTTTATCATTGACGGGTCACAAGACGCCGGACCAATTGTACAAATAATTTTTGTTTTTTTCATATTTTACTCCTTATTTTGTTGCAAGTATATGAATTCTATCCATCGAAAAATAATCTTCTACTGCATTTAATTCATAATCTGCTATTTTAATAGTTTTAAAACCCGCCTGCTTTAATGCAGAAATTATATTTTCGGTTTCAAACCAAGTTTCTACCATAATATCGCCCGTTTTGTGAACCAATGAAAAAGTTTCTTTTAAATAATATGTTTCGTTTATTATGGTATATCCATTATTTTGCTTTACCGAAGAAACATAATCTAGTCCGTCTTGTTGTTCAAACAGCAACTCATTCCAACCGTCAAGTTTTTTCTTGGTATAAAAGTCAAACATTAAGATTCCATTCTTTACCAAATGGTCGTATGCCGTTTTAAAAAACTCCTGCCACTCACTCCATTTTGTAAACATATTTATTACATCTCTGTTGCAACTAATTAAATCAAACTTTCTTTTTAATTTAAACGAATATAATTTATCTACCTTTTGAAAATTTATATCGCCATATTTTGTTGCGACATAACTTAAATACCCATCGGCATTGTCAACACCCATGCAATCTGTACAGATGTTTCGCATAATAGAAATAAACTCGCCCGAGCCTGAACATACATCTAATACGCTATTAACATATATATGATTTGCTTTTAGGTACTTAATTAAATTATTTGCAAGCCCAAACGAAAAACTGCCCTGCCTTCTTGACCACGCCTCAGCGTAATAAATGTCAAAATCGTACACGCTTTCGGTTACGCTTGTTACCTCCTCTTCTGGTATTTCTTTGTTTTTAGTTCCCATTTTTCACCATACTTTCCCTTTAAAATTAATTATAGTATAATCGTTTTTACCCTTATAAGTCAATTAAATTAGCCCCCTTACTAACATAATTTTTAACCTATTTTCATACACATAAAGTGATGACTGCCACAAAAAAAACATCGCTTTCGGTATTAAAAGTTTTAAAGGTTTCATTTACAATAGTTGGAACAATAATTGGTGCCGGATTCGCGAGCGGAAAAGAAGTTTCAACATTTTTGGGTGTGTACGGAAACCGCACCTATTTAATGTGTTTAATATTTGGCGTATCATTTTGTTTGGGCACCATATACTTTTCTTCTTTAAACAAAAACTCTCTTTCGCCCTTTATAAAAAAAGGAATAAATGTATGCATATTTTTATCTGAATTTATTTCAATAATTGCCATGATGGCTGGCTTACGCTCTATATTTGATATGATTTTTGTAAACAACACCCCCTACTATATTAGTTTAGTTTTGATATTTTTGATAATTATAACCGGATTTAATGGTTTGACATCAACCAATCTTTTACTTGTACCCATTTTAATTGTTTCCCTTGTATTATTTGGTATAATTGGAATTAAAACCGCACCAAACTACCAACTAATAACCACAAAATGCGTACCTATTTTTTCAATAATGTCACTACCACTATATATTGGTATGAATTTATTTAGCGTATACCCAATTGCCCTAGAATTTTCAACTTACCAAACCAAAAAGGAAAAGATCGCCAGTAGCATTATTGCCAGCATTTTATTAACAACGCTTTTATTTTGTTTTTGTTTTACCATATTAAATGCCTCCTCTTCTTGCGTAAACAGTGAACTACCTTTAATAATTTTTATTCTTGATACCGTACCTCAATTTGTAGTTTTGTCAATTGTTAGTTTGGCTGTCGCTATTGTTACCACCATAATATCAGACGGATTTGTTATTCATTCTCTAATTAAAGCAAAACTAAAAAAAGCAGACAGCTTTATTCTGCTTCTGCTTTTTGTTGTTGCCTTTTTGATATCAAGGCTTGGATTTTCAAACATTGTAGAAAAATTTTATCCAATAACTGGTATTATTGGCACTCTCTTTACTATTTTATTAATAATAAGAGGCTTACGCAATAAATTTACTCAAACGAAACAAAAATTTTTATTTTTAACCAATCGTTCTAAAAATTCATTAAATACCAAATAAACTCAATTATTTCTTTGTGGTTTTGCAATTAACCTATTGTGGTTAACATTAATTTATCTTTCTATACTATCAATTAATCTACCGTTTTTGCTATAAATTTTTATCTTGCATTTTTCGGCTGAAATTTTGTTTAATGCTTCATCTTTCGTTTTTTCTTTTGCAATTACTCTGTTGCTTCTTTTTACCGTCCACATTGTGCCTTCTTTGTTTTCTGCAATTGTATATATTTCAATTTCGGCATTTTCTGCCTTTTTTGTTTGACGATTTTTATTTATAAATTTTTTCTGCTTTTTGCTCTTTTTAACAGAGATACAAACAATATATGCAACCGCACCAACCACAACTAGTGAGCCTAACACAATGCCTACAATAGCCCAAGGACTTAATCCACTCTCTGGTTCTTCTGGAAATGTTACAACAAAGTTTACCGTTTCTACTGTTGTTAAACCATCTGCATCGGTAACGGTATAACTAACCGAATAAACGCCGGCATTTTCGACTTCTACATAAAGAAGGTCGCCATCTGCCTTAATCTCTATAATTTTGCCTGAATTATTTTTTACTAATATATTATTCTTTTCTACTTTTATAGCATTTCCAAACTTGTCTGTTGCCGTTGCTGGAATTATATTTATTCTTGTAGAATTTCCGCTTATTATAGTAGAACCATAAGGTCTTTCAATGTTTATTACCGGTTTTGCAATATTGCCTGAACTAACGGTTTCAGTTAGCACTTTTGAAACGCCTTCATAATTAAATGTATGACGCAATGTAAAGTTATCTACTCTATTAACCGTTAAAACCCCATTTTCAAACTGTATTTCTCCACCATTGGCACTAACAGCCGAAGAAACTAAGGTATATCCAAAATAATTTCTTACAAATGGTATAGAAACATTTATATTTTTGCTTGTTAATGTGCCATCAGCGTTTTTAACTGCCACAATTTTGGCTGTTTCGCTATAAAATTCTGGAGCATTAATGGTTCCCGTTTTTACAACTACTAACGCTGATTTTTGTGTAGCGGTATCGGTAATTTTAATATTGCCCGATGTTAAAGCAATAATATCTCCGTTTTCTATTACATAATTTGCTGTTGCTTCAATTGTGTAATTTTTGCCAGCAGACCAAAGGATTCTGTCGCCAGCAACAACTTCTAATCTGTTATTAAATTTTAGTTCGTGGTTTTTATTATCTGTTACCAAATTGAATGAGTATGGCAAGCTGTTTGTTACATCAACCCTTCCTTCTAAACCAATACCTACATAACTCTGCTTGTTTGTATCGTTTAAAGCGTTTAACACTACAACAAAATTATTTTTTGTTTCTGCTACGGTTATGCTTGCAATCTTTCCATTAATATATGTTACACTCTTTGGAACAACTGCCTTTTTGCCATCTTCGTATACCATACAATTGGTTGCATTTGAACCCGTTAATGTAAATTTGTAGCCATCATCAGTTTTTTCTACTGCCACGGTACCCGCCGTTACACTACCAGTAATGGCATCACTGTTTACGCCAGTTTCATAAACTTTAACAGTTATAGACTTGCTTGCACTATTTCCTGAACTATCGGTTGCTGTATAAGTAAACACATATTCCCCAACATCTAGTGTTAGTTTCTTACCCATTTCGGTTGTGGTTGCGGTTGAACCAATTTCAGTCTTTAAATATTTTACAACTAACTTTACACCGTTTGAACTATCTCCGGTATTGATTAAGTCCGTTACCGAAACATAAGGTACGGTAAAGTTTGCACTTGTACTTTTTTCCACAATGCAATTATAGTCTGTCATTTCGCCAAACTTAGGGCTTTGATTATCTGCAAAAGCACTGGTATCTTTCATAATTTTTACCACACGCTTTGCTGTCCATGTATGATTGCCTACCGTCCCTAAATTTATAGAATAAGAATATTCTGCATTAATTATTCTTCTTTTTGTATCTATGTTTTCATAACTTAAATCGGTCTTGCTTGCCTTTATAACTGCACTAACAACTATTTCTTCTTCCTTAGTTTCTAAAACACTAACAAAGTCTTCATTGCCAACAACCTTATCGGTGTCATTTGGATAACTTAGTTTTAGTTTTACATTTTTAGAAGTTAAAACGCCCGTCTTATCTGTATAGCCATTTGCCAATTTTACGCTTGCTTTTGGAACTGTAAATCCGTCAGCGCTTTTTAAATTGTCAGCCGTTATAAAGTCGTTCATTAATTCATTTGTTTCTACATAAACACATTTATTGTTAAACTTAAATGGTGCTTCTATAATTTTTTCTAGCCCTGTTTTGCTATCGCTAATTTTGATTGAATATTTTTTTGCTCCAGCCTCATCTAAGTCGGTAATTTGAGCCTCTTCAAAAGCTGAACCTTCAAATGCACCTAAATACATTTCATCGGTGTCACTACCATCAAAATTGACTGTTACCGTTACATTTTGACCTTCAACCTTTTTGCCATATTTATCATAAACGGTTGCACCTAATTTATAATTTTTGAACATATAAATAACGCCGTTTTTCTCAACTTCTTTAAGGTCGCTGTTATATTCAAAATGATAAAGTGCATTTTCTTCTGCGTCTACACTTTTGATAGTGTTTTCTTCATAACTATCGCCAAATTCTACGGTAAGATATTTATAAATTCCGTTTTTTGAATATTCTATATAATATGTTCCCCTCATATTTGCAATATTAGAGAACTTGTTGTCTTGAACGGCAACTTCCTTTCCGTAAGGAGAATAAACCTTAACAACTACTCCACTTGTAGAGCAAGCAGGAATTGTCACAAGTGTACCTGTTTTTGCAAAAGCAGAAATTTGTTGTGTTAAAACAATCTCATCGTCTAAAATACTATTAACAACTATAAATTCTTGTTGAGAAAATACTCCATCGTTATTTTTGTATTGATAAGCGTATAGACCCGGCCTGTTAAACAAAATTGATGTTGTAGAAGTTTCATTAAAGTCGTGAATAACCTCGCCAGATGGTGACCAAAGTTTAAATGTACTGGTTTCAAAATTAACGCTCTCGCCCACCTTAATGACCTTTTTATCCCCAGCATTTATAGATAACTCAGAAAGCGTTTTTACATTTAACACTTCATCTGCAAACACTCTACTGCTAGCAAATGCAGGAACACCTATGGCTCCCATCGCTACTGTGCAAGCCATTGCTAAACTTAATAATTTGATATTACCTTTCATATTTTTAGTATTCTCCTAATTTTATTAAAAAATTGTTATATCTACCTATATATTTTAAATCATTTTGACGCTAATTGTCAACAACATTATAGCACATTTTATTTAGTGAAACCTTTTGTTTCTCGGGCTTTGTCTATAGAGAATAAAAAGGTTATAAAACTTGATATTCCACCTATAATTAACCCAACTACAGAAGGAACAATTATGTCTTTTAAATTTGGTTTTATAACAATATCGTTCATTATTCCGTATATTGAAATTACCAACTGTCCAACTACAATACCCAAAATTACTATAATTAAACTATTTATAATAGACTTCGAAACAATTTCGGTGTAGGTATCTGACCGTGGTTTTCCCATATTTATTTTTGCTATATATTCTTCTTTTTCTATAAGCACATTTAATACACTAATTGTTATCATAACAATGGTTATAAAAATTAAAATAGCAACACGAGCATCATTTACAATTGCCTCTATTTCATCGGCGTTATCTACTACATAGTCATAAACGCCTCCTACCTTTTTGCTGATAGTTGCCATAAAAGCACCTAATTTTGCTGACATAATGGCAGGAACGATTATCGCCCCCGCCACGCTAAATAAACCAATTATAATGGTACTAATATATCCTACTTTATTCATTAAAAATGAATTTTTATAAATTTTGAATTGCTCTAACATTTGTAAATAAAACCTACTTTGACGCCTTTTTCTTTCCTGATTTTACCGGCTGAATTAAAAGCTCAGAACTCTCATCTTCTTTCTTTTTTGGGGCTTCCTTTTGCACTTTTGTTGTTGCTTTTTTTGTAGAAGTTGTTGCCTTTTTTGTAGTCTTTTTATCGCTCTTTTCTACGTCTATGCCAGCGATTAGTAGTTGTTCACCCAATTTTTCTTCTTCTTGTTTTTTAGCGATTTCAATTTCGGCACGTTCCTTTTCTTGCTCTTCTTTTAGTGCTAATGCGTCTGTAATACTCATTCCTTTGTTTGCATTATTCTGTTTTTTAGGAGTTATTACCGTCTTTCTTACGCTAGTAGGCTTTTTTTCGACAACCTTTTCGTTAATATCTATAACCTCACCCATATTTTTGCCACGAGTTATTTTTAAGTTTTCAACAACCATACCACGGCTTACAGTAAATACTCTTTTTGCTTTAAATAAATACCTTTCATCGTTGCTAACCACTACTACCGTTACGCCGTCTTTATTTAATCTGTTAAGCAAGTTTAAAACCATCAACCCCGATTCATCATCTAGTCTTGCCGTTGGGTTATCTATTAAAATTACTTGTGGCTCCAAAACTATTGCACGAGCAATCATCACTCTTTGAAGTTGACCACTAGATAGGTCAATTGGCTTTAATTTTGCAATCGCACCCGAAAGTCCAACACTATTTAATGCCCTTTCAATCATTTCACCGCGGTCCTGTTTTTTAATCTTTGCCCACTTTAACGCAATACCTACATTGTCTTCTACCGTTAATTTATCAAATAGGTCTAAGTTTTCTGATACATAGCCAAACTTTTCTAGTCTTAGAGCAGAAAGTTGCTTTGGGGTATATCTTGACAACTCTATACCATCAATATAGTACTCCCCTTCAAAATCCATATCTCTACCGCCAATAATATTTAAAATTGCACTTTTGCCCGCACCATTTGTACCCTGAATGCATACAAAATCGCCCTGTCTGATCTCCAAACTCACATTAGTTAGTACTTTTACCATCTGTTTTTTTGAATTTAATACCGTTTTGCATACATTTTTTAAACTTAACATTACCTTTCTCCTTGCAAATTGTTTATGTGTTTTTATTATATCACATTCAAATCAAAAAAGTGAATAGTATTTTTAAAAATTTTCGTGAAAATTTGCTACATACCCATAAATTTTTTATTTTTGTAGTTTTTTTATAAAAATTCTTACCTTAATATACTATTTTTACGCTTGACAACCATTTTTTAGTGTGCTATACTCTACTCAAATTCCGATTGAAGCAAAGTGGCGATTTGCTAGGAGGCAGTAAAATGCTGTCCGTAGGGCAACCTACGATAAAAAATTAAAGTGGGTAATATTACCAATTAGGGTGGAACCGCGGTCAAAACCGTCCCTTGTAAAAAACTTTTGTAAAATCAAAAGGGCTTTGCAAGGGTTTTTTTATGAAAATAATTAAGGAGAATTTTTATGGAAAAGAAATTAACAATGGAAACTATTGTAAACTTGTGCAAATCTCGTGGAATTATTTTCCCTGGTAGTGAAATTTATGGCGGATTTGCAAACACTTGGGACTTTGGTCCAATAGGTGTAGAACTAAAAAACAATATTAAGCGAGCATGGTGGAAAAGGTTTGTTCAAGAAGACCCATCAACCTACGGCGTAGATGCAGCGATATTAATGAACCCAACAACATGGGAAGCAAGTGGTCATGTACAGAGTTTTGGAGATCCAAAAATGGACTGCAAAAACTGCAAGCAAAGATTTAGAGCGGACACACTTATAGAAAAACACGACAAAACCGGTACTGTTGTTCCTGATAAAATGACCTTTGAAGAAATGGAAAAATATGTTGCTGACAACCATATTTGTTGCCCCGTTTGTGGCAAGCAAGACTGGACTCCTATACGACAATTTAAGCTTATGTTTGAAACCAGTCGAGGAACTATTGATGGCGAAAAAGACACCGTTTACCTTCGCCCAGAAACTTGCCAAGGTGAATATGTAAACTTTTTAAATGTTCAACGAAGCTGTCGAGCAAAAGTGCCATTTGCAATTGCTCAAATTGGTAAATCTTTTAGAAACGAAATAACACCCGGAAACTTTTTGTTTAGAACCATAGAATTTGAACAAATGGAATTACAAAAATTTTGCCATGACAACGATTCAATGAAATTTTATAACGACTACAAAGAAAGAGCTTTAAAGTTTGTTGAAGACCTTGGACTTTCTGCGCAAAAACTAAGATTTCATGACCATGACAAATTAGCCCATTACGCAAAAGCCGCTTGCGATATCCAATATCTATTCCCTATGGGGTGGCAAGAATTAAACGGTATTCACCATAGAGGAACATGGGATCTATCTAGACATCAAGAATTTTCTGGCAAAAATATGTCTTACCTTGACCCATTTACCAACGAAAGATTTATTCCTACCGTTATTGAATACTCTATTGGTGCAGATAGACTAATGCTTGCAATTCTTTGTGAAGCCTATGACGAAGAACAATTAGAAAATGACACCAGAGTTGTATTGCATCTAAACCCTGCCATTGCCCCATACAAATGTGCAATTTTGCCTCTTCAAAAGAATTTGAGCGAAAAAGCATTAGAAGTTTATAACACACTTTCAAAACTATTTAATGTAGACTATGATGAATCGGGCTCTATTGGTAAAAGATACCGCCGTCAAGATGAAATAGGAACACCTTTTTGCATTACCATAGATTTTGATACTTTAGAAAACAACACGGTAACCGTTAGAGATCGTGATACCATGAACCAAATTCGACTAGACATTTCTGATATTCCTGCATTCATTAGCGAGCGTATTCAATTTAACTAATGAAAAATTTAATAAATATATAAATAAAAAACACTTAGATACTTTTATCTAAGTGTTTTTTACTAAGTTTAAAATTAAATTTCGGTATACATTTTTAACAAATTGTTGTCATTTAACAACTTCCCTGCGCCTAAGCAATCAATTGCCGTAGTATAATCTTCTAGTCTAACAAAAATACCCAATTGTTTTTTAAAATATTGCTCCACGCCCGTTACAAAACTTGCACCACCCATTAAACAAATTCCTCCACTTACAACATCTTGAACAATGTTTGGTGGGCAATTATTTAGCACTGTTTTTACCGCTTCTACAACACTTGCATAAAAAGGCTCTATAGCTGAATACAAGTCGGAAGAATATACAACTTGATCTTTTGCCATTTTTGATTCAATATCAATACCACTAATTTCGGCACTAGACGAATCATTTTTATATAAACTAGCAACATCTTCTTTTAACTTTTCTGCAACGCCATAGCCAATATGCAACTTAAATTTGTCTAGTATCAATTTTTCTATGGCTTCATCTATTGCTAGCCCGCCAACTCCTACATTAACGCCCGCTATTATTGAGTTCATACTACAAACCGCAATATCCGTTGAGCCGCCGCCAATATTTACTACACATATACCCTTAGGCTCATTAACATCAAAATTATACCCTAACGCCCCACACATAATGCTTGGAACAATTTTCACATCAAAAATTCCCACATTGTAGCATACATCTTCCAACACTTTCCTATCTTGTATACCATAACTTAGCGGTACGCAACAAACAGCTTTAATTTTTGGTTTTACCAAACCTTTGCCCAAAACCTTTTCTAAAAAATATTTTAGCATAACTTCACAAAGTTTTGGATCGGCAATTTTTCCTTTATTTATAGGGCTACAAACTTTGGTTCTTTCATCTGTTCTGCCGAGCATTCTTTTTGCACGAGCCCCTACCGCACGAATAGTTCTGTCTTTTTCTCCCCCCGAAAACGCAACAAGAGATGGTTCAAACAGCACTAACCCCTCGCCTTGTTTTAAAATGGACGTATTGGAACTTCCAAGTTTAATAGCGATTGTATACTGCATTTAACCCATCTCCCGTATTAATTATTCCCCGATTAAATAAATTTTTTTTAATTATAATATTTCTAATCTCTTTTTAAATAGTTGCTCAAAGGCCTTTTCCATTAAGCGAGCCTCTTGAAGCTCAAACGATTTATCTATTTCGTTTTCGGTTTTAAATATTACACTATCTCCCAAAATATCACAATGAATATCTGTGATAGCATTATTCATTCCTATATCAAAGCACTCTGCAAGTCTTAGCATTGTACCCATCTTTTTAACCGCTAAAGCATCTTCTGGCTCAAATAGTGATTGGTATTTTATCCAGTTTGCTAGGTCAATTTCTTCTCCATGATGAAGAGATGCAACAAACGATGCAAGAATTTGCTCACGATGCGTTAAACCTAACACTTCTTTATTTAAAATTGCGTAAGCACTGTGTGCTGAATGCTTATAATAATTAATAACATAACCTATATCATGCAATGCTCCCGCAACTTTTAAAACCTTTAAATACCCCTTTGGTAATTTGTGAACTACTTTTAGTTCTCTAAATATTATGGCACTTAAATTTGCTACTTGTCTTGCGTGCTGTTGTTGGCGGTCATCTAAATTCATAATGGCACCGCTAACACCAAATTCCAATATATCTATAATTGGTTTATCTTGATTTAAGACAATGGTTTTTTCTAAAATTCTGCCTTCTAAAACTCCGTTTTTAGAAATAACCACCTTTTCGGTTTCAAACAAGGCGAATATTTTTTGCATCATCATTAATGAAACTACAAAAGTATCAACCCTGCCATCTTCTAAGTTTTTAAGTTTTTTGGTATCATCTAAACCCATTTTTAAAACTTGAGTTATTATATGATCCATATCTTCTTTGTCCATTTCGAAATTGTGTGAGCGATTAAATGGATATTTTTTATATTTCATTATCATTTTAGATAAATCTTCAAAATATCTTCCTATGCCAACAAATTTCAATGGTTTTGCATCTTCTACCCATTCAATAGTTTTTAGTTGGGCATCTATATAACTAGATATTGCCTCAATTCTTTTATCTTCTTCGGCAAACTCCTCTTTGCTAAAATTTTGCAAAAGAGTTACCGGTCCAAAAGAAAAGGTTGCAAAATTAACAACTCCACGCCTGTTGTATTGAACAAGTCTAAGCGAATCTTGCTCTAATAAGCAAGCAAACGCCTTGTTAGAATCTACCGTAGAAAGCGTTGCTTTAAACAGTGCATTTGCCTGCTCTGTTTCGTCACAAAAATCTAGTTTAAAGCCACACTTTGTATATACTTCATCTACAAAACTATTGAGATTTTTTGGTTTCAATTCGCTCAAAAAGGTGCCTATGGTATGCGACTTTTCTACGCCAAACATATTACAAGTTTGTTTAAACTGTTTTAGCACATCAATAGCCCTGTCTATTTGTGGTCTTTTGAAAAAATGGTCTTTTTCGAAATCTTCGCCAAGCTCTAATGGAACAACTCTTTTGGTTACAATATTAAATAAAGCATTGGTCTTTGTTTCTGCAATAATTAACTTTGCCATATAATTATTGATTTCAATAAATGCGATTTTTTCCATATTCATTCTCCTAAAAAAAGTAGAGTCCCCCTATTTAACGCATTTATTATAACATAATTAAAGCAAAAAGTATATAGTTTTTTTTATTTTTTTAAATTTTATCTATATCCCTAATTGTTCTTACAATTGTGCCATTAGGACACGCTTTTACACACTCCAAACAATTAGTGCATTTAGATTTGTCAAAAACAATTTCGCTGTCATCTGCAAAAGACAATGCACCCGTAGGACAAACCGAAACGCAATTACCACACTTATTACACCCTACCGAGCAAACATTGTTAATTTCGGTATTTACTTGATTATTTGTGCAATATTTACATGCGGTAGCAATCTCTTGATCTAGCGGAATCATTTTAATTAGTTTGTCAGGACAAACCTTTGCACAAGCTCCACAACCAATACACATACTTCTGTCTACTTCAGCAACACCCATTTCGTTTTTAAATATTGCCATAGTTGGGCAAACCTTTGCACAGTCCATACACCCCAAGCAAGCATATTTGCAATTTTTTACACCATTGTACATTCTGTTCATATATGCACATGACTGAACGCCCTCATAATGAAAGTCTTCACTTGCACGATTTCCACCCTTGCAGAATACAAAAGCAACTTTATCACCGCTGGTTTCAGGCTTTAATTCTAGCACTTCTTTTAATTCGTCCTTTTTATCGTTAGACAAATTTGGACAATCACTCAAATCATATTCGCCACTTTTTAAACCTTCTGCAAACTTTGAACAGTTGGCACCACATTTTTTACAATCGGGTTTGCCTGTTATAGACTTTTTTAAAATGTTTGTAGTTGCACTGTCTTTTTTCTTAATAAAGCAAAGATATACCACTAAATAAACAAGTGATAAAACCCCAAGCAATGCCAATAAAAAAAACAACAATTGAATAACTTTCATATTTTTTCTCCTAAAAAGCAGTAAATATTAATGCAAGCACCATAACTATCATCAAACTCATTGTAAGCCCTTTAAACCTATCTGCGGTGTCTTTATGTGAATAATTTCTCTTAATTCCTGCAATTGTTAACAAAACTATCCATGTCCCTATTCCGCTAAAAATTACATATAACAACTGGTACCCAAACTTCATAGAAGCCGAAAGCATACCAATCAAAAACATCATTTCGGTACAAGCAAGAATTGGAATAAAATATTTAAATTGCTTTACAAATGTAGGACAAACCTTTAAACATACAAACTCTGCAATCTGTACCATAACAGCAACAACTACCATTGACACAATAAATAGCGTTCCGCCCATACCATAATGCGTTAAAATAACTTTACAAAGTGATATTAAAAGTGAAGAGGCAAAAAGCACACAAAACACAACCAAACTATAAATTGATGCATTTTTGTACGAACGGGTGCCGTTCATTGTTATGTCTACGCCTGTACAATTTCCTACTAAGCAATTGTTTGCAAGAAGTCCAGCAACCAAAACACCTATAAAACTTGTGTAACTCATAATTACCTTTCTCCTTCTGTAGGTGTATTTTCTTGAGTTGTAGCACCTTCATTAGTTTGAGAATTTTGAATATCATCAACCGATTTCATTGGGGTAAGTTCCATAAACTTATCTTCCAAAAACAATTCATATCTATCTACAAGACCCGAATACGCTACTCGTTTTTTGTTTACATTTGCAAAGATAATATTGTACAAATAAGCATATATCATTACCAATAAAACAGCCCCTGCACTTGAAGCGAAAAATCCAATTCCACCATTAAAAAGTTTAGCACCAAAAATTTTACCAAACCCTAAAATTTCACGAAACAAGCCTACCACGGTCATACATAAAGCGTATTCTCCACCCATTATTACGCAGTCTAACATAGAGTGTTTTGCATCTTTAACCTTGCTTGATGTTTCGAACATATAAATAATTACCGTTGCAGAAAATAGGTACGAAACCATATTTGTAACAATAGAAGGATTGTTTGGTACAAACTCCGAAAGCGCCGAATCTATTAAATACTCAACGCCAATTATTAAAAGTATATAACAAGGAATTCTTACACCGTCTACAACAATAGGCTTAAACGCAAAATACAATAAATTGCATAAAACCATTGCAAAAATTAAGACTGCACCAAACTTCAACGCTTCTAGTGCTGACGAGCAGAGCAAAACTATTGGAGCAAGCCCAATTCCATAAAACGCTATTGGGCTTAGCGCCTGACTATTATATTTAACCATTTGCACCGTCCTCCACCTTCTGCCCGAACTCAAATGAATTGTATCTATTAAAGTAATCAGAACTGCTATCTTTATTAAACGCAATATTTGTAACAAGCATTAAAGATATGCAAAGCACTACAAAAAACATTAAGCACAAAAAAGCAGATAATATTTTTTTACTTTTCATTAGTTTTTATCTCCCCTGTAATTTTTGGTCTGTATAGCCCACGAGTTGCACTAGCAACTACCGTTACAATCATGGTTGCATAATAAGCACCCATAGCATAATTTTTGGCATATTTCCACATAAGAACGGTAACAATTCCCGCAATTATTGAATAGACGCATTTTTCTAATAACGACTTAGGGCAAACTGCAAAGTCGGTAAGCAAGAAGAATGCACAAAGCACTGCCCCGCCAGCAAATATACAATAAAATCCCTTTTCTACCCCAAAAAACAACATTGAGAAAATTAAAACGGTTGCAAGGTATATTGCAGGAACTTTATAATCAATTACTTTTACTACACAAAGATAAATTCCGCCAACCAACAAAAATAATACAGCAACTTCGCCAATACCGCCAACGGTTAGACCAAATAATACTTTCATTATTCCGCCCTCTGGCAATCCACCATTATGCAAAATTGCAATTAAACTTTCGCCCGTTTTTATATGTTTGAATGGCGTTGTATAGCAAAGTAATGCTCCCGAAAAACCTATTAGTGTAACAATGGTTGCAACGGCTGTTGGATTTACAAAATATTTACCATTGCCTCCCGATAGTCTTTTTATAACAAACTCTGCAACAACACAACCAATTATAGGATACCAACAAGGAACCCCTGCAGGCATCGTTGCAGAAATTGCAAGAGCGGTAAACAAAGTAGACCAATCTGTTATGGCAAATTTTTTCGTTTTAATTAGATTGTAAACAATATCGTAACCCATTGTAGAAACCGCACAAAGAAGGGTTATTAAAATTGCATTAATACCATAAACTACAAAACCAAAAAGCAATGCCGGTGCTAGTGCTATTGAAAGGTTTAAATATATTCTTTTTAAACTTTCGCCACCCTTTATGTGTGGAGAAAATGAAACAATGTTGTTGTTTTCCATAACTATTTAACTCCCTTATCTTTAACAGTTTGTGCACCAAACACTATACGCTGAACCAACTTTCTTCTTGAAGGGCAAACATATTCGCACGCTCCACATCTAGTACAATATTCCGCACCAAATCTTTTGCATGCAACAAAATCTTCATCTATTACATATTCTTCGATTTGTCGAGGAATCAGCCCTCTTGGACAAACGCTAGCACATTTGCCACAGCCAATGCACGCAAGCTCAGAAAGTTCAGCCGATTCTGCCTCATTTAAAAATACTAAACCCTTTTGTGTTTTTGTTGTGGCACTTTCCATTCCGGCAACGGCGACACCACGCATCAACCCACCAGCAACAATCTTTTTAACCTCTGCACCATCATTTGGCCTAAAAGAATTTAGGATATATTCTAGAGGTGTTCCGACCATAACCCAAGCGTTAACGCTTTCTTTACCGCCGTCACCAACACCCAAAATTGATATAAGTTTTCTGGTGTCTTGCACCCCTTCGCTAATAGCTTCAAAAACCGAATAACAACAAGCAAGGTCTACAATCGCCATACCATAAGACAATGGCGTTTTGCCACCGGCAACTTCTTTACCGCCAGTTAGTGCTACCACTATTTCTCGTTCATCGCCAACGGGATATTTATCCGAAACGGTTGCAAGTTCTATAGAGAACTCACCATCATACTCTTTTAGTGTGTCAATAAAAGGAGTAAGCTTTTTTTGTTGACCTTCGGTTACCACAATTTTAATTTTTGTAACTCTAATACAGTTAGCAAGGTATATTGCCCCACTTATTATTTCTACTGGTAAAGAATTTAAAAGTGCAACATTTGTAGACATAAAAAGCTCATCGGTTGCACCATTTACAACCAATTGCTGAGGTTTATCTTCATCTTTTAAAATTAATTTTTGATAAAGTGGCACACCATCATTGTTAACAATGCCGGCATCAAAAATTCTTTTAATAATAATTTCTGGGGTAAGTTGCTCCATATCCAATTCAGGAAGACGCTTAACAACATTACTCTCTGCCCGTTCTATAATAATATGCCAGCATGATCCGCCGTAAACAGATGGTCTTTTTTCAAAGCCCAAAACGGTACCAGCGCTAGGAGAATAAATGGTACAAGTACGACCCTTTGCAAGCACCGAGCCCACTTCTACTCTTTCGCCCTCTTCGACCATAATAACCGCTTCTGCCCCCTTAAATTGCTTTGCAGGAACGGCAATAACAGCCGGAGCATTAAGCGTTACAATCTCTTCTCTTTCTTTATACGGATTAACCTTTGGTAGATCCACCCCTTTTGTGTATTTGTACGATTTTATATTCATTATAACTTACGCACCTTTTTAATTAGTTTTCTAATCAATATAATAATATCAAAAAATTTTTCGATTGTCTAATAATTTTGGTGTATTTTACACGAAAAGTGTTTTATTTTAAATGATAAATTTTTGCTAAATTTCCTTTCTTTTAATATAACCCGCCTTGTTTTTGCACGACTTTACAATTGTTAATACAAATTGCACCACTCCTAAAACTATTAAAAAAGTCCCAAAAATTATGGATAGCGTTTTGCTTTTTAATTTTACCGCCACCAACACCGCTACAATAGAAATAGCAGATGCAGAAAGCACTATTAACCAACTGTTTTTAAAGTCAATCAATTTACTTTTAAAATAGATGATGCAACAAATAATTGCACACGGAACAAAAACCAACAAATTTGTTGCTTGCGCCAACTGTTGATCAACGTCCATAATTAATGTTAATGCCGGAATTAAAAGCGTTCCTCCTCCCATACCCATTCCTGCAAGAACACCAGACACTATACTTATTAATAAGTAATATATAAATTCCATACTTAACCTCACTTTACAAGCATCCAAACTCCCGAAAAAATCATAACGCCGTAAAATATATAACTTAACCACTCTGCACTCAATTTTTTTAATGCAAAAGTTCCTACAACCCCACCAACACAAGTACCAATTGCAACTGGCAATAGTATTTGATAGTCTACCACTCCTTTTATAATATATGTAATACCACTTATCAAACATATTGGTAAAATTACAAAAACCGCCGTTGTGTGAGTGATTTTTGTATCCATTTTAAAAAGAAGGGTTAAAAGTGGCACCAAAAGCATTCCACCGCCTGCACCCATAAAGCCGTTTGCAAACCCAACAAACAATCCTACTAATATTGAAAACACAATAAACTTCCATTTACTCATAATAATAGTAGTATTGTTATTTTTCTTATTTTAATACAAAAAGAATTTAAGCAAAAAAAGAACCTACAAAACGAAATTTCATTTTGTAGGTTTAACTTATTATTTTGCCACTGCAATATTTAATATCTTCATCTTTATTGTTCCGCCAGGAGCAGATACATCAACTATGTCGCCTTTTTTCTTGCCTAATAATGATTTGCCAATAGGAGATTCGTTACTTATTAAGCCTTTGTTAGGATTACACTCCAAAGATCCAACAATTGAATATTCGACCTCTTCATCAAACTCTTCATCATATAATTTTACCTTGGTACCAACGCCAACAACACTTGTATCTACACTTTTTGCATCGACAATTTTAGCAAGCCTTAAAGTTTCTTCAATCTTTTCTATTTCTGCTTCTAGTTTTCTTTGATCCTCACGAGCCGCATCATACTCACTGTTCTCGCTTAAATCTCCAAATTCTCTAGCGGCTTTTAATTTTTCGACTACTTCTTGTCGTCTGGTTGTTTTTAAATAATCTAAATATTTTTCTTTTTCTTCATAGCCCTCTTTTGTTAAAAACATTTCTGCCATACTAACCCTCCTTCTTAATTTAAAAACTTATGTCGAAATTACGTTTTGCTATTATATTATGACTTTATCAATATGTCAAGCAAAAAAAATCTTGATTTGCAAAATTTTTATTGCATAGAAATTTTGATTGTGATACACTACTGTTACAAATTATTTTAAAGGAAAAAATTTTTATGATTAGATTGTGGGCAAAAATAATGATAGACCATAGAATAAAAAAGGACTTAATTTATGAATCTATAGAGCATTATTCTAGAGATACACTTTTTTCACACATAAGTGAAATTTGTCATCAACTAGATATCCCCACACCCGTTATTATAAACGCTCACTATTTAACCTATGAAAATTTTAATAACATCAAGTTTGTACCTCGAGATTTCGTAGAAAATATTGATTTTGATAGCCTTGTTATTGAAAACGCATTAATCTAACAATTTTTAAGAGCAGTTCTTAATGGAACCGCTCTAATTATTTCATTATATTCTTTTTTCTGTTTTTTATTCACAACTTAATTTAAAATTAAATTAAGTTTTTCTTTTTGTGTTAATTTGTGCCATCTTTTTTTGGCATTTTCAATCTGTTCTATCTCTCTAATAGTTAAAAAGGTTTCTTTAAACATAGTTTCTGATAGTTCCAGATTTATTCTAACATCTTCATCTTCCGATGTCATAATAATGTTTGTTGCAAACTCTGATAAGAAGTTAAACATATTTTCACTTGACGAGTTAAATATAGTAGTTATAGATCTGTCATTTTTGTATCTTCCCGCTATCTTCATTAAGTTTACCAACCCTTCCATTAATGAAGTCAATGATTCCTTGCTCCACTTGGTTGTACTATCTTTTGGGAAATATACCAAAACATCTTCTCCACTTTCAAAAAACCTTTTTACAACCGAATTAATTAAACTCATCTTATACTCAATAGATTTTGAAGACTCTTTTTCTGTTAAAGAAATTTGAATTTCGGCAATATCATCTATTAATTTATCTTCTTCCTCTTGTATGCTAGCGCAAATTGCCACAAGTAGCGGTGAGTTCATTCGTGCTTTTATGTTTCTTACCGCCTTATATAGCAAAGATTCATTTGTTGGTGCGTCATCAAAACAAATCGTTCTTGACCCCTTTGCGATAGGTGTTAAGCGGTCTATTTCATTAATGGTTTTAAACTTGTCATTAGGATAACAAACTTTAAGCGTGTCAATATTTTCAATTCGGTCCTTTGTTGCATTTTTCTCCATAACATCTAAAACAACCGCCCCGTCTTCTTTTTTTGCATAAATTACGGGTGCACCAAACCGCAAAGCGCCCGAACTCTCCGCTTCAACCAATTTTTTGTTAGAAAAATTCATTTTATAATCTAGCACAAAAAATTTGCCATTTTCTTTTGTAATAATTCCATTATAAAACTCGCCACTCGTTTCTGTTTTGTATAAACTTTGTGACGCAAAAGCTCCGCCCGTATAACTAGCGGTATCATATTCTGGAGTTGAACTATAATCAACTCCACAATCTGTTGGTCGCCCATCTAATTTGTCAAGCAAGTCATCACGACACAAAACAATTGACAAAATATCTTCAATCAATTCTTCCTTGCCTGCAAGCGTTGGGCTTTTTACCCCAACACACCTTCCCATCTCCCTTAAATCGGCGATAGGCATTTTGTTTAAATCTTTTCTTTCTAATTCTTTAATTTTTTCAAACATTATTCCTTCCTGTATGGTTGTGCCAAATTCAAAACTTGATAGTTTGCACTAGTAATTTAAAAAACTCCCAAGAGATCTTGGAAGTTTGTTATCATTACATAACGCTTACTTTTTTGCGGTCTTTGCCAACTCTTTCAAATTTAACAACACCTGTCTTTTTTGCGTATAATGTGTCATCATCGCCAATACCAACATTGGTTCCTGGGTGAACCTTTGTTCCTCTTTGACGAACGATTATGCTACCAGCAGACACGGTTTCGCCATCATAAGCCTTAACGCCTAATCTTTGTGCATTACTATCTCTGCCGTTCTTTGTAGAGCCACCGCCCTTTTTGTGAGCGAATAACTGTATATTCATGAACATCATAAGTTTATTACCTCCAATTCAATATAATCTGAAAATCCTTCATTTAAATCGGAAATACCAAGAAGCATTGTGCTTGTTATAACATCGACATCTCGCTGTGTCGAAGAATCTAACCCATCAGGTATTTCAATAGATAAAAATCCATCTTCATCATTCCTTTTGGTTTTTGCGTTTACACCCGCAACAACTAATATACCCATTAGTGCTGTTTGAACTATACTAGATAAAGCCGAACAAACAATGTCTTCGCCCTTTTCTCCATAATTGGTGTGTCCATCGCAAGTAATTTTCTTAATGCTATTTCCTTTCTTTTCAATCGTTACAATTGTCATAAAAATTAACCAATAGAAACGACTTTTAGTTTGGTGTATGGTTGACGGTGACCTTGTTTACGATGTTCGTTCTTTTTTGCTTTGTACTTGTAAACTAAAATCTTGTCTTCTTTGCCATTTTCTAATACTTCTGCAACAACTTTAACAGCGTTTGCTTCTGCACCAGTCTTAACATTTTTGTTGTCATCAACAAAAAGTAAGCACTTTAATTCTACCTTAGAACCAACTTCTGCATTCATCTTTTCAGTTTTGAAAAACTTGCCAACTTCTGCTTTTTGTTGCTTTCCACCAGCCTCTACAATAGCGTACATTCTTAATTCCTCCTCTTACCAGTCTCACCGTACGGGTGGTAAAAAATTTTTACTCTTAAAAATAAACCCTTTCCGAGTGGCTCGTGAAGTATTTTAGCATAACTTTTGCAGTTTGTCAACGCCAAATAGATATTAATTAAAAATTTTTTGTTATAATTTTATAACAAAATTCCTTTTTGTATATAACGATGCCATTGGCTTTTTAAATTCGTCTACACAAAGACTTTCTAGCACACTTTCTTTTATTATAAATAATTCATTAAAATCATCATCTACAACAATAAAGTTGTAAAAAGTTTGGGGTCTTATCTTCCTCATCACCTTAAAAATCGGCATATTAAAATTTACCATCACAAATTGTACGTTCAACAACTTTTCTTTGCTTAAAATCTTCTCTTTTAGTGAGCACATTCGGTAATAATTACACTCAGCATTTTGGTTTATTGATGATGTTAAAAGCATAATACCCAATATGCCAAATGTAATATTAAATGTGTAAAACACCGAAATAAAGAAAATAAAAAGCAGGCATATTGCAAAACAACGAGTTGCAATACTTGCATACTTTATCGCTTTTGCCCTTTCTAATTTTAGACTTAAAACCGAAACAAGCACCCTACCGCCATCTAGCGGAAAAATTGGGAGCAGATTAAATATTCCACAAACAATACTAGAAATACATAGTTCTAGCGTGTAATTATATAAATTTGGATTAATCCACCAAAAAGAAACAATAACTAGCGATAATATTACACTTGTAATTGGCCCCGCTAATGCTATCCAAACTTCATCTTTATACAAAAACTCATCTAAATTTCCACAAAGCTCAGCACCGTAAGGCAACAATCTAACCTTTAACAGTTTGTACCCTAATTTTTTTGCAACAACAAAATGCCCAAACTCGTGAATTAGCACCGACAGCGTGTAGCAAAAAAATGTAATAATTTTACCCGCAAAATAGCAATAAACTCCCAACAATAAAAACAGCGGGTGAATGGTTAGCGGAAAATTTTTTAACTTTTTTGTTAACATAAATTTAACCACCTAACAACTTTGTTAGCGTTTTTAAACTAACTCTATTTTCATTTTTGTATACCCTAACATATAAAATATCATCAACTATACTTCCTATCACATCGCCAGCATTGCATTTAGAGTTGTTTTGAACAACCAACACTTCAAACCCATAAAAATAACAATCAAACCCAAATCGTTTAAAATGCACACCACGCATTTTATATTTGGATATATAAGTTAATTCTAATTTTATTGGTGCCACAATAAAAGACTTAGGGTTTGTATGTATAGCAATAAAACCATCTTTTGTTTCTTCAAAAGATTTTATTTCGCAAGGGTAAACTATACCCAAAAAATCATCGGCGTAAGCATCTATCGTCATTTTTTTTGAGTATTTAAAATTTTTGGTATCAAAAACTGCACTTTTAATATTTAAAAGAAATACAATTTCACTACCAAGTATTAATATTATTGCAAATATTCCGCCCGTTTTTACAAAACGCTTCATAATTAATATATATTTTTTTCTTTATTAATATATAACCAATTTTTATTTACACACCTAATCCATCATACTAGATTTTAAAGAATAAAAGGAGTTTACCTTTCCTACAACAGCAATTAAAAATGTACCATTTTCACTTCTTTTTACCCTAAAATCAATATCTTGTAAATCCATATAATTTAACAGCACATCACTTACTTCTGCCTTCACAGCCGAAGATATGCTTGCTGGACAAATACTTTTATCTATATCCAAACAATTTCTTATTCTTTCACACTCTTTATCAACAAATCTCATTATATTAACACCTTTTAAACAAATTTAAAAACCAACTTCTTTTTGCAAGATAGTTAAACTTTTCATTTCCACCAGTTAGAAAATTTTTGCAAAAAATCCCAAAAGCATACTTAATGTCTATATCTTCAAATTCTGCCCCCTTGGTCAAAAATGAGTTATACATATTTAATTCATCGCTTTCAGGAATTATTCCTACAACCTCTATTCCCAGCAACTCTTCAATTTGGTCGGCATCAATCATTTCGTTTTTTATTACCTTACTCCTTGATATTCTGTTTACAACCAGTTTTATATCCCTTGTTTTATTTGCTTTTAATAACTGAATAACTTTATCGGCGTCACGAATAGATGATATTGTTGGTGTTACAACGACAATTGCACAATCACTAGGCTCAACCGACATATAAAACCCGCTCCCAATGCCAGCCGGGCAATCAATTAGCACATAGTCAAAATTGTTTTTTATTTCGCCAATTACATCACTAAATTTTTCAATTGGCACCCTTTTGCCGTCAAAAAGTTTACAACAAGGCAATACAAACAACCTATCCAAAAATGGTGTTTGAATTAACGCCTGCTCAGGTCTACATCGCCCTTCTATGCAATCAATTAAATCATAAACTATTTTATTTTCTACACCAATTACAACATCTAAATTGTTAAGACCAATATCGGCATCAACCAAACAAACCATTTTTCCGTTAGTTGCAAGCATAATTCCAAGATTTGCCAAAATTGTTGTTTTGCCAACTCCACCCTTACCCGATGTTATAACAACTACCTTTCCCATTTTTACTCCAAAAAAAATTGATTGACTACATTATCAATCAATTTAATTTGTTTGTAAACGCATTTTATTTTGTTTTATGTCGAATAATTACTTTTGTTTTTTGCTTTCTTTTTGTGGCTTACTTTTCTTTTTCTTTTTAATTACATACTCCAAAGCATACCACATTATAACTAGCACTTGCAAAGGAATACATATAAAAAACAACAATTCAGAACTCGTCCAATAAAAAATTAAAAAGCCCGACAGTGCCACCGTCCAAACCAAAGCGCTAACAAAAAGACATGTTTGCCATAGTTTTCCCCAAAGTGCAGAAAATACTACAAGGACTATAAAAAATGCCGGTATCGCCACAATAAATGATAACCACGCCCTATCAATATTGCACCACAACAGCACAACAAAAATAATAGTCGCAACAAACCAAACCAACCCACCAGATAAAAGGGTTATTAAAAGTCTACTGGTTTTTTTGTTGCTTTGACCAAGTACGATTTTTGACGTGTTTTCATTTTCTACTAAAAAATCATCAACTTTAATTCCGTATAAAGTTGCCAAATCTTTAAGCACCAAAACATCGGGAATTCCTAACCCCCGTTCCCACTTAGAAATAGATTTGTCGGTATAATTTATTTTGTCAGCTAACTCCGATTGGGTAAGACCAGCGCTCGTTCGGTAGCTTATTAAATTTTTTGCAATAATCTGCCTTACATCATTTATATTTTCCATACCACAATTATACAAAAAGAATAGCAATTTATCAACTAAAATTTCTCCATTTTTTTACTCCACTACTAATAGAGTACTCGTTTGCAACTCTATTTTTTTTAGTTTTTTAGTAGACACAGCCTTTTGTTTAATAGATTGAGTTATTTATAAAACTAACATAAACTTAAAGGGTACAAAAAATTAAAGGAGAATTATTTATGGATTTTTTATTAAGTACAGAATGTGCTTGTGATATGCCACAAGAATTAATTAAACAATATAACTTACAAATAGCCCCAATGCTTTTTTACATTAACGGGCAAGAATTTAGGTCAGATGACGAAAGTTTTACCTGTGAGCAGGTGTGCAAATTTATGCGAGAGGGCGCAACCACAAAAACAACCCAAATAAATGAGCATGACGCAAAAGAATATTTAGAAAATTTGCTAAAAAGCGGAAAAGATATTTTGCACTTTTGTTTTACAAGTACTATGAGTAATACCTATAACAACTTCAAAAAGGTGGCCGATGAATTAAACCAAACCAACAGCAACAAAATTTATGTTGTAGATACATTGTGTCAAGCGGGCGGGGTTGGGGTATTAATAAAAATTACTGCAGACGAAATAATTTCAAAAAATCTTACCATTGCACAAGCTGTAAATTTTGTAGAAGAAAACAAATTAAACATTGCCCACATTTTTACAGTTGATGATTTAAAATACTTAAAACGTGGCGGAAGGATTTCTGCCACCACGGCTGTACTCGGAACCATATTAAAAATTAAACCCATTTTAAGATTAGATAGTAACGGAATAATTGTTCCGGCACAAAATGTAATTTCTAGAAAAAAAGCTATTATCACACTCGCCGAAAAAACATGCAAATATTTTTCTGGAAAATTTGATAGTATATTTATTACTCACGCAGACTGTTTGGAGGAAGCAAAAATTTTAGCAAGTCTTGTAAAAGACAAATTAGGAATTGAACCTTTTGTAATGAGTTTGTCAGCACTAGTTACCAACCACTCCGGACCCGGAACAATGGCAATTTATTTCCATGCAAAATCGAGAGAATTTGACTAAAAAAATTTTGTAAAATGAAACCACAAAAACAACAAATTTTTAGAATTTTTACATATTTAAAATTTAAAATGTTGCTTTTTGGGGTGAAATTTGCCACTTTTTGACCAATAAGGGTCGGATAGACCAGTAAATCAATCCGATTTGTAAGCAAAATATAGCCCCTGTTTTAAAATATAAATTTAAAGAAAAAGTCCGTAAAAATTTTTAAAATTAAAAATTTTACGGACTATTTTTTACTCACTTTCTTTCTTCTTTTTTCTTGTAAATGTGTAAATTTCTCCTATCACAATTACGCAAACAAGTGTTGAAATTATAATTACTAAATCTTTGGTTTGTAGTTTGTAAACCTTTTCAATTTTATTTGTGCCTACTACTACAATACCCGAATTAAATACACCCACTTCAATTTTTCCATTATCTAGTATATTAATTGCTGAACTTTTTATTAATTCATTTTCTGCTTGAATATATAATTCACATTGTTCATCACTTTTAATTTGGTAAGGAATTATTAATTTAACTTTTTCATTTAGCGAAGGTACCGCTTCCCCATTTACTTTTATTTCGATTTTGTATGCTTTAAACTCTGCAAGTTTGCCTGTAATAAATGCATTAAATTTTTCGTCTAACAAATCCACTTTTTCAAGTAAAATTTTAATTTTGTCATCTTGGTTGACTCCTTGTAAAATTGCTGGATCCAAAACACATTCTCCAACATCGGTAGAAAGTAACACACTTTTAACTTCCCTAATATCTTTGTATGGCAAAATTATATAATTTTCTTTAGTAGTATAACTCAACCGCTCTCCCGCCACGCCTTCCGTTTGAATAAAATACGCATCGCAACCGCCCACATTACAGTAATATTTACCATCTTCATCAAAGGTTGCCGACTTCTCGTAAATATGGTCGCCATACCCCAAATCTGGCCGTTCGACTATTTTTATATCTCCGCACAGTTTACATTTATCTGTTTCTTGCGGATAGTGGTGACAATCTCCATCAGAAATTAAAAACTCTTCATACTTATGCTCGCCAAAATAATCGTCATAAACTCGTTTTGATTCGTCTTCTGTAGATGCATCATAGCCACAAATTTCGCAATAATAATCGGTAGTATATCCCTTGTTTTTGCAATCGCCATCAATATGTTTTGTCGCATATTTATGAGATCCATAACTGTTGTCGCTTTCAAAGATAATTTTGTCGCACTTGGTGCACTTTTTTACATAATAACCAAAATTTTTGCAATCGCCAACAATGTGGTCTTGTTCAATGTAGTTGTGGTTACATTCAGTAGTTGTAGTATACGCCTTTACACATACATTATTTACATTATATGATTCTGTCACCGTTCCTAATTGCACATTTTTACCCGTGGCACAATCTATCCAATATTTGCTACTCTTTATAAAACTGCTCCCCTCAACAGAGTTATAATACTTATACCCTACTGGCCCCTTTCCTTCTACCGCAAGGCGTACACTCCCCTTTGACGAGATTGTTACCACCACCGAAAAATATTGCCCCTTATTTATTTTTGCTTTTTGTGACTCAGAAAATTGAACAAATCTATAACCGCTAGAAACTCCTCCCTCATCGGTTACCGAAATAACCGCTGTTCCGTCTTCTGGCGTTTTCATTTTAGAAGAACTTACATATACTTTTATTGTTGCCGATTGTTTTGTTGCTTTTGTAATGGTTTCATCGGCATTTATTTCACTATTTTCTACAAGATAATAACCAACGCCATCAATTTTTTGTTCATTTTTTCCATTGTAAAACACGTTGCCAACCGTAATAGAACTTGCTTTTTGAAAGGTTAAAATACTAGAAAAACCAACATCGTGCTGATAAACATTTCTTTCTGGTATAAATTCTTCTATTTCAACAGCAAAATATCCATTAAGCATTGGCCCAAAGTCTTCATAAGATACCCAAACATAGCCCGATTCTCCCCAAGTGCTTCCCCACGAATTTTTTACAAGCCATGCACCATTTGTGCTTGGCAAAGTATGTCCAGCAATAGTAGAAAAATTGTTTTTGTTATAGTTATCGTCCCAACCAACAATGGTTAATAGGTGATCAGTTGTATTGTATACACCGCTTGGAATATAAAAATTATAACTTCCGTCACTTGCATAGTTAAAACTTTTTTTAACATAGTCATCGGCGTTGTCCATTTTGTAAGCCGTTAATACCGAACCCGTTTTTACAATTTCACTCTTAATATTTGCAAACGAAAAATCACTATCAGTTACCTTAAAGTTTTTAAACCCTTTTATTAAAACTGATGAGTTTCGTCTACTTTCCATATTGCTTGGCATATCTAAGCAATACCCCGTAAGCGTAGATGTGTTTTCTACATAATCTTGTAGCCTTACACCCCACCCGCTAATAGCGGTTTGTATAGCACTTGAAACATCTTCGCCCGAGTTATAAATGTAATTTAGCATTGAATACTCTGAACCTAACAAGGAGCAATCTCCGCCATCGCCAAAGGTTGTACTAGAAAGATTAGTGTCCTTGCCATTTTTTACAAAATAGGCAAAATCTCTTTCGCTTAAATTTATAGAATTATATCTGCCGTCTGCATTATAGTTTTTTCTTAAATTAATTTCTATATTGTCCAAAATAGAATACGCCCAGCAAAGCCCCAACTGTCCTTGATTTTTGATTGCTGTTAGGTAGGTTTTCTTTCGGGGATCATATTTTACATCTTGCACCTCAGTTGTGTATTCACTCGCTTCGGTGTTTATGTAGTTATAATTAGTTTTTTCACTATAAGCCGTTGAGCCAACCAAAAAACCAACTAAAAAAACAAAAAATATGCTATATAATATTTTCTTAAAATTTTTCATAATATTTTTTCCTTATATATTTATAATAATAAATTTGTTTTCTTTTGTCAAACAAATAGTTTTTTGTGCATTAAAAAAGGTCATCAAAACAAAAGCCTGATGACCGCTTGTAATTATTAAATTAAGTAATATACAGCATACGAAAGCACTAAAATTGCACTTAAAATATAATCAAATACTCGTTTACCTTTAATTTCCTTTTTTGATCGCTTAATTAGCAATATTGTAATAGTTGCAAACACCGACACAAAATTTAAAATAACCAATTTTATTGATGCGAAATCGCATGGGACAAGTATTGATTCTTTAAAATAAATAAACTCTGTTAGTGTTAGTATAAAGGTGTTAAATAAGCACGAGCCCAAAATGTTTCCAAATGACGCATCAAAATTACCCTTGCTACATAAAGCAATTGTAGAAACAACCTCAGGAAGCGAAGTCGCTATTGCAAGAAACAGAACTCCCGCAGTGCTAGTTTCTAAACTAAAATATTCTGCAATATCACTTGTTGCATAAGTAATTAAAATGCTAACCCCTACTAACAAAAGTGAGCAAATAATAAATTTGGTAACAATCTTTTTTATACTATCTTCTTTTTTATTCAAAACGCCTTCACTTTCGGCGTTTGTTGTTTTAGTTGGCGTTTCTATTGCCACTACTTCATCATTTTTTGGCATTCTCCATAAAACAATACCATAAATAATTGCAATTAAAATGAAACAGATGTTAATTGTTCCTATTACTAATTGGGCATTTTTTATGTATAGTGGGACAATTAAGCATAAATACATAGCAATTAGACCCAAACATACAATAAAATGTGCTTTAAAATCGATTTTATCGTTTTTATAGTTTTTATAAAAAGCGATAATGCAAAAGCCTAATATTAAAATGTCAAATGAATTTGAGCCTAAGATGTTACCTATAACCATTCTCGACTCATTTAAAAAAATTACCGAACTAAAAGATGTAAACAATTCTGGAAGTGATGTTATAATTGCAAGCAATACTCCACCCAAAAACGCTCCTGATAGGTTGGTTTTTTTGTCTAATAAATCGATATAGTCAGATAGTTTTATTGATAAAAATACAATTAAAACAGAAAGACAGATATATGTAAAAAGTATATAAATTATGGGGTTCATTAAATTTTCTCCTAACCAAAATAGGTTCTTTGGTAAACCTATTTTTAAATTATAAAACTTTGTTTTTTGTTTGTCAATGCAAATATAATTAGCATAAAAAATGTTGAAAAATATTTTTTTGTTTGCTAAAATTTAATTATGGAAAAATTTATTTATAACAAACTAAATAGTTACTATAATAAAATATATGGCGAAAGAACCCTAAAAATATGTATAGATGGCGGTTTTACTTGCCCCAATAGAGATGGCAAGGTTGGTACCGGCGGTTGTATATTTTGCTCTTCTAGAGGCTCGGGCGACCAACTTGCACCTCTGCCAATAAAAACACAAATAACAAATTATTTAAACAGTTACAAAAAAGATCGAGCCAATAAATTTATCGTATACTTTCAAAATTTTACCTCAACCTACGACACTCCCGAAAACTTGAAGAAAAAGTATTTTGACTGTCTAATTTCCGATAAAATTGTTGGCATAAGCATAGCCACCAGACCCGATTGTATTTGTAAAGAAAATGTTGCCGTATTAAAATCTTTACAAGAAAAAACCGATGTTTATGTAGAATTAGGCTTGCAAACCGCAAACGACAACATCGGCAAAACCATTAATCGTTGCTATAAAACACAAGATTTTATAACCGCCGTAAAACTACTTAATGAAGCAAATATTAAAGTTATTGTACATATTATGGTCGGTCTTCCAAACGAAACCCAAAAAGATATTTTAGATACAATAAGTCTTATAAACTCCCTACCCATACATGGAATAAAAATTCATTCAACCTATGTTTTAAAAAACACAAAATTGAATGAAATGTATACAAAAAATCTTTATACGCCTATAACCATGGAAAATTATATATGCAACTGTGGCTTAATTATACAAAATTTAAGACCAGATATTGTGGTTCACAGAATAACCGCCGATGCCCCACGCACAGAACTTGTCGCACCCGAATGGAATTTGCACAAAAAAGTTGTATTAAATAATATGACCAAATATTTTATTGAGAATGATATATATCAGGGCAAAAACTATAAAGTTAAGCCATTAACCCCAATAGATAACTAACGTTGGTGCGTTATTAAAACCAAATTGACCCAAAATTAACAATGTTGAATTTAGTATTACTAAAATACCAAAAATTAACAATGTTGATTTTAAACAAATTGAAAATTAACCCGTACAAATTTTTATAAAAATTCTAAATTCTTAAAACTTTATTAGCCCAAAAAAACTGTAAGTCATCACCTAAAATTTATCGCTTAGCGAAAGAATTATTGACAAATATATTTGCCTTGATTATAATTTATTATATAAATGCGAATATGGTGGAATGGCAGACACGCAAGCTTGAGGTGCTTGTGGGGGCAACTCCGTGCTGGTTCAAGTCCAGTTGTTCGCACCAAAAAAGAACTAAATCGAAACCAAAAGTGGTTTCGATTTTTTTATTATTTATTTTTTTAAATGCTGTGTTGTCTTTCAATGCTATAAAAATCATTTACAAGAGATAATAGTGCCATTTTTACTTTTGGCGACATCTCGCTAAAATAACTTTTATCCATTCAAACTCCTAAAAGTATAGAAAGCATAGCACATTTTATCTTAATTGTAAATATGAAATAAAAAATACCTCATCAATGAATTGATAAAGTATTTCACTAGTTTCAAAATTTAGTAAGGTAATATAATTAATATCCTGTTCTTAATTCATAAATAATTATATTTTCTTTGTTTATTCCAATAGGTTTATCAAAATAGGCAAATTCTACAATAGTGTTTTGAAGCTTATTGTCTATGATATATTTATACACTTCATCAAAACAAGGAATTTGATTAAGTGTTTTATCATCAAAAATATTTGTCATAAAGTTGAAGTCAGGATTTCTAATAGCATCTCTTACTGAATAACCACTATTTGTTGAGAGTATGGCATTTACAGTTGTTCCTGAAATGAATATTTCTCCAACCAATAATTGATTGTCTATATAATTATAAGAGCTAACATTGATAGAAAACAAATCATAACCAGAAACTTCATTTAATATATTTTGTGGCTCTACCTTTAACTTAAATACACCACCAGCTTTTGATTTATCCCTAATTGCATAATAATTAGCAGGGTATTTATTGATAAATTCTTGCACTTCATTTATTTCAGAAGATTTAAAAATCTTTTCAGGAAAGCGATTTAATCCTAATTCAATAATTTTATTATAACTTTCTAACTTGTTCTTAATTTTCATAATTAATCCTTTATATTTAACACGACAGGAAGATGGTCGCTATAAGGCAAATCAAGGATATTACATTCTTCTATTTGAGAATTTAAACCATCTGACACTAAAATATAATCTATTCTATATTTCCAACTATTATAAGTTTCATCATGTCTAGAACGATAACTTCTCCAAGTGTATTCAACTTTTTCAGGGTTGACAAATCTATAACAATCAGTAAAACCAAAAGATAGCAACTCACCAAAAGCAGTGCGTTCTATTGGTAAGAAAACCGATTTATTTTTACACTGTTTTGGGTGGGATAAATCAATTTCATTATGTGCAATATTAAAATCTCCAACACAAATAACATTATATGTTTCTTTCAGTTTATTTAGATATTTAGTTAAAGCTGATAAATACTGCATTTTAAAACCAAGCCGACTATTGCCATTTGGTATGTATGCGTTAACTATTGCATTATTTCCAAAAATCATGATAGTAGTTCTTCCTTCATCATCGTGCCAAAACTCTTGCATATCTAATACTATTTTATCTGGTTTTATCTTGCTCAAAATTAAGGTTCCCGCATAACCAGCCCTTAATCCACAATTATAAGTAGCATAATAGTTAGATAAATTAGTTTTGGAGTTCTCAAATAGTGACATTTGTTCTTTTGAGTCAAATATTAATTCTTTGGTTAAATTTTCATTACATCTAACTTCTTGAATACAATAAATATCTGCATTAAACTCTTTTAACCAATCAAGAAAACCAAGTTTTATGCTTGCACGAATTCCATTTACATTATAAGTTACAATTTTCATATAAGCCATTATAGCATATTTTGTTTATAATTACAATGAATTGTTTATAATTTTTCACAGTTTGACTTTTTATAATACTTTCATTATAATTGAAATGGAGACAAAGATGAATAAGATTATAAGAGTATTAATTACTGGTAGTGTTCAAGCTGGAAAGGACACAACCATTAAACGATTAAAAAACGATTTAGAGCAATCTGGATATTATGTGGTTAACACAAATGAAGTTGCAGAGTTGATTTTATTAAACAACATTAAACCTTTTGGAGATGATACAATTACTTTACTTGAATATCAAGACGCAGTATTTCAAGGTCAACTATTTGTTGAAGATTTATATATGTCGCTTATTAAAAATATTAAAACAGACAAAACCATTGTCTTTTTGTTAAATCGTGGAGTTCTAGATGGAATGCCTTTTATTGGCGAAAGTGAATTTAATAAAATTGTAACAAAACATAATTTTGATAAAGAAACAACAAAAGATAGATATGATATAGTATTATGTTTAGAAACTTATGCAATGCTAGGGGTATATGATAAGCGTGCTAATAGCGAAGTCCGCTTTCAAGATTTTGAAAAAGCTGTTGAAATGAATAATCAATTTTATGATATGTATAAAAAATATTACCCTAATATTAAATATATTAAAGCAAATGATGATTTTGAAGAAAAATATATTAAGGTTTTAGAAACGCTCAAAACTGAACTAAATAAGTTTCAATAGATTTTGACAAATAACTAAATAATGAAAGAAAAAGCGAAAGTGTTTGACAAGTTATCATACTTTCGCTTTTTTTATTTTAAAGTCCATTTGTTAGTTCAGTTTTGGCATTGAGTTCTTTAATTTCTTTCTTTATTTGCGATATTCTTTCTTCTACTGAACCTGTTACCGTAATAACCTTTTTACAACAACGAGGATTTTTCTTTTCTTCGTTATAAAATTTCTTAACATACTCATTTTCTAAATATCTATGTTCATCAACCCATCTTAATCTATCAGCGTTTTTCTCTTGTTCTGACAAATCAAATTCGACAGGGATACACACAAGTAAATCATATTTGAATTTGCTATAAAAAGTATACACAAAATCTTTTAGAGTATCAGTAAGTGATGGAAAGTTCTTTTGATTATCAAGTTCTCAATACATAAGTTCATCTATTATACTTCTGTCAGAGATAAAACCTTCGTCCCATATTTCCATTTGTTTTGTTAGTCTTGTTATCAATATAGATTCGCAAAGTAATGCTCTCCTGGTTGGCTCAACATCTGTTAAATCGGTTATACCTAATCCAGACATTACATTTCTTGCATTATTATACACAGGTTTTAGTCCTAAATCTTTATACATTGCTTCAACAAGTGTTGTTTTACCTGTGCCACAAGCCCCTAAAAAGGCAATTCTCATAATTTATTCTCCTTAAAATCACTTTTACAAGTGAAAGTAGTATAGCATATTTTTAAAAATATTACAATTGCCAAATCTAAAAATTTATTCTACTGCTTAGTTTTTATTAATTCGTTTAATAAATGTGCTATCTTTCGACCCCTTTTTATAATAAAAGAAAACATTTTCAGATTGAAATTTCTCATCAAAACGAATTATACATTTCAAACCTTGCTGTCTCAATTTTAAACTATTATTGTTTCCTAAAAACTCTGTAAACGATTTATTCTCTTTCAAATAAAGCTCAATTTCTATCTTAGGTAAAATTGAGTGTTTATCTTCTTTTGTACTGGCTCCTTCTAATAATTTAAAGTATAGCACATTTAATAGAATTTTGGAAGTACATATAAAATTTCTAACGGATTATCATAAAATTTCCAGCAAATATTAAAAAATACTGACTAAATAGAAGATAACACTAAAAGGGATTATCTAATCAGTCAATGTACAGAATTTCTTTTATTTATAGGGGTTTTATAAGGTTTTAGACAATCAAAAATAACACTATATGATACTATCTAAAAAAGTGTTTAAATAACTCAAAATCCAGTTGGGGCAACTCCGTGCTGGTTCAAGTCCAGTTGTTCGCACCGATAAAAAAAACTCTATTCAACCGAATAGAGTTTTTTGTTTGTAAATTATTACTTAACAAAACATGATGCAAGTGTGCTAACTCCAGCAATTCCTGAGAATACGCCACCAAGTATTGATCCAATTCCAAGAGCAAGTTCTACTGAACCTTGAACACTCTTTCCTAGTACCATAGGAATACTAAATTGTGGTGTTAAAAAGAAGAATACTGCTGAAACGATAAATGCTGCTGCACTGACAAAAGCAAACAACTTGCTAGACTTGTGTGCAAGCATATTTAATAAACACAATACTACGCCTGCAAGAGCCAAAATGTAAGTTAAAAGATTCATAAATGAAAATGCAAAAACTTCTGTTTTTGCTGTTGCTACAAGTACATCAGTTTCTTTGGTGTAACCAAACGCCGTTTGAAGACCGGTGTAAGTCAAACCTTTAAACTCTACGCTTGTAACAAACATCATACAAATTGCTGCAACTCCCAAAAGAAGTCCAAGTGCTAAACAAATCTTTGAAATGCTAACTCCAGATTTTTTCTTTGCCATATTTTCCCTCCTTATTAAACTATAACTATATATTAGCAAATTTGCAAATAGTAGTCAACTTTTATAACTTTAAAAATAAAAAATATTAATTTTTTGGCTTAAATTTTGTATTTTTTCACACCTTTTAAATCTTTAAATATCAATTTGATTTATGCCAACTTTTGAATTATTTTTTCAACAATTTCTAAACACATTGTGCTAGCAATATGAAATTGCGTTTTGTACTGCATTGCCCCGCCAAATAATGTATCGGCAATCGCCTTTACAAAAATACAAGGTATATTATTTCTGTCACAGGTTAAAACAATTCCCGCAGACTCCATTTCTACAATATCAGCATTAAATTTATTGTGCAACTCTCTTTTTTTATCAGCATCTGCAACAAACTTATCACCCGATGCGCATGTAACCAATTTTAAATTACCATTTACTTCTTTTGCAATGTTTAATAGTTTTGCACTGGTTGGAATGTATTCGCTCTCGTAAGTCAAATAACGCCCAACAGCACAACCGTCAATACTAGATGTATCAAAATCATAATGCACAATTTTTTCTACCAAGCAAATGCTTTCGTGAGTTAACTCTTCGGTTAATGCCCCCACTACTCCAAAATTTACTATCACTTCTACATTATATTTTGTAATAAGATATTGTGTTCCTGCACTGGCAAAAATCTCTCCCGCACCCGACTTTAATATATAAATTGTTGCGTCAAAAATATCCGCTCTAAAAACTTCATATGGCGAATTTTCTATTTTCTCTATTTTTGCAAACTTTTTTATAACCGTATCAATCTCTACCGCCACAACCATTCCTAATCTTTTCATAATTTACTCCTAAACCACCATATAAAAGTCAAAGATAGTCAAACATATCCTTGGCGTTTTGTTTTTTTATCCAATTAATATAATTGAATAATAGTTAGTTACACCCCTTAACTTTGCTACTTTTAGTGTAGCAAACTATTAAAACTTTTTCAATAAAATTATAAAAAATGTATTAATATTTTTTGCTTGTTGGTGTAATTTGCAAATTTTAAAGGAGTATTACCAAATTTTGCAATACCCCTTTTTATAAATTTTTAACCGTAATTTAACTTTTTATTGTTTTTTCTTTTTGAACAAATTTTTGATTGCCGTTCCAAGGTCTACAAAGGTTTTTCTCTTAATTGCAAACCAATAAATTGCAAAACCACTCATTCCAACAAAAAGCACACTTACTACAACAATTCCGGCAATCTGTCCACCAGATAGACCTTGTTTTGCTTTATTTTGCGTTGGGTTAATATCTTCATAAACTGCTGTTAATGACATATTTTCTGTAACAGTAAATGTGTATGATGCGTTTGTACTTAAAATATTTCCGTTGGCATCTTGCCAATGTTTAAATCTTTTACCTTCTGCTGGAGCAGCAGCAACTACTGTTGCCTTTGAGCCAATTTCATAAAAGTCTTCGCCCGTTCCTCCGTTAACAGTAACTTTTGTTGTTCCTATCTTTGCAATTCTAAGGTCGGCAATTTCGTTGCCGTTGCTATCAAAATGCTTACCGCAAACGGTACAATCTTTGTGCGCTTTTGTACCAAACTCCGTTGTTGTTGAAGGGACTTCATCTTTCCACGCACCAAAGGTGTGGTCGCCAGTAACAGGTATGGTCAAGTCTGCAATTTCTTTCTTTGTTATTGGGTCGCAATGTTTTCCGCACAATCTGCAATCTCTATGTGCTTTTGCGCCAGGGTCTTTGCAAGTTGCAGGAACTTCGTCAATCAAATCATCTAATTCGTGACCGTCCGGATTGACAGGGATAACAAAATCGGTAATTTCTCTGTTACTTGCATCGTATTTCTTTTCACAAATAGAACAAACTTTGTAACCTTTTCTGCCCGGATTTTTACATGTAGCATACACTTCCTCTTGCCAAAAGCCGAAATTATGCCCATAATATGGACTTATGGCGAGTTTTAAGGCTTCTTCGGTTGTTTTATTTTTATGCTCATCAAAATAATTTTCACACGCTACACATTTGTAATGTGCTTCCATACCTTCTGCAATACATGTAGCAGGTTGTTTGGCAACTAAATCACCAAAATTGTGAGCACTAGAATCAATCGGAATTGTTAATTCTTCAATTGTTTTTTCTGTTTTGCTTGTGTCAAAATATTTTGCGCACTCTACACATTTGTAATGTGCTTCCATACCTTCTGCAATACATGTCGCTGGTTGTTTGGCAACTAAATCACCAAAGTTGTGAGCATTAGAATCAATCGGAATTGTTAATTCTTCAATTGTTTTTTCTGTTTTGCTTGTATCAAAATATTTTGCGCACCTAGAACAATAATAATGCGCTTGCATTCCAACGCTTGAACAAGTTGGCTCTTGCTTTGCTATCTCTTCACCAAAATTGTGGTTTATAGCAATAGTAACTTTTGCAACATCACTTGCAAAATAATTTTCATCTTCAATATATCTTATTTCGTATTCGCCAGCGCTAAGCCCCGTAATTTTTGTAGACGTACATCTAATAAACTCTACATCGCCAACCTTCCTATATTCCATAATTTCAGTAACACCAGAAATTTCGCCTACACCTTCTGCACACGAAATAGGATTTGCTAAAAGTCCCACAGGAACATCTCTTTCCGCTTTTGTAATTACAAATTCTTTAGTGAAACTATTTTCGTATAGTCCCTTTCCGGTAACGGTTACAACATAAACGCCTGCATTAAGTGGCTTATCAGAAAACAATAAACCAGGAGAATCCGGTTTTACTGTATAACTAACCTCGTAGTCTGTGCCACGGCTAAGTGTTCCTCCAAATGTTGGCTCTTGTGGTGCATCATTAAACGCTTTTTCTAGTTCGGTAACAGGCACAAGTTCGTCAGTTATTGCCACTGGTGTAGGTTTAATAATCTCATATTCTGTTATTTTAGAATATATATAAGAATATGTATCATAAACATCCGGCTTCTCATTATTTACGCACAATTTGTCATCTATATAAACGGATATGCCGTCTTTATTTAACACATGTGTTCTTCCAAATTCGTCATCAACACGAATTTGAGTTTGATACACAAAAACTCCTTCTGTAAAAGTTGTTTCTGTATATTTTTTTAAATTCTCTCCCTCTTTTTTAAACCAATTTCCCATAGTTGAAGAAAAATATGCTTGCACGCCTTCGGTTATGTTAAACTCAGGGGTAAACAACGCTTTGCCATAGCCCAAATTTTCGCCAATATTAGAAGTTGCCCTAATAACGCTTATTACCTCTCTATCTTTTGGTAGAACATATGTATTGTCTACTTTTAGAGTAATTTCTTTTGTTGCTGGCGTAGACGCACTATCTGTAACACTAATAACCAAATCTGCATTTGTGCCCACAGTGGTTGGTGTTCCAGAAACGGTGCCGTCTGCAGAAACATTTATCCAATCAGGACCCGAAACCTTTGCAAAGCTATAAGGCGCTGTGCCTCCCGTTGCACCGCCTGCCACAGAAAATGAGGTTAATGCTTGGTTTAGATATGGTTCTTTAATATCCCACTTATTGTCTTTTATAAAATTTAGCGGTGCATCTGCTGGGGCAACAACCTCACACTCCACTGAGGTCACCCAACTGAACGAATAGGTATCATAAATAAGAACCTCTGAATTTACCCAAGTTTCACCATCTACCGAAACATTAATACCATTTTTGTCTAGCACATGGGTTGTTCCAAATTCGTCATCAATACGAATTTGAACATTGTAAATATAGATCCCTTCTATAAATGTTGCGCTTGTGTAGTTTTCCCAATCTGACCCGTTCTTCTTTTTCCAACTACCACTACCGCTATTGTTAAAATATGCTGGGGCACCCTTTACAATATTAAAAGTTGGTTCAATAACACTATTCCCATAGCCAAATATTTCATTAATATTTGAAGTGGCATTTATTTCGCTTATTACTTGGCGAGTGTCTGTTTCGCCTTCTGCATAAACTGTGTCCATGCTTCCACCAAAACCAAAACCCATACATAAGCACATTACAAATGCTATACAAAGTGTTAATAATGATTTTCTTTTTGTCATAATATTCTCCTTTTTATTATACATATTGCAAAAGTGGAGCAAATTTTTGAGTATCTTTGCAATTTTGTATGAACAATTATATCACAGTCTTTTGTTCTTTGTACAATTTTTTTTGACAATTTATAGTAAAATTTTTTAATTTTTTCTTTCTTTATTATATGAATATTAATAAAACAAAAAAATTATATTTTTTCTTTTTGACGAAATTATTACGCTATAAAACCCATTAAGTATGCAAAAAAAATATAAAACCAATTAGTAATATCATGACACAAAAACTAAATTTGCCTATCCAAAAAATTCTAATGTAAGTAAAATATTTGCCATGGAGGAATTTAAAATGAAACTAAAATACATCGTGGCAAAGTATTTGAAAAGTGTCAAATACTCTTTAAAACAAAAAACATATCTATTCTATTTACAAATAAACGATATTTATGTTGTAAAATTTAAAAAAGAACTTACCTTGGGTAATCTAAACGAATTTTATATATGCTTAAATAAAAAATATTCTTATTCCACAACAAAACTTATTAAAAGTTTAGTAAATAGAAGCCTTTGTTTCGCATTTGAAAATGGTTGGATAAAAGAAAATATATCAATAAATACAACGATTAAAAATATGCAAGCAAAAAAAGTTAACTCATTAGAAAAACAAGAACAAACAAAACTTGAAAAGTATATTTTAGAAAATAAAAAGCTTTACCATTTTGGTATACTAATAAGCCTTTACACCGGTCTTAGACTTGGTGAAATAATAGCATTAAAGTGGCAAAATGTTGATTTTAAAAATATGCTTATTTATATTGATAAATCCGCTGGAACAATTTATCGTAATCACAAAACTTTAACCATTGAAAGTTCGCCTAAAACACTAAGTTCTATAAGAGTTATTCCCATTTCTAGGAGCTTATTAAACCTATTAAAAATATTAAAACAACATTCTTTAATAGACTATGTAATTGCAAGTCATAACAACAAACAAGTAGCCCCTAGAGCCTACCAAAAATCTTTTGACAACTTGCTCAAAAAGTTACATATTAAGCATTATGGATTTCATTCTCTCCGCCATACCTTTGCAACAAGACTACTTGAAAATGGCGTGGATATAAAAACTATCAGTGAACTTTTGGGTCATTCTTCGCCCACAATAACGCTAAATAGATATGTTCATACAAATTTACAAAATAAACGAAAAGCAATGGAACTTTTTGCATCAAAAAGCAAATTTTAGTTAAAATTTCAATAAAAAAACAGCCTTTGGGCTGGCTAAATTTATACATTTATCTTACACATAGATGTACAAATTTTAACATATTTTACACAAAATGTCAACCCTACTTTAATAATATAAGTAAATTTGATTATTTTATTTATTGCAAGATACTCTTTTGGGGTGATTTTATTCATCTATGTGTAAGATAGATGTATATTAAACAAAAGGAGATAAAAAAATGAAAAAGAAAATTTTCGTTTACATGCTTACATTGTGTCTGATAGTTGCTTGCTCATTTGCACTTACTGCATGCAGTGATAAACACAGTATTAGCATAACACAAAACGATTATTTCGAAATTTCGACTAGTGTTTCTACCGCTAAAAGCGAAGAAAAAGTAACAATTAGTTACACCAAAAAAGAAACCTTCGTTGAAAAGCCCGGATACGAAGTAAAATTAATGGTGCAGACTAATGACCATAAAACAATAGTCGTTAACTACGATAAATCTGGCAACTACTACTTTATTATGCCAGATTGTGATGTGTCTATTAACGCAGAATATTTACCTATACAATACACTATCACTTACGACCTTAATGGTGGCGAAAACAATGCAAATAATCCCACAACTTATACAGTTGACTCAAATGACATAATTATATCGCAACCAACTTATACAAACTACTACTTTTCAGGCTGGACAATTAATGACGGCTCACAAATAGTTCGGGACTACACTATACCTAGCGGAACTACCGGCAATATTACTTTAAAAGCAAACTGGAAGGAAATTGTAGGTGTTTCTTCCTATTCTACTACTTATACTTATTCGGGTGAAGAATTATCTGTTAATGCATCAAACTTTGTGGGCTCAAATAAGGCTCAATTTGTAGAGATTTCTGGCGATACAAAAGCCACAATCGCTGGAACATACAATGTAACACTATCACTAAAAGATAAAGTAAATTATTGTTGGCACGACGGAACAACTGAAGATAAAACCGCAACTTGGGAAATAGTGAAAGCGAAGTTAACTGTAACTCGCCCCTCATATATATGTTATTCTGGCGAAGAAATCTCAGTAACTAGCGAAGATTTTACTGGTTCTCGTCTTGCAGAATTAGTTGATTTAACCGGAACAACTAGTGCTACCAATGCTGGAACATACAATGTAACCTTATCGTTAAAAGATAAAGCAAACACAACCTGGGAAGACGGAACAACTGAAGATAAGATCACAACTTGGGAAATTGAAAAAAGAATTATTGAACTTCAAAATCGTAAATATGAAATATATTCTGGCGAAGAAATCTCAGTAACTAACAATAATTTTGTTGTATATAGTAGATATGCAAATTTAGTTGATTTAACCGGAACAACTAGTGCCACCAATGTTGGAACATACAATGTAACCTTATCGTTAAAAGATAAAGCAAACACAACCTGGGAAGACGGAACAACTGAAGATAAAACCACAACTTGGGAAATTGTAAAAAGAAGAATTGAGATTAAAAAAGAATACCGCCGAAAGACAACATATTCTGGCGATGAAATCTTTGCCTATGATCTTGTACTGTATTCCAGCGATGTCGACTTCGTTGATATAACAGGAACGGTAAGTGCAACAAATGCTGGAGTATATGAGGTAACACTATCTTTAAAAGATAAAGAAAACACAATTTGGAGCGATAAAACAACCGAAGATAAGACTATAACTTGGGAAATTAAAAGTTATGAAATTACATTAAAAAAACCATATTATGCTTATGCTCCTTATTATTATTCAACAGAATATTCTAGCACAGATTATCATGGCAACGAACAATCAATAAAGCCAAATTATTTTGTGGACTCTGAAGATATTAAATTTATTGATATAACGGGCACAACCAGTGCCACAAATGCTGGCACATACGAAGTCACTCTATCGTTAAAAGACAAATTAAATTATTGTTGGAACGATGGAACAACTGAAGATAAGACTGCACAATGGCGTATTATTCCTATAAAAGTTTCTATTGATCTGCCTGTCACTAAAGAATATACTGGTAGTTCAATACGTGTTGGGTCTTTCGATTTTGCAGATTATAAAAACTACCACTTTTTCAACTGCTACTCTTATGATTCATCTCTTATTGGAACACATTATGCAACACTATCACTATATGATAAAGTAAATTATTGTTGGGATGATGGGACAACTGACGATATAACTGTACCATGGAGTATTGTTCCTGCAAAGGTTTCTTTTGAGACGCCTGTTACTAAAAATTATACTGGCGACGTAATAACTGTTACTCCTGCCGATTTTGCATATTTAGAAAAATATAGCGACCTATTTACCATAAGCGGAACCACTTCTGCAACCAATGCTGGAACATACAATGTAACATTATCTTTAAAAGATAAAGAAAAAGCAACTTGGGAAGACGGAACCACTGAGGATAAGACTGCACAATGGTGTATTGCTCCTGCAAAGATTTCTTTTCATACGCGTGTTGATAAAGAATATACTGGCGACGTAATAACTATCACTCCTGACGATTTTGCAAGTCTAAAAAATAAAGACCTATTTACCATAAGCGGCGGAATCACTTCTGCCACCAATGTTGGAACATACAATGTTGTAACCTTATCTTTAATAGATAAAGAAAAAACAACTTGGGAAGACGGAACTACTGAGGATAAAACTGCACAATGGCGTATTGTTCCTGCAGAGGTTTCTCTTAATACGCCCGTTGCTAAAGAATATACTGGCGACATAATAACTGTTACTCCTGCCGATTTTAGTCAAAAATATAGCAACCCATTTACCATAAGCGGAACCACTTCTGCCACCAATGTTGGAACATACAACGTAACCTTATCTTTAATAGATAAAGAAAATAGAACTTGGAAAGACGGAACAACTGGGGATAAGACTGTACAATGGCGTATTGTTCTTGCAAAGGTTTCTCTTACTTCGCCTGCTAAAGAATATACTGGCGACGTAATAACTATTACTCCTGCCGATTTTAATCAGAAATATAGCGACCTATTTACCATAAGCGGAACCACTTCTGCCACCGAAGTTGGATTATACTTTGTAACGATATCACTAAAAGATAAAGAAAACACAACTTGGTATAATGGAAACACTAATGAAAGGACTGTACGATGGGACATTGTTCCTGTAAAGGTTTCTGTTGATCTTCATCTTCATATTGCTAAAGAATATACTGGTGATAAAATAACTATCACTGATGCCGATTTGGCAGATTTAGAAAATAGTAACTTATTTACCATAAGTTCAACCAGTTCTGCTACCAAAGTTGGAACATACACTGCAACGCTATCACTAAAAAACAGAATAAATTATTGTTGGGAAGACGGAACCACTTGGGATAAAACTATACAATGGAGTATTGTTCCTGTAAAGGTTTCTGTTAATCTACCCGACAATAAAGAATATACTGGTGATAAAATAACTATCACCCCTGCCGATTTTAGTCAGAAATATAGCAACCTATTTACCATAAGCGGAACTACTTCTGCCACTGATGCTGGAACATACAATGTAATACTATCACTAAAAGATAAAGTTAATTATTGTTGGAAAGACGGAACCACTGAGGATAAGACTGTACAATGGCGTATTATTCCTGCAAGGGTTTCTATTACTGCGCCTGCTAAAGAATATACTGGCGACGCAATAACTGTTACTCCTGCCGATTTTGCAGATTTAGAAAATAGCAACCTATTTACCATAAGCGGTGGAACTGCTTCTGCCACCAATGTTGGCACATACGAAGTCACTCTATCATTAAAAGATAAAGTAAACACAACTTGGGAAGACGGAACTACTGATGACAAAACAGTAACTTGGGAAATTGGAAAAAGAAGTATTCATTATCTTCTTGATTATAAATTCGGTAAATACTCTGGCAAAGAACTCTCAGTAACTAGCGAATATTTTACAGGTTCTCATCTTGCAGAATTAGTTGATGTAACCGGAACAACAAAAGCTACCTATCCTGGAGTATACAATGTAACTTTATCTTTAAAAGACAAAGTAAACACAATCTGGGAAGATGGAACAACCGAAGATAAGAACGCAACTTGGGAAATTCAAAAAAGAAGTATTTATCTTCAAAGTTATAAATGGGAAACTTATTCTGGCGAAGAACTCTCTGCCTATAATGTTATAGTGGCGGATTCGCATGCTGTCGACTTTGTTAATATAACCGGCTCAGCAAGTGCAACAAATGTTGGAGTATACGAGGTAACACTATCATTAAAAGATAAAGAAAACACAATTTGGAGCGATGGAACAACCGAAGATAAGAACGCAACTTGGGAAATCAAAAAACGTAAAATCGCCACACTTGACCAATTTGAAACAATTTACACTGGCGACGAAATCGTACTAAAAAATACCTATTTCATAGCAAATATCAATGATAGTAAATTCATTACTTTACTTGGAACAACTAAAGCCACTGAAGTTGGAACATACGATGTAATATTATCTTTGATAGATAAAGCAAATACAACTTGGGAAGACGGAACTACCGAAGACAAAACAGTAACTTGGGAAATCAAAACACCTTCAAAAGTAACCTTAAAAAATGAAAAAACTGAAAAAGTATATACTGGTAGCGAAATCTCGGTAACCAGTAAAGATTTTGTTAAGTTCTCACCTATTGCCGTTGAAATAACAGGAACAACTAGTGCCACCAATGTTGGAATATACGAAGTCACTCTATCATTAAAAGATAAAGCAAACACAACCTGGGAAGACGGAACTACTGATGATAAAACAGTAACTTGGGAAATAGTGAAAGCAAAGTTAACTGTAACTCGCTACACACCTTTATATACTGGCGAAGAAAAAATCGTTACCAGTGTTAATCTTATTGCTGAAGATGAGTATGCCGATTTTGTTACAGTTTCTGGTCAAACAAGTGCTACAGAACCTGGCGCTTATACAGTTACCCTTTCACTTAATGACAAGATAAATATGACATGGAGTGACGGAACCACTGACGACAAAACAGTTAAATGGAAAATACAGCTTTTGGATTGGAAGAACAATGTAGCTGTGAGTATGTTTGTTAAAAAGATATATACAGGCGAAGAAATAACAGTTACAAGTGCAGATTTTATTCTTGCAGAAGAGTATGCTGATTATATTACGATTTCTGGACAGACTAGTGGAACAGAAAAAGGTACGTATACCGTTACCGTTTCACTTGCTGATAAAGAAAATATGACATGGGATGATGATACAACTGAAGACAAGACTGTTCAATGGGTAATTGCAGATTAATTAACATTTAATAAAAACAAAATTTAAATTATACATAATAATCATTACAAAAGTCGTTTAATTAAAAATTAGACTAATAATGAAGAAAACCCCATTTTTGCACCGCAAAATGGGGTTTTTTAAGCCTAACACCTCTTATGGTAATTTCCATAGGAGGTGTTTTTTAAAGGTTAAAAAATAGGAAGAAACATAAAGTTTCTTCCTAAATTCTTTTTGTTTTGAGTGACCCTTATGGGGTTTCCTCTTTTCATTTTTTTTCTTGGTGGAGACGGTGGGAATTGAACCCACGTCCGAATATTCATTTTGGGTTGTTCTACATGTTTAGTTTGTGTTTTAATTTTCGCTCGGTGGTCGACCACAAACAGTCTACAACCTCGCTAGGCTTTGGTAAATATCGCCAACTGTCGCCAAAACCACCAACAGAAGGTTCCTTACTTTATTTTTATGCCCATTTAAATCCAGTAAGCCTATTTAAATGAACATGCCTAATAGTTAGGCAGCGTAAGCTAAATTGTTATTAGCGTTTATTTTTTTGCGAGTTTTTGTGCAGTCCGCCCTGCAACATGCTGTGTACCCAAAAGTTAAAATACCCGTCAAAACCGGTCGTCCCCATAATTTAAATTTTTAGTACCGGTAAAATTTGGTTTTTAACAAGCTATAACCATCTGTTAAAAGTTTGTTAAAAACCTGCTTTTAGTTGCCTTTCGGTTTCTCTTTTGATGTCCTTTTCTTTTAGGGAATCTTTTTTGTTGTACAACTCTTTACCTTTGGCTACGGCAATTTCTACCTTTGCTCTATTGTTTACCAAAAGCATTTTTGTTGGAACTAATGTATACCCTTTTATATTCACTTTGCGAGATAATTTCAAAATTTCGGACTTTTTTAAAAGTAATTTTCTTGACCTTCTGGTATCTACCTTTGCAAGCCCGTCCGCCTTTTCGTACTCTGCAATATGGGCACCAAGCAAAAAGACTTCGCCATTTTTTACAATTACATAACTATCTTTTAGGTTTACCCTACCCGCTCTTACCGACTTAATTTCGACACCTTGTAACACAATACCTGCCAAAAACTTGTCTTCTATGGTGTAATCGTAATACGCTTTTTTGTTATCCGCTACAATTTGTTGTTCCATAACTATCCTTTGTCCTTTTGCTTGGATATTTTACCACACATTTTGTGATAATTCAAGAGTTTTTTGTTTAATTACTTTACTAAAAATTTATCAGGCAGTGTAAAATATACCTTTCGTAAAATTAAATCGGTATTAGCCACCACCACTTTTAACTTTTGCCCTAATTTAAATGTATTATTTTTGCCAAACATTGTCCACTTGGCTTCGTCATAAGTATAGTTGTCTTTAGGTAGATCGTCCATACAAACCATACCCTCAACGGTATTTTCTAGTTGCACAAAAATGCCACTTTCGGATACCCCCGAAACAATGCCAACATATTCTTTACCAATAAACTTTGTCATATACTCCGCTTTTTTTAGGTCGTCAACCGTTCTTTCGGCTTCGTCTGCAAGCCTCTCTCTTTTAGATGATTGTTCGGCGGACTGCACCACAAAATTTTCGTAATAGCCAAAGGTTTTGCCCACCATTTCGCCGTCCATTGCAAGTTTTATAATTCGATGAATGGTTAAATCGGGATACCTTCTAATAGGCGATGTAAAATGGCAATAATCTTTGAGCGCCAAACCAAAGTGACCTAATGGTTGTTCGGAATATTTTGCCTTTTGCATACTTCGTAGCAAAATGGAGTTTATTACCGTTTCCATAGGTCTATTTTTTACTGCAACAATAATTTTTTGTACATCTCGTGGTTTTGGGTCAATTTCTGTTATAGAAAGATTTAGTCCCAGCCCTTTTACGCATTCATTAAAGGCATGCATTTTTTCTTGTGTTGGAGTTTCATGAATTCTGTAAACAAATGGAAGTTGCATATTTTTTATATGACGAGCCACAACCTCGTTGGTAACAACCATAAATTGCTCAATAAGTCTATCCGACATATCTCGAGGCTTACGATAAATATCCTTAATTTTATTATTTTCGTCCATATCTATTTGAACTTCGGGCAAATTAAAGTCTAGTTGACCGGCTACATCTCTTCGCACAATTAAAAGATTTGCAAGTTCTTCCATACTTTTTAGCATAGAAACTAAATGTGCATACTGTTTGCAAGCATCGGTGTCGCCATTTAATATTTTTGTGACATTTTTGTATGTCATACGGTTACGGCTTTTTATAAAGCCCTTATATATTTGATAGTCTTTTATATTTGCCTTTTCGTCAAACTTTATAACAACGCTTAAAGTTAACCTTATTTTGTCTGGCATAAGGGAGCAAATGTTGTTAGACAACTCCTCTGGTAGCATTGGTAGAACCATATCAGGGAAATAAACGCTTGTGGCACGCTTAAATGCCTCTTTGTCTATTTCACTGTCTTGCGTTACATAGTGCGAAACATCTGCAATATGCACCGATAATTCATACCCGTTTTCTAATACTTTTAGTCCTATTGCGTCATCAAAATCCCTTGCATCATCGCCATCTATGGTAATAATTAAATCGTTGGTAAAGTCCTTTCGGTTTTTGAGGTCGTGAGCGTCTGGCTCATGAGCAACCGAGCGAGCCTCCAACAAAACCGCTTCAGGGAATTTTTCGGTAAGCCCAAAACTACGCACAATACTTAGCGTATCTACACCAATGTCGCCAATATCGCCTAATATTTCGGTTACAGCACCCATTGCCATTTTGTTTCTAGAAGGATATTGCGTAATACTAACAACTACCTTTTGGTTGGTTTTTGCACCCATCATTTTGTCGGTAGGAATAAACACTTGGTCGGTAAATCGCTTGTCATCAGGAACCACAACAGCCCCGCCTGTATAAACCATAAATGTACCAACAATGGTTTTTATCTCACGCTCTAAAATTCTAACAACTTCGGCTTCAGTAGACCGCCCCGAATAGTCGCCAAACATATTTCGCCTATCATTTTTGCGTCTTGTAGCCTTTGGGACAACTCGTGCAAGTACAATATCTCCATGTACCGCACCATTCACACTTTTTTCGGGGATAAACAAATCTTCGCCAGCCTCACTTATACGCTCAACAAAGCCAAAACCCCGTGCGTTTCCAATAAACCTACCCTTTACTACATTGGTTTTTTCGGTGACGGCATATTTATGCCTTTCGCTCAAAATAACCGAGCCTTCGTCTACCAAACTATTTAAAAGTGACTTAACGGTATTAATGTTATAGTTTACCTTTTCGCCACAAATTTTGGTAATTTGGCTCTCGCTTAAATAGGTTTCACGCTGATTTTTAAGAATCTCTAATAATTCATTTTTATTCATATTTCCTCTCTTCCGTAATTAAATATGGAAATTACGGTTAATTTCTTTAACCATTCGTTTTCTTTTTGCAAGCATTAACACCGAAACACTAATGGTTGAACTTAAAAAATACATAAATATTGGCCAAAGGGGATAGTTTTTTACCACTATTAATTCTACTACAAAAGCAACTACACTTACAATTAATAAATACATTAATCCTCTTATAAGTTGCGTATCATATTTATTTGTAGAAAGCGAAATAATTAGCGAAACCACCACTGACGCCGTCAAAATTGCTGGTGCGGTATAAATAACTCCCCAACCAAAAAGCGTATCAAACACCAAATGATTGTAAACATCTACAAAAATAACGGCAATGCTTAATATAAAACCGGTAATTGGTATTCTCTTTATATGGTTTTGACCCTCTTTAAATGGATAAAACACAGCACTCCACAAGCAATATAGCCCAACAAAAACATACGGAAACCAAATGCAATTAATGTTAAACAGCAAATTTACCGCAAGTGCAACAAGCGAAACTAATATTAATGAATCTTTTACAAGTTTTAACCATTTTGCCTTATAAATGTAACTCAAATCGTAATTTGGATAGCTGTTTTCGTTTTCTTCTGCGGTACTGTTTTCGTCATCTAGCACAAACCTTCCGCAAAGCGGGCAATATTTTAAGTCGCCCGAAACATCTACTTTGCAGGCGGTACAAAAATTAGACTTACGCATAATAATCTCTCCTATTGCTCTCTATAAGTATTTGTATGCCCTTTGCAGAAAGGCTTTTAAAAAACTCCTTTTCTATGTTTGTTTCCTTAATTTTGGACGATATTGTAATAACACAGTTATCTTGAAAGGAAATAATCCCTACCGTTTTTGCGTTGTACTTGGGTCTTCCAAGATTTACTCCGTATTTTAAAATTTTGTCGGCAAATTCTGGCGGAGCCACAACCCTACCTATGTTTGATACATTCATAGTTTGGTATGCCTCGCCCACCGCATGATAGGCAAGTTTTATTATCATATTTTTAAGTTTTAGCGGAGCAAGTTTTATAAAAATATTTTTTTGCATACCAACATTGTTATTAATAAATGCTTGCATATTTTCTTTGGTAATTTCTGTAAATGCGTGCTTTATAATGTCTATAATATCTTGCAAAATATACCCGTCCGCCTTTGGCGGAATCTCTACATTTATATATGCAGAAAAATTTCTTAGCGTTTCGGTTTCAAAAAATTGACGCAAGTCTATTGGTACCGACATTTTAATTGGTCTGTTGTGCTTTGGGTTGAGCTTATAAATTGCATAGGCTAGTTCTGCAACTATGTATTCGGTAATTGTTGCGTTGTACGATTTTGCAACTTCCTTTAATTGGTTTACGCTCATGGTACCCATTATGGCATTGCAGACGCCAAACTCCTCATTTGTACCCTTTATATGAAAAGCCTTTTGCTCTTTGTATTTTGCCTTTTTTCCGTTGGTACTAAACCTATTAAAGGCATCTATTTTTTCTTCGCTTCGTGGTTTATCTAGCACCTCTACCGCTCCCAAAGTGCAATCTATTTTTGTACCACAAAGAATAAAATATCTTCTTAGTAGCGAATTAAAAAACTTTAAAATACTTCTACCATCTGCCACCGCATGAAAGCACTCCACGCTTATTCGGTTGTTGTAATAAAGCACCCTTACAATATGGCTTTTGGGATCATATAACTCAAAACTAGAACAAGGAAACTTTTCTTCTTTTTCTACCTTTGGCACGGTAGACTTCTCTTCAAAATAATTCCAAAACAAGCCCGGCTTTAACCCTACATTAAAAGTAGGAAATCGTGGCATTGTATCTTGCACTGCCTGTTGTAATTTTTCGGGATCAACCGGCTCATTTAAGCATGCAAAAAACCTTACCACAAAAGACCAGTTTTCATCTTTAATAGATGGATACAGCGTGCCTGCGTTATCTAGTTTAAACCAATCCGCTAATTTGTTTTTGGTATATAATTTTTTTATGCGGTCTTGGCGTTTCTGTTTGGCTTGTTGGCGTTTTATTGCCTTTAATTCTTTTTGTTTGGCTTTATCTGCTTTTATCTTTTGCTTGCGTAATAACTTTGCCTCTTTTTTTTGTTGTTTTGTTTCGCTTTTGTTTTGCATATAACTTTCTCGCTTTGTTGCATTGGTGGGGTTTGAAGAACTTATAAATGTATCAAAATTAGTAGCATTTTTTTGCTCTTTTTTCATAAAAACCCCCTTTGCTTTTAGTTCGTAAATTATTATACCATAATGCACGCTATCTATAAAATACATTTTATAAAAAATTTTGGAAAATTTTTTATAAAAAACCTTATGGTAATATATTTTACCATAAGGCCTTTTGTTTAAATTAGTTATATTTTTAGTTAATTAGTAGTTTAACCAACTAATGAAGACCGCAAACCGACAATATAATTACAATTAGTGAGAATAAAACTCGCATAGGCACAGAAAGGCCCCGCATTAACCCCACTACAAATATAACCGCCATGAAGCACACCAAAAAGATACTCAGATGTTTGGTTTGCGGTAGAACTGCAATAATAGTAGTCACAAAGACCTTTTGTTGTGCTGCCCACACCAGAATTTGCACTTGGTAGACCTATTAGAGCATCTTTTGGGTTTCCTTGCGTTGCTACATTGGTTACCCCAAGCGTTCGGTACATACCCTCTGCTGTTGGCAAATTGTAACTAAGTTTATGGTATCCTGCACTGCTAAGTGCAGATATTTTGGCTTCATAAGACTCTTCTCCTGTGCCAGAATAACTATCCACTATCCAATTATTTGTTTTGTAATCATAATTTTTGGTTGTTGCATATATATTTATTACCGCTTCACTTTCTCCCCTATTAGGGTCATCGGTGTTATTTAATACAGCCACTCCAAACACCCAGGTAAGCATATTTGCCCAAGGGTCAGCCACTCCCAAGCACATTACCGAGGTGTAGCCATTAGACCCTACATAGCCATCTAATAGTGCCCTTTTGCCACTTACTGTGTGAGTTAAAAATTGCGTGGTGTATAAGCCAGGAACATCTGATTTACCATTATTAGTATTTGTAAAGCCTGTTAGGTTATACCCATAAAGCATACCCGCTTCATTGCCACCATTTTCATTAGATACTTCCATACCAATTGTTGCACCAGACTTTATACTTTCTAAATAATTTACTACCGAGGCGTTTCTCTGTACTGTTGTATTATTAAACTTTACATTTTTACCATAAGTTATTGCTTTACCATTTATGGTTGCCGTTAGTGTTTCATCTTCTCCGGCATTAACCGCACTATTATTAGCATTTGTTATTGCATTATACTTGTTATAAGAACGGGAGTTGCCACCTCCAACCATATTTTGTGCATTGTTATCTGCATACTTTATTAAGTATAAATAATTGTATACAAAAGCGGTGTAACCTTCTCCCTGGCAACTTTTGGCACACTTGTATCCTACAAGGCTAGTTGCACTTGCTTCCCACGCCTTAGTTAGGTTGGTACACCACAACAGCATTCTTTCTTGCATTGGGGTATTAACACTGTCTTCTGTTGAATAGTCAGTTGCATTTTCGGCATAAAATTCATTTAAGTAAGCAGATTTGCAATAAGATAATGGCATATCGTTATTTATATAACTTCTTACAATTACTCCATTTGAATTTTTTGCAAGAGTTTTATCTGGGTTATATACCGTTGCAGTAAAGGTTGCGGTGTAGTATTCTGGTACTTCTACCGAACCGGCAAAATCCTTTTCGGATACGCTTAGCCATTGGTTATTATCTATTATACATCTTCTTATGTACATTGTTGGATAGTAGGTATAACAATCTACGGTAAAAGTGGTTTCAGCATCTAGCGTTCTGCCACTTGCAAGCGTTGTGCCAGCGGTGAGTGTTACATCTCTTCCAAACCACTCAAAGTTGTAGGTTGGGTCGCTAAGTTTTCCAATAATTTCGCCCGTTTTAATATCTACATTAACAATGTCAATCTTTCCATATACTGGAGTAGTTGATTTTGTGTAATCGTCTACGCCGTAAGTTAGACCCGCTTTGATTTTAGTTAGGTCGGCATTGCCGTTTTCGTCCTTTTCAGTTAGAGCAGATTGTAAGGCTTCTGCATTTGTGGTTTCTATTTTTGTAGCGTTTGCATTTAGTGCGGCGTTATGCCCATATTTTGTCCACTTTGGGTCCTCTGAATTTATGGGCTGGTACACGCTTAATATGTCGTCATTACTTAAAAACGCATCATAAGTTACGGTAGTACTTCCACCCCCTCTAATATTTACCGCACAAATTACTTGCACCGCTTGAACGGAACAAATTATTAAGCACACCGTCATAAATAAAAACGCTCTAAATCTTTTAAAAAATCTCATATAAAAATCTCCAAAAAATAGTCCAATTTTTAGACCGCCTATTAGTATAATAGGTGGTCTTTTTCTAATAATATTTTACTCTAATGACATAAATATATCAACTTTTTTAGCATTAGTTTTAAAATTTGGCTATGTTTAAGGGATTTTCTTTCAAAAAAGACCACCTATTATACTAATAGGCGGTCTTTTTTTTGAAGTAATAAATAACGCTTTATCGCTTAATTTTAAAGTGATAGAGCGTTTTTGGCATAATAAATATAATAAAAAATTGTTGTACGTTTTTTTGTTTTATTTTTTTACCAATTTTTGGTCTTTTTTCGTTTTAGAACTAGACTTTTTGAGGACAATTAATAGCCCCTAAGTTCTACCATTGGTATGGTTCTTTTTAAAATATCCGCATACTCTTTTGCAATTTGTTTTGGCACTTCACTTAACCCGGCAGAATTTATACAATCGGGGCTGGCTTTAAATTTTTGCAAATATAATTTTTTTTGCCCAGCCAACTCATCTGCCATTTTGGTTATGCTTTCTGTGGTATGAAATTCCTTAACCAGTGTAGTTCTAAGCTCGTAATTTATATTGCTTTGCTTTAAATAGTTAATACTTCTTTGCACATTGTTTTGTAATGCGTTAGAAACGCCAGCCACCCTATTATAGTCTTCAAAGTTGGTTTTTATATCTATTGCGACATAATCTAATAAATTATCATTTACCAAATCTATTAACACCGCTGGATTGGTGCCGTTTGTGTCTAGTTTTACCAAAAAACCGAGTTTTTTAACCTTTATAATAAACTGCTTTAAGTCGGGTTGCAAGGTTGGTTCTCCGCCCGAAATTGTGACTGCATCTAAAAGACCCTTTCTTGAACGCAAATATTCCAAAATATCGTCTTCGCTAATTTCTTTGTATTTGTCTAACACAATTCCGCCATTATGACAAAAGGGGCATCTGTAATTACAGCCCCCTGTAAAAATTGTGGCACACATTTTGCCTTCGTAATCTACAAAAGATACCTTTTCTATGCCTAAAATTTTCATACTAATCTCCAATCGAACTCAAATACAAACTTGCACTTGTACCCGCTACCGCTCCATCAGATACCGCCGTTGTTACCTGTCTTATTGCTTTTGTTCGGCAATCTCCAACAACAAAAAGCCCATCTGTTTTAGTTTTGCAATTTTCGTCAGAAATTATGTAGCCCGCAGAATCTAAATCTACCAAATTTGCAAACGCCTTGTTATCTGGAACTTGACCTATTGCCACAAACACAGCCTCCGTTTTTTCATCATAAACTTCGCCCGTTTTTGTGTTTTTGAAAGTTATGGAGGTTAGTTTGTCTTCTCCGTTAAATTTTGTTGCACTTACATTGTGAGTAATGGTAATATTTGGAGTTCTTTTTACGGCGTCTTGCAACATCTGCTCGCCAAAAAACCTGTCAAAAAGCGTGCAAATATGCACCGATTTGCAAAAACCTGCAAGCATTAACGCATATTGTAACGCACTGTTGGCATCGCCTATTAAAGTTACATCTTTGCCTGCATAAAAAGGCCCATCGCATATTGCACAATAATATACGCCCTTACCTAGCAAACGCTTTTCGTTTTCAATATTTAGCAAGCGAGGCTTTACCCCGCTTGCTATAATAACCGATTTGCACTCAAAGGTATGGTAGTTGGTAATAACTTTAAATATTTTGCCCGATTTTTCTATTTTGGTTACGTCCTCTAACTCAAACTCCGCACCAAGTTCGGTAATTTGCTCAAATAATTTGTCTGATAGTTCGGCTCCTGTGATGGTTTTTTCGGTTGGATAGTTTTCTACCCGTGGACTTTTTGCAATCTGTCCGCCAAAACTCTCTCTTTCAAATACTTTTACTGAGCGGTTATTTCTTAGTGCATATAGCGCAGATGTCATACCCGCCATACCGCCACCAACTACTATTATGTCTGTCATAATACTACTTTATCATTCCTTCTTCTATGTATTTTTTTATGTCTGAAACATTTTCTAACTTAATTGTTTCGCCATTTACTTTTGCAAACAATGTAGGCGCTTTGGTAACATTTAGTGCCTTTGCAAGATCGGCATTTTCTGATGCTATTATGTAGTCATAGGTTATCCCTGCCTTATCTAAAAGCATCTTTGCCATTTTGCAATTTGGGCATGTTGCCGAACCAAATAACATTGTTTCGGTTACCCCACAATTTGCATTGGTTTTGTTATCACACTCATTTTGACAACAGTCATCTTTTTTTGTTGCACATAAGGTAGAGTGTGCCAAATCGTAGGTTTTTCGTTGTTTAAACTCTTGTGTTTTGCCATCATTCCAGTTTGCAACTGGTCTATAATAACCAGTTATACGGCTATAAATTTCTGTTGGTTTGCCACATTCTGGGCAGGTGTTATGCTCGCCATTAATATATCCGTGTGTTTCGCAAATAGAATAAGTTGGGCTAATGGTGTAATATGGCAACTTAAAGTTTTCGGCAATCTTTTTTACCAAATTCATGGTAACCTTCCAATCTTCTAGTCTTTGACCCAAAAAGGTATGGAAAACCGTTCCTGAGGTATAAAGGGTTTGGAATTCATCTTGAATTTTTAGCGCCTTGAACACATCATCGGTGTACCCTACTGGTAGGTGCGATGAGTTGGTGTAATATGGGCTGTTTTCGTCATTAGATGCCGTTATAATGTCTGGCCAACGCTTTCTGTCATGCTTTGCCAATCTAAATGATGTAGATTCGGCTGGAGTCGCTTCTAGGTTATATAAATCGCCATACTTTTCTTGATAATCAGAAAGTCTTTCTCTCATAAAATTAAGCGTTTTTTTGGTAAATTCTTGTGCTGTTTCGTCTGTTAGGTCTTTTTGAATCCACTTTGCGTTTAAGCACGCTTCGTTCATACCAACCAAACCAATTGTAGAGAAGTGGTTGTTAAATGAACCCAAATATCTCTTAGTGTATGGATACAAACCCATTTCTAATAGTTTTGTGATGGTATCTCTCTTAATTTTTAAACTTCTTGCCGAAATATCCATCATTTTAGCAAGTCTTTCAAAAAATTCCTCTTCAGAATTTGATAGGTAAGCAATTCTTGGCATATTTATGGTTACAACACCAACACTTCCCGTGCTTTCGCCCGAACCAAAATATCCGCCCGATTTTTTTCGTAACTCTCTTAGGTCTAAACGAAGTCTGCAACACATACTTCTTACATCACTAGGCTCCATATCTGAGTTTATATAGTTAGAGAAGTATGGAGTACCATATTTGGTAGTCATTTCAAACAACAAACGGTTGTTTTCCTTTTCTTCTGACCAGTCAAAGGTCTTTGTGATTGAGTATGTAGGAATTGGATATTGGAAACCTCTGCCATTTGCATCGCCCTCTATCATAATTTCGATAAAGGCTTTGTTTACCATCTCCATTTCTTTTACACAATCTTTATATTTAAAGTTTTGCTCTTTGCCACCCACAATACAATTTAGTTCTGCCAAATCTTGTGGAACTACCCAATCTAGGGTTATGTTTGTAAATGGTGCTTGTGTTCCCCATCTTGATGGCGTGTTTACACCATATACAAAACTTTGTATACATTGTTTTACTTCTTTATATGTTAATTTGTCCGCTTTTACAAATGGTGCCAAATAGGTATCAAACGAAGAGAACGCCTGAGCGCCTGCCCACTCGTTTTGCATAATTCCCAAAAAGTTAACCATTTGGTTGCATAGTGTGCTTAAGTGAGATGCTGGTGTTGATGCAATTTTTCCCTTAATACCGCCTAATCCTTCGGTAATTAATTGCTTTAACGACCACCCTGCACAATAGCCAGTAAGCATACTAAGGTCATGAATATGAATATCTGCATTTTTGTGCGCCTCTGCTATTTCGTTGTCGTAAACATCACTTAACCAGTAGTTTGCCGTGATTGCTCCAGAGTTAGACAAAATTAATCCACCAACCGAATAGGTTACCGTAGAATTTTCTTTAACACGCCAATCGGCAAGTTTTAAGTATTTGTCTACCGTTTCTTTGTAGTCTAGCAAAGTTGTGCTAATGTTTCTAATTTTTTCGTGTTCTTTTCTGTATATAATATATGCTTTAGCAACATCTTCGTACCCATTTTTCATCAAAACGGTTTCTACCATATCTTGAATATTTTCGACCGTTGGAATGGTGTCAGCGAACTTTTCGGTTAAATATAACTCGGTGATTTTTGCCATCTTTTTAACATCTTGAATGTTTCCATATCCCAAACTAAGCATCGCTTTGGCAATAGCATTTTCTATTTTGGTAATGTCGTAGTCAACGGTTGTTCCATTTCTCTTAATTACAGATTTAATCATATTTTTCTCCTAAGTTTTATTGTATGCAACTAAAAACGAAACAATTTTTAAGCGTACCGGCAACGCTTTATCTAGTCAATTTTTAGTGTACAATCGAATTTTAACACAACATATAGTCTTTGTAAAGCATATTAAACACAATATATTGATTTTATACACTTTAAACGAATTTAAAAAATTTGATAAATTTTGCAAAATTTCACTTGCTTTTTTTTACAACTCGGGAATACCTTTGTTTTTCTAATGATTAACACTTTTGCCATTAAAACACTCTCACAATTTGTTTATTTTTTTATAACAATTTGACCTACTTTAACCATTTTTTAGAGTATTTTTTGTTTTTTTTCTTTGCTTTTTTGCATTTAAATTTTTTATTATAGTAGTTAAAAATTAACACATTGAACACATTTTTTGTGCAAACTTTTTGCAAACAATGTTTTATTTTAGTAAATAAATAGAAACAAAGAATTAAGCCACCAAAATAGGTGACTTAATTAAATATGTTTTTTTAGTATACAATTTTAAATATGATAGTAATTTTAAAATATTATCTCTTAGAGAATTGTGGAGCCTTACGAGCCTTTTTAAGACCATATTTCTTTCTTTCTTTCATTCTTGAATCACGAGTTAAGAATCCAGCCTTTTTGATTTCTGGCTTTAAACTTTCATCGTACATAGATAATGCACGTGCAATACCGTGACGGATAGCGCCTGCTTGACCGCTTAAACCACCACCATAAACATTTGCATAAATGTCATACTTTGCTTCTGTTTGGGTTAAAACTAGTGGTTGACGAACAATAATCTTTAATGTTTCTAAGTCAAAATATTCATTAATATCCTTGCCATTTACAACAATTTTACCGCTACCTTCTGGAATAAGTCTTACTCTTGCAATAGATTTCTTTCTTCTACCGGTTCCCCAGATTTGGTTCTTTTTGCTATTTGCTATTTTCTTTGCCATATCTACCCTTTCTCCTACTTAACAATATTTAAAACTTCTGGTTGTTGTGCTTGATGCTCATGGTTTTCATCACGATAAACCTTAAGTTTCTTAATCATCTTTCTGCCTAAACTGTTCTTTGGAAGCATACCTTTTACTGCTTCACGAACGGCGAAATCACTCTTTTCTTTCATAATTTTGTCATAGCCAACTTCTTTAAGTCCGCCAACATAACCTGAGTGATGACGATAGAACTTTTGCTCCATCTTTTTACCGGTAAGAACTACCTTATCAGTGTTAATAACGATTACATAATCTCCGCAATCAACATTAGGGGTAAATTCCGCTTTATTTTTACCTCTTAATACACTTGCTACTTGGCTTGCTAAGCGACCAAGGGCAACTCCCTCTGCATCAACGATGTACCATTTTCTTGTAACTTCTTGTGGTTTTTGCATAGTTGTTTTCATAAAATTTTAAACTTCCTTTATTATTAATATAATTAACAAAATAAAAAGCGCTTGACGCCAAACCAAATAACTTGATTTAATTAACTTTGCTGTCCTATTTTAATATATTTACAAACACTTGTCAAGGGTTTTGTGAAAAAAGTGCCAACTTTTTATTAAAAATCCAATAATTCTTTTTTTGAAATTATTAAATTTTTGTGCAACTTGTACAAAACCCCAGACAATTAAAATTTTGCTTGTTTATAATATATAACTTTTCATTAATATTTTGTATAAAACTATGGTGTAATACGCTCTGGTCCTCTAAATATAAACATTGCTTCTTTTATGGTTGCAAGTTCTAATAGGTTCATGGTAATTCTGTCTAGTCCAATACCAAAGCCTCCATGTGGTGGACACCCATACTTAAAAAATTGCAAATAGAACTCAACATCTTTTTCTAGTCCCTTTTCTTTTGCTTGTGCAGACAGAATATCATATCGATGCTCTCTTTGTGCACCTGTTGTAATTTCTACACCCTTCCAAATTAGGTCATAACCTTGCGGTACACCATCTTTTCGCATGTGGTAGAATGCTCTTTTTCTTGCTCCAAAACCCGTAACAAATACAAATTCACTGCCATATTTTTCCATAGAAAATTGCTTACATAACTTTTCTGCTTCGGTGGTTAAATCATCTTGCTCACTTTCTGGAACAACCAACCCATATCTGGCGTTAAGTTCGGCATATAAATCTTTTAAATCAATTCGTGGTAAAGGTAGTTTTGGTACAACAACATCTACCCCAAACACTTCTTTAATTTGTTCGCCATACCTTTTTGATACTTGGCTTAGCGCATATTCCAAAAGCTCTTCTTCTACAACCATAACATCTTCAAAACTATCTATGTTTGAAAATTCTAGGTCAAAGCCGGTAAATTCGGTAGCATGCTTTCTTGAATGAGATTTTTCCGCTCTAAACACTGGTCCGCATTCAAATATTCTACCCAAACCACCTGCCATTGCCATCTGTTTATAAAATTGAGGACTTTGGGCAAGATAGGCTTTTCCGCCAAAATAGTCTACCGCAAAAACCTCCGAACCTGATTCTGACGCCGTTCCTATTAGTTTTGGAGTATGAATTTCTACAAAATCTTTTTGCAATAAATATTCTCGCATAGCGTTGGTAAAGCACGTTTGAACCTTAAACAATAGTTGATTTTTGTCCGTTCTTAGATCTATCCAACGATAGTCTAGCCTGTGGTCTATATCACTATCATCTGCAATTGGATTGGCTTCGGCTGTGCTGGTTACTTCTACCGCATCTACCAAAACCTCCTTTCCTCCCAATTTTACAAACTCGCTAAGCACTAATTCGCCCGAAACCTTTACAGTTGCACCACTTATTAGTTTGCTAAAAACCTCCCCAACTTCTGGGTAAGCGGTTTTGTCTACCGTTAACTGGATTTTGCCCGAAAAATCTTTGACTACTATAAATTGCATTGTCTTTTTATCTCTTATGGTGTCAATGCTTGCATAAAAATTGACTTTGCCTTCTTTTAATTTTGAAATTTGTTCCATTGTTTTGTTTGTCCTTTAAATGTTTTTACTTTGTTAAGTATAATTTTATAGTTGCAGTTTGTCAACTATTATTAATAGTTTCCTTATTTATTAATTGGCGTTTATGCAATAGATTTTATGCATAAAGTTTACCCACTAAATAAGGTATATAATATTAATTTGTTTTAACTACAACGCAATTGCCAACCGCTTTAACTATCTAGTTCATCATAACTTACAGACTTCATATATAGCCCGTATGAAGGAACGGTTTTACCCGCTAAACTTCTGTTTTTTCCTCGTATTATGTCTGGCATAGTACTGCAATCTTTTCTGCCTGCACCCATATCTATTAGCGTGCCCATTATAATGCGAACCATATTATACAAAAAACCATTGCCACTTATTTCAAACTCATACAGACCATCGCCCAACTCATTAATTGAAGCCGAATAAACGGTACGCACAAAGTCACTCTTCCCACTCTTTCGTGCTACAAAACTCTCAAAATCATGAGTACCTACAAGCCCGTTTAGACCCTTTCGCATTTTTTCAATATCTACATTATCATTAACTCTCAATGCTCTATTTTTAAACATTACTCTTTCAAACCTAGATAAATAAAACCTGTACGAATAGGTCTTTACCTTTACCGAAAATCTTGAATCAAAAGAAGCAGGTGCCTCAAAAACCCTCAAAAAATCAATATCTTTAAACTTGTCATTATTTAATTCGTATAATAATCGTGTGCAATCTATTTCTTTGGCGGTATCAAAGTGTGCAACTTGCCCAAAAGAATGCACCCCAGCATCTGTTCTACCACTTGCATAAATTTGAACTTTTTCGTCTAAACTTTGTGATAGGACCTTTTCTATCTCGCCCTGAACCGTTCGTTTGTTTGGTTGAACCTGAAACCCTGCAAAATCGGTGCCAATATATTCAAAAACCAAGACTATTCTGTGCGTCATAAAAAACTTAAACTCCCTATTATATAAAGAATATTTCGTGGCAAAATGCAAAATAACTACAAATTTCTTTGACTTAACTACTTGTGTTTGATTATAATATATTTTGGTTAAAAATTCAATATATTAAGAGGTAAAATATGAAAAAATACATAACCGTAGATGGCAATACAGCCACCGCAAATATGGCATACGCCCTTTCGGACATGGCTATTATATACCCCATCACTCCATCTTCTCCAATGGCTGAAAATATTGACGAATGGCAGTCGGCAGGCAAACTAAACTGTTTTGGCAACAAAGTTAGCGTTACCGAAATGCAGTCTGAAGCGGGCGCTGCAGGTGCTTTACATGGAGCGCTTACAAGCGGGGCTCTTGCAACTACCTTTACTTCATCACAAGGACTGCTTTTGATGATTCCTAATATGTACAAAATTGCTGGCGAGTTGCTTCCTTGCGTAATTAATGTCGCCGCTCGAACAATTGCAACCCATGCGCTTTCTATATTTGGCGACCACAGCGATGTTATGGCTTGCAGAGCAACTGGTTTTGCAATGCTAGCGTCTAGCAGCGTGCAAGAAGCACAAGATATGGCCCTTGCAAGTTATTTAACAACAATAAATTCTAGGGTTCCCTTCCTTCATTTTTTTGACGGTTTTAGAACTTCTCACGAAATTAACAAAATTGAAGAAATTGATTATGAAACCATTAAAAGTATGATCAATTATTCTGCAATACAAAAATTTAAGGCTTCAGCAATATCGTCAGACAACCCTACCCAAAGGGGTACAGCCCAAAACGGCGATGTATTTTTTCAAAACCGAGAGGCCTCTAACCTTTTTTACAATCAACTACCTAACGAATTAGAAAAGACTTTTGCCCTAATCGCAGAAAAAACAGGAAGAAAATATAAACTTTTTGACTATTATGGTGTAAAAGATGCTACTGATATAATTATTGCTATGGGCTCAAGCACCGAAACAATAAAAGAAACCATAGACTATTTGGTTAAGGTAGAAGGTCGAAAAGTTGGCGTTGTTGTAGTTCATTTATATCGCCCATTTAGCACCGCGCATTTACTAAAAGCACTTCCAAAAACCACTCAAAGAATAACCGTGCTAGACCGAACAAAAGAAAGCGGAGCAATTGGAGAACCTTTGTATACCGATGTATGCTCAAGCTTGTTTGAAAGCGGAATTTCTGGCATTAAGGTACTCGGCGGACGATATGGCTTGTCTTCCAAAAATTTTGACCCCGACCAAGTTGTTGCTGTTTTTGATAATATGGCATCAAACAAGCCAAAAAATCATTTTACGGTGGGCATTACCGATGACGTTACAAACACCTCAATATCCGTAAAAAAACATATTAATAGTTTACCTGCTGGAACAATAGAGTGCAAATTTTTTGGTCTTGGCTCCGATGGTACCGTTTCTGCTAACAAAAACAGTATCAAAATTATCGGCGAAAACACCTCATTGTATTCTCAGGCATATTTTGTTTACGATAGCAAAAAATCGGGCAGTATCACCACTTCCCATCTAAGGTTTGGCAAAGCACCTATCAAATCTACCTATTTGTGTGCAAACGCTGATTTTATTGCTTGCCATAACCCTACCTATGTAAAAAAGTTTGATTGCTTACAAGGAATTAAAGAACGAGGAATTTTCTTACTAAACGCACCATGGTCAAAGGAAGAAATGGAGAATGAACTTCCTGCAAGCATGAAGCAAACACTTGCCAAAAAACATCTAAAAGTTTATGTTATAAACGCAAATGCAATCGCAAAAGAAGTTGGTTTAAATAACCGAATAAACACAATTATGCAAGCCTGCTTTTTTAAGCTTACTAACATTATCCCATGGAATATTGTTAGCCAAAAAATGAAAGACGCCGTAGTTAAAACCTATTCTAAAAAGGGCGATGCTGTGGTTCAAATGAATATAAAGGCTATTGATAGTGCAAATGGTCACATGTGGGAATTTGTCGTTCCTGATAGTTGGAAAACAGCAACAACGGGTGCCAATGTAGAAAATAAATGCACCGACCCTTACTTTAATTCTGTTATTGAACCAATTATTTCTCAAGACGGAGATTCTCTTCCTGTTAGTGCATTTACGCCAAACGGCGAAGTTCCAACCGGTACAACCGCACTAGAAAAACGAGATGTTGCAACCTCTATTCCTGTATGGATTCCCGAAAATTGTATTCAATGTAATCAGTGTGCATTGGTTTGCCCTCACGGGTGCATTAGACCTTACCTTCCAAACGCTGGTAGCGATGTGAGCAAAAAACTTGCCACCAAGTCTGCAATGGGAATTGCCGGAAAAGATTTTGTAATTCAATGTAGCCCTATGGATTGCACCAGTTGCGAAAACTGCGTAAACGTCTGCCCTGCAAAAAACAAAGCGCTCGTAATGGTAGACAAAGAAGACTATTTAGAAAAAGAAAACGAAAAATACAATATTGTAAAAGATATAGAAAATGAGCAAAGCCTATTTAAGCCAAACACCGTTAAAGGTAGCCAGTTCAATCAACCTTTGTTTGAATTTAGCGGGGCTTGTGCCGGCTGTGGAGAAACACCTTATGTTAAGTTGTTAACACAACTATTTGGCGATCACATGATTATTGCAAACGCCACCGGCTGTTCCTCTATATATGGTGGAAGCAACCCAACCTGCCCATATACAAAAAACAAAAAAGGACAAGGGCCAGCATGGTCTAACTCACTATTTGAAGACAACGCAGAGTTTGGTTTGGGTATGTTTTTGGCACATAAGAAAAACACCGAGAGTTTGGTAGAGATTATAAAAAACGGTCTAGAAAACATAAAAATTGATGCAAATTTACACAAGAGTTTAGCAAATTGGCTAAATGGTGACCGCTCTGACGATAACCGTTCTGCAATTATGAAATTATGCAAAACAGAGAACACAAGCGAAAACGCCATAAAATTTGCTCACGATATTATAGCACTAAACAGTTGCCTAACACAAAAAACCTTCTGGATTTTGGGAGGCGATGGTTGGGCTTATGATATAGGATATGGCGGACTAGACCATGTGCTATCAAGCAACGAAAACGTAAAGGTTTTGGTGCTAGATACCGAAGTTTATTCTAACACTGGCGGACAAGCCAGCAAATCTACCCCACTTGGTAGTGTTGCAAAATTTGCTTCAAGTGGTAAAAGAACCCACAAAAAAGATTTGGGTGCCATAGCAATGAATTATCCAAACTGTTATGTCGCAAGTTGTTCAATGGGCGCAAATCCCGCTCAAACCATTCAGGCGTTAACCGAAGCCGAAAACCACAACGGACCTGCCATAGTAATAGTTTATGCTCCTTGTATTAACCACGGCATAAATATGAGCAAAACGCAAGAAATTGAGAAAAACGCCGTACTTTCTGGATATTGGCCACTATACAGATTTGACCCAACCAAAGAAAAACAGCCACTAACCATAGACCCTCCATTTAAAAACGCCGATTACAAATCATTTACCGATCTGCAATCTAGATACTTCATTTTGGCGAAAAAAGACCCTCAAAAGGCAGAAGAATTAATACATCGTGCCGATATTTATCGTCAAAACCGTCTAAATGAAATAAAAAAATTAAACGACTAATAATTTATAACTCACTATTCCGCCCTGCACCACCTTGCAAGGCGGATTTTTGTTGTAAAATAAAAACCGATAGAGATAACATTCTCCACCGGTTAATTATTATAACCCACTAAATTTAAGAAAGAATTGCCACACCATCTGCAGATGATGTATCCGACTGTCCACCTTTATTTAACTCAGCAAGCCATGTCCAAACAGATTCAAGAGTTGCACCCCCTCCCTCTGTTTTTTCTTTGACTTCATAGATGTAGCCTTCTGGCAAGTTTGTATCAAGCGCCTTTTTTAAGGTTTCTGCATCGGTACTATTTAATATTCTGTCTATACCCTTTTGGGTTTCACTTATATAATGTGCCCATTCTGGAGCCCAAGCAGAACCCTCTATTGCAACTCCTTTTACTGGATCTCCGCCTGTAGCTTTTGCAAGTTTAGTTGCTTCAGATACACCATTTGTTTTGTATGTTTTTGTATTTATAGTGGTTTCTTCCATACCAGAGCATTCGTTTAACTCCAATGTATGATTTAAAGCGTTTCTAAGACTGCTTAAATCAAGATTTGCGTCATTTCTTCCAAATGTATAAGTAATTAAGAAATAATATGTTTGATTATCTAAATCTTGTGTAGAAACATATTTAGGCAAAAAGAACTCCGTTCCATAAATACCCGCCTGTCCCTCTTTTTCTGTTAAGCCAACCCTTCTCCATGTTGCATTTGCTTCATCGGCGTGCAAAATAAACGCATGGATTCTTAGTTGTGCATCGGCTTTTTTTGTTGTACTATTTATCATTCCTACAAGCCTTTTGTTTAACTCATTGCTCAAATTTATAGATAAATTTAACTTAATTGCATTGGTTGGTGCAGTTTCAGATGTAATACCCCATTGCTTAATAGTATACATATAAGCAACTTGTGCGGTATGAGTTGATTCATCTACATTATAAATTTTAGAATAATTCGCTTTACCATAATTTGGATCATTGCTATCCGCTGGACCTTTACGGTTAGTAGAATCTGGGTTATCATTTTCTAATGTTGCATTTTCTGTCGCTAAAAATACATGATCTTTTGCATAATTTATATAATTTTGATAACCAAAATCTCCTGTTGCATTTTGGTAATCGCTGGCTTCATCGACTTTACCTACCTCGCCATCGTTTAAACCTATTGCCTTTGCGTATAGCAAATATCCCCTATCATAACCCACATGGCTTTCATAATTTTTAATTACTGTTTCGCCATAGCGTTGTGCAAATTTAGGCGTTTCTTTTGCTGTTACTTGTCCCAAAAATTGAGTATAAACTGAAAATTCACCATAAACATCGGCGTTGATATTCATAATTTTTACATCAATATCGTTGTTTACGGTAACGGTAAATTTTTGAACGGTAGACGCCCAAACACCAACACCAATAACGGCAATTGCCGCACAAATAGATGCAATGGTCGTAATCAACTTACTTTTTAACTTCATAATTTCCTCCTTAGTTAAAATTTCAATTTTTTTGTTGATAAGACCATTATATATATATATATATATACGCAAGCAAATTTTGCCCTTTTTAACAATTAATTTTTATTTTTTTAATATATATGTAGGGCAAAAAAAGACAAAAATAATCCCTTTCATAAATTTTGTATAATTAATAAATATAAACACTTTACATTTAATTTTTACTAAAAAACCAATACCCAATTACCCTTCAACCACACATAAACTAATTAATTTATATATAAATAATTTTTCATTATTAGTTTTTACAAAAATGAGGGCGCTCTTTTACTAATAAACTAATAAAAAACGTTTAATTATTACAATCAACATATTTTTATTGCATAAATTCATTTAGCGTAGTAATTAATCTCTTTTTAGGCATTAAAAAAGCGAAAAGAAAATCTCTTTCCGCTAACTTCTAAATAAATTTTAAACATTTTTGTTTTGTTTAATTGTTATTTATTTTAATTGGTACTATGTCACACATAACACTTGTAAAACAAAGGGTTTTCACTGTTTTTTTGTGGTATTATGTTATATGTTTTATTCATTTTTAGTTACTACCAATTTCCTATTTGTCTTTTTTGTGCTTTTTGTTTCGCTTTAATTCTTTTAATTGGAAGTTGTAAGTGCTTTCACACATTTCGTCTAGCGTTTTTGTAGCCTTCCACCCCAACTCTTTTAAGGCTTTATCTGGCGATGCATAGCATTCATCAATATCTCCGGGTCTTCTTGGGGCAAACTTATATTTTACCTTTCCGCCACAGCATTTATTGTATGCGTTTACCATATCTAAAACGCTGTACCCAACTCCTGTTCCTAGGTTATATATAACCAATCCGCAATTGGTGGCAAGTTTTTTGAGTGCCAAAAGGTGTCCATTTGCCAAATCTACCACATGTATGTAATCTCTAACGCCAGTGCCGTCTTTTGTGTTGTAATCGTTCCCAAAAATGCTGAGTTCTTTAAGTTCACCTACCGAAACCCTAGAAATATATGGCATTAAATTGTTTGGTATACCTCGTGGGTTTTCGCCCAAAAGACCGCTTTCATGTGCACCAACGGGATTAAAATATCTCAAAATAGCAATATTCATACTAGGATCTGCTATGCTTACATCTTTTAAAATTTCTTCTATAAACAGTTTTGTTCGACCGTACGGGTTGGTTGCACTTGTTGGAAAATCCTCATACAACGGCATTGTTTCTGCCTTTCCATAAACAGTAGCAGAACTACTAAACACAAGGTTTTTTACGCCAAATTCACGCATAATTTTAAGCAAATTAATGGTGCTTTCAAGGTTGTTTTCATAATATTCAATTGGCTTTGCAACACTTTCGCCAACCGCTTTTAGCCCTGCAAAATGTATAACGGCATCGATCTTGTTTTCATTAAAGATTCTTCTTAGTCCTGCCTCTTTTCGCATATCGTACTTGTAAAATTGTGGCGTCTTGCCGGTAATTTTTTTAATTCTTCCCAGCACTTTACGGTCGCTATTGCTTAAATTATCTACAATTACAACCTCTTCTCCGGCATTTAGCAACTGAACCGCAGTATGCGACCCAATATACCCCAGCCCCCCAGTAAGTAAAACTTTCATATCCCTACTCCTTTTATTTTCTTCTACGCCTATTATATACTAAAAATATCCGTTAAGTCAAATAAACTAAATTTAATTATATAAAAGCCTTCCGCTCTACCTTAGAAAGTTATTTGTCAACATTCTCGACCCCGCCGTCTTCGCCCACTTCTAGCTTAGTATCATCTGCAATTTCACTAAAATTGTTGTCTACACATTTTTCGTCAATACCTTCGCCTTTTTGTTCTTCTTTATTTATTTCATTTTTTGTTTGATCTTTATCGTCAATTTCATTTGTTAAAAACTCTTCGTGCTCTACTATCGTTTCTACCACTACTGTGTCAGACATAGTTCTTGTGTTCTCCACAGTTTTTGACTTTTTTATAGCTAAATTATCGGGTGTAGCATTTTCATTTTTAACATCAGCAGACTGCCGTGTTGATCTCATATTTGCCAAAATACTCTTGCCCAAAACTGCACACTGCTTAAATTCCGGCAATATAGCATAAAGCAACAATAAAGATGATGCACAAACTATACCGCATACAATAAATCTAACGATAAGCAATCCCAGTCCTCCACTTGGAAGAAGTGAACAAACACTAAATGTTACAACACCCGAAATCAACATAAATGCAAAAGTTGACAAAAATTGTAATACATATTCTTTTGCACTGTTTTTAAAATAATACTTAAACAATGTAAAGGGCTCAACCCAAACAGGCATTAATACATAACTTACTATGGTACCTATGACAACACCGATCAGACCTATGTATTTTGCTAGTATTATGGACACCACAAGATTTATAACCCCTTGACAAAATGGTTTCCAAATGTTGTATCTTACCAACCCTAATGCTACATTGTACATGTTTGGTGTAATGACACTATTGCTGAAGTAAAAGCTAAAACAAATAGCCAATAGTATTGGGAAAGATAATAAACTATCGCTACTTTTTAACCAAAACAATACAAAATCTTGTGCTAAAACAAGCATACATATTGAACAAAAACCTACTATAAAGCTAAAAATTAAGTTGATTTGCTTAAATTTTATATAAGTTTTTTCTTTGCTTTCAGACGCCAACAAATTTCCTATGCCCGCCTGGAAAGAATTGATTAAAATTGTAATAACTGCCAAAATGCACGTTGTTATCATCGTGTAGTTTGAATATATACCAAGCTCCTTAAGTCCGCCCAGCATGGCAGATATTATAATATTATCAGTACAAAGAACTAATACGCCACCAATTTGATGCCAGCTTAAAGCCCTAATATTAGAAACAACCTCTTTTTTGACACTTTGTGACAGGGCTTGAGCCTTACCTTTAATAAATACAAATTTTCTATTGGCAATGAGTACTATGACTAAGCTTTCTATCATTGTCGTAATAGGCATTATAGACATATATATGTAATAATTTTTGAATAATAATAACGAAGTAATCTGTAACGCATACATTATTATTGTACTTATTGTTTTTACATTGTTTTCTATATCATTTCGCTGATACACAAAAAGCAGTGATCGTTTATTTGCAGCAAAATAACTTATTACTGTATTGATTAATAACAACAAATATATGATATATATATTTATTCCTTCAGGAGTGCCTGCTTTAATTAAGTATTTAATAAACGGCATCATAGTTAAGCCGATTATTAATATTATTATAGATATAATGGCATAAACTTTAGAATACAATTTTATTAAGCTCTTAACAGTTTCCTCATCGTTCTCCGCCACAGGTTTATATAATGAAACAACAATTGCTGTTCCAAACCCAAGTTCTGCAAGAGACAGACAACCAAGTATGTTGCTAAATAGCCCGTTTAATCCAACATACTCAGCACCTAATGTATACATTATTATTGCTCTTACAACGAATTGCAAAATATATGCAATCAGAGTCTTAATAAAACCTGTTTTTGCGTTTCGTATAACGGCTTTCGATCTTGTTGTACCCATATTCACCCACTTAAAATTTAACCAAATATAGATTTCGCTCCAAAATTGATTTATAATAATATAATTATACGCCCCTTTTATCTATATCCAATAATCTTTATAACTTATATATTTAATTTTCTCATTCTCTTTTCTGATTCTACCATAGCTGTTTAATCTTATACTGCGTTCTTCCTATGACGTTTCCATTAATTTTAAAAATCGTCCATATTACGAATTAATATGTCTAAATACATTTTTAAATTTATGCAATATTACTAAATATAAAAATTTTTCACAGCCTTTTCAGTGTTAGATGTTAAGATGAGAATAATTATTTCCTATCAACCCTATTTGCGTTATTTAACCATTACAGAAACATAATTACTTATACAAAAGAAATGTAACAAGTTCTGAACTTGTTCCAATTGCTCTTTTTCAACAACTACTGAACCAAACCCCAATTCCATCTCATTCATAAAGTCATAATAGAATGTAGAAAGCTCCCCTTTTATCATTTTTTTATTAAATATTCTCGCATCTGCTCCATTATAAATTATCTCACCGCTAGGTATTGTTAGATTGATCGTTCTACTTGAGTGTAATTTATAAAATAAATTAATTGCTTTAAAATATTCAAAATTTAATAACTCTTGTGGTATCATGAGTTTTAAATATAATGATATATCCTCCGTCTTCCTAAACATACTAATGGTTGGCACAAAATTTTGCAACCCCACCCTTCTCATTGTTTTATAAATAAATCTTTGAAATCTGAAAAATGGGATCTTGACTTTGTTTAATAGGTCTATATATGTTCTTAATATTCCGTTATAAACATTCAACTTTCCTATTTCGCTATTAGCATAATTGCCGGAAAAAACTCTGTAATTAAAAATCTCGAAATTCACCGATTTTACATTCATAACAGTAGAATTTTCTATGTTTGCCCAAAAAGGTCTGTTCCATGTTAGATAATTATAGAAATATTCTTTTTCAAAAATCTCCTTTCGCACAAACGCCATGTCTATATATATATTTTCTCCAAACCTAAGTGTCATAACTCCTAATGTTTTTGGATTGTTTTTGTAACTATTAACCTTAATAACCCTCTTTCTCTCTCCGTTTTCATTAATAATTGGCAAAAAACGAGGAATTACTGCATCTATTGAATTTTCGCAAAATACATCATTTACACGCTTAAGCACCTGATCATTACTAAATTCATCGTCAGAATGCAAAATATAAACCACATCTCCAGTTATATGTCCTGCACCAAACTTTATTGCATTTAACTGATCGCCGTTTTCTTTTGATAGAAGCACAATATTTTTAGAATCTACTGTTTTCAAATAATTATTCACAATATTTAATGTATCATCTGTTGAACCATCGTTGACTATGACAAGCTCCCACCTATCATACTCTTGCTTTACTACAGACTCAATCGCATTAACGATAGTTTCTGCATCATTGTATGTTGGCATAATGATAGAGAATTTAATTTCTTTCACTTTTTTCCTCATTTTTAAGTTTTTTATACCTTTCACTATAGTCTACATCTTTATGAGCCAATTTATCTCTTCTTTTGGACATTATAGACTCTAACTTCTTTTTACCTATAAAAAAAGCCAGTACTTTCTTAACACATTTTTTGAATTTTGCCTTACGCTTTTTCTTCTTTAAAAAACCTTTTGGCAACCAGGACGATGCAAAATGATGTATCGTATAAGTATTTTCTGTTGTATAAACCTCTTCCTCATTAAAATAAGGGCAAAAATAATCATGCGGATAAAACACTATGTCGTTTAGGTCTTGAAATTTATCATTAAATTCTATTTTATAATTCTTTTTAGTAAGTTCTGACATAAATATTACATTGCTTACAAGCTCAAATGTACCATCTGAATTTACAAACTGTTTATCGTTGTAGTAATCAAGCATTAATTTAATCCAATGATTATTTTTTTCTGCAGCAATAATTCCTGTCGGTATTTTTAATGTGCATTCAAACCCAGAAAATGCCGGATGCTTTAAAAATCCATCTATTGGTTTTATTACTTCTACATCCGTATCCATATAAACGCCACCATACTCATACAGTACTTTAAGGCGTATATAATCCGATACAAACGCCCACTTCTTTGACTCATATGCCTGTTTGCAAAATAGATTTTGATTAATATCAAAGTTTGTTTCGTCCCATCTTTTTATTTCATAATCAGGACAATACTTTTTCCAACTTTCAATACATTTTTCCGCTAATGGTGGTAGTGGGTTTCCTCCAACCCATACATAATGAATTATCTTAGGTATCATAACAACTCCTACTTTATTCTATTTAGTTTTATACTTATTTAATATTATTTAGTTTTGAACTTCAACAAAAAATATTATAAATTTTTTTCAATGATGTCTGCTATTTTTACACATGCCGTTCCATCCCCATATGGATTCTTTGCTTCACTCATTTCCTTGTATATCTTTTCATTTGTTATTAATTCTTTTGTGTTGTTATAAATGTCCTCTTCCTCGGTACCTACCAATTTTAGAGTGCCAGCCTCTACTCCTTCCGGTCTTTCTGTCGTATCTCGCATAACAAGCACCGGTTTCCCAAGCGATGGAGCCTCTTCCTGAACGCCACCGCTATCAGTTAATACCAAATATGATTTTGCCATAAAATTATGAAAATCAAAAACATCTAATGGTTCTATTAGTGCTATTCTTTCTTGCCCATCAAAACAATCGTGTGCAACCTCTCTGACTTTTGGATTTAAATGCATAGGGTAAACTACTTTTACATTAGGAAATTCATCTACTATCCTTCTTATAGCCCTAAACATACCGCGCATTGGTTCACCTAAGTTTTCTCTTCTGTGTGCAGTTAATAATATTAATTTAGAGTCTTTTGCCCAATCAATTACATCATTTTGATAATCGGGAACAACTGTGGTCTTTAAAGCATCTATTACCGTATTCCCTGTAATATAAATTGAATCTTTCTCTTTTCCTTCGTTAATTAAATTGTTTGCTGATAATTTAGTTGGTGCAAAATTAAACTTGCTTATTATTGAAACTGCTTGCCTGTTAAACTCCTCAGGAAACGGACTTTCTAGGTTGTATGTTCTTAAGCCAGCCTCAACATGTCCAACCTTAATTTGAGAATAAAAACACGCAAGGGCGGTGGCAAAACTAGTTGAAGTATCTCCATGAACCAAAACTAAGTCTGGATTTTCTTTCTTCAAAACATCATTTATTTTTCCAAGAATATTACAAGTTATGTCATATAAATTTTGACCTGGTTTCATTATATCTAAGTCATAATCTGGGACAACATTAAAACGCTCCAAAACCTGTCGTAACATTTCCCTATGTTGACCAGTTACACAAACCACGGTTTTTAAGCTCTCTCTCTTTTTTAGTTCTTTAACCAATGGGCACATTTTTATTGCTTCTGGCCTTGTTCCAAAAACCAACATAACTTTTCTTTTTTTATTTTCCATAAATATACCTCTTAATTTTTTTTATCGTATCCATGTTGTTAAAGTGATAATGTTTTAGTAAATTTCTCTTTTCTTCCAAAAGAGATGGATGGTCCAATACTTTCTTTAATTCAGAATAAATACCATCGCTGTTATTATAGCACACAAAACCATATTTTCCAACAATTTCTTTAGCGGTAATTGTCTCAGTTGTAAAAACAGGGACATTTAGCAACATTGCGTCTATCAACACAAGACCGTAAGACTCATTAAAAGAATTTAACATTAACATGTCAGCGTTTTTAATATACGAATATGGATTTGACTGATTTCCATACAAGATCACACGATCTGTCATTCCTAAATTTTTAATCTTCTCTTTTATCTTATCTTTCATTGGTCCATCACCTAAAACATGCCATTTAAATATATACCCTTCTTCTTTTAATTTTGACAATACATCTAAGGTTCTTAAATGGCCTTTCTCTTGGCTTAACCTAGAAACGGATATTAAATTTACACAATCGCTACGCAAAATTGTATCAGTTGCATTACTTAATTCTTGAACCACCGATACATCAATAATATTTGGTATGGTGTCAGTTTTGCCTTTGAACCCTTTAATGTTTGTCTCGAAGTCAATTTCACAATTTTTGGAAACAAACCAAACTTTATCAAATTTTCGCAATAGATTTATAGTATAGTCATTATTTAACGCAGATTTTCTAAAGTCATTATGAATATAAACAATTTTTTTCTTGGCGTCACAGTTGTTAATAATAAACTCACTCCAACCCGCATACATGCTCCTATTTGAAATTGTTGTCGCATAGGAGATTGCAATGTCGTAACCTTTTAATATTTGTTCTTTTTTTAAGCAGTGCTTTAATGGAATTGCGTTTGTAAAACATTTTGTCCAAATGGCACAAAAGCTTCTTTGAATAAATACTTTCATTTTTTTAGCCTCAGATTGCGCACATCCAAACTTTAAAAAACTCTTATTTGCTTTGATTATGTTTACTTCTTCAGGTATTTCGTTCTTAAGCTCCCCACAATCATTAAGGACAAACAAATCTATAAGCAACTCTCCACTCTCTACATCTGACTTTAAAGCCTTTAAAAAATTAATTAAACTTTTCTGTACTCCGCCAACATGAAAATCTCGGGTTGTGATCAATATTTTTTTCATTTAACTTATTTACCTAATATATTCTCATAAAGTCCTTTTATTCGACTTTTCATAATATCCCATGAAAAGTTGCTTAAATATGCAACTCTTCCGTTTTCAGCAAGATTCTTTTGTAATGTTTTATCATTTATAAGTTTATTTAAAGCGCCATAAAACGCATCTGCATTGTATTTAATTATAAGACCTGTATTGTATTGACTTACAAGTTCATCGACGCCAGTGCCATCACAAACAATAATTGGCTTGCTTAGCGCACCAGCTTCATAAAACTTATTAGGTGCAGAAAATTTATGATTTTTTATATCGGGATTATATGTCGCAAACAAAACATCGCATTTGTTCTCTAATGCTAATACATCAGAATACTTCATTGAACCATAATAAAAAATATTCTCCTGTAACTTTTCCAACTCTTTTACATAATCAGAAAGCTCGCCAATTCCGCCAATATGAAATTCAATATTTTTATGGTTTTTCGATTCTTCCAAAATCTCTTTTAGAAGTCTATTATCCGCCAATACTCCTACATACGCAACTTTTATTTCAGAACAATTATTAGTCCTTAAATTAAAATCTGAAACATCTTTAACTTCTGGTGTGTTATGAATAATTGTTAAATTGCGTGGCGTGCACTCATGTATCTGGCTTTTTCTTTGTTCAGTACAAATTATTGTTGCATCTGCATTGTTTATTATTTTATTTTCACACCGCTGTACAAAAAACTTCATTAATTTAGGCATTTTGCGCGACTCGCTAAAATAATCAAAAATATCGTATATAAATTTTCGCGATCCGCACGCTTTAAAAGCTGGCATGGCCGTATCAAAATCACAGGCGTGTATTATTGCAGTTACATCATACTCTTTTATTTGTTTTTTTATCCATTTTTGAAAACCAATAAAATTTCTTATGTTTTTTATTCCCCTACCATAAGGACAATTTTTTTTAAAAAACTTAATCTTTGCACTACGATCCCCTACAGTTAACAGTTCTTCTTCTCTATACTCATTTAATCGATCCCACCCAAGAACATCTACATCATATCCCAAATTAAGCAATTCTGCAACTAATTTAGTTGTCCTAGAATCCTTATAAATTGATGTAGATCTAACTACTAAAACTTTATTGTTCATTTATTTCACACCCCTTTTGTCTATCTATTGTTATTGCATACACAATAGAAGATATCGTTAATAATATTATGATTGCATAAAATAAAATTTCTGCCCAAATATTGTTTATAACCATCTTATATGGATAGACTCCATTGCTTTTTCTAAAAACTGCGGAAACAACATTGTATACAACCCCTAAGATTAATATTAAAAATAATATTATGCTTTTGTATTTGCCGTCTACATACTTTATTAAGAAAGGTATAATTATTATAATAGAAAAGAAAAAATATAGTGAAAACCTATTAATAAGTGAAAACATTCCACTATAAGTTCCAAAGATTCTTATGCAAACACTTATATAAAAAAACATTAAAAACATATTAAATATTTTCGAGTCAACTTTTGACATTTCGCTAGATTTTTTTTTGTTAAACGCATAAAACAATAAAAAGACCACCAACATGCCAGTCGAATATAAAATATAATATAAGCTAATTGGCTGTTTAAATTCATCATTAAAAAAGTATCTTTCATAATAATTAAAATTAGTCAATTTGCTTACAAGTTTAACTATTGGCCCTAGACAAAACGCAAGAGTTACCATTGAAAAAAGAGAAACAATAATAAATTTTAGATCCAATTTTATATACCTAACAAAGTATACTGGAAACAAGACAATTGCTGAACTGTGAAAATAAAAAGCAACCACACAACACAACATATAAAGTACAAATTTTCCATCTATAATAAAGCGAATACTAATTAAAAACACCGCTAAAGCCAAATACTGTCGTACTGCATTAAAAGAATTTCCAAATATTCCCAGTGCAACGAGAAGGAAAAACGAAAGACTTGCCGACGCTGAATATCTATTTATAACTAAAGCAAAAGCAAAAATTACTATAGTTGTACAAATTAAAAGCACAAAAGTAAAGGGCAACCCCGCTTTTATCACTATTAAATTAATTAATTCATACAATGGTTCGTAAACGACATTGTCAGAATATACTTGTTTAAATTTAAAATATTCAAAGTAATTAATTGTGTCATACCCTACTGTGTATGCTCTTAGACCAGCAACCAGAATCAGAATAAGAGCCATAAGCGCACACATTTTAACCACACAAAACTTCCTATTTTCTTCTCTTTGCTGTGAAATAGGTTTTATTCTTTCATTTTCTTTGCTCGGAAATGTTAGCATTGTACATATCCCAAATGTGACTAAAATTATATAATAAATAAGCATAACTACTACTCACCAACAAATAATATCAGAGATTTTTATTTGCTTATCGTTTAGATGATCTACAAAGTTATACACATCCCATAAGTTGTCTACATCTTTCTTTAAAAAAAGCTCTATACTTTCAGTAATATTTGCACATAAGTTTACGATAGGGCTTTTAAAACATTTGTTTACAACAATAATTACAATGTCAAACTTATTGTTTTCCACCAAGTCTTTAACTGTTTTGTAATTTTCTATTACGTAATCACTTGATAATTCAATGTGTATATCATCTTTTTTATAAACATTATCGGAATTTTCACAAATCTCTATTATTTGGGCATTGAAGAATTTTGACATTTTATCTAAAAATTCTTGTTTTTCGCCATCCTCAACATTATTATAGCATAGCATTGTAGAATTTACAGCTATATCTCTCACCTGCCCTTCGGCTAAAACTCTTGTTGCTCCACCAGCAAAAGAATCTGCTTCAATTGTAGGAATATTGAACTTTGAATGCACATAATAAGCACTTCTGACCTTGTTTTTTATTAAATCTACTAAAATTAAAACGACCAACGATGCAAACAAACCTATCAGTGCAAAAATTATTAAAATTTTTGACTTTGATATTGCTGTTTGTTCCCCTGCTGTTACACCCATATATGTAGAAACTGTAATTTTATTGGATTCCGCGGTCCCCTCCTTAAAACCTTGAGTAACAGGATCTATGTTATTCATAATGACTGTGTTCAATTGTAAAGTTGCGAGTGACACTATTTTTTCGCATATTTCTCTGGATTTTTGTGCATTGCCAAAATCTACGGCTATTTCAATGACGTTGTCTGAAACTTTTTTTATATTAATATTGTTAATTATATCATTGTTTTGTACTGACACACCTACATCTTCACATATAGTTTTTAAAAACCCTATGCTTTTTAGTGCGACAACTGAGTTGTTTATTAGCGTCTTGGTCTTTGATTCTACCGAATCTAAATACTGCACTCCTGCCACGGGGTGCTTTTCCATAAAATCTTGGTCAACAAAGATTTGGGAAATGTATGGACTATTTATAGTTTTGCTTTTATTAAAACCTACACCAAAACAACAGCCTAAAATTACTGCCAAAATAATGACATATGATTTTTTTAATAAATTTTTTAACATTGAAATAAAATCCCAATTCATTTTACATCTCCTCATATATTTTTCTCATTTGTTGTAGTACTATTGACAGTGTATAATCTTTAACAAATTGCTTATTAAATTCTCCATATTGTTTTCTTTGTTCGGTGTTTTTCATAATATTTTTAAGCGTAGATGAAAATAATTCAACATCATTTACATCTAAGACAACACCGCCCTTGTTGTCAATAACCAAATCTCTACACCCTCTTATGTCAGAAACAATGCAAGGCAAACCCAATACTTCTGCTTCCATAATTGAGCGTGGTAAACCTTCTCTTTTTGATGGCATTATAAAACAATCTGCGATACTTAAAATGGTTGGTATATCTTTCCTAAAACCTAAAAGTTTTATATTGTTCTGCAAATTATTGTCAATAATGAACTTTTGATACTCTTTGCGTTTTTTACCTTCTCCACAAATAAAATATTTTAAGTGTACTCTATCTTGTATATTTGCAATGGCTTTTAGCACGGCAATATGATTTTTATTGTCATTCAGTTCGCCTATTGAAACGCAAACGAAATCATCTTTTTCAATTTTTAATTCATTTTTTAATGACTCACACTCATCTTCGCAACTCTTTTTATATACCTTTTCATCAAAACCAATACCATTAATTTTATATACACGTTTTGCTTTAAATTTTAACGCCGCCTGATAATCTTCTTCGTTCATTGTTACCAGTGCATCTGTGTAGCGACTATAATGCTTCTCTATGACTTTGTATAGTAAATTTTTCTTGGGACAACCTTTAAAAAAGTGGAACCCATGTGCTACATAAATTACTGGAATATGGTATTTATGCCCCACTATTCTACCCATTACACCACCAACCGGCTGATGGCAAATTATTAAATCATAGTGGTTATTTTTAACTAAATTGCATAATTGTTTTTTTGCTTTAAACAATTTTGTAGATAATGGATTTCGTGGAAAATCTATCTTATGTAACTTTAAACCGCCTTTCTCCATTTCTTTAAACCAAAACCCTGTTTCGTTGCAAGCACATTCAACATTATTCCCATTCGCCTTTAAATCTTCAATATGTGGCAATAAAAACCGACCTATAAAATCGTCTGATGTCGTTAATACCAAAATTTTCTTATTCTGTAGCATTCTTATCCCTACCTATTTGAACCTTCTATTAATTCTTTTGCCTTCTTTAAGTTGTCGTCATAACATTCTTGTGTAATTTGATTTGTTCTTAAAAGATAATCTCCGTGATATTCACTGACATTGTTTGCTTTGATATCTTCTCCATTTACGCCTTCTCTTTTAAACACGGTACGAATTGTTAAGAAAATTATTTTAATATCTAACCACAATGAGCAATTTTCTACATAATACCTATCAAACTCACAAATTTGATTAAAGTTTATATTGTTTCTGCCATGCACCTGTGCCCAACCTGATATACCCGGTGAAACTAAATGCCTTTGCGCTTGCGTATCGTTCAAAAATACACACTCTCTAATATCTCTTGGTCTTGGGCCAATTAAACTCATTTTGCCTATAAATACCAGCCATAATTGGGGTAATTCATCAATGCTTGTTTTTCGCAAAAGATTTCCAAATTTGGTGCTTCTCATATAGTCTGGAAGAAGTTCCCCGTTTTCATCAACGGTATTTTTCATAGACCTGAATTTTATAAAGTTGAACAGTTTGCCATTTTTGCCAACTCTTAATTGCTTGAAGATTACCGGCTTGCCGAGTTTTATTCTTACCATAATTGATGTTACTAAATATACTGGCGACAGGATAATCATTGCAATTGCCGACAACAATATATCTAAAAACCTCTTAAAAAAACAACGGTAAAATTTATGTTTTTTTGTTAATTCTTTATCTGTTTTTGCCTCGGTTAAAGTTGAAACCTTTGCTTTTTTATCTTTTTTATTACTCTCTGTGCCATCATTAATATTTTCTATCTGCTGAACAAGTGCTTTTGTTTCAACGCTTGTTTCTTTTTTTATACTTTCTTGTGTAGATTCTGCTAAACTACTTGTAATTTCTTCATTTTTTACAGATTTTTCTTCATTGAAATTTTGGTCGTCATTTGCCATTTTGTTTCTCCTTTTAGTAATTACACTAAATGCAGGAACGCAAGTTTTTTCGGTTTCTTTTTCGCAAGAAGCAAATATTAGCACCAACATAATTTGAATAAAAAACATAACCATTCCAACATCTAGCATTGCACAACCTTCATAAATTGCAAGACTAAAAAGCCAAAAGGTTTTGTAAACCGAAAGTTTTGTAAGCATCATTTTGTATCTTTGAAAATAGTGGAAAACAAACGCCACCGTTCCTACAATGCCCGAACAAGCAAGCATTTGCAAAATGGTGTTGTGATATTTTTTTAGTGGGCCGGGTAAAGCAATTCCGTCTTCGCCATAAAAACCCGCACCAAAAATTTTGTTTCTCTTAAAATCTTCTATCCCGTATTTCCAGACCTCAAACCTTCCATTGTCATCAAAGCCCAAAGATTTTGTATAACTAAACCATTTATCAATATTGCCTTTTAGCAAGCATACGCTTAAAACGCCCGCACTTAGCAAAACTGCAACAGTCACACCATACTGCAACTTATTTTTGGTAACCAAAAAGCCATAAATTAAGGCGATTGGCAAAATTATTGTAGAACAAAGCATTCCTGCCCTAGAAAAAGTAAACATAACCGTAACATACATAACCAATGCTAATGTTAAATATACTTGTGGGTACTTTTTTGTTCCCAAATAAATAGTTGCGGGTATACACAGCGAAAGTGCTGGTGCAATAGTGTTTGTCATTCCCCAGCCTATTCGCAAAGACTTCATGCCAAAAGCAGACAAAACATCATCACAACCTACATAATAAGCAACAACCTGCCCACAAGCAACCAAGCCAAAGCACATAAATGCAAAGGCTGTATAATCTTTAACACTTTCGTCTGTTCCGTTAATAATTAGGATATATAAAGATATTATGACACACATAACACCCAAAAATCTTAGCGAATAAATATGTTCATAATCGGCACAAATTAAGCCGGCAAGCCCTGCCCCAACTACCGTTACCGCAACCAAGCCCCAAAACAATTTACCCAATACGAACTTCTTTTTATCTACGGCAAAGGTGCAAACAATGTAAAAGATAATAGATAACAAAATTAAGCCCACACATATCGCAAGAGCCACTTTGTCGCCAGTAGACACTGTTAAACTCTCAGTTAAACTTAGTATACAATTTAATATAAGCGGGATTATTGGTTTTATATCTCTTTGTGTTACAAACACCAACGCTATAACTAACCCCAACACAACAAAACTAACAACTGTTAGTTTAAATAAGGATAAAACAAGCGTTAACACCGAAATTGCAATGATAAAAAAAGGACTGCTCAAAAGCTTTTGAACATTTTGCGAGAATTTACTATTCTTGACATCTGCCATAAAGTGCAATTTCATTAGTAACACATTTCCTTTTTTTTGAGCAATACCGCTTTCGCTAAGATTTAGTATACACTAATCGGATATTTAATTCAAGCAATATAAGCAATTTATATAAATTATTTGCATATAAATTAAATGGTATGTTATACTTTTACTGGCTCTACTACCCTATTTTTGTAATATCATACCAAATTTAACTTTGGAATGATTTATGAAAGAGATTATCAAATTAATTATTTTGGGTATAGTTCAGGGATTGACGGAATTTTTGCCAATTTCTAGTAGCGGACACTTAATTTTGTTACAAGAAATGCTAGGCATAACCGAAAACACCCTATTTACAACCATAGTACTGCATTTAGGAACACTGCTTGCCGTTGTAATTTATTATTTTAAAGACTTGCTTTTGCTTGCAAAACCCGAAGGCAGGACTACTTTAATTTGGCTAATAGTTGCAACCCTGCCCGCCTGTGTGGTAGGTCTTATTTTTAACGATTTATTTGAGAGCCTAACCTCATCAAAGGTGTTGGCGTTTACCTTTTTAATTACAACAATTATGCTTTTTGTAACGCAAAAGTTAGCAAAAAATAGCGTAAAAAAGCCATTTAAAACCCATTCTGCACTAGTTATGGGGCTTATGCAATGCGTTGCAATAACACCCGGAATTAGCCGTAGCGGGTCGACAATTTTTGGTGGCGTTTTAGTAAAAAACGACCCCAATTACGTTGCAAAATTTAGTTTTTTTATGAGTATTCCTATAATTTTAGGTTCACTTATACTAGAACTATTTAAGGTAGAGTTAATTAGCATCAATTGGTTGGCACTAAGTTTTGGATTTGTAGCATCATTTATTTCGGGAGTGGTTGCAATAAAGCTTACCATTAAAGCCATTGGCAAGTGCAACTTTATGTGGTTTGGTATTTATTTGATGGCACTGTCTTTACTTTGTTTTGTTCAAAATTTTGTATATACTATATGGTAAAAAGGTATGAAAAACTTTAAATTTTCTAACTACAACGCTATAAAAAACGAAGTTAAGTCATCTATTTGGGTTGACTATATTTTGGCTTGCCTACCAATCATTACAATATTGCTAAGTTGCATTTTTGCAATTTTTAATATTTATAATCCAAACTTTTTACATCTATACTCTCAATATACCTATCTGCTTGTTGGTTTTCCTCTGCTTTTTATTGCAATTGATGTTTGTGGGGTTTTGTTAGGTAAAAGACGCTTTCGTTTTAACTGCAAAGATTTTATTTCTAAATATTATGAGATTATTCCACTAACTGTTTGTATTTTGCTTATACTCATTTCGAGCATTGTTTCGCTAGTACTAGACAACTCCCTAAACGGGTTTACCACCAATGTTTCTAGCCCATTTATGTTAGCAATTGGCTTTCCTATAATTTTGCTTATATCAATGTGTTTTTTATTTGGTTTTGGGGTAAAAAATCGCAATATCGCAACTCACGAAATGTTTGCTGTTTGTCTTTGCTCAACCCTAGTTTGTGTACTTGCTTTAATAGACCCTAAGTGCGAATTGTTTTTTCATAAGCCTAGCAATATTTATTGGAGTTCGGTATTTAACAATTCTAACTATTTTGGCTTATACCTTACCCTTCCAACACTGTTACTTGCCGGTTTTTTTGCATTTTCAACTAGCAAGAGGCTGGCGTGGGCTAGTTTTTGTGCTTTTATTGTGCATACTCTTGTTTTGTTTTTGGTAAACACCTTTTCTAGTATGCTTGCAATTTTTATAGCACTTATTACCTTATTTGTTGTGGAAAATGTTAAAAACAAAAAATTTTCAATACGCTCCACCCTTTTGATTATAACATTTGTGGGTATGTCGCTGATAGTTCAACTGTTTGCTTCTAACTATTATAGCAAATATATAGGATTTTTTAACGAAATTAAAATTCTTGCATCTGATATAAAAAACATTTTTACCGATATTAACTCTACACTTGCAGACGGTGCCGGCACAGGCAGATTTAAACTATTTAAAAATTCTGTAAAAACAATTTTGCAAAACCCAATATTTGGGAGCGGAAACACCTACGCTAACCCACATTCTGCATTTTTACAACTTGCTGAAATTTGGGGCTTACCATGTTTGACTTTATTGATTGTTTCGATTATACTATCTATTATAAAATTCTTTAAATATTGTCGCCATTTTAGCATGCTGTCATTAATTACGTTTTTTGCAATAGAAGGATTTTTAATCTGCTCATTATTTTGTAGTATTATGCCACACATAGCACCTTTATTTGCAATGATTTCAGGCGTTTTTTGTCGGTATTCTAATATAGACATTTCGAAGCAAAAACTACAAAAAAGCATCACTACACCCGGAATTGTTATTACCGACCAAAATGTATTAAACTAAGGATAAATTTATATGGAACAAATTTCAACCCAAAGCACAAAAAATGAAAAGAAATTAAACGACTTTGTTTGGTTTAAAGATTTAAAGGTTCCCGGTCAGTCTAGGGCTGGGGTTATTCTATCCTACCTTATCTTAACAATGCCAATAATTTCGTTTGTGTTATTATACGCCGTTTTTCTTTTTAGTGGACAATTTTGTTCATATTTGCATGTAAATATACTACCAATATTTTTAGCATCTTTTGGGATTTTGCTTTTTATTTGTTTTGACATTCCTAATGCTTTTTTAAACAAAAAAGCCTTTTCGTTCGGAAGTTTTGTAAAAGACACGCTAAAAAACAAGCCAGAAACAATCATAATATGTGCAATGTTTGTATGGATTCTTTTAACCGGCTTTTTTGCACGAAATTTTCCGCAAAATTTTGCAATGTTCCATACCGAAGACGGTTGGTCATATTTACAAGAAAGTTTAATTTACTTTATCTTTTACTTTTTTATCTTTTTGTTTGCGGTAAATTTAAAATATGCCGAAACACGAAAAAACCTACTTAAAACATTTATATTTACTACAACCGTAATTTGTATTATTACATTAATTTTTCATCAAAAGGAACTATTAATATCTTACGAAAACAATACAAATTGGGCAAATTGCTTTGTAAACAGCAACCACATGGGCTATATTTTATGCCTTTCAACTAGCATACTATCAATAACTTTTGGCCTAAGCAAAACCCATAAGTGGCGTATTGTTACGGGGTTGTTACTTGCCCTACATTTATTTGTAAGTATGTTTAATGACACTTTGGGTGCATTGGTTGCAATAATAGTTGCTGTTATTGCTACACCAATTGTAGTTTGCATAAAAGAAAAACGCTTAAATTTGTACAGTTTTATACCTTTTGTGATGCTTGTAGCAATCAGTTATATATCTATTCCCCTTGCAAAATATATGCACTCAACTTATAACAATTTGTTTAATCAATTTTTGGGGATATTTAAAGACTTTTTCAAAATATCAGCCGACCCGCTCGCCGAAGAAGCCAAAAAGGCAGGAACAAACCGTTGGGAACTATGGTTAGATGCCTTTAAAGCAATTAAAGAAAATCCTTTGTTTGGCGATGGCGATGTTTTTGTTAAACCACACAACGAATATTTACAATTTGCAGCACACTCAGGAATTGTAGCCGGATTGCTATATGTTGCAGGCTTTGTAGTAATTGCTATAAAAGGAATTAAGTACTTTAAACACCTAACAAATGTAACTATGGTTGGCTTAATTAGCGTAATGGCATACGCAATAAATGCCTGCTTTGGAAACACAATGCCACACACCTACCCATTCTTTTTGGTAATTTTGGGAATAACTATTGCGTCATTAAATAATGACATTAAAAATTATAAATCAAACAATCGAAATACCTTTGGAATAGAAAAATCCTTTGAGTTTGTTGAAGACCCCGACTCTAACAAAAATGAGCAACCAAGCAAAGCACAGCAACCACAAAGCGAAAGCACCGAAAACCACACAGAAATTGAGGGCGAAACTACGGCATTAAGTGAAGTTTCAAACAACTCTATAACAAATAATGATGAAACTATTATTGCTACAAAACCAGCAAATAAAGCCAGTAATTTAAGCAAATAAGGATACAATCCGTAATTTTAACCAACAAAACAATACCTATTAACAACACAAAAACACCTTATATTTAGGCTTTTCCTAACTATAAGGTGTTTTGTTTTGCTAAAAAATTACTCTTTTTCTCTATTGTTATTGGTACTAAGCAAATTTTTCTTTATGTCTATACTTAAAGCATTTGCCACTTCAAACGGGTCATAAAGGTCGGCTACAAACATATTAATCTCACCAAAATCTTCCGTTTGCATTTTTACATCTTCTATTATTTCATTATCGCAACCAAAAAGCACTCCAAAATCGCAATATTTGGAATCTCCATTTAGAGTGTGCATTCTGTACAAATACAAAATATTACTGCATCTCCCGCTTATAAGTTCATCTTCATTAGAAATTAAAGCAACTTCCGAAACCTCTCCAACTATAAAATCGCTGTTAATAGCGTCATAGCCCTTGTTAAAAATTACATCTCGGGCAACTTTTATCAATGCTCTTGTAGCAATTTCTCGGTTGCATTCCATTACCGTAAATTTATCAATGTTTTTATACCCTACTTCTTCTCCAATTTGTGTAGTTTTTTCTGAAAAAGTAAGCGTAATTTCGTCATCATCTGTTACATCAACTTCTTCTAATAAAGAACCCTTCTTTTTGTTGTTTTTGGTAAACTGAACGGCTTTATATATCTTAATATCGTAAAATAAGTTGCCGTCACTATCTTTAAATGTTCTTAAATGTTTTGGTCTGCCCTTAAATACAAATATCATTTTTTCTCCTTGTATGCCAATAATGTTGGTAAGTTTTTACAAAAACTTTTAAATTGTATTTTTTCGCCTTTTCTTTGGCACAAAAACGGTTATTAAAAAATTTGTTCTATACTATTCTTTTTCTTCGTAATCTTGTTGTTCTCGTATTTCTTTATTTAATTGCATAAGTTTTGAAATATCTAAATTTAATGCCTTCATTGCGCTAAAAGAGTCTTCTATGTCAATAACTACATCTTTAAACTCTTGCAAAGACGAAGACGCCCTACAAAAACTACCAATAACAGTAGCATCTTCGCTATATAGCACAGCAAAATTTAAGGCGTTTTGGCTTTGCCTATCAATAATAATATTATGAATAGTCAAATAACTCTTTTCGCTGTTATCGCCATCTTTGTACAATATGCGTGATGACACCACCGAATACATCGCATCATTAATTGATTCGGGATCAATCTTGTATTTTTTTGCAACCTTTTTGCACTCATTTTTTAAAACACCCAACAAACCTCCAACTTCAATTTTGTTTGGGTCAACTTCTTTAATGATGGTATAATCGCCAATTTCTGTTTTTTTCGCCGAAATATCTATAAAATTAACCATGTTACCAAAACTAGAATAAGTAGATAATTTTAGCGTTTCTACCCTTTTATTGCCCTTAATAATAGGCATAATTAAACTTTCCGACCCAACAGCATCATAGTCTTCTAGGTGCATATCTTGCTCTAAATCTGAAAAATACAATGGCATAAATTTGTCCCCCTTTTGGTCTATAATAACATATTAAATTAAATTTGTAAATAGTTGGCAAAAAAAATTAAAATAAAAATGAGTTGCACCCCAAAAGTTGAACAACTTTATAAGGTTTGCTTCAAAACCCTTAACAATACCTTTAAATAAAAAATTAAACACAAAAAAACACACCCATTTTGAAGTGGCGAACCGACAAAATAGGTGTGAATTAATGTTTTTGCTTTTATCGGGTGGGCAAATATGCCACACCGAAGAAATATAAATTCTTTCAAAGCGTCTTATAAAAATAAATTTAATGTATGCAACAGTCTTTTACCCAATTAAATGCAGATTAGTTTAATTATATTTTTGGTGTGCAAAAATTTAAACTATTTATACTCTATTATTTAATTAGGTCGACCTTAGCACTAAGTAGCATACATTAATCACTTAGTGCCTTGGTCAACTTCCAAGTTTTATATGAGCCCGCGCAAGGAACTCCGCCGTTAAAGGAGCAACGAATCGGCTAACACCGTCCGTAGACGTAAACTCTAAACTTTCGCCCTTAATCTGTGCCCGCAAGACACCTTTTAACAGCAATTGTTTATCTTGGATTGAATTTACACCTTCCCCACTTGCGAACACATTCAAGACATCTTGTACCTTTACTTTGTAAAGATTTCCGTCATTTAATGCAATCGCTAACTGGTCTTCAGATAACTGCCAGCAATTTATTGGCAACGAATATGTTTCCTTAGTCGTCAAATTAAAGTACTTATATCCATTATCGAGGCATAAGAAGTTACCATCATAATAAACAAATCCATATCTATCATAACTATCTTTAAAGCGAACCAGTTTAGTGTTTTCGGTTGGCATAACAGCCACCAGAGAACCTTCTTTGTTAATTACTTTAAGATCGGTAATTTTGCCTTTATCAATATTGAAACTGTCGTCCATTGTCACAAAATACAACCTGTTGTCGTTGCCGAGTGCGAGTAGAGCATTTCTGTTCCACAGGCTAACCCGTTTGCCATCTGAAGTAAATCTAACTTCTTCTTCGTCAGGGCCGTTTGTGATACCGATGTAAACATTGCCGAATGTGTCTTGCATCGTTTTAACAACCGTGTACTTAGAATCAATTTCAATACGTTCAAATACAACGCCTTCTGGTCTTATAATTGCTTTAAATAGACCCTTTTCGCTAGTGATTAGTCCACATGAAACGCTATACACAGTGCCAAGAGGCTCTAATGAATATTGTTTCATAGTTCTCTTATCAATAAGGAATATGCGGTTTTTGCGGGAAGGCTCTACAACATGACCCTTCCTTGAGATTCTTGCTTTTGATACAAAGCAGAACCCTACCCAATTATACATATCTTCGAGTTCATTAATTTCTGACGAAGTTAACATAACTTCGTTAATTCCAAGTTTTACGGCAAATCTATTAACGGTTTTTGCCAACTTGGTTTTAATAGACCTTACTATTTTTGCAAATAGTGTAATCTCATCTTCAGACTCAAGTTCATTTATTACTTGTTTAGGTCTTGAATTTAAGAGATTTTTTGTTCTCTCGCTATCAAGTTTGTCAAATGACTGCTTGTAGGCTTTGCCTGGTCCGTTTCTTGCAGGACCGCCACCGCCGGAATCGCTCCATGGTGGACCGTTTCTTGCAGGACCGCCACCACCGGAATCACTCCATAGTGGACCATTTCTTGCAGGACCGCCACCACCGGAATCACTCCATGGTGGACCATTTCTTGCAGGACCGCCACCGCCAGAATCGCTCCATGGTGGACCATTTCTTGCAGGACCGCCACCACCGGAATCACTCCATGGTGGACCATTTCTTGCAGGACCGCC